>CAVTEZ010000011.1:0-95418 GCA_963733755.1 uncultured Actinomycetota bacterium
AGCCCTTTGTACCGGCCATTGTAGCATGTGTGAAGCCCTGGACATAAGGGGCATGATGACTTGACGTCATCCCCACCTTCCTCCGAGTTGACCCCGGCAGTCTCTCACGAGTCCCCGCCATAACGCGCTGGCAACATGAGACAAGGGTTGCGCTCGTTGCGGGACTTAACCCAACATCTCACGACACGAGCTGACGACAGCCATGCACCACCTGCACACAGACCACAAGGGAACGCCTATCTCTAGACGCGTCCTGTGCATGTCAAACCCAGGTAAGGTTCTTCGCGTTGCATCGAATTAATCCACATGCTCCGCCGCTTGTGCGGGCCCCCGTCAATTCCTTTGAGTTTTAGCCTTGCGGCCGTACTCCCCAGGCGGGGTACTTAATGCGTTAGCTACGGCACGGATCCCAAGGAAGGAAACCCACACCTAGTACCCACCGTTTACGGCGTGGACTACCAGGGTATCTAATCCTGTTCGCTCCCCACGCTTTCGCTCCTCAGCGTCAGTTACTGCCCAGAGACCCGCCTTCGCCACCGGTGTTCCTCCTGATATCTGCGCATTCCACCGCTACACCAGGAATTCCAGTCTCCCCTGCAGTACTCCAGTCTGCCCGTATCGCCCGCACGCCCCCAGTTAAGCCAGGGAATTTCACGGACAACGCGACAAACCACCTACGAGCTCTTTACGCCCAGTAATTCCGGACAACGCTCGCACCCTACGTATTACCGCGGCTGCTGGCACGTAGTTGGCCGGTGCTTCTTCTCCACCTACCGTCACCCACAACAACAATCATGGGCTTCGCCGATGGTGAAAGAGGTTTACAACCCGAAGGCCGTCATCCCCCACGCGGCGTCGCTGCATCAGGCTTGCGCCCATTGTGCAATATTCCCCACTGCTGCCTCCCGTAGGAGTCTGGGCCGTATCTCAGTCCCAGTGTGGCCGGACACCCTCTCAGGCCGGCTACCCGTCGTCGCCTTGGTAGGCCATCACCCCACCAACAAGCTGATAGGCCGCGGGCCCATCCCACACCGCAAAAGCTTTCCACCACACACCATGCAGTGCGTAGTCCTATCCGGTATTAGACCCAGTTTCCCAAGCTTATCCCGAAGTGCAGGGCAGATCACCCACGTGTTACTCACCCGTTCGCCACTCGAGCACCCTGCAAGCAGGGCCTTTCCGTTCGACTTGCATGTGTTAAGCACGCCGCCAGCGTTCGTCCTGAGCCAGGATCAAACTCTCCAAACAAAAACCCCCCACCACAACAGGCAGGAAAGAATTCGAATCAGAACAATCTGACCAGACAAAAAGACACCAAAAACTGGCATCAACAAAACAAAACCACACCCCCAACACGGGAAGTCAAAAGCATGGCCAAAAAAACAACAACAAAAACAAAACCACCAAACACACTATTGAGTTCTCAAACAACACCCCACCGGCCGCGCAACAAGACCGCGGCTCTTGGCCGCTTACTCGCTCTGCGGACGACGAAGGAACACCACCGAAGTGGAACTTCCCTCTGGGACATCGCCGCGCTCTACGGGCTGGCCGTGTCGCGGCGACGCGATTAAGTTACGCGACCGGAAACTTGGAGTCAAACAAGCTGCTAGACGGGGTGTTTCGGGTGGCCTCAAGATCAACCGACGCGTTCGGCCCCGGCGATGTTTCGCTTGCCGCGGCGCAACACGAGCCAGCGTCCATGGAGGAAGTCTGTCGGTTGTGGCGCCCAGGCCGCGTCGTCGATCTTGGCGTTGTTGACATACGCTCCGCCCTCGGCGATGGTGCGGCGCGCAGCCCCCTTGCTTTGCGCCAGGCCGCTGGCGACAAGCAGGTCGACGATTCCGTCTGGTGTTCCCGGCGTGAGCTCGGCTATCGAGGTCTCCCGCAACGCGGCCGTCAACGTCGCTTCGTCCAGACGGGTGAGCTCCCCTCGGCCGAATAACGCCGCACTGGCGTGTTCGACGGCTTCGGTCGCGTGCTCGCCGTGTACAAGGGTCGTGAGCTCGCGCGCCAGCCGACGTTGCGCCGCACGCTGTTGCGGCCGTTCCGCGGTGATCGCCTCCAACTCGACCAGCTCGTCGGCCGACAGAAATGTGAACCAGCGCAGGTATCGGATGACATCGGCGTCAGCGGTGTTGACGAAGTACTGGTACCAGGCATAGGGCGTCGTCAACTCGGGGTCCAGCCACAGGTTGCCCCCGCCGGTGGACTTTCCGAACTTCGTCCCGTCGGCGGAGGTCACCAGCGGAACCGTGAGGGCGTGCACCGAGGCGGCCGACTTCTGCCGTACTAATCGGACACCGGCGATGATGTTGCCCCACTGGTCGGATCCGCCGATCTGAAGCACGCACCGATGGCGTCGATGAAGCTCGACGTAATCGTTGGCCTGCAACAGCATGTAGCTGAACTCCGTGTAGGAGATCCCGTCACCTTCCAGCCGCCGCCGGATGGTGTCCCGATCCAGCATCACGTTGACCGAGAAGTGTTTACCGACGTCGCGCAGCAGCTCGATCGCTGACATCGCGCCGGTCCACTCGATGTTGTTCTCGACGATCGCACCCGTCGGTGAGCTGTCGAAGTCGACGAATCGCTCGAGCTGCCCGCGGATCCGCCCAGTCCATTCCCGCACGGTCTGGTCGCTGTTGAGCACGCGTTCGCCGGTTTCGCGCGGGTCGCCGATCAGGCCGGTGGCGCCGCCGGCAAGAACGATGGGCCGATGGCCGGCCTGCTGAAAACGCCGCAGTGTCAACAGCGGCACCAAGTGGCCCGCATGCAGACTGGGCGCGGTGGGATCAAACCCTGCATACAGGGTGATCGGACTGTCGGCGGCTTCCTTCGTCAGCGCATCGAGGTCGGTGGACTGTGCAATCAGTCCACGCCAGCTCAGCTCCTCGACGATTTCAACGCTCACAGTCATAGATCTTCTCGCATCTGCGTGGCGCGTCAGCGGCGGGCGACCGGACGGCGCGTCGAATCAGTCGCTGGCACCCGGTGCCGGCGCTCGTGGACTGCGCCGGTAGGCAGAAACCTCCGTCCGGCCGGGCAACCACAGCCGCCACGGCCGGTCGGCGGCTTGGCTGACACCGACGCGAGGCCCAGAAGTCGCTTCGAGGGCATCGTTGAGTCTCAGCCGTATCGGGCTGTCGGGATCAAACATGTCGATTCCGTTGTCGGCCATGATGATTCCCGTGGCCGAGCAGAGGTTCCCCGGTCCGCGCGCCAGCGCGCGAGTGCGGATCGACGCGCCACGCCGGGCCTGGGCGATGTCGAACCCGGACTCGATGACCGCAGCCCTGAGTAGCACCGCCGCCGCAATTCCGTCGGGGCCGCACACCACATTCGCGCAGACGTGGATGCCGTGGCTGCGGTACGTGTAGAGCCGGCCGGGCGGGCCGAACATCACCGCGCTGCGAGCGGTCGCACCGCGGTACGAATGCGCGGCGGCGTCTGGCCAAGGACCATCAGGCACCCCGCCGTACGCCTCGACCTCGACAACCGTCGCGACGACGCCGCGGCCGGTGAGGGTTGCACCCAGTAGTCGATGCGCCGCCTCGACCGGCTCGACCGCGAGTTGGTCAGCGCCCACCAGACAGATTCTGCCCGCAGCTCTTGACAGTCGACCGACAGGGGCGGATATTCATCGCATGATGACTTCATCAGGCGATGAATTAAAGTCAACTGGCCAAGAACCGGCGATCGACATCAACCACCTGCGGGTGGTCCGTGGCAAACGGCCTGCTCTGCACGACTTCTCGGTGCGGGTGCTACGCGGCAGCATCACCGGTCTGCTCGGGCCGTCGGGCTGCGGAAAGACCACCCTGATCCGCTGCATTGTCGGCACCCAACTGGTCGCGTCCGGCACCGTGCGAGTGTTCGGTTTGCCCGCCGGGTCCTCGCCGCTGCGGTACCGGATCGGATATCTCCCCCAGGACCCGACTATCTACAACGACTTGCGGATCGTCGACAACGTCCGATACTTCGCATCGCTGTACGGGTTTGACAGCCACGCCGCCGACTCCGCGATCGACCGGGTGGGCCTCAGTGATCACCGCACCGCCTACTGCGGCAACCTCTCCGGTGGTCAACGAACCAGAGTGTCGCTGGCGTGCGCGCTGGTCTGCCGGCCTGAGCTACTAGTTCTCGACGAACCGACCGTGGGCCTGGACCCGGTGCTGCGCGCCGATCTGTGGGAGCAGTTCACTGACCTGGCTCGCGGCGGGACGACGTTGCTCGTTTCCAGCCATGTCATGGACGAAGCCGACCACTGCGGCGAGCTGTTGCTGATGCGCGACGGCCATCTCGTCGAGCACACCACCCCGAACCGACTACGAGAGGACACCGGATGCACGTCACTGGAGGACGCATTTCTGTCCATCATCAAGCGCAGCATGAGGCGCCAGGCCGGCTAGGCCTGACGGGTTACACGGCGACCACAACCCGTATCTTGCGGCAGCTAGCGGGCGATCACCGCAGTGTCGCCATGATCATGGCGGTGCCCATCGTGGTTATCACGTTGATGTATTTCATGTTTCAGAATGCCCCGCATCGACCGGGTACGCCGTCGCCATTCAACAACGCCTGCCTGATCCTGCTCGGACTGTTCCCACTTTTCGTGATGTTCATCATCACGGCGATCACGATGCAGCGCGAAAGGGCGTCGGGGACATTGGAGCGCATCCTGACCACGCCATTGCGCCGACTCGACCTGCTAATCGCCTATGGGACAGCGTTTTCGATCGCCGCAGCGATGCAGGCGATTTTGGCCTGCAGCGTGTCATTCTGGTTGCTCGGCTTCGACACTGCGGGTAGTCCGTTTTGGGTGTTCGTGATTGCGATCGTCAACGCGGTGCTCGGCGTCGGCTTGGGCCTGCTCTGTAGTGCGTTCGCGCGCACAGAGTTTCAGGCCGTGCAGTTCATTCCGCTGGTGATGGTGCCGCAACTGCTGCTGGCTGGCATCATCGTCCCGCGAGCACTGATGCCTGACTGGCTGGAGTGGCTCAGCAACGTACTGCCGGCCAGCTATGCCCTGGAGGCTCTGCAGCAGGTGGGCGCGCACAGCGGGCTAACCGGCGTCGCGGTCCGCGACATTGCGGTCGTGCTGGGCTTTGCGATTGCGGCGCTGTGTCTGGCCGCCGCGACCCTGCGCCGCAGGACACCCTGACGTGACGACCACGAATGCCGGGCGCAAGCGCCCGGGCCGGCCGGCGGGCAGCTCGAACACGAGAGAGCGCATTTTGACCAGCGCGCGAGAACTGTTTGCTCGCAACGGTATTAGGGATACCTCGATACGCGCGGTGGCCGCCGCGGCCGACGTCGACTCGGCGTTGGTGCATCACTACTTCGGCACTAAGGAGCAACTCTTCGCCGCGGCCGTTCGCATCCCGATCGACCCGATGGACATCATCGGCCCATTGCGTCAAGTGCCCGTCGAGGAACTCGGCCACGCCATTCCGTCAATGCTGTTGCCGCTGTGGGACTCCGAAATTGGTGCCGGGCTCATCGCCACGCTGCGGTCGGTGATTGCCGGGTCGGAGGTCAACCTATTCCGCACGTTCATCCAGGACGTAATCGCCGTCGAAGTCGGTGCCCGCGTCGACAGCCCACCGGGCACCGGCATCATCCGGATCCAATTCGCCGCATCCCAATTGGTGGGCGTGCTGATGGCGCGCTACATCCTGGACCTAGCGCCGTTCAACTCACTGCCCGTCACCCAGATCGCCGACACCATAGCGCCGAACCTGCAGCGCTACCTCACTGGGGATTTGCCGGACTTGCCTGCGCCATGAGCCGCGCATGCTCGTCGTCGCCCACCTCGATCGCCTCATCGACCAGCAGCACCGGAATGCTGTCTTCGATGCGGTAGGCGCGCCGCAACCGTGGGTTGTACAGCAGCGCTTCGTCGTCTTTGCCGACCAGCACAAGCGGGCCCCGGTCGGCCGGGCAAACCAAAATGCTCAGCAGTGTTTCGTCAATCACCTTCGCTCCCAACGCTATTGCGCACCGGACAACTCGGCACGCGCCGGGCCGGTCAACCGACGGAATTGGTTGGCATCCGCATCGAAATACCAGGCGTGCCGTCCCGGCTTGGGAATCCCCGCCGCCCGCAACGGACTGACCGTCGGTCGATACGTGGCGCTCAGCGTCATCTCCCCCACCACATGCACGATGTCGGGCCCCAACCCGAAGGGCATGGCTGCCACCGCCTCGGTGAGATCTGCCGCAGTGATGGTCGCCCCCGGCCGCAACGTCACCGCTGTGACGGCGACGTGGTGACCACCCATCGGCACGTCGTAGGTCGCCGCGAGGTCGACCGCGGGAATGAGTCCGAGCGCGTCGGTGATCGGATCGCAGAACACGATCCCGCGCGCGGTGCGCACGGTCGAGTCGCGCCTGCCGACTAACCAGAAATCGCCGTCGGCGTCGCGACGGAATAGGTATTCAGTGGAGATCCAAGTATCGGCGGGACCGAAGACCCCACGTTTGACCGACGCGGTCGGATCGATCGGCCCGCGCGGCTCGGCGAGCAGCACGCCGACTTCGTTGGTTTCCGGTACCCGCACCAGGCCCCGGTCGGTCTCCAGGATCAGGTCATGCTCGGCGTCGTAGGCGCCCAGTTCGATGTGGCCGGCGCCGGGCAACGGCCGGCCCTGGCTGCCGATCTTGACGCCCGACACGTTGGCCAACACCGCATGTCCGTCGGTGGTGGCGAAGAACTCGACGACATGCGCGGGAGCGAATACCTCGAGAATTCGCTGCCATAGTCCGGTCGGCATACCCGAGCCGATGAACAACCGCACCGGGTGACTGCCATGCAGCGCGAAACCCGGATCGTCGATCACGTCGCGCAGCATGGCCCACGTGTAGGAGACGACGGTGACGCCGTACTGGTGTAGTTCGGCCACGAACCGGTCCGGGCGCAGGCCGCGCGACAACGCGATGCGGGCACCTCCGACGACTGCGCCGCCGAGGCTGACCAGTAGCCCGGACTCGTGATGCAGCGGCGTCAGGCAGTACACGGTGTCGTTGCGGCCCAACGCCGCGGCGGACGCGGTGCCGAACGCCGACAGCGCCCAGCGGTAGTTGGTGATCTGCTTGGCGACGAGCTGTCCGCCGGCGGTGCTGAACGCGATGAACGCCAGGTCCCGCGCATACCCCGGGTCGGCCCGGTACCAGGCCGGAAGCTCCACCGCGTCCGGGTCGATCTGCTCCATGTCGATGACGCCGGCATCGTCGGGCAGATGCAGATCGCGGGACTCCCCGCCGCCGAGGACAAGGATTTGTCCGGGCAACTGCCCCGCCGTCTCGAGGTTGGTCGGATCGGTGATGATCTCGGTCACTCCACCGAGCCGGACCGCCGCGGCCAGGTCGACGTCGGGCTTCAACAAGACCGCGACGGCGCCCAATCGCGACAGCGCGGCGATGGCCACCAGGGCGCTTGGCCGGGTCTCCATCAGGACGCCGACGTGCTCGCCCTGGCGAACCCCGACCTCGATCAGGCCACGCACGACGTTGTCGATGCGCCGGTTCACCGCTTCGTAGGTATGCACGCGTCCGTCGAAGAGCAGAAATTCGCCGTTCGGCGCATCGTCGGCTTGTTCGTTGATGATCCGGCCCAGTGAGATCCGGGTGTGGTCGTTGATCTGGCCCAGTCGGGCCAGCCGGGGCAGGGTTCGGACGGTCTCGACGGCCAATGTGCGCATCGATTTGTTCGCTGCGACGACGGCGCCGGCGGCACCGCGTGCAAGCGTCAGCGCCACCTCAGAAGCCTCGCCGAGCCCGTGCATCAGTCGGGAACTGAGGGCGACACCCCGCTCGGTGGGCTCATCCGGCTGGTCAGCCATCGGAAAGACGTCAGTTGGCTTGTCGCCGTTCCCGGAAATCCACAGCACCCAGTCGGCAACAGTGGGCCAAGACTCCTGTGCCGCTTTGGATCCGACGACCAGACCGAAATGACCGGTGCGCAGAGAGTACTCGTAAACTTCGGCATTGGGCGCTGCGCGCCGGATACCGCGCACGGCGGCCGGCTGACCGATGTCGTCAACCTCGCCGATGAAAGCCAGTACGGGACAAGTAATATCGGTCAGCGTCACTAGTTGGCCGTTGATGGCGAAACCGCCGGTCATCATCCGGTTATGCGCGACGAACTGCTTGAGCAACTCGGATATCGCGGGGCCGGACCAGGCGATCCAGCCTTCCGACTCCAGGAATCTGCGCTGAGCTTCCCGTGGCAGCAGCGCCTCACGATCGTGCAGCTGGCGCACAAAATCGACCCGTGCTTTGGCGGTCTTGAGCGGATCGAGCATCTGAAAACCGGTGCGCGCCAACCAACCTGGGATATCCAGCCGATTGAAAACATGGTCGGCCATGAAAGTGGCAACACCGGGAGCAATGTTGGGCGGCAGCCCCATCGGCAATGCCGCCAGGGTGTCTACCGGGGAGCCGAACGTCACGATACTGGCGATGCTCTTCGAACGCCGGTAGGCCGCCGCTTGGTAGCAGAACATTCCGCCCTGCGAGTAGCCGACCAGGTGCACGTCCTGACCGGTGATCTCCGCGGTCAGGTCAAGCGCCTCGCTCAGCGCAACGATGTGGTCGGCCAGGTTGCGGCGCATACCACCCTCGACCTGGTCGGGTGAGCCGAAGTCGATGACC
Source organism: uncultured Actinomycetota bacterium (assembly GCA_963733755.1). Classification (GTDB taxonomy): domain Bacteria; phylum Actinomycetota; class Actinomycetes; order Mycobacteriales; family Mycobacteriaceae; genus Mycobacterium. Next base: position 8,656 of record CAVTEZ010000011.1, read on the forward strand.
CAGGGATCCAGCCCGGCGGCGTGCAAAATGCCGACGGCCCCGTCTTCCCGGGTGACATCCCACATGTTCGCCGACATCATCATCGGGTGCACCAGCAGCACCGGCGGCCCCGCATGCGCATGCCCGGGCCGACTGTCGGGCGGGAAGTATCGCCGAAGCTTGTACATCGGCACGCTTTCCACGGTTTGAGACGGCGACGGAGAGTTGCCGGTTTCCAGGCCGCCGAGCCTTAAGACTTCCAGGCCGTTCTGCGCTGTCGCCATCAGACGCTCAACCGGTCGCGTGACCGCTGAAAAACTCAGATCCATGCCGCCGCTCCCTACCAACTGAGACGTTCCTATGCTGCATGCGGGCCTGACAGCGTGGTCATCATGGCACATCGCAGGGGGTGGGCCCGCAGCTTTGATCACGGTGCCAATGCGTTCGCCAGCCTAGTCCGGTGACGATGCGGGCCGGGGCGGCCCGGTGAAGAGCCGGACAATCGGTCCGTCCGGTGACGATGGCTCGCCCGGATGGCCCACGTAAGGTCGGGGCGGTGGCACACCTGCTGGGGGCCGAGGCCGTGCACCTGGAGTATCCGACCCAGGTCGTCTTCGAATCGACGACCGTCGGGGTCAGCGACGGCGATCGCATCGGCATCGTTGGACGAAATGGCGATGGAAAATCCAGTTTGCTGGATTTGCTTACCGGACAGCTGCGTCCGGATGCCGGGCGGGTCACCCAGCGCAGCGGACTGCGAGTCGGCGCGCTGAACCAGGCCGACATCCTGGACCCCCTCAGCACGGTGGGGTGGACGCTGGTCGGTGACCGCCTCGAGCACGAGTGGGCCGGTGATTCGCGCATCCGCGATGTCGTCAGCGGCCTGGTATCCGACATCGGGTGGGACGCCGTTGTCGGAACGCTCAGTGGCGGGCAGCGCCGACGGGTCCAGTTGGCGGCACTGCTGGTCGGCGAATGGGATGTCATCGCGCTCGACGAGCCGACCAACCATCTCGACATCGAGGGCATCACCTGGCTGGCCGCTCACCTATGTCGGCGCTGGGCCCGCGACACCGGTGGACTGCTGCTGGTGACCCACGACCGCTGGTTCCTCGACGAGGTGGCGACCACCACGTGGGAGGTGCACGACGGAATTGTGGAGCCGTTCGACGGCGGCTACGCCGCCTACGTGTTGCAGCGAGTCGAGCGTGATCGGATGGCCGCCGTCACTGAGGCCAAACGGCAGAACCTGATGCGCAAGGAGTTGGCCTGGCTGCGCCGCGGTCCCCCGGCCCGCACGTCGAAACCGAAATTCCGCATCGATGCGGCCAACCAGTTGATCGCCGACGTGCCACCGCTTCGCAACACCGTCGAGTTGGCCAAATTGGCCACCGCGCGACTCGGCAAGGATGTCGTCGATCTGCTTGACGTGTCGGTCTCGTTCGAAGGTCGCCCCGTGCTCCGCGACGTCGAATGGCGGATCGGACCCGGCGAGCGCACCGGAATCGTCGGGGCCAACGGGTCCGGCAAGTCGACCCTGCTGGGGCTGATCACCGGCGCCGTTCAGCCGGAGAATGGAAAAGTCAAGCGCGGCAAGACAGTTCGCCTGGGGATGCTCGACCAACGAGGTGACGAGTTGGTTCCGCTGGCCGGCGAACGGGTCGCCGATCTGTTGAGTCGGCTGCGCAGCGGGTACCAGGTCGACGGCCGCGACGTGACGCCCACGCAACTGCTTGAGCGCCTCGGGTTCGCCGGCGGCCAGCTTTCAGCGCGGGTCAGTGAATTATCGGGTGGGCAACGCCGCCGGCTGCAAATCATGCTGACGTTGTTGGCCGAACCGAATGTGCTGCTCCTCGACGAGCCCACCAATGACGTGGACACCGACATGCTGGCCGCTACCGAAGATCTGCTCGACTCGTGGCCGGGCACATTGATCGTGGTCTCCCACGACCGCTACCTCCTGGAGCGCGTCACCGACCAGCAGTACGCAATTTTGGACGGCAGGTTGCGACACCTGCCCGGTGGCATCGACGAATACCTGAGGCTGACCGCCGCGGCCACCGCAGGCCGTGCCGCGGCGGCTGCCGCGGGACCTCTGGAATCGCAACAGATCTCAGGGGCAGAACTGCGCGCCGTCCAAAAAGAGATCGCTGCCATCGATCGCAGGCTTGCACGGTTAGCCGTGCAGATCGAGGCCAAACATCGCGAAATGGCCGAGCACGATCAGTCCGACCACATCGGCATTGCCCGCCTCGCCGAGCAATTGCGCGACCTGGAAGGCGACGTTGCTGAGCTGGAGAGTCACTGGCTGGATGCTTCCGAAGTCCTTGAGTGAGTTTGGGAATTAACCACCGCAATAATATTTGGGTATTTTCACGGACTTGTTCAATCCAGATTTCCGGAATCCTGGTGCACTGTCGAAATTACTGCGGCCACGCTCAGCATATTTTAAGGTATTGACAAGCGAACGTCGCTTGCCCGGAATTTGGTGACCAGCTCTGACAGGTTGAGAGATGTCCGCAATTACGCCACGCCGAATAATGCTGGTGGCGTTGGCGACCGCGGGCTTGCTCTTGTTCGCGGTGATGTTGTTAGCCGGGAGTGACCATTCGGGCTCCGCCGGTGTCGGCGCAATCGGCCCAGCGGGCATTGTGACCATGGGTGTCTTTGCGACTGCTTGTGCAGTAAACGCCGCTTGGGCTGCCGATGGCCGCCAGCGACTTGCGTGGATTGCCCTGGCTACCGGGGTGGGCGGCTGGACAGCCGGAAATGCCCTATGGTGCTACGTCGCGCTGGGAGACACTGCCCCGATTTCGATTTCCTCCGCGGCTCAGGTGGGCTACGTCGTGCTGCCGCTATGTGCTTTGGGTGCAACGGTTCTGGTTCCTAATCGTAATGACGAGCTGTTCGGCGTCGGCCTGCTGCTCGACGGGATTCTCGTTGCCGCGTCGTTGTTCTTGGCGTTGGGCAGTCTGGTGCTTGGCGCGGCGGACCGGGTGAGTATCCCGCGCATCCTGTTGGCCGTCATCACGGCTATCTATCTCGGGCTCGTCGTCATTGCATTGATTGTCGTGCGGACAACCGAACCCGGCCGCAGGCTCTCGACGGCGCTGCTGACCGCGGGGTTCGCGGCCATCGGTTTGGCCGGGGCGTTGCAGCTGTACGAGAAAAGGTCCGACGACATTCCTGATGACGTCGTGACTCTCGGGTGGATCAGCGGGACCTATTTTCTCGCACTGTCGGCAATCGCGTTCCGGATGGGACCCGACCTGGACACCCGGCGATCCCATCCGTTCTCGCGGTTGTCGATGTGGCTGCCGTATCTGCCCTTGTCGGCCGCGATCGTCGCTGGCGCTGTGCATTTCTGGCCCGCAGACCGCGGTGATGCGTTCATCTTCTCGGCCGGTGTCGTACTCGTCAGCGCCGTGCTTTTGCGCCATATGTTGGCTCTGGACCGCAAGCGGCGCCTGCTCGATGCGGTGGCCGACGCCGCGTTGCGGGACACGGTGACTGGCTTGGCGAATCGGCGGTTGCTCGATGAACGGTTGGCGCACGCGCTGCAGTTGCACTTGCGTCTGGCCGTCCCAGTCAGCCTGCTGAGCGTCAGGGTCGACGATTTCAACGTCGTCAACGACACCTTGGGTTATGCCGCCAGCGACGAATTGTTGCGCAGCGTCGGCGCCCGGATCCAGGCCAGTGTCCGCGCCGGTGACACCGTCGCGCGCATGGGTGGAGACGAATTCGCGATCTTGGTGGAAGACCGCCCCGAGGTCGCCGCGCAGGTCGGCAAGAGGCTCGCCAAAGCCTTCGACAAGGCTCTCGACATCGGGGAGAACCGGGTGTATGTGCACCTGAGCATTGGCTTGGCAACGGCCGGACCGGACGGCGGCGCCTCCCTTGCCGCGGGAGATCTGCTGAACCATGCTGAGGCCGCTCGATCCCGTGCCGAGCAGACGAGTGCGACTGACGTGCAAACGTTTACACCCGAGATGGACGCGCATCTGGGCACACGGCAGTCGTTCCGCGACGGCGTCGCCCGGCTACAGCTGCTGTGGGATCTACGACGTGCTATCGACGACCGTCTACTCACGCTCGTGTACCAGCCCCAATTCGAGATGGTCAGTGGGTTAATTTGCGGCGCTGAGGCGCTATTACGTTGGGAGCACGCCACTTTAGGCACATTGGAACCGCGCGAATTCCTGCCGTTGGTCCGTGAACACGGGCTGATGGACGCTGTGACCGATTTGGTGCTTTCTCGGGTAGTCGCGGACGCTTCGGGTTGGTACCAGACAGGCGCCGCAATTCCGGCCGCCATCAATCTGTGGGCGCGTTCCCTCGATGATGACACCCTGCCCGACCGCATCATGTCTGTGGTGGATTCACACGGCATGCCGGCTAGCCTGCTGACAGTCGAGATCACTGAGGAACTGATGGTGGCCGACTTCGGCAAGGGCCGCGCTGTCCTCAATCGTCTACGGGAAGTAGGTATCCGGGTTTCGATCGATGATTTCGGCAGCGGATACTCCACCCTCACGTATCTGCGCGAGTTGCCCATCGACGAGGTCAAACTCGACCGTCAACTCATTGCGCCGATCCTGTACGATCGGCGTGCCGCGACGATCGCGCGATCTGTCATCGAGTTGGCCGAGGAGTTCGGCATCGCCAGCGTCGCCGAGGGCGTCGAAAACGACGAAACGGCCCAGTGGCTCCGCCGGGTTGGCTGCGACATCGTCCAAGGCAATTACTTCTGCGGGCCGTTGCCGGCGGGCGAGATTCCCCAAGTTTCCTCGGTGCCCGCGCGGAAAAGCTCATTGCATGATCTAGCGGCTCAGCCGGGATCTAAGCTGCTCGGCGGTCGCAACGACTGAATCGCGTTGACGGGCAACCTGAGTAGGCGCGGTACCGCCGCGCGCGTCCCGCGATGACACCGACCCCTCAATGGTGAGGACTTCTCGCACCTGCGGCGTCAGGGCGTTGCTGATCGCCGACAACTGGTCGTCGGTCAGCTCCTCGAGCCCCACATCGAGCTTTTCGGCGACTTGGACGGCCGCTCCGGCGGCCTCATGGGCATCCCGGAATGGAACACCCTGGCGCACAAGCCATTCGGCGATGTCGGTGGCGAGGGTGTAGCCGGCGGGGGCAAGTGCGGCCATCCGCTCGACGTTGAATGTCAGGCTGCCGACCAGTCCGGCCATCGCCGGCAGGAGGAGCTCCAGCTGCGCCACCGAGTCGAACACCGGCTCCTTGTCTTCCTGTAGGTCTCGGTTGTAGGCCAGCGGCTGAGCTTTCAGTGTTGCGAGCAGCCCGGCCAGATTTCCGATCAACCGGCCGGATTTCCCGCGAGCCAACTCGGCGATGTCGGGGTTCTTCTTCTGCGGCATGATCGAGCTGCCGGTGGACCATGAGTCGTGCAAGGTGACGTAGCCGAATTCGGTTGAGCTCCAGATGATGATGTCCTCGGCAAGCCGGGAAAGGTCGACGCCGATCATCGCGAAGACGAACGCCGCCTCCGCGGCGAAATCACGGGACGCCGTCGCGTCGACGGAGTTGTCAGCTGCTGCGGCGAATCCGAGTTGCTCGGCGATCGCGTCGGGATCCAGCCCGAGCGAAGAACCGGCCAGCGCGCCGGAACCATAGGGAGACAACGCAGTGCGCGCGTCGAGGTCGACGATGCGGTCGACGTCGCGCAGCAGCGGATGCGCATGCGCGAGCAAATGGTGGGCCAGCAGGATCGGCTGAGCGGACTGAAGGTGTGTCTTGCCCGGCATTATCGCGGTCGGGTGAGCCGCGGCCTGGTCGGCCAGTGCGCCGACGAGGTCCAACGCGCCCGCGGCCACACGGCGCAGCGCGTCCCGGAGCCACATCCGCAACAGCGTGGCCACCTGGTCATTTCGTGACCGACCTGCCCGCAGCCGACCGCCCAACTCGGGCCCAACGCGATCCATCAGTCCCCGCTCCAGCGCGGCGTGCACATCCTCGTCAGTGACCAACGGGGTGAAGCTGCCGTCGGCGACGTCTTCGGCCAGGCTGTCCAGACCGGCCAGCAGGCCGTCGCGTTGATCCTCGGTGAGCAGCCCGGCGTTGAACAGCACCAGAGTGTGCGCTTTGGATGCAGTGACGTCATAGGGTGCCAGCACCCAGTCGAAGTGGGTGGACCGACTAAGCGCGGCCAGCGCATCGGACGGGCCGTCGGAAAACCGCCCGCCCCATAGCGATCCCTCGTTGGTGCTCACGTTTCGTCGGCAGCCAGGTCTCGGCGGGCGGCGAGCTTGGACGACAAGCCGTGCACGTAGACGAAGCCCCTCGCCATGGACTGATCGAACGTGTCACCCTCGTCGTAGGTGGCCAGGTTGAAGTCGTACAGCGACTCCGTGCTGCGCCGGCCGTTGACGGCAATGTGGCCGCCGTGCAAGACCATTCGGATCTCGCCGCTGACATGTTCCTGCGTCTTGGCGACAAAGCTCTCCAAGGCGACCTTCAGTGGCGAGTACCACAAGCCGTCGTACACCAGCTCCGCCCAGCGCTGGTCGGTTTGACGCTTGAACCGGCCCAGCTCGCGCTCCAGCGTGACGTGCTCGAGTTCGGCGTGCGCAGTGATGAGCACCATCGCGCCTGGCGCTTCGTAGATTTCGCGACTCTTGATGCCAACCAGTCGGTCTTCGACGACATCGAGGCGCCCGACACCCTGCGCGCCGGCCCGGCGGTTGAGTTCCTCGATGGCCTGCAGCACCGACACCGAGTTGCCGTCAATGGTCCTCGGCACGCCACGTTCGAAGCCGACGATCACCTCGTCGGGGACCCCCCAGTTCACGGTCGGGTCTTCGGTGTAGTCGTAGACGTCCTTGGTGGGCGCGTTCCAGAGATGCTCCAGGAAACCGGTTTCCACCGCGCGGCCCCACACGTTCTGGTCGATGGAGAACGGCGAACGTTTGGTGACGTTGATCGGGATGGCGTTCTCTTCGGCAAACGCGATGGCTTTCTCCCGGGTCCACGCGTAGTCGCGGACCGGAGCTAGTACCTCCAGATCCGGTGCCAGCGAGGCGAATCCGACCTCAAAGCGGACCTGGTCGTTGCCCTTGCCGGTGCATCCGTGCGCGACGATGCTGCCGCCGTGTTCGCGGGCCGCCGCTACCAGATGCTTGGCGATGAGCGGCCTGCTGATCGCCGACACCAGCGGGTAGCGATCCATGTACAGGGCATTGGACAAGATGGTGGGCAGGCAATACCCGTCGGCGAATTCGTCGCGGGCGTCGACGACGACGGCTTCGACGGCGCCGCAGTCCAGCGCCCGCTGGCGTACCACCTCCATATCCTCGCCGCCCTGGCCCAGGTCGATCGCGACCGCGACAACTTCCTTGCCGGTTTCTTTGCCGATCCAGCTGATCGCCACCGAGGTATCCAAACCGCCGGAATACGCCAAGATGACGCGCTCGGACATGAATTGGTCTCCTTTAAGTCGTTCGGTTACGTGAGGTCTTGGATCAGGTTTGCCAGTTCTGCGCCGGTCATCGGTTCGCGGGCCGCCACGAAGATGGTGTCATCCCCGGCGATGGTCCCGACGACATAGGGCAGAGCTGCCCGGTCGATGGCGCTCGCCAGGTAGTCGGCGGCGCCGGGCGGGGTGCGCAGCACGGCGAGGTTACCGGTGGCGTCGGTGGACACCAGCACCTCGCTCAACAGCCTCGACAGTCGCGCGGTGCCACCGGATACCCCGCGCAGCGGGCTGCCATCCTCCGGTACCACGTAGACGCCGACCCCGCCGTCGGCGCCGCGCAGCTTCACCGCCCCCAGGTCCTCCAGGTCGCGCGACAGCGTGGCCTGGGTGACCTCGACACCGTCTGCGGCGAGCAGCGCGGCCAACTCGCTCTGGCTGCGCACCTCGGCTGACGACAGGATCGCCACGATCCTTGCTTGCCGTCCGACCCGGGTGATTTCGGGTGTGGTTTTCGAGCGTGTCATGTGGATCGCTCCAACAGCCATACCAGCAGCGCCTTCTGCGCGTGTAGCCGATTCTCGGCCTCGTCCCACACCGCGCTGTGCAGTCCGTCGATCACGTCGTCGGTGATCTCGTGCCCTCGGTGCGCCGGAAGACAATGCAGCACAACAGCTTCCGAGTTAGCCAGGGAAAGCAGCCCGGCGTTGAGCTGGAAGGGACGGAACGGCCGAACCCGGTCCAGCCCGTCGTCCTCCTGGCCCATCGACGTCCAGGTGTCGGTCACCAGCACGTCGGCGCCGGATGCCGCAGCGTTGGGATCCGCGGTGACGGTCAGCGACGCTCCGGTTTCCACGGCGCGACGCTCGGTCGCGGCGGTCACCATTGGGTCGGGCGCAAAGCCGTCAGGAGCGGCGATCGTCACATCCATACCGGCCGTGACACCGCCGAGCATCAGCGAGTGCGCCATGTTGTTGGCGCCGTCGCCGAAGTACGACATCCTTAAGCCGCGCAGCGATCCAATGCGTTCGGTGATGGTCTGAAGATCGGCCAACACCTGACAGGGGTGGAACTTGTCGGAGAGCGCGTTGACGATCGGCACCGTCGCGGTTTCGGCCATCGCACTCAGCCGGGCCTGCCCGTAGGTGCGCCAGACGATGGCATCGACATAGCGGGACAACACTTTCGCGGTGTCCTGCAACGTCTCCTCGCGGCCCAGCTGGGTGCTGCGGCCATCGACCACCACCGCGTGCCCGCCGAGCTGGGCGATGCCCACCTCGAAGGAAAACCGGGTGCGGGTGGAGTTCTTGTCGAAGATCACCGCGACGCCGCGCGGACCGTCCAGTGGCCGGTGACTGAATGGGTCCTTCTTCAGCTCTGCGGCCAGCGCCAGCACCTCGGCCTGTTCCTCCGGCTTCAGGTCGTCGTCGCGCAGGAAGTGTCGGATCATTGCGCCCCTTCAACGGTGTCCAGAATGGCGGGCAACGCGGTGACGAACGTGTCGAGCTGATGCTCGGTGATGATCAACGCCGGCGCTAGGCGGACGACGTCAGGCGCGGCGGCGTTGACCAGGAACCCGGCGGTGCGGGCGGCCGCTTCGACGTCTTTCGCGGTGGGAGAGGTGAGCGCGATCCCGCACAACAACCCGCGGCCTCGAACGTGGTCGATCGACGGGTGATGAAGCGATTCGATGTTCTGGTGCAAGGTCTTTCCGAGCACGCCGGCCCGTCGTACCAAGTCTTCGCCCGCCAGTACCCGCAGCACCGCCAGCGCGGCCGCCGCGCAGACCGGGTTGCCGCCGAAGGTGCTGCCGTGCAGGCCGGGGGTCAGCAGCTGCGCGGCGGGGCCGATCGCCAGGCACGCACCGATTGGCAGGCCGCCGCCGAGTCCTTTGGCCAGCGTCACCACGTCGGGAGTGATGCCGTCATGCTGGTGCGCGAAAAACGTTCCGGTACGGCCCATCCCGGTCTGAACTTCGTCCAGAACCAGCAGCGCGTCGTGGCGGGCGGTGATGTCACGGGCGGCTGCCAGGTAGCCGTCGGGCGGCACGACGATGCCGCTCTCCCCCATGATCGGCTCCAGGAACACCGCGGCGGTGTCGTCACCGACCGCGACCGCCAGTGCGTCGGCGTCGCCGTACGGCACATGTGTGACGTCACCGGGTAGCGGCGCGAACGGCGCCTGCTTGGACGGTTGACCGGTCAGCGCCAGTGAACCCATCGTCCGGCCGTGGAAACCATCTTGCGCGGCAACCAGTTTGGTCCGGCCGGTGAGGCGGGAGAGCTTGAACGCCGCCTCGTTGGCCTCGGTGCCGGAGTTGCAGAACATCACCCGAGCCCCGGAATCGGCGCCGAGCAAGCCGACCAGCGCCTCGGCCAGCGCGATGCCGGGTTCGGCGGCATACAGGTTGGAGGTGTGTCCCAGCGTCGACATTTGTCGTGTGACGGCCTCGAGGATGGCCGGGTGTGCGTGCCCCAGCACGTTGACGGCGATGCCGCCGAGCAGATCCAGATACGACGTGCCGTCCACGTCGGTGACCACGGCGCCGCTGCCACTGGCCAACGCCACTGGCGGGAGACCGTAGTTGTTCATCATCACCGCGGACCACCGCTGCTGCATGGTGTCTGTCTCAGTCATTGGCGCCGCTCCTCCTCATCGCTGCGCTTTACATCGTCGCCGGCGCGCGTCATGCGCTCACCACCTTCGTCCCGGACCCCTGGTCGGTGAGGAGCTCGACCAGCACACAATGCTCGACGCGGCCGTCGATGACGTGTGCGCTGGGCACGCCCGCGGCCACCGCCCGTAGGCAGGCTTCGACCTTCGGGATCATCCCGCTCTGCAGCGTTGGTAACAGTTGAGTCAAAGTGGCAGTGTCGATCTCGCTGACGAGCGAATCCCGGTCCGGCCAGCGAGTGTAAAGACCTTCGATGTCGGTAAGCATCAACAGCTTCTCGGCTCCCAGCGCCTCGGCCAACGCGCCCGCTGCGGTGTCGGCATTGATGTTGTGGACCACGCCGTCGACGTCGGGCGCCAAGGTCGATACCACCGGAATCCGGTTGGCGGCAATCAAATCCAGCACGACGGCGGGGTTCACCTGAGCGATGTTGCCCACCAGACCGATGTCGGTGTCGACACCGTCGACGCTGACGCTGCGCCGTACCGCGGTGAACAGGTTCGCATCCTCGCCGGTGACGCCGACCGCATACGGGCCGTGCTCGTTGATCAGATTCACCAGCTCGCGGCCGACCTGCCCGAACAGCACCATCCGTGCCACGTCGAGCACTTCGGGTGTGGTGACGCGGAATCCGCCCTTGAAATCGCCGGCGATGCCGAGTCGATTCAGCATGGCGCTGATCTGCGGGCCCCCGCCGTGCACCACGACCGGGTGGATCCCGCAGTTGCGCAGGAAGGCCATGTCGGCGGCGAACTCACGGCGCAGCGTGTCGCTGGTCATCGCGTTGCCGCCGTATTTGACCACCACGGTCTTGCCGTGCAACTGGGTCAGCCACGGCAATGCCTCAGCCAGGACCTGCGCTTTGATTTCAGTGGAAATCACGAGCTGTACGCCGAATTCTCTTCGACATAGGCGTGCGACAGGTCAGTTGTCCGGATCGTCGCGTGCGCGGCACCGACGCCCAGGTCGACACAAACCTCGATGTCGGTGGCCGACAGATCCACCTCGCGCGCCCCCGGTGCCCCGGCGCCGTCGACGCAGACCGCTGAACCATTGAACGACACGGTGATCCGGTCGGCGTTGAGTTCCACCGGAGCCATGCCGACAGCCGCGAGCACCCGGCCCCAGTTCGGATCGGAGCCGAACAGCGCGGTCTTCACCAGGCTGTCTCGTGCGATCACCCGAGCCGCCGTGACAGCGTCATCTTCGGTCGTCGCACCGGTGACGCTGATGGTGATGCGTTTGGTGACGCCTTCGGCGTCGGCCTGCAGTTGGACGCACAGATCGTCGCAGACGCGTAGCACAGCGTCATCGAGATCAGCTTGGCTGGGCGTGATTTCGCTTGCGCCGGAGCCTAACAGCAGCACGGTATCGTTGGTCGAGCAGCTACCGTCGATGTCGAGCCGGTCGAACGTCAGAGCGGTGGCGCGACGCAACGCCTGCTCGAGCGCTGAGGCCTCGGCGACGGCGTCCGTGGTGAGCACGCACAGCATGGTCGCCAGTGACGGCGCCAGCATCCCCGCGCCCTTGGCCATTCCGCCGACGGTCCAGTTGCCCTGATGATGCAGCGCAACCTGTTTGGGCACGGTGTCGGTGGTCATGATCGCCCGGGCGGCCTCCTCGCCACCGGAGATGCCGCCGGCCATCTCGTGCACCAGGTTGACGACGCCGGCGAGAACCTTGTCCATCGGCAGCCGGTCACCGATCAAGCCCGTGGAGCACACCGCAACGTCGATCGCCCCGATCTCGGTGCCCCACTCCGACAATGCGGCGGCCACGGCTTCCGCGGTGGCATGCGTGTCCTGGAAACCGCCCGGCCCGGTACATGCGTTCGCGCCCCCGGAATTCAGGACCACTGCACGCAACTGGCCGTCGGCCAGTACCTGCCGGGTCCACAACACCGGAGCCGCTTTGACCTTGTTACGGGTGAACACCCCGGCGGCCGCATGATCGGGCCCCTCGTTGAACACCAGCGCGAGGTCGGGGGCACCCGACGCCTTGATACCGGCCGCGATGCCGGCGGCACGAAAGCCGGCCGGGGCCGTGATACCTTGTGCGCGCACCAGTGGCGGGTGGTTGGCCAGGTCGGTCACGGCGCGACCCCGACCACCGAAAGTCCTTCAGCCTCCGGCCAACCCAGCGCCAGGTTCATTGACTGCACGGCTGCACCGCCGGTGCCTTTGACCAGGTTGTCGATCGCCGCGATGGCGACGAACGTGGCAGCGTCCTCATCCAGCGCGACCGCGATATGGGCGGCGTTGCTGCCGATCACCGCACCGGTGCGCGGCAATTGGCCTTCGGGCAGCAGGTGTATGAAAGGCTCGTCGTGGTAAGCCTTTTCATATGCAGCCCGGAGTTGCGACAGCGGCGAGGTGGTCCGTGCGGTGCAGGTGGCGAGGATGCCGCGCGAGGTCGGGATCAGCACCGGCGTGAACGACACGGTGACGTCGCGATCGGTGACCTGACCGAGCCCCTGAACGATTTCGGGAGTGTGCCGATGCGCACCGGCGATGTTGTAGGCCCGCGCCGAACCGATGACCTCCGAACCGAGCAGGTCGGCTGTCGCGGTGCGACCGGCCCCCGAGGTGCCGCTGACCGCGACGACGGTGACGGCGGGGTCGATGAGATCGGCGGCGACGGCGGGAAAAAGCGCCAACACCGCGGCGGTCGGATAACAGCCCGGTACGGCGATGCGCCGGGCGTCGCGCAGCGCCTCGCGAGCACCGGGTAGCTCGGGTAGCCCGTACGGCCAGCTGCCCGCGTGCGGCGAGCCGTAGAAGCGCTCCCACGCGCCCGCGTCGCTTAGCCGGAAATCCGCACCGCAGTCCACCACCAACGTCCGCGGGTCGAGTTGTTGCGCAAGGGCCGCCGAATGCCCATGCGGCAGGGCCAGGAACACCACGTCGTGGCCACGCAGTAGGTCAACCTCGGTGGGCTCCAGTATCCGCTGGGCCAACGGCACCAGGTGCGGATGGTGTTCAGCAAGCGGTGTGCCCGCGCTGGCGGCGGCGGTCAGCGCGCCGATGGTCAGCCGCCCATCGTGGTAGGCGGGGTGCCCCAGCAGCAGCCGCAGGATCTCACCACCCGCGTAGCCGCTGGCCCCGGCCACCGCTACCCGTATCCCTTGGCTCATGACGCCCATCGTTGCATGACTATGCACACCGATGCAAACTCATTCTCGTGGGTTGATTCAGCCGCGCAAGACCGCGCCGACCTGGTCGGCGGCCCGGCGCACGGCCGCGTCCCGAGCGGCGCTGGCCTCGTCTTCGGTGAGGGTCCGGTCGGCCGCGCGGAACCGCAGGGCAAACGTCAGGGATTTGCGGCCCTCGCCGACCTGCGGGCCGGTGTAGACGTCGAACAGGCGGACATCTTCCAGCAACTCCCCTGCGCCGGCGCGGACAGCGTCCTCCACGGTCTGCGCCCCCACATCGGCGTCCACGACGAGGCTGACGTCTTGGAAGACCGCGGGAAAAGGGGAAACGCGCGGCACCGGCAACGCGTCGACAACAGGCATGGCGTCGAGGTTCAGTTCGACCGCGCAGGTGCCTTTCGGCAGGCCGGAACGCTCGATCACCGCCGGGTGCAGCTGTCCGGCGTGGCCGACCACAACTTCCCCGACGAGCACTTCCGCGCAGCGGCCCGGATGCCACGGCAGGTAGTGCGCGGCCCTCAGCGTAACCTCAATTCCGCTGGCGCGGGCGATGATTCGCACCGCCTCGAAAGCATCGGCCGCCTCTGTCCGCCGACCGTTGCCCCACGGGCCACGCGGCTTACGGAGCCCGCTCAATACCGCCGCGACGTGCTGCGGTTGGCGCGGCAGTGAGGCGTCGAGCAGAGCGATCTCGTCATCGGTGGGGCGCCGGTCTACCGGGATCACCTCAACGCCCTTGGTCTGCTCGGTCGGCTGGACCACCTGCGCGACCGCGAACAGCGCGACGTCGACGATGCCGCGGGAGACGTTGCGCGACAGCGCCTCAAGCAGAGCCGGCAGCAACGTCGTGGCCAGATGTGGCCGATCGGCTTCTAACGGGTTGAGCACCTGGGTGGTGTGCCGCCGTGGGTCGTCGGCGGGCAGGCCCCAAGCGTCGAAAACACCGGCGGGCAGGAAGGGCGTCGGCAGGATCTCGACGTAGCCGGACAGCGCCAGCGACTTGCCGATCGCGCGGCGGCGGCGCTGCGTGGCCGAAAGTCCGCGACCGGCCGGCGCGGACGGCAGCACCGAAGGGATGGCGTCGAGACCCTCGAGCCGCAGCACTTCCTCGACCAAGTCGGCCGGCTGCAACAGATCGGGCCGCCAGCTCGGCGGAGTCACGGTCAGACTGTCGCCGGCATCTCTTACCGCGGCGCCGATCTGAGTCAACCGTCGCGCTGTCGTACCCTTGCTGTAGCTCACCCCGGCCGTTCGGTCCGGTAAGTCGGCCGCGAGCGTGATTGGTGGCAGTGACCAGTCGTCGCGCGGCGGCTCACCCCGCCAATCGGTGAGCTTGGCCGAGACCTCGCCGCCGGCGATGTCGGCGAGCAGCGATGCGCAGCGGTCCAGCGCCGCAACGGAAATGGCCGGGTCGACCTCCCGCTCGTAACGGCGGGCAGCTTCGCTGGGCAGGTGCAGCCGCCGCGCAGTCCGCGAGACCGCAGCCGGATCCCACACCGCGGCCTCCAAGAGCACATCGGTGGAGTCGTCGCGCATCTCGGTGCTGCCCGACCCCATCACGCCAGCGATCGCAGCGGTCGCGACCTCATCGACGATCAGGACGTCGGCCGGGTTGAGCCGACGCTCGATGTCGTCGAGCGTCTCGACCGTCTCGCCCGCCGCGGCGAACCGGACTGCGAGGCCGCCGCTGATCCGATTGAGGTCGTGCGCATGCATCGGGTGACCCAGTTCCAGCATGACGTAGTTCGTCGCGTCGACGGCCGGCGAAATCGCGCGGATACCGCTGAGCAGCAGTCGGCGCTGTAACCACCACGGCGACACGGCATTTAGGTTGATACCGGTGACCGGGCGCAGCGCGAACCGGCGCACGCCGGTCTCAGGCTGCACCGTCAGCGGCCAGGCCTCCGCCTCACGGGGCAGCGCGAGCACGTCGGCGGGGTCGACGAAGTCGAGGTCATAGGCGCAGGCAATCTCACGCGCCAGCCCGCGCACCGACATGCAGTAGCCCCGGTCTGGCGTGATAGCCAGGTCGAAGACCACGTCGTCGAGTCCGAGTATCTCGATGCCGCTCGCGCCCGGCTCTGCGGTTCCCGACGGCAGCACCAGAATCCCGGAATGATCTGCGGCCAAGCCGAGTTCGGCTGCCGAGCAGATCATCCCGTCGGAGGTGTGGCCGTAGGTCTTGCGCGCGGTGATGGTGAAGCCACCGGGTAGTGTCGTCCCGGGCAGCGCCACCACAACCAGATCGCCGACAGCGAAATTATTTGCCCCGCAGACGATCTCGCGCGACCTATCCTCGCCGACGTCGACTTTGCAGGCACGTATCGGCTTCTTGAACTCGGTAAGCTCTTCAATCGCGTCGACTCGTCCCACCGTCAGCGGCCCGTCGACGGGACCGAGCGTGATGACCTCTTCCACTTCGTGGCCGATCCGCACCAACGCCTCTTCGAGGTCAGTGGGCGATACGTTCCAGCCTGGGGCGCCGGCGCTGACTACTTCCCGCAGCCAGCTGTAAGGGACGCGCATCAGGCCCCCACCCCGAACGGCAACGAGAATCGGACATCGCCTTCAACCATGTCGCGCATATCCGAGATGCCATTGCGGAATTGCAGAGTGCGTTCCAGTCCCATGCCGAAGGCGAAGCCCGAATACTTTTGTGGGTCAATGCCGACCGCGCGCAACACATTCGGGTTCACCATCCCGCAGCCGCCCCACTCCACCCATCCCGCGCCACCCTTCTTATTCTCGAACCACACGTCGACTTCGGCCGACGGCTCGGTGAAGGGGAAGAAGTGCGGGCGAATCCTGGTCCGCGCCTGCGGTCCGAATTCGGCACGGGCAAACGCGTCCAGGGTGCCGCGTAGATGGGCCATCGACAGGCCGCGGTCCACCGCGAGTCCCTCGATTTGATGGAAGACCGGCGTGTGCGTGGCGTCGAGTTCGTCGGTCCGGAATGTCCGACCGATCGAGATGACGTAGACCGGCAACTCACGCTCCAGTAGCGCGCGAACCTGCACCGGCGACGTGTGGGTGCGAAGCAGTTGCCGCGAGCCATCCGGCGCGATGTAAAAGGTGTCCTGTTCGCCGCGGGCGGGGTGATCGGCGGGGAAATTGAGCGCATCGAAGTTGAATTGCTCGGTCTCGACTTCGGGGCCCTCGGCCAATTCCCATCCCATGGCGATGAACGTGTCGGCGATGTGCTCGGCCAGGATCGTGATCGGATGGCGCGCGCCGATCGGCTGCCGAGTCGAGGGCAGAGTCACGTCGATTCGCTCGGCGATCAACACCGCCCCATCGCGCTCGGCGCGTAGCGCCTCCAGTCGTTCGTCGTAGCTGCGCTGGACGTCGCCGCGTGACGTGTTCACCAACCGCCCGGCGTCAGCACGGTCGGCCTTGGGCACGGTCGCCAGCGTCTGTCGCGCCAACGCCAGCGGCGATCGATCGCCGAGGTGTTCGGTCTTGGCACGCGCCAGCGTGTCGAGATCAGCCGCGGCCGCAAACGCTTGCCGGGCTGCGTCGACCGCGGCAGTCAACGCATCCGGCGACAGGTCGACGGGTTGGTCAACCACGCGGCGACACTCTCCTTTTCGACGGATAAGCCTTGCCGAGGGAATTTCTGCCCTGGCTCGCGGCATAGCGTGCCGCGCCAAGAGCCGATCATATGTGGTCACCTCGCCGACGATCGTCGGCCGTCAGCCTCTTTTCCCACCCGCCATGGGCGCGCTGGCCCATCGAAGCGCTTAGGCATGAGTATTTTCGTGGGGTGGCGACGCCCCAAGCTCCCGAACAGGTCCCGGCCAAGTACCTGTTGTCGCCGCGCGCCGCGAGCCCGCGCACGCTGATCGACATCCTGTACGACACCGCTGCGCGTTACCCAGAAGCCGCGGCGATCGACGACGGCACGGTTCAGCTCACCTACAGCGAGCTGATCAGCGACATTGAAGCCAGCGTTACGTGGCTGGCCGCCCGAGGCATCGGTCGCGGTGACCGGATCGGCATCCGGATGCCGTCGGGCAGCTTTGCGCTGTACGAAGCGATCCTGGCGACGCTGGCGGTCGGGGCCGCCTACGTCCCTGTCGACGCCGACGATCCCGACGAGCGCGCCGAGTTGGTGTTCGGCGAGGCCAACGTCGTCGCGATTGTCAGCGAGGTCGGCATGGCGCGCGGCCCCGGCTCCTCGCGGGGCTGGCGGGCCGGTGCCCCACTTCCCCGCGACGACGCGTGGATCATTTTCACCTCCGGATCGACCGGCACACCCAAGGGCGTCGCGGTCACGCACCGCAGCGCGGCGGCGTTCGTTGACGCCGAGGCGCAGATATTTCTGCGGGACAACTCGATTGGGCCGGGCGATCGGGTGCTAGCCGGGTTGTCGGTGGCCTTCGACGCGTCGTGTGAGGAGATGTGGCTGGCGTGGCGACACGGCGCGTGCCTTGTTCCGGCACCGCGGTCACTGGTGCGAAGTGGAATGGACCTGGGCCCGTGGCTGGTCAGCCGCGACGTGACGGTGGTATCGACCGTGCCGACACTGGCCGCGCTCTGGCCCGCTGAAGCGCTTGAAGCGGTGCGACTGTTGATCTTCGGCGGCGAGGCCTGTCCGCCGGAGCTCGCGGCGCGGCTCGCCGTCGAGGGCCGCGAGGTGTGGAACACCTACGGCCCCACCGAGGCCACCGTGGTCGCATGCGCGGCCAGGCTCGACGGCGTCGGCCCGGTGCGCATCGGTCTGCCGCTGGCCGGCTGGGACCTGGCCGTCGTCGACAGCGACGGCCAGCCGGTGGGCGACGGCGACGTGGGCGAGCTGGTGATCGGCGGGGTCGGTCTGGCCCGCTACCTCGACGAGGGCAAGGACGCCGAGAAGTACGCGCCGATGCCGGCGCTGGGCTGGCGGCGCGCCTACCGTTCCGGCGATTTGGTGCGGCTGGAAAGCGCAGGCCTGATCTTCTGCGGCCGCGCCGACGACCAAGTCAAGGTTGGTGGCCGTCGCATCGAGTTGGGCGAGGTCGACGCCGCGCTGGTCCACCTTCCAGGAGTCAGCGGTGGCGCGGCGGCGGTCCGCCGGACGGCAGCCGGCACGCCGGTGCTGGTGGGCTATGTCGCCAGCACCGAACCGGAATTCGACATCGCCGCCGCGCGCGCCCAGCTTGCCGCGCAGCTGCCCGCCGCGTTGGTGCCGCGCCTTGTCCGGCTCGACGAGCTGCCCACCCGTACGTCCGGCAAGGTCGACCGTGACGCGCTGCCCTGGCCGCCACCGGGTGGCGGCGATGTCGAGCGAACGCCCGAACTCAGCGGCACGGCGCGCTGGTTGGCCGGGCTGTGGCAGGACCTGCTGGGCGCCACGGTGACGGGTCCAGAGGCCGATTTCTTCGCGCTCGGCGGCGGCTCGCTGGCCGCCGCGCAGCTCGTTTCCGCACTGCGAGATCGGTATCCCCAGGTCACCGTCGCCGACGTGTACGACCATCCCCGGCTGGGGTCGCTGGCCGGCTTTCTCAACGAGCTCGAGACACCGCCGGAGGTGATCGAGCGGGTGGTGCGACCGACCCCACTATCGACGCAGCTTGCACAGATCGTGCTGTCGGTCCCGTTGGCCACGTTGGCCGCGCTGCAATGGGTGACGTGGTTGGCGCTGGGAAACAACGTCGCCCGCGCATTACACCTGGTCCCCTGGACCGTCGCAGTGAGCTGGTGGCTGGTTGTGATCGCGTTCGTCGCATTCGTCACGCCGCTGGGCCGGATGGCGATCGCGGTGCTGGCAGCGCGGCTGTTGCTGCCGAGGGTGCAGCCGGGAACCTACCGTCGCGGCGGGTGGGTGCACCTGCGGGTGTGGCTGGCCGAGCGGCTCGCCGAAGCCAGCGGGGCCGAGAACTTAGCCGGAGCGCCGTGGCTGGTGTACTACGCGCGGGCACTGGGCGCCGATATCGGTAAGGGTGTCGATCTGCACTCGATGCCGCCGGTCACCGGGCTGTTGACACTCGGGCATCGGAGCGCTGTAGAGCCCGAAGTGGACCTGTCCGGGCACTGGATCGACGGCGACGCCTTCCACGTCGGCGCGATCTCGATCGGCAACGACGCCACGATAGGCGCGCGCACCACGCTGCTGCCCGGAGCCGTCGTCGGCAAGAATGCCGACGTGGCTCCCGGCTCGGGCGTCGTCGGGAAAGTCAAAAGCCGCCAGTACTGGAAAGGATCGCCCGCGGTGAAATCCGGTCGGGTCAAGCACCCGTGGCCAGACGAACGGCCGGCGCGCAGATCCCACTGGGTCGCGGTGTACGCCCTGACGTCGATGCTGCTCGCGGCTATGCCACTGACCGCTCTGGTGGCGGGGCTCGGGGTGATCGGACTGGCGGTGCAGCACACCCAGCGGCTGTCGGAGGCGGTCCTGCCCGCCCTGCTGTGGACGCCGGTCGCGGCGATGGCCGCCTTGGTGGCCTACGCGGTGATGACGGTCGTCGCTGTGCGAATGCTGTCGATCGGGCTGCGCGAGGGCTACCACCCGGTGCGCAGCCGCAGCGGGTGGCAACTGTGGGCAACCGAGCGGCTGATGGACGGCGCGCGCACTCACCTGTTCCCGTTGTACGCGAGCCTGGCCACACCCGGCTGGCTGCGATTGCTCGGCGCCAAAGTCGGCCGCGACACCGAGATTTCGACGGTGTTGCTGACCCCGAAGTTCACCATCATCGAGGATGGCGCGTTCCTGGCCGACGACACCATGGTCGCTTCGTACGAACTGGGCGGCGGCTGGATCTATGCGGCCAAGACGACGGTTGGCAGGCGAGCGTTTCTTGGCAACTCCGGCATCGCCCAACCGGGCCGCCGGGTGCCTGAGGACGGACTGGTCGCGGTGTTGTCGGCGGCCCCGCCCAAAGCCAAGCGCGGTTCGTCCTGGCTGGGCAGCCCGCCCATGCGGCTGCGCCGGCGACCCGCCGAGGCCGATACCGCGCGCACCTACGAGCCACCCCTGCGATTGAAGGCGATGCGGGCAACCGTAGAGGCGTTTCGGGTGCTGCCGGTGATGGTGACCGCCGCGATCGGGCTGGCGGTTCTGGGCACGCTGCAGGCACTGGCCCGCATCTTCGGAATCTGGTGCGCCGCGCTATGCGGCGGGCTAGTGCTGCTGGCCGCGGGCGGTGTCGCCGCTGGCATCGCGGTCGCCGCGAAATGGCTTCTGGTAGGCCGGATTCGGGCGGGCGAGTTCCCGTTGTGGTCGCCATTCGTGTGGCGCAACGAACTCGCCGATACGTTTGTGGAAACCGTTGCGGCGCCGTGGTTTGCGCGCGCGGCCAGCGGCACACCCATCATGAACATGTGGCTGCGCGCAATGGGAGCCAATGTCGGTCGCGGTGCCTGGTGTGAAACTTATTGGCTGCCAGAGGCTGACCTTGTCACACTCGGCCGTGGCAGCACCGTCAACCGCGGCTGCGTGGTGCAGACCCATCTGTTTCACGACCGGATCATGGGGATGGACGCTGTCGTGCTGGAGCATGGCGCGACACTGGGCCCGCACGGCGTGGCGCTGCCGGCGGCCCGGCTCGGCGCCGGGGTCACCGTTGGCCCAGCATCCCTGGTGGTGCGTGGCGATGCGGTGCCGAGATCGACACGTTGGCAAGGTAATCCGATCAGACCGTGGGATCTGGTCCGGGAGAAGTCCGGCAAGAAGGCCGCCGCGTGAAACGCGTAGTCAAGAAGGTCGCGCCCAGCGCTGAGCAGACGGTGATCGACCCGTATCTGCCCAAAAGCGGCAACATCGGATATCGGGTATCACACTATGAACTGGCTCTGGAGTACAAGGTCGCGATCAACCGGCTTTCAGGATCGGCGACGATCACTGCGGCGACGCTTGTCGAGCTGGAGGAGTTCACCCTCGACCTGTCCGGCACGATGACGGTGACAAAGGTGTCGGTGAACGGTAAGCGCGCCGCCCACTTCGCCTGCCGAGACGGCAAATTGCGTATTAGGCTGTCCTCGAAACTGCCTACCGGAGCGGCGATGTCGGTAGTCGTGCACTACCACGGGTCACCACGGCCGCTGCGATCGTTGTGGGGCAACGTCGGTTTCGAAGAGTTGACCAACGGCGCGCTGGTCGCAGGGCAGCCCAACGGGGCCGCATCGTGGTATCCCTGCGACGACCACCCCAGCGCGAAAGCGTCCTACCGCATACAGATCAGCGCCGATAACCCCTACCGGGTGGTCGCCAACGGTCGGCTCGCGTCGCGGCGGCCGCGGGCGGCACAGACCGAGTGGACTTACGAACAACCCGAGCCGACCTCGACCTACCTTGTCACCCTGCAGATCGGGATGTACGAGATGACGCGGCTGGGCACGGCACCGGTGCCGATGCGGGCCGCGTTACCCGAGCGGCTTCGACGCGACTTCTATGAAGACTTTGGTCGTCAACCCGAGATGATGGAGTTGTTCGTCGAGCTGTTCGGGCCGTATCCGCTGGCGAACGGATACACGGTAGTGGTGACCGACGATGATCTTGAGATACCGCTTGAGGCTCAAGGGATTTCGATATTCGGAGCTAATCATTGCGACGGCACGCGAACCAGCGAGCGGCTGATCGCCCATGAGTTGGCCCACCAATGGTTCGGCAACTCCGTCACCGCGCGGCAGTGGCGCGACATCTGGCTGCACGAAGGATTCGCGTGCTATGCGGAGTGGCTGTGGTCGGAGCACAGCGGTGGATCCAGCGCCGACGAACTCGCCCGGCGTTATCACGAGAAGTTGCGCGACTCGCCGCAGGATCTGCTGCTGGCCGACCCCGGGCCGCGGGACATGTTCGACGACCGGGTGTACAAGCGCGGCGCGTTGACCCTGCACGCGCTGCGTCAACGATTGAGCGACGAGAAGTTCTTTGCGCTACTGAAAGATTGGACGACCCGCTACCGCCACGGCAACGCCGTCACCGACGACTTCACCGGCCTGGCCGCTGGCTACTGCGAGGAATCGCTGTCGGACTTGTGGGACAGCTGGCTGTACTCGAAGGCCGTGCCTTAGCGGGTCGCTCAGCCGTTGAGCGCCGGCTCTGGCGCCGACTCTGCCGACGCCAGCCGTCGACGCGTCGCGCGCGAGCGAGCGATGAGCTCAGCGGCAGTGGCGCCTAGCGCGCCCACGGCGGCTGCACCCCACATCGACCAGGCGCCGTGCACCAACAGGAAAAAGCCGAAGACCGCGGATACCGCCAGCAGCGCGCAGCGGACGGGCGTCCAGCGCGCCGGGCCGTCCAGGCGGACGGAGACCAGCATGCCCAGCATCAAAGCGATGGAATGGCCGACATCGGTGAAATCGTCGCCGAGCGCGGCCGCGACGATACCGACCGGAATCCACCAGCCGATCCAGGCGGTCCGCCACCGCTGAGGGATTGCAGAGGTGAGCGCGCCCAGTACCGCCACCGCGCCGTAGCTCACACCGACATCACTCGCGCGCGAGACCGACAGAGGCAACCAGCCGAGTTCGATCGCCGCGGTGAGGCCGACGGCGACCAGCAGCGTCGCACCGATATGACCCGTGACGAACACGATGGCCAGGCGGCCGCTGCGCCAAATCAGCTCGGCCAGGGCGAGCAGGCACACCAGGCAGGGCAGCCAGAAATACATCGGACCGGCGTCGGTGACGAAGGCGCTGTCCAACAAGGTGGCCAGGTGACCGTGTGCCAGGTTGTGCAGATTGGTGCTGGCCTGCGCGATGACGTGCGCGCGGGCCCGCGGACCGAGGTCGACGAGCGCCGCGCTGACGCCGATCAGCACGGCCGCATAGCCGAGCGTGATCCGCACGCGCGAGAGCCGCGACAATACCTGCCCTATCATCGCCATCTACTATGCCTGGGGACTTTCGTCATCCGAGTTGTCTACACCTGATAAGTCGCTAACAGTATCTTTGGATGGCTTGAGTCGGTAGATCACCAAATCAGCCGGAAGACCAGCGGGTTTACCCCCGAAAACGGACCAGTGCACACGCTTGGCCGCGACGCCCAGTGTGACCAAATCGTTCGGGCCAAGGTGCTCCAGTGTGGTCCCCGACACCATGACTCCACCGCGAGTGGCCCGCTCCATCACCCGCGCGGCGACGTTGACGTCGACGCCCAGCCAGTCGGCGGCCAACCGCTGCGGTCGCCCGGTATGGATCCCCACCCGCATCCGCGGCTTGTAGCCGTCGACATCGACCGCTTTCACCGCTCGCTTGGCCTCCAGCACCGCACCGACCGCGACGAGTGGGTCAGCGAACACCGCCATGATCCCGTCACCCATCCGCTTGACGATGTGGCCGCCGGCGTCCAGCAGTGGCGGTTCGATCGCCCGCGCCACTCGCCGCAAGAGCTTGAGCGTGGCGTCGTCGCCGGCGTGCAACGACCAGGTGGAGAAGCCCACGAGGTCGGTGAAAACGATGGTGACCTCCTGGTTTGCCGGACGCCGGGACACCGCCTCGGTCAGGGCCTGCCAGACCTGCAGCGCACCGAGACCGACCTCCCGCGACGCGCCACCGCGTTCACCCAACAGGCGGCCGGTGGCCCGGGCTGCAGCGCGCGGGCCACCCTGGCCGGCCGTCGACAGTGGGTCGCCGAAATCGGGGTCGCCCGGCAGAAGCCGGCGCGCACGCCGGACCAGTCCGATCACACCCGGGCTTTGATTGGTGCCGCGCAGCCACTGCGCCGCACCACGTATTGAGGGCTTCGACTGCTCTCGCAATCCAGGCGGATCCGGCGTCACCGCCGTTTCCTCAGGCTCGCCGATCGCCGGATGAGGCCCGAGTTCCACAACGCTCAGGGTAGGTGGTGTCCGGAGAGACCGGCAACGACCGGCATCGTGGTGTCCGACACGGCCTGCGATGAACCACCTGATCACGGGGTTGCGACGCTGGTGTGGACACTCGATAACAGCGCATCGCGACTCGCCCCGAAATTATAGACAACATGTGTTGTCAACATTATCGTGGTCTCATCATCGCCCATCAGGACTGGGAGGCTGTGATGACAGTGACGTCGATGCCCTCCACGCCGCCACGCGCGTCCGCTGCGCGCCAGTCGGTCGATCCCCACCACGACGCTCCGCCAGCGGCATCCCCGCTGGGGCCTGAGTCGCTGACATGGAAGTACTTCGGCGACCTGCGTACCGGGATGATGGGGGTCTGGATCGGCGCCATCCAGAACATGCATCCGGAATTGGGCGCCGGCGTCGAGGAGCACTCGATCCTGTTGCGCGAACCGCTGCAACGGGTGGCGCGCTCGGTGTACCCGATCATGGGCGTTGTCTACGACGGCGGCCGGGCAGCCCAGACCGGCGAGCAGATCAAGCAGTACCACCACACCATCAAGGGCGTCGATTCCACCGGCCGCCGCTACCACGCGCTCAATCCCGAGACGTTCTACTGGGCCCACGCCACCTTCTTCATGCTTGTGATCAAGGTGGCCGAGTATTTCTGCGGCGGGCTGACCGAGGCCGAGAAGCGTCAGCTGTTCGATGAACACGTGCAGTGGTACGCGATGTACGGCATGAGTATGCGGCCAGTCCCCAAGTCCTGGGACGATTTTCAGGAGTACTGGCAACGGGTCTGCCGTGATGAGCTGGAGCTCAATCAGGCGACGCTAGACATCTTCCAAATCCGGATCCCGAAGCCAAAGTTCGTGCTGATGCCGACACCGGTGTGGGATCAGCTGTTCAAACCTCTTGTCGCGGGGCAACGTTGGATCGCGGCGGGATTGTTCGAGCCGTCGGTGCGCGAAAAAGCCGGCATGCGTTGGACGCCGAGCGACGAAGTGATCCTACGGTTGTTCGGAAAACTGGTCGAGTTGGCATTTCTGGCGGTTCCCGACGAGATCCGCTTGCATCCGCGTGCGCTGGCCGCATACCGCCGCGCCGCGGGCCGGAATTCCGCTGACGCCCCTCTCGTCGAAGCGCCGGCCTTCATGGCGCCACCGTCAGACCGCCGCGGGCTGCCGATGCACTACTTCCCGCCGCGCAAATCCATATTCGAGCGCGCCGGGTCGCTGGTGCACACCACGTTCTCGCTGGCCGGTTTGCGTCCGGCGCGGGGCCGCGGCAGGGCCGCCTAGCGATCGGAACCCGCGCGCTGCGCTCGGGCGCTTTGATAGAGGCAAATCGCTGCGGCAGCAGCCACATTCAGACTTTGCGCTCCCCCAGACATCGGGATGGTCACCCGACTGTCCGCCTGTTCGGCCAACTGCGCCGGCAAACCATGCGCCTCCGCCCCGAACAGCCAGGCCGTCGGCGCCGCGAGATCGGCGTCATCGAGCGACAGTTCACCGTCCACTGTGGTGGCCAGTACCCGCAGCCCGGCGGCCTGCAGTGCACTGATCGCCGCGTCCACGTCCGGTGCGACGATGACCGGCACGGCGAAGATGCTGCCCGCTGAAGCGCGCAGGCATTTGCCGTTGTAGGGGTCGACGCTGTTACCGACAAACACCACCGCGCCTGCACCCATGGCATCGGCGATGCGGATCAGGGTGCCCGCATTGCCCGGTTCAACGATTTCCACGCCAACGGCCACCAATCGGGGCCCGCTGCGCAGAACCTCCGCAAGGGCGGGACTCGGCAGCTCGCAGACCGCCACCAAGCCGGTCGGAGTTACGGTGTCGGACAAGGCTTTCGCGGCGCGCTCGGTGACCAGCTGGACCGATGCGTCGTGTTCAGCCAGCAGCGCGGCGTACCGTTGCGCCGCGGCCTCGGTGACGAAAATCTCGCGGATCAGTTCGCGCCGCGAGGCCGCTTCGACCAGGTTGGCGCCTTCGACCAGGAAACGGTGGTTATTTCGCCGGGCTACCTGTCGGTGGAGTTTGACCGCGGCGACCACTCGGGCCGATCGTTCAGTGAGCACCGGGTGATCTGCCGGGTGCGGTTAGGCAGCCTCGCCGGATGGCGCGTTGACGTCGTCGGGCAGTGCGGCCCGGGCAACGCCGACCAGCGCGGTGAACGCCGCGGGATCGCTGATCGCGATCTCGGACAGGTTCTTGCGGTCGACCTCGACGCCGGCGGCCTTCAGACCCTGGATCAGTCGGTTGTAGGTGATGTCGTTGGCGCGGGCAGCAGCGTTGATCCTCGAGATCCACAGCTTGCGGAACTCACCTTTGCGCGCCCGGCGGTCGCGGTAGGCGTAGGTGAGTGAATGCAGCTGCTGCTCTTTGGCTTTGCGGTAGAGACGGGACCGCTGGCCGCGATAGCCTTTGGAAGCCTTCAGGATGGTGCGGCGCTTCTTGTGGGCGTTGACTGCCCGCTTCACGCGTGCCATGGGGTGTTCCTATCCTCGTGTGGACGTAGTAGTTGTTCCGGCGCTGTGTTGGTGACGGTCGCCGGTCAGCCGTTCAGCCGTTCAGCATCTTCTTGACCCGCTTGGTGTCGTTGGCCGACACGACGGTCCGTCCATCCAGCCGGCGCGTCCGCTTGGTCGGCTTGTGCTCCAGCAGGTGGCGGCGGCCGGCCTTCTGACGCACGATCTTCCCGGTGCCGGTGCGACGGAATCGCTTCGACGCTCCGCTGTGGGTCTTGGTCTTGGGCATGTGTCCTCAGTTCTGCGTTATCAGTTCGGCGACGGTTCGGTGTCGTCTTTCGGTGCGGCTTGCCGCGTGGGGCCACTGGCATCTTCGGCGGCACGGGCACGGGTTTTCGCACCACGGTGCGGTGCCAGCACCATCGTCATGTTGCGTCCGTCCTGCTTGGCCGTGGTCTCGACGAATCCGTAGTCGGCGACGTCGGCGCCCAGGCGTTGCAGGAGCCGGTAACCCAGTTCGGGCCGTGACTGCTCGCGTCCACGGAACATGATTGTCACCTTGACTTTCGCTCCAGCTTCCAGGAATCGGATCACGTGACCCCTCTTGGTCGCATAGTCGTGATCGTCGATCTTGGGCCGCAGTTTCTGCTCTTTGACGACGGTCTGCTGCTGGTTCTTACGAGACTCGCGCTCCTTCTGCGCCGTCTCGTATTTGAACTTGCCGTAGTCCATGATCTTGCAGACCGGCGGTTTGGCGTTCGGGGCAACTTCGACAAGGTCGAGATCGGCATCCGCGGCGACGCGAAGGGCGTCTTCGATACGCACAATGCCTACCTGCTCCCCTCCCGGACCGATCAGTCGGACTTCAGGTACGCGGATGCGTTCGTTGACGCGGGTCTCAGTGCTGATGGGGCCTCCCTCATTGGTCTTTCCCGATTGCCACCGTCACCTGCTCCATTCGGAGCCAGCGGTTGGGATGCCACGCCATCAGCAAAAAAGCCCTGCATAAGCAGGGCCCGGTGCCGACCGATCACGGCAAAAGCCGCCTGCCAAACGCAGAACCGGCGAACTAATCTGCCGGTGACCGGACCGCTGAGCCTTGAATCAATGTCGTTGGCCAACGGTGGGAGCGGGACTCCACTTGCTGTCTCTGGCTTCGCCGGAGACGGTCGCGCAGGTGAGTCTACCAGTCACGACGCCGAGCTCGGCCACCTCGCTGTCCGGCCGGCCACTGCCGACGGTGGGAGACCAGGCAACCACGACTTCGCGGCACCGCCGACACGAGCATCTCGTGCACGTCCGGAACATAGGCATTCCATAGCCAAACCGAATATCCTCGCCGTCTGTGACCCTCACAGCGTCCCGCGTGCGGAACCAGTCGAATTCTCGACTCCGCTGGGTGCCGGCGGCGGCCGGCTGGACGGTCGGTGTCATCGCGACCCTGTCGCTGATCGCCAGCGTGTCGCCGGTGATTCGGTGGCTTATCAGGGTGCCGCGGGAATTCATCAACGACTTCGTATTCAACTTCCCCGACACCAGCTTTGCGTGGTCGTTTGTGCTGGCCTTATTAGCCGGAGCGCTGACCGCCCGCAAACGTATCGCGTGGTGGCTGCTGGTGCTCAACCTGCTGCTGGCCGCCGGTTTGAACGTCGCCGGTCTGGTGGTGGATCACCCCAGCCCGGCCAAGAGCTTCGGCGAGACGCTCGGACTCGGGCTGCATCTGGCCGCGTTGGTCGTGCTGATCTTCGCCTATCGCGAGTTCTGGGCCAAGGTCCGCCAGGGTGCGTTGTATAAGGCTGCCGGAGTGCTGCTGACCGGGTGGGCGATCGGGATCGCGGTCTCCTGGGGTCTCGTCGAGACGTTCCCCCGCTCACTGGCCGCCGAAGACCGGTTGTTCTATGTGGTGAACCGGGTGGTCGGATTCGCCGTCGTCGAGTCGGCGCAATTCACCGGGCGTCCGCCCGTTCTCCTCAACGCGCTCTTCGGATTGTTCAGCGCGATGGCGCTGATCGTCGCCGCGATCGTGTTGTTCCAGTCGCAGCGCGCCGCAAACGCACTCACCGGCGAGGACGAATCTGCGATCCGTGGGCTGATCGAGCTGTGGGGCAAGGACGACTCGCTGGGGTACTTCGCTACGCGTCGCGACAAGTCGGTGGTTTTCGCGCCCAGCGGCCGCGCCGCGATCACCTACCGCGTCGAGGTAGGTGTCTGCCTGGCCAGTGGGGATCCGATCGGCGACCCGCGGGCATGGCCGCAAGCCATCGACGCGTGGCTGGCGCTGTGCCAGAGCTACGGCTGGACGCCGGGGAACATGGGCGCCAGTTCGGCCGGGGCCAAAGCATTTCGCGAGGCCGGCCTGAACGCGTTGGAGCTCGGCGACGAAGCGATCTTGCAGACTGCCGAGTTCAGGCTGTCCGGGCGCGAAATGCGCGGAGTACGCCAGGCGGTGACGCGAGCCCGCCGCGCCGGGCTGACGGTGCGCATCCGACGCCACCACGACATCGAACCCGACGAGATGGCACAGGTGACCTCGCGTGCCGACGCGTGGCGGGACACCGAAACCGAGCGCGGATTCTCGATGGCGCTGGGCCGGCTGGGTGATCCGGCCGATGGCGACTGCCTGCTGGTCGAAGCCATCGACCCCGACGACACTGTGGTCGCGATGCTGTCGCTGGTCCCCTGGGGACGCAACGGCGTTTCGCTGGATCTGATGCGCCGGTCGCCGCAATCGCCCAACGGCACCATCGAGCTCATGGTGAGCGAACTTGCGCTGCACGCCGAGCGCATCGGCATTACTCGTATCTCGTTGAACTTCGCCATGTTTCGGTCCGCATTCGAGCAGGGCGCCCAACTCGGCGCCGGCCCGGTGGCCCGGTTGTGGCGCGGGTTCCTGCTGTTCTTCTCGCGGTGGTGGCAGCTGGAGACGCTGTACCGCTCGAACATGAAATACCAACCCGACTGGATTCCGCGCTTCGCCTGCTACGAAGACGCCCGGATGGTTCCGCGGGTGGGCGTCGCCTCGTCGATCGCAGAGGGCTTCCTGGTCCTGCCCTTCACCCGTCGCGACGAACAGCACACCGGCCATCACCCGTCGGTCCCTCCGACGCTGTTGGCGACCGGGCTGTTGCACCATGACGGTTCGGCACCGGATGCGCTAGCACTGCAGGAGGCCGACTTCGGTGACATCGACGCGCGAGGCCGGCGACTACCCGAGCAGATGCGCGTCCGGATGTCCAAGCTGAAGGCATTGCAGAACAGCGGTATTGACGCTTATCCAGTGGGGCAGCCACCCAGTCACACAGTCGCTCAGGCACTGGGTATCGAGGATCAGACGGCGGTCTCGGTGTCAGGGCGTGTGCTGCGGATCCGGGACTTCGGCGGCGTGCTGTTCGCCGATCTGCGCGACTGGTCAGCGGAAGTGCAACTGCTGCTGGAGAATTCGGTTCTCGAGCATGGCCGAACCGCGGACTTCACCAAGGCGATCGATCTCGGCGACCTGGTCGAAGTGACCGGCAAGATGGGATACAGCAAGACCGGCACCCAGTCGCTGATCGTGCACCGTTGGCGTCTGATCGGCAAATGCCTACGGCCGCTGCCGAACAAGTGGAAAGGGCTGACCGATCCCGAAGCGCGAGTGCGCAGCCGCTATGTCGACCTGGCCGTCAACGCCGAGGCGCGCGAGCTGATCACCGCTCGCAGCAGCGTGCTGCGCTCGATCAGAGACACCCTGAATGCCAAGGGATTCCTCGAAGTCGAGACCCCGATCCTGCAACAAATTCACGGTGGTGCCGCCGCCCGGCCTTTCATCACCCACATCAACAGCTACGACCTCGATCTGTATCTGCGGATTGCGCCGGAGCTGTACCTTAAGCGGCTCTGCGTCGGTGGTGTGGAGCGGGTATTCGAGTTGGGCAGAGCTTTCCGCAACGAGGGTGTCGACTTCAGCCACAATCCGGAATTCACCTTGCTGGAGGCGTATCAGGCCCACGCCGACTACAAGGACTGGATCGACGGCGGCCGGGAGCTGATTCAGAACGCCGCGCAGGCCGCCAACGGCGCTCAGGTGGTGATGCGGCCGTCCGGCGATGCTGGCCTGGAAGAAGTCGACATCTCCGGTGTCTGGCCGATCAAGACTGTCCATGAGGCGGTATCCGAGGCGCTCGGTGAGCACATCGACGCGAGCACCAGCCTGACCACGCTGCGACGGTTGTCTGACGCAGTACGAATCCCATATCTGGCGCAGTGGGACGCCGGCGCGGTGGTACTCGAGCTCTACGAACATCTGGTCGAAGCCCGGACCGAGAAACCGACCTTCTATATCGATTTCCCGCTGTCCGTTTCGCCGCTGGCCCGCCCCCACCGCAGTGAAGCCGGCGTCGCCGAACGCTGGGATTTGGTGGCGTGGGGCATCGAACTAGGCACGGCCTACAGCGAACTCACCGACCCTGTCGAGCAGCGACGCCGCCTCGAGGAACAGTCCTTCCTGGCCGCGGGTGGGGACCCCGAAGCGATGGAGCTCGACGAGGACTTTCTGCAGGCGATGGAATACGCGATGCCGCCGACCGGCGGCCTCGGGATGGGCGTCGACCGCGTGGTCATGCTCGTCACGGGTCGGAGCATCCGCGAGACTCTGCCCTTCCCGCTTGCGAAGCCGCGGTAACCGGCCCGACTTGCGCTCCCGCCGCGCGAGCTTCCGCATCCGATGAGCAAAAGTCGTGCTTAATCCGTAACAAGAAGTTCACAATAGACAACGTGACAGGTTCGACGGCGAACCTTGCGTTTGCGGTGCTGGCTGACAACCACACCTCCTTGATGCACGGCTGGGTACCCGGAGTGGTCCAGGCCGTGTCGGTAAGCATGCTGCTGGTGGCCGTCGGGTGGCGATCGCGGCTCTGGAGGCTGCTCTTTCTACCGGTGGCCGCGGTCCTGGGCGCAGCCTTGGCCGCGTGCTCGAATTGGTACATCGCTAGTGCCGGTCTGGCCGACGATCCCGCACCTCAGCTGCTGTGGTGGTGGATCGCCGGTAGCGGTGCCGCCGCCGCGATCGTGATCCTGGGGTGGGGCAGCGCGCGCTGGTGGCGGCGCAGTGCTTCGCTGCTGTCGGTGCCGCTGTGTCTGCTCAGCGCGGGGCTGACGCTCAACCTCTGGGTCGGCTACTTCCCCACCGTGCAGACCGCGTGGGATCAGCTCACCGCCGGTCCACTGCCCCACCAGACCGACGCGGCCAGCGTTGCCGCGATGGCGGCCGCGGGTCTGCAGCCGACTCACGGCATCGTCGTTCCGGTGACGATCCCGGACTATGCGTCGCATTTCAAACACCGCGGTGAAGTCGTCTACTTGCCGCCGGCGTGGTTTACCAGCAGCCCTCCACCGCCGCTGCCGACGGTGATAATGATCGGCGGCGAGTTCAACACGCCAGCCGACTGGCTGCGGGCCGGCAACGCTGGGAAAACGATCGACGATCTTGCGGCCAGCTACGCGGGTAACGCACCAGTGTTCGTCTTCGTGGACTCCGGCGGAGCGTTCAACAACGACACTGAATGCGTCAACGGCAGCCGCGGCAACGCCGCCGATCACCTCACCAAAGACGTTGTGCCATATATGATCTCAAAGTTTGGTGTGAGCCCAAAGTCGGCACAGTGGGGTATTGTCGGCTGGTCCATGGGCGGCATGTGCGCGCTGGACCTGACCGTCATGCATCCGGAATTGTTCAGCTCATTCGTCGACATCGCCGGCAACATGGGCCCTGAAGCCGGCACCAAAGCGCAGACCATCGCCCGGCTGTTCGGCGGCAATTCCGAGGCGTGGGCCACTTTCGACCCGGCTACCGTCATCACCAAACACGGTCGATACACCGGGGTTTCGGGCTGGTTCGACGTGTCGTCGAGCAACCCGCCGAAACGTCATCGCGGTCTATCGGTGACCGATGCCCGCGACGTCAGCCTCAGCGGCCGCGACTCCGCCGCCAACCCCAACGATCAGATCACGGCGGCCGAGTCCTTGTGTGGACTCGGCCGCGCCAACGGCATCAACTGTGCGATCGTCGCCCAGCCCGGCAAGCACGACTGGCCCTTCGCAAGCAATGCATTCGCCGCGGCGCTGCCCTGGTTGGCCGGTCGACTGGCCACCCCCGGGGTACCGCGGATCGCGGCACCATCCACCTGGCCGCCCGCGTCGGCTCCGGCTCCGCACGCCGAGCCGGTACGCCGCTGACACGGGTAGCGTGGCAACGTGCCCGATGAACCGGAAACTCCCGCCGGCCAGTCCGACGTCGACCCGGGCTACAGCAGCGCGGGAGTGCCGACGTTCGAATCGGTCCGCGAGAAAATCGAGAGCCGCTACGAAACATCCATCGGTTCAGCCGAATTGGATGCCGAGACCCCGGAGGGCCGCGACGTCGAGGACCAGTATGAGGCCCGGCAGCGTGCGGCCGCCGACCGGTTAGCCCAAATCCGCGAATCAATGCGCGACGACAGCGCCGACTAAGCGCCGGTCTAGGGCGGCGTCACCCGGTAGACGTAGATGTCCTCGGGTAGGCCCTTGAGCCGTTGTGGCCCAAGGCTTTCGAAGACTAGGCCCGAACCATTTGACAGGTCGCGTACGGTCCGGCTAATCAAGACCTCGCCCGCACCAGCCAACCCACCGATGCGTACGCCGACGTGGACCGCCAGTCGCTGCGGACTTGATTAGCGCCACACCGGCCTGTCAAGCACTGACTTTGGCCCGCCGACGCTTGGCTGAGGACTTCACACGGTTTGGGGCAGACGCGCCTAGTGCCTCCGCGAGGAACTTGCCGGTGTAGCTCTCCGGCACCGCCATCACATCCTCCGGAGTGCCCTCAGCGACGATGGTTCCCCCGCCGGCACCGCCCTCAGGACCCATGTCGATGATCCAGTCCGATGTCTTGATCACGTCCAGGTTGTGTTCGATGACGATCACCGTATTGCCCTTGTCGACAAGGCCGTTGATGACGTCCAACAATTTGCGGATGTCTTCGAAATGCAGTCCGGTGGTCGGCTCGTCGAGGATGTAGACGGTGCGTCCGGTAGAGCGTTTCTGCAACTCCGACGCCAGCTTCACCCGCTGCGCCTCGCCGCCGGACAGCGTGGGCGCGGGCTGGCCCAGTCGCACGTATCCGAGGCCGACGTCGACCAGCGTTCGAAGATAGCGGTGGATGCCGGTGATCGGCTGGAAGAACTCCGCCGCCTCTTCGATCGACATGTCCAGCACCTCGGCGATGGTCTTGCCCTTGTAGTGCACCTCCAGGGTTTCCCGGTTGTAGCGGGCGCCGTTGCACACTTCGCACGGCACATACACATCCGGCAGGAAGTTCATCTCGATCTTGATGGTGCCGTCACCGGTGCACGCCTCGCAGCGACCGCCCTTGACGTTGAATGAGAACCGGCCGGGCTGATAACCGCGCACCTTGGCCTCGGTGGTCGCGGCGAACAGAGTGCGGATCTTGTCAAAGACACCGGTATAGGTGGCGGGGTTGGAGCGCGGGGTGCGCCCGATCGGCGACTGGTCGACCCGAACCAACTTGTCGACGTGGTCGAGTCCGGTGACGCGGGTATGCCGGCCCGGGACATTCCTGGCGCCGTTCAGCCGGTTCGCCAGCACCGATCCCAAGATGTCGTTGACCAATGTCGACTTGCCGGAACCGGATACACCGGTGACCGCGGTGAGCACACCGAGTGGGAACGCCACATCGATCCCGCGCAGGTTGTGCTCGTTGGCGCCGACGACCGTCAGTCCGCGCCGCTTGTCCACCGGACGCCGAATTGTCGGCACGGCAATGCTTTCCTTGCCCGACAGGTAGGCCCCGGTGATCGATTCCTTGTTGGCCAGCAGGTCGCCGTAGGTGCCGCTGTGCACGATGTGGCCGCCGTGCTCGCCGGCGCCCGGACCGATGTCGACGACCCAGTCGGCGTGGGCAATGGTGTCTTCGTCGTGCTCGACAACGATCAAGGTATTGCCCAAATCCCTTAAGCGGGTGAGAGTTTCGATGAGCCGGCGGTTGTCGCGCTGATGCAGCCCGATCGACGGCTCATCGAGCACATACAGCACGCCGACCAGGCCCGAGCCGATCTGGGTGGCCAGCCGGATACGCTGCGCCTCCCCGCCGGACAGCGTGGCCGCCGCTCGGGACAGCGACAGATACTCCAGCCCGACGTCGAGAAGAAAGCCCAACCGCGACTGGATTTCCTTGAGCACCTGACCCGCGATCGCTTGTTCGCGCGAGCCCAGCGTGAGCCCGTTCAGGAAATCCGCGCAGTCGGAGATGGACAGCTCGCACACCTCGGCGATAGATTTCGCGCCCTGATCTCCCGCGGCCAGGGTGACGGCCAGGATTTCCGGCTTCAGCCGCGTGCCCGCACACACCGGGCACGGCACGTCGCGCATGAAGCCCTCGTAGCGCTCCTTCATCAGCTCGGATTCGGTCTGATCCAGCTTGCGTTCCAGGAACGCAAGCACGCCTTCGAAGTCGGCGTAGTAGGAGCGGGTGCGGCCGTAACGGTTGCGGTACCGGACATGCACCTGCTCGTCGCAGCCCTCCAGAATCGCCTTGCGCGCCTTGGCTGGCAGCTTGCGCCACGGTGTGTCGACGTCAAAGCCCATCGCCTCACCGAGGCTGGCCAGCATTCGGGTGAAGTACTCCGATGTGTGACCCATCGACCACGGCGCGACCGCGCCCTCCGCCAGGGTGCGATCCGGATCCGGCACCACTAGATCGGGGTCTACTTCCTTACGGATGCCCAGACCGGCACACTCCGGGCAGGCGCCGTACGGCGAGTTGAACGAGAACGACCGCGGCTCCAGATCGTCGACGGCCAGGGAGTGCCCATTGGGGCAGGCCAGCTTCTCGGAGAACCGCTGCTCGCGGTTGTGGGCGTCGTGATCGTGATCGACAAACTCGAGCACCACGATGCCGTCGGCCAGATTCAGGGCAGTCTCGACCGAATCGGTGAGCCGCTGTTTGGCGCTGGCCTTGACGGTCAGGCGGTCGACCACCACCTCGATGTCGTGCTTCTCCTGTTTCTTCAGCTTGGGCGGATCGGTCAGCGAATGCACCACACCATCGACGCGGACGCGGCTGTAGCCCTGCGCGTTCAGCTTTTCGAACAGGTCGGCAAATTCGCCCTTACGGGTGCGCACCACCGGGGCGAGCACCTGGAACCGGGTGCCTTCCGGCATCACCAGCACCTGGTCGACGATCTGCTGCGGCGTCTGTCGTGCGATCCGCTCGCCGCAGACCGGGCAGTGCGGCGTGCCGGCCCGCGCGTAGAGCAGCCGCAGATAGTCGTACACCTCGGTGATGGTTCCGACCGTCGACCGGGGGTTGCGGTTGGTCGACTTCTGGTCGATGGACACCGCCGGTGACAGCCCCTCGATGAAGTCGACGTCGGGCTTGTCCATCTGGCCCAGGAATTGGCGGGCGTAGGCCGACAGCGATTCGACATAGCGCCGCTGGCCCTCGGCGAAGATCGTGTCGAACGCCAGCGAAGACTTTCCCGAGCCGGACAGGCCGGTGAACACGATCAACGCGTCCCGCGGCAAATCAAGATCGACACTGCGCAGATTGTGCTCGCGAGCACCCTTAACGATCAGGCGGTCAGCCACCCAGCCCCTTTCACCGGGCCGCTTCCAGCGCCAGCATCAGCGCCGCAATCCGGCCGGACACACTACTGAGTCCATGCTAGGTGTCCCCTCTGACAGACAACTCACCGAGTTTCAAAGCGCTCACTGTG
The DNA here is from genome assembly GCA_963733755.1 of uncultured Actinomycetota bacterium. Classification (GTDB taxonomy): domain Bacteria; phylum Actinomycetota; class Actinomycetes; order Mycobacteriales; family Mycobacteriaceae; genus Mycobacterium. The sequence goes on from CAVTEZ010000011.1 coordinate 44,856, forward strand.
GCACTCGGTTGGCCGCTCGCCCAGAAGATCTCGATACGAACGACTTGATCCACAGGTCACCTGGCGCCGATCTACGAGGGAGCACCTCAGCCGAGCTAGCAGCAACGCCTCTATTGTTGATCGATCGAGTTCGCCGGACAAAGGAGCCGCCGACGGTCAGCACAGGCAAGACCCCACCGACCAATCCCCTGACGCCTGGCGAGCGCCGTGCCATGTTGATAGCGGCCGTCGTTATCGTTGCTTTGATTGCGGTAGGGGTGGCAGCGTGGGCGATGACGGGCCACTCGTCGGACTATGGCCGATCCCGCGACAGCTGCGTAAATGTCACGCTCGCGAGTTCGATGGGCAGCGCAGTCGAGCACGCATGTGGTGCAGAAGCACGCGACTGGTGTCGCGCGGTCTCCGCCCAGCACGACGCCCACTCGGAAGCAGTTCAGGCTCAGTGTCGAATCGTGGGGATCCTGCCATAGCGGACAACGCGGACAAGTTAGCGCGACCGCTTGCGTCTTCCACCGCCAGCGAAGCCGTTGATCCCGCGTTCCCATTGAAACGCTATGGATGCGGTTAAGTTCGTCCACGGAAGCGCTTGCGCGCAACCGCAGTTGGGGGCCATGATGGCTGGCCGCACCCAGATGGATTCCGATGTCTCGTGTGATTCCCGGATGGAATCTGTTGGTTCACATTGAATTATTTGAGATAGAGCGGGCGTAGCCGGCGCCAGCCAGCAGCGGGTGAGCGGAAGTCTAGATTCCAGCAGAAATCAAGAATTAACACTTAATCACCTGACCGCAACTCAACGGCGGGAAAATCTGCCCACTCACGCGTGGCACCGCGACAGCGACCGAAGGGTGGACCGGCATGAACCCGTATCCCGATTGGCTCAGCCCCGGAGACAATGCGTGGCAATTGGTGGCAGCCACTCTGGTCGGCCTAATGAGCATTCCGGGTATTGCGGTGCTGTACGGCGGCCTCGTCCAAAGGAAGTGGGCCGTCAACACCATGTTGATGGCGTTCACCGGATTTTCGTTGGTATTGGTGGTGTGGGTGCTGTGGGGCTTCAAGATGGGATTCGGGGAGCCCCAAAAACTCGGCCCGGGCATCCTGCAGTCCGCGGTGGGCAAGCCGCGCAGTATCTTGGGCGCCGACAACCAGCACCAGGCCGTGATCCCGCTGCTCGACGGGGCGATGCCCAAATTTCGGTTCCCCGAGACCACACTGGCTTACTTCCAGTTCGTATTCGCCGCGATCACCCCGCTGTTGTTCTTGGGCAGCGTGGTGGGCCGAATCAACTTCAAGGTGTGGCTGATCTTCGTACCGTTATGGTCGACATTTGCCTACTCGGTCAACGCCTTCCTGGTATGGGGTGGGGGCTTTTGGGCCCAGCCGCACACCGGCGTCAGTAGCCTCTTTAGCACCGGAACACTGGACTACTCCGGCGGGTACGTGATCCACCTGGCCGCCGGCACCAGCGGGTTTGTCGCAGCCGCGGTGATCGGGCCCCGACTGGCCCGCGACCGCGAACGCGCCGTGCCCAACAACTTGCCGATAGCCGCGGTTGGGGCGGGCATCCTGTGGTTGGGCTGGAACGGGTTCAACGGCGGTGACCCCTACTTCGCTGGCACCAACGCCTCCTTGGCCGTGCTAAACACCAACCTGGCCACCGCCGTGGCGTTGCTGACCTGGGTAATCTGGGACGTCTTCGCAAGCCGCGAGCGTAAACCCACCCTGTTGGGTGGCATCAACGGCATGATCTCGGGGCTGGTGGCCATCACCCCCGCCGCCGGCTTCGTCAACAGCTTCGGCGCCATCATCATTGGAGTGGTGGCCAGCTCGCTGGTGTGGATGTCCTGGAACTGGCTCGGCCGCACCCGACTGTTCAGGAAGGTCGATGACAGCCTCGGCGTCGTGCACACCCACGGTGTGGCGGGCCTGGCCGGCGGCCTGCTGGTCGGAGTGCTGGCCGACCCGCACATCGTCATCTACCTCGGCAACGGCAAAGACGTCAAGGACGTCACCAACGCGGGTTGGCTGTGGGGCCATCATCCGGCACAAATCCTGGTCCAACTCTGCGCGGCGCTCACCATCATCGCGTGGGACGCCTTGGTTACGTTCGCCATCCTCAAGATTCTTGGCGTGTTCATGAAACTGCGGGCAGCCGAAGAAGTCCTGGAACAGGGCGACATCGGCGTGCACATGGAGGAGGCGTACCCCGACGAGTCCCTCGTCAGCGGCGGCCGCACGCACTGAAAGCTAGGTGATATGAAGCTGATTACCGGAATCGTCCAGCCGTTTACGATCGCGGATATCCGCGTCGCGCTGGACAACGTCGACGTGCACGGCATGACCTACTCCGAAGCCCGGGGCTACGGCCGGCAGAAGGGGCACACGGAGGTGTACCGGGGTGTCGAGTATGACGTCGACTTCGTTCCGAAGGCACGCGTCGACGTCGTCGTGGATGACGAGCACGTAGACGTCGTGGTCGCGGCCATCGTCGGCGCCGCACGCACCGGCAAGATCGGCGACGGCAAGATCTGGGTGACGCCTGTCGAGTCGCTGATCCGGGTCCGAACCGGCGAACGCGGTTCGGATGCCCTTTGACGCCACAATCAGCATCCGAGTTCGACGTGCATTGACTCGCCCGGCGTTAGCCCCCTAGGGCAACCAACCGTCGGGCAGTACGGTGGCCAATAGGACCCGCGCCGACAATGACGATGCCCGCGCAGTCGTGATCGAGGAGTGACGCGTATGACTGTCGTCGACGACAACTACACCGGGCATGTCGAACCGGGTACGGCCGCGAAACGGATTCTGCCGGGCGTATCGATCGTCAAAACTTCGGTGGGTCCCATGGACAACAACGCCTACCTGGTCACGTGTTCCGCGACCGGTGAGACCCTGCTTATCGACGCCGCCAACGACGCGGATGCGCTCGTCGAGCTGGTGCGGACGCACGTCCCGAAGGTGTCGCTCATCGTCACCAGCCACCAGCATTTCGACCACTGGCAGGCACTGGAAGCCGTGGCGCAGGCCACCGGCGCACCGACCGCAGCACATGAAATCGATGCCGATCCGTTGCCGGTCAAGCCGGACCGCTTGCTCTCCGGTGGCGACACGGTCCAAATCGGTCAGCTAACCTTCGACGTCATCCATCTCCGCGGACACACCCCGGGCTCCGTCGCGCTGGCGCTCGACGGCCCGGCCACCGGCGGAGTCACCCAGCTGTTTACCGGCGACTGCCTGTTTCCCGGCGGCGTCGGCAAGACGTGGCAGCCCGGCGACTTCGACCAGCTACTCGACGACGTCACCACCCGGGTGTTCGACGTCTACGACGACGCGACCATCGTCTACCCGGGCCACGGCGACGACACCACGTTAGGCGCCGAACGTCCCAGCCTCGCGACGTGGCGCGAGCGCGGTTGGTAAGACGCCCGCCGGGTGACGATGCGGCCCGGGACGGGCCGCTGAGGAACCGGGCCATCAAACCCCGCCGGGTGACGATGCGGCCCGGGACGGGCCGCTGAGGAACCGGGCCATCAGACCAAGCCCGGTCGGTGATTCGCAGCCGCGAAACGCGGTGCAACGCCTACTCTTAGCCGATGAAGGTGGGCATCGACTTCGGCACCACGCACACCGTCGCCGCGGTCGTCGATCGTGGCAATTTTCCGGTGGTCTCGTTCGATGGAGTCGACACCTGGCCCTCGATCATCGCCGCCAACGACGCCGGCGAGTTGCGCTTCGGTCTGGACGCAGCCGCCGTCCGTCACGAGCCGGGCTGGGCTGCGCTGCGATCGTTCAAACGCCTGCTCAACGACGCCGGACCCAAAACGACGGTCGAACTCGCGGGGCGCAGCTACCGGCTGGCCGACCTGCTCGCGGGCTTCCTCGCCCAGCTGAAAAGCGATCTGCAACACCGGTCGAACGTTGAACTGTCGACGGGCGAGCGGATCGAAGCCGCGATCAGCGTGCCGGCCAACGCATCCAGTGCGCAGCGCTTCCTGACCCTGGACGCCTTCACCCAGGCCGGCTTCGAGGTGGTCGCGCTGCTCAACGAGCCGTCGGCGGCGGGCTTCGAATACGCCCACCGGTATCGCTCGACGATCACCGCCAAGCGCGAGTACGTACTGATCTACGACCTCGGCGGCGGGACATTCGACGCATCGCTGCTGAAAATGACCGGCCGGTTGAACGAGGTGGTCTTCAGCGAGGGCATCCAGCGGCTCGGCGGTGACGACTTCGACGACGCGATCCTCAAGGTGGTCCGCAAAGGCGCCGGCCTGCCCAAACTGCCCGCGGGAGCACGCGATCTTCTACTCGAGGAGTGTGCGGTCCGTAAAGAAGCCGTCGGCCCGAACACCCGTCGCTTTCTCGTCGACCTCGCCGCGGTCGCCACGCCGCCGTTCTCCTGCCCGATCGACGATGTCTACACGGCCTGTGTTCCGCTGGTGGACAAGACGATCGCCGCCCTGTCCCGGGTGTTGCACGACCATAGCCGCGGCGATGTCACCTGGCCGGATGTTGCCGGCATCTATGTGGTGGGCGGTGCCGGAAGCTTCCCGCTTGTCACGAGGTCGCTCCGCGCGACGTTCGACGAGAAACGCGTCAAGCGCTCGCTGCACCCGTTCGCGGCGACGGCGATCGGACTGTCGGTCTTCCTCGACCGGGAAGCGGGATTTGCGCTATCCGAGCGTCTTTCACGCCATTTCGGAGTGTTCCGTGAGGCCTGCGCGGGCGAGGATGTCTGCTTCGACCCGATCGTGCCCAAGGGGTCTGCGCTACCGGCCGCGGACCAGCCGCCCTTCGTCGTCACCCGGACCTACCGCGCGGCGCACAACATCGGGCACTTCCGCTTCGTGGAGTGCAGCCGGTTACGCGACGGCCATCCCGACGGCGACGTCACACCGTACGAACCGGTGTTCTTCCCGTTCGATCCCGACCTCAGCGACGACCAGGACCTGCCGCGACAGGCGGTGCGACGGCGCGACGGCGGCCCGGATGTCGAGGAGCGCTATGTGATCACGTCTGGCGGTGCCGTTGAGGTGACCCTGACGACACGCCCGGACCGGCTGAGCCGGACGTTCCGGTTGGAGCGTCACGACCTCGCCAGCGCATGACGGTCAGCTAGGCGTTGAGGTCGGGTGTCCAGGCCACCCCGTTGATGTGGCTGCCGTCGTCGACGAACAACCTGTTGCCGGGTGAGATACCGACAGCCCTCGCCGGCCAAGAACAGCGCCACCGGAGCGATGTCGAGGTAGGGATCGCCGATTCGGCCCATCGGGTTCATCCCCACGGCCCGTACTTCGCGGTGTCAATCACCGGACCCGCGGATGCCCGCTTACGTGGTGGTGTGGACGATCAGCACGTCAATTTTGGCCCGGCGCGAGACGTTGGCGGGCACTGAACCCAGCAACCGGCCGGCGATCGTGCTCAGCCCGACGTTGCCGACGACAAGCAGGTCGGCGCCGACCTCTTCGGCGAGTCCGACAAGCGCGTCGACGGGGGCGCCGACGACCGACCGTTCTTCGATGTTCGCGGCTCCGGCGGCTGCGGCACGGTCCTTGGCCTCGCGCAGGATCGCGTAGATCGGGGCACTGCCCGAGACTTTGTAGCTCTCTTCTTTCAGGGTGTCGGCGGCCCGTGCATCCCCGTGCTGAGGCAAGTAGGCCGTCGCGACGATCAGCTTCGCGTCGGCCCCGGCAATACTGCCTGCCTTCTCCACCGCGCGCAGCGACGAATCCGAGCCGTCGGTTCCTACCACCACGGTCCGATAGGCGCTCATTTACCCTCCCAGGTGTCGGTTGCTACGCCAACCCAAGACAGTAACCCCTTGCCGCAGACAGATGGTTGAATTTGAGACACGCCGACACGGTTGGCAATTCCCGGCTACCCGTGCGACGCGGGCACTCCGAGGCGTCAATCACATCAGCACCGCCCGCGATTAACCATCAAATCCAGTGAAATTAACTGGTGTGCAGCCTTTTTCGCAGATAGGGTTGCGGCCGGACCAACACGTTCGCTGCGGCGACACTGGCAAAGGTGGTACGTGGGCAGGCAGGACGGGTAAGCAGTTTCACCAGGGTGGCCCTACAGTGACACACATCATGGTTGCCACAACAGTCGACGAACCCCGGACGGCGGTCACCGCGAGCGATTCGCGTCCACGTCCCCACAGCAGGGTTTTCGACCCGCTTGCTGTCGCGGTGCTGGCCGCCATCATCGGCGCGGCCGGGGCGGGCCGGCCTTCGCTGTGGTTCGACGAGAGTGCCACGATTTCCGCCTCCGCCGGCCGTTCGCTACCCGATCTCTGGCGGATGCTGGGTCACATCGACGCCGTGCACGGTTTGTTCTACCTCCTGATGCATGGCTGGTTGAGCATCGTCCCGCCGACCGAGTTTTGGTTGCGAGTGCCCAGTTGCCTGGCCGTCGGGATCGCTGCGGCCGGCGTGGTGGTCTTCGCGAAACAGTTCCTGCCGAGGACCACCGCGGTGTGTGCGGGCGTCGTGTTCGCCATCCTGCCGCGCGTGACGTGGGCCGCGGTCGAAGCGCGCTCGTATGCGCTGACGGCGGCGGCGGCGGTCTGGCTGACCATCTTGTTGGTCACCGCGGTACGCCGACAACGGCCGCGACTTTGGGTGTTCTACACGCTCGCGCTGATGCTCTCGATATTGCTCAACATCTACCTGGTGTTGCTGGTGCCGGTCTACGCCGTCGTCACGCCGGTGCTGCGTCGCGATAAGTCGGTGTTGCGGTGGTGGGCGATCACGTCAGTGCTGGCGGTGGGCGCATTGACACCGTTGATGTTGTTTGCGCACGGCCAGAGCTTTCAGGTCGCCTGGATTTATCCGTTGAATTGGCACAACGTGCTCGACGTCGTGCTGCATCAGTACTTCGACAACAGTGTTCCGTTTGCGATCCTAGTAGCGCTCATTTTCGTTGCCTCGCTGGCGATTCGGAAGACAGCTCGATGGCACTCCCTCGGCGATACCCGCCGGGCGTTGATCATTTGCGCAGCATGGATGGTGGTGCCCACCGCTATCAGCCTGATCTATTCGGCGATCAGTGACCCTTTCTACTACCCGCGGTATCTGTTCTTCACCACCCCGGCAATGGCGGTCGTGCTGGCTATCTGCATCGTCGCAAGCGCATCCAGGCCGCGGTGGATCGTAGCGATGCTGATTGCGCTCACAGTGGCGGCATTCCCGAATTATCTTCTGTCGCAACGACAGCGGTATGCCAAAGAAGGTTGGGATTACAGCGACGTCGCCGACCTGATCAGCGCGCAGGCGGCTCCCGGCGACTGTCTGCTGGTCGACAACACGGTCGGCTGGCTGCCCGGGCCGGTTCGAGCGCTTCTTGCGGCCCGTCCGGCCGCGTTCCGGCCACTGGTCGACGTCGGTCGCGGCGTCCCCGCGCCCAAGCGTGAGACGCTGTGGGACGGTCACGTCGGGGTGTGGCTGGTGGTGGGTCGCCTCTACAAATGCACGACGCTGTGGACGATTTCCACCCACGACACGAAGCTGCCGAACCATCAAAGCGGGAAATCGCTGACGCCGGGCCGGGTGCTGGTGCGCGCGCCCGCATACCTGACGGCGAAAAACGTCGGGTTCCACATCGTCGAGCGTTGGCAATTCCACCGCACGCAGGTGATCAAGTTGACCCGCTGACCCGGCCGCCGGACAGTCGCAACATCACGCCCGGACAAGTAGCTTGACGGCCATGGAGATTTGGCTTGCCGAACCGCTATTCGGTGGAGCCGTGCAGAGCGGCGGCACTTCATCGAGCTGTTCGCCGCGTTTGGGCTTACCGCGATCATCGGCTTGGAACGCACCATCCAGGGCAAGGTTGCTGGACTACGGACCCAAACCATCGTCGGCACGTCGTCGGCCCTGATCCTGTTGGTCAGCAAGTACGGATTCGGCGACGTGTTGTCCGCGCAAACTCTCGTGCTCGATCCGTCTCGGGTTGCGGCCCAGGTTGTCTCAGGCATCGGCTTTCTCGGTGCCGGCCTTTTGCTGCTGGCCGCGGCCGTGGTGGCACTACATTTTGTCAGCGCGCTGGCATTCAATGTGGTGGAGCGACAGCTCACCGCGCGATTGCGCGGCACAGTCCGGTTGCAAATCGTCTATGACAACGGGCAGGGCGTGCTGCGGACGATCCTGCGTGTCTGCGGGCAACGAAACTGGCAACTCACCGAACTCGACGCGGACGACGGCAATATCGACCGCGATCAGGTTGCCGTGGCGATGACGCTGTCAGGGAATAAGATTGGTAACGCCGCGCAAGTGTTGGCGGCCATCGACGGTGTCTCCGCGGTACTCAATGCCGAGGACGAGCCCGACTAGGTAATAGTCGAATCCGGTTGTGCGCGAACGAAGCTGGTCATTGCATGCTCCGGGTGGCCCGGTGAGCGGCCAATGCGCCCAATACACCCACCACGGCGAAGACGGCGAACAACGCCCGCGCGGCGATGACCATGCCGCCGTGCGCTGTGTTGACGACGACGCCGGCCAGCCCGGCACCGAAGGCCCCCGCGATAACCTCAATCGTGTTGATCGCCGCGGCCGCTGCGGCGCCTTCCTTCTCGTCGTCGACGAATTGCATCGACCAGGCCGACAGATGCGGCCAGGCGGCGCCGATGCCGACTCCGGTGATTGTCAGCGCCAGGGCCCACGTGGCGACTAGGCCCGTAGCCGCGTTGTCGAATTGGGTGGCCGCGGCCAGGATCAGACCCACCGCGATGAGCACCGGCGCGCCCACGACCACGCGGTTGATGATTCTTTTGCTGCTCAGCGACGCGCTGAGGATCTCGCTGACCGCCCAGCCGACCGCCAGCGCCGCGCCCAGAAAACCGGCCGCGACGGGAACCAGATGCGCCAGGCGTTGCCCGAACAGCGGGACATACATATCGACCATCGCCGCGGCCATCAGCACCGTTAGGGCCAGATAGATCCACTTCAACGGGCCAGCGCCAAACGCGCTGGGCGGCAACACTTTCACAGCCATTCGTCGATCGACGAAGAGGAATGCGGCGACCAAGACCAGACTGATCGCGAGCAACGCGGTGGTGAGCGCGATGCTTGTGGGCACCTGGGCGACGCTGACGGTCAGCGCCGCAGTGCCCAACAGCGTTACCGACCACACCGGGACTTTCAGCGCGGGCTCAACGTCGTCGGGATCGACGCGGCGAGCCGGTAACACCAACGGGACCAGCACGGCCATCGCCAGAGCGAGGATCACCATGACGCCGAACGCCCAGCGCCACAAACCGAATTGGGCGAAGAGGCCGCCGGCCGCCGGGCCCGTCACCGTCGCGACGCCCCACATGGCCGACACCAATGCCGAGGCCCGGGTCCACAGTGACCGGGGAAGAGCGGTATTGATGAGCGCATAGCTCAAACCGGCCAGCAATCCCCCGGCGGCGCCTTGCAGGGTGCGACCGGCCAGCAATACCTCCATACCGGGGGCCGCCGCACAGACCACGCTGCCGGCCCCGAACACAGCCAGTCCCAACAGAAACGACACCCGGGGCCCGATGCGCAGCAGCACCGCGTTGACGCTCGTTGCCGCCACAACCGACCCCACCAGATACAGGGTGGTGACCCAGGCATACAGCCGTTCGCCACCGATGTCTGCGATCGCGCTCGGCAGCAGACTGACCGTCAGGAACTCGTTGGTCGCATAGAGCGCGACTCCGCCGGCCAGCACTGTCGACGTCCCCAGGAACTGGGGACCCAGTAGCGTGCGCCAGCCGTCGGCGGCTACCGAGCCGTGCGGTGAGCTCATTTCAGACCGGCGGCGTCCATCCCGCGCAACTCTTTCTTGAGGTCGGCGATCTCATCACGGAACCGGGCGGCCAACTCGAATTGCAGGTCGCGCGCGGCCGTCATCATCTGCTCAGTGAGATCTTTGATCAGATCGGCAAGCTCGGCCCGCGGCATGTTGGCCGTGTCGCGCCCCTCGAACACCCCGGCACTGACCGCCCGGCCGGGCTCGCCTTGTGCCCGCCGGCCCCGCGACGAGTTGCGGCCCGATCCGCCGATCGCCACGCTCTCGGTGTCGTCGGCCTCGCGATAGACCTGGTCGAGGATGTCGGCGATCTTCTTACGCAGTGGCTGCGGATCGATGCCGTTGGCTTCGTTGTAGGCGACCTGCTTGGCCCGCCGCCGTTCGGTCTCGTCGATCGCCTCTTTCATTGAGTCGGTCATCGTATCGGCGTACATGTGCACTTCACCGGACACGTTGCGGGCGGCGCGGCCGATAGTCTGGATCAGGCTGCGGGACGAGCGCAGGAATCCTTCTTTGTCGGCATCGAGGATCGCGACCAGCGACACTTCCGGCAGGTCGAGGCCCTCCCGCAGCAGGTTGATTCCGATCAGCACGTCGTAATCGCCCAGCCGTAGCTGGCGCAGCAGCTCGACTCGTCGCAGCGTGTCGACCTCGGAGTGCAGGTAGCGCACCCGGATACCCAGTTCAAGTAGATAGTCGGTCAGGTCCTCGGCCATCTTCTTGGTCAACGTCGTGACCAGGATCCGCTCGTCGGCTTCGGCACGCTTGCGGATCTCTCCGATCAGGTCGTCGATCTGGCCCTTGGTCGGCTTCACCACGACCTTCGGATCGACCAGCCCGGTCGGGCGGATCACCTGCTCGACGAACTCCCCGGCCGACTGGCTCAGCTCGTAGGGACCCGGGGTCGCCGAGAGATACACCGTCTGCCCGATCCGGTCGGCGAACTCCTCCCAGGTCAACGGCCGGTTGTCGCACGCCGAAGGAAGCCGGAACCCGTATTCGACGAGGTTGCGTTTGCGGGACATATCGCCCTCATACATGCCGCCGATCTGCGGCACCGTGACGTGCGACTCGTCGATGACCATCAAGAAGTCTTCGGGGAAGTAATCCAGCAGGGTCGCAGGCGGCGAGCCCGGCCCGCGAGCGTCGATATGCCGCGAGTAGTTCTCGATGCCGGAGCAGAACCCGACCTGACGCATCATCTCCACGTCGTAGTTGGTCCGCATGCGCAGCCGCTGGGCCTCCAGCAGCTTGCCTTGGCCCTCGAGTTCGGCGAGTCGCTCCTCCAGTTCCTGCTCGATGGTGGAGATGGCGTGGGCCATTCGCTCTGGGCCGGCGACGTAATGAGTCGCCGGGAAGACGCGAAGCGAGTCGACCTTGCGGATCACCTCGCCGGTAAGAGGATGCATGTAGTAGAGCGCCTCGATTTCGTCGCCGAAGTACTCGATGCGTACGGCTAATTCTTCATACGACGGAATGATCTCGACGGTGTCGCCGCGGACCCGGAACGTGCCGCGAGTGAACGACATGTCGTTGCGGGTGTACTGGACGTCGACCAGCAGCCGCAGCAGCGCGTCACGAGAGACCTCGGTGCCGACCTGCAACTCGACCGAGCGATCCAGGTAGGACTGGGGCGTGCCCAATCCATAGATGCAGGACACCGAGGCGACCACCACCACGTCACGGCGCGACAGCAGCGACGACGTGGCGGAGTGCCGCAGCCGCTCCACGTCGTCGTTGATCGAGCTGTCTTTTTCGATGTACGTATCGGTCTGCGCGATGTATGCCTCGGGCTGGTAGTAGTCGTAGTACGAGACGAAGTATTCAACGGCATTGTGCGGCAACATCTCTCGAAGCTCGTTGGCCAGCTGCGCGGCCAGGGTTTTGTTCGGGGCCATCACCAGGGTCGGCCGCTGCAGCCGCTCGATGAGCCACGCGGTGGTGGCCGACTTTCCGGTTCCGGTGGCACCGAGCAGCACGATGTCGCGCTCCCCCGCCTGGATTCGGCGTTCCAACTCGTCGATGGCGGCCGGCTGGTCGCCGGCCGGCGCGTACGGGCTGACCACCTCGAAGTGGCCGCCGGCGCGCACCATCGCCTCGACCGGGCGGTATTCGGAGTGCGCAACAACAGGATGCTCGGTAGCAAACGCCATGCTCACCAGGGTAGAGCTCAGCGCCGACAAGGTCAGCTGTGCTGGCTGCTCCACACCCTGGTGCCGGGATCGCATTCGATGAGGTGCCCGTCGTCGGACTTCGACATCGTGAACACCGGTGAGTCGACGCATGAGGTGCCGACGGGGTGCACTCCGGTGGTCGACGGCGCTTTGTCCCAGGTGTTGCCCTCACAGACAACCTGCTGGTTGGAGGTGGAGTCAAAAGCTAGTTTGTCGATGTCGGTGCATGGCCCACCCAGCACCGGGGGCGCCGGGGTTCCGATCGCCGCGGCGGTGGTGTTGGCCGCCTGCGTCGGATCGGCCAGCTGCACGGCCGGCGGGACATCTCCGGTGCGGGACGCCACGACCGGTATCCGCAATGTGGCACCTTGCGAGCCGCACTCGTTGCTCTGCACGGTTTGGGTCTGCACGCCACGCAGCGTGCCGTCCGGTTCCGGTGTCAACGTCCAGACCACCGTCTCCGACTGCGTGGACATCGGCCCTCCACGGGCCGCGCGGCACTGGACCTGCACCTGGCGCGGCTCACTCTGCCAGTGGCCGTCGACGAAATGCAGAACGCCGGCATTGCCTGTCCCGTTTTTCTTCGCCATGTGATGACTCGCGTCGTCCAGCTTCGTTCCGGTGGCGGCGCAGCCGGTCGCGGTGCACGCAGACGAAAAAGCCCACCAGCTCGTGGCTCCGCCGCTGGTGCGGATAACGCCGTTGGACGTCTGCTTGGCGCGGTCGTAATCCAGCCGGTAGCTGCCGTTCAGCGGTGGTGCGGCAAGGGCCGACCCCGAGGTCGCCGTCTTGTTCACCTGCGGCGGTGACGCGGGATTCGCTTGCGGCTGGTCATCCCAGGAAAAGAAGGAGATCGCCCACGTCACGGTCAGCGCGACCACCGTGGTGACGACCATCGCCAGGGCGATACCGGCTTTCAGCGAGGGCCGGCGTACGACCTTCCAGAAACCGGTGCGACGAGGTCCTACCGACGTCGCGCGCCGGGCGCCGTTGGTGCCGCGATCCTCGGCTGTGCTGCAGGAGACGTGCTCACTGAACGCCGCGGCGAACTGGCGGCACCGATCGAACCTGTCCGACGGTTCCTTCGCAAGAGCCTTGAAGAACACGTCGTCGAGGTCGGACAGGTCGGGGCGGTGGTCGCTGAGCCTGGGCGGCGCGGAGTGCAAGTGCTGCCCGATCACCGCGACCGGGTTGGAGTTGTGGAATGGCGGCGAACCGGTAAGCAGGTGGAATGCCGAAGCCGCCAAGGCGTATTGGTCGGCCCGGCCATCGATGTTCGACCCGACCAGTTGCTCGGGAGCAGCGTACGCAACGGTGCCCACTGCGACGTTGGTCTCGGTGATTCCGCTGATGTCGGCGAGTTGGCGAGCTACGCCGAAGTCCGCCAAAAGGATTCGACGCTCATCCTCGTCGGGATGGGTCAGCAGAATGTTGGCTGGCTTGACGTCGCGGTGCAGCAGCCCGCGGGCATGGGCATAGTCGAGCGCGCCCGCGACCGCGTTGACGATCGCGCAGACGTCCTCGTCCGCCATGCCGCCCCGGAAGCGCTCCCGCATCAATCGGGCGGCGTCGGTGCCCTCGACGTAGTCCATCGCGATCCACAGATGACCGTCGTACTCGCCGCGGTCGTGCACCGCCACGATGTGTGGATGCCACAGTGTGGCGGCCAAGTCAGCTTCGCGATTGAATCGTTCGCGGAATTCCGGGTCGGCCGTCGTCCCTTCAGTCAAGACTTTGAGTGCATCACGACGCGGCAAGCGGGGATGCTTGGCGAGGTAGACGTCGGCCATGCCGCCGGACCCCAACGGCCGCAGGATGGTGTACCCGGCGAACGACGTCGGCGTAGCGATCGCGCTGTCGTCCGGACCGGATCGGCGTCCCGCCACGGGATTCGCGTGCGGTCGCGACCCGATTAACGGCACCCGGGTCAGTAAGCGGGTGATCCCCAGATGTGGAAGCGACGCGTATCCGCGCCCCAGCAGACTGCGGGAAGGCGGCGGCTCAGCGGGCTGCGCCGGCGGCCCTGGATGAGCGTCCCAGCGCTGCGTAGCTCTGGTCGCCTCGTCCATAGACACTTGCCCCCTCACGTCCCTCGCTTGGCGTGCCGTCCCGCACGCCGTCCAGTCACCCCCGCCGACTTCGCCTTTAAATTAGTTGCAGCCCGGTCGTTTTCGAAATCCCTCCGAGGCGCGGGCGAGTTCGAGACGGCCTGCTATCCTCCGCAATCATGCCGTCAGATGCGGTGGGCTCCTGTTGTGCCGCTTATGAAACACCTATGAATCGCAGCTTCCGGACAGGTCGCGGCAACATATAGGCGACTCACAGTGCGTCCCGTGGAAGCCTTGCCGCCGCGGAGTCGATACTGGAGTGGTGAGTCGACCAGCCCCGCCCCTTCTGACCATTTGGCACAACGGCTCAGAAAGCACCTTCGCGCCGGGTCACGATGTCGTCATCGGCCGTGATCTGCGCGCTGACGTCCGAATCGCCGACCCACGGATCTCGCGCGCGCATCTGATCCTGCGTTGTGAGCAGGGCAAGTGGGTGGCCATCGACAACGGTTCAGTGAACGGGACCTTCGTCAACGGCTACCGCCGGCCGGTGATCGATATCCATGACGGGCAGAGCATCAACATCGGCAATGCCGGCGGACCGCGGCTGACGTTCGAGGTCGGACCGCGTCGCGCAAAGGGGGGCCGACCGCCCGGAAATGCCTCCCCGCCCGCCGCGCAATCGACCAAGTCGTGGTCGACGCCGTCCGCGCCCGTTGCGCCGCCTGCCGGGCCCCGGCGAAGCGGCGCCCAGCCCGTGCCGCCATCGGTCCCGCAGGGCCGGTCCGTGCCGCCAGTCCGACGGCCGCTGTCCCCGTCGGAGTACCCGACCAATGTGCAGGCCGGACGGCCGCCAGTGGGGCCGCCGCCCAATGAGGTCACGGTCGTCAAGGGCCGTTCCGTGCCCACCCAGCACGACGTGCCGCCCACCGAGGTCACCATGCTCGACGCGCGGGCTCCCGACGCGTCGAATTTTGCGACCCGGTTCGTCAAAATGCTGTCGCCGAAGTCAGCGCCGGCCGCCAAACCAGCCGGCTCGGTGACGATCGGCCGGGCTTCCGACAACGACATCGTGGTCCCAGATGTGCTGGTCTCGCGGTATCACGCAACGCTGATCCTGACGCCACTGGGCACCGAGATCCGCGACACCAGCGTCAACGGAACCTTCGTCAACGGCACCCGGGTCGGGTCGGCGATTCTGAGCGAGGACGACGTCGTCACCGTCGGCAACGTCGACCTGGTGGTCAGCGGCGGCCTGCTGGTCCGTCGCAGTGAGACCGAAGCGGCGACGCGCACCGGAGGCCTGGAGGTGCGCAACGTCCAGTACGTCGTCGAGAACGGCAAACAACTGCTCAGCGACATCTCGCTGACCGCGCGCCCCGGAACGCTGACCGCGGTGATCGGCGGATCCGGTGCCGGAAAGAGCACGCTGGCCCGGCTGATCGCCGGTTACACGACACCCAGCTCCGGTTCGGTGACGTTCGAGGGCCACGACATTCACGCCGAGTACGCCTCGCTGCGCAGCAGGATCGGCATGGTCCCCCAGGACGACGTCGTGCACCGTCAGCTCACGGTGAACCAGGCGTTGAGCTACGCGGCCGAACTGCGCCTGCCACCGGATACCAGCAAAGCCGACCGGACCAAGGTCGTCTCGCAGGTGCTCGAAGAGCTCGACCTGACCACGCACGCCAACACCCGCGTCGACAAGCTGTCCGGTGGGCAACGCAAACGGGCCTCGGTAGCACTGGAACTGTTGACCGGACCGTCGCTGCTGATGCTCGACGAACCCACCTCGGGCCTGGACCCGGCGCTGGACCTGCAAGTCATGACAATGCTGCGTCAACTGGCCGACGCCGGTCGGGTGGTGCTGGTCGTCACGCACTCACTGTCCTACCTCGACGTCTGCGACCAGGTGCTGCTGGTGGCGCCGGGCGGCAAGACGGCCTATTGCGGACCGCCAGATGGCATCGGCGAGGTGATGGGCACCACCAACTGGGCCAAGATCTTCAGCCAGGTAGGCGCCGATCCCGATGAAGCCAACCGCCGGTTCCGGGAGCGCGAAGAAAAGCAGCCGCCGTCGAAATCCGACCAGCCGACCGACCTGGGTGAGCCGGTGCACACCAGCGTGCCCCGCCAGATCTCGACGATCGCACGCCGACAGGTTCGCCTGGTGGTCGCCGATCGGGCGTATTTCATCTTTTTAGCAATACTGCCGTTCATCCTGGGCGCGCTGTCGCTCACTGTGCCGGGCAGCACCGGATTTCACCCCGCGACCCCGCACACCGGCACACCCGACGAATCCGCGCAGATCCTGGCCCTGCTACTGCCGG
Organism: uncultured Actinomycetota bacterium; assembly: GCA_963733755.1. Classification (GTDB taxonomy): domain Bacteria; phylum Actinomycetota; class Actinomycetes; order Mycobacteriales; family Mycobacteriaceae; genus Mycobacterium. Next base: position 61,191 of record CAVTEZ010000011.1, read on the forward strand.
CTGCGGCCTTCATGGGCGTCGCGCTGACCATTCGCGACCTGGTCGGTGAGCGCGCCATCTTCCAGCGCGAGCAGGCGGTTGGCTTGTCGACGACGGCATACCTGCTGGCCAAGACGCTGGTGTTCTGCGGGTTCGCGATCCTGCAGGCGGCGATCGTCACCGCGATAGTGGTGGTCGGCAAGGGTGCGCCGAGCCGCGGCGCGGTGTTGCTGGGGCATTCGACGGTGGCAGCCACCGTGGAGCTGTTCCTCACTGTCGCCGCGACCTGTATCGGCTCGGCGGTGTTGGGCCTGGCCATCTCGTCGCTGGTCCGGTCCAGCGAGCAGATCATGCCGTTGTTCGTGGTCGCGGTGATGGCTCAGCTGGTGCTGTGCGGTGGGATGGTCCCGGTGACCGGACGGGCTGGTCTGGACCAGCTGTCCTGGATGATGCCCGCGCGCTGGGGGTATGCGGCCGCGTCGTCAACGGTCGACGTCCGGAATTTGGTGCCGCCCACCCTGCTCCCCCAGGACCAGTTCTGGCAGCACACCCGGCATTTCTGGCTACTCGATATGGGCATGCTCGCCGGGTTGACGGTGTTCTTCGCCTGCTTCGTCCGCTGGAAGATCCGGCTCCGCCGCTGATACGAGGTACACCATCCATCCGCCCAAGCACGAGACGTTCGACCTGCCCGCCCGCACCAACACCGATCCAAAAGGCATCGTGCGGGCCGTCGATGACTACACCGTGCGACCGTGGGGCCTCTACCTGGCCCGTCCCACGCCCGGCCGCGCGCAGTTCCACTACCTCGAATCATGGCTGCTGCCGTCAAAAGGATTGCGGGCGACCGTCTTTCATTTCAACCCCGGTCACGAACGAGACTTTGACTACTACCTCGACGTCGGCGAGTACGTCGCCGGCCCGGAGGTCTGGAGCTCGGAAGACCATTACCTCGACCTCGAGGTCCGCACCGGCGGCGGGGCGTACTTGTCCGACGTCGACGAGCTGCTGGAGGCGGTTCGGCACGGCTTGTTGACGCCGGAGGTCGGCGAGCTGGCGGTTCGCCGCGCGGTTGCAGCCGTCGACGGCCTCTCACGACACGGTTACGACCTCAACACCTGGCTGGCCGGCGAGGGCATGCCGCTCACCTGGCGCTGATTGCCGAATTCTCCTGTAGTACCGCCGGTTCAGACTGTGAGCAAGCGGTCGAAGAACTCGCGGTAGTGCATCAAAGCCATTCGCAAATCTTCAGTGGAGGCTTCCTGGCCTTGAGACCACTGCTCTTCCAGACGGGATCGTGCCTCGGCGAATCCAGTCGTGAGCTTGTCGACCAAATCGGAAACCAAGTGGTCCGCTTTCTGGACGCAGTCCTTGGGATTGTCCACGAATGCGGCTTGCACACCGGCCCACCGCGCACGCAAATCCGCGACGTCGTTGTCGGCGAAAAGCGTTTCCGCAGTTGAAGATTCATGTTTGGTGATCGGCTGCTCCGCCGCGGCGACATCGGCGCCCAGCGGGACCGAGTCGGCAGCGGGTGCCGACGCCGGCGGGACTGGACTCTCACCCGCACTCTCGCTCCGCGATTCTCGCGCCTCGGGTTCTGCGATCTCCTCGGGCGAACCGTCCATTTCTTGTTGCTCGTGGGTGGTCATGCGCTTGCCTCCTGTGCTGCTTCTTCGTCGTTAGGGGTTTCGAGCAACTTCTCGAACAGCGCCCGGTAGTGCACGAACGCCTCCCGTTGTTGCTCGGTGTTGGCATGCTGCTGCGAGGCGTGGACACCGTGTGCGGCACGGTAGTTGTCGACGATCTGCGGGTGGTCGACCGAGATGTCTGCGGCCCGACGCTCGAAATCATCGATCGGGTAACCCCTTTGGCGCATCACCTCAGTTACCAAGCGGTCTGCGACGCCGACCGCTGTCGCGGGGTCGTCCACAAATCCGGCCTGCACCTCTCGCCAACGAGCGGTGAACTCCGAGTGCGCCGAAGGCGAGAGCGGAACGATGTCGAGTTTGTCCCGCTTGCGTTCTCGCGTCGTGAGTTCTCGGACGGCGCCCTTCTCACTTCCCGTCTCGGATACCACATGCTCGTACTCACTGCCGTAGTGCTTCTTGAGCCTTTTAGTTCTCGCGCGGAAGGTGACCATGCTAATTGCGACAAAAGCACCAACAACCACCACGACGGTGACTGCCGCGATCAAGATCCATTCCCAGGTGGGCATCACAAGCTCCTTTCTGACCTATGTCTAATAACCCGTTCAACGAGCCCGCAAACGTGTTTGTGTGACGTGCGGCACAACGGCGAACCGGGCTGGATCCCGCGTTCAGAAATAATGCCGACGGCCGCCGATGGCGCGGCCGGTGCTGCCTAACACGGCCAAGATCGCACCGGCGATGAGCAAGATGATGCCCAGAGTCCACAGGATGGAGATCTTGAGTAGGAATCCCGCGATCAGCAGGATGACGCCGAGGGTGATCATCATTGAGCCTTTCCGTAGATGACGGTTGATGGTCAGTCGAGTCGACCGACGCAATATCAGTCGAACACTCCCCAAGGGGGTTGGAATACACCCCTAGGGAGGTAGTCTGTCGGGCATGCCGCAGCCGTCCCGTGCGCCCATCACCGTCGCGCTTGTCGACGACTACGACGTAGTCGTCAAGGGTGTGGCCAACATGCTCGAGCCGTATCGCGACCGCGTGGTGGTCGCTGAACTCGACTCCACCATGCCGGTCAAAGACGCGGTCGACATCGTGCTGTACGACTCGTTCGCCCAACCCGAATCCGATCACGAAGAGATCGAGGTTCTCGTCGCCAATCCCAATGCACGCCGAGTTGTGGTCTACACCTGGAACTTTCACCCGGAACTCGTCGAGAGCGCCCGTAGTCGAGGCGCGCACGGCTACATCTCAAAAACGTTGCCGGCGCGCGACCTAGTCACGGCCCTGGAGGCCGTGCACGCCGGTGAAGTCGTCGTCAGCGAAGTGGACAAGCGGGCACGCAATACGCCGGGACAGGACTGGCCCGGCCGCGGTGAGGGACTCAGCGAGCGAGAGGCCGAGATCCTGGCGTTGATCACCCAAGGCATGAGTAATGCCGACGTCGCACGGTTGACGTATCTCAGCCCCAACACAGTGAAGTCCTACATCCGCACCATCTATCGCAAGCTCGGGGTCGGCAGTCGCACCAAGGCCGTACTGTGGGGCGTCAACCACGGATTTACACCCGATCACCACCGCATTGAGCACTGGCGCGGCGGACCCTAAGTTTCCCCGGCACGGTGGGGCGGGTACGTGCCCGGTATGGGTTTGAGCGACTACCGGCGACAGCGGCGGTCCGGGCGAAGCTCCGAGCAGCCGCAGCACCGAACAAGGGGCAGGAGCGGGCCACAATTCGTGATCCAGCATCACGCGGCCCGCAGCGACCACTACGACTTTCGGTTGGAGATTGACGGCGTCCTGGTGTCGTGGGCGATCCCCCGCGGCCCGTCGGTCAACCCGCAGAACCGCAGGATGGCTCGCCGCACTGGGGATCACCCGCTCGACGACGCGGAATCCGAGGGCACCATGCTAGACGATGCCGGCGGCGTGATCGTCTGGGATTACGGCACATACGCCAACAAGACTGATCATGAGATGGCCAGTTGCCTTGGCCGCGGCCACTTGTCCATACGGTTGAACGGCGACAAGCTGCAAGGCGGATACGCCCTGACCCGGGTCCGCGAGGGCGACGAAGAAATGTGGTTGCTGGTCAAGCGCCGGGATGACGAGGCGGGCAACCAAATGCCGGCCTAGCCGCGGCAGCGTAATCTGTGCGGTCATGGGCGTCCTCATGCAACGTTCGAAGGCGATCGCCGCAGCGGCGGCCGCCGTGGTCAGCACGCAGCTAACGCCTGCAGTCGCGCGGGCCGACCTGCACAACATCACCTACATCGCGCGGGTCCAGGGTGTGGCTCCCGGCAGCCAGGCGACGTTCGTCACCAACGACAACCAGACCAGCACCGCTGCGCTCAGTACGTTGCCCGGCAACGCTTTTCAGGCCAACGCGGTGCTGGCCGATCCTCAACGTGCAGGCATGCAGGTAGCGGTCAAATGGCCGTACACGCCCAATGTGCACTGCGAAATCGACGTCGACGACAAGGTCTTCACCCAAGTCGATCAGGCTGTCCACCCGGCCCCAGGTAGCAGTGATCCGATGAACGGTGTGCTGTCCTGCGGTGCTCCGCTGCCTAGCCCGTAGGTCGCCAACCCGATGCGTCGGCCCAATCCCACGCTTGGCGGTAAGCGTCGGAAAACCACGGCTCCTTGGCGTCAACGTATGCCGCGATACCTCCGTCGGGTGCGGCGGCGCGCTCGGCTTCCCGCTTGATCGCCAGGTAGTGTTCCTGCGCTGCGGGGTTGGCCGCCAACCAGTCGACGAACAGCAGCGCGAATTGCTGATTGGGCCAGCCGTCGACGCGGATGTGGACGTTCGTCGGCCGCCCCGGGTCTGCGGAGCAGTGAAGTCGCTTGTGCCACAACGATTCATCGCTTGCGTGATCGAATTGCGCGACGGTGCTGCGGGCATCCGGCTTGCTCACGTCAGCGGTCATCGGCCGGCGCACATATCCCGCGCTCGTCAACGCCTCGGCCAACTCGTCGGCCACGTCGAGCGAGCTGACTGTCACCTGTACGTCGATGACGTCCTTGGCGTCCATCCCCGTCACCGCCGTCGATCCGATGTGGTCGATGCGGACCGCGCGGTGCCCGCAGGCCGTGTTCAGTCGGGCCTTGATGCGGCGCGCCTGTTCCGGCCAGGACGGGTCGTAGGGCACCAGAGCCGGATTCGAGCGGGCCGGCTCACCGGCATCGAGATTGTGCTCAAACGGCAGGATGCGCTCGTGCCACAGCGCTCGCGCCTGGTCGACCAACTCCCCTGCGCTGCCGGTGTTGTCGAGCCACACATCGGCGACGGCTCGACGCTGTTCCTCGGTGGCCTGCGCTTTGATCCTGGCCCGTGCGTCCTCCTCGGTGAAGCCGCGGTGCTCGATCAACCGTTGCACCCGAAGGTCTTCGTCGGCGTTCACGATCACCACTAACGGGAACATCGGCGCCATCCCGGATTCCACGAGAAGCGGGATGTCCTCCACGATCACGGCGTCTTCGCAGGCTGCGGCAATCAACTCTGACCGGCGGTGAGCGACCAGTGGATGCACGATCCCGTTCAGCGTCTGACGCTTCTCGTCGTCGCTGAACGCGATCGCGGCCAACGCGGGCCGGTTGAGGGCGCCGTCGTCGGACAGGATCTCCTCGCCGAACGCGTCCACGAGCTTGGCCAGGCCCTCGGTGCCCGGTTCGACGACCTCACGGGAAATCACGTCGCCGTCGACGACGATGCCGCCGAGATCGCTGAATGTCGAGGACACCGTCGACTTTCCGGCGCCGATACCGCCGGACAGGCCAATGCGCAGCACCGCACCAGTGTGTCAGGGCGCCGCAGAGCCGAACACGCCGGCTGACGCCGCAGAGACGAACGCCCCGACTCGTCTGAGCCGGGGCGTTCGTGTGAGGGTCTAACCGTTAGGCACTGCCCGCGAGCTTCTCCCGCAAGGCGGCGAGTTGCGCGTCGCTGGCCAGCGAGCCACCGCTCGGCTGCTCGTCGCCCGACGAGCCGTTGGGCTGCGGCCGGGCAGCCTCTTCGGCCTCGGCAGCGGCGAACTTCTCCATCTGCGTGGTGTGCATCTTGTGCCGCCGCTCGGCCTCCGCGTAGCGGGCTTCCCACTCGGTGCGCTGCGTGTCGAAACCGTCGAGCCATTCGTTGGTTTCGGCGTCGAAGCCCTCGGGGAAGATGTAGTTGCCCTGGTCGTCGTAGCTGTCGGCCATGCCGTACTTCGCCGGGTCGAACTCCTCGGTGTAGTCCTCGTTAGCCTGCTTGAGGCTCAGCGAGATGCGGCGACGCTCCAGGTCGATGTCGATGACCTTGACCATCGCGTCGTCACCGACGGCGACCACCTGGTCGGGCACCTCGACGTGGCGCTCGGCCAGCTCGGAGATGTGCACCAGGCCTTCGATGCCCTCTTCGACGCGGACGAACGCGCCGAACGGCACCAGCTTGGTGACCTTGCCCGGCACGATCTGACCAATGGCGTGGGTGCGGGCGAAGTGACGCCACGGGTCTTCCTGAGTTGCCTTGAGCGACAACGAAACCCGCTCGCGGTCCATGTCGACGTCGAGCACCTCGACGGTGACCTCATCGCCGACCTGGACAACCTCGGATGGGTGGTCGATGTGCTTCCAGGACAGCTCGGAGACGTGCACCAGACCGTCCACCCCGCCGAGGTCGACGAACGCGCCGAAGTTGACGATGGAGGACACCACACCCTTGCGAATGGCACCCTTCTGTAGCTGGTTGAGGAACTCGCTGCGCACCTCGGACTGGGTCTGCTCCAGCCAGGCGCGGCGGGACAGGACCACGTTGTTGCGGTTCTTGTCCAGCTCGATGATCTTGGCTTCGATCTCCTTGCCGATGTACGGCTGCAGATCGCGGACCCGGCGCATCTCGACCAGCGAAGCGGGCAGGAAGCCACGCAGCCCGATGTCGAGGATCAGACCACCCTTGACGACCTCGATGACGGTGCCCTTGACGGCCTCGTCCTTTTCCTTGAGTGCCTCGATGGTGCCCCAGGCGCGCTCGTATTGGGCGCGCTTCTTGGACAGGATCAGGCGGCCTTCTTTGTCCTCTTTGGTGAGGACCAGGGCTTCGACTTCATCGCCCACGGAAACGACCTCATTGGGGTCGACGTCGTGCTTGATGGACAGTTCGCGGGAAGGGATGACGCCTTCGGTCTTATAGCCGATGTCGAGCAGGACTTCGTCCCGGTCAACCTTGACGATGGTCCCTTCGACGATGTCGCCATCGTTGAAGTACTTGATTGTTTTGTCGATGGCGGCGAGAAAATCCTCGCTCGAGCCAATGTCGTTGACGGCTACTTGCGGCGAGGTGACGGTGGGACTCGGCATATTGTTGGGTTGCTCCGGACAGGTTGGGGTCGTAGGGACAAAGCTGGATTCAATTCGATCGTCCGGCTTTCCATCGCGCTGCGCGCTCAGAATCGCCGCCGAACTACCCGTTAAGGCTACTCGACTAGGCACACGCTGGCCAAACTCGGCCCACCGGCGTCTTGGGAGCAACCGCCTAATTTCTCGGGATCGTCCGGCGGTTGGACACTAATGGGCGGCGGTGTCCCAGCTGTGGCCGGAACCCACTGAAACCTCCAATGGCACGTCAAGCGGGTAGGCGCTGCCCATTTTGTCGCGCACCAGCTCCTCGAGCTGCTCACGTTCACCTTTGGCGACTTCGAACAAAAGTTCGTCGTGAACCTGCAGCAGCATTCGCGACGTCAACCCTGCGGTGGTCAGAGCTTTGTCGACTTCGATCATGGCCACCTTGATGATGTCGGCGGCGCTGCCCTGAATCGGTGCGTTGAGCGCAGCCCGTTCGGCGGCCTCGCGGACCTGCCGATTGGTGCTGTCCAACTCGGGTAGATAGCGGCGTCGACCCAGCACCGTCGACGTGTAGCCGTCTTTGCGGGCCTGCTCGACAACGGCCAGCAGGTAGTCACGCACCCCGCCGAACCGGGCGAAGTACTGATCCATCTGAACCTTGGCCTCTTCGGTGGAGATCTTCAGCTGGGCCGCCAGGCCGTACGCGCTCAATCCGTAAGCCAGCCCGTACGACATCGCCTTGACCCGGCGACGCAGTTCGCCGGTCACCTCCTCGATCGGCACCCCGAACGCCCGCGACGCGACGAACGAGTGCAAATCCTCTCCAGTGTTAAAGGCTTCGATGAGGCCCTCGTCGCCGGACAGATGCGCCATGATCCGCATCTCGATCTGGCTGTAGTCGGCGGTAATCAGCTCGCTGTATCCATTGCCGACAACGAAGGCGTCGCGGATCTGGCGGCCGGCGTCGGTGCGGATCGGGATGTTCTGCAGGTTGGGCTCGGTAGATGACAGCCGACCCGTCGCCGCGATTGTCTGGTTGAACGTGGTGTGGATACGGCCATCTCCGGCAACGGAATTCAGTAGCCCGTCCACCGTCACCTTCAGCCGCGTGACGTCGCGGTGTGCGAGCAGGTGTTGAAGGAATGGATGGCCCGTTTTGTCGAACAGCGACTGCAGCGCATCGGCGTCGGTGGTGTAGCCGGTCTTGGTCCGCTTGGTCTTGGGCATTCCCAGCTCGTCGAATAGCACCACCTGCAACTGCTTCGGCGAGCCCAGGTTGATCTGCTTACCGATCACGGCGTACGCCGCTTCGGCGGCATCGCGGATCTGATCGCCGAATTGGCTTTGCAGCGAACTCAATTGGTCCAGGTCCACCGCGATGCCGGCAGCCTCCATGCCTGCCAGCACCCGTTGCACCGGCAACTCCATCTCCGCCAGCAGCGACGTGGAGTCGATGCGGGCCAGCTCCGCGTCCAGCGCGCCGGCGAGGTCGACGACGGCACGGGCGCGTAGTACTGCGGTCTGCACGGCTTGCTCGTCAACGCCTTCACTGTCGTCGAGGAGTGAAAGCTGCTGCTGCTCAGATGTTTCCGCGCGCAGCTCGCGACGCAGGTAGCGCAGCGACAGGTCGTCGAGGGTAAAGCTGCGCTGTCCCGGGCGGACCAGGTAGGCGGCCAGCGCGGTGTCGGAGCTGACGCCGTTCAACGTCCAGCCGCGCCCGGCCAGGTCGTGGATCGCCAACTTGGCCTCGTGCAAGGCTTTTGGCTTCTCGGCGTCGGCAAGCCAGGCCGCCAGCGCGGAATCGTCCTCGGGCGTCAACGTCGTGGTGTCGATGAAGCCGCCATCGCCGTCGGCAGCAGCGATTGCCAGCGCGGTCGCATCGCCGCCATACGGCAGATGCGTGCCCACCACCGCAAGGCCGGCTCGGCGGCCGTCGGCGAGGTGATCGGCTAGCCATTGCCCGATGCTGCCGGGTTCCAGCGCTCCCCCGCGAATGTCGAATCCCTCGTCGACCTCGGGTTCGACGGCCGCCAGCGTGTCGAACAGTCGGTCGCGCAGGACTCGAAACTCCAGTTGGTCGAACAACTGGTGGATTTGGTCGCGGTCCCAGGGCTGCATGCGCAGTGTGTCCGGCGTCTGCGCCAGCGGCACGTCGCGGACCAGATCGGTGAGTTCGCGGTTGAGCACCACGCTGGACAGATTCGCCCGCAACGCGTCGCCGACCTTGCCGCGCACCGAATCGACATTGTCGACCAGCGCCTGCAGCGACCCGTATTCGGCGATCCACTTCGACGCCGTCTTCTCGCCCACTCCCGGGATGCCGGGCAGGTTGTCGCTCGGATCGCCACGTAGGGCCGCGAAGTCGGGGTACTGCTCGGGTGTCAGGCCGTATTTCTCGACCACGGCGGCCGGCGTGAACCGCGTCAGTTCGCTGACGCCCTTACGCGGGTACAGGACGGTGACGTCGTCGCTTACCAACTGCAGCGAATCGCGGTCACCGGTGACTACAAGCACCTGGTAGCCCTCTTTTTCGGCCTGAGTCGTCAGCGTGGCGATCAGGTCGTCGGCTTCGAAACCGGGCTCGGCGAGCACGGTAATGCCCAGTGCCGCAAGCACTTCCTTGGTGACGTCGATCTGCCCGCGGAATTCGTCCGGCGTGGACGACCGGTTGGCTTTGTATTCTGGGTATCGCTCGGAGCGGAACGTCTGCCGTGACACGTCGAACGCGGCGGCCACGTGGGTCGGCGATTCGTCCCGCAGCAGGTTGATCAGCATCGCGGTGAACCCGTACACCGCGTTGGTGGTCAGCCCGCCCTGGGTTTTGAAGTTCTCCGCGGGCAGCGCGTAGAACGCCCGGTAGGCCAGCGAATTGCCGTCCAGCAGCATCAACGTCGGCTTGTCAGCACCGGCCTTGCCGGCTTGGGTCTTCTTACTTGCCGTCCTGGCTGGGCTCACGGCCTCAACTCTAGGCACTGGGTCTGACCCCGAGTAGCGGCTGCGCCCCCAGCCGCCAAACTGCAACACGTTTCAGTTTTGCTGTCGCGCTAGGTACGCTGGCCCGGTGCCTGAGGTCACCATTCCAGAACCGGCAATCGACGGGTGGTTCGCCGCCGACGCGGCCGGCAACCCGTATCTGATCGGCAGCAAGTGCCCCACATGTGGCACCTACGTTTTCCCGCCTCGGGAAAACAATTGCCCCAATCCCGCCTGCGATTCCGACACACTAGAGTCCGTCGCGTTGTCGACCCGCGGGACGTTGTGGAGCTACACCGAGAACCGTTATCCGCCGCCTGCGCCCTACCCCGCCGCGGAACCCTTCGAGCCGTTCGCCATCGCCGCGGTCGAACTCGCCAACGAGGGAATCATCGTGCTCGGCAAGGTGGTCGAGGGAACGCTTGCGGCCGATCTGAAGGTCGGCATGCAGATGGAACTGGCCACCATGACCTTGTTCACCGACGCCGATGGTGTCGAACGCCTCGTGCACGCCTGGAGGATCGCCGGCGACGATGCAGAGCGCAGCGATGAGAAGGAGCGGCGCTGATGACGATGAGTACTCCCGAACCGCTCTACATCCTCGGCGCCGGCATGCACCCCTGGGGCAAATGGGGCCGAGACTTCACCGAATACGGCGTGGTCGCCGCCCGTGCCGCATTGGCGGAGGCGGGTCTGGACTGGCGGCAGATCCAGCTGGTCGCCGGCGCCGACACCATCCGCAACGGCTATCCGGGTTTCATCGCGGGCTCGACGTTCGCGCAAAAGCTCGGCTGGAACGGGGTGCCGGTCAGCTCCAGCTATGCCGCATGTGCCAGCGGCTCGCAGGCCCTGCAGAGCGCCCGCGCCCACATTCTGGCCGGGTTCTGCGACGTCGCACTGGTCATCGGCGCCGACACGACCCCGAAGGGGGCGTTCGCGCCGGTTGGCGGCGAGCGAAAGAACGACCCGGACTGGCAGCGCTTCCATCTGATCGGCGCGATGAACCCGGTGTATTTCGCGCTGCTCGCGCGGCGCCGGATGGACCTGTACGGGGCGACGTCCGACGACTTCGCTCAGGTGAAGGTCAAGAACTCCCAGCACGGTCTGCAGAACCCGAATGCCCGCTACCGCAAGGAATCCTCAGTTGAGGACGTGCTGGCCAGCCCAGTGGTCAGCGACCCATTGCGGCAGCTCGACATCTGCGCCACTTCCGACGGCGCCGCCGCGCTGATCGTGGCCAGCGCGGACTTCGCCCGCAAGCATCTCGGCTCCCTGGACGGTGTGCCATCAGTGCGCGCGGTGAGCACCGTGACGCCGCAGTACCCCCAGCATCTGCCCGAATTACCAGACATCGCAACGGATTCCACCGCCGTGGTGGCTGCGCCGGATCGGGTCTTCAAGGACCAGATCCTCGACGCCGCTTACGCCGAAGCGGGTCTCGGGCCCGAAGACGTCAGCCTGGCCGAGGTGTACGACCTGTCCACAGCCCTGGAGCTGGACTGGTATGAGCACCTGGGGCTGTGCGCCAGGGGCGAAGCCGAGGGCCTACTGCGCAGCGGTGCGACCACCATCGGGGGCAAGGTGCCGGTCAATCCCTCCGGCGGGCTGGCCTGCTTCGGTGAGGCGATTCCCGCCCAGGCGATCGCTCAGGTCTGCGAGTTGACCTGGCAGCTGCGCGGTCAGGCCACCGGCCGTCAGGTCGAGGGCGCCAAAGTCGGCGTCACCGCGAATCAAGGCCTGTTCGGCCACGGCTCGTCGGTGATCGTCGCGCGCTAGCTCGACGCGTCCTTGGTGGTGTCCAGGGTCTCCAGCACCACTTCGGCGACGTGCTTCATCGTGGTCCGACGATCCATCGCCGCACGCTGGATCCACTTGAACGCCTCAGGCTCGGTCATGCCCTGGTTGGCTTGCAGCAGTCCTTTGGCCCGCTCGACGAGCTTGCGGGTTTCCAGCCGGTCGGAGAGCGATTCGACCTCGCGCTCCAACGCCCTGACTTCGCTGAATCGGCTGAGCGCCACCTCAATTGCAGGGATGAGGTCCGAGATCGTGAACGGCTTCACCAGGTAGGCCATCGCGCCGGCATCGCGCGCTTTTTCGACAAGGTCGCGCTGGCTGAACGCGGTCAGGACGACGATCGGCGCGATGCGCTTGCTGGCGATTTCCGATGCGGCGTCGATACCGTCGCGGCGCGGCATCTTGACGTCCATGATCACCAGATCGGGCTTGAGCTGTTCGGCCAGTTCGACAGCCTCCTGGCCGTCGCCGGCCTCGCCGATGATCTCGTAGCCCTCTTCGCGCAGCATCTCAGCCAAGTCGAGACGGATCAGCGCCTCGTCCTCGGCGATCAGAACCCGGTGCGGCGTGCGGGCGTCGTCGTCGGTCATGACGATCATTCTGTCGTGAACCGCGACGATCCTCGACTGCGGGGCTGTGAGTCGGCTCGCATGGGCCGATCCTCTATGGTGGGAGGCCGTAGTCAGCAGGCCCTCGTATCCCAACTGGCAGAGGAAACGGATTCAAAACCCGTCCAGTGTGAGTTCGAATCTCACCGAGGGCACCAATGCTGGACATGGAACGTCGCCGGTCAGGACGTTTTCGGTGTTTGCTGGATCGCCGCATCACCCCCTCGTGCCCACAATTTGCCCACAGTTGCAGATAACTTGTCGGCAACTGCAGTGAAGTCAGAGTCGAAAAGATCGGCATATACGTCGAGGGTCATCGCGGCCGACGCGTGCCCGAGCATCCTTTGAACCACCTTCGGATTCGCCCCTGAAGCGATCGCCAGCGACGCCGCGGTATGCCGCAGATCATGGGCCGTCACCCGTGGGAACGTCACCCTACGCCGGACGGTCTGTCGTTCCCGCGGCTCAACGATTTCGGGCAGTGCTAGGTAACCCCGCTGGGGATCGGCCCGCCCCGAGGAGAGAGCGGGACGGCACTACCTGTTGTCGGCCTCCCACGCCTCGGCCTGCCTCTTAGCAGCTTCTTCGGAAGGAAGGGCGACGCCAGAGCGGTTATCTGGCCGTCGACTTCCAGGGCGAGCCACCAGCCGTCTTTGAGTGCTCCGATCAGATACTCACGGTTGTCGCTCAAGGCATGCTCGATAGGACTCAACGAGGCCGCGACAGAGCCTGTCTCTTTCGTGACGACTAGCGACCAACGGCCTTCGGTGAGCACGGTCCACGTCAATGCCTGTAGCGGCGGCGCCGGCTCTACCCCAGGCGGTGGCCCGGCGCCTTCCGGACCTGGATATTGAGTCATGTCGATCATTAAACGCCGCAGTAAGAGGTTCGGGCCGCCCCGAGGAGAGAGCGGGCGGGCCGAAGTACTTATTCAGACGTGGACTTGGGCGATTTGGTTCCCGTGTCCAGAGTGAATTGCGTGGACGATGGTTAGTTACTTGGGGGTCGCGCCACGCTCACGTAACAGGGTCAGGAGTCCGGTTATCGCGGCTATTATTCGGAGAACGGAAGGTTTCGACTGCTGTGAGTAGGGCTATGAGAGATTCGACGCGGCCTGCATCCACTGCCGCCATTTTCGCCCGGAGATGCATCGTGAAAACAACGCTAGTAGCAGCGGTCGTAGTGGGGATCTGGTCAGCGCCTACCGCGTATGCCGCCCCCCAAGACCAGCAGTTCCTGTCGTTCCTAGCGGCGCACAAGGTGGCGGTCGACACGAACACCGCGATCAACGCGGCACACATCGCGTGCGCCCAAATAGCCGCTGGCGAACCTCTTTCCACGGTTACCGCGATCGTGTCCGAACGAATGCCCACGATCAGCGGGGCCGAATACTGGATCACCGCTGGGGCACAGCAGGCTTACTGCCCTAATTAGTGGATTGAATCAGTCAGGGCTTGCCAAACAGCGAGGACGCCTTCGGATAATCTGCTATCTCCGAACCTTTGTGGTCGCCTTGACGTTCGCTGCGATTCCACGGCGATAGCCCTCCGGTGGACGATATCCTCGGCCGGTGGACCGCGATCAGATCCATGCCGCTACAGCGCGAGAGCGTGGCCGCATCGCCGATCTGATTGACGATCTTGATGAGGCGCAGTTAGCGACCCCCAGTCTGTGCGCAGGGTGGGATGTAAAGACGGTGGGCGCTCATCTGGTGAGCTTGCTAGCCGGCGGCACTTTTGTGGCTGTTCGGATCGGCATGACGGGGAATTCGGCCCGGGCAATCGATGAGCTTGCGCGCCGCGGCGCGCAGTTGCCAGCTGCCGAAATTGCGGCAAGGCTGCGTCAGCTCGCCGATCGCACATACTGGCGGCCCCCGCCCCAAGCACCCGGTCTGCTGGCCGAAGTCTTGTGCCATAGCGGCGACATCAGAATCCCGCTTGGACTTCCCTTCGAACCCGAACATGGGCTGACAGCGACCGCCATGGACTTTTTGACCGGGCCGATGCCGATCGGCCTGGTACCGCTGAGACGACTGCGAGGCATTCGCTGGCAAGCCACCGACATGGACCGAACGTGGGGTGAAGGACCAGTAATCCGGGGGCGGGCAGCCGAACTGCTGATGGCTGCGGTCGGACGCACCTCTGTGCTGGATTCGCTCAACGGGTCCGGCGTGCCACTGTTGCGGCACCGAATATCTGGCTAACCGCGCTCTTGTAATTCAGCCAAACTGTTGTGCTTGTTGTGCCGTGGACGCTGGTTGACTCGGCCTCGATGCCCAGGCGATCGAGCGGAGGTGTCGCCGCTGACCAACCCGTGCCCACAATTTGCCCACAGTTACAGATATTTCCCGTGATCTGTAGTGATGAGTTTTGGCTGCTAGGAAGCGGTTTGACTCCCCAGCAGGCCCTGAGATAGGGTTCGAATCTCACCGAGGGCACCACACTCCGCAGAGCATTGTCACAGATAACCCGGGCAACAGGTCATCACCAACAACACGACCGACAAGGAAGTGCGCCGCATCGTCGTCGGCTATTTCCGCGGCGACCCAGCGGTGTTGGCGATGGCTGAGTCACCGCTAGCCGGTGAATGGGCCGACTCGGCTACCGCACATCACGTGCTAACCGAACTCGGCATGACTCTTGACGACGCCGACCATCTTCTCGATGCGTGGGAGTCGGCATATCACGATCAGAAGAGCGTGCTGGAACCCACCAAGCCGTCAATGACCGGGTCGAGCGCGTTGACGGCGCTGGGGTCGAACGCCCCGATCAAGCTGCTGACCGGATCCGCAACGCCGACAGTCGCGACATCTGGGGCGCTGGATGTAAACAATTTCACGAACTCTAAAACGAATGGGTCGAGAAAGCGATCAACGAAAGGGAAAATACCGTTGGGCCCGATTAGGTACTCGTCAAGGTAGTAGCCCGCAAGCCCAAGCACGCCCGCCGGTGCGCCCGTGTCGGTAAACTGATTGGGGAAAAATGCGTCGATCAAGTAGCTGATCGCATCAGCGGTGGGGACAGTCTCGGCCGGATCGGCGACGCCCACGGCCGTATCGGCGAGACTCGCGGCCGTATCGGCGACACTCGCGGCGCTAAACGCGCTGGGGTCGAGTTCTCCGACCAAAGAGCTGACCGCATCCGCATCGGAGACGTCCGCGCTGGCCACGGGAGCGGTGCCCATGCTGAACGACGCGGCAATAACTGCGGCACCGGCGGCCGTGCCAAAACTTAACGCTGTCCGTCGGCTGGGCGGCGCTGAGCTACGAGCGTTCCGACTGATGTGCGAGCCTCCGATCGGGTATGTGTCGATGGACGTGCATCGCGGCCCCATCGCCGGCGTCTCGCACACGAGCTTTTAATGCCCAAACCCCCGGCGGTTCGCCGAGCACGCGAGCCTAGATGAGAAGACGCTGGTTATGTATGTAGATTCTGCTCGAGCCTGAGTGTCTATTAGTGAACACTTAGGCTGCATTAAGGAGAAAAATTGGGGTCGAATGGCTTAACAACAGCGCAGGCGGCAACACGGCTCGTCGTCAGATCTTCACGGGTTACGTTGCTATGCAGTAGATTTCGGTCGAAAAAAAACTCCAGAGTCGTAATTGACGATGCGATGAGCAGGGCTCCGTTCGACCCGTGACCGCGGATATCTTTAGATGTCTAGAAATTGAATAAAATTTGACATTTATCTAACGTTAAGGTTGCGAAGGAGGGGTGCGGAGCACGGGAATGATGTCGAGGGCGGCCGCGAACAGTGAGGCCTGTGGATCTTGCGCGCCAGCGGCCTGCATCGCGTCAAGCCCCTTGCGAATCGCGTCGAGATTTGCGCGTAGATCGTGTGATCGGCGAAGCAACCTTTTCTCTATACGACGCTCAGCGCTGGCGAACCCTGTCTCAATAATCAGCACAACTACCGCAACCGTCGGGACGAGCACCGTCCCGGCTTATCAATGTTTTACAGACCGTCGACCACGCCACCTGCTCGAAAAGGCCCCGCAAACCGGGCGGCCAAAAATGCACTGCCGGAAGTCATCGAGGCAGACACCGTTGCGGTCGTGACTTGACGCCAGAAAGCCTCGTCGCGAACCCAACTTCCAGGCCAATGCCAAGGTCGCAGGCGTTCGTCGTAGTCGGCCATGGCCCGAATCCTAGGTCGAATCTCACCGAGCGCACCACACAGTGTTGTATCCAGCCGTTAGGCTTTTGTTGTGGTGGCTAAGCGGTGCGCCGCCCAACAACCAGCAGGTTCGCGGCGAACACCGGATTGCGTTGAGGCAGTGCGGGCGCAACCGCACGCCCGTAGCCAGGTTTATGCCGAACGCGTCGCACGGCGGCGCCGCATTTTGAATCTCACCGCGTCGATGGCGATGTTCATCAGTGCCGGTTTCGGGATCATCCAAGTCGTCTCAGCTCCCCAGCTGTGGTGGACCGGCGTCATCAACATGGTCGGCGCCGGGATCTACGCCGCCGTGCCGTTGCTGCACCGCTTCGGCGAACTGCTTCCGCCGTTAACCTTCATCGGCACGGCCTATGTCTCGATGTTCACCATCTGCTGGTTCGTGGGCACCGGGTCCGGTTTGCAGTTCTACTTTCTCGTCGCGGCCTGCCTTGTCGTATTGCAACTGGGCGTCGACCGCATTTTTCTCGCGTCGATTCTGGCGGCCATCGCCGCCGGGATGGTCATCACGTTGCAGTTCCTGGTCCCCCGCGACACTGGTGCACAACCGGCCTGGGCCTTGTCGCTGAGTTTTGTCGTCACGACGATCTCGGCCTGTGTGATGGTCGTGACGACCGTGTGGTACGCGGTACGTGAAATCGTTCGAGCCGAAGCCGCAATGGAACTCGAGTACGAGCGGTCGGAGGCTTTGCTGGCCAACATATTGCCGTCCAGTGTCGCCGACCGGCTAAAAGACCCGGCGCGCAACACCATTGCCGACAAGTACGACGACGCCTCGGTTCTGTTCGCTGACATCGCCGGGTTCACCGAGCGGGCCAGTGAAATGCCGCCGGATCAGCTGATTCGCTTCCTGGATCGGCTTTACGGCGACTTCGACGCGCTGCTCGACAAGCACGGCCTGGAGAAAATCAAGGTTAGCGGCGACTCTTACATGGTGGTCAGCGGCGTACCTCAGCCCCGGGTCGATCACGTCGAGGCGCTGGCAGCATTTGCTCTCGACATGGCCGAAGCCGCAAACCGTTTGAAGGATTCGCATGGTAATGCCCTGCCGCTGCGGATCGGGCTGGCCAGCGGACCCGTGGTCGCGGGCGTGGTGGGTTCGCGCCGATTCTTCTACGACGTGTGGGGCGACGCGGTCAATGTCGCGTCCCGAATGGAATCCACTGACTCGATCGGCCGGATTCAGGTGCCCGAGAACGTCTATCGACGGCTGAAAGACGACTTCGTGCTCCAGGAGCGGGGTGTCGTCGAGGTAAAAGGCAAGGGCCTGATGCGCACCTGGTATCTCACCGGACGCAATCCAAATACCGGATCCGGCGACGTCGCAGCCGAGGCACCTCAGACGATCGACGCCTGACGCCTTCCGTAAACCTCCCACCGCGATGGCCGTTTGTGGGAAAATTACGGCATGGAAAACACTGCTGTTCCAAAGTTGTTGCCGCATCTGTGGAAGTCGACCCTGCTATCCGGGATCATGGCGCTGACTCTTGGCATCTTGGTGTACGTCTTACCCGGCCGCTCCATCGTCGCCGCCGCTGCTCTGTTCGGTATTTACTTGCTGGTCACCGGTGCCGCGCAGGTATTCTTCGCGTTTAGCCTGCACGTCACCGCCGGCGGACGAGTGTTGTTATTCATCAGCGGGGCCGCCTCGCTGGTACTGGCGGTGCTGTGTTTTCGGCATTTCGGCGAGGGCTACGCGATTCTCCTGCTGGCTATCTGGATCGGTATCGGCTTCATCTTTCGCGGTGTGGCAACGTCGATCTCTGCCATCAGCGATCCACACCTGCCCGGTCGTGGCTGGCAGATCTTCCTCGGTCTGGTTAGCCTGCTGGCCGGTATCGTGATGCTCGCGTCGCCTTTGGAAACGATCGAGATCTTGACGCTGATCGTCGCCATTTGGCTGATCGTCATCGGGGTGTTCGAAATCGTGTCGTCGTTCGGTATCCGCAACGCCTCCAGGAGGCTGGACAAGGCTCTGGCAGGCGGGCCTCCGAATGCGACGTGACCGGCAGCCGTGGGGCTCTGCGAACGCTCAATCACGTTGTGCCGGAGTGTGTTCTAGCTAAGATCGTCCATACCGCCCGATTAGAGAGCGAGTTATGACCGGATCTCCGGACATGCCGGGCAGACGGGAAAACGCCGCGGCAACACCGCACACCGGTCCGCGGTATCAGTACCCCAACCCGTATACGCCAGGCTATCCGCCGCCTCCGAGCTACTACCGCGGCCCGCAACCGCCGGTGGCGCCCAAGAATGGGCTCGGTATCGCTTCGCTGGTGCTGGCTGTTGTTGGGCTTCTGAGCGTCGCGACGGTCTTCGCCCCCATCATTTTGGGAATTCTCGCGGTGGTGATCGGCTTTTTTGGACACGGACGCGCCAAGCGTGGCACCGCCGACAACGGCGGGGTTGCGATCGCCGGCATCGTGCTGGGTGGCTTGGCAATCGTTGTCGGATTTGCGTTCATCGCGATTTGGACGACGGTCTGGAAGGACGTGCGCGGCGGCGACTACATCGACTGCACGCAGAAAGCCGGCTCCAACCACGTCTTGCAGCAGCAGTGCGCCGACCAGTTTCGGCAAAGCCTGCAAGACCGGTTAAGCGTGACGTTGACTCCGGTGCCAACCCGATAGATTGCTACACGCGGCGTCGTCGCGGCACGAACTCCAGCGACAGCAGCACGAAGATCAGTGGCACCAGTTGTGTGAGAGACACCAGCGCGTAACGCCGTTCACCTATTGCGTGAAATTTGCGCAGATACCGATACAACGACTCGAGTGCAATCAACGGGTCAAGGCGGTGGATCAACCAGTAGAAGACGCATTGCACCCAGCCCCGGTCCTGCTCGTCGAACAGCTCGGGAAAAGCTGCGAACGACAGTGACAGCCGCTGTGCGCCAGCATCTTTAGCTGCGGCGATCATGTCTACACTGAGTCGTTCGTCGATTCCATTGGGCGCGCCGCGGCGCCGCCACGGCACTTCGAGAGTGAGCTCGCTGCCGCCACCGGCTGTGGCGTATCGGTGAAATCCCTGCGCACATCCCGATTTGTCTCGCGCCACAGCCAATTGTATGCCCGGGAATCGACCCTCGAGCACACCATCCAGGCTCATGCAGAAGCCACGATCGGTATGCGCGCCGCTGGGCGATGCCCGCAACACCTCGGCCAGTTCAGCCACCTGCCTGTCGTCGAGGTCCTGCTCCGCGACGATCTCGGTGGTGATCCCGGAATTGTGGGTGCGTTGAACCGCCTGACGCAGGTTGCGGAACCTGCGCCCCGCCATCGTGAAATCGGCCACGTCGATCACGACATCCCGGCCAATCGGTATCGGCCGCAACGATGCGCCCAATACTCTGCGATCGCTCCACAACGGAAGGCTGCGTTCGCTGCACGCCAACACCACGATTCGCCAGCCATGGTCGTGGCAATAAGCGGCGAAATCGGCGACTAGTCGGGGGAACTGGGCCTCGTCACCAACGGGGTCCCCGCTGACAACCGCGAAGCCCATCCGCGTCCGGTACGCGACGGCCGCGCGGCCGTCGGCGCTAAACAGGTAGCACTTGCCGGCCTGCATAGCGAAGGGCGCCAGTGGGTCGCCGGTGGTGGCATTGATTAACGCCCACACCCGAGACAGGTCGCCGGGTTGGCGTCGCGCCGCGATCGGCCACATGAGAGCCAGACCGGATCCAGCGATCAGCGCACCGCCGAGGAGATCGAAAGTCAGCACCCGCGCGGCAATCCCGGCGACCAGCGCGATAGCCGCAACGCCTGCGTGCCGAGCCGTTACCGGGCGACCTAGGACGAGACCACGTACGACGAAGGCGACCGCGACCAGCACGGTCCCCGACCACTCCAGCCGGTCTGCCGCATGCCGGCCCGCCAGGACGTCGGCGTGCACGATCATCTCGATCAACCAGAATGTCGCACCCAGAAGGACCGTCGCGCTAATCCGGCGCGCAGCCCGTGAATTGACGTGAAGTACTTGCTTACCTGAGCGGACCCCAGGCGCGAGACCGAGCGGTGACTCTTTCACGCGTACCTCCGGCTGGCGCACTGACCAAACCCACCATCGACGATACGCTTCAGACCGGCATCGGCGCAGTAGGCGAAACCGAGTGCCGCGGGGCGGTTTCCGCCGGTTCTATCAGCTTTTATCCGGGAAATATTTGACTAAGCCTTCTTGCACTACGGTTGCTACCGGCCGTCTGGATCGATCAAAGAAGTGGCCGGTCCCGAGCCCGCGTGAGTCGGCGGCGACCGGCGAGGAGGTGGAATACAACACCCAGTCGCCGAAATCCACTTGGCGGTGGAACCAGACCGAATGATTGACGGTCGCGGCAAAGATGCGGTCGAATCCCCACGAGAGTCCGTGCGTCGTGATGATCGAGTCCAGCACAGTGGTATCGGAGCAGTAAAGCATTGTGGCGGTGTGCAATACGGGGTCGTCGGGCAGCGTGCCGTCGGCCTTGACCCAGACCCGGTTGTAATTCAGCTGATCGCCTTTCGCGCGCATCACCCAGGACGGGTCGTTAGTGTAACGCCATTCGATCGGCTGTAGCGCGTTGACGAAGTGTGGGACGGTCTCCTCGTAGCCGCGTAACTGCTCCTTGACCGACGGCAACGCCTCCGGGTCGGCGACGTCGGGGGGCTCGACGTTGTGCTCGAGTCCGCGGCCGCCGGCCAGGTAGGAGATCATCACCGTCGCGAGCAAGATGCCGTCCTGTGTCACCTCGACGCGGCGGTTGGCGAAGCGCCGCTCGTCGCGCAGCCGGACCACCTCGAATTCGATGTTCTTTTCGATATCGCCACCATTGATGAAGTGTGCGGACAGCGCGTTGGGCGGCAGATCGCGTGTCCGAGTGCGGCTTGCCGCCACAAAAGATTGCGCCATCATGAGCCCGCCGAACGTACGGAGCGGGTTCTTGCTGGGATGGGTCCCGACGAAGACGTCGTCGCTCTTCTGATGCAGGTCCAGTACCGTCATCAGCTCGTCGAAGTCAGACACCGGCCTAGCCTAGTGGCCCTCTAAGCGGAGCTAGACGTCCTCTTCGCCGATGCGGTGCACGTGAATCAGGTTCGTCGAGCCCACGGTGCCCGGGGGCGCACCCGCGACGATGACTACCAGGTCGCCGCGCTTGTAGCGGCCGAGCGACAGCAGCGACTTGTCCACCTGGCGGATCATGCCGTCGGTGGTTTGCATGATTGGGACGATGAACGTCTCCGTGCCCCAGGTCATGGCCAGTTGACTGCGCACTTCGGGCAGCGGGGTGAACGCCAGCAACGGCAGCGGCGTGTGCAGGCGGGCCAGGCGGCGCACGGTGTCCCCGGATTGGGTGAACGCGACCAGCGCCTTAGCATCGAGCCGCTCGCCGATGTCGCGAGCCGCGTAGCTGATCACCCCGCGCTTGGTGCGCGGCACGTGCGTCAGCGGCGGGGCGGCCGTCGAATTCTCTTCGACGGCGCAAATGATTCGGGCCATCGTCTGGACCGCAGCCAACGGATACTTACCGACCGAGGTTTCTCCGGACAGCATTACCGCGTCGGCGCCGTCGAGCACCGCGTTCGCGACATCGGAAGCCTCGGCCCTGGTCGGCCGCGAGTGCTCAATCATCGATTCGAGCATCTGAGTCGCCACGATAACGGGTTTGGCGTTCTCCCTTGCCATTTGGATGGCACGCTTCTGAACCAGCGGCACTTCTTCCAGCGGCAGCTCGACACCCAGGTCGCCGCGCGCGACCATGACCGCGTCGAAGGCCAGCACGACTGCCTCGAGGTTGTCGATCGCTTCTGGCTTCTCGAGTTTGGCGATGACCGGTACCCGCCGGCCGACCCGATCCATCACCTCGTGAACCAGCTCGACATCCGAGGGAGACCGCACAAACGAGAGCGCCACCATGTCGACACCCAAGTGCATGGCGAACTCGAGATCGTCGACGTCCTTTTCGGACAACGCGGGTGCCGACACACTCATACCGGGTAGCGACATTCCCTTGTTGTTGCTGACCGGGCCTCCCTCGGTAACCCGGCACACCACGTCTTCGCCGTCGATGTGGTCGACAATCAAACCGATGTTGCCGTCGTCGACCAGAACACGGTCACCGGGCAGCGCGTCTTGGGCCAGCTGCTTGTAGGTGGTCGAAACCCGGTCATGGTTGCCTGCACAGTCCGTAACGGTGAGCCGCACGGTCTCGCCCTCGGCCCAGTACGTCGGGCCGTCAGCGAAACGGCCGAGCCGGATCTTCGGGCCCTGGAGGTCGGCGAGCACGCCGACGGCGCGCCCGGTGGCGTTTGAGGCAGCCCGCACCCGGTCGTAGGAGGCTTTGTGGTCGCCGTAGTCACCGTGGCTGAAGTTCATTCTGGCGACGTCCATTCCGGCTTCGACCAGCGCCCGGACCGCCTCGTCAGAGCTGGTGGCCGGACCGAGCGTACAGACGATCTTTCCGCGTCTTGCCACGACAAGTCAGCATAGTCGCGCTACCCGTTCATCTCGCGTCGGTTCCGGGTCCGACAGCGCGCTAATGGGCGAGCAACGTCGGAACCAAGGGGAATCCGGGCAGGTTGCGCACCAATGCCCAGGCCAGCAGCGTGATTATCACCGTCGCGATCGCCGGGAGTGTCAACGGCCACTTTCCGCTGCGGCGGCGCAGCACAACCCATCCGACTAGCAGCGGGATACCTACCAGGAGCACCACGTTGTCGTTGATCGCCGCGAGCAGATCACCATGCAGCACGTCGTGCGTCATGCGCAGCGCGCCACAGCCAGGGCAGTTCCATCCGGTGAGTAGGTGGAAGGGGCACAGCGGAAAGAATGAGTCCGGCTGATGCGGGTCGACCAGCCCGATGTAGCTGAGCGCGGCGATCAGTAGCGCGCCCGACCCCAGCAGGGCGTACAGGCGTCGTCGATACCAGGGTTCAGCCGAGCCGATAGGGCCGTGCTGGGCTGGACTGGACATCAGTCGTCGTCCGACTTGGTCGGGCTCGGGTCGGGATCGTCCTCGGCGTCTTCGGGCGTGGCGGGGTCCTCGTCGCTCGATTCCGCTTCGGGGTCTGCCGGCTCGGCGTCTTCGGGCGTGGCGGGGTCCTCGTCGCTCGATTCCGCTTCGGGGTCTGCCGGCTCGGCGTCTTCGGGCGTGGCGGGGTCCTCTGCCTCTGTCGACTCGGCCGTGGCCTCTTCCTCGGTCTCGGGTTCTGGGGCTTCATCCGGCTCCGGAGTTGCGGTCACCTCGACCTCGGGCGGGTCGACTTCGGCCGCATCGGCCTCGGCCACGACGGCCTCGGCTTCGTCATCAGGCTTGTCGGGCCCAGTCGTGTCGGCCTTGTCAGCGTCCTCGTGCTCGTCCGTGGCGCTGCCAGCCGGAGCCGTCTCGTCGGTTTCCGTCGTCTCCGGCGTTGCCTCGTCGGTGGCGTCGTCGATCTCGTCGGGTTCCAACAACTCAGCCGCGGAGCCGCTGAGCGTCGCCGGATCTTCGCGACCTTTGGGCGCCAAGATCAGATAGACCACCGCGCCGATGAAGACGAACATCGACGTGAAGGAGTTGATCCGAATTCCGGCGACATGCGTCGCAGTGTCGTCACGTAACAGCTCGATACAGAACCGACCGACGCAGTAGAGCGCAATATATGCCGCGAACAGCCGACCGTGCCCGATGGTGAATCGCCGGTCCAGATAAATCAGGATCGCGAATACCAATAAGTTCCAAAGCAGTTCGTAGAGGAACGTGGGCTGGACAACCATCGCCAGCTGCCCTGTCGACACCCCGTCGAGTGAGTGGACATCGACAAATCCGGCCGGGTCGCGACGGTAGAAGATCTCCAAACCCCACGGCATCGTGGTCTCACGGCCGAAAAGCTCTTGGTTGAAGTAGTTCCCGATGCGGCCGATCGCCTGCGCTAACACGATGCCCGGCGCAATCGCGTCGCCGAACGCCGGAAGCGGAATGTCCCGACGCCGGCAGGCAATCCACGCGCCCACACCGCCAAATGCGACGGCGCCCCAGATGCCCAGTCCCCCGTCCCAGATGCGCAGCGCTGCAATCGGTCCGGCGCCGCCCTCGCCGAAGTATGTCCGCCAGTCGGTCGCCAGGTGATACAGGCGGCCCCCGATTAAGCCGAACGGCACGGCCCACAGCGCGATGTCGTAGATGACACCTCGCTCGCCGCCGCGAGCCGCCCAGCGCCGGTCACCGATCAGCAGCGCGGCGATGATTCCGATAATGATGAACAACGCGTAAGCCCGGAGCGGGATCGGCCCCAGGTGCCACACCCCCTGCGGCGGGCTCGGGAAATACGCGATGACGGTCGTCGTCATGATGTGGAATTCCTTTGGCGCACACCGGCGGCGAGTTCTTCACTTAAGGCACGCATCTTCGGCAACCCATCGGTGAGAGCAGAAACGAGCGCCGAGCCGACGATGACACCGTCGGCATAGCCGGCGATCTGGGCCGCCTGATCCCGGGACCGAACGCCCAGCCCGACTCCGACGGGAATGTCGGAAACCTCTTTGACCCTGGCCACCAATTCCGGCGCTGCGTTCGACACCGCGTCACGGGCACCGGTCACACCCATGGTCGATGCGGCGTAGACGAAACCACGCGACGCCCCTACTGTGGCGGCCAGGCGCTGTGGAGTCGACGACGGCGCGACCAGGAAGATGCGGTCCAACCGGTGTTGGTCCGACGCCGCCAGCCACTCGTCGGCTTCCTCGGGAATCAGATCCGGCGTGATCAGGCCGGACCCGCCCGCTGCGGCCAGGTCACGCGCAAAGGCGTCAACTCCATAACGCAGCACTGGATTCCAATACGTCATGACCACGGCACGACCGCCGGCCCCGCTGATCGCCTCGACGGCCACCAACGTGTCGCGGACCCGGACTCCCCCACGCAGTGCGACCTCGGTCGCGTTCGCGATCGTCGGGCCGTCCATACCCGGATCCGAATACGGCACACCGACCTCGATGAGGTCGCAGCCGGATTCGGTCAACGCCCTCATCGCATCGATCGATGTCGGGACATCGGGGTACCCGGTTGGCAGATATCCGATCAGCGCCGCACGGTTTTCGCCGCGGCAGGCACTGAAAAGCGCTGCCAGAACGCTCTTCTCGCTCTGCTCGACGGTCATCAGCGCCCGTTGTCCGCTTTGTTGTCGAGCAAGCCGAACCACTTCGCGGCTGTCTCGACATCTTTGTCGCCGCGGCCGGACAGGTTCACCACGATGATCGCCCCGCTGCCCATCTCTACGCCCAGTTTGATCGCACCGGCCACCGCATGCGCCGATTCGATCGCCGGAATGATGCCTTCCGTCCGGCACAGCAGACGGAACGCGTCCATCGCCTCGGTGTCGGTGATCGGCCGGTATTCCGCCCGTCCGTTATCCCGCAGCCACGCATGCTCGGGACCCACCCCGGGATAGTCCAGGCCGGCCGAGATCGAATGCGATTCGATCGTCTGCCCGTCCTCGTCCTGCAACAGAAACGAGAACGATCCCTGGAACGCGCCGGGCGAGCCGCCGGTGAATGTCGCGGCGTGACGGCCGGTTTCGACGCCGTCGCCGGCCGCTTCGAAGCCGACCAGTCGGACACCGGGGTCGTCGAGGAACGGGTGAAATATGCCGATCGCGTTGGATCCCCCGCCGACGCATGCGGTGACGGCGTCGGGCAGTCGGCCGGCCTGATCCTGAATCTGCACGCGCGTCTCGAGTCCGATGACCCGTTGGAAATCGCGAACCATCGTCGGGAAGGGATGCGGTCCTGCTGCGGTGCCGAAGCAGTAGTAGGTGTCATCGGCGTTGGTGACCCAGTCGCGGAACGCCTCATTGATTGCGTCCTTAAGCGTTTTCGAGCCCGATTCGACCGACACCACCTCGGCGCCCAGCAGTCGCATCCGGGCAACGTTGAGTGCTTGCCGTTCGGTGTCGACGGCACCCATGTAGATCACGCAGTCCAAACCGAGCAGTGCGCACGCTGTCGCGGTGGCAACCCCATGCTGGCCGGCGCCGGTCTCGGCGATCACTCGTGTCTTGCCCATCTGGCGAGCCAGCAAGGCCTGGCCCAACACGTTGTTGATCTTGTGAGAACCAGTGTGGTTCAGGTCTTCTCGCTTGAGGAAAATTCTTGCGCCACCGGCATGCTCACTGAGGCGGGCGGCCTCGTACAACGGCGACGGCCTGCCGGTGTAGTGGGTCTGCAACCTGTCGAGTTCGTCGAGGTACGCCTGGTCGGTGCGCACCTTCTCGTAGGCCGCAGTGACTTCCTCGATCACGGCCATCAGGGCCTCGGCGACGAGCCGGCCCCCGTACGCACCGAAATGACCACGAGAGTCTGGATCGTGGTGAGTGGGTTCAGCGATCGCGGCGCTTGATCGCGGAAGTTCCGGGCGCAAGATTTCTGCCATCATTAACGCTCAACGTGCAAGCGGCTCATTGGGTTCGCCGGGCTAGCGGGACGGCTTGGGGCACGACGGATGCTTACCGGCGGTGACTAGGTCGGCGACGGCAGCGCGCGGATCGCCACTGGTGACCAAACCTTCGCCGACCAGCACCGCATCGGCGCCCGCGCCGGCGTAGGCCAGCAGGTCGGCCCTGCCTCGGACACCGGACTCAGCGACACGGATCACGTCGGACGGTAACCCGGGAGCAATGCGCGCGAAGCAGTCCCGATCGACCCTCAGCGTTCTTAAGTCGCGGGCATTCACACCGATTACCCGGGCTCCGGCCGTCAACGCCCGGTCGGCTTCCTCTTCGGTGTGCACCTCGACAAGTGCTGTCATACCCAGCGATTCGGTGCGCTCCAGCATCGACTCCAGGGCCGGCTGGTCCAGCGCCGCGACGATCAGCAGCAGCATGTCCGCGCCGTGCGCGCGGGCCTCGTGAATCTGGTAGGGCCCCACCACAAAGTCTTTGCGCAGTACCGGTATCGACACGGCCGCACGCACCGCGTCCAGATCGTCGAGGCTGCCGTGAAAGCGGCGCTCTTCGGTCAGCACGCTGATGATCCGCGCGCCACCGTCGGCGTACGCACACGCCAATGCGGCCGGGTCGGAGATCGACGCGAGTTCCCCGGCCGACGGGCTGGCCCGCTTGACCTCGGCGATGA
This sequence comes from uncultured Actinomycetota bacterium, assembly GCA_963733755.1. Lineage (GTDB taxonomy): Bacteria > Actinomycetota > Actinomycetes > Mycobacteriales > Mycobacteriaceae > Mycobacterium. Next base: position 88,783 of record CAVTEZ010000011.1, read on the forward strand.
CTCCGATGCCGGGCTCGCGCAACGCTGCCAACACATCTCGTGGTGCCGGCGTAGCTTCGGCCGCCGCCTTGATCTCGGCCATGCTCACGGCAGCCTCACGAGTGGCAACGTCGGCACGGACTCCCTCGATGATGGAGTCGAGCACGCTTGCCGAACTCATGCCGTCGGTTCCTCTCCCCGGGCGCCGCGAAACTGTCGTCGGCGTCCTTCGAAGGGTAGCGAGCGCCGGCACACGGTTCGTCACCGACCCTCGGTGTCAGGTTCAGCCGGTGGATTGTCGTTCGGCGACGACGACTCGGTCGGGTCGCGACCCTCGTCCAGCTCGTCCCAGATCATCCGCTCCGACATGGGTCCGTCATCGCGCGTTGCCGCCGACCGGCGGGCGGCGGGTGTCAGGTATTTCGTGGCGGTGCCGCGGGCCGACGTCGCCGCACGCATCAACAGCACCGCGCCAATCAGCGTGCAGACGGAGGTCACCAGGGTGATCACCGGGCCCGGGTAATACCGCTGGCTGCCCACCAGCTCGACCAGCGGCACCCGGGTGAGTTCGGCTGCCCGCACCGCGACGTCGGGGGTCTCCAGCGTGCTGACCGCCAGATATCCCGCCGCCAGACTAGCGAGGGCCACCAGCACCGCGAGCACCCGCAACGCCCATCCCCGCACCGCCAGCGCGGCGACGGCGGTAGCCAGCAGCACCAGGGCCAGTGGGAGCAGGGCTGACGACCAGGCCGCACCCGACAGCGTGGTCAGCTTCGGCGGACTCAGCCCGTCGAAGGTGCGCAGGGCGACCCAGGTCAGGCGCGAGGCCGCCCACAGGCCGACGGCCGAGGCCGCCAGCAGGACCTGCGCGATCCGGATGGTCCGCCGGCCCGCGGCGACGGGCTGGGCGTCAGTCATCCCGATCGGTATCCGGGGCGGTCAGCGTCTCTGCGGCGGCGATCGCGCTCAGCACCGCGCGTGCCTTGTTCGTGGCTTCGGTGTACTCGTAGGGGCCGTTGGAGTCGGCCACCACGCCGCCACCGGCCTGCACGTAGGCGGTGCCGTCGCGCATCAGAGCGGTGCGGATCGCGATCGCGAAGTCGGCATTGCCGGCGAAATCGAGGTAGCCGAGGACGCCGCCGTAAAGGCCGCGCCGGGTCTTCTCCACTTCCTCGATCAGTTCCATGGCCCGCACCTTGGGGGCGCCCGACAGCGTGCCGGCCGGGAAACAAGCCGTCACAGCGTCCAGCGCGGAGCGTCCCTCCGCCAGCATCCCGGTGACCGTGGAGACCAGATGCATGACGTGGCTGTAGCGCTCGATGTGGCTGTAGTCCTCGACTCGGACGGTGCCGGGCGTACAGACGCGGCCCAGATCGTTGCGGCCCAAATCGACCAACATCAGGTGCTCGGCGCGTTCCTTCTCGTCGGCCAGCAGCTCCTTTCCCAGCAGCTGATCCTCTTCGTCGGTGTCGCCGCGCCATCTGGTTCCGGCGATCGGGTGCGTCGTGGCACAGCGGTCCTGCACGGTCACGAGTGCTTCCGGGCTGGAACCGGCGATCGAAAATGCTGTTCCCCCTTCATCATTCGGAACGTGAAGGAGATACATGTACGGGCTGGGGTTGGACACCCGCAGCATCCGGTACACGTCGATCGCCTCGACGTGGGTGTCCATCTCGAAACGCTGCGAGGGAACCACCTGGAATGCCTCGCCGCGCTCGATTTCACCGACCAGACGTTCGACGATCGCGTCGTACTCGTGCACCGTGCGCTGGGAACGGTGGACCGGCTCGGGCCTGGTGAACGTCGCGACGGTCGAGGGCAGTGGCTGACCCAAGGCGGCGGTCATCACGTCCAACCTCGCGATCGCGTCGTCGTAGGCCTCGTCGACACGTTCGTCGGTGCCGTTCCAGTTCACCGCGTTGGCGATCAGCGTGATGGTGCCCTCGTGGTGGTCGACGGCGGCCAGATCAGTGGCCAGCAGCAGCAGCATGTCCGGCAGGTTGAGGTCGTCGACGGCGATCTCCGGCAGCCGCTCGAGCCGTCGTACCAGGTCGTAGGCGAAAAAGCCGACCATCCCGCCGGACAACGGCGGCAGACCGGGCAGCGCAGCCGTGGCCAGCAGCTCCAGCGTCTCGTGCAGCGCCTGAAGCGGATCGCCGCCGGTCGGCGCGTCGTGCGGCACCGCGCCCAGCCATACCGCCTGGCCGTCACGCACCGTCAACGCCGATGGCGCGCCGGCACCGATGAACGACCACCGCGACCACGACCGGCCGTTCTCGGCCGACTCCAGCAGAAAAGTGCCGGGCCGGTTGTCGGCCAGTTTGCGGTACGCGGATAGCGGAGTCTCGGCGTCGGCCAGCACCTTGCGGGTCACCGGCACGACGCGATGCTCGGCGGCCAGCGTGCGGAAATGCTCCCGCGACGTGGTGGCGGCGGCGAGGTTGACTTGCACGCACCCATCTTCCCAGATGGGTAGACCTACTCCGATCGCTACTGGCGTAGCCTGACGGCCATGAAAACCGGTGACACCGTGGCTGACTTCGAACTTCCCGATCAGACTGGTACCCCGCGCAAGCTGAGCGCGCTGCTGTCCGACGGGCCCGTCGTGTTGTTCTTCTACCCGGCAGCAATGACGCCCGGGTGCACGAAGGAAGCCTGCCACTTCCGAGACTTGGCTCAAGAGTTCGCGGCCGTCGGCGCAAGCCGAGTCGGCATCAGCGTCGATCCCGTCGCAAAGCAGGCGAAGTTCGCCGACACGCAGCGCTTCGACTACCCATTGTTGTCCGACACCGACGGCGCGATCGCCAATCAATTCGGGGTCAAGCGTGGGCTTTTGGGCAAGCTGGTACCGGTCAAACGCACCACCTTCGTCATCGACACCAATCGCACCGTTCTTGACGTGATCTCCAGCGAGCTGAGCATGGACAGCCACGCCGACAAGGCATTGCAGACGCTGCGGGCGCGTAGTTAGCCTGGTATGCCGCTGAACAACGGGGACGTGTTCGCCGGATACACCATCGTCCGGCGGCTGGGATCCGGCGGCATGGGCGAGGTTTATCTGGCGCAGCATCCACGACTGCCCCGCCGCGACGCCCTCAAGGTCTTGCCGGCCGCGCTGACGCGGACGACGAGTACCGGCAGCGGTTGAGCCGGGAAGCAGACATCGCCGCCGAGTTGTGGCATCCCCACATCGTCGGTGTTCACGACCGCGGCGAATTCGAGGGACAGCTGTGGTTGTCGATGGATTACGTCGAGGGAACCGACGCCGCCGAACTGCTGCGCAGCCGGTATCCCTCGGGAATGCCGAAGGCGCTGGCTTTCGAGATCATCAGCGCCGTCGCCGACGCGCTGGACTATGCACATCAACGCGGATTGCTGCACCGCGACATCAAGCCCGCCAACATCCTGCTGGCCGAGGCCGACGCGCAAGGGGCGACGAATCGTGCTGGCCGACTTCGGCATCGCCCGACAGGTCGGCGACATCAGCGGTCTGACCGCTACCAACATGGTGATGGGAACGACGGCCTACGCCGCGCCCGAACAACTCCTGGGTAAAGAGATCGACGGGCGAGCCGACCAATACGCATTGGGCTGCACCGCTTTTCATCTGCTCACCGGAGCAGCGCCTTACGACAACTCCAATGCGGCGGTGGTGATCTCCCAACACCTCTCCGCGCCGCCGCCATTGATCGGCGAGCGGCGGCCCGACCTCGTCGACCTCAACGCCGTCATCTCCAAAGTCTTGGCGAAAGATCCTGCGAACCGCTTTCCGAGTTGTTCGGATTTCGCGACGGCCCTGACCGGCCGGCCGGGCGTCGGTGTGGCCGACACCGTCGCCGGCGCCGCGGCCGACAGCCCCACCCGACAGGTCTCCGTGCCGGCGCAGGCCGCACCGGCCGGCCCTGGGCGTCGCAGAATGCGGCCAGCGGTGCTGGTGTCCGTTGTCGCGACCCTGGTCCTGCTGACGCTGGCGGGGATGGTCGGCGTAAACGTCCTGCGCCACAGAGCAACCGAGTCGGCCGCTGGCGCCGCTGCCGACACCAACCAGTCGGGGGCCGGCACCGCGGCGCCCGTTCAGCTGACCCGGTACATCACCGATCCCTCCGGAAAGCTGACCGCCATGGGGCGTACCGCCGTGGAGGGCGCCCTGTCGAAGCTGTACACCCGACACAACGTCCACCTCTGGGTCGCCTACGTCGACGATTTCTCCGGTCTCACGCCGGCTCGCTGGGCTGAAGACACCATGCGCGCCAACGGGTTCACCGATACCGATGGCCTGTTGGCGGTCGATACCGCCAACCACACCTTCGCTTTTCGGCCGCCGGCGATCATGACCAACGGCACCGGTGGAACTCGCGTCAACGCCGAACTGATCCGGAAAGAGCGGATCGCGCCCGCCGTGCACCACAACGAATGGGCGCGCGCGGCGGTAGCCGCGGCCAACGGACTGGAGGCCGCCGGCTAGATCATCGCGCTGCCGGCGACGAGAGTAACTCCATCACCGCCTGGCCGGTGATGGGCGGGCTGTAGAGAATGCCCTGCCCGACTTCGCATCCCCGGTCCCGCAACCACGTCGCGGTTTCCGCGTTCTCCACGCCCTCGGCAACGGTTGTCACATTCAGTGCGTGCGACAAGTCGATCACAGCCCGCACAATCGCCTCGGCGCGCGGATCGGTCAGGACGTGCCCGATCAGGTCGTAGTCGACCTTGACTTCATCGATAGGCAGCTTGCACAGGTAGGTCAAGGCCGAATACCCGCTGCCGAAATCGTCGAGCGCGACCTGAATACTATTCTCCCGCAACGCTTCCAGCACTTCCCGGGTCCGGTCGATGTCGTCCAGAAGGAGGTCTTCGGTGATTTCGACGATCAACGAGTCGCCCGGTAACTCGTGCCGCGCCAACGCATCGAAGACACGGCCGGGCAGGTTGACATCTCCGACCAATGGAGGGAACAGGTTGACGGCGACCGGCACATCGATCCCCCGGCGCCGCCATTGCGCGGCGTCGCTGAGCGCCTGGTCCAGTATCAGGTCGGTGAAGGTGCGCATCAAGCCGTGCTGGCGCACCAGTGGCAGGAACTGTTGGGGCCGCACCATTCCGAATACCGGGTGCGGCCACCGAGCCAGGGCCTCGGCACCGACTACGCGGGTGGTTCGAAGGTCGACCTTCGGCTGGTACAGCACGGTCAAGGCACGATGGCTGATGGCCTGGCGTAGATCGCTGAGCAGTCGTACCTCAACCAATCCGCCACGCGACAAATGAATATCGGGTGCCGAAAGGCCCGGGGCGCCGTTGTCCCTGATCACGGTGTCCGTGCTGAACGTTTGCAGGCCACCGCCGAGTTGTTTGGCCGAGGCCAGTGCGCTGTCAGCGTGTTTGAGCAACTCGGCTGCGCGCAGATCGGGGTCGTTGAGGCCGGCGACCGCGAGGCCTGCGGTGGGTCGCATGAAGATGACTTCGCCGTCAGCGCTGAACGGTCGCTCGAAGGCCTCCATGATCTGGTAGACGATCAGATGCGCGTTCTCCCCGGCATCCTCGATGAGCACCGCGAATTCGTCACCGCCGAGTCGCGCGACGGTGTCACCGCTACGCACGCAGCTGAGCAGTCGTTGCGCGGCTTGCACCAGCAGCACGTCACCGGCGGCTTGCCCCAAGTTGTCGTTGATCAGCTTGAAGTCGTCGATATCCATGGACAGGACCGCGACCGAACGCTGGTCGCGATGATAGAGCTGGATCGCATGGTCAAGCCGATCAAGGAACAAGACCCGGTTGCCCAGGTTGGTCAATGGGTCGCGTAGCGCCTGATCGGACACGCTGTGCGCAAGCCGCCGGTTTTCGGCGACCACCATGAATTGGCGGGCCAGCACCGCGATAACCAACCAGGGCGCCGCCGCGAGTGCGGGATCGGACTACCAGACTTTCGCGTAATTCGACGACCTCGAGGCCGCCCGCGACAGCCAGCGGAATGTAAGGCAGCCATAACGAGACCGGCGCGCTCGATCCTGGTTGCTGGGGCGACGTCTCGGGCGCACCCGTCGGACAGTCGAGAGCCGCGATGCCCAGCAGCACCAGTCCCGCCGGCCAGCCCAGACCCAGGGAGGTGTCGAAGAGGTAGATGTGGCGCGCGAGCAAGAACACGTAGGCGCCGCCTGCGGCGGCCATCACACTCAGGCCGAGCGTCAGCACCGTCAACGTCTGGCGCCAATAGGCGTTTGCACGGGCAAGACCCAGCACCGCCACCGTGACGGTCACGACCCCGCCGATCGGACAGGCGATCGACAGAAACTCGTCGAGGCGACTCACACCTGCCGTGGGGTATGCATGGCGGAGCAGCGTCATCCAGGCGACGACGAACAGCGATGCGCCGACGATCGCGCCGTCCAACAGCATCCGGAAACGGGCGACGCCCGAATAACCGGACGGGAATATCAGCAACGCGACGCAGGCGACCGTCGGAAAGAGCAAGAACGCGATCATCGCTGCCGGCGGGTACAGAGGTAGGACAGTGCCGCGGGAGATTCGGTGGTACAGCACTGTCATCGCGCCGAACACCAACGCGACCAGGCCGAAAGTCATCACCAGCCATGCCTGCCGCTGCCTGCCACGCCCGCGTCGCGCGGCAATAGCGGCACTCACGGCCGCAAATCCCGGAAATCC
>CAVTEZ010000012.1:0-69987 GCA_963733755.1 uncultured Actinomycetota bacterium
ATGGCTACATCGGAGGCAACGGTTGCGACCACGACGAAGCCAATGGGCAAAGACGAGGTCAGCGTGGCCGTCCTACAGGCAGCCAGCGAGTTGTTCGCGGAAAGGGCCCGGCCGCGACATCCATTCGCGAGGTCGCCGCTCGGGCCGGCGTCAATCACGGCCTGTTGCACCGCCACTTCGGCAGCAAGCGCCAACTCCTGGCGGCGACATTGCAATATCTCGCCGACTCCGCGGCGGCCCTGCGTGAGTCTGGGGCGTCGCAGGCGGAAGTAGAGGCCACCTACGAATTTCAGGCACGCGTCATGGTGCGTTCGACGCTCGACGGTTTTCCGGTCGAGGAACTTCAGCAGCGGTTTCCTGGTATGGAAGCCTTTTTGGACCAGGTGCGCGCCGGTCACACCGATGAGCGCACGGCGCGACTGCTCGCTGCTCACGGGATGGCGCTACAAGTCGGATGGGGGCTCATGGGGCCGACGCTGCGGGTTGCGTTCGGGCTTCAGGATCTCGACGACAACGAAATACGCGCAGCGGTCGCTGAGCAGATCGCCAAAATCGTTGCGGCGGAATAGCCGGCGCTGACCGCGGTCTTGTTGGCCGTCGTGTGCACGTGGTTTCTGCAAACATCGATGTGCCTGTTCTTCAAAGCCCGAACCGACATTGCGCGAATGGGATTCGCCTTCTACGGGCCGTTCGCCTTCGTGATCGGCGCGACCCAGCACGTGATCGCCAACATCGGCTTCCTTGGGCTACCGCAGTTGCTGTCAGCGTTTCACCCCGACGCACCGCATCCGGCTCTGACGTGGGGTTTGGGCGCCCACGGACTGCTCACCGACATCGCAATCACCACGGTGGGAAACCTGATTGGTGGCACTGTCTTTGTCGCAGTGCCCTTTCGGCTCGTCACCAGGCTGCAGCAGAACGGGTGCTAGGTCACGGCGAGCGCAACGAACGCTCTGGTGTCGGACCAGGTGTAGCGGCCGTGCCCACTCTCGAAGATTGCGCCTCAGCCGGCAACTCCGATGTAGCTCTGTTACCGGAACGTGGCCGGTGCGTGCCCCCTATTGGCTAGGTTTACGACTCAACCGATCTACAGCGAACCTGACGGCACAGGCCTGAGAATCAATGATGGGCAAGGAGTTTTATGGACTTCGAGGGCGACCATACCCGCGACCTCATGTCGCTGGCTCACCAAGCGTTAAGCAGCGACACCATTGACAAGGGAGCGCTTTGCGCGGCCGCGATCAGAGTCATCGACAACCCTCCTCGGGATGGCATCTTGCGAAGCCTGGCTGACCATGTCTGCCAAGCGGTCTTCGACTGGGCCTGCTTCGACGGCTCCACCGCACGATTGGAAGGCGTCGTGAAGGGCTACGAGACGGCGGCGCGTGCGCTGCACGCACTCCAGGTGGAGGAAAGGCTCAACACGCTGCAGCCCTGAGCCAAACCTGTTGGCACCCAGGCGTACTAGCGGAACATCGAATACTGCGAGATTTCGGCGGTGAGAGCAGGATCCTTGCAGGACTCGCCGGAGAAAAACGTCGATGTGCGCAGCAACGGCTGCGCCGTAACTGGGCGCCGCGTCGAATTCGTGATTGCATCGGGCGAAGTTCACCAGCTCGGAGATCACACCCAGGCGGCTCAGTTCGTCGGTCAAGCGTCGAGAGTTGATCGGCCGGATCAACACGTCGGCGGTGCCATGCACAATCATGGTCGGTGGAAAATCCGGCCCGACGAGGGCCAGCGGGCTGATCGCGTCGGCATCGTCCTGGGTGCACGGCTTTCCGACCAAGTCGATGGCCGGTAGGGCGCCGTCGCCGCGCTGGTTGGCCAGTATCGCGGCCAGATCGATTCCGGCGGGGCCTATTTGAAGTAACGAGGTGTCGCCTGGAAGAAAGCTGACCGGACCATAGCAATCGATCACGGCAGCGACAGATAAGGGGACTGCTCGATCGTCGTCGGTGTGATCAAGGGTTTGATCCGCGAGGGTTGCCGCGGTCATTAGGGCGATGTGTGCTCCTGCGCTGTGGCCCCACAGCGGGATCGCATCCGGACGCACGCCCAGATCGTCGGCGTGGCTGACGACCCACCGTAGCGCCGACCGGAGATCGGTCACGGGTGCCGGCCACGCCGCCTGTCCTAGCAAGCGGTACTGCACCTGGATCACGGTGTATCCGCGCGCGGCAAGAAGGGTCGACCGAGAATCCAGCATGGCCGGAGTCCCGACTCGCCACGCACCACCGTGTAGGTGCAGTACCGCCACGGCATGCCGGACCGCCCCGGTGGGTCTGAAGACCCGTAGCTTCAGCGGGCCGGTGTCGCGGTGGGCGTATTGGAATTCCTCGACGGGCATCACTGCACGTTAGCCGTCGAGGGCCTAAGCCAGCTTGGCGTATTCCGCGTGCAGGGCATCGAGGCGGCGCAGCGTCTCATCGCGGGGTTGGGTCGGCAATTCGACGGTGACGTGTTCGATTCCGAGATCGCGGTAACCCGCCAATACCTCGGCTGTCACCTTCCCGATGTGCGAGGCGATCACCGGGACGTCGGGTCCGGCCAGATCGCGCAGCGTCGCCAGGTCACCAGCAAGCGCGTCGGCCGAAGGGCTCAGCGAGAGCCAGCCGGCGCCCAGTTCGGTGATGCGGGAGAAGTTCGCCGGTCCGCCCCCGATGTATAGGGGTGTATGCGGTTTGGACACTGGTTTGGGCCAGCAATAGATCGGGTCAAAGTCGACATACTTACCGTGAAACGCGGCCTCGTCTTTCGTCCATATCTCGATCATCGCGCGGAGACGCTCATCCATGACGCGGCCGCGCACGCGTGGATCGACACCGTGGTTGGCGATCTCCTCCCGCAACCAGCCCACCCCCACGCCGAATAGAAAGCGTCCCTGCGACACCAGGTCCAGCGAGGCCACTTCTTTGGCCGTCTGGATCGGGTCACGCTGCGTAACCAGCGAGATGCCGGTACCCAACAGCAGCGACTCGGTGGCGACCGCGGCCGCCGTCAGCGACACGAACGGATCGAGCGTCCGGTAGTACTGCGGCGGGATCGGACCGCCCATCGGGTACGGAGTTTTTGCGTTCACGGGTATGTGCGAATGCTCCGCCACGAACAGTGACCCGAAGCCACGCGACTCGAGGGCGACAGCCACGTCGACCGGTCCGATGCCCGTGTCATTGAGAAACGTAAACACTCCTAAACGCATCTGCGCTTCCTTCCGCTACCAACCGGATCAGCCGGAGCAGTCCAACTGCGCCGACCGTCCGGGTTATTCCGCAGGCCTCGGTGACGGCAGTAGCCTCACGGTTGTGGTGACCCGCGATCATGGCGATGTTGGAGATGCGCCTTCGGCGCCGCCGCCGCTTCGGCCGCCGACAAACTCGGCCCGGCCGTCGGCGGCCGAGCAGGCCCGCACCATCGCTGCCGCGAACAATGCGGGCACGCTTGCCACGTTGACCTCCGACTGCGATCCATGGGCGTCGCTGGTCGCGTACGGGCTGCTGAATGGCGCGCCGGTGCTGTGCGTGTCCAACCTGGCCGAGCACGGCCGCAATCTGGCCGCCAACCCGCGCGCCAGCTTGTCGATCGTGACGGCGAGCAGCGATACAGACCCCTTGGCCACTGGTCGGATCACGTTGGCCGGTCGTGTCACACCTCCTGCCGCCGACGGGGACGCAGCCCGGGCGGCGTACCTGCATGCGGTGCCCGCTTCCCGGTTCTACCTCGAGTTCAGCGACTTCACGCTCTGGGTGCTCCGGGTCGAGCGGGTGCGCTGGGTCGGCGGGTACGGCCGGATGGATTCGGCCACCAGTGAGCAATACCTTGCCGCGGAACCGGATCCGGTGACGCCCGCCGCGGCCGGAGCGATCGCGCACCTCAACGGCGATCACGCCGACGCTCTGGCGGCGATGGCCCAGGTATTCGGCGGCTATCCGGATGCCGCGAACGCGGTGTGCACCGACATCGACCGCTACGGCCTCGACTTACGAGTGCACACGCCGCGCGGGGTTGCCTACACCCGGGTCGGATTCCCGGAGCCGCTGAGTTCCGCGAGCCAATTACGCTCGGTGACAGCAGAATTGGCGCGCACAGCTTCTCGAGCGTAGCGTCACATCTACTTCGCCGCGACTGAGGCGAACCGCCCGCGCATACCTTGCCCGATGCTCGCGCGATCCCCGTCCAGCGCGGCGTCAGTATTCGCCTCGACATCGAAATCTCGCCCCTTGAGGACGGTTTATGCTTCGGCAGTTATCGTGACGACTCGATTGTCGGGAGTATTCCGCTCGCGTATGTATCCTTACGCTCCCTTATGGCGGAGTTACGCTTCAAATAGCCAATTCGTTGCAGAAAGCGGCGTGTCCGTTGATCTGGTGGAAGCGCGGATCATCGCGCCGCCTTGGCGGCTTCGCGCTGAGCCTTCTCTTTCACGTGGGTCGAGCAGCAATGCCCCATTTCGCAATGGTATCGGTCGCTGCAATATTGCGAACAATAAACTGATGCGGCCGGAAGCCACTCCGGATCGGACAGGTCACGCCACCGGTCGTTCGGATCGAATGTGTGGCCGCAATGTACGCAAGTCTTGGTCTTGACCTTGGTCTTGGTAGCCATGCAGGTCAGGGTACGCGCCATTGCCCTAAATCGGTGCTGGTTTCAGATCGACGGCGAGCACTCGATGTCTTGCAAAACACATGGCGTGCAACACAAAGCAACATCGTTTGATCCGGCGAATTAATTATTTTCTGAAACTAACTCATCCGTCTTCGATTCTCGCTATCACCGCAGCTCGACACGACCGCACGTTTCCAGGTCTCCGACTCAACACCCGTCTCCGAGAGCCTTTCGCCTTACAACACGGTCGTGCGTCTCCTCTGCCGAGCGTCGCTTTGTGCTGTCCGCACAACGAGCGCTGCGGCCCGAGCGGGGCGGCGCGGCTCCGACGCGACGGCGCACCGCAGGAATGAACTCGGCAGCTATGGCGTTCGGCTAGCGGTGGCGCACGCGACGAGATGCCTTAATATCAGCCCGTCGAGCATTCCTAATCGGGAGGCACGGTGTTGACGCTTCTCAAGCGGGGATGGGTTCCGCTGGTCGTGGTCGTGGCATTGATCATCGGCGGCGTCGCGGTTCTCCGACTCAATGGCGTCTTCCCAGGACCCGGCTTGCCCAAGCCTGATCCCCGGGATGCGACCCCGCCGTATGCGGCCAAGACCGCCATCTACGAAATCCTCGGACCACCCGGGACGACCGGCGTCGTCAACTGGATGGATGCGGAGTCACTACCGCAGAAGGCCAACTTCACCACGTTGCCATGGTCGAAGACGATCGTCGCCGAGATGCCCGGCATCTTCGCCTACGTCGTCGCCCAAGGCGACGGCCCCTCCATCGGCTGCCGGATCACCGTTGACGGCAAATTGGTCGATCAACAACAAGCCAACACCCGGGACGCGCAGGTTTCCTGCTTGGACAAATCCGCGTGACCGACGAAACGAGCGACACCGACGAAACGAGCGACACGGACAAAATCCCCGTCGCGCAGCGCACCGAAGTTGAGCACAAACCGCGACTGGCCCGCACCATTCGCGTCCTGGGGTTGCCGATCGTCATAATCTGGCTGCTGCTCGCGGTCGGCGTCAACGTCTTCGTCCCACAGTTGGAGAAGGTTGCCGAGGACGTCTCGGTGCCGCTATCGCCATCCGACGCGCCGTCGGTGACCGGGATGAAGCACATCGGGGAGAAGTTCAAGGAGTACGACTCCGACAACCTCGTGCTGGTGACCCTGGTCGGTGACAAACCTCTCGGCCAGGACGCTCACCGGTTTTACGACGATCTGGTCAAGAAACTGCAGCAGGACACCGAACACGTCGAGCATGCGCTGAATTTCTGGGGGCAGCGATTCACGTCCTCGGGTGTCGAGAGCTACGACCACAAAGCTGCCTACGTCCAGGTCAACCTGAAGGGTGACCAGGGCGGAGCCGTCGGCGACAAGTCGGTTGACTCGGTTCGCAAGATTGTGGAGGATTCGAAGCCGCCGCCGGGGGTGAAGGCCTACGTTGCCGGCCAGGGAGCCCTGACCGACGACACGATCGTTGTCGGCAACGCGAGCCTGGCCAAGATGACGATCATCACCATCATCATCATCGCGATCATGCTGATGTTCGTCTACCGATCCATCGGCACCGTGCTGCTGACGATGGTCATCCTGTTCGTCGGACTGGCCACCGCCCGGGGCGTGGTGGCACTGTTGGGCGAAACCGGGATCATGGGGCTCTCGACCTTCGCCGTCAACTTGCTGACGGCACTGGCCATCGCGGCGGGTACCGACTACGCGATATTCATGGTCGGCCGCTACCAGGAGGGCCGCGAACGGGGCCTGGACCGCGAAGCCGCCTACTACGACACCTTCGCCGGTGTCAGCAAGGTGGTATTGGGCTCGGGTCTGACGATCGTCGGGGCGCTGGCGTGTCTGAAAGCCACTCGGCTGCCCTACTTCAGCTCACTGGCGTTTCCGTGCGCGGTAGGTCTGCTGGTAGTGGTGGCCGCCGGGGTGACCCTGACGCCGGCGCTGATCGTGGTCGCAAGCGGCTTCGGTCTGTTCGACCCGAAACGAGAGTTCAACTACACACGCTGGCGCCGCGTGGCGACGGCCATCGTGCGGTGGCCGGCGCCCATCCTCGCTACTTCTGTCATCCTGGCGATCGTCGGCGCCCTGGGCTTGATGGGCTTCAACCCGCGCTACAACGACCTGTACTACCTGCCGCAGAGCGCTTCCTCGATCCGCGCGTACACCGCGGCCGATCAACACTTCACCCAGGCTCGTTTGAATCCGGACCTTCTGATGATCGAATCGGACCACGATCTGCGCAATACCACCGACATGCTGGTCCTGGACAAGATTGCCGGCGCCATCTTCCGGGTGCCCGGCATTGAGCGGGTGCAGAGCATCACCAGACCACTTGGCCCGCCAATTCAAGACGGATCCATTCCGTTTCAGCTCAGTGTGCAGACCGCGCCGATCCGGGACAACCTGAACTACCTGAAGGACCGCATCGCCGACATCAAGAAGATCACCGGTTACCTCGACGACCTGATCGCCCTACTAGAGCGCCAGTACAAAGTGACCCAGGATCTCGCGAACGCGGCGGACGACAGCTCGAAAACCACCGGCGACACGGCGGCGATCACGGATCAAATCCGCGACCGTTTTGCGGATTTCGACGACTTCTGGAGACCGCTTCGCAGTTACTTCTATTGGGAGAAGCACTGTTTCGACATCCCGATCTGCTGGTCAACGCGAGCGTTGTTCGACTCGTTGGACGGGTTCGATCAGCTCGCCGAGCAGTTCCACAAACTCACGAAAGACCTCGGTGACACGGCTAGAGCCACGCACGAACTGCTCGCGATTATTCCTCAGAACATCGCCGTCTCGAAAGCGATCCGGGATACCACGCTGACCATCTACAGCTCGTTTGACAGTCTGATCGATCAGTTCGACCGGCTGACCGACACGAACGCCGTGATGGGCAAGTCCTTCAACGACTCTCAGGTGGAGAGCCTCTTCTACCTGCCGCCCGAGATCTTCCAGAACCCGGACTTCCTGCTGGGGGAGAGCTTGATGATATCGCCGGACGGCAAGGCTGCTCGCTTCATCATCACTCACGCAGTGGATCCGGCGACGACGGAGGGAATCGCGTCCGTCGATCAGGAGCGCCAAGCGGCCAAGGAGGCGCTGAAACTCACCTCGCTGCAGAACGCCGACATCTACCTCGGCGGTACGGCCGCGACGTTTTACGACATCGCCAAAGGCGCCAAGTACGACCTGATGATCGCCGCGGTGGCCTCGATCGTGCTCATCTTCATCATCATGGTGATCGTCACCCGCGCTTTGGTCGCCGCGGCCGTCATCGTCGGCACGATCGTGATGTCGCTGGGGGCCGCCTTCGGGTTCTCGACACTGATCTGGCAGCATCTGCTTAATTTCCAATTGCACTGGGTAGCAACTGAATTCGCGCTGATCGTGCTCTTGGCGGTGGGGTCGGATTACAACCTGATGCTGGTGTCCCGGATCGAGGAAGAGATCGGAGCCGGCCTGAAAACGGGACTCATCCGCGGGATGGGTGTTACCGGCCCGGTGGTTACTGCCGCCGGTGTGGTGTTCGCCGTCACCATGGGCACGATGATCACCAGCGATCTCCGGGCGATCGGCCAATTCGGCACGACGATCGGCATCGGCCTACTGTTCGACACCTTCGTCGTCCGATCGTTCATCACGCCGTCGATCATGACGGTGATGGGACGCTGGTTCTGGTGGCCGAAGCGGGTACGCGTCCGCCCGGCCAGCCTGATGCTTCGGTCCGTCGGGCCACGCCCGCTGGTTCGTGCACTGTTGTACCAGCCGCGGCACGCGGTCCCGCCGGATCCGCAGACATAGCACCCGGTACGGCATGCGCCCGCCGATTGCGGATTGTGGCGCGCCGTTGAAGTGCGCGGTCAGGGTTCCGGACCCCGGACCCGCTATTCCGGGCAGCCGTATGCTGCCAGCGTGGCCGTGGTGGATCCAGACGACGACACCATTGCTCGCTGGGTCGTTCGGCACTACCGCTATGACGCGGGTCGGCGGGAGCGTCGACACGTGGTCGTGGCCGCGTTCGACAACCCCGACGAGTTCCACGCCGAAATGTCCGCGAGGGCGGAGCAGCTTCGCGCTCGCCGAGAGCACGGCGACGACGTCGATCGCCTCGAACACATCAGTGGGCACACCTACGAGCCGGGCTACCGTCGTCGGCAGCGTGGCGCGCATCTCCTCAAGCGAGCGATCGAGCACGGGGTTGCTCCCGTCCTTGGCGACCTCGACTTGCCGCCGAACGTCTCAGCTGTGCGAGCCGTGCGTCGGTCGGCCGACCCGGGCTAACCACGCATCTTTGTCGCGCGCCTCGGTTGGGGGCGGATCGGCGCCCTCGCATACGAATGGGACATGCTTGACCGATGGAGCAATACCGCCGCAATGATCTGACCTTCGATGTCCGCGATGCTGGGCCCGCCGACGGACCTGTCGTGGTGCTGTTGCACGGCTTTCCGCAGCACAACGACAGCTGGGACGCCGTCATCGACCGGCTCACCGCTCAGGGCTACCGCTGCCTGGCACCCAACCAGCGGGGTTATTCGGCGGGCGCCCGCCCACCCCGTCGTCGCGACTACAGCATGCCCGAACTCGTCGGCGACCTCGGCGCATTGATCGATGCCAGCGGTGCGCGGCAGGTACACCTGGTCGGGCACGACTGGGGCGCCGCGGTCGCGTGGGCCGCCGCAGGCGAAATGCCCGAGCGGCTGGCAACCGTATCGCCGGTATCCGTGCCGCACCCCGCCGCCTTCATCAAATCGTTCGCGAACAGTCGTCAGGGGCTGGCGTCTTGGTACATGTACCTCTTTCAGTTGCCGCGCGTGCCGGAGTGGTCGATGCTGCGTCGCAACGGCACCCTGATGTCCAGGTTGCTGCAGCAGGCCGGACAAACGCCGGCCGCCGCCGAACGCGATGCACTGGCGATGAGCGAACCCGGGGCCCTGACGGCCGCGATCAACTGGTACCGTGCGATCCCGCTGTCCAATCCGCGTGCGACAAACCAAAAGGTCTCTGTACCAACGCTGTACGTGTGGAGTGACCAGGACACCGCATTGATGCCCAAAGCTGCGCACAACACCGCCCGATACGTCACCGGGGAATACCGGTTCGAGATCCTGCCCGGAGTTTCGCACTGGATACCTGACGAGCAACCCGACAAGCTGGCCGACCTGCTAATCGACTGGTTCGCCGCTCACCCACTTCGCTGACGCCGCCGTCAGCTGACGGCACCGCGCTCACCGAGCCGAGATCGACTCTCGCTCAACGCAGTTTCGATTTCCGACCATGTTTGCTTGACGATCTGTGACGCCGGTTGCAGATCAATGATCCGTGAGGACACCTGACCGGTGTTGGCGACGCTGGCCTCGAAGTCACCTTCGAAGTACAGATCGGTGATGCGGCCAAGCAGCTCTACCTCGGGATCGCCCGCCGCGACGCGGGCCGCTAGTCCGGTTCGCAGCACCCGCATCGTCGGGTTGCCGGGGAGGTCCAGCATCACGGTGCCGTCATCACCGGCAGCGATGATTTCGTTTTTGAAATTGGCGTGCACGATGGCTTCGTGGCTGGCAAGCATACGGGTGCCCATCTGCACACCCTCGGCGCCGAGCACTACGGTGGCCGCGGCGGACCGGGCGTCGCAGATTCCTCCCGCCGCGATGAGCGGAAGATCGACCCGGTCGGCCACGAGCGGGAGCAAGACCAGAGTCGACGCACCCAGAGCTGACTTGAACCCGCCGCCCTCCACACCCTCGACTATAAGCGCGTCGACGCCCGCGTCTAGGGCCTTCAGTGCGCCCTTCAGCGATCCGACGACGTGGACGACGGTCATGCCGGCGTCGTGCAGCCGGGCGGTGAACAAAGCCGGATCACCTGCGGAGGTGAAGACGTGGCGAACCTCGGCAGCGACGAGCTCGTCGACAATCGACGGGTCTCGCTTCCAGCCCTGGATCATCAGGTTGGCGGCGACCGGGCGGTCGGTGAGTTCGCGCACCCTGCGCAGGTCAGCGCGCCCTTCGGGGGTCAGGGTCTCGATCATGCCCATGCCACCACCCTCGGAGACGGCGGCGGCCAATTCAGCCCTGGCGATGTACGTCATTGGTGCCTGGACGACGGGGTACTCGACGCCGAGGAGCGATTGGATGCGGTTGGTCACGCGTTGATTGTCTGCCAGTCCGCCGCGGGAACCATGCCCGGATTGGCGCTCCTCGCTTCGCCGCACTAATTTTCCTCAGGTGATGTCTTCAGCTGTTGGCGTGCTCGCACGGTGGGCCGTTCCCGTCCTGACTGTCGTCAGCGTGACTCTTTCCGCCGCCCCGATACACACCGGTCCTGTCCCGACGGTGCGCCTGGTCGATGCGGCCAACCCATTGGCCGGGCACTCCTTTTTTGTCGATCCCACGTCGCCGGCCATGGCCGCGGCGCATAAGGCCAATCCGCCGAGTCCCGAACTCGACGCGATCGCCAACACACCGCAAGCGCACTGGGTCGACCCGGGGGTTTCTTCCGCTGCGGTCGCCGGGTACGTCGGCGCGGCCCAGGCCGCCGGCAGCATGCCGGTACTCGCGCTTTATGCAATCCCACATCGCGACTGCGGGAGCTTTGCGGCGGGTGGATTCGCGACGGGAGCGGACTATCGCCAGTGGATCGACGGCGTCGCAGCCGCTGTGGGGTCCTCGCCAGCGGCCGTCATCGTCGAACCCGATGCACTCGACATGGCCGACTGCCTGTCGCCTGCCCAACGCGACGAACGCTTCGGTCTGATTCGCTACGCGGTTGACGCGCTGACCCGCAATCCGGCTGCCGCCGTGTACATCGACGGCGGACACTCACGCTGGTTGAGCGCCCAGGAAATCGCCGCCAGGCTCAACCAGGTCGGTGTGGACCACGCCCGGGGTTTCAGCCTCAACACCGCGAATTTCTACACCACCGATGAGGAAATCGGTTACGGCGAAGCGATTTCCGGGCTCACCAAAGGTGCTCATTACGTGGTCGACACGTCGCGCAACGGTGCCGGACCGGCGCCCGACGCCGCGCTCAACTGGTGCAACCCCGGCGGCCGAGCACTCGGCGTCCCGCCCACGACAGCTACTGCGGGTGCCCACGCCGACGCCTACCTCTGGGTCAAGCGACCTGGCGACTCGGATGGATCATGCGGGCGCGGTGAACCGGGGCCCGGTCATTTCATGAACCAGTACGCCATCGACCTGGCCCGGGCCGCGCACCACTAGTCAGTGCGGCGAGGTCACGATCCGACCGCCATACGGATCATGTAGGCGGTAGACGCCACCGCGAGGAGCAGGTACCCGCGCGTTAGTGTCTTTTGATCGGCATCAGCGAACAGGCCGATAGAAAAGTTGAGCAATTCATGACTGCAGCAGCAGAATCGCCGGCGCTTGAAGAGCGAATCGGCCACCACTACCAGATGGACACCACATACCTGGTTGGTCGCGAAAAGCTACGTGAGTACGCCCGAGCGGTGCAGGACTATCACCCCGCCCACTGGGACGTCGCCGCCGCCGCGAAACTGGGTTACTCGGATCTGGTGGCACCGCTGACATTTACCTCGACCCCGGGCATGACCTGCAATCGGCGCATGTTCGAACAAGTTGTCGTCGGCTACGACACCTATATGCAGACCGAAGAGTTATTCGAGCAGCACCGGCCGATCGTGGCCGGCGACGAACTGACGATTGACGTCGAGCTGACGTCGGTTCGCAGGATGGCCGGCAGGGACCTGATCACCGTGACCAACACCTTCACCGACGCGGCCGGCGAGCGGGTGCATACCCTGCACACCACCGTCGTCGGGGTCACCGCCGAGGATATCGATCCGGCGATCAAGACGGCCGTGCAGAACGCGATGATGCACGACGTGGACCTCTTCGGAATCGGCGAAGAGGAATACCACAAGACGGTGCGTCCCGAGGGCGAGATCCGGATCGCCGACGGAGGTCTCACCCGCACGCCGGGAACCGCATCGTTTGATGACGTAAAGGTTGGCGACGAGCTACCAGTGCGCCACGCCCGACTGACTCGCGGCGACCTGGTGAACTACGCCGGCGTGGCCGGCGACGCCAACCCGATTCATTGGGACGAAGACATCGCCAAGCTGGCCAGCCTGCCCGACGTGATCGCGCACGGAATGCTCACCATGGGGTTGGGTGCCGGCTTCGCCTCCACGTGGACGGGCGACCCCGGTGCGGTCACCCGCTACTCGGTACGCCTGTCGGCTCCCGCAATCGTGTCGGCCAAAGAGGGCTGCGATATCGAGTTCAGCGGCAAAATCAAGTCACTCGACCCGGAGACCCGCTCTGGCATCGTCATGGTTGCGGCGAAATCCAGTGGCAAGAAGATCTTTGGCATGGCCACGTTGGGCGTCCGCTTCAGCTGACGGGCGGCCGTCAGACGGGTTCGAATTCGATCTGCAACGCGCTGAGGCCGCGCATGATGAACGTCAGATCGTATTGGTAGACACGGTTTTCCGCGGGCCAGTGCTGCGCCTCGGAAATCTTGAAGTGGGCCGCCCGATCCAGAGGCGATTGATCGAGATCCGCGCCTCAGCCCGCGCCAGCGGTGCACCGGGGGACAGGAGTGGGGACCGCGGCCGAACGTGACGTGCTCACGCACGTTGCGCCGGTCATGCCGAAATTCAACCTTCCTCGGACTTGCGGAGGGGAACAAAAATTTGGTGTGATCTTATGCAGGACCGCATCACTACAGCCCGACGGGACCAGTGACAGCATCGAATAAGCTGTTCAGCGCGGTCCCGCGTAACCAAATGTTCGTTTCTAAAACGGCTTGCTTGCGAAAACTGTGAATGCTTCGATGAGGGGATTTTCGCCATGATCGATTTCAAGGAGCAGGCCGCCGTTGTCACCGGCGCCGGCCGGGGCCTGGGTCGCTTGTACGCCTTGGAGTTGGCGAGGCGGGGCGCCTTCGTCGTCGTCAACGACTTGGGCGGCAGCATGCACGGCGAGGGCGAAGACACCAGCATCGCCGACGCCGTCGTGAAGGAAATCGAGGAAGCCGGCGGCCAGGCGGTGGCTTCGCATCATTCCGTCGACACCCCCGAAGGTGGCGGGGCCATCGTCAACACCGCGTTAGAAGCGTTCGGTCGCCTTGACGCAGTTGTCAGCAACGCCGGAATCTTCAACAGCATCCCGTTCGACCAACTCACACATGATGATTGGACCCGCATGCTGAGGGTGCACCTCGACGGTGGATTCAATCTCGGTCAGCCGGCCTACCGGGTTATGAAACAGCAAGGCTATGGGCGGTTCGTGTTCATCTCGTCGTCGGGCGGGATGTTCGGTCAGCCGTCGGAGGCGCATTACGCCGCTGCTAAAGCCGGGTTGGTCGGCCTTTCCAATGTGATCGCGATCGAAGGTGCCGAACACGGCATCAAATCCAACACCGTTCTGCCCTTTGGCTTTTCGCGGATGGTCACCGAAACCATTGGCGATCCGAAAGCCCTCGAGGAGATCGGCTTCACCAAGGTCATCAAACCTGAACTCGTCGTACCCATCGTGGTGTTTCTGGCCAGTCGCGCGTGCGAGTTGACGCACCAGAACTATTCGGCCTGCGGCGGCAGGTTCGCCCGGGTGTTCGTCGGACTCGGTGACGGCTGGCTCGCCGAACCCGAAAGCGAACCGACTGCCGACGACATCGTCGCCCACCTGTCCGAGGTCACCGCCACCGAGCCGTACACGATTCCCGGCTCAATCTTCGAAGAGGTCTTCGCGATCTGCGAGCGGCTCGGTGTCACCGCGCTGCAATAGACCATGGCGTCACTTCCTCGGAAGCTCCAAAACCGGTGGCCGACCTGCGCTCGATAGCCACCGTCAGTCTGCACAAGTGTTAATTCAGTCGACCGTAGAATTAACCGGGACCGCTCCCCCGATCGCGTCGCATGGCGTATTTTCAGGAAAGCTGGCACCAAGCTGATCGGGTACGAGTCCGCCGTTGCCATACAGCCGCGAACTCCAGGCGTCCCGCGCCGCGACTCGACTTCACAATGATTGTCTGCACGCCGGGGTCACCATTGAGTACTTCACCTGATTCTTACGTTCACCGAACGAAACAGACCGTGCCCGCCAACGCGGAAACCAACGGCCACGACAAATCCATGAACACGGAGCTGCACAGGGGCGAAAGACGCCGCCGGCCGTCGCCGAGCAGCGCCGAAGAATACCTGCGCGCGCTGCCCGCGTGGGTACTTCTGGATCGCTTACCTGTGCCCATGCTCGCCACTGGACTCGACGGCGTCGTGGTCTACACCAACCCCGCGTTCGCGACCATGCTCGGCCACCGCCCCGACACCGTCATGCTGACCGGACAACAGCTTCCCGCGCTGCTTGCCGGACATTCAGCGACCCCGCCACGTGACTGTGTCGTCAAACTGCGCGCCGCCAGCAACGTAATCGTCGACTGGCTCCACGTCGAAGGCTTCCCGGTCCGCAGCGTGGTGTCCGAGACGCTGTTCTTTCGTGCCACTGACCAGATACTGCTAATCGGCGTCACCGACATCACCGAACTAATCTGGACTACCCCACCCGCACCACGCTGAGCGTATGTCGCACCCGGGCCCTGGGGTGTAATTGAGCAACCCGGGGTGGCACTGAGGAGCGCAGGTGAGTCGACGCAGACTGGCCCTTGTCGCGCTGTGCGCACTGGTCGTCATCGTCGGTGGATGGCTGCTGTTGCGCAGCCCTTCTTCTGCACCGGCACCAACGGCAGCCAGCGGAGCTAGCGAGCCCACGTGTCCGATAGCCGCCCTGCCGCGCGAGGTGCTCGACACGGTGAAGCGTATCCACGCCGGCGGCCCGTTTCTGTTTCCGCGCAGTGACGGTGCGGTGTTCATCAACCGCGAGGGCCATCTGCCCAAGCAGCGCAGGGGGTACTACCACGAGTACACGGTGATCACTCCACGCTCCCGCGACCGGTCGCTGCGGCGGATCGTAACTGGGGGAACACCATTGGCCGATCCGAGCCAGTACTTCTATACCGGCGACCACTATGACTCGTTCTGTCTGGTCACTGACGCAGGAAAGCAGCGATGACAAAAGAGCCCGCCGAAAGCCTGCCGGTGATTTATCACATCGATGGCCGAAAGATCAGATCCGCCCGCGATTTCTATCGCGAGATCGGCTCAGCGGTCAACGGACCGGGCGGATATTTCGGGCGCAATCTCGACGCATTGGCCGATTGTCTGAGGGGCGGGTTCGGCACTCCCGAGCACCGGCCTTACGAATTCGAATGGCAACACAGCGCGCTATCGCAGCGCTACCTCAACGAGATCGGCCACGGGTCGCAGACATTGTTCGAGGCGATACAGGATGTGTTCAGCGACGCCGGGGTAACGCTGCACCTCCGATGACCCTCGCCTGATCTTCTAGTCGAGTGGGATGCCCTTCTTTTTGTTCGAGATTTCGATGTGGTAGCCGTGTAGAACAGTCACGATCATCGAGATTGACACGACGCCTTCGGCGATAAAGAACGCGGCGAAGTCAATGAGCGAGCCGATCGGCGGGTCCCCCGGGACGGCGTTCCGCAAGGGGATGAGCGCGAACAGCAGTGTGCCGAGGAAACCCAGAGCGGACCAGAACAACCCGAGCTTGCCGCTGGCGACGAACCACGCGGCGATGAGCGCGGCGATGGTGAGGCACCACATGAAGCACATGATGAAGACGGCAAACATCACTGTGCTCGTCGAGCGTTCTACCGCTGCGGTTGCGGCGAAGAGTGCTTGGGGCGTGGTGATGGTTTTAGCTTCTCCGCCGCCCTGGTGCACTTCGATGGATTTTTCTTGCTGCGGAGTCACTTTGAAGAAGGCGTCGATGTTGTCGAACACGACCCGGACCGGTACCGCGCGCTCATTCGCTCCGCTGCCGACCATCGCACGAAAATGGAAGTTGGCCGTGTAACTGTCCAGCGGGTAGTCGGTGATGACCCCGTCACGAAGCGCAAATTGGACCGAGACGAACTCTGGGCGTTCGTTCGCCTTCGTGACCACCGTGGGATTGGTGACCGCATTGCTGATCAGGGTCGCATCCTCTTTGAGGTCATGAGTGCGCTCGTCTACCAAAGACCCTGCGCCCTTTAATTCCAATTGAGCGCTCACCCGCGCCGTGGACGGGTCGACGTTCTGGATGAGGACCGTGACGTTCATATGGTCCGGGTTGGTGGTATCGCCGAGCACAGTTGGATGGCGGGCCTTGTGGTGCTCGAGCCAATAGAAGGAGATGCTCAGGACTGTCAGCGTAATGACAAGGAGCGCTAGTGAAGTCAATCTGGCCACGCTGGGCAGGCGCGGTGGCCCGGTTGGCGTTGACGGAACCGCTGTCGACGTTGGCCGACCCAGTGTTGACGTTGACATACTCAGCCTTTCTGAAGCAGCCGGTTACCCGAGATAGGCGGCCCCCTCGGTCTGCCATCATGCCTTGGTCAACACGAGGAGCCGCCTGAGGACGCGCGGCGTGGTTTGCAACGATTTGGGGTGTGGTCATCCGCGGGGCGAAAACTCACGAAATTTCGATGCCGGCTAGCTGTACCCACTAACGCCCTGTAGCGCAATATGTTTCGGTGCCTTCGAGCGTGGTCCTCATTACTGCGCCGATGGAATGCATCCCCCACAGCGCCGTATCACAGAGATCGGGGTCTGAGGCATCCCAATTGGCGATGACGGCGTAGGACAACCAGACGGCGTGTCGCCCAATCGTCCCAACATCGGCTCGAACCCCTGCATCAGCTCCAGTTTTGTTACGAATGACGAAGTTTCGATCCGTCATCGCATGTGTCAATGGATCGAGACCGAATGCGGACGCGACCATGGATAGGTCGACGCCTGTTGCCAGCCAGGCGTTCACCTGCTCTGACACTGTTCGCGATACCAGCTCATTGCGAGACAGCTGACTCATCACGCGCGACAACTCAGATGCCGAGCCGGTAGACAGGGCCGGCGGGTCAGCTGGGCCACGGTGGTCGCGGACGTAGTCAAGCAACGCCGTGTGGACCAAACCGAGGGATTCGGCAAGGCTCCGAAGCCTTTGCAATCCCACCCGCTTGAGCAGGACATTCGTCGCCAAGTTGTCGCTGACGCTGGCGATCAAGACGCAAAGATCATGAACGGGTAGTTCCTCGACGCGAAGGTGCTGCCAGATCCCCGAATCGGCAACCAAGAGCTCTGGATCCCGCCCGAGCAAGGTGGCAGCAGCGAGATCACCCTCGCCGCATTGCCGTGCGACCTCTATGAGTAACAGCAGCTTGCCGATGCTCGCCGTCTTCATAGAACGATCGGCGTGGCAGCAGGCTAACTCGTGACCTGCGGCGTCTCGAATGCACATCGACCAATCGATGCGGGTGTTCGCGCCGACTACATCATCGATCGATCGCTGGAGCACCTCCACCTCCGGGCTGTTCGAAAGGAGTGTCTTCGGTACGTCGACCGTATCGCGCGCTACGTCATGACGCGGCACTCGCAACGGGGTCGAGGCTCAAGATCGCACTCACCACCGCGTCGGGGATGGCCATCTGCGCGTTGCCGCCGTTGTTGTTATCGCACAACGCGACGAGGACGAGGCCGTGGGATGGGACGACGGTTAGTATCTGCCCGCCGAGTCCCAGTGCGGAGAAGCTGCCCCGCGGGAGCGGTGAGCTGGTGTTGTCACCGCGTACCCACCACAGATATCCGTAGTGCCCGAACGGATCCGGTAGCCCGGTCGCCACGACCGGGCGGGTGCTGCGCGAGACCCACTCGGCCGGGACGATCTGCTGGCCCTGCCACGTGCCGTCATCGCAATACAGCTGTCCGAATCTGGCGAGGTCTCGCGGCGACAGCGCGATGGCGTAGTTGGGATACCGGGCGGTGGCGCCCAACAGGTCGCTGCCGTAGACGAGGCGACTGTGTGTAAGCGGATCCCAGTCGCGAAAACCCAGTGGCTGTGCAAGTAGCCGGTCCACGGCAGTGAACAGGGCGGTGCCGCTCGCACGCTGGTAGATATCGCCGAGAACGTTGAAATTCCAGTTGTTGTAGTGGAATCGTGTTCCGGGTAAGGAGCTTTCGCGATCTGGCCAGGTCGCGGGCAGGTTGTTGAATACGTCGTACGACGTCTCGAATTCCAGCGGCAGGTAGACACCCGAGCTGGAGGTCAGCACGTGTTCCAGGGTGGCCGACTTCTCCATCGGCGTGAGTTGCGGCGAATCGTCGATGCCGAGTTCGGCCAGTGTGCTGTCCAGGCGCGCCAATCCATCGCCAATGAGCTGACCGAACAGTGCGCTGATGATGGACTTGCGGATGGAATGGATTGGCAGGGGTTCATCTTGGGGTCCTGCGGCGTACACGACGTCTCCGCGCACGAGTACGCGGCAGTGGGTG
This sequence comes from uncultured Actinomycetota bacterium, assembly GCA_963733755.1. GTDB lineage: Bacteria > Actinomycetota > Actinomycetes > Mycobacteriales > Mycobacteriaceae > Mycobacterium. Next base: position 18,987 of record CAVTEZ010000012.1, read on the forward strand.
ATGCCGTGGCGGCTCAAGACATCGTCAAGGGTCCGCGTCGTCACTGTGGCTCTGTTGGGACATAGGCCAGGCCGTCCATACGGTCACGCGCCGCTGCCTTCGCCGCGCATCGCTACTGCGCTGGAGCGCAACAGGTCTCCGAGCTCGGCGGGCAGGTAGCCCTGCGCGGCCAGGCGGGGCATGACGCCGCCCGAGGCGACGATGTCGAGGATCAGGTCGGGCAACCGCGCTACAGAGCCCGACTTTCCTGTTGTCTCGTTGCGCCACGTGCCGTCCGACAAGTCGAAGGCGCCGGTGTCGCCCTCGTGGAACAACGTTGTCGCATCGGGCACGGTCATCGCCGGTAGTCCGGCGTTTACGGCGTTGCGGAAGAACAGCGAGTTGAACTCTTCGGCCACCAGCCCGGCCACCCCGAGTTCGGTGAACAGGGTCGCCACCGGACGGGACGACCCGACGCCGAAGTTGCGGCCCGCCACCACGATGTCGCCCGGGGCGACCTCGTCGGTCCAACCGGGGCGGACTTGGTAGAACACGTGCTTGGCCGCCTCGGGCGGGTCCATTCTCATCGCGAACGCGGGATACATGTCATCGGTGTTCAAGTTGTCCCCGAACACCCATACCTTGCCGGTCACGGCGAGCCTGTCGGTCATGCGGTCACGCTCCTTGCGTCGGTGATGTAGCCGGCGACGGCCGATGCGGCGACGGTGGCCGGGGAGGCCATGAAAATCTCGGCCTCCGTGCTACCCATCCGACCGGTGAAGTTTCGGGTGCTCGCGGTGATGCAGACTTCACCCGCTCCGACGACGCCCATGTGATACCCGAAGCAGGCGCCGCACGTCGAGTTGGTCACGACCCCACCCGCATCGGCGATGTCCTGCAGATAGCCGAGCCGCATCGCATCGCGGTAGACGGCCTGGGAGGCCGGGGTGACGAGCAGCCGTACGCCCGGCGCGACGGTCTTGCCGCGCAACACTTTTGCAGCGATCTCCAGGTCCTCGAGCTGGCCGTTCGCGCACGAGCCGATGAATGCCTGGTCCACCTTCTGCCTGCCCAGCTGTGCCACCGGCACCCCGTTATGGCTGACGGTGCCCGGTTTGGCGACATAGGGTTCGAGCGCGCCGAGGTCGATGTGCCGGACGTCGTGATAGCTCGCGTCCTTATCCGCTGCCGCTGAGTCGTACCCGGAGACGTCGCGTGCGTCGAGGAACGACGCCAGTATCTCGTCGGGCTCGAAGATGCTGAAGTCGGCGGAGACTTCTGCGCCCTGGGTGGCGATGGTGCGACGGTCGTGCATCGCAATGCTGGCCAGTCCGGGGCCACCGTACTCGAGGTTCAGGTTGGCCGAGTCGCCGTACTCGTTGGCGATGTGCAGGAAGACGTCCTTGCCGCTGACCGAATCGGGCTTGCTGCCCTCGAGTTCATAGCGGACTGTCGGCGAGACCTGGAACCACGTGCTTCCGGTGCACATGATGGAGTAGACCTCAGCCGGACCCAGTCCGCGGGCAGCCGTGTTGTACGCGCCACCGGCGCAGGTGTGAGAGTCGGTGCAGGCCAACACTTCTCCGGGGCGAGCCAGCCCGTTCTCGGCGATCACCTGGTGGCAGATACCGTGCCTGCCGACGTCGTAGAAGCGTTTGATTCCGAAGTCGGCGGCGAACTTTCGAGCCCGCGGTCCGCCTTCGGCGTCCTTGATTGTCGGGGCGGGCACCGCGTGGTCCATGACGATGGCCAGTTTGTCCGGATCGTGAATCTTGAGCGGCTGCAGCCACATCGTGGCGAACTGCAAGTCGATCAGCACTGTCATGTCGACGTCCACGACGACGGTGTCGCCCACCCCGACGGACTCCAGCCCGGCCTTGCGGGCGAAGATCTTCTCGATGATGGTCATGCCCATCAGTGGTCCTCCTTGGCTGCGAGCTTGGTGTCGAGTGCGAACCACTCGGACATGCCGACCAGGTTGAAGAAGTCGGCGGGCTTGGTGGGCAGGAAGTCGGCGACGTTCGCGCCGTTGAGCGCACACAGTCCCTCCAGCATCGCGAAGGTCGCCCGGCCGAGTGGATCGCTCGGGTGGATGGCGATGGCGTAACCCAACTCCTGCAGCCTCGTCGCCGACTCGATGGGCGTCATACCGCCGAGCACCAGGTTGATCAGCAGGGGCGCTTCGACTTCACGCGCGATGCGCTCGATTTCATCCACGCCCTGCGGAGCTTCGATGAAAATCACGTCAGCGCCGGCCGCGGCGTAGCGATTGGCCCGCTCGATAGCGACGTCCAGCCCGTGTGACGCCCGCGCGTCGGTGCGTGCGACGACCAGCAGGTCGTCATCGGATCTGGCGTCGAGTGCCGCGGCCAGAGTCTGTTCGAATGCCTCGGCGGGGACCACCTGTTTGTCCGGCAGATGGCCGCAGCGTTTCGGAAACGCCTGATCCTCCAGCTGGATTGCGGCCACGCCCGCGGACTCGTACTGGCGTACGGTACGCACCACGTTGATTGGTGCCCCGTAGCCGGTGTCGGCGTCCGCGAGCAGCGGCACGTCGCCGAGGGCGTCGACGATCATGCGGGCGCGTTCGGCCATCTCGCTGGCGGTGACCAAGCCGATGTCGGGCAGCCCGAATCCTGAGGCCGCCACGCCGGCTCCGGTGAGGTAGGCCGCGACGTGACCCGTGCGCTTCGCCAACTGGGCGGAAATGCCATCGAAAACGCCTGGCGCGACTACCAATTCGCGGCGGTCGAGCAATGAGCGCAACGCGCGCCGAGCCGGAATCGCAGACATCTCGAAAGCCTCCTAATCCAGGGCGCATACGAGCGTGACGCTCCCGTCAACCCGATGCCCCAGTTGTTATAGATATATAACATCTTGAGTCAGAGAGCAAGCCTCGGCGAGGAAAGCGCTGGACGTCCTTGAGTGCGGCACACGCCGGCCCATGAAACGGTGCGGGGCCCGAATGAATTCGGCCAGCGAGGCTACACCGTTAACAGCAGTCACATTGTTAACATCACGCGATGGAGGACTCGTCGGGGAGTATCAGCCCGCGGCGATCACGCCCGGTTTCCCGGCGTGACGCACTTCGCTATGCCACCGCTGTGTCGGCGCTGGCCGGGCTGGGTGCGGTATCAACGAGTGCCGCCACCCCCGCAGCGGCGGCCGCCGCGCCTACGCTGATCGACTTCGCCATGCGTCAGATTCCGGCCCAGGACATCCGGGCCGCCGGCCACTCCGGGGTGATCAACTACGTCTCGCTATCGCGTCCCGGCTCGTCCTTTGGCGCCAAGCCGATCACCCGGCCCTACGCCGAGTCGCTGACCGCCGCCGGGCTGGCGATCGTCAGCAACTACCAATATGGCAAGCCGGGCGGGACAGCACCGTCGGACTTCACGCGCGGGTTCGCCGGCGGCGTCACCGACGCTCGCACCGCCTGGCAGCTGCATACCGCGGCAGGTGGCGGCCAGAGTGCACCGATCTTCTTCACCGTCGACGACGACATCAACCGCGACACCTGGAACACCGTCGCGCTGCAGTGGTTTCGCGGAATCAACTCGGTGCTTGGAGTGCAGCGGACCGGCGTATACGGGGGTATCAATGTGTGCCAGTGGGCCGCTAGCGATGGCGTTATCGGGAATTCACGCACGGCCGGCCACCGGTGGGCCTGGCAGACCCGGTCCTGGTCGCACGGTCAGGTCGACCCTGCCGCAGTTCTCTACCAGCGAATAGTGAGCACCGCGTCGAATCCAGGCCCGGTGGTTGGCGGACTCGAAGTCGACGTCAGCGACGCCCTGGCCCAGGATTGCGGCCAGTGGAACCTACATCCGTGAGGTCGTAAACCATTCCAATCGGTCGCGGCAGGACGCCACCATCACCGATGACTCCAATTTCGCCACATTTATGCCGCTCATCGACGGTCTCTACAGCCAACTAGCCGACTGGATCAGTGTCTGCGCACCGAAACTGAAGCCCGGCAGCGCCAAACGGCTTGCGGTCGTGGGTATTAACGCACTGGTTGGTAAGAGAGCCACCCGCGTCGTGTTCGACGCACCCAGTGTTGACACACCCGATGACGAATACATCGCCGACTGGACCGCGATGCTCGCCGACCGCATTCAATCAACTCACGAGCCCGTCACCACTCGAAAGGTCTAATCAGGCGCATCCGCTATCACGTGCCGATTCGATGCCGCCTCAGACATCGCTCACAGGATCCATCACCCCGGCTGAGTTCAGTTCGACCAGGGGTACGCAAACAATGGCCCGGTGATTGCAGATGTGAGGAGACACACCAGTGCGCACAAGATCAGGAGCCAGATCGCCCGGACGAGGAATCGGAACTGGTTCGCCGAAGCCAGCTCGAACCGGATGACGGTGCTCAGCCCTTCCAGATCGCCGGTAGTCAGGAATACGCTCCCCGTTCCGACCTTCAGCATGTAGCCGCGCGTCCCGTTGGGCCGGTCCAGGCGTAGGAGCAAGAGCCGATCCCCATCGCGGTCTCGCAGGCCGATCAGGCTGGTCAGCTCAGGTTGTCGCACGGTATTCCCCTTAGGTTGGGATGGGACTTCCTGTGCTTGGGTCGCTTACGTTACTCGCCCCGATGATTACGCGCAGTCAACCCTCACGTCGCCTGCTTCGGGAGTGATTCCTCGGTAGCGGCGACCTTCGTCCGCCCCCTCCGCACGTTCGCGCGCGAAACGCCAACGGGGCCAGTGACTCACTCGTACGGCGGAAGCTCGCCTTTATGGCTTGGGCAGTAGACGTCCACTGATGCGGTGACGAATCTGACTGCGGTTCTTCTAACGCGATCGGGAATTAGGTGTAAACGCGGATTTTCCGCATACCCACGGTTCATCTGCTCGTCTACCAAGGCGTCGACCGGGGTGCCGCCATTGAGTTCGCCACAAAGTTGATGGGCTCGGGCGACGACAGCAGGCACCTCACCGTCATCGACGGGCGGAATCTGTTCTTGTTCGAGCAGTGCCACAAACTGATCCTGCTGGCTTGGGTCGGCGCCCGCCGCGCCAGCGCAAATCATTGCAGCGATCAGCACCACCGAAGCGCTGATCAGAGCGTCTGCAAGCCTGGTGACGCCGGTGCGCACGGCAGTCACCACCGCTGACGCGTGCGTTGCCTGGCCATCATGTCTGCGGCGTCGCCGAGCAATTCGTGGTGACCGAAGCTGGCGGCGGCTACCCGCGCGACGTATTGGCGTCCTCGGGTCTCGACGAACGGCGTCCCGCGGTCGTCGCGCTCCTGCTGGTGTGCGCGGTCGACGGCGATGCGTGCCCGGACGTCTGGTCGTGGCCGCGGGCCGTGAATGACGATGTGCTGCAAAATGATTGACCTTTCTGTGTAAATGTATGACCTAATCCGGCTACGCCGCGTCTTTCCAGTGGTGCGCCCTGACCAATCTGCGTGGCCACCCTTAGCTACACGCTACGACAGGCTTGAAGCGCACAGTGCTTCAAGCTCTTGGACCACGCGATAGAAGCTGGGTAGCCGTCGAGTTCAGGCGGCCGGCAATTGCTTGGTTGCCCACCGCATGTTCAGTGGAGCCGGTGCAGACGGTCAGAAGGTGCAGAGCGATCTGCGAACCTACAAGACCGGTGTCGAGATGTAAGAAAGATTGACAAGACACGCCTAGCTCCTTTGACAGAACGGTGTCGCCGCCTTTTCGCCGAATCACACGGCTCATTTCTTGTCGTCAACCCTTGACGGCATTCATGGCGATATCATTTCCCTCGCAGTCGGTTGTCGGATTGGGTGAACCACAACAGGTAGCCGAACGGTGGTAGCACTATCACTCCGGCGAGCACGACGACGACGAGCAGCGCCGCGAGGGTCGTCGGTGCTCCGGCGGCCTCGCGGATAGACAGTTGGCCGACCAGCATCCACGGGTATTGGCCCACACCCCATCCGACGATCACCGCCGCGACCGCCAGTGCGGCGGTGATCCTTGCAAAAGCGAAGCTCCTCCGGCGGTTTTCGCCGGGCACGCAGCGATACAGCAACATCAGGGTGGTAGCGCCGGCGAGCCCAGCGACCACGAGCATGGGAAAAGCCCGACCACGTAGGCCAGCGCGCAGCGTTGCAGCGTCATGGAGCACCGGATACAGGCCCGCGAACACGATCACGCCGACTGCCAGCCCGACCACGATGGTGCGGATTCGGAGGCGCCCGGCTAACTTGGTACTTCCCGTACGGGCGGCATCGGCGGTCAAAAACACACCAGCCAGGAAGATGCACGTTGCCACGGCAAGGCAACCACCGACCAGCGATGTCGGATTCACCCACGAGCCGACGGGGTCACCGTAACCCGCGGCCGGCACCCGGCCAGACGCGATAGCACCTGCCACCGTGCCGAAGAAAAACGGTGTCATCAAAGAAGATCCGGCGAAGACCGCGCCAAAAAGCTGCGCCTGCGCGAACGTGGCAGCATACTTCCGGAACGCAAAGCCGGCTCCCCTCAGCACAATTCCGACAAGGGCGAGCATGAACGGGGTGAACAGGGTCGTGGTCGCCGCCGCGAAAGCCTTAGGGAATCCCGTCCACCACGTGACCAAAACAAAGATCAGCCAAACGTGGTTGGCTTCCCACACCGGACCGATGCTGTGGTCGATCAGAGTTCTTAGCTCGGCTCCCCGCCGACCGCCACCTGCGGTCAAATCATAGAAACCCGAACCGAAGTCGGCACCCCCCAACACCGCGTAGGCCAGCACGCCGACGAACATCGCGGCGGCCACCACGGCCGCCAGACTCATCGGTCGACCCCCCGCGACGCGGCCGGCATGGCGGCTAGCGCCGCTGGCCCGTAGGGACTGGCCAGCTCCTCTTCGCCATCTCGCCACCGTCTGGCCATCGATCGCAGCACGAAATACGTCGCTAATGACATGGCGGAGTAGAGCACCAGAACACCGCCGTAGCTCCACCAGATCGCCGTGTTCCGCGTCGCTGCATCCACGGTCCGTTGCACCTGCCACACCGTCCACGGCTGGCGTCCGACTTCGGTTGCCACCCAACCCATTTCCAAAGCGGTGATTGCGAGCGGCCCTGCGACGACCGCAAACCGCAGAAACCAGCGGTTATCCAGTAAGTCGTATCCGCGCCGGCGCGCCACCCAAAAAATCACCACGACAAGTGCCAGCAGCAGACCGATGCCGACCATCGACTGAAAGGCCCAATGCGCAATATTGACCGGCGGCCACTCGGATTTCGGAACCGTGTCGAGGCCAGGAACCGACCCGTTGAAAGTCCCGCTGGCGATGATCGAGCCGACCCGGGGAACGGACAACGCCCACTGGACCTTGTCGCCGATCAGGAAGCCGCCCAACCGAAGGGGTGCGGGACCCGGTTCAGTATGCAGCGCAAGCTCAAAGGCCGCGAGTTTGGACGACTGCTTGTCGCCGACCTGTAGCCCGAGAACATGACCGACAAAAGGCTGTATCACCGCCCCGATGGAGGCGAACCGGAACGGCACGGCGAACCCCAAACGGTGGTGCGCGTCTGTTCGACCACGGAGAAGACCCGCAGCGTAGACGCCTGCCACCACGAGTCCGACGAGCAGGAAAGCGCCCAACCACATGTGTAGAAACTGCAGCCACGCCAACGGGTTGAACATCGCGGCCCACGGATCGACATCGGCGACGACGCCGTCGCGGATCGTGAACCCGGTCGGATAGTTCATCCAGGAATTGACCGCAACCACACAGAACGATCCGACGATGCCCGAGATCGCCATCGGGACCAGCATCGCCAGCTGCCACCGTGGTCGCATGCGGTCCCACCCATAGAGATAGAGGCCCAAGAAGATGGCCTCGGTGAAAAAGGACAGCCCCTCGAAGGCGAACGGCAACCCCAGCACGTCACCGAACCGGCCCATCAATCCCGGCCACAGCAAGCCCATCTCGAAGCTGAGAACGGTCCCCGACACCGCTCCGATCGCAAATAGCACTGCCGAAACCTTCGACCACCGCTTCGCCAACCGCAACGCAATCGGCTCGCCGCGCACGATTCCGCGCCGGTGCATCACGTAGATCATCGCCGGAAAGGCCACCCCGAAGCACGCCAGGACGATATGAAACCCCAGCGATACAGCCATCTGCTGTCGAGCGGGAAGCAAGCCCGCCGGTGCGTCCGACGCCAGCACCACGATCGTGTCGCTAAACGGCATCAGTCCACCATCCTCTAGGCGACGTTAATGAGCCAAGGCACCTCTGCTTGGCAAGATTTGCGCGGACACCACGGCGAACAACTTTCGGTTGAGATCGCCGGGGCGGCCCGCGGTGGCCAGCCGCCCCGGCCGATGCGTCTTTACCAGTCCGGCCGGCCCGCCTCGCTAGCCGCGCCCCTGCGCGCCGGCTGACTAACGGGGTCAATTGGTGTGCCAGCCGCGACGCGATCGAGGTCCGCTACCAAACCGAAGAAGCGGAAAAGTGTCTCAGTCGCGGTGTCGAACTGCGCGTTGTGAGCTGCCAACTCGTCGGCTCCCGATTCGTAGACGCGTGTGGACTCAGCCGTTTGCCGCCCATTTACCCGACCCGCGCTCGCGATGCCCCGCGCTGGTGATCTGTTGGGCCCAATCGGACGCTAGTTCTGGCTGATGATCCTTCAAATACATTGGGCCAGAATCGTTTACCCCTAGATGCGCAGTGGGTTCACGGCGCGTATCGCACCTACCGGCGGCTATCCCGCCTCGACGCTGTGCAGCGAAGAGCGATAATGAGGTTGCGAGCTGTACGCCCGGAGGCTGGATGAGCGGACTTCCCACTGTCGGTGTGGAGGAGGAGTTCCTCCTCGTTGACCCGCGGACCGGCGAGCCGGCCCCGCATAACGTGGCGGTGGCCGCAGAGGCCGAGCGTCGCGGCATCACACTGCAGCTGGAACTGAGCGGTTGTCAGGTCGAGACCACCTCCAGCGTGGCAGCTACCAGTGCAGAACTCAGCGACGAACTCACCCGGCTGCGGCGCACCGCGGTCGAAGCGGCCGAGGCCGCCGGGGTTCAACTTCTGGCCCTAGGGCTCCCTCCGGTGACGCCGCACGAGTTCCCGGTCAGCGGCACCGAGCGGTACCGGCGCATCGGTGCGGAGTTCGGAATGATCGCACACGAGCAAGGGATCTGCGGATGTCATGTGCACGTGCAAGTACCCGACCGCGCGGCCGCCATCCAGGTCAGCAATTGGCTGCGACCCTGGCTGCCGTCTTTGCTTGCGTTATCGGCTAATTCGGCGCTGTACCGCAATGCCGACACCGGCTACGCGAGTTGGCGCAGCATCCTGTGGAGACGCTGGCCGGCTGCGGGTGCGCCGCCGTTCTTCGCTTCTCCTGAAGAGTACGACCGCACGGTCCGCATGCTGGTCGACACCGACGTGATCCTGGATCGCAAGATGCTCTATTGGGATGTGCGCCCATCGGCGAACTTTTCTACGGTCGAGGTCCGAGTGGCCGATGTACCGGCGACGGTCGCCGAAACGGTGCTAGTGGCCACCCTGATCAGAGCCGCGGTGATGACGGCACTCGAGGCACCAGTGCACGGCGATGACATCAGGCGCCTCCCGCCGGGTGCGTTGCGGGCGGCGTACTGGAAGGCCGCCCACGACGGATTATCCGGTCTCACACTCGATTTGAGCAGCGGTGGCCGATCGGTGCCGGCGCGTGAGCGCTTGAGCACGCTGGTAGCACGGGTGCGCCCGGCCCTGGATGCGCTCGGTGAATACGACCGCGTCGCGGACGAACTCGACCGCATCGGCACACAAGGCAACGGGGCGATGCGCCAGGTCCGGGCGTGGCGGAAACGCCGCGAGGTGATGGACGTCATCGCCGAAGCCGCAGCCGCCACGCTTAGCTGAGCACCTTGGTGACCGCAACCGGGCCAAGGGGTTAACCCGAATGCAGCCGGTAAAGCCCGATGAGACCAACTGCCACGATCAAAGCACGCATGCATTTGGCGACAGCCGACTGCCAAACGTGCCCCAGCTGCCTAGCCCTAATAACATCAAGGACGGAAACGCCTTGTCTGCGCGTTCGATTCGTCAGCTTTTAGCGTATTGCGCTGCCGTTGCGCCACTGATCCCACGGCAGGGTCCAATCTCCGCCCTGCGACAACTGCAACGCAGGGCCGCCGGTGTTGCGGATCTCGACCACGTCGCCGGGCACCGAGAAGTCGAAGAACCACTTGGCGTTGTCGGCGTTGAGGTTCAGGCAGCCATGGGAGGTGTCGGTGTTGCCCTGGGCCCATACGGTGGCGTCGAGCTCATGCATGTAGATGCCATCAGTGCTGATCCGGGTCGCGAAGTTGATGGTTTCGCGGTAGCCGAGGCGGGAGTTCTGCGGCAACCCGAATGTCGAAGAATCCATCACCACCGGGTTGCCCTTGTCCAGCACGGTGTAGATACCCGGCGGTGTCCAAAACGACAGGGGGCGACCGTCGATCTGTTGGGTGCCACCCATTCCCATCGACGTGGGCATGGTGCGCACCAGGCGCCCGTTGTCGAAGACGCTGACTCGTTTGGTCTTATCATCGGCGATCGATACGTGCGCGTCACCGATCCTGAAAGACACTCTCGTATCCTCTTGACCGAAAAGCCCTTTTCCCAAATCGATTCCGTACACCTTTGCCTCGGCCGTGACGGTCGTGTGCGGGAGATAGTAGTGCTCAGGACGCCAATGAGCCGTCTGGTCGTCAACCCACAACCACGAACCGGCCACCGGGGGCGACGTCGTCACCGGCAACCGTCGTTCCGCAGTGGCCCGATCCGCGATCGGCTCGTCGAAGTGCGCAACGACGACCGTTCCCACGCCGTAGGTGCCGCCGTCTTGCAGCGGCGCCTCTGAAGGGCTGGTGAACGACACCTTCGTCTGGTTCGGCGGCACCAGCGTGGCGAATTCTGAGACCTGCGTCGCGGGCACACCGCCTGTTCCCTGACTTGCCACAGTCAGGGTGTAAGTCCGCCCGTAGCCGAGGGGCTCCACGGGATGCCACACAACGTGGTCCGGGGTCATCACGCCTGCGACCGGCGTACCGGCGTCATTGACCATCTGCACGCCGATCAGCGTGCCGGACGCGGCGGTCACCGACACGTGCTCAAGGGGATCGACACCGCGCGCCTTGGAGGCGGGACGAAACGTCACCTGCGCCGGTGCGTGCAACACCGCGGCGTCCACCCCCGGTGGGCAACCGCCTCGACACCGCGATTCCCACCCGACGGTGACCCCTCCCAGCACGCCGGTGGCCACAAGCGCGGCGGCCAGCACGCTCCGAAACCACTTGTGCTGAAGTAATTCTGGAATCGTCACGTCGCTCAGGGCCTTCCCTGCGATGAGATGGCGGCTATCCACCGGGAACGGTGATGATCCTCCATACCCCGCGTGTGGGCAGACCCAAACGTTGACACTGCGGTGCCGGGTGCGCCTTCCATCCCAGACTCCCCCGCTATCGTCGCCGCCACGCAAGCGCGGACTGCAGATGGCCGGCGGGCTGGGTGCGGCAATTCACTGACTGGATATCGTCAAGGCGACTGGGGCACAAATCTGCACAGCAGGATCTGACCGGGGGCTCGCTAAGGTTTCGTCAGCGCCGGGCGAAGGCGCGGCGGTGAGATCTCGGCCCCCGCGGCAAGTTCGTCGACCAGCGCAGCGGCCCAGCCGACCAGACCGTCGATGTCCACGGAGTACGGCGTCGGATGATCCACCTCGCCTAGGCGGCCGGACCCGCGCCGAAGCAGCGTGGTCGCACCGCTGAGGTTGCCGCGCTGGACGTGGGTGATGCCGACCGCGAGCTGGGTCAGGCCTTGCCACAGCGGTCTCTCGTCGTCGGGGCTGCTCTTCCACGCGGCCTCGAGCACCTCATGCGCGTTGAACGCCAAGCCCCGGTTCAGCAGATCCTGGGCGTAGGCGAGGGATTGGCTCGGTGGTAGTTCGAGATCGTCCGGAATGCACGGCACACCCTTGCTACCCGGCGGAAGGAGTCGACCCAGGGCGTCGCGGGGTCGGGCGTTGCGAGGTCGGCCGGATTCCTCGCGATCGCGTTCGGCCATGTCCTCATCATGACTCCAGCGGCTACTGGATCTCCTAAGCCCCCCTAGTTCGGGGAACCGACCGCGACCGAGCCCGCTGGGGTTCGGCACCGAGCAGTCGTGGCCAGTAGCGCAGATTCGGTCACTACTCGTGAAGTGATGGCCACGAACGCGATGGCTACAAGACCTACTCGGCTGCGCGGTCAACCACCCGCTTTCCGCGGCCGGTTCCAATCGGTGATTAGGGGCCACCATCGCACTACGTGCATTGTTCGAACGATTCCCCGACCTACAGCTCACCGGAACCCCGACGCCGCGAGGACTGGCGAACCTGCACGGCTACCGACACATCCCCGCACGCGTCACCTCCACAGCCGTCGGAGAACCGAGTGCTCGCTGACCCGAATGCATTGGCGAACAGGACGATCCCCGGACGGACGCCGGTGTAGTGCGACAAACACTCGATCACGACGAGGTCAGCTTGCTCATCGGGGCCACCCCCTGCCGCACTCTATGGCCTCGTCACCGACATCACCCCGCCCGACCGCTGGGTACGATGTGTTGTTAGACAAGCACTTCCAGTTTGCTAATCTTGGGTCTATCTCGACATCTCCTGTGAGCACGACAGCTCGGATTGGGTTATCAGAACACCAGCCGAAATAGCGTGAACACCCGATCCCAATGCTCAGTCGACGGGTTGGACACCTTCGGATCAACCACGCGGAACGAACGAGCCAGCGCGATACTTAATCCGCCGAACAACTCTGGCAGCAGCCGCTCGGTGTCCTCAGCGAACGTAACGTCGCCAGGTGGTTGCCGCACCACTTGCCGCAGCAGTTCACGGATCTCCTCGGCCTCCTCCAGCTTGTCGAATTCGCGCATTCGCTCCTGGACGCCCTTGGTGATCGGAAGGTCCTGCGCCACAACCACGTCACGCCCGTTCCACTTGGCCGAGTTGCGCCCCGCGATAGCAATATCGTCGATCTGCTCGTCGACGAACTGCCGGAAGCGACGGACGTCGTTTTTGTCGATCTTGATGCTTGCGACCGAACGAAAGAACCGTTCGAACGCCGGAATACCCGAGGGATGGGTCATTGAATACCTCCGCTCCAAAGATTCAGATCGGCACAGCAGTGCCGGTTGCCGGTTAGGGTGGCCCAGCACTTCGCTGGCCAGCTCCGCTACGGGGATCGAAGCGTACCCCCGACCAATTCCGGTCTTGTGTCCCCTTCGGGGCCACGCCAGCCCTATATGCGGACGCGGGCCGTCTACATGAGAAGCTTCACACCCCGACGCCGCGATGGACACGTCAGAGCTTGTTGGCGATAACGTCGAGATTGCTGATGTCGGGTGCCGAGGCGAAGAGCTCGTCGGCTTTCTCCGCGAGGGCCTTTCCAACGGGCCCGCCAAGATGCGTCTCGCGTGCCGCCTCGTCCGGGAACGCGTCGATAATGCCGAACGTCGACGGGCCGAACCGAACCGCAAACCATGGTTTCGTGCCGGGTTCCTGCTCGACGAGCGGCAGTGCCGAAAGAAGAAATTCCTCGACTGCGTCTTCTTTGCCGGACTTGGCCTCGAGGCGCACCAGCAATGCCATGCTAGCCATGGTTGATCTCCCTTTTCTATGGTGGATGACCGGTAGGGCACAGAACCTCGCCGCAGCGGCGGAGTGTCCCCTCGCTTCTCGGTATCCACTATGTCCACTGGCTGGAGTCGCAGCGTCGTCCCAACAGCTCAAACATTTCTTCGCGGAGTAGACCTCCGGGCACGATGACCTAGGCCGCGTCGCGGTTCCGTCCACCGAACATCCACACGCTTTCGCAACATCCACCGCAAGACGCGGCGCATTCGGCTTGAGCGGCGCATGCGGGTTTGGGACGCATGACCTGGCCCGCGTGGTACTTCGTCAGACAGGCCACACCTCGCGGCGCCACGCGGCGTCCCAGAACATCCACTCGTAGCGGGCGGTGGTGGCGAAATGGGTCCGGGCGCGCGTCTGGTCGGCAGCGCATAGGGTCGGGCCAACGTTGTCGGCCAGCGCCAGCACCTCGGCGACGATGGTCTGGTATTCGTCGTCGGCATAAGTGTCGATCCAGCGTTGGTAGCGCGGATCCGGCGAACCGCGCTTAACGAGCTCGGCGCCCACCTCGGCATAAATCCAGTAACACGGCAGCACCGCTGCGAGCCCATCGGCGAAGGTGCCGCGGTACGCGGTGGCCAACAGGTAGCTCGTATAGGCGAGGGTGGTTGGCGCGACCGGCGTGGCATCGATGTTCTGGACGCCCAGTTCGGTTAGCAACGACTCGTGCAGGGCGAGCTCGACCTCGGCGGTGCCAGCGGCGTGCCGGGCAAACATGCCGACACCGCTGTGTGTCGGCGCCTTGCTGCCCACAACGGTCAGCGTGCGAGCAAAGTCCCGCAGATAATGTGCGTCCTGGACGACGTAGTGGGTGAAGAGCTCCGGGTCGAGGCGGCCGTCGGTCAGGCCAGCCAGGAATGGGTGCTTCACGATCGCCGCGTAGGTGCCGGCAGCTTCGGCCCACAACCGTCCCGTCCAGCCGCCTCGCATCACACCTGCGATGATTCCAGCCCTATAGGTCCACCGCTCGATTGGACGTCCACTTCTTCTAACCGAGCCTGGCCCAGGGGTTGGCCTGGTAATCGATGCCCACCTCCGGCGGGCGCAGGGTGCTCGGCCCTGGCGTATTCATCGGATGCCAGCAACCGATAGTGCTTGCGCAGCAAGCGATCTGCACTGCGGCCACGCGTGAGTTGGCCCCCGTCGGCGTTGCTGACGAGGTCTTTTAGCCATGACTTGAATGCCACTAGCCCGCTGTGGCCAAATGCCACGGCCAAACTCGACCTGGGATGGTGAAGAATTCGGCTGGGGCCGGTGTGAGGGTGGCAGTTGTCAGCCGTTCGAAACTCACAGGAGAACATCACATGGCAAATCCCCTGCAAGGCAGAAGGATCGCGATATTGGCTGCCGACGGTGTCGAGCGGGTCGAGTTGGAAGTTCCGCGCGACGAAGTCCTGCGGGCTGGCGCGCAGACCGATCTGCTATCGCTACGGACTGGTCAGATCCAAGCCCGTAACAACGACCTCGAAGAGGCCGGCACCTTCGAGGTCGACCGAGCGGTATCGGAAACGTCGGTCAATGACTACGACGCGCTCCTCTTGCCGGGCGGCACGGTCAACCCTGACAAGCTTCGAATCGACGAACGTGCGGTCGCGTTTGTCCGCGATTTCGTACGGTCAGGTAAGCCGGTCGGCGTTATCTGTCACGGCCCCTGGACCCTTATAGAAGCTGGAGTCGCTAACGGCCGCACACTCACGTCGTTTCCCAGCATCAGAACCGATCTGCGTAATGCCGGCGCCACCGTTGTCGACGAGGAGGTCGTCATCGACGGCAACTTGATTTCGAGCCGCTCACCGGACGACCTGTCGGCGTTCTGCCGGGCGATCGTGGAACAGTTCGCCCAGGCGCCGGCGCATGCCTCTTAAGAGACGTGCAGGCAACTCGCGGGGGCTCAGCGCTACCACGGACGCTGGTGACGGCTTGGCGGGGTGTCATGACGCAGACCTGAGTTGCTGGCCGACGAACGGAAAGACACCGCCGCAGTATTTCTGGATTCGCACCAACCCATGATTCGCCCGCTGCTTCAGAGCGACGGGAACTGCACCGGCAACGCGATTTTGTTGAGCGGCGCCAGAGTGCCCGCCGGGTAGACGTTCACATCGACGTACTGCGCCTTGGTGATGTCCATCGCGTAGTAGTCGTGCTCGGAGTCGTCGTCCTTCGACATGTTGCCCCGCTCGTCCTTGGCGCGGCACCGCAGCGTGTACTCGCCGGGAGTGACGTCCTCCCAGGTGAACGACCACCCGACCCAGGCCCACTTGCCGATCGGTTTATCCAGTTTTGCGTACGACCAGTTGTCTCCACCGTCAAGGCTGACTTCCACGCTGTCTATGCGAAGGCCGCCGGCCCAGGCGCGGCCGCGCAACTCGATGGCCGACGTCTCTTCTAGATGGCGGATCCGGCATAGGAAGTCGGGGATCCCGGGTGGGATCATCATCGCGCGGACCTGCTGGAAGGTTGCGGGCTGACGGTTGGAGTCGTTGTCGTTTTGGGCGTAGCTGTACCACTTCATCTGGCGCTCGGTCAGCCTGGTGGAGGTCGCTTCGATCGAGTCAATCCACTTGACGTTGGCCATCCCCAACCAGCCAGGCACTAGCAGCCGCAGCGGGAATCCATGCTGCGGCGGCAACGGCTGGCCGTTGATCTCATAGCACAGCAAGACATCGTTGTCGGGATTCATCACGTAGTCCACGGTCAGGCTGCGCTGGAAGTACTGCACTTGGCCACCCTGGATGCCTTTATCCTGCCCGGTGAAGAGGATCTCCACTGCGTCGTCTTCCAGGCCGGCCTCTTCGAGCACCCCGCGCAGCGGCGTGCCCGTCCACTCCGAGGTCCCGATCGCGTCGTGGTTCCAGGGGACGTGGGCCCAGAGACGCCATCTCTGGCTCGCTCGGCCGTTGCCGCAGCATTCCATCGTGGCCGGTATGGTGACCTTCGGCAGGCTGCGGAAGTAATCCATATCCAGAGTCAGCTTGTTCTTCACCCGGCCGTCGACCTTGACTTGATAAGTCTTCTCGTCGATCTGTGGAATGTCGTAGTGAATCAGCAGGTAGTGCATCCCAATCGGTGTGATCGGGTAGGCCATGCCCTCCAGATGCATACCGTGGCAACGACTTTTGCCGGCGACCTCCATGACGGTGAAATTGTCGAGACGGTCGGTGTGCGCCCAGTCCTGGTAAGGGGGTACGTCGGCATCAGTGTCCACGTCCAGGGTGAAGCGCTTGCCGTTCGCGGTCGGATAACTGGCCTCTGAGCTGGCCATGGTCTCTCCGTACGCTGGTTCGAGTATGGTGCGGCCCGACCGGATCGGGGCCAGCCCATTATTTCCTTGAACCGCTTCCGATTTCTACGTGCAATTCGCCCGCTGCACCACCGCAGGGTCCAGACGTCGCGCCGGCCGACCCATCTGCGACGGGCGGGCGGATGTCACAGGTCGACCACTATTGCCTCTGCGGGTTGTGAACAGCAGATCAGGACGTTTCCCTCGGCGGGTCGTTCTAGAGGTTCGGGGTCGTAGCGGACAGTCCCGGACAGCAGTGGAGTCTCGCAGTTGTGACATACCCCTGTGCGGCAGGACCAGCGGGTTGGAACGTCGCACGCTTCGGCGAATTCGAGCAGGCTGCTGCTTGAAGGGCCCCACGGTGCGCAGATCCCGCTGCGCGCGAATTGAATGGTGGGACCTGGACCGGATGGTCCAGCGGGCTGGTGAGGGGGGATCGACGTCGCTGCGATTCCGGGCGTGAGTGCGGCTGCCGCCCCGAAGAGTTCAGTGTGAACGCGTACGGGATCCATCCCGTAGGCGGCGAGGGCGGCGCTGAATTCAGCCATGAACGCCGCAGGCCCGCAGAGGTAGGCGTCCCCGTCGCGGGGCAAGCCGAGTTCACGGAGCGATTCGATCGATAGGCGACCATAGTCGGTGAAGTCGACACCCTGACGGTCAGCCGAAGCTGGGTGGCTGTAGAAGATGCGAGATCGACTGTGGGACAACTGGTTCAGCAGGGTGCGGCTCTCTGCCCCGAAGGCATGCTCGGAGGGGTCGCGGGCGCCGTGCAGCCACCAGACCTGACGGGCCGAGCGTGTCCTGACGAGCGCGTGCAGCATGGACAGGACGGGGGTGGCTCCGATTCCGGCGGACAGCAGGATTACGGGCGCGTCTCCCTCGGACAAGAAGAAGGCGCCGCGTGGTGCTGCGACGTCGAGAAAATCACCAAGCTTGACTTGGGTATGAATTAGTCCGCTGGCTTCCCCGTGTGGTTCGTGTTTGACGCTGATCCGGTATTCACCGGAGCCGGGCCGGTTGGACAGCGAGTAGTTGCGGATCACGGGGGGACCGCTCAGATCGGGAGATAGGCGCAGCGTGATCGACTGGCCGGCAAGCCATTCCGGCAAGGCGGTGCCGTCGGGGTCGGCCAGTGACACTGAGCGTACGTATCGGGTTTCGTCGTGAACCGCAGTCACCTGGAGTGGGCGAAACCCGGTCCACGCCGGCGGCGGACTGCTCGCGGCCGCCGTCAAACCGACGTTGCCTGTTCCTGACTCTGCAACGGGTTGCTGGGCCAGACTTTGCAGGGAGGCTTTCCACCCCGGGCTGAGCGCTGGGATGCGGAGGGCACGTTGCAGAGCGTCTCGCGGATGCCCCGGCAGGTAGAGCAGCGCGTCGATCTCGGCGACCGTGATCCGCTCGGGCCCGGCGCCGATCTTGACGATCTCCTGACCCGCCTCGACTTCACCTTCGGTAATCACCCGGCAGTAGAAACCGGGTCGCCGGTGAGACACCAACAGCGCAGCCATCCGGCGCTCGCCGATGCGCATGCCTGCGCGATAACAGGTAACACGGGGTTGGGTTACCTCGAAGACCGCCTGCCCGATCCGATATCGGTCCCCGATGCAGACCTCATTGTCAGGCAACCCTTCGACGGTCAAATTCTCACCCAGAAGCCCGGGCACCAGGTCGTCGCGACGAAATTCCTTGGCCCAGTGACGGTATGAATCGAGTTGATACACGAGGACGGCGCGGTTCTCTCCGCCGTGGCCCGCGAGGTCGCCTTGGCCGTCCCCGTCGATGTTGAGCCGCCGAACCATCCGTCGGCCGGTGACGGGCGTCTTCCAGGCTCCGGTGTACACGGTGCGGTTTTTCCAGGGAATGTCTTTGGGTAGGCCGACATTCACAGATATCAGCTTCGCCACGGCGCACTCCTGTCTTTCAGTTTGACTGGTAACTGATAGTTGCTAGGTGACGCCGTTACCTGCAAGGAGGCGTGCGCGATCCCGATTTCGCTGGGCTGATGGATAATGGATCGTTGTCGCGACCACATTCGGATGGTGCCATGATCACGACGCTCGGTGTGCCTTTGGTGCCCCGTCGGGTGGAAGGCCGGGCAACAGAGCCACCGCGCACCGGGCCCTTGGTCGACAGCCACGGGCGGCTCGTGACCGATTTACGGGTCTCCTTGACCGACCGCTGCAATCTGCGATGCACCTACTGCATGCCCGCCGAGGGTCTGCCGTGGACGCCCGCGGCGCAGCTCCTGCAACCCGACGAAATCATCAGGCTGGTGCGAATCGGCGTGGCCCGGTTGGGCATAACCAAGGTGCGGTTCACCGGTGGAGAACCGTTGTTGGCCAAGCACCTTGACGAAATCATCGCCGCAACAGCCGCATTGCGGCCGCGGCCGGAGCTGGCGCTGACCACCAACGGAGTTTTGTTGGCAGAGCGTGCGGAGGCGTTGGCCCGCGCTGGCCTGAA
Organism: uncultured Actinomycetota bacterium; assembly: GCA_963733755.1. Classification (GTDB taxonomy): domain Bacteria; phylum Actinomycetota; class Actinomycetes; order Mycobacteriales; family Mycobacteriaceae; genus Mycobacterium. Next base: position 38,368 of record CAVTEZ010000012.1, read on the forward strand.
CCGGGTGAACGTGTCGCTGGACAGCGTGGACTACCTGCGCTTCGCGGCGATCACCCGCCGTGACCGGTTGGCCGATGTGCTGGCCGGCTTGGCCGCCGCGCACGCAGCGGGTCTGCTCCCGGTGAAGGTGAATGCCGTGCTGGACCCGCTGACCGGCCTCGACGATGCGGTTTCGCTGGCGCGGTTCTGTCTTGCCCACGACTACGAGTTACGGATCATCGAGCGGATGCCGCTCGATGCCGGACACGAATGGCGCCGTGAGGTTACGGTGACCGCCGACCAGGTGCTGGCGCAGCTGCGACGCCATTCGTTCACGTTGGAACCCGATCCGGCGCCGCGGGGCCGGGAGCCGGCCGAGTTGAGGCGGATTACTGATACCGCGACCGGACGGACCGGAAAGGTCGGGGTCATCGCCTCGGTGTCGCGCCCCTTCTGCTCGACCTGTGACCGCGTCCGGTTGACCGCCGACGGGCAGCTCCGGAGTTGCCTGTTCGCCATCGAGGAGACTGATCTGCGCGGGCTGTTGCGCGGCGGGGCCGACGACGCCGAGATCGACGCGGCCTGGCGGGCGACGATGTGGGGCAAACCGGCAGGCCACGGCATCAATGACCCACACTTCGTCCAGCCCCCACGGCCGATGAGCTCGATTGGCGGCTGAGGTGACAGTCGAGACGATCACCGTGAGGTTTTTCGCGGCCGCCTGCGCCGCCGCGGGGTCCGAGTCCGAACAGCTGACCGTGCCGTCCGGAGCCACGGTGAGCGAGCTTGTGGACATGTTAGGCCTCCGTAGCCAAGAACTCGCCCACGTGCTCGGCCGCTGCTCGTTTCTGTGCGACGGTTTGGCGGTTCGCGACCGAACCCGACCACTGCACTCGGGCAACACGATCGACGTCTTGCCGCCGTTCGCCGGCGGATGACGGCGCGGTGCTACGCCGAGCCCACCCACTCGTCAGTGCCGTCGGCGAAAAGTTGGCGCTTCCACACCGGCAGCCGCGCCTTGATGGTGTCGACCAGATGTGCGCACGTCGCAAACGCCGCCTGGCGATGATCGGCAGCGACGGCGGCGACCAGGGCCGCCTCGCCGATCTGCAGAACGCCGATCCGATGGCTAGCGGCTATGGCCCGTGTCCCGGAAGACTGCGCGGCGACCTCGGCTACTACTTCAGCCAGGACGTCGGCAGCCGATGGGTGCGCGGAGTACTCCAGTCGCACCACGCGGCGCCCGCTGTCGTGGTCGCGAATCGTTCCGACGAACCCTACGACGGCTCCGGCTGCCTGATGGCCCACCAGTTCCTCGTGGTCGGCGAGAAGAATCGGCTTATCCGTCAGCCGGGCGCGCACTACCTCGCATCCCACGAAGGCCCACTATATTGGAGGACTCCATGCGATCGGTCGAGGAGCATCAACGCGTCGTCGCCGCGCTGATTACCGCCGGAGTTGCCACCACCGCCGACCTGGCCGGCGCCGCGGGCCAGGTGCTGTCTTGCGATGTGGCCGCGACGGTGTCGCTACCGTTGTTCGACAATTCGGCCATGGACGGTTATGCGGTGTTCGCGGGCGACGTGGCCTCGGCGACAATCGATCGACCGGTGAAACTGCAAGTGGCCGAGGACATTCCAGCCGGTCGGAGCAACATCCCCATCCTTGAGCCAGGTACCGCGCACCGCATCATGACCGGCGCTCCGATCCCGGCTGGGGCGACGGCAATCGTGCCCGTCGAAGCCACCGACGGCGGGACCGACGTCGTGAGTATCACCGCGCCCAGCCCCGAGGGCCAATACATCCGTCCCGCGGGCGACGATGTCGCCGCCGGCACCACGGTGCTGCGGGCCGGGCAGGTCGTCACACCGGCGATGATCGGCCTAGCCGCGGCGCTGGGTCTGCACGTGTTGCCAGTGATTCCGCGGCAGCGCGTGCTGATCTTGTCCACCGGATCAGAGCTGGTGTCCCCCGGGGCGCCGCTACGTCCGGGCCAGATTTACGAATCTAATTCGCCGATGCTGGCCGCCGCGATCTGCGACGGCGGCGCCGAGGTGGTCGCCACCGCTGTAGCCAGTGACGACGTCGGCGAGTTCACCGCGCTGCTAGACCGGTACGCACCCGAGTCGGACCTGATCATCACCAGCGGAGGCGTCAGCGCGGGCGCCTACGAGGTCGTCAAGGACGCATTTGGCCAAGCCGGTGACCAAGGGGTGGAGTTCGTCAAGGTGGCCATGCAGCCGGGCATGCCGCAAGGCACCGGCCGGGTGGCCGGCACACCGATCGTCACGCTGCCGGGTAACCCCGTGAGCGCCCTTGTGTCGTTCGAGGTGTTCATCCGGCCGCCGCTGCGCGCCGCGATGGGCCTGCCGAATCGGCACCGGCCACGGCCGACGGCTGTGGTGACCGAAACACTGGCCGCACCAGCCGGAAAACGCCAGTTTCGTCGCGGAGTTTTCGACGATGCCGCAGGCACTGTCGTCACCCACGGCCCGCCGGGATCACATCATCTGGGGTCGCTGGCATCGGCGAATTGCTTGCTGGATATCCCTGCCGAGATCACCGACATCCCCGCCGGATCTGCGGTTCAGATCTGGGACCTACGGTAACGAGACCTGCCAGAATGGCACGCGTGATGTCCGACGCAACGGATGCAGGCCCGCTCAGCCACATCGACGACCACGGCGCGGCACACATGGTCGACGTCACAGAGAAGGCGACCACCAACCGCACCGCGGTCGCCGCGGGCTCACTGCGAACATCCGCGCACGTGGTGGAACTGATCACGGCGGGCGGGCTGCCCAAAGGCGACGCCATCGCCACCGCCCGCGTGGCAGGCATCCTGGCCGCCAAACGCACCAGCGACCTGATACCGCTGTGCCATCAGTTGACTCTTACCGGCGTCGACGTCGAATTCAGTATCGGTGACAACGACATCGACATCATGGCAACGGTGCGTAGCACCGATCGGACCGGGGTAGAGATGGAAGCGCTAACGGCAGTAAGCGTGGCGGCGCTGACGCTCTACGACATGATCAAAGCCGTCGACCCCGCTGCCCGGATCGATGACGTTCGTGTGTTGCGAAAAGACGGCGGCCGGCACGGAATGTGGCAGCGCTGATGTCCGGCCGGTCGGCACGCGTCATCATCGCCTCGACCCGCGCATCGAACGGCATCTACCAAGACCAGTGCGGCCCCATTATCTCCGAATGGCTTGCACAGCAAGGACTCTCATCAGCGCCTCCGCTGGTCGTCGAAGACGGAGACTCGGTCGGCACGGCGCTGCGCGACGCCGTCGCCGAGGAGGTCGACGTGGTCATCACCTCCGGTGGCACCGGCATCTCACCTAGCGATGACACCCCGGCCCAGACCACGGCGGTTCTGGACTACGCGATACCCGGGCTCGCCGATGCGATCCGGCGATCTGGTTTGCCGAAGGTTCCTACCTCGATACTGTCCCGCGGAGTGTGCGGGGTGGCCGGGCGGACCCTGGTGGTCAACCTCCCAGGTTCGCCGGGCGGTGTACGCGACGGCCTCAGGGTGCTCGCCGACGTGCTGGACCACGCACTGGATCAAGTCGCCGGCGTGGACCACTGAGCCTTTAGCGTACTGACTCAGCGGCGGACCCGCCGAGACTGGAACCCACGGACAGCCCACCAAATCAGGAGCGCCCCGACCAGCGCAATAGCCAGGTTGCTGAGGAAACCGATGACTCCGACGGCAATGGCCACCGCCCAATTCCATGGTCCCCGTAGATCTTTGAGCAGCGTGATGTGTAGCAAACCGGCGACCGTCAACAGACCCGCAAGGATGGGCACCGGGAATCCTGCCAGCGCCGCGGACAGCGTCGCTCCAACCGCCAGGGCCAGCGCGATCAGCATGCTGCCCAACATGATTGGTGCGCCGCCACTGCGGGCACCGAAGCTGCGATGTGCGGTCATGCCGCCTGCACCATGACACACCGGCATGCCGCTGATCGCGCCAGCGAACAAGTTGGCAACCCCAAGAGTCATCGCCAAGCGCCCCGGGCGCGCCCGCTCGGCGGCGGCATCGCCGAAGTAGGCGCGGGCCGTATCCGCGGTGGCCAGACAGGAATTGGCGAATGACAAGGGAAACTGCGGCAACACCAATGCGACAGCCGCAGCCGAGAACACTGTCCAAGACAGGTGCGGAGGGTGCAGCGCCGACGGGCCATACCGCAGCGAACCATGAAAACTCAGCATTATCGCGACCGCAGCAATCGCGAGGAAGACCAGCGTGATCTTCCGGCCGCGCAACAACAATGCCGCAACGATAACCCCCGCCGTAGCGACACCCAGCCACCAGACCGAGTGGCGGTGATCGGTGAACGCTTTCGGCGTCGCGGACACCAGCTTCCAGGCCAACTGACAAAACAGCAATCCCACCGAAAGTTGAATCCCCCGAATGATCGGCTGGGGAAAGACTTTCGCGACCCAATCCAACAGACCTGACGCTCCGAGCGCTACAAAGATCGCACCCATCAGAAGAGCGCCCGCGGCGATATCGTCGGCGCCGAAACCGTGCGCGATCGCAATCGCCCCGAATGCCTTCAACGGCTGCACCGGCACCGGAAGTCGGTACACCAGCCCAGCGACCACGTACAGCAGTCCGGCCGGCAACAGCACCGCCGTCGGCGTAAGCCCGTTCTTCACGATCAACGCCACCGCGATAGGCACCAGCACACCCAAATCGCCCAGTGCCCCGGCTAATTCCGCCCAGTCGAACCGAAACGAGCTCCCACCGGACTCCACCTGCGATGGCGCCGTGCTGACCATGCGATCACTTTAAATCAGAGATCGGCAATCCTGCCTAAACTCATCCGAGACCATCAAACGATACGGAGGCTTGGGGTGCGGCTGTCTATTCGAAATCAACTCAAAGGGACAATCACCGAGGTCGACATCGGCTCTGTGATGGCTATCGTCAAGATCCGCCTCGACGGTGGCGACCAGGTCGTCACCTCATCAGTGACCAAAAACGCCGCGCTCGAATTAGGTCTCAAAGAGGGACAGCCCGCAACAGTGTTCATCAAGTCAACAGATGTGAGCATCGGCGTGGAGTGAGGTCCCAGACGTGACGGACGTGCCTGCGAGACTGAAGGCATGGCCGAGAAAAGCGCGGTTGAGGAGTGGCGTCCCACGCCTTCATCACGGTTTCTCCGATGCTTCGCTGAGAAAAGCTAGCAGTTCCCGGGCAAGCTGCTCCCCACGATCTTCTTGAAGGAAGTGCCCGGCGCCCTCGACCTTCAATTGCTCGCGCGCGGTCGGGATCAGGTCGCAAAAGGCCTGCCCGGCCTGCGGATACGGAAAGACCGGGTCCATGTCGGAGAACGCGACGAGCGCCGGCTTGCTCCACTGCGACAGCGCATCGGTGATCGCGAGCATCTCTTTCGCCCCGACAGCGTCTTCGTTGGTGGGTACCAGCAGCGGGAACTGCGCGGCCCCGGCCTTGGACTCGGCGTTGGGAAACGGTGCGTCGTAGGCGGCGACGACCGCAGCCGGGAGATCTGTTGTGGTCGCACCCTGGAGGACGAAGCCCACTGGCAGATCGGGGTTTTTCTCGGCGAAACCGCGCCAGGCAAGGAACCCCTTGGACACCCGGCCGGTGAACAGGCCGGTGTTGAAGATCGCGAGCGCCGCAACGTGATCGGCGTTTTCCACCGCCCAGCGCAGCCCGATCGGCCCACCCCAATCCTGCACAACAACCGTCGCATCGCGCAGACCGATCGCACCCAGCACCTTGGTCATCAACTCGCTGTGGCGGTCAAAGGAGTACCAGCGGCGATCGGTCGGCTTATCCGAACGCCCAAAACCGGCGTAGTCGGGCACGACGACCCGGTACCCAGCGTCCACCAGCGGTCCCACCATTTTGCGGTACAAGTAGGCCCAGGTGGGTTCGCCATGAAAGCACACCACCGGTGTGCCGCTGCGAGGGCCTTCATCCAGGTAGTGCATCCGCAGCCCGTCCACGTCAAGGTAGTGCGGCGCAAACGCGTACCCGGGCAGGTCGGCGAACCGAGAGTCGGCCGTGCGGAACACTTCCGGGGTGGTGGTACTCATCGGGGGGTCTCCAATCGCAGCGGGGGCCGAGGTGGGTGTCCAGATCGGGTGTCGCCATATGGCTGAGATTCGGCACCTTGGCGGCGAAGACCGCAGCGCCCTTGGCAGGCAGGTGGTCAGGGGTGCCGCGGTATGGCGCCCGAGCGGCCTGCGTTGGTGGTATCGGCGCTTGTTATGACGACCCTCTTCCAGGGCAAACAGGCCAGCAGAACTCGTGTAGGAAAAGGGCACCCGCCTCCGCTCCGGGAGGCCAACAATCGCTGTACTAGACAGTACAGCAACTGCCTCGGCGGCGGCGACAACTCGCGGCGGGTTAAACGGTACGGCGCGTGTGTCGTCGTTAGTACTGGCGAGCTTCCAGATGCACAACCTCGGCTCGTGCCCGCCGGTGTCGGCAAGCCATGCCGAAGACCAGCGGTCGGTCGATGACTCTCCAGTTTGCCGCCTTGACGGGCCTGACGCGGCGCGCATCCGCGCCTCCGATCAGGGCGGACAGGTCTATACAGTGGATGTCGTGTCTGGGTCGTCAGCTGACGCCGCTGAACGCCCGTTGCCGGTCACCGAGCGCGGGCGTCGCACTCGCGCGCTCATCATCGACGCCGCCGCGACGCTGATGTATCAGCAGGGTGTAAGTATGACCAGCCTTGACGACGTGTTGGCCGCGGCAGACTCGGGTAAGTCCCAGCTCTACCACTACTTCGACAGCAAAGCCGACCTGATCGCCGCGGTGATCCAGCGGCAACTGCACCTGGTGCTCGCCCGGCAGCCCAGGCTGCAGCAGATCGACTCCTGGGATGGGATCGACGCATGGGCTGCGGACATTCTCCATGCGCACTCTGCGCCGGGCGGCCCATTTGCCTGCCCACTGGGCACCATGGCCGCTGAGTTGAAAAACGACGAGACATTTCGGCCACTTCTTGACGCTGCGTTCCGGCAGTGGGAAGCACCCTTGGCGGGCGGGCTGCAAATAATGCAGGACCGCGGCGAGCTGGTCGCCGACGCCGACCCGAGAAGACTGGCCGCCGCCGTGATCGCCGCGCTGCAGGGCGGCATGCTTCTCGCCCGCGTGCGGGGCGACATCGCACCACTGCGCGACGCACTCGGTGGCGCGATCGCACAACTGCACCGCTGGGAAGCCGCGGTTCCGCCAAGACGCCTGGCACGCCCAACCGCGGGCAAACAGCGCACCCGCTAAACAGCATCCGTATCGCCGGCGGGCGTCTAGTGTTCTGTCGTAACTGTATGGCCTCCCAAAAATGTTGTGCGTAAAAACCTTTGACTCGCGCGCATGACACTCACAGCGGCGGGCAGCCTTTGCAGCCGATCGGGCGCACGGCGATCGCCTCGTAAGATGTCAATGGGGGCGGCTAGTCTGCCTCTGGACCACCACCGGGCCTGGATTGGCCTGACGGCAACCGAATTGGGCTTGTTCGCCCGTCGCGACGTCACTGGGGACCCGCGCGGCCTGTCCGGCAGGATGCCGCGCCGAAGCAGGCTTAGTCGTGAAAGTTGGCGGTCGCGTCGGGATGGTTTTGAACGCGCCGATGTTAGCCGTCGGCGTCAGGCAGTCCGGCGGCGGAGTTCCGGCGATGCAGCCGTCGGCAAGATGTCCCTGCCCGGGCGCTGGAGGCCAGGTCCCACTCGATGAGTCGATGTGGGGCCGACATAGCCGCGTAACGCTCGACGATGGGTTAACTCCGCCGCCGCTTACCGTGCCCGGGCGCGAACCGCAGCAAGCACCGCAATCACCCGGGGATGAATATCGACGATATTGGTGACGAGGAAACCGGCGCCGCACGCGACATCGCCGATCTCGGCGGCATTAACGCGCGCCCACGGGAACCAATGCCCGATGTGACTGTGCGTTTCCCAGCGCAACATTTCCCGGCCCGCCGTTGTGCTCGGCGGATCGATCTCGACGATAACGATGCCGCCTGGGGCGAGAAGGCCGGCGACCCGCCGCAACGTCCGGACGGGGTCTCCGCCGATGCCGATATTGCCGTCGGCGAGCAGGACCCGATCCCAGCGACCCTCGGCGGGCAGCGGAGCAAACAGGTCCCGGCGGACCGCGGCGCCGCCCCGTCGCCGCGTCAGTTCCACCGCGACAGCCGAGTTGTCCACGCCCAGAGCGGCCGATCCCCGGGCGCGCAGCGCCGCGGTGAAACGTCCGGGACCGCAGCCCAAGTCGAGGGTAGGCCGCCCCGAACACTGTCCCAGCACGTGTTCGTCCGCAAGTTGATCGTCGGGTGCGGCGCCCAGGCCGCCGATCCATCGCGTCATCGGTAACTCGTGGACGTGTCCGCGATGGTTGCGGGCCCAGCACGTGGCGCCGTTGACGGCCGCTCGGAAGATGACGTCCACCGACCGGTCTGGAACCGGAGATTGGCAACGGATTATCATCGCGACGCCAAAGCGTCGGAGCATGGAAGCTTGCTTTGATAAAGACTCCACGATCAATCAACGTCACGTGACTTACAGCGAGCTGCCGCTGCCCTGGCTTCAGCGGGACCAGACGACGCGCCATCCGCACCGATAGCGCGAGGAGGCGGTTCTTCGTGTGAGCGTGGCTTCTTCGCGAAGCGATGAATGGCTTCGTCGGCATGCTGTTGCATTGCGAGGTCACGGAAGTCGGTGACGATCTCCGACTGATCCACGAGGGGCCCGGTGACGGCGCCCGGTGGGCTGGCGTAAAACACGCCGCTCCGCAACTGTTCGTCGGTGAGTCCATCGACCAGCCGCTGGGCGCCCTTCTCCAACCGCTGTCCGATCCCCAGCGCGGGAAGGACGTAGGCCAACAGAAGATGATTCATCACGGCCCGAGTGACGAGGCCCATGTCGCGCAATGCTTCCGTCCCCGCGGTGTTGCCCGGGCTCACCGTGAGCAGCCGCAGGCCGGGATGCTTTCGCGCCAGTGCCGACATCCACAACGCACCAAGGTATTTCACCTGTCCGTAAGCGAGAAACGTGTTGAATTGGTGCTGCTCGAAGAACGAACCGTCGATGACCCTGACGAACTCCTCCACCGAGTGGTTCGCGAACGTGGGCCGCGGCATCCGCATCATGCGAACACCGCGCGCGGCTTCGCTGCCCACGAGGACCGCGGTGTTCGTTAATGCCCCGGCGTCGATGAGATTCTCAAGCAGTACAACGTGGCCCAGTACGTTGGAACCGAAGACCTGCGTGACGCCATCAGCGGTGAGTGCCAGCGGCGTTGGACCGCCGGTGCCGCCGGCGTTCATGAGTAACGAATGCAGTTCGCCATCTAAGGCGCTCAGCGCCGACTTCACCGAGTCCAAATCGGTCAGGTCCATCCGAATTACCGTGAAGATAGACCTGCCCGTGATGCGCTCCAGCTCGGCGGTCGCGGACCGCCCGCTGTCCGGGTTGCGACACGCCAGATAGATCCTGTCGAAATCGCCGGCAAGAGCGAGTTGTCGCGCCACCTCCTTGCCGAGCCCAACGTTGGCACCGGTGATCAGAACCGCCTTGAACGACCTCGCAGCCATGCTGTTATTCCTTTCGAGAAGGACTTCGCGCCGGCACCACCGATGACAGAACCCCAACCGCGAGCGTGGCGCTGAAGCTCAATGCACACGATGTCGGGTGCCACTGATACTGTGTACTCAGACAGTACATTAACGACGTCAAGGATTAACGTCGCCGCCATGATGCCAGCGCGGCAAGCCTCGCGAATATCGCGAAACACGTATCGCAGCGGCACCACCGACTGCGCGCTGACGTAAGCAGCTATCGTGACAAGAGCAGTCGGGCCGTCTGCTGCTGGCCGGCGAGGACGAGCCCGTCACGGTGTCGGCCGATTTTGCTTATGGCACAGCAGAATCCGAGCCGCGGCGGCCATTGACGGCTTCACCATCAATCACGACAACGGAACGGCGACCTGGTCTCAATGGCTTGACCCGCCCTATCATCCGCACCGGAATGCCGCGCTCCGCGGGGGCCCGCCTGAACTGCCCGCTGCGAAGTTCATCGCGGCCAATTGGGTGCTGTGCTCATGATGGATCGGCGACGAGAGTGGTGGGCTGCCACTCGGTGATGGCCGGGCAGCGCCTAAGATACCTAGGCGGGATCGGTTGCAGTGGAGGTGGTATCGGCTGTGGTGCCCGATGTGGACGGCTGGTCGTGTGCATGTGCGGTGCGGGTGCGCCATGCGTGAAGTGCCAGGCGAAGTGCGTAGGCCAGGGCGCTAGTCCCGAACATCGCGGCGACTAACAACAGCCAGCGGTGCAAGAAAGGGTCCTGGGTCATTCCGGTGGCGTTGCGATAAAAGAATGCCCCTTGTTTGATGATGCCAGGAAAAAACATCAGTAACGTCAGGCCAGTGCCCAGCACGGGCAGCCGGACATAGTTCACGATTGGGACTGCGGTGCGCTTCGGGATCGGCAGGCCCCGCATGGCGCGCAGCCCGGTACGCAGCGACAGATCGGCCAGCGCGTAGAGCGGGAACAGCAGCATGTCGTGCAACACCGCCGCACCAATAAACCAGACGGCGATTGACTGCCACCACACGTGGGTGTTGATGAAGGTCTGGGGGCCGGCGACCGCGATCACGGACAGCCACAACGCAAAGCAGCACATCATGGTCAACAGATGCAGGGGGTGTGCGCCGTAAAACCGTGCGAAACGGCGCATCTCAGCTGTTCCGGAACGTGATGGTCTCGACCCATTTTGTGGCGTGCACGCCTGGGATGGCCGGCATCATGATTCGTGCCGGAAAGCCGTGATCGAGAGTTAAGTCAACTCCGTTGACGCGAAGGGCGAGCAGGGAATCGGGGTGCAGCATCTGGTCGGCGGTGAACTGTGCCGACCGGAATGCCCCGAATCGTTCGAAGGATTCCACTCGGGCCGACACCATGTGGTGGACGCCGACGGCAGCGGCGAGGTCGCGCAGTCGAACCCCGGTCCAGGTTTGCACGGTTGACCAGCCTTCGACGCAGGCAATCGGCAGGTCCACGGAGTGCTGTTCCATCGCCAACAGTTGCGGGCGGCTCAGTGAGAGGTGGTGGGCCCCGCCGGTCAACTTCAGTAGCCATCTGTCGCTGTACTGCTCGGGAGTGAGCCCGGCGGCCGCGGCGGTCCGGTTGATTTGGAAATCTGTGGGGCCGCTGCCGTAGGAGCGGCCCCGCGGCAGCAGGATGGCGGTCCGGCGCAAAAACCCGCCTGTTGTCTCACCGATCGTCAAAATCGCCGCGAACAGGGATCCACCCGCGACCAGACCTATCGCGCCGCGGCGGCTGATGGTGGCGGGACCGGGATGTGCGGCGACCAGCCCGGTCTCGTCACGGGCCTCAGCGACGGTGTACGCCCGATTGGTGCTCAGCACCGAGCGCAACGAGCGGGACCGCAGCGAGCGGACCATGGTCGGCAACTTCACCGCGACGTGTGCGACGAAGCCGGAGATGAACACCCATGCGCCCCAATAGTGGGCAGTGTAGAAGCTGAACCCAAAGATGTAGTCGTACTGGATGTTCAGGACCCCGGTCGCGATCTCGAACAGGATGCCACCGACGAACGCCAGCAGCGAGATCCGCTCGACAGCCTGGGCCGGTGAGCGAACAGGGGGCAGCTGAAAGAACTTCGGGATGACCGACCACAGTTTCGCCAGCACCCACGGAATCAGAATGAGGCCCAGCCCCACGTGGACACCTTGGGTAAGGCGATACAGCCACGACGGTCGGGTTGGCCAGTCGAAGACCGGTAGGTGCAGCCAGCCCACATGCCCGGGCATCGCCTGCCCGAAGCGCGGGCCGTAAGCAATCCAGGACATCAGTCCGGTGATGATCACAATCGGCAGCGAAGCCAGCAGCACAGCACCGAACACTGAGGTCAACCACGGTCCACGGATCGGGCTGCGAAATGGAAGCTGAGGCCACTGGTAGTCCCGCAGCAAGCTGATCGCCGAACCGAGCGTTAGTAGCCTTTCGCGCACCTCGAGCGGATGGCGCGCAGCCGCATCGCCCTCGGGAGCGGCCGTGTCACCCGCGACCGATGCAGGGTCGGACTCCCCCGCATGCGGCTGTTGGGCCGCGGGGTTCTCGACAGTGACCTTGTCGGCGCCCGCGGCTACGGTGTGCGAGTCGGCGTCGCTCGCATCGGACTGCGAAGGCGAGCCGTCGCCTTGCACTGCGTCGCCCGCGCGAGGGGCTGATTCGGGTCCATCGCCTCCGGTGACCGAGGCAGGGTCACGGCCAGACAAGTCCTTGTCATGTGACGAGCGCTGTCCGCGGGACTGTGCCTCACCCAGCGCTGACTCCGGGTCAGGACGAGGCGCCGCGGAATCCGCGGCGTCCGTCATGTTGCCGCCGCAGCGAGCGAGCCATACCTTACCCGCCGGTAATCGCTCACTGGTCCCCACGGAGACGCTTCGAAGCGCCGACACCTCAACACTCAGACAACCCTCCAGTGAGGAACACGGGCAGCCGAACAACTATACCGAACAGTACAGCGCGTCCGCATCGTCTGCGTTTCAGACCCTCGCCGATTGATCGGAGGCAGGACTTCGGCGCGATGCCGAAGCGGCGCGGTGTCTTCGGCGTTCAGTTAGTGGACCACGGTGGCCGCACTCTCTTATTTCCTCAGAGTCCGGCCGCGCCGGTGACCAGAGCGAAGCGACTAGCGGGATTGCAGGCGTCGCGCACTGCGGCGATATCGTCGACGAAGTCGACGTCAGCGAGACGTTCCACTGAGGTCACGTCAATACCGTTGGCGTGCAGCGCCTTCAACGTGAGCTCTCCGGTGTCGGGCTGAGACATGGGGACACTGCGCAGGCATTCGGCCGCCGCCGGCGTCCGTAGCCCGAGCACCCACCAACCGCCATCGCACGCCAGCCCGAGCACGGCCTGCGTCTGCAGCAGCCGGCGCGAGCAACTGGCCAGGAGCTCGTCGGTCACCTGGGGGGTATCCATCCCGATTTGCAACACTGGATACCCCCCGGGCCCTGAGCCCGCGTCCGCGTGCGCGTTGGCAAGCCGGTCGCCGAAGTGTTCGCCGCGCTGGCCAATCACCGTGAAAGACTCGAGTCGACGACGGATGTCGGCGGCACCTGCGGCACCGTCCAGGTTTCCGGTAAGCGCCACCACCCGCGCGGCCACCGGCGCGGCGGCCACCGCGTCCAGCGTGTCCAGCAGCGCCGCGGCGGCGATCTCGGCGGCGACCCGGTCGCCGACGGTCGCGGCGAGCCGTGTCTTGGCGCGGCCGGGCTCCGGAGCCTTCGCGACCACCAGCAGGGTCACTGGTAACAGGCTCACGAAATCACCTTCCAGAAGTCCAGGATCGCGGTAATGCTGCCCCGGAGGGAACCGCTGACCTTGGATTTACCGCCCGTCCTGGGGCCGTAACTGACGTCGAGCTCAACCACACGCCAACCGGCAGCCGCGGCGCGGACCAGCAGTTCCAGCGGATAGCCCGACCGTCGATCGACCACACCCAGACTCAGCAGCGCCTCGCGGCGGGCTACCCGCATAGGCGCGATGTCATGGACCGGCAGGCCGTGGCGAGTGCGCAGCCGCCAACTCATCGCCACAGTGCCCACCCGAGCGACCCACGGCCAGTGCAGCCCGGGCACCGGCCGCCGCCGGCCGATCACCAGGTCGGCACCCTCCTCGAGTGCGAAAACCAAACGGGGCAGGTCACCGGCATCCATCGAGCCGTCGGCGTCGATGACCGCCACAATCCCAGTCGTCGCGCCGACCAGCCCGGCGTGCACCGCTGAGCCGTATCCGGGCCGCGGTTCGACGAGCACCTCAGCGCCGTGGCGGCTGGCCACGCCAGCGGTGTCATCGGTGCTGTTGTTGTCGACCACCAACGCCCGATAGCCGGCGGGAACGGACGCCAGCACCGCGGGCAACGACTCCTCCTCGTTGAGGCAGGGCAACACCACAGTGACCAGATTGTCGGAGTCGGGCACGCCATCCGACACTAAGGCATCTTCTAGCGCAGCGGCGCAAACGCGAATTGACGCAGGCCCTCGCGCGGATCGACGGCCGCGCGGAAGGCCAGCACCTCGGCAGCCCGCGCCGGGTCGGCGACTATGTGGCGCACGTCGCCACTGCGATACTGCCCGGTGACCACCGGGGACAGAGCGCCATCGCGGGCATCGCACAACGTGGCCGCGACCTCGAGGATCGAAATGGGCCGCCCCGAGCAGACATTGACCGCGATGAAGCCCTCACGCTCGGACGTGGCCGCGACGTTCGCGGCGGCTACGTCGTCGACGTGGACGAAGTCGCGCATCTGACCGCCATCTTCGAAGACCTTTGGTGGTTCGCCTTTTTCGATCGACGAGCGAAAGATCGCCGCCACCCCGGAATATGGGGTGTCACGCGGCATTCCGGGACCGTAAACGTTGTGGTAGCGCAACGCCACCACCGAACCCCCCGTCGATTCCGACCACGCCAGCGCATAGTGTTCCTGCGCGGTCTTGCTGGCCGCGTACAGGCTGCGCGGCCGCAGAGCGGCACCCTCGTCGACGAGCCGCCATTGCAGCTCCTCGTCTCCGAGCGGGCAGCGGTGCTCGAAGATCCCGGCGTCCAAGTCGGCCCGCCGCCGCGGTAGGGGGTCGACCGGTCCGTGATCAGGGCAGGCGTAGCGGCCCTGCCCGTACACCACCATCGACGAGGCGAGCACCAGACGCCGGACCCCCGCGGCGAACATCTGTGCTAGCAGCACCGTGGTGGCCAGGTCGTTGTGGCCGCCGTAGGCCGGCGCGTCGGCGGCGTCCACCCCGGCTCCCACCATTGCGGCCTGATGACACACCAGGTCGACACCTGCCAGCAGCGGCGCCAGCGCCTGGCCGTCTCGAACGTCGACCCGGTGGCATCCCGGCGGCAACTGCGGATCGGATCCGTGCGCGGCGGGCAGCAGCATGTCGACACCGACCACGTCGTGCCCGTCGGCGCGCAGCTCCGAGCCCACCCGCGAACCGATGAAACCGGCCGCCCCGGTCAGCAATACCTTCACGGCAGCAGGTCCGGGGGGACGATCTGCAAACTGCTGCCGCCGTCGGGATCACTGCCCGTCACCAATACGGTGCCCGAAAGTGGATCGACGGCAACCGAATTGGGCTGTTGCACGGTCGGCACATCGCCGAGTACCCGCGGCTTCGTCGCATCCGAAATGTCGACAATCCGCATGAGGTTGGAGGCGGTCAGCGTGACGTAGAGGCGGCGGCGGGCCGCATCGTAAGCCAGCCCGTACGGTTTACCCGGAGCGTCGATCTTAACGATCTGGGCGAGTTGGGGATCGATGTGCTCGACGAAGACCGCGCCGCCGTCGGTGTCCGCGAAAGCGGCCAGATCGCGCGACATTGCGACCGCGTGGGTCAGTTTCATCCCGACTTGTCCCTGCGCCACCAGCTGGCGAGTCGACCCGTCATACACCCACACACCGTTTCCCTGCACGTCGGCCACTGCGGCGTAATCGCCCACCGCCGCGACACCGCCCGGCTGCACGGGCCCGGCGGGAAGTAGCCCGACCACCGTGCCGGCGCGCACGAACAATACGCCGCCGCCCTGCTCATTGGTGACCACGATCGTGCCCCCGGCCGTTTGGGCCGCGTCGTGCGGTTGGCGGCCCACACCCGCTGTGGTAGAGATTACCCGGCCGTCGACGAGGTCCAACTCGCGTAGTTCATTGGAGCCCTCCAAAGGCACCAACACAGGCCCGTCGGGTCCGGCCAGGCTCAGGTGCCGGGCCGCTCCGTCCGTCGGAACTGTCTGACGTACAGCACCGGTGGCGGCGTCGATCAGCTTGACGCCGTCGGGGTTCCGGACGGCAACGGCCCCAATTCCCGACTTTCCGATGACGATGCCTTCAGGTGCGTTGCCGATCGGGACTACCCTCCCGGCCGGCGGCACGGCCGGGGCTCCGGCGGGCGCGGGTTCAGCCGCCGGTGTGGTGACGTGTGCAGGGACCGGGGTCGTGGCAGGCGCTGACGAGCCCGCATTGCTGCTGCAGCCGGCGACCAGCAGGCCGATCGCCAGTAAGCGGGCGAGCGTACCGCGCGAGTTCACCACTCCAATGTGCATGACCATGAGGACGCAGTACCAGCGGAGGCGAAAAATACACGCTGATTAATTGCTATCCGAATGCGCGTGAGCGCCATGGCCGAGCTCAATCGCCGCTCACATATTTGGAAAAAACTGCAGCCCAGTCGCTGTCCATGCAACCACCAAGGGTTTCGAAACACTCCGCTGGCAATCCACGCCACACTCAGCACCGAATAATCGTTAAATACACCGATGATGCGAAGGGGTGGGTTGATGGCCGCTGCAAAAGTGTGCCGACCAGTGACGGTTCGACACGGCAACCACCCAGCGGCGATCAAACTCCCGTCCGGCCAGGTCGTCGGCGACACCGTAGCGGCCTACGTGTCGCATGCGTCGGGATCGGCGAATGACACCTGATGCCTGCGAAGCGACTGCGGTGAAGTCGGCAGATTTGATTTATCGGTCGGCCGCAGCGGGCGACTTATGCTGGGCCCGCAATCATTACGGGCACCGCCGCGAATTGCCGATGGCCCGCTGGATGGGCGGCCCGCAGACCACACCAGAGGATCGGCTCGCCGATGAGCAGGTACTCGGGCATTGCTCACCCCGCCCGACTCTGGATTTGGGGTGCGGTCCCGGGCGATTCACTGCTTCCCTGCGACAGCGCGGAATACCCGCTCTCGGGGTCGACAGTTCTGCCGCCGCGGTGGAGATGACATGTCGACGCGGCGGGACCGCGATCCGCCGCGACCTGTTCGCACCGCTACCCGCTGAGGGCAGCTGGGAACAAATCCTGCTTACCGACGGCAATATCGGGATCGGCGGCAATCCGGTCCGGATATTGCGGCGGGCCGCCGACCTCCTCGCGCGCGGCGGCATCGTCATCGTCGAGATCGATCCCGCCGCAACTGCGTTTTGTTACGAGCTACTGCGTTGGGAAACCGAACGACACCTGGGGCATTGGTTTCCTTGGTCTCGGATGGGGGCCGACGTTCTCGACGTGATCGCACATGCTGCCGGGTTCATGGTGAGTCATGTCGTCGATATTCACGACCGGACGATCGCGGTGCTGAGAGGTGCAGATCGAGGTGGCGTGGATCGATAGCCGCCCAAAACACAACTGTGCACAGGCACCGAACTAAGGTCATGTGTCGATGACAGCCCCAAGCCTGCGCACTCATTATGGCGCGGGTCAGAATCTGACCATAGCTTGGGTGCTGCTGTGAAGATCGTGCGCTGCGAAGCCGTCGCAGTGGCGCTGGCCGTAGCACTAGTAGCCGCGGCTTTCGTGGTGCCGCACCTGCGCTTGGGCATCGTCACTCCGTTGATCCACAGCACGCCACGGCAGATCCACGATTACGCTGACACCGCACCAATTTTCGGCTGGTGGAAAGCCCATGTCGGCTGGGGCAGCATCGCGGCCGTCGCCATCGGTGTCGCAGCTGCACTGTGGGGCCCCAGCCTCGCGCAGCGATTGTCATGGCGGGTCCTCACACTCGTCACCTGGGCCACATCGTGCGGGTGGGCGTTTGCGCTGGCGATGATCGACGGCTGGCAGCTCGGGTTCGCCGGGCGACTGACTGCGCGCCACGAGTATCTACGCCAGGTGCCGACGATCACCGATATCCCGGAGATGCTGAGCACCTTCTCCAGCCGCATCCTTGACTATCAACCTCATTCGTGGATCACCCATGTATCCGGGCATCCGCCTGGTGCGCTGCTGACGTTCGTTTGGCTCGACCGCATCGGCTTGAGCGGCGGGGCGTGGGCGGGCGCATTCTGCCTGCTGGTCGGGTCGAGCGCGGCGACCGCCGTGATTGTCGCGGTGCGCGCCGTGTCCAACGAGCCGACCGCACGGATGGCCGCACCGTTCGTCGCGGTAGCGCCGACCGCGATCTGGATTGCCGTCTCCGCGGACGCTTACTTTGCCGGCGTCGCCGCCTGGGGTATCGCCCTGTTGGCGCTCGCAGCGAGCCGCACCGTGCGCTGGCCGATTCCCGTTGCGGCCGGTGCCGGGCTGCTGCTCGGCTGGGCGATCTTCCTGAACTATGGGCTGATGTTGACGGGGCTGCCCGCGCTGGCGGTGCTCATTGCTGTGCGTGACCGCCGGGCTGCGCTGGCTGCGTTGGCCGCCGCCGTGCCCGCCTCGGTGGCGGTGGTGGTGGTGTTCGCGGTGGCGGGATTCTGGTGGTTCGACGGTTATACCCTTGTCCAGCAACGTTACTGGCAGGGCATCGCGATTAACCGGCCGTTCCAGTACTGGAGCTGGGCGAACCTGGCGGCGGTCTCGTGTGCGATCGGTCTGGGCAGCGTCGCCGGTTTGGGTCGGGTCTTTGATATCGCGGCGATCCGCCGCCGCTCCGGGCTGCATCTGCTGGTGCTGGCCGCAATGGCAGCAATGCTGTGCGCCGATCTGAGCATGCTCAGCAAAGCCGAAACCGAGCGTATCTGGCTGCCATTCATGGTGTGGTTGACCGCGGCGCCGGCCCTGCTGCCTCGGTCATCCCACCGGTGGTGGCTGGCCGCCAACGTCGTCGGCGCTCTGGCTATCAACCATTTCATCCTGACGAACTGGTAGCCAATTAGCTTGCACTGTCGCAAAACAATCGATCGTTCGAGCTCCTCTTGACGTCCGTGCTCGCCGACGTCGCGCGGCGGATCACCCATTGACTCGGCGCGCTGACTACTACTACTACTACTACTACTACTACAACTGTCGAGATGCAACGAAGATTGACAGGACACGCCTGGCTACTTTGACGAAACTTGGGCGTGTCGCCGAGGCTCGCTCATCTTCGCTGCAAAAGACCAGCTCAGCGGCTCTGAAAGTGCGTCGAACCCCTTCGTGAACCACCAGCGTTGTATTGCCGACGCCCGGTTTGAGCGGTCGCGGCGTGGATGCTTCGATTCACGGCAAGCGCGAGGCGACAGCTCTTGTGTCCCCTAGCGCTCGATACGATCACGACTTTGTTGGCGCCTCTGACAGGCTGACAGGGTCTACCGCCAAGCTAATCTCGGCTCTGTCTGGTCAGCTGTTATCGCCATCGGGCGAGACGTCTGCCGTTGCCTCGGCCCTGACTCGGTAGCTGACGTCGTGTCGCATCCTTTCGAGGAGCGCTTCCAGATTGGTCCGCGTCATATCATCATTCTTGTTGCGCGTGGCCAACTTTCGCACCGATATTGTTAACTCGCAGCGCACGTTGGTGCCGGTGTCGGCCGCCAGGCTCTCCACGGCGTCGAAATCAACTTCACCCAGAAACGGCAGTATCGCCGCAGCGAGCTGCCGCATCTCGCTGTCCGCGCTGTAAACCATCGAAGTCCACGGCAGATTAGGGGCGAACCTCGCTCGCTCAGTCGAAATCCGACTTCGGCAACTGCTACAGAATCCGATCTCTCGCCGGTCACAATTAGCTTTAGTGCCGCGCGCCAGGCTTGCTCTTGGCGGTCGGTATCCGTGGCCAGCACCGCGAGGGCCTTAAGCGCAAAGCGCCGGAGCCTGCCCTCACCTCCTGAAATTCGGAAACTTCCAAGGGGGTTTCGGAATCTCTGCTCCATCGCGTCAAACGGGCTAGTTGCAGCGAAGGGTTCAACCGCGAGCGGGTAGAGCTGATCAAAAACGGAGTCGCGCTCAGCTTTTGGTAACTCCGGACCGAGGTTGACGAACGCCACCGCGTAGCTCGCACGATTTGCTTCGACATCGTTGGCGTCCAGTGCCCGTTGCACGCAATGCCGCGCGAGATCCACGCGACGCTGAACCGAAAGGCACTTTGCGATAATGGCCGGCTCCTCGACCCAGGCGACTCGTGCGACTGAATTTGGCGTATAAGCCAGAGGGCGGTTCAGCTCCCGGTCCACGAAACCTTCCGCGGCCGCAAGAAGTTGATCCGAGCGATCACCCATCTCGACTAGCGCGAAAGTGGCGTTCATAAGCCGTATCCGATGCTCTTGCTGGGTTCCGAGTAACGCGAGGAACCTGTCTTTGGCAAGAACTAGAACGGATGAGATCGAACGCGCGTAGGCAACAATGTCGCTCGCAACTTCGTCGACGAGTTCGAAGGCGCTCGCGATGCTATCGGCGATTGCATCCTGACGATCGCAGGGATCCGTAGCGAGATTGACTAGGATCTTTGCGATTTGATCGTCAACTGGCCGGCCGACGTGTTCGGGCCTGGGCAATGTGTGGTTGATCTCAGTGAGCAGCTCGTCCAGCAAAGCTGGCGGGAACCTGGCACTTAAGCCTTCAATTAGCTTGTAAGCGTTGACATATGTGTCTGGTCCGCTGATTGTGAACTCGTGGCGCTTGGCCTCAGTCAGAGCTGTCTCCGCCCATCGACCTACTTCGTCGTCGGGAATGAGGTCGGCCTCTTCGGCAGCGACGCGGAATGCTATAGCGCGTTGTCTTCTCGGCCCCGAGATCATGTCGTCGTAGCAGTCGTGGAATTTCTTCAGTACAGAGGCGGCCTTGACCGCCTGATCTAAGTCGGCTCCGAGGATCAGGTGCTCAATAGCGGAGTCGGCGTCGGCGATCTGCATGAAGAGTCGGCCGGTGAGCGCATGCGCTGTAATTTCCTCTGTCACAGCCGCTCTGAGCAGACTTCGCCTCACATACTTGCGCAGTTCCCCGCGCGCGCTTCGAGCACCGCTACCGCCCGGTTGCACTTCAATCAACGACGCCAGGGCGGCCAGGTGGAAGTCTCGCGCACCCTCAATTGCGCTTCCTCCGCCTGCCGACTTGAAGGCCGCCTGTCTTCTTGAGACTTCAGTTAGGTCGGTTAAGTTGATGGTGTCAGAGAGATTCATCAGGTGGGTCACCGCATCTGACCAGTCTGCAGCATCCTCCCAGGTTCGGGCCGCAGCCGCGCGTTCAATGGCCACGCGATAGTGCGCCAGCGCGAGAGGAAGATCTCCAGCCCAGTACGCGTTTCTGGCTCGACGCGCGTGTACGAGAGCACACTCTTGCGGTGAGTAGCGGGCGTTGTCGCGATCTGCGTCTTCGAGGAGTTGCGTCCAAATCATCCGGTCCGCAGCGGAATCCGCTACGGCGAGTGATAGGCGGACTGCGGCCTCGGTGTCTTCAGTTGCTTGTGAGGCCCTGACTAGATCGTTGCTCACCGCGGCCACGGGCGCCCGACTCCGATCGACGAGACACGATTCCGCCGCGTGCATCAACCAGCGGACTGCGGCTGGGTCACCGGCCGCCATCGCCGCCTGCGCCAGCGGAATGAGCGCCTCTGCGCGTACATCGCCGTAGACCCAATCCTCTAAAGCATTCACGATCTCGAGCCGGGCGCGGAGCCAAGGCGGTGCGTCGTTTCGCTCGTGACTGCCAGGCTTTTAGCGGTTCATGCAGTCCGCCGCCCAATCCGAGCTTCAAGAAATCGTCGACGATGGGAAGCCATGCGTCTGCGGCATTTATCGCACCAGCGCGAGTGAGCAACGCGGCTCGCTGCTTTATCAACGGCCGAGCTTGTGCCTGATGTCCCTCTGCAGTGACGCGTTCGATGATCTTTGAAAGGCGTGGAGCCGCGCTGGCGGGGTCGGTGGCCTCCATCGCTTCAATCGCAAGATATTCATCCCGTAAGCCGAGGGTCTCCAATATCTCCTGAATTAAGGCAGCGGGATTGGTGGACGGCGCATCGTCGCGTGCAATGAGCAATTGGCGCAGGTCATCGATGCTTTTGCTGACAAGCTGCACATCACCCCCGACCTCGTCGACACGAGCGCCCACGTCATCGACGGACTCTTGGATAACGCGCAGTTTGTAGGCCGACACCGCGGCCCACTCGGTCGCGGTTAGGCAAGCTGGGAGTTCAGCAATCAAGATCTGGGCCAACGCAAAAGACTTTGGCGACTCCGCTTCGCCAAAAACGGGTTTAGCGATCATGCGAGAAAGCGCCGCAGCGCCCCTATCGTCCTGCTCGAACATCGCGTCTGCAGCTTCTTGGACGCCAAGCTGCCTAATGAGCCGGCGCCGTTGCCGTCGATTCAGCGTCGGCGCCATCGGATGCCGCAGCGCTCCACTTACAAGCCTGTCACGCGTCGTTGGTGCGGTAACTATTCGAACAACGGTCACGATGCCGCTGACGGCCTTGTCGACGTTCAAATCAGATCACGCCCCCGCATGCGCCGGGCAGATCCAGCGCTCGATGCCGTCCACCAGGCAAGCGCAAGACATCGTTGAGCCCCTCGCCTTTCGTCCAGCTCTGTGGACGCGCCGACCACCCGCCGCGCCGCAACCCCACTATGCCGCCAGAAGTGGACCGAGTTCGTAATCAATCCAGCGTGCCGCGATCGTGTTCGCTACATCCCGACCGGCGCAGTTGTGTTTGTATACGGCGTTCGGGGAAACTGGGGCCGGTTTTCACGAAGCCGCATCGTCGTGTGGTGGTAGCAGCGCCGCGCGCCGATAATCTTGACCTACGTCAAATCCACAACTGCGTCTGGTTCGGGACATCGACGGTCTTAGTCGAAACCGGATCAGAGGGCCAGCAACCCGCGTCGATCACCCCTTGTCGTGAAATGTCAAACACAACAGCGTATTTCGGCATGCAGATTCGCAAACTGCGATCCACCCAACAGCAGGTTAGCTGTGGATCTACTTTGTCTCACGCAACTGCACCCGCGTCGGCGTCACGTCCCACTTACGAGTCCCGCCGCTCCTAGCGGTGCAGCCTTAGCCGCGGCTGAGGTGGGCTTGAATGGCCGAGATGGTCGCCGCGACCGCATCGGCGCTGCCGCCGCCGAACGGCGCCAGACTGGCAAAGCCGTGCGGGAGTGCATCGAACTGGCGGTGGTCCACGCTGACACCCGCCGAGCGCAGCGCCGCGGCGTATGCGTTCCCCTCGTCGCGTAGCGGATCGAATCCCGCGGTCAGCACCAGGGCCGGCGCCAGACCGGACAGATCGGCGGCCTTCAGCGGCGAGACCCGCGGATCATCGGCTGCAATGCCAGCTCCTTCCAAGTACAGCTTCGTGAACCAATCCATGTCCTGCTTGGACAGCAAGAATCCGTCAGAGAACAACGTGCGCGACCGGGTCTTCGCGGACAGGTCGAGGCCCGGATAGAGCAGCGCCTGCAGCGCCGGCTGTCGAATGCCCTCGTCGCGGCTGCGCAGCGCGACCAGCGCCGCCAGGTTTCCACCGGCGCTGTCCCCGCCGACGCCAATGTGGTTCGGGTCGGCGTCTAGTTCGGCGGCATGTTCAAGTGCCCATCGATAGGCCGCGACGCAATCGTCGACCGCGGCCGGGGCCTTGTGTTCCGGCGCGAGCCGGTAGTCCACCGATAACACATGGATCCCCGCGTCCCTGCAGATCGTGCGGCATAGCCCGTCATGAGATTCGATGTCGCCCACGACGAAACCACCCCCGTGGAAGAACACCAGTAACGGGGCCGGCGCCGACTTACTGGGCAGGTAGTGCCGTGCCCGCAGCGGGCTGTCGGGACCCGGAATTGTGAGGTCGGTGGTGGGGACGGCGACGTGGGCGCCCATCACCGAATGCGAGCTGCGCATCAGAGTGCGGGCGACTTCATGATCGTTAGCAGCCGACAGGCCGCCGGTACGTGTGGTTCGTTGGGCGGCAAGTACCAGTTGAACCGTGCTGTCAAGGGTGTTGCCGTCTATGGTGACCCTTTTGCCGCCGACGAGAAGGCGCTTCAGCCAAGGCGGAATCCGCGGCACGACTTGCACACCGATGCGAAGGGCTGCGTTGACCACCGAGAGTGACGGGCTCCTAAGCGTCGTAGGGGCCATAGCTGCTCCTTGTGTCATTCGAGGTCAGAGAGCACGCGTTCGTGGCTTCCTCTTTTGGGGACGGGCTGGCCGCGGCGCCGGGGCAGGTACAGCCGGTGCCGCCGACCACCGACGCAACGACGGCCGCGTCATGTCGGTGGTCCCAGGGACAGCGACAGGCGCGCGAAATAACGTCGAGACCTTCGGAATTCGGGCCAAATATGCCGTCGGCGTGTCACGGGTTCGAGTTGGTTTGGTCGAACTCGATATGCAGCGCTGTGAGACCTCGCATGATGAACGTCGGTTCGTACTCGTATCGGCGGTTCTCCGCCGGACCGTGCGACGCCTCGGCGATCCTGATTCGCGCCATGCGATCCAGCATGCGATTCATCGAGATACGGGCTTCGGCGCGAGCGAGCGGCGCGCCCGGGCACGAGTGGGCGCCGCGACCGAAGGCAACGTGTTCGCGCACGTTGCGGCGGTCGTGCTGGAATTCGTGGGGATGGTCAAACTTTCGTGGATCGCGATTGCTGGCGCCTGGCAGCAGCATGATGATTGTGCCCGCTGGGATCTCCACGTCGCCGATGTTCGTGGTGGTACGCGCCAACCGGAAGTGACTCTTGACTGGACTCTCCATCCGTAATGCCTCCTCGAGGAACACCGGGATCTGTGCACGGTCATCGCGCAGGACTTGTTGAATGTCGGGGCGTTCGGCAATCACCCGCATCGCGGTGCTGAGAAGCTTCGTCGTCGTCTCCATGCCGGCAGCGAAGAGAAACGTCGAGAGCTTGACCACCTCCTCCACCTCGGGCGTCGAACCGTCTGGATAGGTCGCCGCGGCGAGTTCGGTAAGGACGTCGTCGCGGGGGTCGCGACGGCGGTCGGTGATGTACTCCCGGAACTTATCGTCCAGCCAGACCAGAGGATTGTGAGCGACGGTGTCACTCATTTCGATGTTGCCTACGACCTCGTTGCCAAGAACGGCGCGGAACTGATCGTGATCTTCTAGAGGAACGCCCAGTAGGTCCGCGATCACCAACATCGCGAAGGGTTTGGCGTAATCGCCCATGAACTCGCACGACCCCTTGTCGATGAAGGTGTCGAGTTGGTGATCGGCCAAGCGCCACATGAAGTCTTCGTTTTCGCTGAGCCGTTTGGGTGTAATCAGCCTGGCCAATAACCCCCGGGTCTTGGTGTGATTGACCGAATCCATCGTCACGACGTGTTCGGACATGGGAATTTTGGACCGGTGGGCGTCGATCAGGTCGCCGATGTCGTCGCCGTCGGGGGTAAACGGCAAAGGCGGGAACGGGCCCGCCACGGCAACGCACGATGAGAAAGCCGAATCCTTGTAGGCAGCCAGCGCCTCGGAATGACCGGTGACCGCGACCACACCGTGTGGCGTCGCCGGACGGACCGGACACTGAGACCGCAGGTAGTCGAAGTAGGGATATGGGTCGGGCACTAGCGATGGGTCAAAGAAGTAATCGATCTTCTCGAAATCGCTCATCGCGCCTCCTCGACGGACAGGGACTATGGCCTCGGTCGAATCCCCGATAGTCTACGCGGAGAACAAATGTTTGGTTAATTCGACTCTCGACGCTGGCGCGGCAACGGCTTTGGGTGACCGCTACGACCTTTCCCCGACCCCGGCGCCGCGCCGGCGTTGTCGCCGAGTTGCGACTGTCCTGAGTGTTCCAATCCGCCAACGACTTACCTATCCTCGTCGTCCCCGGGAAGGCGTCCATCGCCGTCACGCCGGGTCGACACCCGAGGTCGCGCACGTTTCCTGATTACGGCGTCATCGAATGACCCTAAGTCCTCGAGGTCGTCGAAGAGTTCGTCCATGTGTGTTAGTCGTCTCGGGTAGACGGCGGAGTCGATGTCGGTGTATCGGTCGAAGCCCGCGATCGCGTTCTGGCTTGCGACGCCGATGGCGTCGAATCCGCTGCGGCGGCGTTCTGTTCGAGAGCCGCGGTCGGCGGATTCGCATCGGGTTTGGACACTGGAGCGAACTTCATGACCAACATCCCGATTCGCTGCATCACCGGCTGCGGCAGCACACGGGCGCCCAACATCATCACCTTCTGGACAGCGTTCATTGGTATCACTCACTGCTCCTGTTCGGGCACTGGATGTAGGGCGCCTCGTCCTGGTATTTCCGTCAGCCGGCCGACCCGGCTCTGGCTCGCGCCTGTCCCTCTGCGTCCAGCCGAACCAACGGAGCGTATCCCGGAACAGATGTTTGACCAAATATCTGTTCCACCGTAGAGTCGGCGTCTGCCAGGGTTGGTCGAATGGGTCCTCCAGGGATCGCGGATTTCAGCAACCTCAGCGAACAGTGCCGTTTCCGCGCGGAACTCGGCTCCTGACCCTTTGGGTCCTTGACCACCGCTTGCTGCATCCATTGCGAGGCAAGATGTTTCAGGTGTGCGCTGCGTTACCCCGATGCAGACCTGAGGTGCGCCAGCTCCGGGGGCCCAGAAGAGCTCGCCCGGCGACATCCGCGGCATCGATTCTGGTGTTGCCCACGTAAAGCTTTCATCCTGAACTCGCGACGAATTGAGGAGCAAGGTCCATGGAGATGAACGACATGGTCTTGGTGTCGGTCGACGACCACCTCGTCGAGCCGCCAGACCTGTTCGACGGTCACATCCCGGCCAAGTACGCCGACGACGTCCCTAAGTTGATCCAGCGCGACGACGGCACCGACGCCTGGGTGTTCGAGGGCCAAGCTGCTACCAACGTCGGTCTCAACGCCGTCGCCGGCCGGCCACCCGACGAGTACGGCGCCGAGCCCACCAAACTCTCCGAGATCCGCGAAGGTTGCTACAACATTCACGACCGCATCCGCGACATGAACGCCAACGGAGTAGCCGCCGCGATGAACTTCCCGTCCTTCCCACAGTTCTGCGGCCAGTACTTCGCCCGCGCCCAGGACAAGGACCTCGGCCTGGCCGTGCTACGCGCCTACAACGACTGGCACATCGACGAGTGGTGCGGCACCTACCCGGGCCGGATGATCCCGCAGTCGCTGCCCCCGATCTGGGATCCCCAACTGATGGCCGAGGAGGTTCGCCGGGTGTCTGAGAAGGGCTGCCACGCCGTGAGCTTCTCGGAGAACCCCACCAAACTGGACTATCCGTCGCTGCACGATGCGCACTGGGATCCGTTCTGGCAGGCGTGCAGCGACACCCAGACCGTGGTCAACCTGCACATCGGATCGTCGTCGAGCGTAGTGATCACCTCAATTGACGCACCGGTGGACACGATGATCACGCTGCAGCCCATGAGCATCGTGCAAGCCGCCGCCGACTTGATCTGGTCGCCCATGCTGCGCAAGTACCCCGACCTTACTTTCGCCCTGTCCGAGGGCGGCATCGGCTGGGTGCCGTACTTCCTGGAACGCGTGGACCGGGTGTACAAGATGCACCGCGCCTGGACACATCAGGACTTCGGCGACAAACTGCCCAGCGAAGTATTCCTCGACCGCGTCGCGCTCTGCTTCATCGACGACGAATTCGGCATCGCCAACCGCGACAAGCTCAACCTCGACAAAGTCATGTGGGAGTGCGACTACCCGCACTCGGACTCCACCTGGCCGCTGGCCCCCGAAACCCTCGACATCTACCTCGACGGCCTCCCAGACACGGACATCGACCGGATCACCTACCTGAACGCCACCCGGCTGTACTCGTTTGACTTGTTCACCCACCTTCCGAAGGAACAACTCACGGTGGGCGCGCTGCGAGCTCAGGCCACCGACGTGGACCTCGGCTTCCGCTCGTCGGACCGATTAAAAAAGACCGGATCCGACACCGTCAGTGTCCTTGACCTGGCCTCAAAACTCGCGACCTAGGGGACTGCCCGTCGTCGAACGCCCAAGGGCGACAACCAGATACTTCGCACCCTGGGTGTGACATCGCTACGGACCGATCCGAAGGAGCAGGCTATGCACGCGGAGGGTATGCAGGGTATGGACGTGTCGGATCCATCAACAGCCTGGAAAGCAACCCATCATGAAGAACTCGTCCTCCTGGACACGCCGTGGCTTCCCTACACCTGATCGCGATCCTTTCTATGCCAGCCCCGCCGGTCTGGGTGGGCTCGCACCCGGGACAGTGTTGCGGTCGCGGGTGGTACCGGTGTCGTTCTTCGGTCGCCTCCGGCAGGGCATAGCAGTGCAGCTGATGTACCGCAGCACCGACGCCCACGATCTCCCCGAGGCGGCGGTGACCACGATGATAGTTCCGCGTGGCAAGAACCCGGCGCGGTGCCCGGTGCTGTCTTACCAGTGCGCCATCGACGCCGTGGCGGCGCGGTGCTTCCCGTCCTATGCGCTGCGGCACGGCGCCGAGCTGGTCGGGGCCTCGGTTCAGGCGGAGTTCTTTTTCATCACCGCGGCCCTATCTCGCGGGTGGGCAGTCAGTATCCCGGATCACGAGGGCATCAACGGCATGTGGGGCGCGCCGTACGAGGCGGGCTTTCGTGTTCTCGACGGTCTGCGTGCCGCTGTCAACTACCCGGAGTTGGGCCTTTCATCGAAAACCTCGATGGCGGTGTGGGGGTATTCCGGCGGTGGCCTGGCCAGCGGATGGGCCGCCGAAGCCGCCGCCACCTACGCACCCGAGCTCAACATCGTCGGGGCAGTGCTGGGTTCACCGGTGGTGGATCCGGAAAGCGTTGCGCGCCGGCTGAATGCGTCGCCGTGGGCGGGTCTTGCAGCGTTGATGATCGCGTCCTTGGTGCATGTGTTCCCCGAGGCGAAAAAGGTCGTCGATGAACACGCGACCGAGGATGGCAAGGCCCTGCTTGCAGAGATCGAGGGAATGTCGACCGGAGGTGCGATCCGACGCTTCCGCAATGTCGACATCGCCGACTACGTCGACCTGAGCTTCCAGGAATTGTTCGCGTTACCCGAGCTGCAGCATGTGTTCGAGGTGACGCGGCTCGGGCAAAAGACACCGAGCATGCCCGTGCTACTCATCCAGGGCGTGCACGACAAGATCGTCGACGTCGCCGATGTGGACAGGCTGGCTCAGACCTACACCCAAGGCGGCGCCGCGGTCAGCTACCACCGCGACCCCCTCGCCGAGCACCTCATGCTGTATCCCTTCGCGGTTCCGATGAGCCTATGGTGGCTCGCCGAACGACTCACCAAAAACGACCGGCCCAATAGCTGGCACACCTGGCCCGCGCTGCTCGATGCGCGTACTTACGCAGGCGTGCCGGCACTCGCCGCCGCCGCATCGCAAGCCGTCAAGTCCGGTTTCTCCCGAGGGCGATCGCTTCGCCACCGACGTCGGAAGAAGTAGATCGAGGGCCGTACTACCATCCATACCGTGGGTGTAACGCGCCACGCGACCTCACATATCGTCGCGATGTTTTGAGGCGTCGAACCTATTGCGCCAGAGTTGAATCAGCCTGTGTCACGAGCCTCAGCCATGCGGTTCCAGCGACGAATCGACACGTCTGGCGGCGCCAGCGTGGCGCGAAGCCAACCCACCGCTGCGCTAGCGCGCCGACTTAGAGGCGCTTGAGCACCATCACCGATTCGTTGTACGGAAAGAGCCGGTACAGCCACCGCGAGGCCGGACGCACCTGGGGGGCCACCTCGCTTTTGGCGAGGAGGACGGGATGGCCGACCGCGACAGTCTTGCGGTGCTTGCAGATGGCGGTGTCGCCGCCCGCGAGAACGTTTCGCACCCAGTTTGTTTGGGGTCCGTAGCCGACGAGCAATGCAAAGCCGTCGGTCGTGTCGAACACCAGCAACGGTGTACGGTAGCGTGCTCCGGATCGGCGCCCGACGTGGTAAAGAATTCCCAGACCAGGCATTCGGTCGACCACCCGAAGGGCGGCTGGATTGGTGATTCGCTTGTTAAAGGCCGCGACTCGACGCGACATGCGCACACCGAACTCCTCTCAGTGCATCCGAGCAGCCTCAACGTCTGCTTCGTTGCGAGTCTCATGGCGCGAGCAGTGGCTTCCAACCACAAGTAAAAGGCTTCTCCCGCCAGCGGCGCAACTCTGACCGGCAGTAGCTCCATTTTGAGGGGCCTAGATGTTGCCGGACGGACGGGCCGCAAATCGAGACGGGCTTGTTAAACGCTCTGCAGCTTTGTCAATCTTTGCTGCATAATCCCAGGTCGGTCGCCCAAGGCAACCAGTCGGCGCCGCTGTGGTCCCCTGTTAGTGTCGCGAGTTGACGATGACGTCGCGGGCGGAGCACCAACCAACATGTCGAACGTATCTACTACTGTCGCGGTGGGCGGGTCTACCTATTCCAGGAGCGGCCGATGAGCGGCCGAAGAAGTTCGGCCTATGGGTTCCTGTACGAATTCCTGGCCACAGCCGACTACTTCCTGCGCTGCCTCTGCGCCAACGATATTTACCTGGCCGGCGTGGCCTTGCTGGTAGGACCGATTCCAGGTGAGCCTTACCGACAACGAAGGGCCCGGCACGCATAGCTCATTGAAACGCGTAGCGCGGCAGGGTGTTCGGAATATCCAGAGAGCTGAGCAGTCCGGGTGGTGCGTCCACCACGTAGGGCACCGCGTTCACGACTCGCATCGCGGTTGCGGCCATCGCCGCGTGGCCCGCCCGGTGTCCTTCCGCCGCGCCCATCGTCATCGCGCAGTGAATGTCGGGCTCGCCATCAATGTCGACCCGGTAGGTGGCGTCGGAATCCGAATTCGGCCAGTGCGGGGCGACGTCGCGCGACATCCGGATGATGTGCTCCACCACGATCGCCTCGCGGCCTTCGACCACCGCGGCCGCCCGGGTCCGGACCGCGCCGCAGGTGCCCGCCGGGATCGTGCCGAACGCCACCTCGATGTCCCCGTCGGTCAGTTCACGGTCCAGGGCTCCGCGGATTTCCTCCACCTCGACGCCGAGCCCGGCGGCAATGAGATGAATCGGTGCCTTCCAGGCGATCTCGATGAAACCTGGTGTCTTCAGCATTGGTTCGAAGTCCAGAGGGCGAGCGAAGCCCATGCCGTTGACCATGACGTCGGCCACCGGG
The DNA here is from genome assembly GCA_963733755.1 of uncultured Actinomycetota bacterium. Lineage (GTDB taxonomy): Bacteria > Actinomycetota > Actinomycetes > Mycobacteriales > Mycobacteriaceae > Mycobacterium. Next base: position 69,181 of record CAVTEZ010000012.1, read on the forward strand.
TAGTGGTCGTTCAGGGCGATCTCGGTGACCGTCAACGTGCGGATCTTTTTGGACTGGGTGCTCATCAGGAGCGCGAGTTGGTCGGATGCGAATCCCGGGAAGATTCCTGACGCGTAGAACGACGCGCATCCGGCGTGGGCGGCGGCCGTGAGTTGGTCACGCCACTCGCTGGCGAAGTACGACGGGGGATAAATCAGGCCGGTGGTCGAGGTCGACACAACGTTGACGCCGGCACTGAGCAGCTTGAGATAGTCCGGGATCGCGCCCGCGTCGCGTTGCGGACCGCTGGCGGCGTAGACGACGCAATCCGGCCGGAGCGCGATGAGCGCGTCCGCATCATTGGTCGCAGTCAGCCCCATCGGGGTGCCCGCGCCGAGCTCGCCGGCGTCTCTGCCCACTTTGGCGGGTGAATGGACCCACACCCCAACAAGTTCCAAATCCGGCCGACACCGGATCGCATCGATGGCGACCGACCCAACCCCGCCCGTCGACCACACGACCACGCGGAGGGGGGCTGCCATCGGCTGTTCGATGCTCATCCGTGGACCATCTGGGCTTGCTGATGTGCCGCCACCGCTGTCTGCAGGTATCGCCACGCCACCTCAGGGTCGATGCCGCCGCACAACGGGTGCAACGGTAGGGACTTACCGGCGCGCATGAAATCCGTTGCCGCAGAGGGTGTCAGGATGCGATACGGTCCGCCTGCCGATCGCAGTTCGGCGACGGTCTGCGCCCGGGTGATGCTGGCCACCGATTCGTCACCGTGCCGGTAGGCCGCCGCCATCGCGGCGTCGTGCAGCAGGTGCG
>CAVTEZ010000013.1:0-124053 GCA_963733755.1 uncultured Actinomycetota bacterium
GATGGGTAGCGAAAACGGATTCCGCGTTGACACCCGCAGGTGGCTGATGACAGAGTTGCCGCAGATTCTTAGCGCTACCAACTATGCGCCCGCAGCGAGAGGCGAAGCTCCGTGACCGTGACTGCACCCGACGGCGTCTACTACGACCCGTACGACGTGGAGATCAATGCCGACCCGTACCGGGCGTTCCGGACGATCCGCGAAGAGGCGCCGCTGTACTACAACGAGCAGCATGACTTCTATGCGTTGAGCCGGTTCGCCGATGTCGACCGAGCGCTCGTCGACCACGAAACGTTCAGCTCGGCCCGCGGCGCGATCATCGAGCTGATCAAGGCCAACATCGACATTCCGCCGGGCGTGATCATCTTCGAGGACCCGCCGATCCACGACGTGCACCGCAAACTGCTGGCCCGCATGTTCACGCCGCGCAAGATCAGCGACCTCGAACCCAAGATCCGCGAATTCTGTGCTCACAGTTTGGATCCCGTTGCCAGCGGCGACAGTTTCGACTTCGTCGGCGACCTCGGTGCGCAGATGCCGATGCGGGTGATCGGCATGCTGCTCGGCATTCCCGATGAATACCAAGAAGCCGCAAGGGATTTGACGAACGATCAGATGCGCACCGAGGCGGGCAAGCCGATGAAAGCGGCGGCCGAGGGCATGAACACCGGCGAGTTCTTTGCCGAATTCATCGACTGGCGTGCCGAGCATCCCTCCGACGACATCATGACCGATCTGCTGAATGTCGAGTTCACCGACGAGAAGGGCGTCACGCGGCGACTGACCCGCGAGGAGCTACTCACCTACATCAGCGTGGTTTCCGGCGCCGGCAACGAGACCACGACCCGGCTGATCGGCTGGGCCGGCAAGGTGCTCGCCGAGCATCCCGACCAGCGGCGCGAACTGGCCGCGAACCCCGCCCTCATCCCCGCGGCCATCGAAGAACTTCTGCGCTTCGAGCCGCCGGCTCCACACGTGGCGCGCTACGTGACCCGCGACATCACCTACTACGGGCAGACGGTGCCAGAGGGCAGCGCGATGATGATGCTCATCGGCTCCGCGAACCGGGACCACCGCCAATTCCCGCCGGACGGCGATGTTTTCGACATTCACCGCGAACCGCGCCAGCACCTCTCCTTCAGCGTCGGTACCCACTACTGCCTGGGCTCGGCGTTGGCCCGGCTGGAGGGGCGGATCGCGCTCGAGGAGATCTTGAAGCGCTTCCCCGAATGGCAAGTCGACCTCAACCGTGCTGCATTGTCTCCGACGTCCACCGTGCGTGGATGGGACACGATGCCGGCAGTCATCGGTTGAGTAATCACAAGTAATGAAATGAGGAAATGATGGCGGGTCGAGTCGAAGGCAAGGTCGCATTCATCACCGGTGCGGCCCGCGGTCAGGGCCGCGCGCACGCGGTGCGGTTGGCCCAAGAAGGTGCCGACATCATCGCAGTGGACATCTGCAAGAAGATCGACACGGTGGATCTGATCGCCGCCTCCACGCCCGAGGATCTGGCCGAGACCGCGGACCTGGTCAAGGGCCACAACCGTCGGATCTACACCGCCGAGGTCGATGTCCGTGACTACGACGCGCTCAAGGCCGCGGTGGACACCGGCGTCGAGCAGCTCGGCCGGCTCGACATCATCGTCGCCAACGCCGGCATCGGCAACGGCGGCCAGACGCTGGACAAGACCAGCGAAACCGACTGGACCGCCATGATCGACATCAACCTCACCGGCGTGTGGAAGACCGTGAAAGCCGGTGTGCCGCATATCCTCGCGGGCGGTAACGGCGGCTCGATCATCCTCACCAGCTCGGTCGGCGGACTCAAGGCCTACCCGCACACCGGTCACTACGTCGCGGCCAAGCACGGTGTGGTCGGCTTGATGCGCACCTTCGCCGTCGAGCTCGGCGCGCAGAACATCCGCGTCAACTCTGTGCATCCGACCAACGTCAACACCCCGCTGTTCATGAACGACGGCACGATGAGGCTGTTCCGTCCCGATCTGGAGAACCCAGGCCCCGAGGACATGAAGGTCGTCGGCCAGCTGATGCACACCCTGCCGATCGGCTGGGTCGAGCCCGAGGACATCGCCAACGCGGTGCTGTTCCTGGCGTCCGACGAGGCGCGTTACATCACCGGCGTCACGCTACCGGTCGACGGCGGCAGCTGCCTGAAATAGCGCGCCGGACCACCGAAATCGACGCCGTCGCGACGACACGCCGAGGCGGTCCACGCTAGCGTCGATTTCGTTGTGACGCGCCCATCGGCTACCGTCGCGCCATGAACGGATATGAAGGCAAAGGCGCCGTCATCACCGGCGGCGCAAACGGTATCGGTTTCGCGACCGCGACCGAGTTCGCAAGGCGGGGAGCGCGAGTCGTGCTCGCCGACGTCGATAAGCCGTCGCTGGAGCAGGCGGTCGCGCATTTGCAGGCCCAGGGGTTCGACGCGCACGGCGTGATGTGCGATGTCAGGTATCTCAAGGAGATGATTCACCTCGCCGATGAGGCATTTCGTCTTCTCGGTCAGGTCGACGTGGTCTTCAGCAATGCCGGCATTGTGGTCGCGGGTCCGATCGCGCAGATGACGCACGACGACTGGCGCTGGGTGATCGACATCGACCTGTGGGGCTCGATCCATGCCGTCGAGGCGTTCCTGCCCAGGTTGCTCAAGCAGGGCACCGGCGGCCACGTCGCCTTCACCGCGTCGTTCGCCGGCCTGATGCCCAACGTCGGCCTCGGCGCCTACAGCGTCGCGAAATACGGCGTCGTGGGCCTGGCCGAGAATCTGGCCCGCGAGGTCAAAGACAACGGCATCGGTGTGTCGGTGCTCTGCCCGATGGTCGTCGAGACCAAGCTGCTGTCGAACTCCGAACGCATCATGGGCGCGGATTACGGGCTGTCGGCGACGAGCACTCCGGCGCAACCGGACACACTGAACGTCGACGAGGTAGCCCGCCTGACCGTCGACGCGATTGCGGCCAATCGCCTCTACGTGCTGCCCCATTCGGCCGCTCGTGCATCAATCCGCCGGAGATTCGATCGCATCGACCAGACGTTCGAGGACCAGGCCGGCGACGGGTGGAGTCACTAGCGAGCCGGGGCGCAGCCGATGATTCCGTCGGCTTCCAGGTCGGCAATCTCTGACGCTGTCAGGCCGAGCTCGGCAAGCAACTCATGATTGTGCTGCCCAAGCATGGGCGCGGATTTAGTATGGAAAAGGCCGGGCCCACCAGAGAACCTCGCCGGCACGGTGCTGAGCTTAGCCCGGCCGTTCACCGGGTGATCGAATTCTTCGAAGAAGCCACGAAATGCCAACTGGTCCAACTCCGTTTGACGATGGGGTTGCATGACCTTGGCCACGGGCACACCGGCATCCCACAAGGTTCGGACGATGTCGTCCCGGCCGCGGTCCTTACACCAGGCAGCTAGCTGCTCATCGATGAGACCGTGGTGTGCGCGCCGCCCTGCTTCGGTTGACAGCCTGGGATCGGTTGCCCACGAGGGCGATCCGAGTGCACACCAGAGCCTTTCCCACTGATCGTCAGTTGCCACCGCAATGGCGACCCAGCTGTCGAGGCGACCGAACTCGTCGATATCTGCGCTGCGGTAGAGATTCTGCGGTGCCGCGGTTGGTCCTCGATTGCCCATCCGTTCCGGCACAGACCCGTACGCGGAGTACTCGATGATTTGTTCGGCGGAAACATTAAGCGCGGCATCGACCATCGCGGCCTCGACGAGTACACCCTGGCCGGTGCGGCGACGGTGTTCCAGGGCTAGCAGGAGACCGTTGAGCGCATGCACACCTGCGTTCGGGTCACCGATCGAATACGGCTCGTACGGAGGGCGGTCGGGATAGCCAGTCAGCCAACTCAGGCCGGACGCGGACTCGATGGCATATGCGAACGCCGGATTGTCGCGCCACGGCCCGTCGAGTCCGAAGCCGGGCATTCGCAACATGACTGCGTCAGGACGGGCTGCTTGAACGGCACCAAAGTCCAGCCCGATCTGGTCGAGCACCCGGGGTGTGAAGTTCTCCACGATGACATCGCAAGTCGCGATGAGCCGGCGCAACAGCTCGCGCCCGCGTGGGGTCTGCAAGTCAAGCGTCAGACTTTTCTTGTTGGTGTTCAGCGCCGCGAAGATCGGCGACTTCTCCCACCACTGGTCTTCGGTGATTGGTATGCCGGCGATCAGTCGGGTTCCGTCGGGCCGGCTGACGGATTCCAGGTGGATGACGTCGGCGCCGAGCATGGCCAAAAAGTGAGTGCAACTGGGGCCTGCCCAGAACGTCGTCATATCCAACACCCGAAGTCCGCTGAACGGCAGTCCGTTTCCAGGCGCCGAAGGCGTCGGCAGGGTCTGCGGAGTCGTGCTGGCGGCCCGGTAACGGGCGGTGTGTTCCCCGAGCCGCGGTGCCGGAAGAGGCGACTGAAGCCGTGCGGGCTGCATCCGGTAAGGGGGGCCCGGCTGATGGAACGCGTCGCGCGGATTGCGCACAAACGAGCCCCGCTCCTGGAAGTGGTCGAGCGATGCGATATTCGCCCCGTTTGCCACCGGCGCGTTTGGAATCCGGAATGCCGTTGCAAGTTCGCGGATCTCATCGACCGGGTTACTCTCGACCCAGGCATAGATCTCTTCAGCGTGAATGTTGGCCAACTCGGTGATCGACAGTGGCGATTCCTCGTCGATCCACTCCGGGTGACCGACCATCGCGCATAGATCGAACCATTGCTGCGCTGTCCCACAGCCGAGGTCCACCAGGCCGTCCTTCGCCTGCGCCACGCCCGGAACCGTGAGCCGCCGGGCGTCTCGCCAAGGCCGGCCGAGCATTTCGAAATAGGTGACCGGGTAATACGTCAGGCCAAGGATCTGGGTTTCCAGCATCGACAGGTCTATGAGCTCTCCTGGTTCGCCTGAGCCACCGCTGATTCGGCGGAACCGCGACGTCAGGGTCGCTGCGCTTGCGTAAGCCCCGGCCATATACTCGCCGACCTGGCCGCCGACGAACACCGGCGCTCGTTCCGGCAAACCGCGCCCGAGCCCGACGATTCCTCCCGACCAGGCTTGCAGCGTGAATTCGGTGGCTGCCCGGTCCCGCCAGGGACCATCCAGGCCGAACGGTGTGATCGACGTGACGGTCAGCTGAGGGTGCGCACGAAGGATCGCAGCAGGTCTAAAGCTCTGGCGCTCGGCTAGTTTCGATCCTGCAGACCACACCACAGCATCCGCCGTCGCCAACAGTCGGTCGACCATTTGGATGTCGTTGTCGACCTCGGGATCGGCGATGACACTGTGCTTCGATCCTGCCAGAAAGCTGAACAACGCGCCGTCGCCGCCTCGTTCAATAGCCGCACCGGAAGACGACCAACGCCGCAGCGGATCACCCTCTGGCGGCTCGACTTTGATGACGGCCGCGCCGCCGTCGGCAAGCAGCTTGGTGCAGTACGCGCCTGCTATTCCGGTCGATAGCTCGACCACCGTGAAACCGGCCAGCGGCGGTTCGACCCGAGGTTCCGCACTCATGCCTGCCATGACGGGCTCGATGTCAAGACCTCGGGACCGTCGGGGGTGATCAACACCGCCTCGCGCCCGAACACGGCGCCGACGCCCGATTGCCAAACATATCCGGTGACCGCCAGCACCATCCCCGGCTCCAGCCGCTCCTCGGCGGCCGTCGCCGGCAGATGCTGAGAGACGACGGGTGGGTCGAATCCCAGACCCAGCCCCCGCGCGATGGGCATCGGCGGCAGTTCCTCGCCCGCGGCCTGATAGGCAGCAAGTAGATCGATGGCCGGTGCACCCGGTTGACAGGCTTCATAGAGCCTGTCCCACAGCGCATCCCACCGTCGATACAGATCACTGGCGGCATTGAGTTCGCCGACCGGCCAGGTGCGGCCGACTTCACCGGTGTAGCCACCGTCGAGCACGCCCGCGGAGAACGCCACCAAGTCGCCGGCCCGAACAATGCCGTCCTCACTCGCCCGTCGCCACGGGTGCTCGCGCGAGGTCACCCACGCCGCATCCTGGGTGGCCGGTGTGCTGACCCCGCCGGCCGCCATAGCCTCCAACAACACGCCGGCCAAGGTCTTTTCGCTGATGCCGGGCCGCAGCTCGGCGACGGCCGCAGCCAAGCCGACTTCGGCAACCCGGATCGCCTCGCGAAGCGAGACGACCTCTTCAGGGGTCTTGATCCGCCGCGCGGCGCGCATCGCCAGCTCACCGTCAACCAGCTCGGCGTTCGGGAAAGCCACCGGCAACAGTTGGGCGAATCCCGGCGAAAGCGCATCGGTGCCAACACTTTTCGCATCTACCGCGCCATCGATGCCCTTCAGGACCGCGATGGTGTTCATCGGGTTCCAGGCGATGCCATACAGGTTCTCGTGTGGGATGTCTTCAGGCACGCCCTCATCCCAGGTGCTGAGCAGGTGGATTGCGCCGGTCTCGCGGACAACCACGCAGGTCGGCCCGAACGGCCGGGTCCCGGCCACCCACAGCTGTGGCGCACCGGATACGTAGCGCACGTTCGCCTGCCGTCCCAGCACCAGCACGTCGAGATCGTGCTTTTCCATCTGGGCCAGCGCGCGCTCCCGACGGCCGGTGCGGAGCGCGCGGTCGTCGGCCAGAACCTCAGTGCCCATGCTCAGGGCTCGCCATAAGGGTCATAGGGGTAGTTGGTCAACGGAATCCAGCCTTCCTCGGTGATCACGACGATCTCTTCGCTGCGGTAGCCGCCGGTGCCTTCTTCCCACACGACCGGTTCCAGTACCATCACCATTCCCGGCTCGAGGACGAAGTTGTCGTCGAACTCATCGCCGAGATCCGTTCCGATCATTGGTGTTTCGGCGGCATTCACGCCGATGCTGTGTCCCAGATAGAAGTGCGGCAGCCAGGGCCGGGTCCCGCCGTTTGCCTCCGTCGCCGTTCTGCCCAACTCTGCGATGGTGGTTCCGCTGCGGGTCACATCGAGCACCGCGTTCAGGATTTCCCGCCATTTGTGAAATTGCGCCTGCTGGCGCGGCGTTGGATCCTGGCCAACCACCCAGGTGCGGCCGAAGTCGGAGCAGTAACCCCGATACGTAATGCTGACGTCAGTCCACAGCACATCACCGGCGGCCAGTTCGCGCTCAGTTGTCAACAGCGGCAACGCCAAATCGCCGTGCGTGGTCCAGACGCCGTCCGCTTTGTACTTCGGCATCACCTGCCAGATCGGCTCCAGCATGCTGGCCATCGCGCCCAGTTCGAAAGCGCGACGCATGAAACTCGCCGACAGGTCGATCTGTCGAATACCGGGCGCCAGCGCGGCCTGCACATCGACCATGGCCGCGTCGGTGATCCGGCACGCGGTACGCATGCAAGCCAATTCGTCCGGAGTCTTGATCAGCTTGGCGGCACCGACGATCTGTGCGGCGTCGGCGGGCCGACCGGACCGGAAAAGACGGTCCTGCGCGCGCCGCATCGCCCCGGTGAGTTCGTCGACCGCGATCACGGCCGTGGCCGGGATCAGGTCCTCGAGCACCCGCGCGAAATTCTCTACGCCCTCGTCGAACTCCAGATACACCGGCCCGTGCAGATGATCGGCGGGCAAGCCCGATTCCGACGCCGCGCCTTCGCGGAACGGCAGGAACAGGTGCGGATGCGGATCGTCGGCCAGCGCCACTGCGACCGGCCGCTCGACATGAGACAACCCGGCATCGCCCAACGGCCAACTCGCCCCGGTGGCGTAGACAACGCTGTTGTTTCCCAACAGGATCAAGGCATCCACGCCGCGATCGGCCATCGCCGAGCGGAGCCGCGCGCCGGTCTCGCGACGCATCCGGTCGAGATCCGGTGTTTCCGGAATGTCGAGCGCGGACGAAGGTGCGGCCTGCAACGATGTGGTCGAACTCATAAAACGGCCTACAGCCCCAAAAACTCGGTGATGTTGCCGCTGACGATGCGGGTGGCCGCCTGCGGGCCGACCGCGTCGACCACCGAAGCCAACGACTTCTCCGAGTAGCCGAACGTGCTTTCGTTGTGCGGATAGTCGCTGGACCACATCACCTTGTCGATGCCGATCTGATCGATCAACTGCAGTCCCAGCGGGTCGACCATGAACGATGCGCTCATGTGGGTGTCCCAGTAGTAGCGCACGTCGTGTTCCAGCGGCCGATTGAACATATGCTGGTACGACGCGACCAGGTGCTCAGCATCCTGCAATGCCCAAGGTACCCAGGCGATTCCGCCTTCGAACCAGCCGATCTTCAGCCCGGGATGGTCATCGAGAATCCCGGTGAAGAGATACTTGGCGAACTGTTCGCGGAACCCGTCGATGTTGATCATCATGCCGACGACCACGCTGTTGAACTGACACGGGGTTTTCGGCGGCGTCTCTCCGATGTGGTGGGCGATCGGAAGGCCAGCGGCTTCGATCTCGTCCCATACCGGTTTCATGCTGTCGCTGCCGTAGTCGATCACATTGCCGTCGTCATCCTTGCCCGGGTTAAGCGGCAACAGGAAGGTCTTGAGCCCAAGCGATTTCAGTTCTGTCAGTGTCTTTTTGGTGCCCTCTGGGTCCCACCAGTTGATCAGCCCGGCACCGTAGAAGTGCCCATTGGACTGCTCCTGTAGTTCCCCCATGTACTCGTTGTAGATGCGGAACGCCAACTCGCGAAGTTCCTTGTCCGGGTAGTGAAAGAGCGCCAGGATAGCGTTGGGAAACGCGAGTTCTTTGTCGACGCCGTCTTCGCGCAACTCCTGAATCCGGGCCTCGATGTTGGTGCTTGCGGCGCCGGGCAGGTCGTCGTACTGCATCAGCACCGCGCTGAAGTCGCCGGGCAGGAACGACTGCCCCTTACGACCGACTTGGTAGGCACCTTCCTCGTACCAGATCCGCGGTGCCTTGTCCTTCAAAGACTCGGGGAAGCGCTGATAGAAGATGTCGTCGGCGAGCGAAATGTGGTTGTCCGCAGAGAAAACCACCGTGCCCTCCGGCAGACCCGTGTTGGTGCCGTCGGCGTGACCGTGCCGATTCTTGGGCGCGCCGAAGCCTCCCGGCGGGTACAGCGAAACGGTGCTTGTTTGAGGCGACATCAGTGGCCCTCCAATCGGATAAATACTTCTTCGACAGTAGTTCTCTCGGATCGGCCGGTAACGGGATTCACCAGGTCACCGGAAGTTCGTAGACGCCGTACGCGAGGCGGTCGTGTTTGAACGGAACGTCGTCGATCGGCACGGCGAGTTCCAGAGTGGGAATGCGGCGGAGCAGCGTGTGAAACACGATCTGCAATTCGGCGCGGGCAAGCTGCTGACCGACGCACTGGTGCCGGCCATAGCCGAAAGCAACGTGCTGGCCGGCGCCCGAGCGATGCAAGTACAGCCGGTCGGGTTCGCTGAATTCCCTTGCATCCCAGTTGGCCGGGGCCAAATCGATGATGATGCCCTCCCCGGCGCGGATGACTTCGCCGGCGATGTCGATGTCCTCAGCGGCAACCCGGCGCTGACCGTTCTGGATGATCGAGAGGTAGCGCAGCAGTTCCTCGACCGCGTTGGCGACGACTTTCGGGTCGTCGGTGTCTCGCAGTACGGCAGCCTGGTCGGGGTATTGCAGCAGAGCCAGCACGCCCAGGCCGATCATGTTGGCGGTGGTCTCGTGTCCGGCGATCAGTAACCCGGTGCCCAGTTGGGCGGCTTCCTTGACGCTGAGTTCGCCGGCTTTGACCCGCTCGGCCAAATCCGAAACCGCATCCTCAGCAGGGTTTTCCATCTTGGCCTCGACCAGTTGCGCAAGATACTTGTGCAGGCTCATCGCGCCTTTCATCGTGTCCTCGGCGGCGGCATACCGCGCGAGGCCGACATTGGCGTGGTGCTGGAACATCTCGGCGTCCTCGTACGGCACGCCCAGCAGTTGGCTGATCACCAGCGAGGGCACCGGCAGCGCCAGCCCGCTGACGATCTCGCCGGGCTTCGGCCCGGCCAGCATCGCGTCGATGGCGTCGTCGGTGATCTGCTGGATCGCCGGCCGCAGACCCTCCACCCGCTTGAAGGTGAAGGGCTTGGACAGCATCCGCCGAAACGTGGTGTGTTCCTCGGCATCCGCGGTGAAGACCGACCTGGGCCGCTTGTGCACCGTAGCGAGCATGCCCTCGTTCCAATGCGGAAAGCCGGGCCGCCGATCGTCGACACTGACCCGTGAATCGGAGAACAGCGTCCGCACCTCGTCGTAGCCGGTGATCAGCCAGGGCGTGCTGCCGTCCCAGATCTTGACTCTGGACAACGGCCGCGCCTCGGCAAGCTCCATCACTTCTGGCGGCGGGGCGAATGGGCAGCCGCCGGCACGTCCCATCGGGTATTCCGGAACGTCAGAGATCGCCTCAGTGGTGCTACCTGTGAGCGTGTCGGACACTTCTCACTCCTCGATATTGATGGCTAGGGCGGGGCAACCAGCTTCGGCCTTGCGCGCGTTGTCGGCTTGCTCGGTGGGCGGGTTCTCGTCCAGCAGGACAACGACTCCGTCGTCGTCGCGCTGATCGAAGATTTCCGGCGCATGCATCACGCAATTGCCCGATGATGCGCATTTGTCTTGATCCACAGTAACTTTCATCATCAAACTTCTTCACTCGTGCGGAGTTACGGGTGCCAGCCACAGTCCCACGACAGCGTCGATGAGACGGGTCCCCGCGGCCTGCCAGGACGACCACGGCGCGGATGCGCCTGCGGCCAAGGCTCTTTCGCGATCGGCACAGGTGTGCATCAGCAGGTTGCGTGCCATCAGGTTGCGTTCCACCCGAACGTCGACGGGCAGTTCGGGCAGGCACCGGTTGATTCCGTCGATGACCTGCACCAGCGATTCAGAGGTGAGCGCGTCCTTCACCACGATGTTGTAGTAGGCGGGATCGGTCATCACCTGTGCGGCGAAGCGCGCGTACCAGCTGGGGTTGCCCAGCGCCGCCAGATGATCGGTCAATGGACGCACAAGACACGCCACCCAGCTCCGCATGTCGCCGGCCGCCTCGGACTGCAAGGTATGCGCGACCATCTCTTCCCGCAAGCGTTCGACGGGCTCCCGGTGCTTTTGCTCGATGGCCCGGACCAGATCGGTTTTGGTGCCGAAGTGATAACCGACCGCGGCATTGTTCCCTTGTCCGGCAGCCTCGCTGACCTGGCGATTGGAGACGGCGAACACCCCATGCTCGGCGAACAACCGCTCGGCGGCGGTCAGGATCGCCTCCTGGGTGGTGCTGGCCCGCTCGCTGCGCGCGGCCCTCGCGGTGGTCACCCGGTCAGTCAACGCTTCCACCTCGATTAAGTCAAGCGATTGATTTAATTCTCATTTCTCACTGCGCCGACGGAGGACTTTTCCGGCGACCGTGCCGCCGTCGACTGGCAGCACAGTCCCGGTGACGTACCGGGACCGGTCGCTGGCCAGGTAGAGCGCGGCCTCGGCGATGTCGTCGGGTGTGCCCTCTCGCTTCAGCGGCCGATCGGCACGCATCTGCTCACGGATCGCGTGCTCGAAGCGCGCCAGCTCTTCGGGCGACTTGTCCGACGTCGTGGTCTGCAGCAGCGGCGTCGGGATGTTGCCCGGCGCGATCGCGTTGACCCGAACCTCGTAGTGCGCCAACTCGATTGCGGCGGACTTGGTGAACATGATGACGGCTGCCTTGGACGCGCGATACGTCATCACGCCGCCGCCGGCCTGGATGCCGCCGATCGACGACATATTGATGATCGACCCTCCCCCGCTGGTCGCCATCTGGCGGGCCGCATCGCGGGTGCCGGCCATCACCCCCAAGACATTGACCGACATGACCCGCTGGAAGTCGGCCAGGTCGTCGTCGAGGAAGCTGCGGTGCATCTTGCTGGAGACTCCGGCGTTGTTCACCATCACGTCGAGCCGGCCGAAGGTTTCCACGGCGCCTGCCACCAGCGCACCAATCTGTTCGGGATTGGAGACGTCGGCCGCCCGAAAGACCACGTCGCCGCCCAGTTTGGCGGCGAGGTCTTCGCCTCGCTCACGCTCGACGTCGGCGATCACCAGCCGCGCGCCCTCCGTCAAGAACTTCTCGACGATTCCGGCACCGATGCCGGACGCGCCGCCGGTGACGACCGCAACCTTGCCGACCAGTTCATTGACCATGGCAACGAGTTAATCGGCGCGGCATCGCTTAAGTCAAGCGATTGATTTATTGCCTCCACAGCCTGCACCTAGACCGCGGTGCTACGTTCGGCTTGGTGAGCAGGTTTGTTAACTTCGAATCCTCACTGCGTTGGCCCAAAGCAGCCACGCTTCCGTATGTCGGCACTGTCCCGTGGCGGTACTTGGCCTGGTGGCGCAGTGGAAGTAGTCATCAACCCGACCGATCTAAGGAACTGATTTGAGATTCAACCGATTTGGCGCTGCGCTGAGCGTGCTGGCTACCGGTGCGCTCATGCTGTCCGCGTGTGGAAACAACAACACCTCGAATGAAGGTGGTGAGACGTCTGGTTCGTCGTCTGCGAACGTGAAGTGCGGCGGCAAGCAGACTCTGAAATCCAGTGGGTCGACCGCCCAGGCGAATGCGATGGCGCGTTTCGTCAACGCATTCGAACAAGCGTGTTCAGGTCAGACCTTAAACTACACCGCGAACGGCTCCGGCGCCGGAATCAACGAATTCATCGGCAGCCAAACCGATTTCGGTGGATCGGACGTGGCGCTCAGCGACGACGAACACGCCAAGGCGCAACAGCGGTGTGGCTCACCCGCGTGGGATCTGCCGGTGGTGTTCGGTCCGATCGCGGTGACCTACAACGTCAACGGTGTGACCTCGCTGAACCTCGACGGGCCCACCACGGCAAAGATCTTCAACGGCACGATCAAGACGTGGAATGACCCGGCCATCACGGCGCTCAACGCCGGCACTGCCCTGCCCGATCTGCCGATCCACGTCGTATTCCGCAGCGACCAGTCGGGAACAACGGACAACTTCCAGCAGTACCTCGACGGTGCGTCCGACGGTGCTTGGGGCAAAGGCCACGGCAAGTCGTTCAACGGCGGCATCGGCGAAGGCGCCAAGGGTAACGACGGCACCTCGGCGGCCATCAAGAACACGCCAGGATCGATCACCTACAACGAATGGTCGTTCGCCCAGGCGCAGAAGCTGAATGAGGCCAAGATCGTCACGTCGGCGGGACCCGATCCCGTGGCAATCAGCGCCGATTCGGTCGGCAAGACGATCGCCGGCGCAAAGATCAAAGGACAGGGCAACGACCTGATCCTTGACACGCTGTCGTTCTACAAGCCGACGCAGCCGGGCGCCTATCCCATCGTGCTGGCGACGTATGAGGTTGTCTGTTCGAAGTATTCGGACAGCCAGGTCGGCACCGCTGTAAAGGCGTTCCTGCAGGCCACCATCGGACCCGGCCAGAATGGCCTGGCGGACAACGGATATATCCCGATCCCCGACGCCTTCAAGTCGAGGCTGTCAACCGCGGTCAACGCCATCGCCTGATCCAACGGCCAACATGTCCAGCGCGACCGCGCCCGAACTGCGGGCCAGCGACGGAGCGAAGGCGCGGGCGGGCGACCGGCTGTTCAAGTCGGCCGCCGCCCTCGCCAGCTCGACGATCACCATCCTGATTGGCCTGATCGCGATATTCCTTCTGGTTCAAGCGATCCCGTCGCTGCGCGCCAACCATGCGAACTTCTTCACCAGCGCGCAATTCAATACCACCGATAGCAAAAACCTGGCATTCGGCATTCGTGACCTCTTCATGGTCACCCTGCTGAGCTCGATATGGGCCATGGCCCTGGCGGTACCGATCGCGATCGGCATCGCGGTATTTCTGACCCAATATGCGCCGGCGCGGCTGTCGCGCCCGTTCGGGGCGGTAGTCGATCTACTGGCCGCAGTGCCGTCGATCGTCTTCGGGTTATGGGGAATCTTCGTGTTGGCGCCACAGCTCGAGCCGATCGAATCCCTGCTCAATCGGGAGCTGGGATGGCTGTTCTTGTTCAAGCCCGGCGACGTATCACTGGCCGGCGGCGGCAACATCTTCACCGCCGGGGTTGTGCTTGCGGTGATGGTGCTGCCGATCATCACTTCGGTATCGCGCGAAGTGTTCCGGCAGACTCCGACCACCCACACCGAAGCCGCGCAAGCACTGGGTGCAACGAAATGGGAAGTGGTACGGATGACTGTGCTGCCGTTCGGCCGCAGCGGTGCCGTCGCCGCGTCGATGCTGGGCTTGGGCCGTGCGCTAGGTGAAACGGTGGCGGTGCTGATCATCCTGCGCGCGTCCGCGACTGCCGGCCACTGGTCCCTTTTCGACGGTGGTTATACGTTCGCATCAAAAATTGCCTCTGCAGCAAGCGAATTCAGTGATCCACTGCCGACGGGTGCCTATATTTCGGCCGGATTCGTGCTGTTCGTCCTCACTTTCATCGTCAACGCGGTCGCCCGCGCGATCGTTGGCAGGGCGGTCAAGGTATGAGCGCGCCCACCCTCGACCTGCCGGTCAAAGAGGCGGCGGTTCGGCCGATCAGTATCGGGCGCCGGATCAAAAACAACATCGCCGCAACATTTTTCGCGCTCACGTTCGCCATCGCGTTGGTTCCGCTGGTGTGGCTGCTGTGGATTGTGGTCCAACGCGGCTGGTATGCCATCACACAGCCAGACTGGTGGACCCACTCACTTCGCGGGGTACTGCCGGAACAGTTTGCCGGCGGGGTCTATCACGCGCTGTACGGCACCGTGGTGCAGGCCGCGGTTGCCGCCGTCATTGCTGTCCCCCTGGGTTTCATGACCGCGGTGCACCTGGCGGAATACCGATCTGGTCGGCTGGCCCGATTCACCACCTTCATGGTCGACGTGCTGGCCGGGCTGCCCTCGATCGTGGCGGCGCTGTTCATTTTCAGCCTGTGGATCGCCACTATGGGTTTCGAGCAGAGCGCCTTCGCAGTGTCACTCGCGCTGGTCCTGCTGATGTTGCCGGTCGTGGTGCGATCTACCGAAGAGATGCTCCGGCTGGTACCTCAGGACCTGCGAGAAGCCAGCTACGCGTTGGGAATTCCCAAGTGGAAAACCATCATGCGGATCGTTGTTCCAATCGCGATGCCGGGTATCATCACCGGCGTGCTGCTGGCGATCGCGCGCGTGATGGGCGAAACCGCGCCGGTGCTGGTGCTGGTCGGCTACAGCCGGTCGATCAACTTCGACATCTTCAACGGCAACATGGCTTCGCTGCCGTTGTTGATCTACTCCGAACTCAACAACCCCGAACACGCCGGCTTCATGAGGGTTTGGGGCGCCGCGCTCACACTGATCATCGTGGTGGCGGTGGTTTATCTGGCCGCCGCCGTGGCCAACCGGGTTATCGCACTTCGCCGGCGCTGAGCCTAAGGTCTATGCCGCGCACCCGGCGACACGGAGCTTGACCACCCTGTCATTGCCGCGGTCAGCGACATATACGTTGCCGTCTTTGTCCAGCGCCAACTGCAGCGGCGTGTTGAGACCGTTGAGCGCCAACGGAGTTGGAGCGTTCGAGCCGGGGGGCAGTTTCAAGACCTGATTGTTGTCGTGCTCGCTGACATAGACGTTGCCCGCCCCGTCCACGACGACGCCCCACGGCACGGTGAGGCCCGTGAACGGCAGGACCGTCTGCTCGTTCGAGCCGGCCGCCAGCTTCACCACTCTATTGTTGTCGGAGTCGGTGACATACACGTCGCCGGCACCGTCCACCGCAACGCCATCGGGGTTCTTGAGATCGGTGAACGGCAGCACGGTCGGGGTGTTGGTGCCGGCCGGCAATTTCACCACCCGGTCGTTGCCCCGGTCGGCGACATAGACGCTGCCGGCGGTATCGACCGCGAGCCCTTCGGGATAGCTGAGGCCGGTGAATGGCAGCTGTGTCTGATTGTTCGAGCCGGCGGCCATCATGACGACCCGATGGTTGAAGTCGGTGACATACACCGCGCCCGCCGAGTCCACAGCCACAGCCTGTGGTTGGTACAGGCCGGTGAATGGAAGCACCGTCGGCGTACCCGATCCGGGTGTCAACTTCACCACCCGGCCGTACATCCCCTGATTGGTGACGTACACGGCGCCGGCGGAATCCACCGCCACCCCTCCCGGTGAGAGGCGGAAGTTGAGCCCGTTGAACGGCAACACGTTTTGGCCGCACGACTCGGCCGCCGGTCCGCCGTGCGGCCGCACCACATAGCCGAACACAGCGACGAGCAGTACCGCGGCGGCGCCGAGGATCATCCACAGCTTGCGACGGTTGCGCCGTTGCGGCGGGCTGGAACTGAAGTCGGGGTGGTGAGCGCCGGAAGGCGTCGGATTGGAGGGCGCGCCAGAGTGGTACGTCCAGTCGCCTGCGCCGGCGGGGGCCGCGGCCCAGCTACGAGCGCCCGCGGCGGCGGCTGCCGGACGAGCCATGGTGTGGGCGTTGGCCGCGTCCTCAGTGTGCTGCAAGATGCGTTCGGCCTGATGCTGGTCGGGCACGGTCAGTGCGTGCAGGGCGGCGTTGGCCAGGTCACCGGCGCTGCGGAATCGCTCATCGGGGTTCTTTGCCATGCCCTTGGCGACGACCTCGTCCAGCGCCGCCGGCACCCGTCCGGGCCGCAGCTGGCTGGGCCGCGGCGCGGGCTCCATCAGATGCGCAGCGACCAGTCGTTGAATGCTGTCGGCCCGGAACGGCGGCGTCCCGGTGAGACATTCACCCAATACACACGCCAGCGAATAGATGTCGGAGCGATAGGTGACCTCATTGTCGCTGAATCGCTCGGGAGCCATGTATTTGTACGTTCCCATCGCCATCCCGGCCTGGGTCAACCCGGGGTCGGTGCCGGCGCGGGCAATTCCAAAATCCACCAGGTAGGCGAAGTCGTCGCCGGTGAGCAGGATGTTTTCCGGCTTCACGTCACGGTGCGTGACGCCGCCGGCATGCGCGGCGTCCAGCGCGGCGGCAACCTGACGCACGATGGCCACCGCGCGCGGCGGACTCATCGGACCGGTCCGCTTCAGGACGGTCGACAAGTTGACGCCGTCGATCAAACGCATGTCCAGATACAGCTGGTCGTTGATCTCGCCGTAATCGTGAATCGGAACGACGTGCGGCTCGGTCAGCCTTCCGGCCGCGCCGGCCTCGCGTTGCATCCGGGCCCGAAACATCGGGTCGTCCGAGAACTCCGGCGATATCAGCTTGAGCGCCACGACCCGGCCCTTGCGGGTGTCCTCGGCCTCGTAGACCTCGCCCATTCCGCCGCGCCCCAGCAGCCGCGTGAGCCGATAGGGACCGAACCACGACCCGACCCGTGAACCCGGTTGACTGTTGCTCACTGTCGACGCTCCATCACGAGATACCGTTCACGGCCGCCGACAGTTTCGACTGAAAAGAGCTCGGCATGGGGATGTATCCGTACTGATCCAGGCCGTCTTGCCCGGCCCCAATTGTGGCTTGCATGAACGCCTTTACCGCCGCGCCAGTCGACGAGTCCGGGTACTTCGAGCAGACGATCTCGTACGTGGCAAGCACAATGGGATAGGCGCCGGCCTGAGATGGTTTGTAGAACGATGACGTGTCGACCACAAGATCGTTGCCTTGCCCGGCGAACTTCGCCCCTTCGATCGTCTTGCCAACCGACTCGGTCGTGATTGTCACCGGATCCGGACCGGCCGACGTCACAATCTGGGCGATGCTCAGCTGGTGCCCGACCGCGAACGACCATTCGTTGTAGGTGATCGACCCGTTCGTTGACCGTAGAGCGGCCGAGGTGCCTTCGTTGCCGGTCGCGCCCTGTCCGACGCCGCCGTCGAACGTCTCGTCGGCGCCTTTGCCCCACGCGCCGTCAGACGCTGCGTCGAGATACTTTTGGAAGTTGTAGGTAGTGCCGGACTTATCGTCGCGGAAGACCACGTTGATCGGCGTCGCCGGCAGATTTATATCAGCGTTCAGCGCCTTGATGGCCGGATCGTTCCACGTGGTGATGCCGCCGTTGAAGATCTTGGCAGTGGTGGGGCCGTCGAGATTCAACGCATTCACGCCGTCGAGGTTGTAGGTGACCGCGATCGGGCCGAACACCGCCGGCAGGTCCCAGGCGGGTGAGCCGCAACGCTGCTGCGCCTTGTCGGGTTCGCCCTTCGCCGGATCCAGCGGTTTGTCGGAGCCGCCCAGATCGGTTTCATTGTTGACGAACTGCTGCACGCCGGCACCCGAGCCATTGGCGTTGTAGTCCAACGTGTAGCCGGGGCAGGCGCGGATGTAGGCGTAGACGAACTGCTCGATCGCGTTCGTTTGCGCAGTCGAGCCGCTGGCCTGGAGTTTCTTCTTGCCGCCGCAGTCGACCGGTACTGATGACGCCCCGGACCCGCCTGTCGAGGTGCTGCTGCTGCTGCCGCACGCCGATAACACCAGGGCGCCGACGACCAACAGGCCCAGCGCCGCGGTGAACCGGATGCCCTTCACGAAACTCCTCCAGATCGCTGTGATCGGCCGCTGAGTATGAGTAGCCGCTCTGCAACCGGACGATGAGCCTACCGTTAACAGGAAACCGTCCGGAGCTTAATAAAAAGTGAACGTCAGCTTTGTGCGGGCTTAGCGTGCCGTCCGGCTCCGCCGTATTAGCTGGTTGCGTCGACGGCTGAGAGAAATTCCATCAGCAACGCGTTCGTGTCGGCGGGTTGCTCGATCTGCGGGCAATGGCCCGCTGCCTCGACAACCGCCGAGCGCCCCTGGGGAAGCTGGTCGGCGATCTCCTTCGCCCAGCCCGGTGGCAGCAGTTTGTCGCAGGCGCCCTCGACCACCAGTGCCGGGACTGCGACGCGCTGGTAGGCCCGTTTGCTGGACGGCGGCGGTGGCGGTACCGCGCCCGGCCGCCGGAAGCGTGCCGCGGCGAGCGTCTCCCACGCACCGGGCGCGACGCTGGATTGATAGCGACGCCCGACGTAGTCCCCGTCGGCCGGATAGGCCGGATCGTGGAAGAGCGCCTCGACGATCCGGCGCATGGCCGGCACGGTCGCGTCGTAGTCGTAGAGCGCCTCCATGTGCTGGTTGCGCTGGATCTCGCCGCCGCCGCAGATAGCCACCAGACTGCGCATCGGAAGCAGCGGAGAATCCGACGTGGCATCGACGAGCAAGTTGATCGCACCCATCGAGTTACCGACGAAATGCGCCGAGTCGACACCGAGTTCGTCGCAGAACCGCGCGATGTGCCGGATCCGCATCCCGCGACCATCGTTGAAGTCGATGACCTTTGCCGACTGCCCGAAGCCCAGCATGTCGGGCGCCAGCACTCGATACCGCTCGGCAAGCGCGGGTATCGTTTTTTCCCAACCGATTTCGGCGCTGATTCCGAATTCGCCGCCATGCAGCAAGATCACCGGGTCGCCACGGCCGGCCTCTAGGTAGCTGGTGTGCAGACCATCGATCACCGCGGTTCTGCTGTGAATCACCATGCCACGCTCCTACTTGATCGCGATCGGATTCACCGGAGACCCCACCGCACCAACGACTCTCAGCGGTGGCGCAACGAGCTGAAATTCATAGACCCCGTCGGACGCGCAATCCGCCGCAAGCGCAGTGAGATCCCAGTACTCGCCGAGCATCAATCCCATGTCGCGCAGGCACAGCATGTGCATCGGCATGAACGTTCCTTTGACGCCGGATATCGGATCTTCGACCATGAGGTTGTCGGCGGCCACCGCGGCGACGTCGTGGTCGTGCAGCCACGACGCGCACTGCCAGTCCAACCCGGAGCCGGGTTCACCGCCGTCGCCGGTCTCCAGAAACCTTGCCCACCAACCAGTTCTGACCAATACGATGTCACCGCGGCCCACCGTCACGCCCTGCGCCCGTGCCACGTCGTCCAACTCCGCCGGGGTGATCGGATTGCCGAGTTCGAGAAATGTCTTCACACCGCGGTGCCGAACCACATCGAGCAGAACACCGCGCGAGGTAATGCCCTTGCCGTCGACCTTGTCGATGCCGCAGTGCTTCGCGCCGAAGCTGGTCACCGAGTCGGCCGGGAAGCCATTGTAGAGCTGATCTTCGTAGTAGACGTGTGAGAGCGCATCCCACTGGGTGGCGGCCTGCAGGGGCATGATGACCATGTCGTCGTTGAAGCGAAATAGATCGTCCTGGAAGTACTTCCCCATGTCCTGCGCACCGGGATTGGCGGCCCAGTCCGGCCCGAAGCGGGGCAGCGAATGCGCGTCGCCGCCATCCACCGTCATCACGTGAATCGGGTTGTGCCGGAACTTGAATGAGCCCTGTGGACCCGATGACCCGAAGTCCACGCCCAGCGGAAAGACTTTGCCGTGCTTGACCAGAGCGGCCGCTTCGGCGATCTTGTCCGCGGTGATGAAGTTGAGCGTCCCGAGTTCGTCGCTGTCTCCCCATCGACCCCAGTTGGAGACGTCGGCGGCGACCCGCCGGAAGTCGGTCAGGCTGGCCACATTGCTCGCCCTTCTTCGAGTTCGCGCGCGGTCGCGGCGCCGATATTGCCGCCGTCTACCCACAGTATTTGGCCCGAAATATAGCTGGCGGCTTGGCTATTCAGGAAGACCAGGACCGCGGCCTGTTCCTCGGGATCGGAGACCCGTCCCAGCGGCTTGGGAATGTCGTCGAGAAAGTCCTGGCCGTACGCATTGCGCAGCTGGTCGAGGATCGGCGTCTCGGTGACACCGGGCCCGGTGCAGTTGATCCGAACTCCCCGCGCGCCAAGCGCTGCGGTCTTGCTCATGGTGTACAGGATGATCGCTTCTTTGGACAACCGATAGCCCCCGTCGGCCAGGGCGTCGGGATGACGGTGACACCAGTCGATGCCCTCGGACATCGACTGGGTGTTCAGTAGCCCACCGACGACCTGCTGACGCTCCCGATACCCCTTCGCCGCGAGCGAAGAGACGCTCACGACGGATGAGCCGGCCGGCATCTTCTCCAACAGCGCTTCGGTGGCGTGCCGTAGCCCAAGGAAGTTGATCGTGAGCACCAGCAACGGATCGCCGATTCCGGACGAGACGCCCGCGATGTTGAACAACGTATCGACCTGTGCGCCAACCGAATTTACGACGCGATCAATCGATGCCGGATCGGTCAGGTCGACGGTGTGAAACTCCGCGATATCGCCGCTCGGCGGCTGTTTATCCAACCCCACAACGTGGGCACCGAGTTCGGTCAGCTGCCGGACGACGTGCGCCCCGATGCCCGAGGCGCACCCGGTGACCACGGCACGGCGGCCGTCGTATCGCCACAGCTCGTCGATCTGTCCCAACGACCGCTACTTCTTCTCGTCTTTGAGACGCTGGGCCGCCTGGACGCGTCCCTCGTTGATCTCCGCCATCGCCTCGGGAATCTCACTCGCCGTGAACTTTCCGCCGCGACCGGTGGGCAGGCCACCGAACGAGTAGCTCTCGTCGAACTTCGGCGCGGTCGGATCGGGCCGGCGCGACTCGATCTTTTCGATCACCGGCGCTAACCGCTTCGCCTTCTCGGCCCCCGCCTTCTGGTCACGTTCGATGAATTCCGGCAGCACCTCCTTGCCCATCAGCTCGATTGACTCCATGGTGCCTTCGTGGCTGCGCGGGTTGAGCAGCAAGATGATCTCGTCGACGCCGCTCTCCTCGTAGCCCCGGAGGAACTCGCGAACGGTGGCCGGCGAGCCGATCGCTCCCCGGCCTGGTCCATAGGCGAGCGTCGGATCCTTCTCGCACTCTTCGAGATAGCGCTTCCACACCCCGGTACGTCCCGGTGTGTGAACACCGGTCATGTAGTAGTGCATGATCCCGAACGAGAAGAACCCGCCGCCCATCCCGAGCCGCTGCACGGCCTGCTCGTCGGTCTTGGCGACCATCATCGACAGGTCGCCACCGATGGCGAGGATGTTCGGGTTGATCGCCGGCGTGATCGGAACACCGCTCTCCTCGAGCTCCTTGTAGTAGCCATTCACCCGCTCGGTCAGCGGGCCCGGGCCGGTGTAGGCGAAACTCAGTGCCCCGATGCATTTTTGGGCGGCCATCTGTACCGAGGCCGGACGGGTGCAGGCGACCCATACCGGCGGGTGTGGCTTCTGCAGCGGCTTTGGCACGACGTTGCGGGCCGGCATCTCGATGTGCTCACCCTTGAATCCGGTAAACGGCTCCTCGATCATGCAGCGGATCGACACCTCCAACGCCTCTTCCCACTGCGCCCGCTTGTCGGCAGGATCGATGTTGAAACCGCCGAGTTCGCCGATCGAGGAGGATTCGCCGGTGCCGAACTCCACTCGGCCATCAGAGATCAGGTCCAGCGTGGCGATCCGTTCGGCGACCCGGGCCGGGTGGTTGACCGCCGGCGGTAGGTGCATGATGCCGAATCCCAGCCGGATATCCTTGGTCCGCTGACTGGCCGCGGCCAGGAACATCTCGGGCGCGGTGGAGTGACAGTACTCCTCTAGAAAGTGGTGTTCGGTCAGCCAGACCGTGGAGAAGCCGGCCTTGTCGGCGGCCTCGACCTCGTCGAGGCAGTCCTTGAGCAGAACGTGCTCGTCGTCTTCCGACCACGGACGGGGCAGAGCGAATTCGTAGAACAGTGAGATTTTCAACTGGTACCTCCCGGAACAATTGATTGAGTTGAGCTTTCGCTGACAAGGTGTTTGGCCGCGACGTAGCCGAAGGCCATGGCAGGACCGATGGTTGCGCCGGCACCGGCGTAGCTGCGGCCCATGACCGCTGCCGTGGTGTTCCCCACGGCGTACAGGCCCCGCACGACGGTGTCGTCGGCGCGCAGGACTCGTGCGTATTCATCGGTGCGCAGACCACCCGAGGTGCCCAAATCGCCGAGAACCATCCGGAATGCGTAGTAGGGCGGGTTACCCAGCGGGTGCAGGTTGGGGTTGGGCAGGGTTGGGTCTCCGTAATAATTGTCGTAGACGCTGTCACCTCGGTTGAAATCGTCGTCATGGCCCTTATCCGCCAGCTCGTTGAAACGTGCTGCGGTGCTTTGTAACTGCGTGGCAGGCACCCCGATCTTGGTCGCCAGTTCATCCCAGGTCGTCGCGGCCTTCACTACGCCGGACTCCAGCCATGCCTTCGGAATTTTCCGTCCGGTGGGCACCGGGGCGAAGGGGATCTTCGGGATCGGCAGATGGCCCGCGACCACGTATCGCAAGAATGATCGGTGGTCGGTGATGAGCCAGCAGGGAATGTGGGTGACGCCCGATTTTTGGCCCTCGATCATCGCGTGGCCGAAGTCCATGTACGGCGCGGCCTCGTTGATGAACCGCTTTCCGGCGCCGTTGACGATGAACTGCGACGGCATCATGCGCTCATTGAGCATGAACTGCATTCGGCCATCCGGCCATTGGATGGCCGGAAACCACCACGCCTCGTCGAGCATGTCGGCGGCGGCGCCGATCTGCTGGCCGGCCCGGATGCCGTCGCCGGTGGCCGCCGGGTTGCCGAAGCTCCAGTCCTGGTCGACCACGGGCTGGTGCTCTTTGCGCCACGCCAGGTCGTGGTCGAAGCCACCGGTCGCCATGATCACGCCACGCTTGGCGAAGATCCGATGTGGTACATCGTCTTTCAGGACAACTGCACCGGTCACCGATCCATCGTCGTCGGTGATCAGCTGCGTCATCGGCGTGTCCAGCCAGAGCGGGATGCCTCGATCCTTCATCGCAAGCCGCATGCGCGCGGCCAGGGACTGGCCGATGGCCGCCATCCGGTCACCCAAGACATGAGCCCTGACCATCCGCCAGACCAGCTTCACCAACACACCCTTGCCGGCCCAGGACTGGCGGACTTGATAGAACGACCGAAGCTCTTTGGGCCCCAGCCAGATTCCGCGCGGCGCCAGCGCCAGCGGTGCGAGCAGATGTTGCTCCTCGTCGGCAAGCGTCCGCAGATCGATGGGAGGGACATTGATCGTGCTGCCGAGTTTCGAACCGCCGGGCACCTCCGGGTAGTAGTCGGCATAGCCGGGCTTCCAGACGAACTCGAACCACGGGCTGAGCTTCTCGAGGAACTCCATCATCTCCGGCGCCGAATCGACGTACTGCCGAATTCGCGCGTCGCTGACCAAGCCGTCGGTGATACGCCGCAGGTAGTCGACGACGCCCTCGGGCGGCGGCGTGTAGCCGGCCCGACGTTGCGCCGGAGCTCCCGGCACCCAGATACCGCCTCCGGACAGCGCGGTGGAACCGCCGAAGTGACTGGACTTTTCGATCACCAGCGTCTTCAGCCCGGAGGCCTGGGCGGCCAATGCCGCCGTCATGCCGCCGCCTCCAGAACCGATCACCAATACGTCGAAGACGTCGTCGACCGGGGTACCCGGTGTCACTGCTGTCATGCCGCGCCGCTCTCCCCCGCAAGCGGGAGGTGCCCCCACCTCATCGCTGCGCTCTGCGTCGTCGCCGGCGCGTGTCATGCCGCGGGCACCGCCGTTCGGACCGCGAAGCCGGCGATCAACTCGGGGGCAGGCTTGTAGTAGCGCACGTCCGTCTGATAGGGCCCAGCGGCTGCTAGCGCCGCGAAAGCCGCTACCCAGGTGCGGATCTCATGCGCGGAGTTACCACCCTCGGCGGCGATGAACGCGTTCGACCACTTATCCAGATCGTCCAGTCGCCCGGTGTCGAGGATGTCGAGGAATTGGCGGTCGAACTCCGGATTGAGGGGCTGAAGGTCACTATCTCCCCGGGCGAAGCTCTTGGCCGCGTCCATCACAGCGGTCTGCCGTGCCGACCGCTGCTCGGGGGTCATCGGGCGGCCGTGCACGATCCGGTCCACCATCGCTGGAGTCGCGGTCGCCAACGTCGGCACCGGCGGATCATGGGACAGCCCACCGGATCCGATCAGCAGAACCCGTTTGTTCAAGGTGGCCAGATAACTGCCGACCGCCGTGCCGAGCGTCCGGCAACGATGCAACGGCCCGAGCGGGGTGGCGACCGAATTGATGAAGATCGGGATCACCGGGCGCGCGGTGGCGCTTCCGAACAACTTCTCCAGCGGCTGAACGGTGCCGTGGTCGACGTCCATGTTCGCCGAGATGGCGATGTCGACGCCGGCGGACAGGACCGCTTTCGCGCACGCGACCGCGGTGGCTTCGGGAACGTCAAGCGGCCCTTTGTGAGTGCCGTAGTCGCCGACGCCCTGGGCTTCAGTGCCGATGCAGAATGGCGGCATCAGCTTGTAGAAGAAGCCGTTGTAGTGATCCGGCGCAAAGATGGCGACGATCTCCGGGGCGAAGTCTTCGACGAACTGCCGTGCCTGCGTGAGCGCGCTGTCGATCTCATCAAGGAGGTCCTGCGACGGCCCGGGCAGATTGAGAAGTGGACTGTGGGACATACAGCACAGAGCTAGCGGCACGGTTTCCTCCCGGTGTCAAGGTGAGGACGTCGAAGAGCGAAGCACTCAACTCGGGGGCGAGCTGCGCGATACACGCGCCCGCGATGCAACGATCGGGACGCAGGAACAACACGGATTCTTGGTGAGCGTCGAACCAGGCCTTGAGCTCGCCCACCCGGTCGCCGACGACGGCCACGTCGGGGTCGTCGTCGCCGTCCCAGTGCAGCTGGGTCAACGGCCGGGCCGCGACCAGCTTCGCACCCAGCGCATGCCAATCCGCAAATGCCTTGGCGCCGAGGATTTCCCGCGGATTATTGTTCCAGCACAAAACTGCGAACCCGTTACCCAGCACGTCGTCGAGCAAAACGTTCTGCTGTTCTCGGGTGTCCACCCGGGGTTGGACGAACAACGTCCCGACGGGCGAGTCGTCCCGTCGCGGCTCCGGGTGCACGACTGCGCCCTGCTCGTATCGCGGCATTGGCTTGAACCGCATCTCGAGCACATATCGCTTGAGCGACGGCACAATTGACGCGGACCGCACCAACAGGTCCCGCGCCGCAGCGACCCGCCGATTGGTCGGCGAAATCACGCGGCCCACCATGGTCGACAGGTCGATCATCGCCCGGGCATGCTTGCGGCGTTCGATGTCGTAGGTGTCGAGCAACGCGTCCTCGGCGTAGCCGTTCACCACGGCGGCAAGCTTCCAGCCCAGATTGGTCGCGTCGCGGATACCGCTGTTGTAGCCCTGACCCTGCCACACCGGCATCAGGTGGGCGGCGTCGCCGGCGAGCAGCAACCGGCCCTGGCGGAACGCGCCGGCGATCCGCGAGTGGTGGGTGTAGAGCCGGTGGCGAATCACGTCGACGCGGTCGGGGTGCGGCACCATCGACGAGAGCATCCGGGTGAGGAAGGCCGGATCCTCGGCTTGTTCGTCGGTCTCGTCGGCGTGAATCATGAACTCGAACCGTCGAATTCCGTGGGCGATCGAAATCGAGGCATAGGGGCGAGCCGGGTCGGCGCCGACTTCGCTGTTGGGATGCCCGAGTGGATCGTTGGCGATGTCGACGACCAGCCAGCGGGTCGGCGAGGTGGTGCCGTCGAACGACACCCCCATCAGCCGGCGAGTGGCGCTGCGGCCACCGTCGCAGCCGACCACGTAGCGGGTGCGCACCTTTGTCGGCCCGCCCGCGCCGTCAAGCTCGACGGTGACCGCGTCGGCTGTCTCGGTGTACGACGCCATGGGCCGGCCCCACTGCACGTCGACGTGCTCGAATCGCTCCAGGCCGCGCAGCAACTCGGCGTCGACCAGTGGCTGGACGAAGCCGTTGCGTTTGGGCCAGCCGAAACGCGCATCGGGCGGGGCCATTTCGGCGAGTATGCGGCGCTTGGCGTCGACGAATCGCAGGATCTGGTTGGGCACCGTGTGCGGCAGAACATCATCGACCAGGCCGATCGCCTGGAAGGTGCGCAGTGACTCGTCGTCCAGGCCGACTCCGCGGGGGTAGTCGATCAGCGTGTCGCGTTCGTCGACAACAAGAGTGCTGACGCCTTGCAGGCCAAGGATATTGGCCAGGGTCAGGCCGACCGGTCCTGCGCCGACGATGACAACGTCGACATCCACATCCTGGTCGCCGCCCACCGTCAGCGCCCCAGCAGGAAGTCGATATGCAGGCGGTCGAAGGTCTTGGCGTCCTCGTACTGCGGCCAGTGGCCACAGCCAGGCATCACTTCGAAACGGGCGCCGGGAATCATCGAGGCGATTCGGCGGCCCTCGGTCACGTCGGCGGTCGGGTCGTCGCTGGTCCACAACACCAGTGTGGGTGCGGTAATCGATCCATAGTCGCCTGCGCCCAGAATATTACGGGCGCGGATCGTCGGGATCCTGCAACGCCATGATGTCACGCATCGCGGAGACGAAGCCCGGTTGGCGATACACGCGCTGGCGACTCGCGACGAGGTCGTCGTAGTCCTTGGATTTGTCGGCCATCAACCATTTGATCCGTGCCTGCACGGTTTCCCAGGTCGGGTTTTCGGCGGCCGCCATCGACAACGTGATGATCCGCTTCATCACATCGGGATCGGCTTGCGAACCACCGGCGGTGTTGAGCACCAGCCGGTCGACTTTGTCGGAATGGTCGACGGCGGCGCGGGAAACCACCCAACCGCCAAGTGATTCGCCCGATAAGTGGGCGCGCTGGACGCCGATCGCCTCAAGGAAGGCCAGCAGGTGGTCGACGTAGTGGCGGACTTCCAACGGGTGACCGGGTTTGTCGGTGTAGCCGTGGCCCAGCATGTCGATCGACCACGTCGAGAAGTGCTCGGCGTGCGCCTCCAGATTGCGGACGTATGCCTCGGCGTGACCACCGGAGCCGTGCAGCAGGATCAGCGCCGGCTTGCTCGAATCGCCGGCGTGCAGATAGCGGGTTCGCACGCCACCGGCGTCCAGGTAGCCCTGCACGAACGGAACACCCTGCAGATCACTCCACACGCTCTCGTGCTCGACCACCGGTTCCTCTCGTGGTAATTCCACCGGAAATTGGTTCTCGTTTCCCGCCCACAGTGTGTGCTAAAATCGCACATCAATGTGCACTATGTATAGAGCATCACTCTCTGTCGGCCCGCTGTCAAGCACGGTCCCGGTTCGCTGACGTGCGCGAGGTTCCGACGACCACGGCACCCGGCTCGCAAACGCTGGCCCGGGGACTCAACGCTTTGCAATTGGTGGCCGACGCTCCCGCGGGGATGACTGTGCAGCAGGTCGCCGACGGCGTCGGCGTGCATCGGACGATCGCCTATCGCCTGCTTGCGACGCTGGCCCAGTTCCGGTTCGTCGCCAAGGGTGAGGACGGCCGCTACCGGCCGGCGGCGGGTCTGGCGCCTCTCGGTGCGTCATTCGACCGCAATGTCCGGCAGTTGAGCGTGCCGATCCTGCGCACCCTGGCCGACGATCTGGGCACGACGGTGTCGCTACTCGTCGCCGAGGGCGACCAACAGGTGGCCATCGCGGTGATCGTCCCCACTCAAGTCCCCTATCAGCTCGCTTTTCACGAGGGCAGCCGCTATCCGCTCGATCGGGGCGCCGCGGGTATCGCGCTGCTGGCCAGCCTGCCCCCACGCCCAGACGAACGCGATCTGGTCGTCAGCGCCCGCGAGCAGGGGTGGGTGATCACCCACGGTGAGATCGAGCCGAACACTTATGGATTGGCGGTCCCGGTACACCGCGATCTGCCGTCACCGCCGGCCTGCATCAACCTGATCTCGCACCGCGAAGACGTGGTGATGCGCGGCAAAGACGCAGTTGTCAAGGCAGCCAAGGAATTATCGGAGATCCTCAGCTGATCTGGGCAGGAAGGAAGACTGTTCATGCCGTCTTGGGACCATGAAGTCGACGTCGTCGTGCTCGGCAGCGGCGGAGCCGCTTTGGCGGCCGCGCTGACCGCCGCCGCCAGCGGCGCCTCGGTGGCGGTCTACGAGAAAGCCGCGACTGTCGGTGGTACCACTGCGGTTTCGGGCGGCGTGGTGTGGATCCCTGCGCATAACCGCTCCCCCGAGGGAGAGCTAAGTGTCGACGATGCGCTCAGTTATCTGCGCGCGCAATCACTCGGGTCGATGGACGACGCGCTCGTCGACACGTTCGTCCGAACCGGTCCGGCGATGCTCGACTTCATCGAGGCGCATAGCAGTCTGCGTTTCGAGATCGCCGCCGGCTTTCCGGATTACAAGCCGGAGCTGCCCGGCGGCCAGCCCGGCGGCGGCCGCTCGCTGAGTGCGGCGCCGTTCGATCTGAACCAGCTCGGCGAGTGGCGTGACCGGATCACCTCGTTTCCGCAAGACTGGTCCAACGTCGGATTCGACGCCGAGACCCGGGCCCGACTGCATGCGGGGACCGACGAGAACGCCGACCTGTGCGTGGCCGGCACGGCACTGATCGCCGGACTGCTCAAGGGACTACTCGACGCCGGCGTAACGCCGCAGACCAATTCCCGCGCCGAGGAATTGATCGCCGATGACGGCACGATCGTCGGGGTCCGGATCGCCAACGGCAGTCAGCAGTTGGCCGTGGGTGCTCGTCGTGGAGTCATCCTGGGAACCGGCGGATTCGAATGGGATCCCGCGCTGGTCAATGCTTTTCTGCGCGGCCCGATGCACGGCGCCGTCTCACCACCCAACAACACCGGCGACGGACTGCGCATGGTGATGGCCCACGGCGCCGACCTGGCCAACATGGGCGAGGCATGGTGGGTGCCGATCGTGCAGATTCCGGGCGACACGATCGACGGACACCAACGCAGCCGCAGTGTGCGGCTGGAACGAACCCGGCCGCGCAGCATTATCGTCAACCGGCTCGGCAGACGATTCGTCAACGAGGCGTGCGACTACAACTCGATGGCCGGCGCCTTCCACTACCTCGACCCCCGCGAGGGTTACGTCAACGACCCGGCCTGGATCGTGTTCGATTCGCAGCACCTCAAGCGGTACGGATTCTTGGGTGTCGACCCCGACGGCCCGGTGCCGGACTGGTTCTGCGAATCGGCCGATCTCAGCGAGCTCGCCGCCAAGACCGGGATCGCCCTCGACGGGCTCGACCGCACCATCGAGAGCTGGAACCACAATGTCGGCGAAGGTGCTGATCCCGACTTCGGCCGTGGCACAAGCGCTTACGACGGATACTGGGGTGACGAACACGCGACGACGCTGGCCGGCAAGACGCTCGGCCCCGTCGACACCGCACCGTTCTTCGCCGTCCCGGTGTCGGTGGGGGCGATGGGCACCAAGGGCGGACCGCGCACCGACCGCGACGGACGCGTCCTGCACGTCAGTGGTGAGCCCATCGGAGGCCTGTTCGCCTCCGGCAACGCGATGGGCGGGGTGACCGGCCGGGCCTACGGCGGTGCCGGTGGAACGATAGGCCCGGCAATGGTTTTCGGCTACCGCGCCGGCTACGCCGCAGCTACCGGGAAGTCGGTCGACTAGCTGAACGCCTTGGTGATTGCCGCCATGTCGAAGTAGTCGCGCCACACCGCAATGCGGTCGTCGCGTATTTCGAAGACACCCATCACCGGCAGCGATATTTCACCGCCGTCCTTACGTTGCATGACATCGGTGCGTTCGTTCATCACAACCGTGCCGTCGCTGACTTGCCGGTGCACGTTGAAGTCGATCCCGTCGAACGCGGCGACAAACCCCGCGATGAATTGCTGAATCGCCTCGCGCCCTTGTACGGGCTCCATGGGGATGTTGTGGTAGACGGCGTCCTCGGTGAAATACCCGGCCAGCTCCTCCGGGTTGGGCGACGACCACAGTTTGCAGAATTCGGTGACAAGCTCATCGGCGGTGCGCGTCATGGATTCATGCAACACCAGAGATCAGCGTTCGGCGAGTGCTTTGGCCAGATCGATTGTGCCGGTGTGGATCGCAGCGACCACGCCACCGTCGACCAGTAGATCGGTCCCCGTGATGAACCCTGCCGACGGCCCGAGTAGAAACTCGGTGGCCGCGGCGATGTCCTCGGGCGTGCCGAGACGTCGCAGGCCGGAGTTGTCGACCATCGCTCTCATCAGGGTGCCCGATTCGCTGTCGAGCTCCAGCCGTCCCATCGCCGTCGAGATGACGCCGGGGCTGATGGAGTTGATCCGGGCGCCGCGTTCACCCCAGGTTGCCGCTGCAGCCGCCACCCGAATTTGATTGGCCCGCTTGGCAAACGGGTACGCCATCTGGCTGCTGGTGATGTGCGAGCAAGCCTCGAGGCCGAGCAATTTCTCGGCGGGCGCGCTCGCGAGCTGTCGCTCGAGCTCTGGATCCAGCGCGGGCTGCATGTGGCCAGCCATGCTCGCGATGACCACACCGGCGCCGCCCGGCTCGATCACCCGGCCGAATTCGTCGATGGTCAGCGCGACACCCAGCAGGTCGACGGCCAGCACCGCCTCGGTGGACGCCTGTTGCGGCGACAGCCCGGCGGTGTGCACCACCGCCGTGATTCGCCCGGCCGCCCGGGCCGCCTCGGCCACCGCGGCAACCGAACTGCGCGAGGTGACGTCCACCTGTTGGGTCAGTACCTGATGGCCGTCTTCGGTCAGCGCGCCCGCCGCTGCGTTCAGGCCCGCGGCGTTTATGTCGGCCAGCACGATGGTCCGGCCGGCTCCGACGCGGCGAGCGACCGACACCCCCATTCCGCCGACACCGATGATGACCAGAACTTCGTTGTTCGTCATGGGTCTCCCTAGGCAGGCACTTTCGATGACGGTAGCCGACCCCACCCCGGGCGGCCGCGGCGATATGAGAATAGTATTCTCTCAGTGCGAGAGTATGAATTGCAAGAAAGGAAACAGCGATGCAGATCAGCGGGAGTTCGGCCATTGTCGTTGGCGGCGCCGGCGGGCTGGGCGAGGCCACGGTTCGCCGGCTGCACGCCGCGGGAGCCAAGGTGGTCATCGCCGATCTGGCCGACGAGAAGGGCAAGGCGCTGGCCGATGAGCTCGACGCCCGCTACGTCCGCACCGACGCGACGAACACCGAAGACGTCAACGCGGCCTTGGCCGAAGCGGAATCGCTTGGTCCGCTGCGTATCTCGGTTGATGCCCACGGCGGGCCGGCCAGCGGCGGGCGCCTCATCGGGAAAGACGGCTCACCGCTGGATCTGGATGGCTTCAAGACGACCATCGACGTGTACCTGACCGGTGTGTTCAACGTGCTGCGCCTGGCTGCGGCGGCCATCGCGCGCCAGGAACCTGTCGATGAGGGCGCGCGCGGCGTCATAATCAACACCGCATCGATCGCCGCCTACGAGGGCCAGATCGGACAGCTGCCCTACGCGGCGGCCAAGGGCGGCGTCGTCGGCATGACACTGGTCGCGGCACGCGACCTGTCGCCACTCGGTATTCGCGTCGTCACCATCGCCCCCGGCACGTTCCTTACTCCGGCTTACGGCAAGGCGGGCGACCAACTCGAGGCCTATTGGGGCCCGCAGGTCCCCTTCCCCAAGCGGATGGGCCGGTCTCCCGAATACGGCGCCTTCGTGCAGAGCATCGTCGAAAACGATTACCTCAACGGCGAAGTCATCCGGCTCGACGGTGCGTTGCGATTCCCGCCGAAGTAATCGCCGGGGTCACATCCGCCACAGCATTATCTGATATAGGCGATGCCCGAGTTGCCGGCCTGTCGGCGATCCTCGCCGCGCAAGGGCAGGTGCGGCTCGCCGGTTAGTTCTTGCCGGCCGCCAACTTGGCTGCGATCGAGCGGAAGTCCTCGGTCTGGAACGATTGGTTCTCCGCGGACAACGCATAGTCGATGGTGGCCAGCACCGCGCGCTCGAGGTGCACATTGAGCACGCGCTTGGTGCTTTCCACGGCCTGCTGCGGAAGTTCGAGGATCTTCTTCGCGGCTTTCAATGCCTCGGCGACCGGATCGGCCACGGCGTGGTTGGCCAAGCCCAGTTCGACAGCTCGCGCGGCGGAGATCCGGGCGCCGGTCAGCGCGTACTCCTTCGCCAACAGCAAGCTGATGTGCAGTGGCCAGGTCAGCGGTCCGCCATCAGCGGCCACCAATCCCACCTGCACGTGCGGGTCGGCGAGATAAGCGTCTTCGGCGATGTAGACGATGTCGCTCAACGCGACCAGGCTGCAGCCCAGCCCGACGGCCGGTCCGTTGACCGCAGCCACCACCGGCACCCGGCAGCGCGCCATGCCCAGCACGATCTCGCGCCCGTCGGCGATAGTCTTGGCACGCAGCTGGGCGTCACCCGCCAATTCGTTCAGATATACAAAGTCACCGCCAGCCGAAAATGCCCGTCCTGCACCGGTTATCACCGCGGCACGGGCACTTTGGTCGTCGCTCATCCGCTGCCATAGCTTGGCCAGCCCGTGGTGCAGAGCATCGTTGACCGAGTTAAGCGAATCAGGACGATTCAGCGTGATGATCCGCAACGGACCGTCAGCCTGGACGTCGATTTCGGTTGGCATGTCGTACAAGTCAGGCTCCCAATCCCAAGATGCGTGAGGCGATGATGTTCTTCTGGATCTGCGATGTGCCGCCCATGACGCTTTGCGCGCGGCTATAGAGATAGGCACTGAGTAGATGTGGATCGTCGATTCCGCCCACCGCCAACGCGGCATGGCCGACGGACTGTTCGACCCAGGTCATCAGCAGCTTGTCCAGCGATCCGTCCGAGGTGTGGGTCACCCCATCGAGTTGCTCCGACAGCCGCCGCCGAACGTGATGGGTCAGCATCTCGGTTTGTACCGCGGCCCAAGCGAGTTCCTCATTCGCGGAGCCGCCGCTGCGCGCGGCCAGCTGACGGACCAGCTTGCCGTAGCGCGCCGCGTAGCCAAGCGTGGACGGCTCACGTTCATGGCCGACCACTGTCATGGCAAGCGGCCACCCCTCGCCGGGGGCGCCCACCATGTTCTCGGCCGGCACCGTCGCACCGTCGAACAGCACTTGGCCGAATTCGGTCGTCACCCCGTTGATCATCCGCAGCGGACGCTGTTGCACGCCAGGCTGTTTCATCGAGATGATGAACGCTGAGATGCCCCGGTGCCGCTTGGCCTCGGGATCGGTGCGGGCCAGCAGCAGACACCAGTCCGCGACATCGGAGTAGCTGGTCCAGATCTTGTGTCCGTTGATGACGTAGTTGTCGCCAGCACGGGTGGCGGTCGTGGTCAGCGATGCGAGATCGGAGCCAGAGCCCGGCTCGCTGAAGCCCTGACACCACCGCTCGGTGCCGTTGATCATTCCGGGCAGGAAGCGCGTGCACAGCTCCTTGCTGCCGTGCCTGCTCAGGCCCGCGACCAAATAGCCAAGGCTAGGCCGGGGCGGTGCCTCGGCACGCGCCAACTCGTCGTCGAGGATGACGTCGTATACCGGCTGTAGTTCCTGCCCGCCGTACTCCCGCGGCCAGGACAGGCCGAAGAAACCACCCTCGTACAGCGCGCGGTGCCATTCGCCCTGCCGGGCCCAGTACTCGTCACCTGAGCTGGGAAACTCTTTGGCATGCACTGAAAGCCAAGATCTCAGCCGGTTCCGGAAGGCGGCTTCGTCGGGCGAGTCACGGAAGTCCAACGCTGATCTCCTCCAGCTTTACTGGCCACAGTTGGGTCGAGGTGAGCGCACGGCGCAAATATACGTGCGCCAGGCATTCCCAGGTGTTACCGATCCCGCCGTGCACCTGAATCGCGGTCTCGCATACCGTCCGCGCGGCGCGCGCGCAGTAGACCTTTGCTAACCGGCCGGCGCGGATCGCCTCGGTTGGGTCCAATTCGTCTACCGCCCAGGCGGCATGCCGCAAGATACTCACTGAGCCCTCGATCAGGGCCAGGCTTTCCGCGAGCAGGTGTGCGATGGCTTGATAGGAGCCGATCGACTTGCCGTACTGCTCACGAATTTTCGCGTAGTCACACGCCAGCGTGTGCGCACCGCGTGCCGTGCCGACCAAGTCGGCCGACGTGGTGGCCAGCGCCAGTGCCAGCCAGCGTTGCGCGGCGTCGGAGCCCAGATCGCCGACCGCCGTTGCAGTTCCGCTGATATCGGCCGCGGCTCGGGTCAGGTCAACGGCATCGCGGGCAGCGCCCACGTCGACGGCTGACACCGTCGTGCCGTCTAACGTCAGCGCGCGCCGGTAGCCTCGCACGTCGACAGCATGGCCGCTCACCACGACGGTAGATCCCGAGCCGTCCTGGCCGACTTGCCGGGCCAGATCGTCGGCCAGCACGGGGCCGAGGAACGGGGCATCGACCAATCCACGGCCGAACTCCTCGGCGACGATGGTCACTTCGACACCTGATGCGCCGTCGGAGCGCAGCGACCGCCAACCTGTCTGCTGAATCTGCTTGTCGAGCTTGGTGATTCGCCCGTCGTCGGCGAGATCTTGCACCGATCCGGGTCCTAGGTCATCGGAAAGTTTCGCGGCTGCGTCACGCAGTTGTTGTTGTTCAGGTGTCAGACGTACATCCATAGCGCTCCTTGAGAACTCGGCGCAGCACCTTCCCGGAAGGCAGCCGGGGTATTTCTGGCACGAACACGACACGACTCAGACGTTTGTAGGAAGCCAGACTCTCACCGACCCGCGCAGTGAGCTCGGCAGCGTCGACCGGCGCTCGCGTCGCGACCGCGGCGACGATGGACTCCCCGTCTTTGCCGTCGGGGATGCTGAACACCGCGCAGTCTTCGACGGCGGGATGACCGTGCAGCACGGCCTCGATTTCGGCGGGCGCGACCTGAAAGCCGCGCACCTTGATCATCTCCTTGCAGCGGTCGGTGATCCGCAGCCAACCACCGGCGTCCAGATAACCGACGTCGCCGGTCCGGTACCAGCCGTCGCACATGACATCCCGCGTCGCCTCACACGGCAGGTAGCCGGCCATCAGCGACTCGGCCCGCGCCTGGATCTCACCGACCTCACCCGGCCCGATCGGCTCACCGGTCTGCAACGATGCGACCCGCACCTGTACACCTGGCACCGGCCGGCCGACGGAGTCGAGCCGCGCGCCGTCGAGCGGATTGCAGGCGATCACCGGTAACTCGGTGGTTCCGTACGCGGGAACCCACCCGACGCCGGTGCGCCGGGTAACGGTCTCGGCGACGCTCGCGCTGACCGGCGTCGCTCCCCACATGATGAATCGCAGCGACGAGAGGTCGTAGGACTCCAGGTTCGTGTGCGAGGCGATGGCCAAAGCGATTGGCGCAACGGCCATCTCGACGGTGATTCGATCGTCTTGGATGTGCTGCAGCATGCGGCCGATGTCGAATCGGCGATGCAGCCGCATCCACACACCGGTCTGCAAGGCCGTCATGATGTTGAGCAGTCCGAGAATGTGCGACGGCGGGGTGGCGATCTGAATGCGGTCGCGGACGGTCAAGCCCATCGCGTCGCGCCAATGATGGACGGCGGCCTGTAGCGACTTGTGCGTGTGCCGAACGGCTTTCGGCAGACCCGTCGTGCCCGAGCTGAACGCCAACACCGCATCAGCGTCCGGCGCAGCAGGCACGCCGAGCGGTTCGCCGGCAGCCATGGGCTCGTCAAGATGCAGCATCGGCATCAGACTCGACAGCGCCTCGTGGTCACCGACAGCATGCGACGGGTCCGTCAGCGCGAGCGCGTGCTCAACCTCGTGACGCTTCCACGCCGGGCTGATCAGCACGACGACGGCGGCCAGCCGCCAGATCGCGTGCAGGGCGACGACGAATTCCGGGCGGTTCGACGCCATCAGCGCGACCCGCCCGCCGGCCGTCACACCCCGCCCACGCAAGCTCGCTGCCAGCCCATCCGCCAATGCGTCGAGTTGCGGCAGCGTGTAGCTCCGCTGCTCGAATACCAGCGCGGTCGGCGACATTGAGAACATCCTATCGTTTTGAGAGAATAGTATTCTCTCAAGGGAAGAACGCAAGTGTGGAAGGTGCAGGCATGGCGGAACGCCACGTGTTCCAGCGGGCCACGGTGACCCGGATCATCAAGGAGACCGCGGACACCCGCACCTACGTGCTCGCCCCGGAAGAGCAGCCGTTTTCCTATCGCGCCGGACAGTTCTGCACGTTCAAGGTGACTGTTGACGGCGAGGAGCTGTACCGGTCGTATTCGATGTCGAGCGCGCCGGAGACCGACACCGAGGTGATGACCACGGTCAAGCGAGTGACCGGCGGCAAAGTCTCGAACTGGATCGTCGACAACGTCGTCGAGGGTGACGAGCTGACCATGACACGGGCCGCTGGCACGTTCGTGTTGAGATCGACATCGGCCCCGTTGCTGGCCTTCGCCGGAGGCAGCGGCGTCACGCCGATCCTGTCGCTGGCCAAGAGCGCCCTGGCGAGCACCGACCGCGACGGTGCGGGTTTTGTGCGCCGACCGGGACCGGGCCTCCGTGATCTTCGAGGCCGCGATCGATGAGCTGATCGAGCGATACCCCGGCCGGTTGTCGGTGGACCGGAACATCGACGCCGAGCACGGGCTGCTGGATTCGGCCGGCGTCGAGAAATTCATCGGCGCAAATACAGATGCCGACTGCTATATCTGCGGGCCGGAGGGATTCATGACTGTGGTGCGATCCGCACTGCCGGAAGGCGCGGCCATCCTCGTCGAGGACTTCGACGCGTCACCGCCGGTAAAGGCACCCGCTACCGCGGTCGCCGGCGGCGAGGCCGAGCTGGGCGGCACCGTGACCATCAAGCTGGAACGCAAGAAGGTGTCGGTACCGCAGGTCGCCGGGGAGACGCTTCTGGAGAGTGCACGGCGGGCCGGCCTGTCGCCACCGTTCAGCTGCGAAGCCGGTAACTGCGGCACCTGCATGGCCAAGCTCGTCGAGGGGGCCGCCACCATGCGCACCAACGACGTGCTCGAGGACGACGAGATCGCCGATGGCTACATCCTGACCTGCCAGGCCGTGCCTGACACTCCGTCGGTCCTGGTTGAGTACGAGTAGCACTGCACGGCAACACTTTTCGCACGTCGGGAATGGAATACGGCTTTCCGGGGCTGAAATGCACAATCCGACCGGAAGGAAATCACACCCATGACCGATCTGCCGGCCTTCGCTGAGCTCGCCGCCAAAGATCAAGGGCTCGTCGTCTTCACCACGTTGCGTCGCGACGGTAGCGCTCAGGCGTCGGTCGTCAACGCCGGAGTGTTTGCCCATCCTCTGACGAACGAGCCGGTGGTCGCGCTGGTCGCCATCGGCGGCGCCCGCAAATTGGCCCACCTACGCGCGGATCCGCGGACCGCCGTCACCGCCCGTGCGGGCTGGCAGTGGGCCACCGTCGAGGGATCGGCGCAGCTGATTGGGCCCGACGACCCCCACCCCGACGTCGACGACGAACGACTGCGGTTGCTGCTGCGCGAGATCTTCACTGCGGCCGGCGGCACCCACGACGATTGGGACACCTACGACCAGGTGATGCGCGAACAGCGTCGCACCGCTGTCCTGATCTCGCCGACCCGCGTCTACACAAACCCGTCGCGGGGTTAGCCCAGTCCGGTCAGGGCCGGGGCGATCTTCTCGAGCTGGTCGATACCAATACCGAAATCGCCGCCCAGCGGCGGCAGGATTGTGACGTGGTCGGCACCTGCGAACAGGTGTTCATGTGCGCCATCCCCGACAACCATCGGATCTGGGTCAAGGGACAACCCGACGACCAGAAGTTTGTCGGGACCCAGCGCCTCCCTGGCCTGCGCGGTGAACTCCGCAGGCAGCCCGGCCGGCATCGCGCCATCGGCGATCTCACCGGCGAGCGCAACCATTTTCGGACCGTTGGCAGCGATGATCCTGGGATAAGTGGCATCAGGGACGGGCGGCCACGTCGGTTCGTCCATCCGCTGGCAGTAGTCGCGCATCGTGACCAGCGGACGGCCGAAGTCCCGTCCGACACTGGCCGCCTGCTCGGGATAGCCGACGCCCAGACCCATCACGAACCGGCCCGGGTAGGCCTCGGCGAGCTGGGCGGCGGCGGCGTGCATGGTTTGGGCCGGCCGGGCCCAGATGTTGGCGATGCAGGTCCCGAAGACCATCCGCTCGGTCTCGGCGAGCAGCACCCCGAGTTGCACGAAAGCGTCCTTGCCGAGCACCTCGTTGGTCCAGACCGTCCGATAACCCGCGTGGTCGAACCGCCGCACGGCATCGCGTTGCAGACCAGCATTCAAAGGAACGGTCAACGAGCCCGGCAGGCACACCCCGACTGGCCCCAATGTCTCGCGAGCGGCTTCGACGACAGTCGCCATCAGTGCTGTTCCTCGGCGAAATAGTGACCCTCGTCGAGGTCGTCGAGCAGGCCCGGCCGTTCGGGATGCCAGTCCAGTTCTTTCCGGGTTAGCGTGCTGGACGTCGGATTGTCCAGTGCCGCGAAGAAGCCCAGGAACCCGAAGTGGCTGGGCCCTTCTTCCGGCGAAATGCTGACCACCGGCACACCTAGGTGGCGGCCAATGACGCCGGCGATGTCGCGGAACTGCACGCCTTCGTCGGCCACACCGTGCAACCGTGTTCCCGCAGAAGCGTTTTCGAGAGCGAGCCGGTAGAGGTGCGCCGCGTCGAGCGTATGAACTGCCGGCCACCGGTTGGAGCCGTCGCCGATGTAGGCAGCCACCCCTTTTTCGCGGGCAGTGCCGATCAAACGATGGGCGAAACCGTGGTGATCCAGGTCGCTGTGCACCAGCGGTGACAGCCGGACAACCGATGATCGAACGCCCTTGTCGGCCAGTGCAATCGTCGCGTTCTCCGAGTCGATCCGCGGCCCGGCAGGCATCGTGTCATGTTCGGTCGCGGCGCGCCCTTGCACGACACCAGGCAGAAAAAGCGTCCCGGTAGTGTTGACCAGCGGGCGGTCGGAGCCTGCGAGCACTTCGCCCATTGCCTCGACGGCACGCAGATCGGCGTCCGCGGCGGCCACGAAGTCGTTGTCGAAGTCGTGTCGGTAGGCAAGGTGGATGACACCGTCAGCGACCGACGCGGCAGC
Source organism: uncultured Actinomycetota bacterium (assembly GCA_963733755.1). Lineage (GTDB taxonomy): Bacteria > Actinomycetota > Actinomycetes > Mycobacteriales > Mycobacteriaceae > Mycobacterium. The sequence continues at coordinate 39,717 of CAVTEZ010000013.1, forward strand.
CCGCAGACCGTCGAGATCATCGATGTCACCGCGGTGCGCCTCGGCGCCCATGGCAGCCAGCGCGGCCGCGGACTTGTCCGAACGGGCCAGACCGGTGACCTGGTGCCCGGCTTGGAGCAGTTCGGGCACCAACGCCGACCCGATGTGTCCTGTCGCGCCGGTGACGAAAACTCGCATGATGTTCTCCCTGAATTAGCGATGAGCGGTAACACCACCCTGCGACCGGTTCCGGCGCCTCGTCCAAGACTTGTTTCGCAATACTCAATACCGATCAGGCATCACTACAGCTCATAACGCCTATCGCATTATTTCGCTGCCGGGTCGGCGATTACCATGCGGGCATGAACGACTTCGCGCCGGTCGACCTCGACCTGCGGCTGGTGCGGTACTTCGTCGTGGTGGCCGACCACCGGCACTTCGGCCGCGCCGCCACGGCCCTGCGGGTCGCGCAGCCGTCGCTGAGCCGGCAGATTCGCCGACTGGAACAACAATTGGGTGCTCGCCTGCTGGACCGCACTCCGCAGGGCACCCGGCTCACCGAAGCCGGCGAAGTCTTCCTGCCGGCGGCCAAAGCGCTGCTGCGTTCAGCGGCCCGCGCCGCGGCACAGACTCGCGCCGCCGCCCAGCCCAGGCGAATCGCCATCGGGTACACGACCGGTTTGATCGTCACCCCCGCGGCGCGCGAATTGCGTCGTCAGCACCCGGATGCCGACGTGCACACCGTGCACCTGGAGTGGAACGCGGCCCGCCAGTCGCTACTCGATCATCGCGTGGACGCGGTCGTGACGCGGTTACCGTTTCCGACCGACCAGCTGCACGTCACGATTCTTTACGACGAGCCCCGGGTGTTGGTGGTGCCGCTGGAGCACCGGCTGGCCGGCAAGGAGTCGATCACCCTGGACGACATCGCCGACGAACCGATGCCCCGGGTCCGCGACTCGGACCCGACGTGGAGCGCGTTCTGGCGGGTCGATCCGCGTCCCGACGGGCGTCGCGCACCCGACGGGCCGTTCATCGACGCGCTCGAGGACAAGTTCGAAGTGATCGCGGCCGGTCAGGCGGTGGCGATTACCGCGGGCGGCTCGCATATCAGTGCTTTACGCCCGGATCTGACCACGATTCCGCTCGAGGGCGTCGAGCCCAGCCATGTTGTGGTGGCGTGCCGCGCCGACGACCGCAGCCGATTGGTGGCGGCCTTCCGTAAGCTCGCCGAGGCGCACATCACCGGGCCAGCGTGATCAGCGAAGTTGGGTGCCAAGCTCCGAAATGACCTCGCGGGTGCGCCGTTTGGAGGCGATCAGCTCTTCGCGGTTCTCGCCGATCGGCAGCAACCGCACCGACAGGTCGGTTACCCCGGCGTCGGCGAATCGGCGCATCCGCGCCAAGATGGCCTCCTCGTCACCGGCGGCGCAGATGTCGCCGACATCGCGGGCGTCGCCGTAGTCCAGCAGCCGCTGATAGTTTGGCGATACCTCGGCTTCGCCGAGGATCCGATTGGCTCGTTCGCGGGCGGTGTCGACTTCGTTTGCCGCACAGAGACATACGGGTATTCCAGCGACGATGCGCGGTGCGGGCCGGCCCGCGTTGTCCGCGGCCTTGGTGATCCGCGGCACCACATGGTCGGAGACGGCCCGCTCGTCGGCCATCCACAGCACGGTTCCGTCGGCGTGCTCGCCGGCCAGCGCCAGCATCACCGGGCCGAGCGCCGCGACGAACACCGGCAGCGGCGCTACCGGGGCCAGATCTAGCGGGTTGTGCACGGTGAAGTGTTCGTTCTCGACGTCGACGGGACCCGGCCCGGCGAACGCGGCCTGCAGCACTTCGAGGTAGTCGCGGGTGTAGCCGGCCGGTTTCTCGTACGGCAGGCCCAGCATGTCCTGGATGATCCAGTGATGCGACGGCCCGACACCCAGTGCCAACCGGCCGCCGTTGGCCGCATGCGTCGATAGCGCCTGACGCGCCAACGCAATCGGATGCTGCGCCTGTAGCGGTACGACCGCAGTGCCGAGCTCGATGCGGGTCGTGCGGGTACCCATCAGCGCGACAGCCAGTAACGCATCAAAGTCGTTGGGCACCTGAGGGATCCACGCGGTGTCCATGCCCGCATTCTCGGCCCACTCGATATCGGCGAGCATCCGAGAAACCTTGCGCGCGGAATCGCCACGCTCGGCGCCGATCATTATTCCGAGACGCACGGATCCTCCAAAGTGTCGTTATCCATCCACGATAACGTACTTGCCGAAAATGAGAATGCCAATACCGTCGGTCTGACCAGCAATAATCTGCTAGCCGCGGCAGAGAATCTCGCCATGCGGGATGGCCAGCCAGCCGTCCGGGGCGGCAGCCCAGTCCCGCCAGGCCGAGGAGATCTCGTCGAGCTCCGCGGCAGTGGCCATCTCCGACTCGACCAGCTGTCGCGACAGGGCCGACTCGACGATCCGGTCGGCCCACATCCCGCCCCACCAATCACGGGTCTCCGGCGTAGCAAAGCACCACAGCCCGCCGGTCGGCGTGACGTCGTCGAATCCGGCGTGCTGAGCCCAGGACAGCAGCCGGCGGCCCGCATCGGGTTCACCGCCGTTGGCCCGCGCCGCCGCGGAGTAGAGCGTCATCCAGCGGTCTAACGGCGGAAGCTGCGGGAACCAGGTGAATCCCGCATAGTCTGCGTCGCGCGCGGCGACGACACCGCCCGGTTTGCGCACCCGGCGCATTTCGCGCAGCGCCTGCACAGGGTCGGCCACGTGCTGTAGCACCTGATGGGCGTGCACGACGTCGAAGGTGTCGTCGGGCAGGTCAAGAGCGTGCACGTCAGAGGTCGCGAAGACGATGTTCGACTGACCGCGGTTCTGCGCCTCGGTTCGAGCCAAATCCAATGCATCGTCCGTCATTTCGACGGCAGTGACCTCTCCGGGTGCAACCCTGGCGGCGAGGTCGACGGTGACGGTCCCTGGGCCGCAGCCGACGTCGAGCACCGACATTCCCGGCTGCAGATAGGGCAGCAGATAGCCGGCGGAGTTTTCCGCGGTGCGCACCCGATGCGAGCGCAACACCGACTCATGATGCCCGTGGGTGTAGACGGCCTGAGGTTTACCGGTCATGGCGCGGCTCCCTTGCGATCGAATCTTGTCCGAGGTGGAGGTTACCGCCTGCGATCTCATCATACGAATTAACTATCTCATATCATGAGATAGCTAATTCACCGGAACGTTGAGAATGGGGCGTTGAACCCCAGCGCCGGGACCGTCGAAGTGCCACCACTCACCGGAGTACACCGACAGGCCGCCAGCACTCATGGCGTCACGCAATCTGCCCCGGTTCGCCTGCTCGGCGGCGCTGACACCGTCTGTGGCGAAAGCTGTTGCCCTCGGCGAGAAGTCGTCGAAGTCGGTGCCCATGTCGACGAGGCAACGAGGACACTGCTCATTGACGTTGGCTAGCGTTACGTCGACCGAGCGGCCCGACTCGTGACTGCGCGCGAAGTTGCCGGGCTTGGCCACCCATGCCGGATTCGGCACGATGTCAAACATTTTCACCTGCACATCGTGCGGTCGATAGCAGTCCCAGAAGACGAGCACGTTGCCCTGCGAGGCCAGTAACTTCGCCGCAGCAGCAAGCCCGGAAGCCATGGACTCGTGGACCAGACAACGGGCGTTTGCGGGATAGAGCTGCGCGTGGGTGAAGTTGTTCGGCGTCGCATAGCGCAGGTCGAGCAGCGCACTGGGGACCACCGAGTGAACATCCACGAAACCCGCTGCGTGCGCCTCAGGACTCAACGGAGGCACGTCGGCGTTGGCGGCCACGCCGCTCAGCGCAGACAGGACGAAAACGGCAGCGAGGAGCCGAAGTGCGAGGGCGGCCATGAATTCAGTATGCGATGCGACTGCCGCGGCGCGCTTCAGCTCCAATCGATGGCCGCGGCGCGCTGCTGGACGCCCTCGACTCGGGCCGCGACCTGAGCCGCAACGGCGTGCTGCTCGTGTTCCATTGTCCTGGCTAATGATTCGGCCTCGGCGACGATCCGCTTGAGCAGGTCACGGTGGTCTTCGATCATCGTGATGGTGGCGTTTCTGATCGCCACCACCGCGGAACCCCGGGCCTCCGACGGAGAAAAACCCGACGAGAGCAGCGGCGGCAGCGCTTGGCGCTCGAAATCCGTCATGTCGCGGGACAGGTGGACGTTGAACGTCGCTCGATAAGGATCGCGATCGTCGAATTCAACACTGCATATCTTGAGTGGGTCCATGGCCGTTCCTTCTGCCGGCGAGGGCGGCCTGCGCCCACGTCACGCCGAATTACATGCCTGTAGTTTACCGGGGTTTTCGAGCGGGTGCGAAAACCCGCTTTATGCTGACGAGGGCCTGTCGGACGCGTCAAAGGAGACGGTCATGACCGTCGGTACCGCTCCACCCAGTGTCTTCGACGCCGATCTGCCCACGCTGAACTACAGCGCCGATGAGAGTCCCGCGGAGGTCTATCCCCGATTCCGGGCGGCGCAACAGCAGTCGCCCGTCGCAATAGGTCCGTTCGGACCCGAAGTGCTCTCCTACCGGCTCGTCCGCGCCATGCTGCGTGACGACCGGTTCCAGCCGCCGCCCGGCATCGTCCTGCAGGCACAGGGCGTCACCTCGGGTCCGTTGTGGGACAAGGTGATCAACAGCTTGCTCTGCGTGGAAGGCGAGACGCATCGCCGGCTACGCGGTCTGTGCTCTAAGGCATTCACCCCTCGAACGGTTGCGCGCCTGCACGACGCCATGGTCGGCGTGATGAACGATCTCGTCGACCAGATCGCCGATGCAGGGCGTTGTGACGTCGTCGCCGACCTCGCGCGCCCATACCCCGTCCCGATCATCTGCGCCTTACTCGGTGCGCCCCGCGAAGACTGGCAGCGGTTCTCGTCGTGGGCTGACGACATCTTCAAAGCCTTCAGCTTCACCGCCGACATCCGGCAGCTCGAGCCCGTCGTAATGCGGGCATGGCGAGAGCTCGACGACTACGTCGACGACATGGTCGCCCGTCGCCGGCACAGCCTGACCGATGATCTGCTCTCCGACCTGATCCGCGCCGAGGATGACGGGGATCGACTCGATGCCGAAGAACTACGCATGCTTGCAGGCGGCCTCCTGCTCGCGGGGACAGACACCACCCGCAACCAGGTGGCCGCATCCGTGCAGTTGCTCTGTGAGCACCCCGATCAGTGGGAGCTGCTCAGAGACAACCCCGATCTGGCCATGCAGGCGGTGGAAGAAACCATGCGCCACTCGCCGATCGCGGGCGGAACCCTCCGCCTCGTGGTCGACGACGTCGAACTCGAGGGGTACCTCTTCCCGGCCCGAACCATGGTGCTGGTCAATACCTTTGCGGCCAATCGCGATCCGAGCGTCTACGACGACCCGGATCGTGTCGACATCACCCGCGAGGGAGCGCCGGCGATATTGACCTTTGGCGGCGGCGTGCACTACTGCCTGGGCGCCAATCTGGCCAGACGGGAGATCGCGGAAGCGCTGAATGTTCTGACCGGGCGACTGCGCAACCCGCGAATTGCCGGGCCGGTGCCCTGGAAACCTATCGTCAGCCTGAGCGGGCCCAAGAGTCTGCCCATCGAATTCGACTAGCTCCTGGTGGCCAGGGCCACGGCCGTATCTGTCGGAGGTACCGTCCTGCACCCGCTCATCGGCGCGACCATGCCCGGCCCGTTCTCGCGGCGGCGATAGGCGTTACGGTGGCGCTACTGCCGTTCGCCGTTGGCTACACGCTCAGCACGGGGTGCATCACGGTGGGTCTGGCATTCGCGGGCGGGCTGGTCAAGTGAGGCAATCCGTATCCGATGCCATCCAGGTATTTGCTGAGCAGCTTAACAACGCCGAAGCAGCGCTGGCTGCGATGGCAACGAACGCGAGGCGCTGTACGGCTTGGCAAACGCTGCCCGTGACGTTGTCGATACATGGCGAGCATGAGCGGGCGCTGGTCGGATGGATTGCGCGTGTCAGGAGTCAAAAACCCTGTGAACTGCAAGGATACTATGGTGGCCAGGGCCGGGATCGAACCGGCGACCTTCCGCTTTTCAGGCGGACGCTCATACCGACTGAGCTACCTGGCCGGAAGGCATCATGTGCCTCGCCGGGGTGGCGACCCTGACGGGACTCGAACCCGCGACCTCCGCCGTGACAGGGCGGCGCGCTAACCAACTGCGCCACAGGGCCTTGCTTTACCACCGCTCCGCGTTGCCGCGACGCGCGTACCCCCAACGGGATTCGAACCCGTGCTACCGCCGTGAAAGGGCGGCGTCCTAGGCCACTAGACGATGGGGGCCAGAACCGAATCACTCCGGGGTACTCGCAACATGGTTCGTTGGAGCCACGTCAGCTTAGGGCACCGGGGACCGAATCCTCAAACGAGGACCCAGTATCCTTGTGCGTCGCTGCCCCTATAGCTCAGTTGGTAGAGCTACGGACTTTTAATCCGCAGGTCCTAGGTTCGAGTCCTAGTGGGGGCACTGATGAGGCCGGGGGTTAGCCGATTCGCGACAGCTGGTTTTGCCGGTACAGCTGGGCGCACGCGCCGCGTCTGATCTTGCCGCTGGTGGTGATCGGGATCGAACCGGGCGCAACCAGCACGAGATCGTCGACGCGGATGCCGTGAGCGGTTGATATCGCCACGTTGACATCGCGTTTCACGACATCGATCTTCTTTGCGACCTCTTCCGCTGAATCGCCGCGCGGCTTGCATTCGATAACCATGGCTACCCGCTCGTCGACTGCATCTGGAACCGAGATCGCAGCGACCCGGCCGCCGGTGATCTCCTGGACCGTCGCCTCGAGGTCGTCCGGATAGTGATTTCGCCCGTTGATGATCACGAGGTCTTTGATACGGCCCACGATGAACAGTTCGGCGTCGCTGATCACGCCGAGGTCGCCGGTGCGCAGCCAAGGTCCCTCGGGTGTGCCCATCGACGGTTCGGCGAGGCGTCCCCCGAATGTCTCGGCCGTCGCATCGGGGCGCCCCCAGTACCCTTGCGCGACGTTGTCACCGTGTATCCAGATCTCGCCGACCTCGCCGGCCTGTTGCTCGGTTTTGGTCTCGGGATCGACGATTCGCACGGTCGGCGCCAGCGGCACTCCGTAGCTCACCAACGCCGTTCCGGTGGAGTCGCTTCGGGGCTCGGCATGACCGGCCGACAGCTTGTCGGATTCGAAGTGGACGACTTTCGGCGGCTGCCCCGGTGCACGGGCCGCCACGTACACGGTTGCTTCTGCCAACCCGTACGACGGCCGAATCGCCTGCGGTCGTAGTTTGTATTTCGCGAACCGCTCGGTGAAGCGGTTCAGCGTTGCTACGTGGACGCGCTCGGCACCGCAGATGATGTGTGTCACGCCCTGCAGATCCAGACCCGCCATATCGTCGTCGCTGGTCTTGCGCACCGCAAGTTCAAACGCGAAGTTCGGTGCGGGCGAGAATGTCCGTGGATGGCGGGCCATCAACTGGACCCACCTCGCCGGCTGGATCAGGAACGCCATCGGACTCGTCAACACGCCGTGCATATTGGCGAGAATCGGTGCGAAGACCCCGATGAAAAGTCCCATATCGTGGTAGAACGGCAGCCACGAAACTACGGTGCTCCCCGGCAGAGCGACGCCACCGGTGTCGCTGAAGTAACCGGTCATCACCTGTTCGAAGTTCGCGACCAGGTTGCGATGGGACACCATCACACCGGCCGGCTGACGCGTCGATCCCGAGGTGTACTGCAGTAACGCCGTGCCGTAATGCGGGCCAGGATCGGTGAGTCCCGGTGAGTTGCCGGCGTCGACCTTGTCGACCTCGACGAACGGCGATTTGAACGCGAGTCCTTGCTCGCGCAAGTACTCGGCAACTCCGCCGGACACGGCAGAGGTGGTCAGCACGACGGCGGGTGCAGAGTCGACAAGCACCCGATTGACCCGTTCGTCGTGGGCCTTGACGTGCGGTACCGACAGCGGGACCGCAATGAGCCCAGCTTCGAATGCGCCCAGCAGGCCAACGATGTAGTCGAGTCCCTGAGGCGCGACGATCGCGGCCCGGTCGCCCACAGTTCCGTGCCGGCGCAACTCGGCGGCCACCTGGCTCGTCCGCCGATAGAGCTGCGACCACGTGAGAGTTTCGGCAATCCCGTCAGGGTCGTGGTCATAGTCGACAAACGTGAACGCGGGTTCGTTCGGTTGCAGGTCTGCGCGTTCACGAACAACGGCGGGAATGGAACCGATTGCCGGGCCTGTCATCGTCATTGAACTGCCTCTCGCGGCGGCGACTGGTAAAGATCCTGGGCTACCAGGAGCGATGTCAACGCAGCGCGCATCTGCCCGCTGCTCACAATCCCGTGGTGCCCAACGCCCGGCGCCTCGATCAACTCGGCCCGGCCTCCGGCGGCGATCTCGAGCGCATCGCTGACCGGAACCGAGTGGTCGTGCGGGTCATGCACGATGCAGACCTCGACGGTATCGTCGATGCCCAAAGTTCTTATATCCCAGTGCGATACCGTGACGCCGTCGCGTCGGAGCAACTCTTTATCGATCAGCGCCGGCACACCCTTGGGTAGCCGTCGCTGTGCCGCCCACCTGTCGAGTACGCCGGTCAGCGAGCAAACGGGTGCAAGCAGCAGCAGTGACCGCACCCCGTTGGACTCCGACCGGGCGAGAGCGGCTACCACTGCAATCGCCGACAGCGAATGCGCGACCACGGTCTGGATACTTGGAAAGCGTTGCAGCACAGCGCCAACAGCCTCGACATATTCGGCCATGGTGGCCTGCGACCCTGGCGAGGCGCCATGACCCGGAGCATCGAAGCAGATCACCGATTCACCTTGAGCCACTGCAACATTCACTACGGCTGCCATCGTGGTGCTGTCGGTGCCCCAGCCGTGTAATGCCAGCACGCTGGGGTCCTGACTGCCCCACTGGTAGGCAGCCGCGACTCGGCGCACGCCGGTCATTTCGATGCGGCGAGCACCCAGCGGACACATATCGCTCCAGGACCGGCCGAGTCCGCGGGTGTTGACGAACATCGCCGTGTGGACACGACCGGCCAACCTCGGCACCACGCGGTGACCGCGTGCCGTGGCAGCAGCCAGCATCGTGCCCGCTCTCATGCCGCGCCGGCGGTTGTTGGCGGCGTCGCTCCCGTGGGCGCCGACGCTGTCGGGGCCGATGCCAAGTCGGACTTGAACATGGGCCGCGTCGCGTAGAGGCCCGAAATCGGGTCGTAGAAGCGGCATTTGTGAACGATGTTCCAGAGTCGGCCGATGCTGGCCTTCTCGACACGGACCATGTCCGGGTACTGCTGCCTCAACGCGGTCTGCGCCTTCGGCAAGTTGTAGTAGGGCACCGAGGGTGCGACGTGGTGGGCAGTGTGCAGCGAGATGTAGTGCGTGCAGAACAACAACCACCGCGGGTAGACAAAGTCGGTGGTGACCAGCAGTCTGCTCGCGTTTCGCGTCCAATACCGGTCGGGTAGATACGGGAGGTCTTCGGCGCTGTGCTGCATCAAAGTGGTGATCGAGAACCAGGCGTGGATCGCGAACCACGGTGCTACGAAGTACAGCAGCAGACCCTGCCACCCGGTGAAGTACGTCAGCGCGCCCAGGTATCCGCCGCCCACCACCAGCACGAACAAGATCGAGCGGCGCACGTCACGCTGCATCGCTCTTTTGGGATAGTACGAGGGCCTGAAACCGGATTTGGCCCAGTAGTTGATGGTGCCGGCCCAGATCGCCCATGACCGCGTGCTGAAGTAGACGAGCCGGTACCGGCGTGGCATCCGTCGGTACATCTCCATGGAGACCGGACGCCAGTCGACGTCGAGCTCCAAGTTGTTGGTATGAGCATGATGCGTGTTGTGCTCGTGTCGCCAGGCATGGAACGGATACATCAGCGGCAGCAGCACGAAATGGCCGATCGCGAAGTTCAACCGGCGGTTGCGGGAGAAGGCGCCGTGACCGCAATCGTGTCCGATGCAATGCAAACCCCACCCACCGAGCCCGGCGATCAGGATGAACGGGGCCGCCAGGTACCAGTTGTGCACCCACGCGATACCGGCCAACGAGCCGGCATACAGTGCCAGGCTCACAGCTAGCCCGGCCAGGCCACGAATTACCGATGGCTGCATGTACTCCCGCGGGATGGCCGCGGCCAGTTTCTCTCCCTCGATGGCATTGCTCTTCTCCATGAACGCGACGAACCGAGGGTCAGGGTCGGTCGGAATGATGAGGCGGGAATGCTTTTGGGTCATGGCGGGCTCTTCGACGGGGCTCAATCCGGAAGGTCCGGAAGGTCGAGCTCGCGGATGAGGTAATCGGTCAGGTCGTCGATCGTGCCGTGGTCGAACAGGATCGCCGGAGAGAGCCGTCGTTCGACGACCTTCTCCAGCGCGCCGGAAACCTGTACTGCCGTTCGTGAGTCGAGTCCGTAGGCGTCGAAGGGTTTGGCGGTATCCACGTCCGATTCGGCGCACTTCACCCGACGTGCCAAATCGGCGACCAGCCACGAACGCAGCAACTCGGGGGTCAACGGTCCGTCGATCCTGGGTGTCTTCGTTCTCCTGAACATCGTCACCTTTCTCCGGGAGCGGCCACGGCAGGCACGGTGGCACGGTTGCGGCGCAACCGGTTGTCGATCGTCGTGCGGCTGGGCATGTGCAGATCCCACACGATGTGCGACTTGGCCAGCATCCAGATCACCCAGCCGCTGACGTCCGGTTCCCACCAACGCATTCCGTGTCGATACGCACCAGGAAACGCATGGTGGTTGTTCTGCAGACCCTCACCGAAAGTGAAGAACGCCACCGGCCAGTTGTTGGCGCTGTCGTCGCGGTTAGCAAACGGTCGCGATCCGATCATGTGGCTGACCGAGCCGACACACCAGGCCGCCTGATTCGCCACGAATACACGCGCCAGCCCACCAAAGATAAAGCCGGACAAGGCTGCAGCAAGGCTGCCGCCGACGGCCCAACCGATGACGGCCGGCACCAGCAGTCCGACCAATCCCCAGATCGGATAGGTCCGGTTGTAGCTGTACAGTCGCCGGTCACGTAGCACATCGGGGGCGAACACCGTCGTCTTGGATTCCTGGTCACTGAACATCCACGGAATATGGGCGTACCAAAGCCCTTTCAGCTTGCCGACGATGCTTCTGCCGCTCAGGTTCGGCGAGTGGGGATCGCCCTGCTCGTCGGCATAGCGGTGATGACGGCGGTGCGTGCTGACCCAGAAGAGCAGCGGACCTTCCAGCGCCATGGATCCCGAGATCATCAGGACACCCTCGAAGAATCGGGACGTCTTGAAGGATTTGTGGGCGACGTAGCGGTGGAATCCAATGGTGATCCCGAACATCTGTATCGCGTAGAACACGCCGAACAGCACATAGTCGAGCGCCGTGGCCCGTCCCGCGGCAATCAGGTAGACCGCGAAGCCGAACCCCAGCGCCGGAATGCCGACGGTGACCAGCGCGACCACCCGTTTGGCCCGTGCGCTGGCCGGGTTCAGTTGCAGGATCGCCTTCGCGAGCGATTCCCTCTCGCTCGGTTTATGGGACGGGCTGGAGGAAGATGCTGTTGCACTGTGGGTTTCAACTGTCATGACGCACCTTCTGCATGGTCGGACTGCGAATTGACGTACCGCACGTGGTGTACGAGACCGAGCCGGTCCAGGAGCCGGATGAAGTCTCCGGCCAGATCGAGTTGCCACCAGTGCCGCCGGGTCTGGGCCAGCGCTGGCCGGGCGTGGTGGTTGTTGTGCCACGACCCGCCCATCGTGGGCGGCGCCAGGGCGCCGATATTGCGGCTTCCGTCCCGTAGCGGAAATGCACGAGCACCGAGCGTGTGGCCCAACGAGTTCACCGCCCACGTGGCCTGATCCAGGGCGAAGATCCGCGCGAAGCCGCCCCAGAGAATCCCGCCGACCAGGCCGTGCACCGATTGTGTGACCAGCCCGCCGACGGCACCGGGGATCACGATGCCCAGTAACACCAACGTGAAGTACCAAGCGTTGATCTTCATCACCTTGCGATCGGCGAGCCAGTCCCGGGTATGCCTGCTCCAGTCGATCTTCTTGACATCGAACAACCAACCAACGTGGCCGTGCCACAATCCTTTTGCGCGTCCCCACCATCCAGAGCCTTGCGGCTGAGGCGAATGCGGATCACGGTCGGTGTCGGCGAACGCGTGATGCAACCGATGGTTGGCGACCCAGAACACGATCGGCCCCTGCGCCGCCATCGACCCTGCGATCGCGAGGAACACCCTGACCGGTTCGGACGCCTCGAAGGACCGATGGGTGAAGTAGCGGTGCAGCCCTGCCTCGATGCCGAGCGCGGTAATCAGGTACATGACAACGAATAACGCCACTTCGCACCATGTCACGCCGAAATAGATCCCATAGACAACCGCGCCAATCGCGCCAATCGTTGGTAGGCCGACGGTCAGATACGCCAGTCGTGAGGCGAGCACATCGCGCTCGCGAACCGACGGGGCAGCCAGCGGTTCGGCGCTCATGCCGGGGTCCTCTGAATCGCTTCCGCCAGGAACATCCGCTTGGCTTCTTGCCGGCGGACCTTGCCGCTGGTGGTGGTTGGAATCGTCCGCCTTGGGCAGATGTGGACGTCAGGTCCGACTCCGAATTCCGAAGTCACACTGGAGCGGACCGCGTCCGTGAGCTTCGCGTGCCAATCCGTCGAGATCTGGGTGAAGGCTGCCTCGGCGACCACGATCAGGCGTTCGGTTCCGTCACCGGGTACTGAGAAGGCCACCGCCCGCCGTAGCGATGGGTCGGCGCGCACCACGCTGGCCTCGACGTCTTGCGGATAGATGTTGCGGCCGCTGACAATGATCAGGTCCTTGATCCGTCCGGTGACGAACAGCTCGCCGTCGCGCATGAAACCGAGGTCGCCTGTGCGAAGATAGGTCTCATGTTCGCCATCGATTCGCGCGTTGAATAACTCGCACGTCAACGCATCCCGATTGAAGTAACCGGCGGCGACACTGCGACCGCGGACCCAGATCTCACCGATCTCCCCCTCTGGAATCCGACGATTCGAGTCGGGGTCGACGATCCGCACGACGTGTTCGGAATCGACTTCGCCGCAGCTGACCACGATGCCGTCAGCAGCGTCAACAGTGTTGTAGCGGAGTCCCTTTCGTTTCCCGGCGACGAAGAGCGTCGCCTCAGCCATCCCATAGCAGGGGATCATCGCGGTGACGTCGAACCCGAGTGGTGCCGTGCAAAGCTCGAAGCGCACCAGGGTATCCGCGCGGATGGGTTCGGCCCCGCAGTAGAACTCCCTGACCGTTGACAGGTCCAGGTCTTCGTTGTCCTCGTCGAGGGCCTCGACGGCGGCGTCGAGTGAGAAGTTCGGGCCGACGGTGATCGACACGCGGTAGGCGGTGATGGCCTCCAGCCAGCGGCGGGGTTGCTGCATGAAGTGCATCGGCGACATCAGCACCAGTGGCCAGCCGTGGTGGAGCGACAGGATGATCGTGCCCATCAACCCCATGTCGTGGTAGGGCGGTAGCCAGGAAAGTCCGATTCGATTCGGGTCCGGCCCCATGCTGCGGGACAGGACTTCGCAATTGCTCATGAGGTTGTCGTGGGTTATGCAGACGCCCTTTGGCGATCCAGTCGACCCGGATGTGTACTGGATCAGGGCGAGGTCGTCTGGCGAGCACGTCGCGGACGCCACCGCATCGACACGGGTATCCATGTCCTCGACGAAGCAGATCACCGGATGAATGTCGACGCACGCCAGCCGGCGCAGCAGTGCTTCGATTTGGGCGTCGTACATCGCGTCGATGACGATTGCGTTCGGCGCGCAGTCGAGCAGGATCGCGTGGAAGCGGTCCAGTTCCTTCGGGCGCAACGGAGGAAAGCTGGGTACCGGGACGGCGCCGAGCATCATGATGCCGAGAAGCGCGGCGATATAGTCCAGGCTCGGGTTCACCGCCAACACAACGCGTGATCCGCCGCGGACACCCCGACGCCAAAGCCACGCCGCATATGCCGCCGCGTTGGCTGCGGTGTCGGCGTAGGTCCACCGTATTTCGGACGCCGCCGTGCCGTCGGCAAGGAAAATGTACGCGGGGTCTTGGGACGAGGACCTGGCGGACAACGCGTCGACGATGGTGCGCGGGTTCTCTGCCACAAGTTTCCCTAAATAACTTATTCGGACCTGCCTAGCTACCCCCCGGGCCCATAGTGTAGCCAGTGGTTGTCAAGCCTGCACAGTTTGTTGCCAGGAAACTTTACGGACGCTGCCAGCAGGGGCGGCGTGCTCAAAGCGCCGATTGCTCAGCGACAAATGTGTCGCGGAATCGGCGGCCCGACGCGCTGTTTTTTGGAACCGTCAGCTCCGCACAGCGGCGAGGTACGTGATGTGGGCAAACGCTTGGGAGACCTCATCGTCAGCGTAGACGAAACCATTGGCGGCATGCGTCATATAGAACACCTAGTTATTAGCTCGGCTCTCGGATGGAGGATCCGCGATGGACTTCGCCCAACGAACCATCGATCTCGCTCGGCACAACGTCTTCGAGGGCGGAAGACCATTCGCGACAGTGATCGTCAAAGACGGCGAGATTCTGGCCGAGAGCGCCAATAGGGTTGCCCAGAGCCATGATCCGACCGCCCACGCGGAGATTCTTGCCATCCGCGAGGCGTGCATGAAACTGGGTACCGAGCATCTGACCGGCACCACCATCTACGTACTGGCCCATCCATGCCCGATGTGCCTTGGCTCGCTGTACTACTGCTCACCTGACCAGGTCGTCTTTCTCACCTCGCGCGACCAGTACGAGCCGTACTACGTCGACGACCGCAAATACTTCGAGCTGACCACGTTCTACGACGAGTTCGCCAAGGACTGGCCGCAACGGCGTCTACCGATGCGCTACGACCCCCGCGATGACGCGGTCGAGGTGTACCGCCTGTGGCAGGAGCGTAACGGCGGCGAGCGGCGGGTCGGCAGCGCTCCAGCCAGTCGCTGACCGTCAGACGACGTTGGGGCAGTAGTGCTTTGGATCGCCGCGCTCGTCGAGCGGCGGCAGGTTGCGGGCCGGTGTCTGCACCAGTGGTGTGTCGGCGGGGATACGGCCGGTGGCACGGTCCAGGCCGGCTCGGGCCCGCGGATGCTTTCGGTAGCGCGACGGCACGGCGGCGAAAATCAGGCGGACGACGTCAGCGAAGCGACGGTGCAGCCATTCGTCGCGGCGTGACCAGCTGTAGCCCATCAGCTTTCGCACCGGCGGGTCGTACAGGCCAACGGTCAGCCAGACGAAAAACGGCGACAGCAGTTTGCGCTGTACGGCCCACAGCCGGTCCGGAATCCATTGTGCGAACGGTGGTTTCGGCAGTTCAGTGAGGTTGAGCACCTCGCGTGCGGCGAAGTTGTTCTCCAGCACTTCGCTACACATGTGATCCCAGTAGACCTGGAAGTCCTGCCAGCTCTTCGGCACCGGGCGCATGCTCATGCCGTACATCCGGTACCAGTCGACGTGCTCGTCGAACAGCTGGCGCTTCTGTGCTTCGGTGAGGCCCCCGCAGAACCGTTCGGCGACATGGATGGTGCCGACGAAGAACGTCGAGTGCGCCCAGTAGAAGACGTCCGGGTTCAGCGCGTGGTAGCGGCGGCCCTGACTATCGGTGCCCTTGATCTCCACGTGGTAGTCGCGGACTTCGGCCCCGGTGGTGGGCGCGCGGTCGCCGTCGAAGACCACGCCGCCAATCGGGTACAGCGACCGCAGCAACCGCGGCCAGCGCTCGACGAAGAACGTCGAGTGGTCTTCGACGGCCGCACCCAGTTGCGGATGCATGTTCTGCATCGAACCGGCCCACGGGCCCTGCAGCATGCCGCGCCAGTCTCCGAAATACCGCCAGGTCAGCGAGTCGGGGCCGAGCGGCTTCGGCGGGGCGTCATATCCCAGCGGCGAAACCGGGCAACCCGACGCAACCGGGGAGGACTGCGACGTATCTTGGGTCACTGGCGAAATATCCTGTCCGTGTCAGGCGAACTGACTACATGCGTTGTCAGCACGAGTTTAGGAGGGACGTGCCGTCCGGTCAACGTTCGCGCCGCTGGTCCGGGGTCCCGTTGGAGGACCGCCAGGCTCTGCGGCGCGATGAACTCGTCGCGGCCGGCGTGCAACTCCTCGGCGAGGCGAGCGGTCCGGCCCTGACCGTGCGAGCGGTCTGCCGGCAGGCCGAGCTGACCGAGCGCTACTTCTACGAGAGCTTCGCCGACCGGGACGAGTTCGTGCGCGCCGTCTACGACGATGTGTGCGCCAGGGCGATGTCGGCGCTGATGTCGGCGAGCACGCCGCGCGAGGCCGTCGAGCGGTTCGTCGCGCTGATGGTCGATGATCCGGTGCGCGGGCGGGTGCTCCTGCTGGCCCCGGCGGTCGAGCCGGTGCTGGTCAGGTCGGGCGCACAGTGGATGCCCAATTTCATCGACCTACTGCAGGGCAAGCTGACCCAAATCGGCGATCCGGTCCTACAGAAGATGGTTGCCACCAGTCTGATTGGCGGCCTGACCGCGCTGTTTACCGCGTACCTGGACGGGCGCCTGGCAGCCACCCGCGAGCAGTTCATTGACTACTGCGTAGAAATGTTGATCAACCGGGCCGCAACGGGCCGGCGCGACACGAAATAATGTCGCGGGTTCGGAACTTGAATGTCACCGGCATACACAGATATATTGACTGAAACCGACAGACACAGATAACTGGGAGGTACTGTGCCGGATCCTCAAGACCTGGACCTGTTGCGTGAACTCGATCCGGTTGTCGAGAAGAACCTGAATCGGCATCTGAGCATGCACAAGGCCTGGAACCCGCACGACTACATCCCGTGGTCGGATGGCAAGAACTTCTACGCGCTCGGCGGGCAGGACTGGGAGCCTGGGCAATCTCAGCTGTCCGACGTCGCGCAGGTTGCGATGGTCCAGAACCTGATGACCGAGGACAACCTGCCGTCGTATCACCGCGAGATCGCGATGAGCATGGGCATGGACGGCGCCTGGGGTCAGTGGGTGAACCGCTGGACCGCCGAGGAGAACCGGCACGGGATCGCGCTGCGCGACTACCTGGTGGTGACTCGTGCGGTCGACCCGATCGAGTTGGAGAAGCTGCGTCTCGAGGTGGTGCACCGAGGGTTCAGCCCGGGCCAGAACCAACAGGGCGATTTGTTCACTGAGAACATTTTCGACTCGATTCTCTACGTCACGTTCCAGGAACTGGCCACCCGCGTCTCACACCGCAACACCGGCAAGGCGTGCAACGAGCCGATCGCCGATCAGCTGCTCGCCAGGATCTCGCACGATGAGAACTTGCACATGATCTTCTACCGCGACGTCAGCGAAGCCGGCCTGGAAATCGCTCCGAACAAGGCGATGTATTCGCTGCACCGGGTGCTGCGCAACTTCAGGATGCCCGGCTACACGGTGCCCGAGTTTCGCCGCAAGGCCGTGATGATCGCCGTCGGTGGCGTCTACGACCCACGCATCCACCTCGACGACGTCGTGATGCCGGTGTTGAAGAAGTGGCGCATCTTCGAGCGCGAGGACTTCACCGGTGAGGCCAACCGGCTGCGCGACGATCTTGCCCTCCTGCTCAAGGAGCTCGAGGTGGCCTGCGAGAAGTTCGAGCTGTCCAAGCAGCGTCAGCTCGAGCGGGAAGCCCGCAGGGGCGACCTGCGGATCACCGCCCAGCAGCTGCACAACACCGAGGGCAAGCTCTCCTGGAGCCGCCGGTAGCCGGCAATGCGAATTGGTCCTATCGCACTGGCCAGCCCGGTCGTGCTGGCCCCGATGGCAGGCGTGACAAACGTCGCATTCCGGACCCTGTGCCGAGAACTCGAGCAGGAACGCGTCGGAACGGTCAGCGGGCTCTACGTCTGCGAGATGGTGACGGCCCGCGCCCTCGTCGAGCGCCATCCGGTCACCATGCACATGACGACGTTCTCCGCCGACGAGGCGCCGCGATCGCTGCAGCTCTACACCGTCGACCCGGCCACTACGTATGCGGCGGTGAAGATGATCGCCGACGAGGGGCTCGCCGACCACGTCGACATGAACTTCGGCTGCCCAGTGCCCAAGGTCACCCGCCGCGGCGGCGGTGCGGCGCTGCCGTATAAACGGCGGCTATTCGGCCAGATCGTCAACGCGGCGGTGCGCGCCACCGAGGGCGCCGACATACCGGTGACCGTCAAGTACCGCATCGGCATCGACGACGACCACCACACCCACCTCGAGGCGGGCCGGATCGCGGAGTCCGAAGGCGCTGCCGCGGTCGCACTGCATGCCCGAACCGCAGCACAGCGCTATTCGGGAACCGCGGACTGGGAACAGATCGCGCGGCTCAAGCAGCATGTGCGGACGATCCCAGTGCTGGGCAACGGCGACATCTTCGAGGCCAACGACGCTTTGACCATGATGGCCGTGACCGGCTGCGACGGCGTTGTCATCGGCCGCGGCTGCCTGGGCCGGCCGTGGCTCTTCGCCGAACTGTCGGCCGCGTTCACCGGCAGCCCGGCGCCGACGCCGCCCAACCTGGGCGAGGTCGCCGCCATCATCCGCCGGCACGGCGAGCTGCTGAGCGAGCACTTCGGCGAGGACAAAGGCATGCGCGACATGCGCAAGCACATCGCCTGGTACTTGCACGGTTTCCCGGCCGGCCCGGACGTGCGGCGGGCCCTCGCGCTGGTCAAGAACCGTGACGAACTCGACCGTCTACTGGACAAACTGGACGGCGATACTCCGTTCCCGACCGCGGCCGGCGGGCCGCGTGGCCGTCAAGGCTCACCGGCGCGGGTGTCACTGCCGGACGGCTGGCTAACCGACCGCGACGACTGCACGGTTCCGTTCGGGGCCGACGTCATGCACTCAGGCGGCTGATCGAGCGTCCGGCGACGATGCAGCCCGGTACGGGCTGAGGAGAAGCCGGACTAACTGCAACTGTCCCGAGATCGCGTTTCCGGGGCTGTCTCAGTACCATGTGGAACTTGTTGCATTACGCGTCGGCGGCCGAGCCAAGTTGCCACCATCGCGGCGCGGCTGCTACAACGACGACGCGACCGCACCCGGTCGCGCGGATACCTAGCGCTGTATCGACAGCGCCACCCTGAGGACCCCGACGAGCACGCGAAGACCTCATCAGATTCGGAGGCCGGTAGGACATGAGTGACGGCGACACTGGCGCCGATGCAGCCACTCACGGCCATGACGCCGATGACATCGGGCTTACCGGAACGCCGCTCGGATCGCGAGGCGCCGCGCCGTGGGAACGGTTCGGAACGACCACGCAGACGGTCGCGGTCGTCAATCGATGGGTAGGCCCGTCGGCTCTGCACGATCCCGTCGACCCGGATGAGCCCGTCGCCGTCGACAACCACGACACGGGCGGATCCCACGCCGAGGGCGGGCTCACCGTCGCGGATCTGATCGCCAAGATCGGTGGCCCGGTCGCTGAACGGCCGCGGCACCACCATGCAGCTCCGGACCCTGAACCTTCACCGCCCGCCAACGAGCAGCACGACAACTACGACGCCTACGCGTTGCCGAGCCCTGTGGAATACAACTACGACCTGCCCGATCTCGATGCCATCTACCGGGGGCGGTTGGCCGACGACGCCGCCGTCGAGCAGACGACCGTGCTGCCGAAAACGTCGGTCCCGCGCCGACCGGCGCGCCCCGTCGGAGAACCTGATGGCGACCTCGATCACGACGAGCCCGCGCCAAAACGCCGCCGCCGGCACGGCGCGCTGCTGCTTGCGGGCCGTCTGGTGGTGGCCACGATCGCGGCGGGGGCGCTGGCCATGACCGGCGGCGCATACCAGTGGAGCACGTCAAAGAACCACCGGCTCAACACCGTCAGTGCGCTGGACCTGGGGTCGCGGGACATCGTCGATCCGAACGCGCAATACGGTGACGAAGACTTTCTGATCGTCGGCATGGACTCTCGCGCCGGGGCCAACAGCAGCATGGGCGCCGGCGACACCGAGGACGCGGGCGGCGCCCGGTCAGACACCATCATGCTGGTCAACATCCCGGCGAACCGCAAACGCGTTGTCGCAGTGTCATTTCCGCGTGACCTGGCCATCACGCCGATCCAATGCGAAGCGTGGAATCCCGACACCGGCGAATACGGCCCGCTCTACGACTCGGACACCAAGAAGTGGGGTCCCAGAAACGTCTACACCGAGACGAAGCTGAACTCGACGTTCTCCTTCGGCGGGCCCAAGTGTCTGGTGAAGGAAATTCAGAAGTTGTCCGGGCTGAGCATCAACCGCTTCATCGCCGTCGACTTCGCCGGCTTCGCAAAGATGGTCGACGCACTCGGCGGTGTGGAGGTGTGCAGCACCACTCCGCTGAAGGACTACGAACTCGGCACCGTGCTGGCCCATTCCGGACGCCAGCTGATCGACTCGAAGACCGCGCTGAATTACGTGCGGGCTCGCAACGTCACGACCGAGAACAACGGCGACTACGGGCGGATCAAGCGCCAGCAGCTGTTCTTGTCCTCGCTGCTGCGTTCGCTGATCTCCAAGGAGACCTTCTTCTCGATGAGCAAGCTCAACAGCGTCGTGAACATGTTCATCAGCAACAGCTACGTCGACAACATCAAAACCCGCGACCTGGTTCAACTCGGCCAGTCCGTGCAGGGCATGAACGCCGGCCACGTCTCGTTCGTGACCGTGCCGACCGGCATCACCGACGAAAACGGTGACGAGCCGCCGCGCACCTCGGACATGCGGGCGCTGTTCGACGCCATCATCAACGACGCTGCGCTGCCGGGCGAGAACGACATGAACGCGACACCGAGTCCGCCGACCACATCGCAGAACAGCAAGGCCTCCCAGGCCGGCCAGCCCGCCGACCCGCACCCCGAGCAACTGCAGTCCGTGGCCGCCGCACCGCAGGACGTCACTGTGCAGGTGTCCAACTCGACCGCCAAGTCGGGGCTGGCCACCACGGCCAGCAACCAGCTGAAGCGCCGTGGATTCCGAGTCAAGTCGCCCGACGACTACCCGAACCCGCTCAAATCCACCAAGGTGCTGTTCTCACCCGGTAACGAGCAGGCCGCCGCCACCGTCGCAGCGACGTTCGCGAACTCCAAAGTGGAGCGCATCACCGGCACCGGGCACGTGGTGCAGGTGGTGCTCGGCTCCGACTTCAATGCGGTCGGCACTCCGCCCGCGGCGGGGTCACCGGTCAGCTTGCAGGTCGACCGCAATGCAAGCAGCCCACCGACCAAGCTGCCGGACGACTTGTCGGTCACCAACGCGGCCGACACCCACTGCGAGTAGCGCAACCACCAGGAATCAGCAGCTTAACCGGCATTCACCGCGAGTTCACGCTCAACTTCGGGCCGGTTCATGCCGGACCGCAGATTCAGAAAGTACGCTTGCGCTATGCGCACTGCGTACCACGAGCAACTGTCTGAGCTCTCTGAACAGCTCGGAGCGATGTGCGGGTTGGCCGGTGGCGCCATGGAGCGCGCGACCCAGGCGCTGCTGCAGGCCGATCTGGTGCTGGCCGAGCAGGTCATGTCCGACCACGAAAAGATCGCCGAGTTGAGTGCGCAGGCCGAGGAGAGCGCCTTCGTGCTGCTTGCCCTACAGGCACCGGTCGCCGGCGACCTTCGCTCGATCGTCAGCGCAATCCAGATGGTTGCCGACATCGACCGGATGGGCGCGCTGGCGCTGCACGTGGCCAAGATCGCCCGCCGCCGTCATCCACAGCATGTGTTACCCGAGGAAGTCAACGGCTACTTCGCCGAAATGGGAAGACTCGCAGTTGAATTGGGTAACAGCGCGCAGGAAGTGCTGTGGTCGCGTGACCCGGAGAAGGCCGCCCGCATCCGCGAAGAAGACGACGCGATGGACGACCTGCACCGCCACCTGTTCACCGTGCTGATGGACCGCGAGTGGAAGCACGGCGTGGCGGCGGCCGTCGACGTGACATTGCTCGGCCGGTTTTACGAGCGATTCGCCGACCACGCCGTCGAGGTTGCGCGCCGGGTCATCTTCCAGGCGACCGGCCGTTTTCCCGAGGACGAAACCGTCGCCAAATCCGGCTAGCCGAAGCGGCCGGAGATGTAGTCCTCGGTGGCTTTCTGGGTCGGGTTGGAGAAGATCTTCTCGGTGTCGTCGATCTCGATCAATCGACCGGGCTTACCGACCGCCTCTAGGTTGAAGAACGCGGTGTGATCGCTGACCCGAGCCGCTTGCTGCATGTTGTGAGTGACGATGACGATGGTGTATTCCTGCTTCAAATCGGCGATGAGGTCCTCGATCGCCATCGTCGAAATCGGGTCCAGCGACGAACACGGCTCGTCCATCAACAGCACGTCCGGTTGCACGGCGATGGCACGCGCGATGCAGAGCCGCTGCTGCTGACCGCCGGACAACCCGCCGCCCGGCCGGTCCAACCGGTCCTTGACCTCGTCCCACAGGTTGGCGCCGCGCAGCGCGTACTCGGCGGTGTCGTCGAGCAGCTTTCGGTTGCGCACGCCCTGCAGTTTCAGCCCGGCTACCACATTGTCGCGAATTGACATGGTGGGGAACGGGTTTGGACGCTGGAACACCATGCCGATCGCACGGCGCACGCCCACCGGGTCGATACCGGAGCCGTAGATGTCGTCGTCGTCGAGCAGCACGGAGCCTTGCATGCGGGCGCCGGGCGTGACTTCGTGCATCCGGTTGAGGGTGCGGAGCACGGTGGTCTTGCCACAACCCGACGGCCCAATGAACGCCGTCACGCTGCGCGGCAGAACCGACAACGAGACATCAGCGACCGCGTGAAACGAGCCGTAAAAGATGTTGACGTCCTTGAGGTCCAACCGCTTAGCCACTGGAAGTCCTGCCTATCCTTTCCGGCTCAAAGAACTTGGAGATCACCCTGGCCACCAGGTTAATGACGGCGATCAGCACAATCAGCGTCAGGGCCGCACCCCACAGCCGATCCGTAGGAATCCGGGCCGTGCCCGCCCCCGCCGACGTCTGGTCGTACATCATGCCCGGCAGCGAGCCCATGAAGCCGCCGAACATATCGAAGTTCATCGCCTGCGAGTAGCCCACCAGGATCAGCAGTGGCGCTGTCTCGCCCATCACCCTGGCCAACGCCAGCAGGATCCCGGTGATGATGCCCGACATCCCGGCCGGGAGCACGATCTTGGTGATCGTCCGCCAATTCTGCACACCCAGCGCGTAGCTGGCCTCGCGCAGCTCTACCGGGACGATCTGGAGCATCTCCTCGGTAGACCGCACGATCACCGGAATCATCAGCAGCACCAGGGCCAGCGATACCGCGAAACCGGATCTCGGGAAACCGAGCGTGGCGATGCACAGCGCGTAGATGAACAGGGCGGCGACGATCGAGGGCACCCCGGTCAGGATGTCCACCATGAACGAGCTCAGCTTGCTCAGTGCGCTGTCGCGGCCGTATTCGACCAGATAGACCGCGACGAAAACACCGATGGGGATGGAGATGGTGGCGCACACCAGGCCCTGCAGAACCGTGCCGACGATGGCGTGGTACGCGCCGCCGCCGGCCAGGAACGCCGTCATGTCGGCTTGTGAGTGCGTCCACCACTCGCTGGATTCGACGGCCCCGAGTCCTTTGGCCACCACCGAATACAGCACCCAGATCAGCGGCACCAGCGCCAAGCCAAGCGACAAGGTAACCAGGACCGTCGCAACGACATTGGCGAGGCGGCGACGCAGGCTCACGCCGGTGAACGTCCGCGCCTTGAGCGGGCGGTCCAGGATCGATGTCACCGGGTGCCCTTGCCCGCAACGGCCGCCCGCGCCATCGCATTCACGAGGAGCGTGAGCAGGAAAAGTACCAAACCGGCGGCGATATATGCGCCGGCCTTGTATTGGTTGTTGAACTCGTAGGCGGTCGCCGCGACCTTGGTCGCGAAGGTGTAGCCGCCGTCGAACAGCGACCAGCCGAATGGCGCCTGAGTGCCGCGCAAAATGACCAGCAACGCGATCGTCTCACCAAGCGCGCGGCCGAGGCCAAGCATCGCGCCGCTGATGTAGCCCGAACGCCCGAACGGCAGCACCGCGGTTTTAACCACTTCCCAGCGGGTCGCGCCGAGCGCCAGCGCGGCCTCGATGTGGCCCTGCGGCGTCTTCATGAAGACCTCGCGGGTGACCGCGGTGATGATCGGCAGGATCATCACCGCCAGAACGATCCCGGCGGTGAAGATCGTGCCGCCGCCGGACACCGAGGCGTTGCCGGTCGCGAACAAAAACACCCCACCCAGGTGCTGATTGAGCCAGGTCGCAACTGGTCGCAGCTGCGGCGCCAACACGTACAGGCCCCAGACCCCGTAGATGATCGACGGCACCGCGGCAAGCAGGTCGACGACGTAGGCCAATGGACCGGTGAGGCGGCGCGGTGAGTACTGGGACATGAAGATCGCGATCCCCAAGGCCACCGGCATCGCCAGGACCAGCGCGAACAATGCCACCATCACCGTTACCTGAACCAGGTCGAAAACACCGAACCGCATCGCGGCGGTGTTGCTGGTGTCCCAGTTGCCGCCGTAGGTGAAGAAGTTCTCCTGGTTGCGGGCCAGCGCCGGGATCGCGCGCGTCAGCAGAAAAAGCCCGATCGCCACGACGAGCACGACGATCAGGACGCCGGACCCTTCGGACGCACCCCGGAACAGCCGGTCGCCACGGCTGGGCCTGGCGCTGCCCCACAGCAGCGGGGGGCCGAACGGCCGGCGCGAAGGCGCGGCGACGAACTCACCCGAGCCGGTATCGGCTGGATTCGGCGTCGTCACGGTGTTCCCATCAGTCCAAAGTTTCGGCCATAGGTTAATCCGACCAATCACCGGATCGCATTGATCGCGGCGACCAAGCGCTTCTTGAACTTATCCGGCAACGGAACATAACCGGCCGTCGACAGACCGTCTTGAGCGTTGTCGGCGGCCACGGTCAGCAGGGACCTGACCGCGGCACTGGTGGCGAGGTCGTACCCGCTGGAACAGACGATTTCGTAGGTCGCCAGCACCAGGGGGTATGCACCGGCCGCTTTGGTGCTGTAAATCGACTTCAAGTTCAGTTTCAGGTCATTTCCCTGGCCCGCGAAGGTCGCGCTGTCGATGGCCTTGCGGGCCGCGTCGTCGGTGAGCGTGACCGGACCGCTGCCGTCGTTGATCTGCGCGTACGGCACGCGGCTTTGATCGGCGAAGCCTTTCTCGACGTACCCGATCGAACCGGACGCGGATTGCACGGCCTGGATCACACCGGCGGACTTCTGCGCGCCCTCACCTACGCCACCCTGAAACTCGCTGCCGGTTCCCCGGGTCCAGTTGTTCGGGGCGGCCGCGGCCAGATACTTCTGAAAGTTATCGGTGGTGCCCGAGGAGTCCGACCGGTAGATGGGCGAGATCCTGGTGTTGGGCAGCGCCCTGCCGGGGTTGAGCTTCGCGATGGCCGGATCGTCCCAGTCGGCAATCCAGCCGCTGAAGATCTTGGCCAGTACGTCAGCGTTGACGACCAGTTGCTTGACGCCGTCCAGGTGGTACACGACGGCGATCGGCCCGAAAACCACCGGCAGGTGCCAGGCCGGATTTCCGTTGCAGCGCTCGGCCGCCGGTTCGATCTGGTCGCGGCTCAACGGTGAATCCGAGCCG
Organism: uncultured Actinomycetota bacterium; assembly: GCA_963733755.1. Lineage (GTDB taxonomy): Bacteria > Actinomycetota > Actinomycetes > Mycobacteriales > Mycobacteriaceae > Mycobacterium. The sequence goes on from CAVTEZ010000013.1 coordinate 65,376, forward strand.
GCGAAATCCACGTGCCGCGCGATGAACTGCTCACGTCCGGCACCCGAGCCGGTTGGGTTGTACGCCAACTGTTTTCCGGGGCACAACTGAGCCCAGTCCAAGTTGAACAACGCGATGGCGTTCTGCTGAGCCGTGGATCCCTCCGCGGTCAGCGCGGTCTTGCCGTCGCAGTTCACCGGCCCCGTCGGCGCCTTGAGGCCGTGGAGGTTGTTATCACTGCCGCAGCCGGTCGACATCATGCCTACGATCACTGCCGTCGACATTGCGGCTGCCAGTGCTCCGCGCACCGCGTCGAGCTTCACTGATCTCGCCTTCGTCAATGATTGTGTCCGCGACCGACCCTCCCAGCCGGGGCGCCGAGCCTCCCGGAAACTATGCCTCAGGTGTGGACGGCGTCCGCCGGAGGCGTAAACGCGGGGTGAACACGTCAGCCGGTATGGCCGGTGCGCGCGTAGGCGGTGTCGACGCTGTACTGGGTGAAACCCAGGCGCCGATATGTCCGTAGCGCCGCAGTGTTTTCCGACTCGACGTAGAGCATCACCGTTGGTTGGGCTGCATCGGCCAGCCGTTGCTCGAGGTGCGCGATGCCTACCGCCGTCAGCAGTCCACCCAGACCGCGGCCCTGGGCCGAAGGGTCGACGCCGACGATGTAGACCTCGCCGAGGCCGGCTTTGTCAGGGTGGACTTTGGTCCAGTGGAAGCCCAGCAGGGTGTTGGTCTGCTCATCGAAGGCAAGGAACAGCCCCTCGGGGTCGAACCAGGGTTCGGCGCGCCGCTCGGCCAGGTCGGCAGCGGTCCAGCCACCCTGTTCGGGGTGCGTCACGAACGCGGCGTTGTTGACCCGCAACAGTTCTGCGTCGTCAGCGGTGCCGGTGTAGGTCCGGATATGAACACCGTCGGATGCGACAGGCTCTGCGATGTCGTGCAGCGGACGACGCAGCTGCACGAGCTCCCGAACCGGCGTCAGCCCAAGCGCCGACGCAGTCGCCTGCGCCGGTTCGAGTGTCCCGTGTGCCCAAAAGCGGTTCTTTCCATCGGTTTTGGACAACGCAGCATGGATCATCGCCGCACCGATACCGCGTCGGCGGGCCTGCGGGTGCACCACCAGCTCCGCCATGCCGGGCCCATCGTCGTTCCCTGCATACAGATTCAGATAACCGACGACTTTCTCGCCGCCTTCGGCCGAGAGGGAGAGCAGGTGGTCGGTGCGCTGATTCGCCAACTCCCGCAGGACTTGCTCGCCGACGGGAGCTACCTTGTCGAATTCACTTGCCGCAGTGACGAGTTCGCGTACCTGCTGTTGCTCGTCGGTGCCTAACGTCGCCCGCCACTGAGGCGCCGTCACTGGGTGTGCAGCGGATCGGCCAGCGGCTCCGGATAGCTCTCTGCGTCCGGATCTTCGTCGGGGTCGGCAGGCTCGCTGCTCGGCGGCCGGCCGCGAGTCGGACGGACGGCCTTGTAGCCGACGTTGCGGACCGTGCCGATCAGCGATTCGTACTCCGGTCCGAGTTTGGCCCGCAGCCGCCGCACGTGGACGTCGACCGTGCGGGTGCCGCCGAAAAAATCGTATCCCCATACTTCATGCAGCAACTGAGCCCGGGTGAATACCCGACCGGCGTGCTGCGCCAAGTACTTCAGCAGCTCGAACTCTTTGTAGGTGAGGTCGAGTGGACGCCCGCGAAGCCGGGCGGTGTAGGTGCCCTCGTCGATCACGAGTTCGCCAAGGCTGATCTTGCCGACGCCCTCCTGGTCCTGCAGGTTGCCCCGCCGACCGATGAGCAGTCGCAGCCGGGCATCGATCTCAGCGGGGCCGGTGCCGGGGAGCAAGATCTCGTCCAGACCCCAGTCGGCGTTGACAGCCACCAGACCGCCCTCGTTAACCACCACCACCACCGGGATCGAGCGGCCCGTCGAGCCCAGCAAGCGGCATAAACCGCGCGCTGCCGGCAGGTCCAGCCGCGCATCGACGATCAAAACGTCGGCGCTGCCCGCTTCCAGCAACGAGGAAACGTCGGGCGGAGCACTACGAACCGTGTGGGCAAGCAGCGACAGGGACGGCACGACCACATCCGGATTCGGCTCCGCGGTTAACAGCAGCAGGTCCAAGCAAGCCCCTCCAGCATCGTGGGAAAGGCGTCTCCCAAAATTCACAACGGGATACGAAGTTTAACGGCCAGGTCATGTAACGATAGCGTGCTGCCTGGTCCTTCGCGCGGTGACGATGCAGACCGAGACGCTCTGAATAAGCGCTACGCCATCACAATCAGCGTGGTGACGGTGCACGTCGAAGCGGGCGGGTGGGCCACAATATGCGGATGCGTAAGGCGCTGGTCGGTGCGGCAGCTGTGCTGCTGGCCGTTGTGGTCGTGCTCCTGGCAGCCGCCGGCGTCGACTTCGGGACCAGCATCTATGCGGAGTATCGGCTGGCCCGCGCGGTGCGCCAGACGGCCAATCTCGGCTTCGACCCCTTCGTCGCGATCATCGCGTTCCCGCTCATTCCGCAGGCGATGCGACACCGCTATGAAGACTTGGAGATCAAAGCCACCGCGGTCGACCGCCCAGTGATAGACAAGGCCACCCTCGAGGCCACCATGCACTCGATCGACCTGACCGATGCGTCATGGCTGATCAGGCCGGCTGCCAAGCTGCCGGTCGGCAAGCTGGAGAGCCGAATCATCATCGACTCGCGGCACCTCGGCCACTACCTGGGCATCCGCGACCTCATCGTCGAGGCACCCTCGAAGGACACCAACAACGCCACCGGCGGCACTACCGAATCCGGGATCTCCGGCAGCCATGGCCTGGTGTTCACCGGAACCCCGCTGGGGGCCCACTTCACCAAGCGGGTCAGCGTCGCCGTCGACCTGTCGATGGCCAGCGACGACCAGACCACGCTGGTGTTCACCCCCACCGATGTGCTCACCGGCCCTAACACCGCCGACGAGGCGGTCCCCGCCGACAAGCGGGACGCGGTGCTCGCCGCGTTCGCGGGCAAGCTGCCGGACCAGAAGCTGCCATTCGGCGTAGCGCCGACGAGCCAGGGGGCCCGGGGGTCGGACGTGATCATCGAGGGCATCACATCGGGATTAACGATCACGCTCAGCGGGTTCAACCGAGCATGACTGCGGCAATTGTGGCGGTTTTCGCGGCGTTGGCGGCGGCCGCGCTCATCGGCTGGTTGATGACCCGCCGGGCTGGCGACGTCCGGGCAACCGAGCCAAAAGCGACCGACGATGTCGACACCACCGACCTGGGCCTGTCTTCGGAAGGGCCGACCGTCGTGCATTTCAGCGCATCGTGGTGCGGACCGTGCACCCAGGTGCGCCGGGTGGTCAACCAGGTGTGTGACGATCTCGACCGGGTCGCGCATATCGAGATTGACATGGACACCAATCCCGGCGCCGCACGGCGTCTTTCGGTGTTGTCGCTGCCGACCACATTCATCTTCGACGCCGACGGGCAACAGCGGTACCGCACCGCGGGTGTGCCGAAAGCTGATGAGCTGCGATCGGCGCTGACACCGCTGTTGGCTTCATGACGTCGCCATTAGGTAAGCTGCATCGCGTGTCCGCCCGCGTAGAGCTCATGCTCACCAGTCGCCGCGCAGTTGATCTGTGCCGCGTCGCGGGCTGCTGCTGTTGTTGTAGCTGCTGAGTAGCCGCGCCGTCTCGCGCCGCGCTCGGAGCAGCCAGGAAAATCCCATGGCGCGCCGCCACCAACGGCGTGCACAAAGCAATCAGGAGCAGCAACGTGTCGAACACCGAGAACCCGGAGCAGGTCGATGTCAGGGGACCGCGCTTCGCGGCCTGGGTTACCACCGTCGTATTGGTCGTCACCCTGCTGGTGTCCGGTGTCAGCGCGCTGGCCGCCGCGATCATCATCGGTATTCAGGCGATCGTCTTCGCGATCGGTGCGGTGGCCGGACCGCGGCGCCATCCTTACGGTCTGGTGTTCGCCAAGATCGTCGCGCCGCGGCTGAGCCCGGTTCGTGAGCGTGAGCCTGTTCCCCCGCTGAAGTTCGCCCAGCTGGTCGGGCTGATCTTCGCCGCCCCGGCGGCGGTCGGATTTGCCACCGGCGCTTCACTGTTGGGCGTCGCGCTTACAGCGGCGGCGCTGGTAGCCGCATTCCTCAACGCAGCCTTCGGCATCTGCCTGGGCTGCCAGCTCTATCCGCTCGTGGCGCGTCTGAAGCCGGCCCAGAGCACCTCATAGCGATCGAAAGGATCACCCACATGGCACGCTCCGACGTCCTGGTCTCCGCCGACTGGGCCGAGAGCAACCTCGATGCCGACCACGTGGTCTTTGTCGAGGTCGACGAAGACACCAGCGCCTACGACGACGGCCACATCGCCGGCGCAGTGAAGCTGGACTGGCGTACCGATTTGCAAGACCCGGTCCGACGTGACTTCGTCGATGCCGAGCAGTTCTCCAAGCTGCTCAGCGACCGCGGTATCGCCAACGGCGACACCGTGGTTCTCTACGGGGGCAACAACAACTGGTTCGCGGCGTATGCGTACTGGTACTTCAAGCTATACGGCCACGAGGACGTCAAGCTGCTCGACGGCGGCCGCAAGAAGTGGCAGCTTGACGGGCGGGCGTTCTCCACCGAACCGGTAAGCCGGCCCGCCACCAGCTACACCGCCAAGTCGGCGGACAACTCGATCCGCGCGTTCCGCGACGAGGTGCTGGCCGCGATCAACGCCAAGAACCTGGTCGACGTGCGCTCCCCCGACGAGTTCTCCGGCAAGATCCTGGCGCCGGCGCACCTGCCGCAGGAGCAGAGCCAGCGGCCGGGCCACATCCCTAGCGCCATCAACGTGCCGTGGAGCAAGACCGCCAACGATGACGGCACCTTCAAGGCCGACGACGAGTTGGCCAAGATCTACGCCGACGCCGGATTAGACGGCTCGAAGGAAACGATTGCCTACTGTCGAATCGGGGAACGTTCGTCCCACACCTGGTTCGTCTTGCAGGAATTACTCGGGCATCGGAACGTCAAGAACTACGACGGCAGTTGGACCGAATACGGCTCCCTGGTTGGGGCCCCGATCGAGTTGGGAAGCTGATTATGTGCTCTGCGCCAAAGCAAGGACAGACTCTGCCGGCCAGCGTCGACCTGGAGAAGGAAACGGTCATCACCGGCCGCGTGGTGGATAGCTCCGGTCAGGCCGTGGGCGGTTCGTTCGTGCGACTGCTGGACTCCTCTGGCGAGTTCACCGCCGAGGTCGTCGCGTCGGCCACCGGGGACTTCCGGTTCTTCGCTGCCCCTGGGTCATGGACGCTGCGTGCACTGTCGGCCGCCGGCAACGGCGATGCGATCGTTGAGCCGAAGGGCGCGGGCATCCACGAGGTCGACATCAAAATCGCCTGACCCGTTCGCCGAACTAGACTCGTCTTTGTGGTTCTGCTCTTCGAGATCATGCTCGTCGCGGCCGTCGTGGTCATCTCCTGGTTCGCGCTGTACACGCTGTATCGGCTGATCACCGACGAATCGTGACCGCTGGCGACTCCGGCGATGATCCGGTCCGTTCACCCAGTTCCGGGGACCAAGCCGTGGCCGCCGCGGCCGAACGCGCCAAGGTGACTGCTGCCCGCAACGTCCCGGCCTTCGACGACCTTCCCGTACCCGCGGACACCGCCAATCTGCGCGAAGGCGCCAATCTGAACGACGCGCTGCTGGCGTTGCTCCCGCTGGTCGGCGTGTGGCGCGGCGAAGGCGAGGGTCGCGGGTCTGGCGGCGACTACCGGTTCGGCCAGCAGATCGTGGTCTCCCACGACGGCGGTGACTACCTCAACTGGGAGTCCCGGTCCTGGCGGGTCACCGACACCGGCGACTACGAAGCCCCGGATTTGCGCGAAACCGGCTACTGGCGATTCGTCAACGAACCCGACGACCCGTCCGAGTCGCAGGCCATCGAGTTGCTGCTGGCACACTCCGCCGGTTATGTCGAGCTGTTCTATGGGCGCCCGCTCAACCAGTCGTCGTGGGAGTTGGCCACTGACGCCTTGGCGCGCAGCCGGTCGGGCGTACTGGTCGGTGGCGCCAAGCGGCTCTACGGCATCGTCGAGGGCGGCGATCTGGCTTACGTCGAAGAACGGGTGGACGCCGACGGCGGGCTGGTGCCGCATCTGTCGGCGAGGCTATCGCGGTTCGTCGGCTAACAACTCACGTTGCCGCATAAGGCTATTGGGGGCGACGGCGCTGACTCAGAAAATGGGCAGCCCCCGAGCCGTAGTTCCTGGTTGGACAGACCGGAGGCTCGGGGGCCGGGTGACTGCGGGGAATTCGCCAGCGCGCGCAGGTGATTCCTCGCCTGGTGCAGCTAGCGGGCAGCCACCTCACAAGTCCAATAAGCTATCAATTTCTCAGACCACCTCCTTCCCTGTGTACGGCCGACCGTACCCGCTCACGGCCGCACCGACAACCGATTTCAGCGGTCGCTGACGATGGCCGCGTCGACCAGCTCGGCGAATTCCGCCGCCATCCGAGCGCCTGGCAGTGCCCGGCCGTCAAGGGTGTGCACGCGCGCAGCCAGCGTCATGCTCGACACCAACCAAATCCCCTGCGCAGCAAGCAGATCAGCGACACGCAGGGCGCGGTAGTCGCAGTCGTATCCCTTGGCGCGAGCAACGCCGAACAATGCCTGCTGTGTGGTGCCGCGCAGGATCGGATACCAGGGCGGCGGGGTCAGCAGGCACGCGCTGCTACCGGCCCCCTCGCCAGCGGTCGCGATCACGACGGTCGAGCGCGGACCTTCCAGTACGTAGCCGTCGGAGCTGACGAAGATGACATCACCGGCGCCGTGCCGATCTGCGTGCCGCAGGGCGGCCATATTGATCGCATAGGACAGCGTCTTGGCGCCGGCCAGTAACCACGGCATCGCTTCGACACCGGTCGACGGCAGCTCACGCGGCAAGGTCACCGCGGCCAGCCCGTCGCGACGGGTGGCTGCGATCCGCTCGGCGACCGGATTCAGCGTGACGTAGGCGGTGGCCGCCGAACCGCGTTCGCGGCCGCGGGTGTAGACCAACCGCATCGCGCCTTCGTCGTCGGTATCGCTCACCCATTGCCGGGTTGCCAGCTCGATCGCCTGACGCCAGGCCGGCAGATCCGGCTCGGGCAGGTCGAGAAGCTTCGCCGAGTGGCCAAGCCGGCTCAGATGCGCTTCGGTCAGACAGGCGCGGCCGTCGCGGACCAGCAATGTCTCGAATACGCCGTCGCCGCGCACCGCGCCGAGGTCGTCGGCGAACAGCAGCGGTGTTCCCGACGGATGCACCTCGCCGTCGAGCGTCACGATCACGCCCGGGTGGCCAGTCATGGATCAGAACACTAGCGCTGCGGGCCCGTAGAGTTGGTGTGTGTCCGCAGTTCCCGCCCCCGAAACTGGCCCCGACGCAGGCGCCATCTGGCACTACGGTGATCCGCTCGGCGAGCAGCGTGCCGCCGAAACCGGTGCCGCCCTGGTGGATCGGTCGCATCGCGGTGTGCTGACTCTGACCGGCGCCGACCGGCAGAGCTGGCTGCACAGCATCTCGACGCAGCACGTCAGTGAATTGCCGGACGGCGCGAGCACGCAAAACCTCAGCCTGGACGGGCAGGGCCGGGTCGAAGACCACTGGCTGCAGACCGAACTCGGCGGCGTCAGCTATCTCGACACCGAACCGTGGCGCAGCGAGCCGTTGCTGGAGTACCTGCGCAAGATGGTGTTCTGGTCGAACGTCACAGCCGCCCCGGCTGATCTGGCGGTGCTGTCGCTGTTGGGACCGCAGCTGAGTGAACAAACGGTGCTCGATGCGCTCGGCTTGGATGCGTTGCCCGCCGAGATGACTGCGGCGCCGATGTCCGGCGGCGGCTTTGTGCGCCGGAGGTCTGAGGCTCGCCCGGGCCAGATCGAGCTGGACGTTCTGGTCGACCGCGCGGGATCCGCCGAGCTGCAGCGGCAGTTGAGGAGCGCCGGGGTGCGACCCGCCGGAGTCTGGGCGTACGAGGCGCACCGGGTGGCCGCGGTGCGCCCACGGCTCGGCGTCGATACCGACGAGCGCACCATCCCGCACGAAGTGGGCTGGATCGGCGACGCGGTTCATCTCGACAAGGGCTGCTATCGCGGCCAGGAGACCGTTGCCCGGGTGCATAACCTGGGTAAACCACCGCGCATGCTGGTGTTGTTGCACTTGGACGGGTCTGCGGACCGGCCGAGCACCGGCGACGCGGTGCTGGCCGGCGACCGCGCGGTGGGTCGACTTGGAACGGTCGTCGACCACGTCGACCTGGGTCCGGTTGCGCTGGCGTTGGTCAAGCGGGGGATACCTGCCGACACCGCCCTGAGCACCGGCGGCAGCGGCGAAGTGGCGGCGATGATCGACGCCGAATCGGTACCGACCGCCGACGGGCCCGGCGCCGGTCGGGTAGCCGTCGAGCGGTTGCGGGGAACAGCCCCATGACGGTCTGGACGGGGTGCGGGGCGCAACAGCACGCAACCACCGGGCACGGTAAACTATCGGCAGGACAATAAAGACAAAAGATCGGAGCCGCCTACTTGTTGGGCCGCTCCGTTATTGCGCGAGGGGGTTCCCCCATGGGCCGTGGCCGGGCTAAGGCGAAGCAGACCAAGGTTGCTCGAGACCTTAAATACAGCTCACCGCAGACCGATTTCGATCGGCTACAGCGCGAGCTGTCCGGGTCGGACGGTGACGACGCCGACCAGTCGGACGGTGACGACCCCTGGCGTGACCAGTACCGCTAGGACTTCCTGCGGCTCGCGATATTGCTGGGCCGAAATCTAGAATCTTGGGTGCTGCCCGACGAGTTTTGCTCGCGGACCACTTTTTCCACCCTTGTTGATCGTGCCGAGCACCCAGCAATCCAAATGCCGGGCGGTCAAGATCGCCAGCGCGCGGTCGGTGTCCTCTGGGGCGACGACGGCGATCATGCCGATGCCCATGTTGAAGGTTTTTTCCATCTCGGCGCGGGAGACCCGGCCGCGCTGGGCGATCATCGCGAAGACCGGCGCCGGCGTCCAGGTGCCGCGATCCACTTCAGCCACCAGTCCATTCGGGATGACTCGTTCGAGATTTCCGGCCAGCCCGCCCCCGGTCACGTGGCAGAACGTCCGGACCTGGGTTTCGGCGGCCAGCGCCAGGCAGTCCTTGGCGTAGATGATGGTCGGCTCGAGTAATTCTTCGCCCAGCGTGCGGCCGAACTCCTCGACATAACCGGCCAGGTTGCCCCGGTCGATCTCCAGTAAGACCTTGCGGGCCAGCGAGTATCCGTTGGAGTGCAGGCCGGAGGATCCCATCGCGATGATGACGTCGCCGGGCTTGACCCGTTCGGCTCCGAGCAGGTCGTCGGCCTCGACAACGCCGACACCGGTGGCCGAGATGTCGTAGTGGTCCGGTTCGATCAGGCCGGGATGCTCGGCGGTCTCACCGCCGAGCAGCGCGCAGCCCGCGCGCATGCATCCTTCGGCGATGCCGCCGACGATCGCGTTGAGCCGTTCCGGGACGATGCGGCCAAGGGCGATGTAGTCCAGCAAGAACAGCGGCTCAGCTCCGCAGACCACCAGGTCGTCCACCACCATCGCGACCAGGTCCAGGCCGACGGTGTCGTGCTTGTCCATCGCCTGTGCGACAGCCAGCTTGGTGCCCACCCCGTCGCTGGATGCCGCTAGCAACGGCTCGCGGTAGTCATTGCGCATCGCGAAGAGTCCGGCGAACCCGCCCAACTTGCTGAGCACCTCAGGTCTGGTGGCTTTCGACGCGAGCGGCTTGAACAATTCGACTGCGCGTTCGCCGGCCTCTATATCGACTCCGGCCGATGCATATGTCACTCCCGGGGCAGCCGGGTCTTTTCCGCGGTCGGTCATCGCGATAAAGGCTACCGGTCGCCGCCCGACGCGGGTATCTCCCACTCGTGCAAGGGCAACGTAAAGCTAGGGATGCTGTAGCACGGCGGCCTGCTCCGCCTCCGGCGATAGTTCGAGGGCCGCGATATCCGAGCGCGCGGCGTTGGCGAGCATGTGCTCGATGACATTTTTGCCGAGCGCGGTCTCACTGGGCAGCTCGATCGGGTACCGGCTGTCGAAGCAGGCTGAGCAGAGGCGTGACGTGGGTTGCTCGGTGGCGGCGATCAGGCCCCGCAACGAGATGTAGCCCAGCGTGTCGGCATTGATGGCATGCCGTACCGCTTCCAACATTTCGTCTTCGTCTTCAACGGCGTTGGCGATCAGCTCGGCCGGCGACGGGAAGTCGATGCCGTAGAAGCACGGCCACTTCACGGGCGGCGACGCGATCCGCACATGCACCTCGACGGCGCCGGCTTCCCGCAGCATCCTGACCAGAGCACGCTGGGTGTTGCCCCGCACGATCGAGTCGTCGACGACGATGAGTCGCTTGCCGCGGATGACCTCTTTGAGCGGGTTTAACTTCAGCCGGATTCCGAGCTGACGGATGGTCTGCGACGGCTGAATGAACGTGCGTCCGACATAGGCGTTCTTCATCAGGCCCTGGCCGTAGGGAATACCGGATTCCTGCGCATAGCCGACGGCGGCCGGGGTGCCGGATTCCGGGACTCCGATCACCAGGTCGGCGTCGATCGGGGATTCGCGGGCCAGCCGGCGGCCGATCTCCAGCCGGGCGCCGTGCACCGACCTACCCGCGATGGTGCTGTCCGGCCGGGCCAGGTAGACGTACTCGAAGATGCAGCCCTTGGGCTCGGGATTGGCGAAGCGGCTCGATCGGACGCCGTCGGCGTCGATCGCCAGCAGCTCACCCGGCTCGATTTCGCGGACGAACGAGGCACCGACGATATCCAGCGCAGCGGTTTCCGAAGCGACCACCCAGCCGCGGTCCAGCCGTCCCAGGCAAAGCGGCCGCACGCCCCACGGGTCGCGCGCCGCGTACAAGGTGTTCTCGTCCATGAACGTCAGACAGAATGCGCCACGGACCGTCGGCAACAGTTGCAACGCTGCCTGTTCCAGGCTGGAGTCGGCCGCGCCGTGCGCCAGCAATGCGCCCAACATGTCGGAGTCGGTGGTGGCCGCACCCGGAACCTTGCTGTTCAGCAGCCCGGCCTCGCGGGCGCGGGTGACGAGTTCGGCGCTGTTGACCAGATTGCCGTTGTGCCCCAACGCCACTCCGGTGCCGGCTGCGGTGGTGCGGAAGACCGGCTGAGCGTTCTCCCAGGTGGGCTGGCCGCTGGTGGAGTACCGGCAGTGCCCGATCGCGACGTGGCCCTCCATTGCCGCCAGCGTCTGCTCCTCGAAGACCTGACTGACCAGGCCGAGATCCTTGAACACCAGAACCTGCGAACCGTCTGCGACCGCAATGCCGGCGGCTTCCTGTCCGCGGTGTTGCAGCGCATAGAGGCCGAAGTAGGTCATCTTGGCGACTTCTTCGCCGGGGGCCCATACGCCGAATACACCACATTCTTCGCCGGGTGGGTTCTCGTCCGGTACGGGCTCTTGGATGGTCACTGTGCGGCGGCTCCCTGGCGGGCGGATGGTGACTTAGTGAAGTCTACGGAAACGGCAAGCGTGTCAGCGAATTGATCCGGCGTGTTGCACTATCTCACCTCCGATTTCCGCAGCTCAGAAGCCCCACAGCATGCCAGGTGTCGCATATGCCACAGCGGTCACTGTCTGGCTCAGCAGAGCAGTTGCCCCGCCGCCCGATCGTCGAGCGCCTGATACGCGGCGTTGTAGCCGGGAGTGAAGGTGATGCCAGGGCCGCCGTGGCACCCGGCGCTTGCCAAATACAGCCCTTCAACCGGAATCGGCAGGTCGATGAACCCCTTGGGTCCGGGCCGGTTCGGGCCCATCAGGTCCGGATGCAACAGGCCGTGGCAGAAATCGCCCGACGGGGCGCCGAACATCGTCTGCATGTGATACGGCGCGAACGTGATGTGCCGGATAACGATGTCCCGGAAGTTGGGCGCAACGCGGGTGATCTTCTCGATAACCCGTTGTGCCATCTCATTTTTCAGACGCCCGTGCTGGTCTCGGCTGGCTTCGACGGGAAACGCATATGCATATGCGCTCGCGGCATGCTTGCCGGGCGGCGCCAGACCGGGATCCATGCAGGACGGTATCTGCATACCCAGCGACGGATTGTCGGGCACCAGGCCGCGGGTGCACATCTCCCACTGACGCTGCTGTTCTTCGGGTGAGCCGAAGATCCCGATGGACTGCTGCATGCCGGGTTCGTTGAGCAGTTCGTATGGCGGGGCAAACTCCGGCAGGCCGTCGAGAGCGAAATGCATTTGGATGAATGCCGCGCGGTGGTCGCGACCGCTCAGCCTGGCGATCAAGTCCGCCGGTAAGTACTCCGCGCCGACGAGATCGGTGAGAGTGAGGTCGGGCGCGATGTTGGAGACCACCACGGGTGCGCTGATCGTTGACCCGTCGCGGAGTCGCACGCCGGTGACGCGGTCGTTTGCGACGAGGATCTTCTCGACCTTGGCCCGGAAGCGCATCTCGCCACCTCGAGATACGAAGAGCTGATCCAGGTGTTCGGTGAGCGCTCCGATACCGCCAGCGAGCTTGGTCATCATCGCGGTGCTGTCGTCGGGCACTGCCAGCGCAAAGGCCAGGCAGGTCGCACTGCCAGGGGTGTATGGGCCGCGGTAGGTGGAGTTGACGGCCAGAAACGCGAGCATCCCGCGCATGATGGCGTGCTTTTCTTTGTCCGGCAGGTAGCGGTCGATGGCGTCCATCGCCGACCCGAACAACATCTGATGGATGGCCGAGCGTTCGGCTTCGTTCGCCGCACAGGCGTACATCTCATCGAGCGTCTTGGGCGGTGTGCGCACCTCGAATCGGCCCAGCGCTTTCGCGGGCCCCTGACTCCAGGCGATCAACTCGGCCATGCCCATGATCGCGTCGGCGCCGTGTTTCTCGCCGAGATGCGTCATCAGCTGGATAGGGTCGCGGTAGAAGATCATCGGTTCCTCACCGGACTCGCCGATGTTGACCGACATCACTTCGGCGTCGACGGTCGGAAGTGCGTCCAGGCCAAGCTCTTTGGTGATCTGGGGGGCGGTGGGAAACTGCACCGATCCCGCGATCTCGTAGCGGAATCCGTCGATTAGCTCGACCGTCGCGGCCATTCCTCCGCTGTATGTGTTCGCCTCCAGACATAGCGTGCGCAGGCCAGCACCCTGCAGGATGGCCGCCGCCGTCAGGCCATTGTGTCCAGCCCCAATCACGATCGCGTCATAGTCAGTCATCGCTCGGACCCCTCCTCGAGGCCACTCCAGGGCCGCGCACACAGCAGAATATGTCAGTACTGACACAATAGGAAGACGTCAGCCCTGACGTATTACGGGATTTCGAGATAGCATCTGGCGCAATGACGGAGTCGACCAACCTTCATGAGCTGCGCCGGCGATCGACGCACGAGGCGTTGCGTCGGGTCGCGCTCGCGCAGTTCGCCAGCAGGGGTTTCGCCAACGTGACCGTGACGCAGTTGGCCACCGAGGCCGGAGTCACCGAGCGCACGTTTTTCCGGCACTTCCCCAGCAAGGAAGCGGTTCTGTTCCGGGATTACGACACCCATTTGGAATGGCTGGCCGAGGCGTTGGCGCAGCGACCCGACTCAGAGTCGCTGTTCGATGCCGTGTTGGCGAGCGTGGCCAGTTTTCCGCACGACGTGGAGGTAGTTCGGCAAGCCGCGATGGCCCGGTCGACATTGATATCCGCCGAGCGCATCGCAGCGCATTTGCGCGTAGTGCAGTCGTCGTTCGCCGAGGTGCTGACCGACTTCATCAAGACCCGCTACACCGGCGTTCCCAACCTCGCGCTCATCGCTGAAGTCGCGGGAGCCACCTTGGCAGCGGCCCTTGTGGTGGCGGTCCAGAAGTGGGGCGACGACGGCTGTACCGGCGACCTGGGCGAAATCGTTGCTACGAGTGTCGATCTGGTGCGTTCTGGATTTGCGCCGCTGATCTAACCGCTCAGCTTCACCACCGGCAGCCAGCCCGCGATCTCACCGGCCCGCGATCCGGAGAGGCGTAGCGCCCCGGTGGCGGTGGCGTCGTCCATCCGCAGCAGTCCGGTGGCCAGCCGCAGCCAGGTCCGGGGATCCGCCTCGACGACATTGGGCGGCGTGCCGCGGGTATGCCTCGGCCCGGAGACGCACTGCACCGCGACGAACGGCGGAATCCGAACCTCGACGCTGGCACCCGGTGCTTCTGCGGCCAGGGTGCGCGCGGTGAGCCGCACCGCCGCCGCCAATTCGGCCCGGCTCGGCGCCGGACGGGCGTCGTCGCGTAACCAGGCTTCCACGGCGCGGACGGCGTCGCGGGTCAGCGCCGGATCGGCCTTGTGACGGGCGGCCATGGCTTCAACTTTTTAGCGCGGCGCGGATGCGCTCGGTGTCGGCTGCCGTCCAGCCATCGGGCGCGGCCACTGCCGCCCAGCCGTCCAGGATGTCGTTGCTGTAGTTGTGGCCGTGCCCGCCGGGCACGCCCTCGGCGTTGGTGAGGTCGGCGCTGACCTGCCAAAAGGTGACCACCGGGTTCCACTGCATCGCCGCGCTGCGATCCTGGCCGGGCGGCTCGATAAGCCAGCCGGGCCGGCTGAACAACAGCTCGGGTGACCACCAGACGACCGGGTCGGACGGGTGCTGCAGGAACAGTACGCGGGTGCCGGTCCACGCCGGCCTGGCGACCGCGTCGACGTCGGCGGGATGGATGGCTTCGGAAAACCGCACGGTTCGGCCGCTGTCGTAGCGCGGCTGCACCTCAGTGGTGCCCGGATCACGCCGAACCAGCAACGCATGCCACAGCGGGCTCTCTTGCGGGGGCCCGACCCAGAGCACCGCGTCGAAGCCCATCCGGCGGATGTCGGGCAGCCATCCGAACGCAGCCTGGCCGGCCATGGAACCCAGGCTTTCGCCGTAGAGCACCAACTTCGGTCGATGGCCTGACGGCAGTTGTTCCCAACGGTCGTGGACGGCGTTGATCAACATCCGGCCGGAGTCCATCGACTTCTGCCGGTCGGCCAGAAAAGAGATCCAGCTCGGTAGATAGGAGTACTGGAGCCCGACGATAGCGGTGTCGCCCCTGTACATCATCTCCAGCGAATTCGCCGCGACCGGGTCGACCCACCCGGTGCCGGTGGTCGGCGCGATCACCAGGACCTTCCGACTGAACGCCCCGGTGCGCTCGAGCTCACGGACGAGTACGTCCAACCGGCCCTGGTCGTCGGGGGCGGTGTGCAGCCCGGCGTAGACCCGGATGGGCTCTTTGGCGGGCCTGCCGTTGAGCGTGCTCAGTTCGGCCGCGTGCGGACCGGTGCCGACGAAGGTGCGACCCTGGTATCCCAGGGTGTCCCACGGCGCCAATGACATTGGACTGCCGGACTTTTCCGCCAACTGCGGTTGCGATACACCCGCAGGCGTAGCGCTGTCCTGCGGCTGAAAGACCGCGTTGGCGCCGGCGAAGAATCCGCGTACCAGGACGCCGTCGAACAACGTGATCAGCAGCGCCACAACGATCGCCGTACCGATGAACATCGCCACTTCGTCGTGCACATGCCAGCGTCTGATCAGCATTCGAGCGAGCAGCTTGACGGCGTCGATGATCACCCGGAATGCCGAGACCAACAGCGCGCTGACAACGGCCGCGACGATCAGCGTGCGCAGGTACCCCGGGTTCGTCGGCCCCTCGATGCCCATCAGCGCGGACAATTGCCGTTGCCAGGACGCGGCCGGAATCAGCATCAGCCCGCACGCCGTCGGCGCGATCACCACGACGGCCGCCTTCAGCCAGAACAGCACCCGGGCAGGAGGCGGCCACCAGCGGGCACCTCGTAGCAGGACGCGGTAGACGACCTTGCCGAGCACCACGCCCAGGCCGTAACCGAACGCGGCGTTCACACCACCAATCAGCCCTTGGAACAACCACTCTCGCGGCACCAGCGACGGCGTCAACGACAAGCAGAAGAACAGCGCGCCGAACGCCACCCCGACGAACTTCAGCCGCAGCAGGCCCCAGAACCACACCAGTAGCGGATGCCGGCCACCAGCTTCAGCAGTCATTGCAGCAGCGCGGCCAGCACCCCTTCGGATGTGCTGCGCAACTCCGCCAGTGACACGGTGAACAGGCCCTGCACTTCCACCGCGTCCGAACCTTGGTCGACGACGCCGATCCGGGTGGCCGGCAGGCCTCGCGCCTCGCACATCGAGCTGAACCGACTCTCTTCGGTACGCGGCACGGCTACCAGCACCCGACCCGCAGATTCGGAGAACAACGTCACGAATGGATCAGCGCCTTCGGGAAGCACGATGCGACAACCGGTTTCGCCGGCCAGCGCCGATTCGACCACGGCCTGCGCAAGACCCCCTTCGGACAAGTCATGGGCCGCGGACACCAGCCCGTCGCGAGAGGCCGCACTGAGCACATCGGCCAGCAGTCGTTCGTGATTCAGGTCTACCGCGGGGGGCAGGCCGCCGAGATGGTCGGCGGTGACCTGCGCCCAGATCGAGCCGTCGAATTCGTCGCAGGTGTCGCCGAGCAGGATCAGCGTCTCGCCCGGCTCGGTGCCCATGGCCGTCGGGATGCGACGGGTGACGTCGTCGATCACTCCCAAGACGCCGACGACCGGGGTGGGCATGATCGCCGTCGTTCCGGTCTGGTTGTAAAAGCTGACGTTGCCGCCGGTAACCGGAATGCCCAGTGCTGCACAGCCATCCGCCAAACCACGGACCGCCTGCGAGAACTGCCACATCACCCCCGGATCCTCCGGAGAACCGAAGTTGAGGCAGTTGGTCACCGCGACCGGGGTGGCGCCGGTGACCGCGACGTTGCGGTATGCCTCGGCTAGCGCGAGCTGGGCACCGGTGTAGGGATCGAGCTGCGTGTAGCGGCCCGATGCGTCGGTCGACACCGCGATACCGCGGCCAGTGGCCTCGTCGACGCGCAACACGCCACCATCGGCGTGCTCGGCCAGCACGGTGTTGCCGCGCACGTAGCGGTCGTACTGCTCGGTGATGAACCCGCGGCTGCACAGGTGCGGACTACCAAGCAGCGCAAGCAGAGTCGCGCGCAGTTCGTCGCCGGTGGCCGGTCTCGGCAGGCCGTTGGAGTGATCGGCGTTGAGCGCGTCCTGCGTGTCGGGGCGAGCGACGGGACGCTGATACACCGGGCCTTCGTGGGCGACGGTGCGCGGCGGCACGTCGACGACCGCCTCGCCGTGCCACGTGATGTGCAGCCGGTCACCATCGGTGACCTCGCCGATCGTGGTGGCCAGGACCTCCCATTTGCGACACACCGCCATAAAGGCATCGACGTTCTCCGGCGCGACCACCGCACACATGCGCTCTTGCGACTCGCTGGACAGGATCTCGGCGGGTGTCATGTCCTTGGCCCGCAACGGCACGGTGTCCAGTTCGATCGCCATCCCGCCATCGCCCGCCGACGCGAGTTCCGATGTGGCGCAGGATAATCCGGCCCCGCCGAGGTCCTGGATGCCGATCACCAGCCCCGCGGCATAGAGCTCGAGGCAGCACTCGATGAGCACTTTCTCGGTGAACGGGTCGCCGACCTGAACCGACGGCAACTTCTTGCGGCCGGGGCCGCCGCCCTCGTCGCCGCCGAAGGTTTCCGACGCCAGCACCGACACACCGCCGATACCGTCGAGTCCGGTCCGCGCGCCGAACAGGATGATCTTGTTCCCGGCGCCCGAGGCGAAGGCCAGGTGAAGATCTTCCTTGCGCAGCACCCCGACACACAGGGCATTCACCAGCGGGTTGCCGGCATAGCAGGCATCGAAAACGGTCTCGCCGCCGATGTTGGGCAACCCCAGCGAGTTGCCGTAGCCGCCGATGCCCCGCACCACGCCGTCGAGCACGCGTCGGGTGTCCGGGGCGTCCGCGGCGCCGAACCGTAATTGGTCCATTACCGCGACGGGGCGAGCGCCCATCGCCATGATGTCGCGCACAATGCCGCCGACGCCGGTGGCCGCACCCTGGTAGGGCTCGACGTAGGACGGGTGGTTGTGCGACTCGACTTTGAAGGTGACCGCCCAGCCGTCACCGATGTCGACGACACCCGCGTTCTCGCCGATGCCGGCCAGCATCCCGGCCCGCATCTCGTCGGTGGTGGTCTCGCCGAAATACCGCAAGTGCACTTTGGACGACTTGTAGGAGCAGTGCTCGCTCCACATCACCGAGTACATGGCCAGCTCGGCGTCAGTCGGCCGGCGCCCGAGGATGTCACGGATCCGCTGGTATTCGTCTTCTTTGAGGCCGAGCTCGCGGAACGGTTGCGGCTGGTCAGGGGTGGCCGCGGCCCGCTCGACGGTATCGATCGCGTGAGTGAGCCCAGACGTCACGGGAACAGTCTAGGTGGCGCGACGGTCAGCCCGTGCCGGCCACGCAGAAGGCGTTGCCGGCGGGGTCGGCCAGCACCACCCAGCGGAAGTTATCGCCGATGCTGTGCCGACCGACCTCGGTCGCGCCCGCCGACTTGAGTCGGCCCACCTCGGCGTCGACATCGGCAGCGCCGAAATCCAGGTGCACCCGGTTCTTGCCGGGTGTGGGGTCGTCCACCTTCTGGAAGCCGAGCCGCGGCCCGTTCGGGCGGACTACCGCGATGAATTCTCCGGGAATCAATTCTTGTGTCTCGCCATCGAACTGCTGCGCCCACCACGCCGCCAGCTGCACGGGGTCGCCGCAGTCGAAAGTGACCATCTCCACGTTGAGTGCCATACCCGCGACCTTATTACTGATGGCGATGACCTCTGAGGTAATTGTGGGACTGCGCTGTGCCGCGACAGACTTATCGCGAACCGCTCATCCTCTGGAGGAATCATGACCGACACCCAAACCACTTCTCCCACAACGACTCCGAAATTCAGCCCGGAGTTCTTTGCAGCGTTCTGGGCGGCACCCAGCATGTCTCACAGCATGGACATCCTGGCCGACGACATCGTCGGCTACTGGCCCGGTGACACCGAGCCGGTCCGCGGATTCAAGGCCTACACCCAAAAGATCGCCGACTTGCTCGCGGTCGCTCCGGACCTGCGGCTGGAACTCGTCGACAGCGCCACGGCTGACGGCGCACTCGAGGGCGAGCAGCTGTTCTTCCTGCACTACGTCGGCCACGCGACCGGCCCGAACGGACCGATCGAGATCCGCGGCCTCGACCGGGTACGCACCCGTGACGGCGTGGTGGTGGAGAACGTGATCCGCTACGAGCCGGTCTTCGTCACGCAGACCTGACCGGGTCAGGCCGGCGACAGGAAGGCCCGCAACGCCGCCGTGTAGGCCGGGACATCGTTGGCGCCCATGAGCTCTCGCGCAGAATGCATCGCCAGCTGGGGCGCGCCGACGTCCACCGTCGCGATCCCGGTCCGTGCGGCCGTCAGCGGGCCGACCGTCGAGCCGCACGGCAAATCGGCGCGGTGCTCGTAACGTTGCAGCGGCACGCCGGCCTGCGCGCAGGCCAGCGCGAACGCCGCGGCGGTGCGGCCGTCGGTGGCGTAGCGCAGATTCGGGTGCACCTTGAGCACCGGACCGGCGTTGATCGCGATGAGGTGTCCCGGCTCGTGCCGCTCCGGGTAGTTCGGATGCGTGGCGTGCGCCATGTCCGCCGAGGCCACCATGGATCCCGGCAGTCTGCGCAGAAAGTCGGCGCGCCCGCCACCACTGGCCAGCTCGATGCGTTCCAGCGTGACCAGCAGCAGCTCGGAGTCGGCGCCGTGAGCCGAGGTTGATCCGACCTCCTCGTGGTCGAACAGCGCAAGCACGGGCAGGTGTTGGGCGGATCGGGCGTCCAGAAACGCCTCCAGACCCGCGTAGCAGGAGGCCTGGTTGTCCAGCCGCGGCGCGCTGACGAACTGGTCGTCGACGCCCGTCAGCCGCGACGGAGTCAAGTCGTGGGTCATCAGATCGGCGCCCAGCACCCCATCAGGATCGACGCCGGCCCGTTCTGCGACATAGCCGATGAACGATCGAGCTGCGCCGCCGGTGCCCCACACCGCGTTGACGTGACGCTGCGGATCCAGCGTGAGCGACTTGCGGTCCTCGGCCAGGTGGATCGCCAGCTGCGGCACCCGCAGGATGGGGTCGTCGATTCGCACCAATCGGTGCGCGATACCGGCGCCGTCGCGCACCGACAGCCGCCCGCTGACGCCCAGGTCGCGGTCCAGCCACGAGTTCAACCAGGCACCACCGTAGGCCTCCAGCGCAACCACGTGCCAACCGACGACCTCACGGTCGGGATGTTGTTTGACCCGCAGGTTCGGGCTGTCGGTGTGGCCACCGATGACCCGGAACGGTCGACCGCCGGCATCGTTGCCGCTGTTCCAGGCCACCAGTGACCCCGCCCGCACGATGAAGAACTTCCCGGCGGGTGGCCACTCATCCGCCTCGGAGAGCTCGGTGTAGCCGGCGGAGCGCAGCCGAGACGCTACGGTGGCGCAGACATGAAACGGCGACGGGGACGCGTCGATGAATTCGCACAAACCCTGCGCCGTGGCCGCCATGCGCCCATCTTTTCATCACCGGCTGACCTGAGACGTTAGGGTCGAATCCGTGCCCGCCCCGCAACCCCAACCGGTGCTCGCGCCGCTGACGCCGGCTGCGATCTTTCTGGTGGTCACCATCACGCAGGGTGGCGAAGAGGTTGTGCATGACGCGCTACCGGACATTTCCGGGCTGGTGCGGGCAACTGGATTTCGTGACCCCGCCAAGAATTTGTCGGTAATCACCTCGATCGGCTCGCAGGCCTGGGACCGATTGTTCGAGGGTCCGCGACCGGCCGAGCTGCACACATTCGTGGAACTGGACGGCCCGCGGCACACCGCGCCGACCACGCCCGGCGACTTGCTGTTCCACGTGCGGGCCGAGACGCTGGACGTCTGCTTCGAGTTGGCCAATCACATTTTGCGGTCGATGAACGGCGCGGTGACCGTTGTCGACGAGGTGCACGGTTTCCGGTTCTTCGACAACCGCGATCTGCTCGGGTTTGTCGACGGTACCGAGAATCCCGATGGCGCACTGGCAGTTTCGGCAACCACTGTTGGCGACGAGGACGCGGATTTCGCCGGGTCGTGCTACGTGCACGTGCAGAAGTATCTGCACGACGTCGAGGCATGGGATTCGCTGTCGATTACCGAGCAGGAGCATGCGATCGGCCGGACTAAGCTGGAAGACCTCGAGCTCGACGACGACGAGAAGCCGGCCGACGCGCACATCGCGCTGAACGTCATCACCGATGACGACGGCACCGAACTGAAGATCGTGCGGCACAACATGCCGTTCGGCGAGCTGGGCAAGGGCGAGTTCGGCACGTATTTCATCGGCTATTCGCGGACCCCCCAGGTGACCGAGCGGATGCTGCGCAACATGTTTCTCGGCGACCCGCCCGGTAATACCGACCGCATCCTGGACTTCTCCACCGCCGTGACCGGCGGACTGTTCTTCTCTCCCACCGTCGACTTTCTCGACGACCCGCCGCCGTTGCCGAGTTCACCGGCAGCTGTTCCGGCGGTACACAACGCGTCCGCGGATGGCTCGTTGGCGATCGGCAGTTTGAAAGGAACCCCGCAATGAACAATCTGTACCGCGATCTCGCTCCGGTAACCGAAGAAGCTTGGGAAGAAATCGAATTGGAAGCGAGGCGGACGTTCAAACGCCACATCGCCGGCCGCCGGGTGGTCGACGTCAGCGAGCCGGCCGGTCCGGCCGCGGCCGCCGTGAGCACTGGGCGGCTGCTCGATGTCAAACCGCCTTCCGACGGCGTGATCACACACCTACGTGCCAGTAAACCGCTTGTGCGGCTTCGAATTCCGTTCACGCTGTCGCGCTCGGAGATCGATGACGTGGAGCGCGGCTCGCAGGACTCCGACTGGGATCCGGTCAAGGCCGCCGCCAAGAAGTTGGCGTTCGCCGAAGACCGAGCCATCTTCGAGGGCTACAGCGACGCGCTGATCGACGGCGTCCGCCGCTGCAGCTCCAACCCGGCGCTCACGCTGCCCAAGGACACTCGGGAGTTTCCCGACGCCATCTCGCAAGCGCTGTCCAGTCTGCGGCTGGCGGGCGTGGAAGGGCCGTACTCGGTGCTGCTCTCGGCCGACGCTTACACCAAAGTCAGCGAAACCACCGAGCACGGCTACCCGATCCGCGAGAACATCCGTCGGCTGATCGACGGCGACATCATCTGGGCGCCCGCCATCGACGGTGCGTTCGTGCTGACCACCCGCGGCGGAGACTTCGACTTGCAGCTGGGCACCGACGTCTCCATCGGCTATCTGTCACATGACGCCGAGACCGTGCAGCTGTATATGCAGGAGACCCTGACATTCCTGTGCTACACGGCGGAGGCTTCGGTCGCGCTCAGCCTGTAGAACTAGGTCAGCGGGCCGCCGCCGTCGACCTTCAGCGTCATGCCGGTCATGAACGTATTGGTCATCGCGAACAGCACCGCGCCGGCGACGTCGTCGGGGGTTCCGATCCGACCGACCGGGTTGTGGGCGGCGATGTGTGCGAAGTAGTCCCGTTTGCCGTCTTCGCCCATCGCGTCCCAGGCGCCGGTGTCGATCACTCCGGGGGAAATCGTGTTGACCCGGACGGGAGCGAGTTCCACCGCCAGCCAGCGGGTCAGGAAGTCGACAGCGCCGTTGGTGATACCTACGCCGAGATATCCGACGTTGTGCTTGAACGCGTGCACACCGGAGAACAACACGAATGAGCCACCCGGATTTATCTGCGAAGCAAAGTATTTGGCGAGCATGGTCGGCCCGACGACCTTGGTGTCGAAGGACTGCAGCAGGTTCTGGCGCTGCAGATCGTTCAACTTTCCGCGGGCGCGGGCGGACGCGGTGGACACCACATGGTCCAGCTGCCCCACCCGGTCGGCGAGCGCGGCGATCGACTCGTCGTCGGTGATGTCGACCGTCTCGGCCTTGATCCCACTGTCGTCGTAGCAACTCGCGAGCTTCGCCGGATCGCGTCCGGCCACGATCACCCCGGCACCCTCTGATCGCGCCAGCAAGGCGACGGCACGCGCGATCCCGCTTCCGCGGCCGATTACCAGCACTGTCCTGCCCCGCAATGCACTGCCCATCGACAGCTACTCCTCTGGCCTACTTGCCAATAATGGGTTAATCAACCCAGAATATGTACGGCGTGCGGCGCTGGTCAACCATGGCCTTGTGCCACTGTTCCGATTGACGCATAATGGGATGCATAACCCATAAAATTAACCAGCGATCGGCCGAGAGGAATAACTCATGCCGACTGTTCATCACCGCTACCTCACCATCGATGGTCACCGGCTGTTCTTCCGGGAAGCCGGCGACCCGCATGCGCCCGCGGTACTACTCCTCCACGGCTTTCCCACCAGCTCCTACATGTTCCGCGACTTGGTTCCCGCGCTCGCCGATCGCTACCACGTGATCGCGCCGGATCACTTGGGATTCGGCCTTTCCGACGCGCCATCAGTGGAACAATTCGACTACACCTTCGATGCGCTGACCGCGTTGACGCAAGGCCTGTTGCGCGCGCTGAAGATCGATCGGTACGCGATGTATGTGCAGGACTACGGCGCTCCGATCGGATGGCGGCTGGCGTTGGATAACCCGGCAGCGATCACGGCGATCATCAGCCAGAGCGGCAACGCCTACGACGCGGGATTTGTGGAGAGCTTCTGGAAGGTTGTCACGGCCTATCAAACTGAACAGACGGCCGAGACCGAAGGCCCGGTAAGGCAATTCCTCACCTTGGAGGCCACCCGCTGGCAGTACGTCACCGGGGTGCCGGACGAGACGCTGGTCAATCCGGAATCCTGGTATCACGACTACGCGCTGATATCGCGGCCGGGCAACGACGAGGTGCAACTCAAGCTGTTCCGCGACTATGCCACCAACTCGCCGCAATACCCCCGCGTGCATGACTACTTCCGCGTCAGCAAGGTGCCACTGCTGGCGGTGTGGGGTCGCGGGGACGAGATATTCGGCCCGGCCGGTGCGCAGGCCTTCGCCGAGGATTTACCCGATGCAGAAATCCATCTGCTCGACGGCGGGCACTTTCTGCTGGAGTCCGCGCTGGACGAGGTGACCGGCTTGATCCGCTCCTTCCTTGCCAAAGCGCTTCCGGCCGCATAACGACACACGGCTTAATCGTATGGGTTGAACATCCCATAAACGGCGGTGCAGGCACGTTAACCTGACGCTATGGTTCATGGCGACCCGCAGGACGACCGGCGCTTGACCGCCAAGGGTCGCGCTACCCGCGACCGGATCGTGAAGGTCGCGGCCGAGCTGATCCTCAGCGACGGTCTCTCGGCCTTGAACATGGACGCGCTGCGCAAGGCTGCGTCGGTAAGCGGCTCGCAACTCGCCCACTATTTCACCGACAAGCGGGCGCTGATCCGCGCGGTCGTCGCGCGTCAGATAGATACGGTGCTCGAATTTCACCGCCAGTCCAAGCTTGGAGAGCTTGATACGTTCGACGATTTCGAGCGCTGGATCGATCTGAACATGCGTTACCTGCGGCGAATCGGATACTCCGGGACCCCCACCTACCACGGGCTGGCCGGCCAACTCGGAAAGTCCGACACCGCGACACGCGAGACGTTCGCGGCGGGTTACCAGCAATGGATTGCGTTGCTGGAAAACGCGATTCAACGGATGAAAGATCGCGGCGTTCTGGTCGCACACGCCGAACCACGAAAGTTGGCTCTGGTCATCGTCAGCGCCCACCAAGGCGGCGCCACGATGTCGTTCACATACCGCGCGGAGTGGCCGCACGCCGACGCTGCGCGATTCGCGGTCAACTACTTGCGGATGTTCGCCGCCGACCCCGCCGAGCGAATTGCCCGTCCACCGCGCCGCCCCCGCGGTCGGCGCCGAGTTGTCCAACCTGCCTGATCCGAGCCGAGAGGGGGCAAGCGCGTGCCCGACGACGCCACACCGCGGTTTACCCGCAAGGGTCACGCGACTCGCGCACGCATTGTCGACGTCGCCGCCAGGCTCATGTTCGAGCGTGGCATTGCCGGCACCAGCATTGACGAGGTGCGCAACACGGCGTCCGTGAGCGGATCGCAGATATCGCATTATTTTCACGACAAGCGCGATCTGACCCGCAAGGTAATCAGCGCACGCCGCGACGACGTCCGGGAGTTTCACAGTCAGCCGCGGTTAGGCGCCCTCGACAGCCTCGACGCGCTGCAGGCCTGGGCCGACGCGAACATTGCCGACATCAATGCCGTCTACCGTCAGGGTGGATGCGTCTACGGTTCGCTCGCAGGCGAACTCGTCGAAGCCGACGCCGAAATCCACGGCGATCTCGCCGCCGGCTACGACCAGTGGCTCGACCTGTTTCGTGACGGCATCGCCGAGATGCGCCGTTGCGGCGATCTGCGCTCCGACGCCGACCCTCGACATCTTGCGGTCTCGCTGGTCGCCGCGCATCAGGGCGGCGCACTGCTTACTTACATCACCAACGACCCGGAACCGCTGCGCGCGGCGGTGAATGCCGCTGTCGACTATGTGCGGTCGTTCGCGCCGACCTCGACGGCCCGCAAGCCCCGGGCGGCAACTCGGCGCAAGCCCAAGCGCTGAACGCCGAGTCAAACCCGGGTAGACAGCTCTGGGTTTTCCGGCAGCGCCGTCGCGAGTTTTCTCCTTCGATGAAATCCGCGACGCACACCGCATCATGGAGGCTGGAGAAGCTGGCGGGAAAATGGTGGTCGTTGTGGAGTGAGCACTACATGATGAGAGCATGACCGCCACGCCGTCAGTTCTCGTCTTCGACGTCAACGAGACCCTCATCGACATCGAGTCCATAGCACCGGTTTTCGAGCGCATTTTCGGCGATCCTACAGCGATGCGGGAGTGGTTCGGCCAGCTGGTCATGTACTCGATGACGGCAACGTTGTCGGGACACTACGTCGACTTCTTCACGCTTGGCCAGGGCGTATTCCGGATGCTTGCGACCACCCGTGGTCTGGACATTACCGACAACGATGTGGGTGCGCTGCAGCACGCGATGCTCACCATGCCGGCTCACCCCGACGTCGAAGACGGGCTGACGGCTCTGCGCGACAACGGATTTCGCCTCGTGACGCTGACGAACTCGCCGCCGAATCCGGAAGGTCTCAGTCCGCTGGAACATGCCGGACTGGGCCACTTGTTCGAGCGACAGCTCAGCGTCGAAGCCTGTCGGGCATTCAAACCCGCGCCGGCGGTGTACCGGTACGCGTCCGAGCAGCTCGGGGTGGCGCCAGCGGACTGCATGATGGTCGCCGCCCACGTCTGGGACACCATCGGCGCCCAGTCCGTCGGATTCAGCGGCGCACTGATCACCCGGCCCTTCAACGCGACGTTGCCTATTTCGGGCTTGCCGCAGCCGACGGTCGTCGCGACCGATCTGCGAGATTTGGCGGCCAACCTCACAAACCGCGCGGGCCAGACGTCTTCCGGCTAGAGAACAGTTCCAGCGAACACCGGAGGCCCCATGTCCACCACAGCCACCACGACGTCGACTCGTCACGTCGTCATCGACTCACCGATCGGACCGTTGACCCTGGTGCGCGACGACGACGGCCTGACCGGTCTGTACTACCCCGGGCATTGGACCCGACCGGACCAGACGGCCTTCGGGCCGCGAGTCGCGCCGAGCGACGACCACGGTTTCGATCAAGCCATCACGCAGGTACGCGAGTACTTCGCCGGCGAGCGCCGTGAATTCGATCTGCCACTCAACCCGCGCGGCAGCGGTACGGCGCGGCAGGTCTGGCAGCTACTTGCCGAAATCCCATACGGCCAGACGACCACCTACGGCGCGTTGGCAGGCAAAGTCGGTAGCGGCGTCGACGCCCGCGACATCGGCGGCTTCGTCGGCGCCAACCCGTTGTCGATCTTCATCCCGTGCCACCGCGTGGTGGGATCCAACGGCAAGCTCACCGGGTACGCCGGCGGTTTGGACCGCAAGCGATACCTGCTCGAGCTGGAGAACGCGATCCCCGCGTCACCTCCAGCACTCTGGTAGCCGCCACCAATCAACAATGAAGCCGCCGTTCGAGAACGTCGTCGCCCGCCACGGTGCCACTGTGCTGCGGGTGGCGCGCGCGGTCCTCGGCCACGCCGACGCCGACGACGCTTGGTCCGATACCTTCCTGGCGGCGATGAAGGCTTATCCCGATCTGCCGGCCGACGCCAACGTCGAGGCGTGGCTGGTCACGATCGCCCACCGCAAGGCCATCGACATCGCACGTGCCGCGACCCGGCGGGCGATACCCGTTCCGGACGCACCGGACCGGCCGTCGCCGAATCACGCCGACGACCATGGCCTCGAGCTCACCGAAGCGGTTGCCGCACTGCCCACCAAGCAGCGTCAGGCGGTGGCCTACCACTACCTGGCTGGGCTGCCCTACGCCGAGATCGCCACGCTTATCGACAGCAGCGCGGCCGCCGCCCGCCGCGCTGCCGCCGACGGCATCGCCACGCTGCGCCGCACCTACTCGCCCGACACGGAGTCTGAACATGACCACCATTGACCTCGCCGCGCTGTATCCGGTCGACGACGACGACCTCACCCGCCTGCATGCCCGCCTGGCGGCCGCCGCCGAACACGACAGCCTCCTCGACGTCGCCTATCGGACGGTCGACTCCCCGGTCGGGTCGCTGCTGATCGCCGCGACACCCGTCGGGCTGGTGCGCGTCGCGTTCAGCAACGAAGGCCACGACGCCGTCCTGCAGAACCTGTCGGACCGGATCAGCTCCCGCCTGCTGTATGCCCCGGCTCGCCTGGACGCCGTCGCACATCAACTCGATGAGTATTTCGCCGGCCGCCGCCACGCCTTCGAGGTTCCGCTGGATTGGCAGCTCTCCAAGGGATTTCGCCGGGTAGTCCTCAGCCACCTGGCCGTCGACATCGGCTACGGCACCACCGCCAGCTACGGCACCCTGGCCCGACTTTCCGGTTCACCCAAGGCCGTTCGTGCCGTCGGGACCACCTGCGCCACCAACCCGATCCCCGTCGTGGTGCCGTGCCATCGGATCCTGCGCTCCGACGGAACCTTGGGCGGCTACCGCGGCGGCCCCGCCGCCAAGCGTGCGCTGCTGGATCTCGAGGGCGTCGAATGACGCCCGCGCGCAACCGGGTATCGCCACGCGGCGACATCATCGCGGTCGCGGGCCGCGGTGCATGGATGGGTAATCGGGGTCGACTGCACGAGGGACACGGCGCCCGCGACATCGTGCGCAACTCTCGCGGCAAGGCCTGGATCACCTGCGTCCTGGAGTTCAGAGGTCGTCACGGTGACCAGTGGGCGCCGAATCACTACACCCAGCTGTTCTTTCTCGACGAGGCGGTCGCCTTCGCAGCTGGTCATCGACCTTGCGCCGAATGCCGTCATGGCGACTACCACGCCTACCGGAAGCGGTGGCACGAAACCCACAGCGGTGCAATGCCTTACGCCAAAGAGATGGACAACCTGCTGCACCGTGAGCGAACCGCGTCGCATCACATGCCGTGGAACACCCTTCCCGATGGCGTATTCGTCGATACCGCCGACGGTCCGGCCGCTATCGTCGGCGATCATCTCGCGGTGTTCGACGAAAAGGCCTACGCGTATCGAAGACAGCTGCCAAGACCATCCTCTGGATCCGCGTCGGTGCTCACCCCACCATCCACGGTCGCCGTGCTACGTGCGGGATATCCGGTGCAGATTGACGTCAGCGCCCGCTGAATTCGACCAGGCGACTCTGCATCTGCGGGTACCCGGTGGCCGCGGGCGGAGGCACGCCGTCGCGAATGTTCTGCGCAATGGCGACCGCTGCGTCGATGGCGGCGCGATACGGCAGCGACCCGGTACTGACGCGGCGCACGCCAAGATCGGCCAACTGGGCAAGGCTCAGCTGCGGCACGACGAGCACGTTGACCGGAACCGGGATGTTCGCCGTGAACTGGCGCAGATCGGCCGGGTCGGCGGCGCCCGGGATGAATATTCCATCGGCGCCCGCTTCGACATAAGCTTCCGCCCGATTCAGCGTGGCCGAGACGTCGGAATCCTGGTCGAGCCAATAGGTGTCGACTCTCGCGTTGATGAATACTTCACGTGAACGTTGTTTGATCGCAGCCACTTTCGCGGCGTGAGCCCGCGGGCTGATCAATCTTTCATCCGTGCTGTCCTCGATGTTGATGCCGGCGGCACCAAGGCCGGCTATGTGTTCGGCCACTGCGTCAGGATCATCGTGGTACCCATCCTCGACGTCGGCGGAGACGTATGCCGGAAGGCTCCGTAGTTGTCGAACCAGCCTGCCGGTCGCCTCCTTGCTCGATCGCCCACCGTCCGGATGCCCGGCACTGGCGGCCACCCCGAAGCTGGTGGTACCGATCGCGCGATACCCGGCATCGTAGAAAGCGAGCGCGGAGGACACATCCCACGCGTTCGGCAACAGTAACGGCTCATCGGCGTAATGCAGGTCGCGGAAACTCATGACGGTGCGCCCCCGACGACGTCATACTGCTCGATCACGCGACTTTGCAGTTTGGGCAGGATCTGTCCCAGCATCAATTCTTTGAAATGCGGGGTCTCACGGTGTGCCGCGAAAGCGGCCCGCGAGGTGTACCGCTCCAACAACACGTAGCTTCGCGGGTCTTCGATGCTGAGGTATGCGTCGAAGGCAAGGTTGCCCGATTCGCTACGTGAGGCCTCAATCAGCTTGGGCAATATCGCGAGTACGGCATCACGCATACCCTCGACAATGGTGTGGCGGGCGATCACTTGCAATTCTGGCACGGTCGATGTCTCCACCCGAAGGATTTTGGGATACCTGACCCATTCAATACGCGCCGCAGTAGGCTGTCAAACCAACTAGGAAGGGCCGAAAGTGGGAACAGCCGAACGTACCTACGACGTGGTGGTGCTCGGCGCCGGACCGGTCGGACAGAATGCCGCCGAGCGCGCCCGTGCCGGAGGGCTCAGTGTTGTGATGGTCGAACGTGAGCTGGTCGGCGGCGAATGTTCCTACTGGGCATGTGTACCCAGCAAGGCGTTGCTGCGTCCCGTTATCGCGGTCGCCGATGCCGAGCACATCGACGGTGCGCGCGAGGCGGTCACCGGCCCGATCAACGCCGCGGGCGTTTTCGGCCGCCGGGATCGCTACGTGACCAACTGGGACGACGCCGACCAGGCTGATTGGGTGGCCGGAATCGGCGCGGCCCTGGTCCGTGGCCATGGCCGATTGGACGGGCCCCAGCGAGTGGCCGTCACGGCCGCCGACGGCAAGCTTACGACGCTTACCGCACGTCATGCCGTCGTCATCTGCATCGGCAGCCGCGCAGCGTTGCCGAAGTTGCCTGGCATCGACGAAGCCCGGCCGTGGACTAACCGCAAAGCCACCGACAGCAGCTCGGTGCCCAGCCGGCTCGCCGTCATCGGCGCCGGTGGCGTCGGTGTCGAGATGGCAACCGCCTGGAACGGTTTGGGCGCCTCGGTGACATTGCTGGCACGGGGATCTGGCCTGCTGCCCCGGATGGAGCCTTTCGTCGGCGAATTCGTCGAGCGTGGCCTTCAGAGGTCGGGTGTCATTGTACGCGTGGGTGTTTCGGTAACTGAACTACGCCGGCCCGACGCGCAGGGACCGGTGACCCTGGAGCTGACTGACGGTAGCGAGCTGGAAGTCGACGAGGTGTTGTTCGCCACCGGTCGCGCACCGCTGACCGATGACATCGGCTTGGAGACAGTCGGACTCGTCCCAGGCAGCTGGCTGGACGTCGACGACACCTGCCGGGTGCGAGCCATCGACGACGGTTGGCTGTACGCGGCCGGTGACGCCAACCATCGGGCGCTGCTGACACACGAGGGCAAGTACCAGGCACGCATCGCCGGCGCGGCGATCGCGGCGCGCGCCGCTGGCCGACCGTTGGACACTGCGCCGTGGGGTGCGCATGCGGCCACCGCCGACCATTACGCGGTACCGCAGGTTTTCTTCACCGACCCCGAAGCCGCCGCGGTCGGACTGTCAGCCGAGCAGGCTGAGCAGGCCGGTCACCGCGTACGCGCAGTGGACGTCGAAATCGGTGAGGTTGTCATGGGAGCGAAGCTCTATGCGGATGGCTACGCCGGTCGGGCGCGGATGGTGGTCGACGTCGACCACGGCTATCTGTTCGGCGTGACCCTCGTCGGACCGGGTGTCTCTGAGCTGCTGCACTCGGCCACCGTCGCGATCGCGGGGCGGGTGCCCGTCGACCGGTTGTGGCACGCCGTGCCGTGCTTTCCCACCGTGAGTGAGTTGTGGCTGAGATTGCTCGAGGCGTACCGCGATTCGGCGGCTTAACGCTTCTCCGCTGTGGTCGCGCGGCCCTCGGTGTCGGGTCGAGGATCGCCGAGCCGGGATCGAATGGCGCCCCACGGGTCGGCGTAGCGGCCCGGCGCACCCCGATACGCCGCTTGGCGTTTGAGGAACTGACGCACGACGGGGCCGACCAAAGACATCGGATAGCGCCGCCACCCGACAATGGCGCGCATCTCTGCAAGCATGTCCGGCCACGAGTGGCGCTGGAACGCCAGCGCTTGTTGGGCGCGGGTGGTATCCAACCAGTCTGTGACAAACCAGTTTTCGTCGCTGTCGGGGTCGCCCGGACGGCCGGCGGGCAAGACGTCGGACAGTCCGCGGGCCGCGGCCAGCGCCAACCCGACATCTTTCTGCCGGTGCAGATGCGACTCGTCACCGGCGATCAGCAGGGTCTCCCCGGCGACCTCTGCCGTGGTCGCGGCGGCGAACGCGGCCGCCACGTCGCGGACATCGACGGTATGAATACGCCCGTCGATCGGCAGCGCGCTCTCGAAGAACAACGCGTCCCCGGTAAACGGCATCGCGCCCGGTTCGACGCTGATCACCCCGCCCAGGCGCAGGATCACCCACTCCAGACTCGTTGCCCTCAGCAGCTTCTCGGCCTCGATCTTGTGGGCACCGTAGAGATCCGACGCCCGCAGCGGAGAGTCCGCAGTGAGCATCTCGTGGTGATGATGCGGATTGCGGGATCCGTAGACCGCGTTGCTGGAGGCCAGCACAAAACGGGGTGTGCGCGCGCTGGACTGCGCGGCGCGCAGTAGGGCCGCAGTCGCATCCACATTGACCCGTCGGCCGAGTTCGGGGTTGCGATAGATCGGCGGGATGATCAACGCAGCCAGGTGAATGATCACGTCCGGCGACACCTCGGCGACGAGCCGATCGACCTCACGCTGTTCGGTGAGGTTCGCCCAGCTGGCCTCGGCGCCGGCAGGCAGCGACTCGGCGGCTTTGCGCTGAGCGGGGGTCCCAAGGTCGGTGGCGACGACGCGGTGGCCGTCGGCGGCCAGCCGGCGCACCGTCTGCGAACCGACCAGGCCGAAACCGCCCGTGACAAGAACTTTCTCGGTCATCGTCCCTCAGATATACGTTGGCCCTCAACAGCGGATATAGCATTCTCCAAAAATGAGAGTATCATGCTCCGAACGACGACCAGTGAAAACTTGAGGGCTCCAGCATGGCCAGCAGCAGGGCGAACAGACCGAAGAATCGCGAGACGGCCAAGTGGGATCCGGCATTCACCAAGCAGGTCGCGAACAGCGTCGGACCGCTGATCAAGCAGTATCACCGTGCCGAGGTGCGCAATATCGACAACGTTCCGTCATCGGGCGGTGCGTTGGTGGTGTCCAACCACTCCGGCGGCATGTTGACTCCGGACGTCTTCATCTTCTCGCCGGCCTTTTACAACCATTTCGGCTACGACCGTCCCGTCTACACCCTCGGCCATTATGGCATCTTCATCGGCCCGCTCGACGGCGTGCTACGTCGTCTCGGGGTCATCGAAGCCAGCCGCGAGAATGCGTCCGTGGCACTGCATTCCGGAGCGGTGGTGCTGGTGTTCCCCGGTGGCGACTACGACTCCTACCGACCCACATTCAGCGAGAACACCATCGACTTCAACGGCCGCACCGGTTACATCAGGACCGCTATCGAAGCCGGCGTGCCGATCGTGCCGACGGTCTCGATCGGCGGGCAGGAAACCCAGCTGTTCCTGACTCGAGGCAACTGGCTGGCCCGCAAACTTGGTCTGACCAAGGCCCGAATGGACATTCTGCCGGTGAGCTTTGGTTTTCCGTTCGGTCTGAGCGTGATCTTCCCGCCGAACGTTCCGCTGCCGTCGAAGGTTGTCACCGAGGTCCTCGAACCGATCAACGTCACTGCGCAATTCGGCAAGGATCCTGACGTCGGCGAGGTGGACGAGCACGTCCGTTCGGTGATGCAGGCCGCGCTGGACCGGTTGGCCAAGCAGCGCCGGTTCCCGATTCTGGGCTGACGTCCGACCCCCGAGCTGCCGACGGCGAATCTGCCATTCGGCGAATCCGCCACGTCGTTGGTGCTTGCATGAACACGTCGGCACGGAGGTGGGCGTGAAAAGACTCAACGGCATGGACGCCATGCTGCTCTACAGCGAGACGCCCAATCTGCACACGCACACGCTGAAGGTGGCGATCGTCGACCCCGCCGGCGGCGACGGGGAGTTCAGCTTCGATGCCTTCCGACATCACTTACGCCGGCGCCTGCATCTGCTGGAACCATTGCGCTACAAGCTCGTTGACATCCCCTGGCGGCTACACCACCCGATGTGGCTAGAGAACTGCGATGTCGACCTGGATTACCACCTTCGGCGAGTACAGGTTCCCGCACCGGGCGGACGCCGAGAACTCGATGCCGTCATCGGCGAGGTGGCCTCCACGCCGCTGGACCGCAGCCGACCACTGTGGGAGTTCCACGTCGCCGAAGGGCTGGCCGGTGGACGCTTCGCCCTGATTGGCAAGATCCACCACGCGCTGGCCGACGGCGTCGCTTCGGTCAATCTGCTGGCTCGCGCGATGGATCTCAAGGACGCACCGAGCGACGAACAGGACAACGACGAGGCCGGTGTCAGGCCGACGACCGCCGGTCTGCTGCGCGCCGCCGGCCGCGACCACATTCGCCAAATCGCCGAGCTGCCAAGGCTTGTCAGTGACGCTGCCAAGGGATTCAGCCGGGTGCGCCGGCGCACCCGGGAGCGTGGGAATCACCCGGACCTCGCGGACGCCTTCGACGCGCCCCCGACCTTCCTCAACCACGTGGTGTCGCCGCAGCGCCGGTTCGCCACCGCCGCGCTTCGGCTGGCCGACGCCAAGGCGACAGCGAAAGCCCTCGGCATCACGCTCAACGACCTGATACTGGCGATGGCGGCCGGTGGCTTACGCGAGCTGCTGCTGCGCTATGACGGTAACGCCGACCGTCCGATCATCGCGTCGGTACCGACCGCCACCGACAAGTCCGATCGCGTGACCGGCAACGAGATCAGCGGTCTGTCGATTTCGCTGCCGGTGCACGTCGCCGACCCGGCCGAACGCGCGCAGCTGGTCGCGCTGGCGACCAAGATCGCCAAGGAGGATCACGAGATCCTCGGCCCCCGCCTGTACGGGCAGATAATGGGCTACCTCCCGACGGCGATCGCCCCGGCGGCATTCCGGTGGCTGGGTCAGCGCGACGCGCCGAACAAGATGATGAACGTCGCGGTGTCCAGCGTTGCCGGGCCGCGGGAGCGTGGTCACTTCGGCGGCGCCCCGGTCAGCGAGATCTACTCGACGGGTGTGCTGTCGCCCGGCGCTCCGGTCAACATCACCGTGTGGAGCTACGTCGAGCAGCTCGGTATCGCGGTGCTCACCGACGACGAGACCTTCAACGACCCGCATGAGGCCACCGATGCCCTCAGTGCGGCGTTCAGTGAATTACGCAGCGCCGCAGGGTTTTCAGTCGGCAACAGCACCGTCGGCTTGATGGCCGAGCACGCGCTGCGCTAACCGCGGTCTCAGGCAGCCAGAACGGCGTCCAGCGCGGAGTAGAACAGGCCCAGTCCGTCGTCGGACGGCCCGGTCAACGCCTCGATCGCGTGCTCGGGGTGCGGCATCAGCCCGACCACGCGGCCGTTGGCCGAGCTGATTCCGGCGACGTCACGCAACGAGCCGTTGAGGTTGTCGTGGTAGCGAAACACCACTCGGCCTTCGCCTTCCAGTTCGTCGAGCACTTCGGCGGACGCCACGTAGCGGCCCTCACCGGACTTCAACGGGATCAGCAGATCGGCCTCGGCCTCGAACCGTGATGTCCACGCCGTCGACGTCGATGCCACCCGCAGCCACACGTCACGGCAGACGAAATGCAGTCCAGCGTTGCGGGTAAGCGCACCGGGCAGCAGACCGGCCTCGCACAGCACCTGAAAACCGTTGCAGATTCCCAATACCGGCAAGCCGCGGTCAGCGGCGGTGACGACCTCACTCATCACTGGGGCGAATTTCGCGATGGCGCCGCAACGGAGGTAGTCGCCGTAGGAGAACCCGCCGGGCACCACCACTGCGTCGACGCCCTTGAGGTCGGCGTCGGCGTGCCAGAGGCTGACGGCCTCGGCGCCGACGGCACGCACCGCCCGGGCGGCGTCCACGTCGTCGAGCGTCCCGGGGAAGGTGATGACGCCGATCCGCGTGGTCACTGGGGTTCTCGGCTGACGGTCCAGTCTTCGATCACGGTGTTGGCCAGCAGCGACTCGGCAATCTCGGCAAGCGCCGAGTCGTCGACACTGTCATCCACTTCGAGCTCGAATCGCTTGCCCTGCCGTACATTTGAGATGCCGGCATGTCCGAGCCGGCCCAATGCGCCGACGATCGCCTGGCCCTGCGGGTCGAGAATCTCGCCCTTGGGCATTACGTGCACAACCACCCGGGCCACCCGCACTCCTCCTACTGTTTTGGCTGCTCGGCGCCAACTCTACCGGTCGGCACCGCGCCCGTCGTGCTAGCACGAGCCGAGGTAGGCCGCGCATAGCGGCGAGGCCATGGCATCTAGGATCTGGGCGTCGGAGATGATCGGCCAGGGCTGCTGAACGGGATCCGACGCCCACAGCGTCAGCTCGCTGATCGTGCTGTTTTCCGGGCGCGCGATCAGATAGGTGTGCATCAGCACCGGTCCGCTGATCACCGCCGACAGCCGATTCGGCTCGTCGACGGTGACCGACGGCGACTCAGCCGCTGCCCCCAGTTGGCAGCCCCGCAGCGCCGTTGCGGCGACGTCGACCACCGACGACGCATTCTGTCCGCCGCGCGTGGTGTCTCCACGCCAATGCACTACTTCGGCCCGCAGCTGCCACTGACCCTGGGGCTTGTCCACCGTCGCCTGGGCGGCCACCGCGGAGTTGCGGGTGTCCTGCGGGAACGCCGGGGTCGCGCACACCTCCTCGAACCGGAACCGCGGGGTCGCCGTGCCCGTCATCGACACCGCCGACCCGGCCGGTGATGGCCAGTGGTAGATGGAGTTCAGCGGTATCGCGTCCGGGGAGACCCACGCCGTGTCGGGAATCTTGTCGCACACCGGCGGACAGGTTTCCTGGTCCGCGAAGGCGCTGCCCGACGACAGCACGCACGCCACCAGCAGGACGCCCGCCATCAGCGTCGCCCGCAGGACTAGGCGCATGCCACCCCCCATGAGCGCACAATCGTAGACATGCAACTCACGCATTTCGGCCATTCCTGCGTACTCGCCGACTTCGGCCACACCACGGTGCTATTCGACCCGGGCAATTTCTCGCATGGCTTCGAAGGCATCACGGGTCTTTCCGCGATCGTGATCACCCATCAACATCCCGATCACGTAGATCAGGAGCGACTGCCCGCGCTGCTAGACGGCAACCCGGGCGCGGCGCTCTACGCCGACCCGCAGACCGCCGAGCAGCTGACAGTGCCGTGCCAGGCGGTGCACGTCGGCGACGAGTTGTCAGTCGGCGAGCTGACCATCCGCGCGGCCGGCGGCCGACATGCCGTGATCCACCCGGAAATCGCGGTGATAGACAACATCTCGTATCTCATCGGCGACGGCGAGCACCCCGCGCGCTTCATGCATCCCGGTGATGCGCTGTTCGTTCCCGACGAGCCGGTCGACGTCCTGGCAACTCCGGCGGCGGCGCCCTGGATGAAGATCTCCGAGGCGGTGGACTACCTGCGGGCGGTGGCACCGTCCCGCGCCGTGCCCATCCACCAGGCCGTCGTCGCCCCGGAGGCGCGCGGCATCTACTACGGACGGCTCAGCGAAATGACTACTGCGGACTTCCAGGTGCTGCCTGAAGAAACTGCGGTCACCTTTTAGAGCTTGGCCACCTTCTAGCCGATGTCGCTGGCCGCACCACGGCCCGCGGCACGCCCGGAGAAGATGCAACCGCCCAGGAACGTTCCCTCCAACGCCCGGTAGCCGTGCACACCGCCCCCACCGAAACCGGCCACCTCGCCGGCCGCGTACAGCCCGTCGAGCGGGGTTCCGTCGGCCTTGATCACTCGCGAGTCGAGGTCGGTTTCCAACCCGCCCAACGTCTTTCGGGTCAGAATGTGCAATTTGACCGCGATCAGCGGCCCGGCTTTCGGATCGAGCAGGGGGTGTGGAGGGACGACTCGGCCCATCTTGTCGCCCAGATACTCACGGGCAGCGCGAATCGCGGTGATCTGGCCGTCCTTGGTGAATTTGTTCACCACCTCGCGGTCGCGGGCGGTGACTTCGTCGGCGACCGTCGCATAGTCCAGCGCCGTCACATCGGGGAGGGCGTTCATCGCAGAAACCAAGTCGTGCAATGAGTTTGCGGTGACGAAGTCGACTCCCCTATCGACGAAGGCCTGCACCGGCCCGGGCGCGCCGGATCCGGCCCGCGTAGCCATCAGCTGGCGGACGCTGCGCCCGGTCAAGTCCGGGTTCTGTTCCTGACCGGACAAGCCGAATTCCTTGCCGATAATCTTGGCGTTCAGCACAAACCAGGTGTAGTCGTAGCCCGACTTCGCGATGTACTCCAACGTGCCGAGGGTGTCGAAGCCCGGATACAGCGGCACCGGCAACCGCTTGCCGGTGGCGTCCAGCCACAGCGACGACGGCCCCGGGATGATCCGGATACCATGCATCGGCCAGATCGGGTCGTAGTTGGTGATGCCCTCGGTGTAGTGCCACATCCGATCCCGGTTGATCACCCGGGCACCGGTCCTTTCGGTGATCGCGATCATCCGTCCGTCGACATGGGCGGGGACGCCGGCGAGCATCCGCCGGGGGACCCGGCCCATCCGGACCGGCCAGTTGGCCCGTACCATATCGTGGTTGCCGCCGATGCCGCCGCTAGTGACGATTACCGCTTGGGCACGAAACTCAAACTCCCCGATTGCTTTTCGTGACGACTCGACACCGCGTGCTTCGGACGAGGGCTCTAGCACGGTGCCGCGGACTCCGGCCACCGCCTCGCCCTCGACGATCAGCTGGTCGACCTGATGCCGGTGCGCGAACCGTACATTGGGATGGTTGACCAGCCGCCGCGCGAAGATCTCGACGATGGCAGGCCCGGTTCCCCAGGTGATGTGGAAGCGAGGTACCGAGTTGCCGTGCCCCTGCGCTCCGTAGCCGCCGCGCTCAGCCCAGCCGACTAGCGGGAAGATCTTCAAACCCCTGGCGCGCAGCCAGCTGCGTTTCTCCCCAGCCGCGAAATCGACGTAGGCATGCGCCCATTGCCTCGGCCAGTAGTCTTCCTGCCGGTCGAAGGCCGCGGTGCCGAGCCAATCCTGCAGCGCGAGTTCATGACTGTCGTGGACACCCAGCCGACGCTGCTCGGGGCTGTCGACAAAGAACAAGCCACCGAACGACCAGAACGCCTGGCCACCGAGGTTGGCGCTGTTCTCCTGGTCGACGATGAGCACCCGCTTCCCGCGATCCACCACCTCGCAGGCGGCAACCAGGCCGGCCAGGCCCGCCCCAACGATGATCACATCAGCTTGGGTATCGCTCATGGCGCTACACAGTAGCGACCTTAAGGGTCAGGCTGCGTCGAGAATCGCCTGATCGGCCCGCCACTCGTATACGGCGGGTTCGCATCCGTGCAGCAGACCCAGATCCACCGCGTCGAGCATCGCCTGCAACGGCCCGGGCTTACGCAGATGACTGGCCGCGACCGCGACTCGGACGACGCCGTCGCGGCGCGCCACGCGCTCGGCCGACAGCACCAGCATCCGGCACCACCACGGCTCGCTCAGGAAGCCTTCTCCGATGCCCAGTACCCGCGCCCGCACCGACGTGTGCCGAACCAGGTCGTTGATCTCGTGCAGATCGGCGAGAAGCCGGAACCCGTTGCGCGGCAGGGCAGTAACCGTCCCGGGTGATGCAATCCAACGCGGCGCCGCGAAGAGCCGGGTACGCAGTCCGAGATGTTCGAGCACCCGGTCGGCGGCCATCAGCCGCAGATTGGCCTCGTGCGCAGGCAGCGTCGCGAACTCACCGCGGCGCTTCTTGGTGGCCGCGTCGTCATATCCGTTCAGCAGGATCGCGTCGCCGGCGGTACGTCGGCCCGCCAGCCACTCGACGGTGACCGGGTCATGATCCAGTCGATAGCCGCCCTTCAACCGCGGTGCGACCAGCAACGAGACCGGAACCGACCGAGCGTCCATTTTCTCGCAGAACTCGGCGACATCGCCCAATGTGCGTTCGCAGATCCCGGAGACCGAGACGATCAACTTCCCAGACACATCACAATTTTGACGATGTCAGGTGTCCAGATAGTGACATACACGCGGACAGCAAGCGTCAGTTACGCGCTGCGACCAGCTAGTTCGGCAGCACAGCCTCGACGGCCGCGATCACCTCCGGCGCGTCAGGCACGGTTTGCGGACGGAATCGGCTGACCACCTCGCCGCCCGGAGCGATCAGGAACTTCTCGAAGTTCCACTGCACGTCACCGGCCTCGCCGGCGGAATCGGGCGTCTTGGTCAGCTCGGCGTACAGCGGGTGTCGCCCCGGCCCGTTGACCTCGGTTTTGGCCAGCAGCGGAAACGTCACGCCGTACGTCGTCGAACAGAAGGTCTGGATTTCTTCTGCGGTGCCGGGCTCCTGTCCCATGAACTGGTTGCATGGAACCCCGAGAACCGTGAGCCCGCGCTCGCCGTAGTCGCGCGCCAGCTTCTCGAGTGCAGCGTATTGCGGCGTCAGACCGCATTTCGATGCCACGTTGACCACCAGCACGGCACGGTCGTTGTAGTCCGCCAGCGACGTCGAGCCGCCGTCGAGGCCGGTCAAAGCGATCTCGGTCACAGTCATACCCGGAGGCTACCTCAGGACATATTATTCGATCAGCTAGCTAGTTTGTCGTTACGCTGGTGATCATGGTTTCTCGCGCGGTACCGACGACCAACGCCGAACCCGCCGCCGACGATCTCTTCGACTACCCAGATTCGCTGGATGCCGGCCTGCTGCGCATCGCCGGTGTCTGCATTCTCGCCTCGGTGATGGCAATCCTGGACGGCACGGTCGTCAGCGTCGCGCAGCGCACGTTCATCGCGGAGTTCGCCTCCACCCAGGCCGTCGTCGCATGGACGATCACGGGATACACGCTCGGGCAAGCCACCGTGATTCCGCTGGCCGGCTGGGCATCGGACCGATTCGGCACCAAGCGGCTGTTCATGGGCGCTGCTTTGTGGTTCACCTTGGCGTCGCTGCTGTGCTCGATGGCGTCAAACATCACTCAGTTGATCGCATTTCGAGTAATCCAAGGCTTTGGCGGCGGCATGCTGGTGCCGCTGACCCTGATCATCTTGACGCGCGAGGCCGGTCCTCGACGGCTGGGCAGGTTGATGGCGGTGCTCGGCATCCCGATGCTGCTTGCCCCGATGTGCGGGCCGGTCCTCGGTGGCTGGCTGATCAGCGCCTACGGCTGGCAATGGATCTTCCGGATCAACCTGCCGGTCGGCGTGATCCTGCTGGTGCTCGCGGCGTTGATCTTTCCGAGAGATCGTCCGCGCCCGTCGGAGTCCTTCGACTTCGTCGGGATGCTGTTGCTGTCACCGGGATTGGCAACACTACTGTTCGGGATCTCCTCGGTGCCGCGGCACGACAGCTTCACCGACAATCACGTGTGGATACCGGGGCTCGTTGGAGTCTCGCTGATCACCGCGTTTGTTGTGCACGCGCTGTACCGCACCGAGCACCCGCTCATTGATCTGGCGCTGTTCAAGAATCGGGCGGTGACGCTGTCCAACTCTGCGATGTTCGCGTTCTCCGTCGGGTTTTTCGGTGCAGTCCTGGTGATTCCCAGTTATCTTCAGCAGCTGCTGCACGAGACTCCGCTGCAGTCTGGGCTGCAGCTGATCCCGCAGGGGCTCGGCGCGATGCTGACCATGCCGCTGGCCGGCACCCTGATGGACAAGCGCGGACCCCGCAATGTCCTGTTGGTCGGCATCACGCTGATCGCCGCCGGGTTGACCGTATTCGCCTATGGCGCATGGCAACAGGCGGACTATCTACCGATTCTGTTGGTGGGACTGGTCATCACTGGGATCGGCCTGGGCTGCACCCTGACACCGCTGTCCGGGTCGGCAGTGCAGACGTTGGCGCCCAACGAGGTGGCGCGCGGGTCGACACTGCTCAGTGTTAATCAACACGTCGCCGTTGCGGTCGGCACCGCGTTGATGTCGGTGATCTTGACCAGTCAGTTCAACCGCAGCAAAACCATCGCCACCGCAGAGAAACTCGGGATCCTGCGAGGAAAATTCGGGAAGCACGGTCCACCGGTGCCCTCGCACCAGGAGGTCTCCGCTGATTTCACTATCCGGCTGATGCATGACCTCACCCACTCCTACACCCTCGTCTTGGTGGTGTCGATCGTGGTTGTCGCGCTGACGCTGCTGCCGGTGGCATTCCTTCCCAACAAGCCACCGCCGGCCGGCCGACGCCAGACCACCGTGCCCGTTTAAACGACAGCGCGCTACTCCTCGAACAACATCGTGGCGATCCGCTCGACGGTGGCCATCGGATCGGTGTCCTTCAGCTCAGGGTTCACCGCGTCGTTGAGCCACAGCATCGAAAAGCCGTGCACCAGTGACCAAGCCGCGAGTTGCGCGCCGTGCGGATCCGCCTGGGCATGCCG
The DNA here is from genome assembly GCA_963733755.1 of uncultured Actinomycetota bacterium. GTDB lineage: Bacteria > Actinomycetota > Actinomycetes > Mycobacteriales > Mycobacteriaceae > Mycobacterium. The sequence continues at coordinate 107,313 of CAVTEZ010000013.1, forward strand.
GTCCGGCAGTGACGCGACGCCGCGGGACAGTTCGGCGGCCGCAGCTGCTTCGGCGGCCACCAGCTCCGGATTCGACGGATCGAGCAGCGACTTGTCGAACATCACCCGGTAGTGGCCCGGATGCCCGAGGGCGAACCGCACATACGCCAAGGCGGCATCCAGGAAGCGCGGCCGGGCCTCGGCGAGACCGACGGCCAGCAACTCGAACCCCTGGGCGGCCAGCGCGGTGAACAGACCGCGGCGATCGCTGAAGTGGTGTGCCGGCGCGGCGTGCGACACCCCCGCTTCCCTCGCCAACTCGCGAAGGGACACCCCGTCGGCGCCGCGCTGCGCGACCAGACGCGCGGCCTCATTCAGAATCGCGGCGCGCAGATCGCCGTGGTGGTAGGTCGGACGACTCATAGTGGCAGCTTAGCGCACTAACTTGACACTGACTAGTTCATCGTCGTACGCTCGGCCGCAGAACTTGTCAATGACTAGATTGAGGACATCGATATGGCTCCCTTGATTGCTCTGCTGGTCGGAACCATGGCCGCCCGGATGGCGGGCTGGCTCGGCGTGAACTACGTCGACACCTGGGTCAAGGCGGTCGCGGTCGGACTGGCCGCGATGTTCGTGCTGACCGGTGTGGCGCACTTCGTCCCGCCCCTGCGCGGCAGCTTGATCGCGATCGTGCCGCCGACGCTGCCGGCCCCAGGGCTGCTGGTCAGCATCACCGGCGTGTTGGAATTCCTCGGTGCGGTGGGCCTGTTGGTTCCGGTTACCCGGATCGCGGCCGCCGTCTGCCTGCTTCTGTTGATGCTGGCGATGTTCCCGGCCAACGTCTATGCGGCCCGGATGCCCAATCCGCCGAAGTCGATGACGACCCGGCTACCCCTGCGCACCGCTGAGGAGATCGTCTACCTGGCCGCTGCCATAGTGGTCGCGATCGGCGGCAGCTAGCAGCCAAGCGTATTGGTAGGCCGCCTCTTTCCAGCGCTCGTAGCGCCCGCTGATACCACCGTGGCCGGCGGTCATCTGGGTCTTCAACAGCACCAGATTTCCATCGGTCTTGGTGTGCCGCAGCGCCGCAACCCATTTCGCGGGCTCGACATAGTAGACCCGGGTGTCGTGCAACGAGGTCATCGCCAGGATGGCCGGATACTTCTGCGCCGAGACATTCTCATACGGCGAATACGATTTCATGTAGTGATAAACATCGCTGTCGCTCAACGGGTTTCCCCATTCGTCCCATTCGGTGACGGTCAGCGGCAGCGACGGGTCCAGAATCGTCGTCAACGGGTCGACGAACGGTACCTGCGCCAGAATGCCGGCGAAAAGATCAGGCGCCATGTTGGCTACCGCGCCCATGAGTAAGCCACCGGCACTGCCACCCAGCGCCACCAACTGCTGCGGGCGGGTCAACCCGGTGTCCACCAGATGCTGTCCTACCGCGACAAAGTCGGTGAAGGTGTTCTTTTTCTCGAGCAGCTTGCCGTGCTCGTACCAGAGCCGGCCCATCTCGCCGCCGCCGCGCACATGGGCGACAACGAACACCATCCCGCGGTCCAGCAGCGAGAGCCGCGCGATCGAAAATCGCGGATCCTCGCAGATCTCGTAAGCCCCGTATCCGTAAACCAGTGCCGGCGCTGGGAATTCGATGCCGGCGCGGTGCACGATCGAAATCGGGATCTTGGTTCCGTCGGCCGCCTCCGCCCAATCACGGCGTTCGACGTAGTCCTCGCGGTGGTACTCCCCCAGCACCGGCTGCTCCCGCAACAGTGTCCGCTCACCGGTGACGAGATCGAGGTCATAGATACGTACCGGGGTGACGAACGAGCCCGCACCGATCCGCAGCTTGGGTGAGTCCCAATTCGGGTTGGCTCCCAGCCCGGCCGCCATCAGCTCGGAGTCGAAAGAAATCTCCTCGGGGCGTCCGTAGTCGTCGCCGTCGATGGGCCACAACTGGATTCGCGGTAGCGCTTCGCCGCGGTAGCTGACCACCAAGTGTCCGGCGAAAGCGTCGACGGCATCCAGTCGCACGTCGTCGCGGTGGTCGATCAGAGTGCGCTGCACAGTGGGGTCGTCGACGGGAGCCTCCGCCAGCATGAAGTTCACCGCATTGTCGTTGTGCAGGATGAGGAACCGGTCCTGCCCACCGACCACCGCGTGCTCCACCGAATACTCGATGCCGTCGCGACGCGGCAGCACGGTGACGAACTCGGCGTGCGCATCGGCCGCGTCGGCGTAGCGGACCTCCGAGGTTATCGCAGATCCCGATGCGATCAGCAGATAGGCGTCGCTGCGGGTTCGGCCCACTGCAAGCCAATACTTCTCGTCGGCCTCGTGATATACCTTCTCGGCCGGAAGGCCGGACGCAAGCCGATGCCGCCACACCGTATCGGGGCGCCATGCCGCGTCAAGGGTGACGTAGTAGACGGTTCGGTTGTCGGTGGCCCAGGTCGCGCCCGCACCGATGCCGACGATCTCGTCGGGGTACTGCTCTCCGGTACGAAGATTCCTGAACCGCAACGTATAACGCTCGTCGCCGACTACGTCGACGGAATAGGCCAGCACATTTCCGTCCGGGCTGACGCTGGCGGCTCCTAGCGAGAAGAAATCGTGCCCTTCGGCTTCGACGTTTTCGTCGAGCAGCACCTGCTCGCCGGGGATCTCGGTATCTTCGTCGAAGACCGGCGGGTTCCAGTCGGCTGGATCGGCTACCGCGCAACGGCATTGGACACCGTACTGCTTGCCTTCGAAACTGCGAGCGTAGTACCACCAGTCGCCCCGGCGGACCGGTACCGACAGGTCAGTTTCCTTGGTGCGCGCCTTGATCTCGTCGAAGATGCGTTGCCGCAACGGCTCGAGGTGGGCCGTCGCCTGGTCGGCGTAGTCGTTCTCGGCCTCCAGATACGAGAGCACCTCCGGGCTGGACTTGTCGCGCAGCCATTCGTACGGATCGACGAACACGTCATGGTGGAATTCTCGCCGAGAATCGACCCGCTTGGCGATCGGCGGTTCAGCAGTATCCGTCATGCGCTCGGGCCGATCCAATCGTCGAACTGTAATCCGGAAATGCGTTCGTACGCCTCGATATAACGGGCCCGGGTGGCGTCAATGATGCTGTCTGGAAGCGGCGGTGGTGGCTGGGATCCACCGCGATCCCAGCCCGACTCAGGACTGGTCAACCAGTTGCGGACAAATTGTTTGTCGAAACTACTCTGCACCTCGCCGACGCGGTAATCGGCCGCGGGCCAGTATCGTGACGAATCGGGGGTGAAGACCTCATCGGCCAGTACCAGGTTGCCATGGGCATCTGCTCCGAACTCGAATTTGGTGTCGGCGATGATGATTCCCTTTGTGAGCGCGTGATCGGCGGCCTGTATGTAGGTCTGCAGAGTACGGTCACGCAATTGGTTGGCCCGGACACCGCCAACCATTTCGATCACCTTGGCGAACGGAATATTCTCGTCATGTTGTCCCAGTTCGGCTTTCGTCGCGGGTGTGAACAACGGTGACGCGAACCTGCTGGCCTCGACCAGGCCTGGCGGCAAGGTGATGCCACAGACCTTGCCGGTCTGCTGATAGTCCAATAAGCCCGAGCCAGTCAGATAACCGCGGGCGACACACTCCACCGGCGCCATGTCAAGTTCATGCACCACCAATGCGCGGCCCAGGACTTCGTCGGGGATACGTGGGTCGTCGGGCGGCCCGGCCAAATGGTTAGGAGCCTCCACGAGGTCGAAGAAGAACACGCTCATCGCGGTCAAGATGCGTCCCTTGTCGGGGATCACACTGTCGAGCACGTAGTCGAATGCCGAGATCCGGTCGGTCGCGACGAACAGCAAGTGACCGTCGTCGATGCGATACAGCTCTCGGACTTTGCCACTGGCGAGGTGCTGATAGTCGGACAGAGCGGGACGCATCGAGACAGCGTAGCCGGGCGACGATGCGGGCCTGAAAGGCCCGAGGAGAAGCCCGGCCATCGGATCCAGCCGGGCCACGATGCGGGCCTGAAAGGCCCGAGGAGAAGCCGGGCAAATTCGACCGAGCGGTCGGCGTAACGCCGACGTACAGATCGACCCTGTGTTGGGATCAGCAGTATGAAATCGCGGTTTGTCCCCTATGCCACAACCCCGGGCCGACTGCTGGCTCAGCTGTTCAGCGACATCGTCGTCGTCATCTGGACATTCATCTGGGTGCTCGTCGGCCTGGCCGTCTACAGCGCGGTGTCGACGATCGCCGACGTGGGTCGGCAGGTCCAAGGCGGCGCGAACGGTGTCGCCGACAGCCTCCAGTCGGCCGGTCACAGCGCCTCGCACATCCCGCTGGTCGGCGGCGCTGTCAGTGAGCCGCTGACCGCGGCCAGCAAGGCCGCGCTCGACATCGCCGGCGCCGGCCACAGCCTGGACAGCACCGCCAGCTGGCTGGCCGTCGTACTGGCCTTGGCGGTCGCTGCGCCGCCGACTCTCGGGGTGGTCGTGCCGTGGTTGGTGTTGCGCATCCGGTTCGTCCGGCGCAAGTTGACCGTGAGCGCGCTGGCTGCCACCCCTGCCGGTGCACAGCTGCTGGCGTTGCGGGCGTTGGCCAACCGGCCGCTGGGCCGGCTCACCGCCGTCACCCCCGACCCAGTCGGGGCATGGCGTGCCGCGGACCCCCGCGCGATCCATGGCCTCGCGGCCCTCGAATTACGTTCGGCGGGAATAGCAGTCAGAACACGTTAGCGTAATTCCACGACGCAATGCCGGATGCCGGTGTGCCGGTTGCTGCGGGTCCATTCGACATCACGCACCACCCGCACGGTTCCGAACCGCGACAACAGCTCTTCGAACAGCACCCGCAACTCCAGCCGGGCCAGGTTGGCTCCCAGACAGTAATGCACACCCTGGCCGAAACCTAGGTGCGGGTTGGGCTTTCGCGCGATATCGAACTCGTCGCCGTCATCGAACACGCTCGCATCGCGGTTGGCCGAGCCTTCCCAGATCTGCACCTTCTGCCCCGCCGCGATCGACGCGCCGCCGAGCGTGACGTCACGCGTGGCGGTCCGCCGCTTGGACGGCGACGGCGATGTCCACCGGACCATCTCCTCGACCGCCGTCGGCAGCATGTCCAAATCCTCACGCAGCGCGCGCAATTGCTCCGGATGGTCGGCCAGCGCCAGCAGCCCGCCGGCCACCGCGTTGCGGGTCGTCTCCGCGCCGGCACTGAACAGCAGGCTGAAGAACAAATACAGCTCGAGGTCGGACATGGCCGCTGCATCAGCGTCATCAAGAGTCGCGTTGGCGACCACCGACAACATGTCGTCGGTCGGCTCCGCACGCTTCGACGCGATCAACTCCTGGCCGTAGGTGTACATCCGCGAGCCGGCCTCTTCGGCCGAAAGCTGCGCTCAATGCAGCCTTGCGCGATCCGCCGAAGTCGAACTGCGGCTCGATGGCCTCGAACAGCCAATGCCGTTCGGATTCAGGCACTCCCAGCAGAATACAGATCATCTGCATCGGCAGTTCGGCGGCGATGTCGACCAGGAAGTCGAACGGCTCGCCGGGCACCACCGCATCCAGCAGCCGACGGGTCCGGGCGCGAAGGTCGTCTTCGACCAGCCGGATCATCCGCGGCGTCAACCCCGAGCTGACCAGCCGCCGAATCTGCGTATGACGCGGATCGTCCATCATGTTGAGCACCTGGCCCGCGATGGACAGATCCTGCAGCAGCGTGCCGCCAAACGGTCGGTCCCCACCGGTGACCGAGGAGAACGTCACCGGATCTTTCAGCACCGCAAGGGTTTCCGCGTAGGTCGCGACGGACCAGAAGCCCTCACCGTCGGGCGTGTGCTCGGTCGGGCGGTGCCAGTAGACCGGTGCTTCGCGCCGATGGGCGGCGAATAGCTCGTGCGGAAAGCCGTTGGCGAAGTTATCCAGGTCGGTGAAGTCGACCTGCGAGAGCGCCCCAGCGAGCGTCATAGGATGGCGCCCGGCGTGTACTTGGCCGCATCGGGATAGCGGGTGACCAGCGCGTCGACCTCCGCGACCACCGCGTCGACCTGATCGCCGGCCGCGCCGATGAACGCTTTTCGGTCGGCCAGCGCGGCGTCGATCGCGGCCCGATCCAGCGGCAGGCGCGGGTCGGCGGCCAGCCGGTCGAGCAGATCCGGCTCGGCGCCTTGCTCACGCATCGCCAGCGCCGCAGCGACCGCGTGCTCCTTGATCACCTCGTGCGCCGTTTCCCGGCCCACTCCCGCGCGCACGGCGGCGATCAACACCTTGGTGGTGGCCAGGAACGGCAGGTAGCGGTCCAGCTCCCGCTGGATCACCGCGGGATAGGCGCCGAACTCGTCGAGCACGGTCAGCATCGTCTCGATCTGCCCGTCGACGGCAAAGAAGCTGTCCGGCAACGTGACTCGACGCACGACCGAACAGAAGACATCGCCTTCGTTCCACTGCGCCCCGGCCAGCTCGGCGGCCATCGAGGCGTAGCCGCGCAGCACCACCTGAAGCCCGTTGACCCGCTCGCAGCTGCGGGTGTTCATCTTGTGCGGCATCGCCGACGAGCCGACTTGTCCGGCCGCGAAGCCCTCGGTGACCAGATCGTGGCCGGCCATCAGCCGGATGGTGTGCGCCAGCGACGACGGCCCGGCACCCAGCTGCACCAGAGCCGACACCACGTCGTGGTCGAGCGAACGCGGATACACCTGCCCGACGCTGGTCAAAACCGTTGCAAAGCCGAGGAAATCAGCGATGCGCTGTTCGAGGTCGGCCAGCTTCGCCGCGTCGCCGCCGAGCAGGTCGAGCATGTCCTGGGCGGTTCCCATCGGGCCTTTGATGCCGCGCAGCGGGTAACGATCGATCAACTCCCGCAGCCTGGTCAAGGCGACCAGAGTCTCCTGCGCCGCCGACGCGAACCGCTTGCCCAACGTGGTGGCCTGTGCCGCGACGTTGTGACTGCGTCCGGCCATCACCAGATCGCGGTAGGTCGCCGCGCGCTCGGCCATCCGGGCCACCACGGCCACGCCGTGCGCGAACACCAACTCCAGCGAACGGCGAACCTGTAACTGCTCGACGTTCTCGGTCAGGTCGCGACTGGTCATGCCCTTGTGCACGTGTTCGTGGCCGGCCAGCGCGTTGAACTCCTCGATGCGGGCCTTCACGTCGTGGCGCAGCACCCGCTCGCGGGCGGCGATCGAGGCCAGGTCGACGTCGTCGAGCACCCGTTCGTAGTCGGCGATCGCCGGTCTCGGGAACCTCGACGCCCAATTCCGCCTGCGCCCGCAGCACCGCCAGCCAGAGCCGCCGCTCGGCGACGATCTTGGCCTCCGGCGACCAGATCGCCACCATCTCGGCGCTGGCGTAACGGTTGGCCAGGACGTTCGGGATTGTCACAAACACACAGCTTAACGGCGCCGCGCCGGGCGCGGATCAGGCACAGTAAGGCTCATGCACTTTGTTGGGCTCGATCTGGCCTGGGGCGAGAAGAACAACACGGGTATCGCCGTCGTCGACTCCGACGGCCGGCTGCTGCACGTCGGCGCCGGGCACGACGATGAAAGCATCGAAGCCGCGGTGGAGCCGTACGTCAGCGACGACTGCCTGGTGGCCATCGACGCCCCGTTGATCGTGCGGAACCCAACCGGAGCCCGGCCGTGCGAGACGGCGCTCAACCGCGACTTCCACGCGTTCGAGGCGGGCGCCCATCCGGCGAACACCGAGAACCCCGCGTTCAAGAGTCCTCGCGGCGCGCGGATCGCGGACGCACTCACCCTCGACATGAATCCCGCGTCGACTTCGACCCGGCGGGCGATCGAGGTGTATCCGCATCCGGCGACCATCGCGTTGTTCGGTTTGGAGAAGACCCTCAAGTACAAGAAGGGAACCTTCGAGGCCCGTCAGCATGAGCTGCTGCACTTGATGACGCTGATCGAGGGCCTCGACAAGGCGTCGCCCCGGCTGCGGGTGAACCACAACGTGTCCTGGGTGGAGCTTCGCAAGCGAGTCGAGGCTGCGACCCGGCCGGTACAACTCGACCGGGACGAGGATCCCGGTCGACGCGGTGGTGTGCGCGTATGTTGCGCTGTTTTGGTATCACCGCCCGGAGGACGTGACGCTGTACGGCGATTTCGCGACCGGTTATATCGTCACGCCGACGCTGCCGCCCGATGCAGCGCCTGCCCGCCGTCGTCGCTCTGCGCCGCAGCCAGACAACGACGACCTACGTGCGCGGGTGGCTCACGTCGCTGCACTTCTCGACGAAGCGCAGCGCGGGTTGACCGCGATCCGCCGGCAGCTCGACGGCTAGCGTGACGCGGCGCGATCAATCGCTGCGAGAGCACGCAATATTGCGTTAAAGACTTTGAACGGCTAATTCAGCTGAGGCGGAATCACACGTGCACGGGTCGCCGGTCGAACGGCGCCACCGCGTCAATGACATCAATCACAGTCGACCGCGCGACAGTGCGTGGATCCTGGCGGTCGTCGACCAAGGCGGAAACCACTGCGCCGTCAACCGTGCAGATCAACGCCGAGACGAGCTCGGGGCGCACCGAGCGTCCCGACCGTTCGATGACCTCGGCGACGGCGTCGACCCGCTGGCGCAGGCTACGGCGCTGGATTTCCCGCAATCCGGGTAGGCGGGCACAGGCGATGTGCCGCTCGTAGCGCGAAATCAGCTGTTCGGTCAGGCGCGTTTCGGATTCGCTGCCGACGAGCAGGTCGACCAGCAGGTCCGCCGTGGTATCGGCGCTGCGGCGCCGACGCGACAGCGTGGCCACCTGCGCGCGCAGCTGCGCGACCTCCAGCAACCCGATATGAGCCACCGCGCTGGCAATCAGATCGTCGAGGCTGGAGAAGTAATAGGTGGTCGACGCCAGCGGAAGACCTGCGCGGCGCGCCACGGCGCGGTGCCGGACCGCCTCGAATCCGCCTTCACACAGCAGCTCGGCGGCCGCGCTGACCAGCGCATACCGGCGACGTTCGCCCTTGGGTGTGACGGCGCCCTTGGGAGCGGCAACCGCCTTCGGCGCGACTGCAGCGGGCGCAGCGACGACGGCCGGCGCGGTGGCAACGGCCGGCGCGGCAACGACCTGCTTGGCAGCGACAGCTACCTGGGGAGCGAAGGCTCCCTCGGGAGCCACAGCTGCAGTCACCTAGGACATGGTGCCAGCCAGGCTGGTGCCGCATTGCGCTTTCGAACAAACACCCCTGAGTCGCGCAGCGGCGAGGGGACCGAACGCGGCACTTTATGATGACCCGCATGCCGGAGATGAGTCGTCGCGCCGTGTTGCGCCTGGGCAGCGGCGCAGCGGCCGGAGCGCTCGGCGCCTATGCGATGGACCGCTTGCTTCCCGGCCGTCCTCCGGTGGCAACGCCGGTAGTCATGACCGGCACCGGGATTCCGCTGGCGCCGCACCCGCCGCTGGAGCCCGGTGCCCGGCCGCCGACGATGGTGACCGGTTCGTTCGTGTCCGCGGCGCGCGGTGGAGTGGCCACCAACTGGGCCATCGCACGACCACCCGGACAGACCAAACCGCTGCGACCGGTGATCGCGCTGCACGGCAAGGGCAGTAGCGCGGCCACCGTCATGGAGGGCGGCGTCGAACAGGGGCTGGCCCAGGCCGTCGCCGCCGGCCTGCCTCCGTTCGCGGTAGTGGCTGTCGACGGTGGCGGAAGTTATTGGCACAAAAGGGCTTCCGGCGAAGACTGCGGCGCCATGGTGTTGAACGAGCTCATCCCGATGCTGGGCGGCCAGGGCCTCGACACCTCCCGGGTCGGGTTTCTGGGCTGGTCGATGGGCGGTTACGGCGCCTTGTTGCTCGGCGGCCGGCTCGGTGCGGGCCGCACCGCGGCGATCTGCGCGGTGAGCCCGGCGCTGTGGATGTCGTCGGGAGCGGCCGCCCCGGGCGCGTTCGACGGCCCCGACGATTTCTCGGCTAACTCGGTGTTCGGAATGCCCGCGCTGGCGTCCATCCCGATCCGAGTGGATTGCGGTAACAGCGATCCGTTCTACAGCGCGACCAAGCAGTTCGTCGCTCAGTTGCCCAGCCCGCCGGCGGGCGGGTTTTCCCCGGGCGGCCACGACGCGTCGTTCTGGAGCGCGCAGCTACCGGCCGAATTGACCTGGATGGCGCCGCTGCTGACTGCGTAGCACCGCTGCCCTTCTCGACCGCAGCCCCTACCAGAAGGCTTACGATATTCGAGACGATAGCGCGCTGCAGCGCGCGCTCTGAGTGCACGGAGGTTACCCGAATTGGCGAGGCAAGCCGTCGCGGACAAGCGGCAGCGACGTGAACGCGGATCGATCAGCGTCGACGAAATCATCAACGGCGCGTTCGACGTCGCCGCGGAAGTCTCGGTCGACGGCTTGAGCATGCCGCTGTTGGCCAAGCATCTCGACGTCGGCGTGACAAGCATCTACTGGTACTTCCGGAAAAAGGACGATCTGCTCAACGCGATGACCGACCGCGCGCTGGGCCAGTACGACTTCGCGACACCCTTTGTCGAAGGCCAAGACTGGCAGGATTCGTTGCGGGATCACGCGCGAAAGATGCGACAGACGTTTCGGGACAACCCGATCCTGTGCGACCTGATCCTGATCCGCGGCACCTTCGGCCGCGAGGCGACGCTCGCGGCGTTCCAGAAGCTGGAGAAGGCGGTCGCCACATTGGTCGAGGCGGGCCTGTCACCCGAGGACGCGTTCGACACCTACGCCAGCATCTCTGTGCACACCCAGGGAGCGGCGGTCCTGGAACGGCTGCAAGACAAATCCGGCGGAGCCGAACCGTATCGCCGCGGCGGGAGCTCGGTCATCGACCCCGAGACCATGCCGCTGATCGCCAAGCTGACCGAGAAAGGTCACCGTATCGGCGTCGCCGACGACATCAACTTCGAGTACGGCCTGAATTGCATTCTCGATCACGCCAGCCGGCTGATCGACGAAGGTCGTACGGCTCGGATGATGCTCGGCTCCTCAGCGGGCCGCCTACGGCCCGCATCGTCGACCGAGCTAGACCTCGATCACGACGGCGCCGCCCTGGCCGCCGCCGGCGCACATCGCCGCCACACCGATTCCGCCGCCGCGACGGCCCAGTTCGTGCACCAGCGTGGTCAGCATCCGCGCGCCGCTGGCGGCGATGGGGTGGCCCAGGCTGCATCCGCTGCCGTAGATGTTGACCAGGTCCTCGTCGAGGCCGTACTCGCGGCACGCGGCGATCGGCACCGATGCGAACGCCTCGTTGATCTCCCACAGCGTGACGTCGCCGGGCGCCAGCCCGGCCCGGTCCAGGACTTTGCCGATCACCTTCACGGCGCCCAGACCGGTGTCCTTCGGCTCGACGGCGGCCGAGGCCCAGGCCTTGACCGAGCCCAGCACCTTCAGCCCGGCAGATCGGGCGAAGTCCAGGTCGGCCAGGGTCAATGCGGCCGCCGCGTCATTGGTTCCGCTGCTGTTGCCTGCGGTGATGGAGAATCCCTCGATCTCCGGGTGCAGCACCTTCAGCGACGCGAGCTTCTCGAGGCTGGTTTCGCGACGCGGATGTTCGTCGACGCTGAACTCCACCAGCGCGTCGTCGAGACCTTTGATCTTCAACGGGACGATCTCATCGACGAAGGCGCCGCTGTCGATCGCTCCGATCGCACGCTGGTGTGAACGAAATGCCCACGCATCCATCTCTTCGCGGCTGATCCCGACAGCCTGCGCGGTGTTCCACCCGACCGTGATCGACATGTCGCGGCCCGGCGCATCGGGGGTCTCCACATGGGTCGGCGGAATCCACCGCTCTTCGAATTCCAGGGTCGGACCGGGAATACGCCAGTTCATCATCGGAGTCATCGACAGCGACTGCACGCCGCCACCGACGACGACCTTCTCGGCTCCGGAGCCGATCTGTGCTGCCGCGTTGGCGACGGCGGTGAGGCTACCCGCGCAGTGCCGGTTGACCGCCTGACCCGGAACCGACGTCATGCCTGACGCAGCAGCGGCGTAGCGGGCCATATCGCCTCCGCCGTAATGGGATTCGGCGAAGATCACGTCGTCGATATCGGCGACGTCGACTCCGGACCGCCGGACGGCTTCTTGCAGGATCGTGGTGGCGAGAAATTCGGGCGTGGTGTTGACCAGTGAGCCCTTGAACGATGTCCCGATTGCGGTCCGGACTGCGCTGACGATGACGGGCTTGGGCATGTGGTCAACCTTTGATTGAGCTGCTTGCGGGTTTACAAATGAGGCGAGAAGCGTAAATAGTATCAGCTACCGTTGCGGCGACGATATCGGGTGCTTGCCGACGTCAGAGCGCGCTGAGACACTGTGCCGGTGCAGCCGTTCGGATGGGAACTGCCTTACGCGTGGCCACGCAAGCCCGTTCTGGCGACCAACGTGGTGTGCACCTCACAGCCGCTCGCGGCCCAGGCGGGTCTCCGGATGCTCGTCGAGGGCGGCAGCGCGGTCGATGCGGCCATCGCCACCGCGATCGCCTTGACGGTGGTCGAGCCGGTCTCCAATGGCATCGGGTCCGACGCTTTCGCCATCGTCTGGGATGGTCGACAACTGCACGGACTGAACGCGTCGGGCCGTTCGCCCGCCGCATGGACACCAGAGTATTTCGGCGACAACGGAGTTCCTCTGCTCGGCTGGAACTCGGTCACGGTCCCCGGCGCGGTATCGGCGTGGGTCGAGTTGCACGCCAAATTCGGGCGGCTTCCCTTCGACCGGCTCTTCGAGCCGGCAATCTCCTACGCTCGCAACGGCTTTCTGCTGTCACCGACCATCGCGGACCAGTGGGCGGCGCAAGTGCCGCTATTCGAGTCCCAGCCGGGGTTCGCCGAAGCGTTCATGCCCGGCGGCCGGCCGCCGTATCCCGGCGAGCTGGTCCGATTGCCTGACCACGCCGTCACGCTCGAGGCGATCGCCGCAACCCAGGGCGAGACGTTCTACCGCGGAGAACTGGCGGTCAAACTCGAAGCCCACTCGTCAGCCAACGGGGGTGCCATGCGAGTCGGCGATCTCGCGGCGCATCGCGCTGACTGGGTCGGCACGATCTCTGGGGACTACCGCGGGTACACGGTGCACGAGATTCCGCCCAACGGCCAGGGCATCGTCGCATTGATCGCCCTGGGAATTCTCGAGCAGTTCGACATGGCCGCGCTTCCAGTGGATTCCGCCGACTGTGTGCATCTGCAGATCGAAGCGTTGAAGCTCGCGTTCGCCGACGCGCAGGCCTACGTGTCTGACATCGAACACATGACGGTGAGCCCGGAGAGCCTCCTCGATAAGGATTACCTGCGCGAGCGCGCGACGCTGATCGATCGTGACCGAGCCAGGCCGGTCTCTGCCGGTACACCGCGTGGAGGCACGGTGTATCTCACCGCCGCGGACGCCTCGGGAATCATGGTGTCGATGATCCAGTCGAACTACATGGGTTTCGGCTCCGGCGTCGTGGTGCCCGGAACCGGGATCGCGCTGCAAAACCGCGGCGCGGATTTTGCTGTGCAACAAGGTCATCCGAACCAAGTAGGACCCGGTAAGCGGCCCTACCACACCATCATCCCGGGTTTTCTGACCAAGGACGGCGCTCCGGTGATGAGCTTCGGGGTGATGGGCGGCCCCATGCAACCGCAGGGTCACGTGCAGATGGTGGGGCGCATCGTCGACCACGGCCAGAATCCGCAGGCGGCCTGTGACGGCCCGCGGTTCCGCTGGGCACAGGGGTTGGAGGTGTGCTGCGAGAACGGTTTTCCGACGTCCACGCTGGACGAGTTGCAGCGGCGCGGCCATCAACTGATCACCACCCGAGACTACAACCAGTTCGGCAGTTGCCAGGCGATCTGGCGGCTCGACGACGGATATCTGGCGGTCAGCGACCCTCGCCGCGACGGCCAGGCGGCCGGTTTCTAGATGCGAATCCTGTCTTCGGCGGCCGCCAGGCCGATGTCGGTGCGAAAGTGGCTCCCGGGCAACCGAATTGATCCGAGGATCTCGTAGGCGGCTGAACGGGCCGCGGCCAAATCGGGACCGGTGCCCACCACCGACAGGACGCGGCCACCCGACGACACGATCGCGCCGTCGTCGCGCCGAGCGGTTCCGGCATGCAGAACGCCGTCACCCTCCGAGCCGATGATCGCGTCGCCAACCCGTGGCGTGCCCGGATAGTGCTCCGCGGCCAGCACCACCGTTACGGCCGCGCCGTCGCGCCACTTCAACTCGCCAAAGCTTGCCAGCGTGCCGGTCGCCGCGGCGTTGAGCAGCTGGCCAAGCGGTGACTCGAGCAGCGCAAGCACTGACTGTGTCTCCGGATCGCCGAATCGGCAGTTGAATTCGATGACGGCAGGGCCGTTGGCGGTGATTGCCAAGCCGGCGTAAAGCAGCCCGGAGAAACTGGCGCCGCGCCGGACCATCTCGGCGGCAACGGGTTCTACGATCTTGCTGACCATGGCGCGGTAGACGTCAGCCGGAAGCCACGGCAGCGGCGCGTAGGCACCCATGCCTCCGGTGTTGGGTCCGGTGTCGCCGATGCCGACGCGCTTGAAGTCCTGCGCCGCCAACAGCGGCACCACGGTCTCGCCGTCGACGACGCAGAACAGCGACACCTCTGGGCCGTCGAGGAAAGACTCCAGCAGCACCGGATGCCCGGATTCGAGCAGTCCTGCGGCATGAGCGCGCGCCACGTCGCGGTCCGGCGTGACCACCACACCCTTGCCGGCGGCTAATCGGTCGTCTTTCACCACCCAGGCGGGGTCGCCGGCCGGCGGCCCGAACCGGTCCAGCGCCGCATCCAAACATGCTGGGCTGTCCACGATCTCACTGGAAGCGGTACGCACACCGGCAGCCATCATCACGTCTTTGGCGAACGCTTTGGATCCTTCGATCTCGGCCGCCGCCTTGCTGGGCCCGAAGCAGGCGATACCGGCGTCGCGTACGGCGTCGGCCACCCCGAGCACCAGCGGAACCTCGGGACCGATAACCACCAGGTCGGCCCGGATCTCGCGGGCCAACGCGACGACGTCGGCGCCCGAGGTGATATCTACGTCGTGCTGATCGGCTGTTGCCGCCGTGCCCGCATTGCCGGGAGCGATGGCCAGCGACTCGACCTGTGGATCGGCGCGCAACGCCAGCAAGAGGGCATGTTCGCGGGCACCGGAGCCAATCACCAGAACGCGCACGAAACGTCACTCTAGCGGGGTGACGATGCGCGCCGCGAAATGACAGTCAGATGATTTTTTCGAGCAGGTTTTTCAGTTCCTTCTGCTGCGCGGCAGTGAGACGCCCGAGACGCTTGGTGAACTCCTCGGACAGCGCCGACATGCCGCCCGCGGCGGCTTTGCGCCCGGTCGCGGTCAATTGCAGGCGATGGCGCCGGAGATCGGACGGATCGATCTCGCGACGCACGAAGCCCGCCGCCTCCAGCCGTTTGAGGTACACGGTGACCGTCGCCTTGGGCATGTTCAACGTCGTCGCCAGTTCGGCTGGGTAGGGGTGCTCCTCGATCTCGGCGAGCAGGAACAACTCCTTCGACTCCAGGCCCAATGAGCAGATCTCGTTCTCCGCGCAGGAGATGACCGACAACAGCACCCGGTAATTCAGGGACCAGATCTTGGCCGCATCAACCGCAGACATCGACTTGCCAGATCGTTCAGGTATGAACTAGTTTAGATATGAACAAACGCATAATTGAACAATCTACCAGAAAGCTGCCATCATGCCTCTGGACCAATACGTGACACTCGGACGGTCCGGCCTGCGCGTCAGCCCCCTGTGCCTGGGCGCCATGACGTTCGGCGAAGACCTCGGCTGGGGTACCAGTGTCGAAGAGTCCCAACAGATCATCGATCGGTACACCGAACTCGGCGGAAACTTCATCGACACCGCCAACTTCTACACCCGCAGCCACTCCGAGAAGATCCTCGGCGACCACATCGGCCGCCACGCCGCCCGACGCGACCGTCTGGTGATCGCGACCAAGTTCAGTGGCAACTTGTATCCGGGCGATCCCAACGGTGGCGGCTCGGGCCGCAAGTCCTTGATCAACGCCTGCGAAAACTCGCTGCGGCGGTTGCAGACCGACTACATCGACCTGTACTGGCTGCACATCTGGGACGCCAACACCCCCATCGAGGAAACGATGGCCGCACTCGACGACCTCGTTGCGGCCGGCAAGGTTCGCTATATCGGCGTTTCGGACACTCCGGCGTGGAAGATCGTGGAAGCCAACCTGATTGCCCGTTTCCGCGGTTGGTCCAGTTTCATCGGCCTGCAGGTCGAGTACTCGCTGCTCGAACGGGCCATCGAGCAAGAGCTGGTGCCGATGGCGAGTGAGTTCGGCCTCGGCATCACGCCCTGGTCGCCGCTGAAGGGCGGCGTACTCAGCGGCAAGTACACCCGTGCCAACAGCGGCGCGCACAACGCCGATCGCGGCGCGATGGTCGATTCCTTCCTCAACGACAAGACCTACCTGCTGATCGACGAATTGGAGGCCATCGCCAACGCGCATCAGACGAACGTCGCCAGCGTGGCGCTAGCCTGGGTTCACGCCCAATCCGGCGTCTCATCGGTCATCATCGGCGCGCGCAGGCTTTCGCAACTCGACGACAACATCCGGGCCGTCGATGTGAATCTCACCGCCGACGAACTGGATCGGCTTGACGCGCTCACCGCACCGAGGTTCGGATTCCCGAACAACATGTTGCAAATGGCACCGGGCATTCTCAACGGCGGGACGACGGTCAACGGTGCGTCGGCCCCGACGTCAGAGTATGTGATGCCGAAAGGCGCTCAGCCG
>CAVTEZ010000014.1:0-66165 GCA_963733755.1 uncultured Actinomycetota bacterium
CGGCGTATGCGGGCACGTCGTTCGCCACCCCTGAGAAGCTCGGCACGATGCGGTACGGGTCGCCGATGATGAACGTGACTGCCGACCGCACCGTCGAATTCGGGCTGGCCAGAATCGGTTTCGACGACAAAGGGGTGAGGGCCCAGAGCTGGGACCTGGTGCGGGACGGGATCTTCGTCGGCTATCAACTGGACCGGGTGTTCGCTCCGGACTGGGGGAGGCGCGCTCGAACGGCTGCTCGTATGCGGATTCTCCGCACCACGTGCCGATCCAGCGGATGGCCAACGTGTCGCTTCAGCCCGGCCCCGAAGACTTGAGCACGGCGGACTTGATCGCCCGAGTCGAAGACGGCGTCTAGTCGTCGGTGACCAGTCGTGGTCCATCGATATGCAGCGCTATAACTTTCAGTTCACCGGGCAACGGTTCTTCCGGATCCGGAACGGAAGTCTGGACGGCCAACTTCGCGACGTCGCCTACCAGGCCACGACGACCGACTTCTGGGGTTCGATGGAAGCCGTTGGCGGACCGTCGACCTGGCGGTTGGGCGGAGCGTTCAACTGTGGCAAGGCCAGCCCGGCAAGGTCGCCCCCGTGAGTCACGGTTGCCCGTCGGCATTGTTCCGCGGGATCAACGTGCTCAACACCCGTAAGGAGGCGGGGCGATGATCGCGCCAGCAGGTCATCGAGGTCGCGCTGGAGGCCGCGGCGCGGCCCGGCGGCGCCGCTGAGACCATCGTGTTGGTCGGCGAACGAGTCGCGGCATCGCTGCGGTGGGCGAACAACTCGATGACTACCAACGGCGAGACGCGGCGGGCGGTACCACGGTGATCTGGATCGTGCGGCAGGGAGACGACGCCCGGGTGGGCTCGGTGACGTCGGGCGAGGTCGATCCGGCGGCGATCGCGCGATTGGTGGCCACGTCGCAGGCAGCCGCGCGTCCGCGCCCGAGGCCCGCGACGCCGCCCCGCTGCTGAGCGGAACACCGGCCAGCCGACTGGGATGTCCCGATACCGGTCACCGGACCCGAGGTGTTCGCCGATGTCACCGGCCAGCTGGCACCCGGATTCCAAGGGGCCGACCGGTTGTACGGGTACGCCCAGCACGACGTCGAGACCACGTTGCTGGCCACCTCGAGCGGCGTGCGGCGCCGCTGCACCCAGCCGACGGGTCCGGTGAGATCAACGCCAAGCGTGCGGCGCCAGTGCGTGGGCAGGCGTCAGACGCCCGACTTCGTCGGCGTGCCAACCGATTCGCTGCTCGACGGCTTCGACTCCGACTGAGCTGGGCGGAGCGCAGCGTCGAGTTGCCGCTGGCGGTAGGAGCGTTGATGCCGCCGTGGACAGTCGCGGACATGATGGTCTACCTGGCGTGGACGATGAACGGCCGCGGCGCGCAAGAGGGTCGCACCGCGCTCGGCGCGCCCGCGGTGGAACCCGGGTGGGGGAGAAGCTGACGGACCTGCCGTTGACGCTGTATTCCGATCCTTCGATTCCCGCGTTGGGGTGCGCACCGTTCGTCGCGACCTCGAGTTCGTCGGAGCGATGTCGATGTTCGACAACGGGATCGACATCGGCCGGGTCGACTGGATTCGCGACGGCGCGGTCAATGCGTTGGCCTATTCGCGGGCCGCGGCCGCCGAATTCGGCGCCCCGGTCGCCGTCGCCGCCGACAACCTGGTGATGACCGGTGACGGTACCGACCTCGCCGACATGATCGCCCAGACCGAGCGTGGGTTGTTGTTGACCACACTGTGGTACATGCGCGAGGTCGATCCCACCACGCTGCTGCTGACCGGGCTGACTCGCGATGGCGTCTACCTGGTCGAGAGACGGCGAAGTGACCGCGGCGGTCAACAACTTCCGGTTCAACGAGAGCCCGTTGGAGCTGGTGCGGCGAGCCAGCCAGGCCGGCGTCAGCGAGCAGACTCTGCCGCGGGAATGGGGCGACTGGGTGACCCGCACGGCGATGCCTCCGCTGCGGATTCCGGACTTTCATATGTCATCGGTGAGCCAGGCGACATAATCCATCTGTGGTGTTGCACGACGAACTAACCCGACTGGTGGCATTGTCACCCGGCGACGGTCGCGAGGACCGCGCTGATCCGGCGCGGCTGCGCGCAAACCCTCGGGCTGCCTGCGCTGCCCGCCGAGGTTGAGGTAACGGTCCCGGATCGGACGCCGAGGCAGTCGTCGCCGAGTTCGCCGAACAGTTCAGCATCGACGTGTCGACGATCGGCGCCGAGCAGCGCTCCGCGCTGTGGAAAGTGCTGGGCGACAGCGCTTTCAGCACGGTCGACAGATGCTATCGCCGACTTCGTGCCGCGGATGCGTGCTGGGCTGCAAGCGCTCGGGATCGGTGACGAGTATCTCGAGTGGACCCCGGCCCGGTGGCCTGGGACCACGCCACCGATCCGTCCGGCATCGTGTTCGACGACTTTCTGCCGACGGTGGCCCCCTGCGTGCCCTCGATGCGCTGACCGCAGAGGTGGTCCGGCTGCGCGGCGCCGCCCAACACAACTGCCGGCTGTGCAAGTCGTTGCGCGAGACGACTGCGCTGGACGCCGGTGGGACGGAAACGCTGTACGGCGACATCGAGCAGTTCGAGGCGTCGGGCCGGCTGAGCAACCGGCACAAGGCCGCGCTGCGATATGTGGACGCGCTGATCTGGACGCCCGCGCGCATTGAAGACGATGTCGCGGCAGGGGTGCGTGCGCACTTCTCCGACGCTGAGGCCGTCGAGCTGACCTTCGACGTGATGCGCAACGCCAGCAACAAGATCGCGGTGGCGCTGGGCGGCGACGCGCCGCGGGTTGAGCAGGGCATCGAGCAGTATCTGCTCGATGTCGACGGTCAGACGGTGTTCGCCTGACGTTTGTCTTTTGGCTGGTTACGACATGTGAATATGGCTGCCGCAGACTGCGATCCGGATAACCATATGTCCTGATTCGACCGGAGAAACGGCCTAGTCAGGCGTCTGGCACGCCCTATTCTTGGGAGGACCTCGAAACTCGGGGACCGGAAATAGCGGAGGGTCGGGTTACCGTAGCGACTGTTTGCCGCGCATGTAGCCCCGCGCCGCCCGAGGGCGCACGGTGGTGCGATTCTGCGGTTCGTGATTGCACGTCTACCGGCCCCGCACGTTGGACAATCGGCTAGCCCTGGTGTTGAACCGAAATGGCTCCGCCCTCGTGCTATCACTGGAAGGCTGGTTATGGACGTTCCGGACACCAACCGGACACTGGTCGCTAAGGCGTTCGCGCGACTGTCGGCTGAGGATCGCGCGTTTGTTCGACGCGCGTATTATTTTGGCTGGACAACCGCACAAATCGGCGCGGACCTGGGAATCGCCGAAGGCACCGTGAAGTCGCGGCTGCATCACGCGCTGCGGGCCCTGCAGCAGACGCTGCAGGAGATGGGAGTGGCACCATGACCGCCTTCTCGGGGCAGGGCGCACCCGTCCCCGGACCGCACGGACAAGACGGCGACAAGTATGCGCAGTGGGACGCCGCGTACGTGCTGGGGTCGTTGTCCGAGATGGACAGGCGCGAATTCGATGCACACCTGGAAGAGTGTTGGGCGTGTCGGGATGCGGTAGCCGAGCTTTCCGACATGCCCGCCCTGCTGTCGCTCCTCGACCTCCGCGACATTATCGATGAAGATGACCCGATAGCAGTTCGGCCGCCATCGCCGCAGCCGGATCTGGTCGGTCGAGAGTGGGAAATGTCCGCCGTCACGGGCTTGCTGAAGCGGGCACTTGATGGCCACGGCACGGTGGTCGGCCTGGCCGGCTCGCCTGGCATAGGAAAAAGCCGTCTTGTGCGTGAAGTTACGGCGATGGCAGATGCCCATGATGTTGACGTGTTCACCGCCTTCTGCGAATCGCACACCAGCCAGATTCCCTTCCATGCCGTGACGCGCCTATTGCGCGCAGTCACCGGCATCGAGAGTCTTGACCCACCTGCCGCCCGGGCACAGATCCGGGCTCAGGCCGCCGGCGCGGCGCCTGAGGACTTGCTGCTCTATGACGACCTGCTGGGCATCGCCGATCCCGATGTGGAGCTGCCGAAGATCGATCCGGATGCTCGTCGGCGGCGGTTGACCATGCTGGTCAATGCCGCCTCGCTGGCCCGCCAGGCCCCGGCGGTCTTCGTTCTCGAGGACGCCCATTGGATCGACGAGGTCAGCGAGTCGCTGTTGGCCGATTTCTTCACGGTCATGACGCAGACGCCCTCGCTGGTGCTGGTCACCTACCGACCCGAATATCGGGGCGCGCTAACCCGAGTGGCAGGTGCCCAAACTATTGCCCTTGCGCCGCTGAGTAATTCGGAAACCACGGGACTGGTCTCGGAGTTGCTCGGCCCGGATCCCTCGAATGACGCGCTTGGCCGCAGGATCGCCAAGAGGGCCGCCGGCAATCCGTTCTTCGCCGAGGAGATCGTGCGCGAACTGGCCGAGCGCCGCGTGCTGCGCGGCGAGCCGGGCGCATACCTCTCGGCGGCAGGGGTTGGCGACGTGAGCGTGCCGCTCACGCTGCAGGCAACCATCGCCGCTCGCATCGACCGACTCGACCCAATGGCAAAGCGCACGCTGAGCGCAGCTGCAGTGCTCGGCGCGCGGTTTGACATGGACCTGTTGGCCGCGCTGGGAGTCGAAGCGGTCGTTGATGATCTGGTGGCCGCTCAGCTCATCGACCAGGTCCGCTTCACCCGGCAACCGGAGTACGTGTTTCACCATCCGTCGATCCGCACGGTCGCCTACGAACTCCAGCACGAGTCCGATCGTGCCGAGCTGCATCGGCGCGTCGCGGCCGCCATCGAATCACGCAACCCGCTAGCGGGCGATGAAAACGCCGCCTTGATCGCCGAGCATCTAGACGCGGCCGGCGATGGGCACGCCGCTTACGGCTGGCAAATGCGGGCCGCAGCCTGGGCGACCAACCGCGACATCGCCGCGGCATGGCGGAGTTGGGAGCGTGCCCGGACGATCGCCGACGCCCTACCCGCCGATGACCCCGACCGAACATCCATGCGCATTGCTCCTCGCACCATGTTGTGCGGGATCGCCTGGCGAGTCCATGAACAGGCGACAGGCGCCCGCTTCGAGGAATTGCGGGAGTTGTGCGCCGCGGCCGGGGACAAGGCATCACTGGCCATCGCAATGTCGGGGCTAGTGATGGATCACATGCATCAGGCCCGCCTGCGCGAGGCGTCGCAGCTGGCATCGGAAGCGATGGCCCTCATCGAGTCGCTCGACGATCCGACCTTGACGGTCGGCCTTTCCCTCGCATCGATCTACGCCAGAGCTGAGTGCGCCGAGTGGCCAGACGCGCTGCGGTGGTCACAAAAGGTTATCGACCTGGCCGATGGCGATCCCTCAAAAGGCAACTTCATCATCGGGTCTCCATTAGCGCTCGCCTTTACGACGCGGGCTACGGCCAGTTATTGCCTGGGACGTCCCGGATGGCGCGACGACCTGCGGCACGGCCTCGCCATGGCCCGCAGCACCGACCCGATGTCCTACGCCACCGTCGTCACCTACTCTTACTCCGCGGCAATACCGCCGGGCATGCTGAGGCCCGACGATCGCGCGATGGGCGAGATCCAGGATGCCCTGCGAATTGCCGAACAATCCGGTGATGATGTCGCGGTTGCCATCGCCCGCATGACGCTGGGCATCGCGCTGGTGCACCGCCAGACGAACACCGAGCGCGACCGAGGACGGCAGATCCTGGCGGAGGTCGGTGAAGTGTTCTCGCGCCGAGGGTTCTTCCTGGCCGATCTACCTATCGTCGAGGTCTGCTTGGCTCGTGAGAAGGCTCAACGCGGAGATCGCGACGGCGCCATACCGCTCATGCGGGCGGCCGCAGACGGCCAGTTCCGCGACGGACGGCTGTTGGGGTGGGGCATTCCGGCGACAGGTGTTCTGGTAGAAACACTGCTCGATCGGGGGGCCGAGAGTGACTTGGTCGAAGCCGAGTCCGCGATCGAGCGGTTAGCGGAGGCCACGATCGAGCGGTCAGCGGAGGCCGACGGCGGTTTCGCGGTGCGCGAGATCTGGCTGTTGCGGCTGCGGGCTCGCCTGGCGCGGGCACACGGCGAGGCCGCTTCCTACGCGCACTTCCGGGATCGCTACCGCGACATGGCGAATACGCTTGGCTTCGAGGGGCATATCGACTGGGCCGAGGCAATGCAATGACCGCCGTTGTTCTGCACTCCTCGCTGGCGGTACGTTCCCGACCCGCTGAGTAAGCGCAGGTAGTTCTGGGCACACCACCGCCTCTGCCACGATAAGTGCGGGCGCTAATGTCAAGGTCGTGCAACGCACGCTTGGTCACGCGACAGCGGCCATGACCCCTGACAAGCCGGAGCGTATATCCGCAGCTAGTTGACCCAGGGGCGGTAGCTCAGTTGGTTAGAGCCGCGGACTCATAATCCGTTGGTCGCGGGTTCGAGCCCCGCCCGCCCCACGTAAAAGCATTGGTCAAAGGCCATTTTTACTGTTAGGCCTCCTAGGCGAGGGGATCGCAACATGGCGGGGACTACTTCGACACGGCCATCACTAGCGCCTTCAGCAGTTAGCAACCCACCGCTTAAACCGCGCCGCCGCATCCTCCGGGTGGGGCGGGCGTTCCGCTGGTGCCAATAGCTACCGTCCGGGAACTTTTCGCCGTTGCACCAAGCTACGGCCAGAATGCCGCCCTTCTGCGCGACGGGCCCGCTGTGGACGGCTGCGACCAGAAAGTTGGTGGCCTTAGAGCCGGGTCAACTTGCTGATCGTTTGAATTTCGGAGTCCCGGTACGGCCGTCCATCGGGTTGCAGCAGGTCTGCAAACCAAAGCTTCGGAGCCGTCGGGTACGGGTGCTCCCAGGAGTCCCACGGTATGTAGGTCTGCGTCTTTCCGGCGACCAGCCCCCAATTGATCGCACCAACGTTGTGCCGCTTGGCAACTGGCAGGACGCCGTCAACGGTACTGCCCCGGGACCGAGCCAAGTACTCGGTGCAGAGGATCGGCCGCCCTAACGGGGACAGTTCGGCGATCCGGGCCTCGAAGCGTGCTGGATTGTCATAGCAGTGGAAGGTGACCACGTCGGAGTTGTCCAATTGGATGTCGACGATTTCGCTACGCCCCAGGGGATCTCCCCACACGCCGTCCCACACGCCGCTGGTTAACGGTTGACTCGGATCGACCGAACGTGCCCAGCCGAACGCCAGCTGGAGCAGGTCGGCGACACGGTCCAGCTTGTCTTTCCTTTCGACCTTGCGATACTCGCGGGCGGGATTGTCTGGCTCATTCCACAGGTCCCAGCCCAAAACGCGGCCATCCGTACGAAATTGGGTCAACACGCCCGTGACATAGTCGAGCAGAGTGCGGCGGTAGTCGAGGTCATCGAGGTGTTCAGCGCCGGGGCTTTGCACCCAACCAGAGTTGTGGACCCCAGGCTTCGGCGCGCGCTGCCGTCCCGGTTTGGGGAAAGGGATCCCAGCATGAGTCGAATAAGACAAAGAGTGGTTTGATGCGGTGGCGGGCCGCAATATTGACAAACTGCGCGAGACGGCTTTGGAAGCCTCGGTGGTCTTGGGCCCAGAGCTGGTCGTGGAGGAAGACCCGCACCGTGTTGAGCCCGTGTGACTGGGCCCAGCCGAGCTCGGTATCGATGCGCCGTGGGTCGAAGGTGTCGGCCTGAAACATCTCGAGCTGGTTGATGGCGTTCGAGGTGATGTAGTTGACGCCGACGCGCCAACCCTGCACCTGATACCAGCGGTTGGCCCGATCAGGCGACCAAGGGCTTTGCTCTGCCGCGGCGCGGGGCACCCGGGTCAACGTAGAGCCCGCCGCCAGCAGCACTGGGAGCGTTAGCACCGTTCGACGCCTCACGCAGCGACAATAATCTCCGAGTGAGGTAGGGGAGGCTGGAAAACTCACAGACATCCTTATCGCAGTCCGATCCGGTGATGAGTCGGTGAAGCGGTCAGCCAAGTTCAAGGCTTGTCGCCCGCCCGGCTTAGCAAAACCGTCCATCCCGGCGCGAGGCGGGACAGGTGGTGGGCGCTAGCTAACAACATGACTGCGGCACCCGGGATTGTCGCGGCTGAAAGCCCTAAAGGGTGTCAAACCGGGCTGTAACGGTTACATCTCATGGGTGTCAGCACAGGCCGGGGTGGTGGTCGTGGTGCCAGCGCACAACGAGTTCTCGGCGCTATCACGCTGCTTGAGTGCGATCGGGACGGCCGCGCTGGCGGTTGCGCTCCCAACGTCCGTGGTCGTCGTACTTGATGCGTGCGACGACGGGAGCGCCGGAATGGCCGGGCAATTCGGTCAAGACGTTCACTTCGTCGCAGTTGATGAACGCAACGTCGGCGCCGCGCGCGCGGCCGGCTTCCGCTACGCAAAGTCCGTGCTTGCGGCTGCGGGCACGCGACACTGGTACGCAACGACGGACGCCGACACTGAGGTAGGTGGCGATTGGTTGGTACGCCAACTCGGCAATGGGGCTGACATGGTGTTGGGTCTGGTGCGGGTGGGTCAGTGGCGGCACCACTCTGAGCAGGTCGCCGAGCTTTACGAAGCCCGTTACCACGCTGAGGCGCCGTTTCATCAGCACATTCATGGCGCGAACATGGGTTTTGGGTCCGAGGCTTACTGGCGCGTCGGTGGGTTCGCGGCTCTGGCCAGCGGGGAAGATGTCGACCTGGTCGATCGCTTTCGAGCCGCCGATTTGCGTGTCGCCTGGGACGATCAGCTGTGGGTCACCACCTCGGACCGGCGGCGGGGACGGGCACCGGACGGTTTCGCCGATCATCTTGCAGAAGTCTCTCAGGAGGTCGAGCGTGGCGCGGATCGGGCAGACGAGGTGTCATGACAATGGCTTTAGTGCTGGAGTGGCTCCGGACCGGGCAACTCCAGCTGCCGTTGCCCGGTTCGGGCCAAACTGCGCAGCGCTGGCACCGGCTCGCCCGGCTGGCCCAGATCGACGTCGTCGCAGGCCGGTTAGCGGAGGCACACACCGACGCGGTTGCCATCCTGAGCGAACTCGGGGGTCCGCCACCAGGCGGCGACGAGCTGTGGGGGGTCTGGGCCGCCGAGGCTCCCGACGCGGTCGTGACGGCGCGTGGCGCAGGTGATGCGATAGCTCTCGACGGCACCAAAGCATGGTGCTCGGGTGCTGGACTATGCACGCGCGCGCTGGTCACCGCTCGACTCAGCGACGGAAAGCGTGGCCTTTTCGCGGTGGATCTGCGCGGTTCCGCGGTGCGTCCAATGGAACACACGTGGCGTAACGCGGGTATGGCCGAAAGTGACACCCGATCAGTGCAATTCAGCAGTGCGTCGGCAATTCCTGTTGGACGGTCGGACGATTACTTGAGCCGGCCGGGCTTCTGGTTCGGTGCCATTGGCGTGGCGGCGTGCTGGTTGGGCGGTGCCAGAGCCGTTGTCGCACCGCTGTACCGGCGCGCGGCGGAGCCTTCGGCCGACGACCACCTGCTGGCCCATCTGGGCGCGCTCGACGCGGCGATCACGGCTGCCGAAGCAGCGCTTGCGGTGGCCGCTGACCAGGTCGACGCAGATCCGCAGAATCGCACAGGCTTGGCGGAGTTGACGGCCAGACGCGTCCGCGCGACTGTCGAGAAAGCAGTCGACGAGGCGCTCATGCGAACGGATCGGGCCCTCGGTCCCGGCCCGCTGTGTCTCGACGAACAGCATGCTCGCGCCGTCGCGGATCTGACCGTCTACGTCAGGCAAAGTCACGCCGAGCGCGACCTTGCCGCCTTGGGCTCGCTTGCGGCCGCAGACCACACCGATGGCTGAGACAACTTCGGGTACTTCCAGATTCGGTGCCTGCCCGATCGCCGACGGCGGCACTCCTGTCGAGACGTGGCTCGACTGGGACCACGGAGTCCCATCCTTGAATCTCTATGAATGCCCCGGCATGACGGTTATTGCGCCGCATCCCGACGACGAAACGCTGGGTCTGGGTGCGACGATGGCGACGTTGTGCAACGCGGGCGTGGACGTGAAGGTGGTGTCGGTTTCCGACGGCGGGGCCGCGTATCCGGGACTTACTGATGCAGCCCGCGCTGAACTCGAGGATGTGCGCAGGGCGGAGCTCCGCCGATCGCTGGATGTGCTGGGCGCCGGCGAGCCGATCGCACTGGGCTTGCCCGATGGTGAGCTGTCGCAGCACGAACAATGGCTGACGGCGCGAATTGCCCAGTTGCTGAGCGTGTTTCCGGCGGGCAGATGGTGTGCGGCAACCTGGCGCGGCGACGGCCATCCCGATCACGAGGTGGTGGGGCGCGCCGCCGCTGCGGCGGCGGCCCGGACGGAGGCGGTGCTCATCGAGTATCCGGTGTGGATGTGGCATTGGGCCACCCCCGGCGATCCGGCGGTGCCGTGGGGCCGTGCTCGCCGCGTCCAGTTGACCGACGATGCGATGAATGTCAAAGCCATTGCTGCTGAATCGTTTTCGAGCCAAACGCGGCCAACGCCGGATCGCGAGGCGGTGCTGCCGCCCGTTGTGCTGCAGCGACTGCTGTCAGTAGGGGAGGTGGTTTTCGTCTGAGCAGATTGCCTGATGACTATTTCGCTGAGCTGTACTCGCAGGCGGCCGACCCGTGGGACCTCGGCACCCGCTGGTATGAGCAACGTAAGTACGCGATCACGCTGGCATTACTGCCGCGGCAGCACTACCGGCACGCATTTGAACCAGGCTGCTCGATCGGCGTGTTGACGGCGCTGTTGACCGAGCGGTGCGCCAGCGTGACCGCAACCGACGTCGTCGCGGCGGCCTTGGACAATGCTCAGCGCCGACTCGACGACATGGGCCGTGGCGCTCAAGTAAACTTCTTGCGGCAGTCCCTGGACGACCCGTGGCCGTCGGGCCCCTTCGATCTCCTCGTGTTGTCCGAAGTCGGTTACTACCTAGCACCGGACGCGCTGCGCGGCGTTCTCGACCGGGAATGCCCGCGCCTGGCTAGTGGCGCGACGGTGGTCGCCGCGCATTGGCGCCATCACGTCGACGACTATCTGATGGCGGGTGATCGTGTCAACGAGATAGTCGCCGACACCGCCGGGCTGCACTCGATCGCCAGCTACCGCGACGACGATGTCGCCATCGATGTGTTCGACACCGCCGACCGCGCGTCCGTGGCCGCCCGCAGCGGGGTGCCGGGTTCCTAATTTGCCGTGAATCGCTGTGATCTAAAGGGGAATTGGGCTTTTGCGCCGAATCAGGTCTTCGCCGCGGTCATAGTCGTCGTCAACGTTGTGGGTGAGTACGCCCACTGTCGCGCCGTCGGCCTCGTACCAGACGGTGAAGCCGTCGTCGTGTTCAACCAGTCGGGCGCGATCAAAACCGTCTCCCCAAGCGTGATACTTCAACGTCGATTCCCCGATGGTGGTCCAGAAGCCGGGCACGGCGTCCCATTCGCGGGCGTGTCCGGCGGCGCCCGCGCCCGCGATCTCGCCTTGATCGACTGCGTCCTGCCAATGTTCAACCGCCACCGGCCTGCCGGCAAGGCTGTTGTAGGCAAGCGCGACATCACCTGCGGCAAAGATGTTTTCGACCGACGTACGCATCTGCGCGTCGACAACGATCCGGCCTTCACTGGTATCGATGCCGGCCGCGCGCGCCAGTGCTGACTGCGGTGTGACTCCGGTGGCGGCGATGACGAGATCGCAGTCGATCGTCACCCCGATGTCGAGGCGGACAGCTCCGTCGCCGAGGCTGCTGACCGAGACCGATCCGGTGTATCGCACTCCCACTTCGCGTAGCAGCCCTACGATGCGCTGGCCGGCGTCATCACCTAGACGCTTGCCTTGAGGGACGGGATCGGGTGCGACGAGAGTCGTTGATACTCCACGCATTGCCAGCGACGCCGCTGCCTCGCAACCGATGAAACCCGCGCCGATCACTACGGCGGAATCAGCTTTCGCGGCGGCCGAACGCAGCGACTTCGCGTCGCCCAGCGACCGGAGTTGCAGCGCCTTCTCACCGCCGGAAACCGGAAACGGGGACGGTTTGGCTCCGCACGCCAATACCAGCGATCGGTAAGGGTAGTGCTGTCCGTCCACGACTACATATTGGCCGGCTATGTCAATGGCGTGGACGCCACCCGTGTGGATCAGCTCGATCGCCTGTTCGTCGAACCATTGGGCAGGATGTAACTCGGTGTCGGCGATGTCGGCGTCTCCGCGCAGGAACTCTTTGCTGAGCGGAGGCCGCTGATAGGGCAGAGCCGGGTCGTCGGTCAAGATGCGGACCGGGTCATCTGAATTGTGTTGGCGGAAGGCCTCTGCTGCACTCACGCCTGCCGGACCGCTGCCGATGACGATCAATCCTGTCGAGTCCACGTCTGGCCGACTACCCGGATTTGCGTCGGTTTACGCGGCAACTTACCGGTTCCTTTTGCTCACTGTTTGGCAAGCGCTGTCGCCGTACGACCTTCGAAGTCGACTTCACCTCCAATAGACTCAATACTTCTGATGTCCAATCAGCCGCCCGCGCCGCCGACCTACACCATCGACGAATGGATCACCGCGCCAACGCGCCTCGTCGAACCGGCTGATATCCCCGACCCGCTAGTCCCGCTCATCACCGCACTGAGCGCTGCCCGATCCGACGAGCTCAGCGTCAACGATCCTCCCGCGACGCGAGTTGCTGTGCGCCAGGCAGCCGTCCTGGTCCTGCTTAGGGAGTCACCTCGTGGCCCGGAATCAGTTCTCCTGCAGCGCAGCGACAAACTCCGGGACCATCCAGGCGAAGTAGCCTTCCCCGGCGGCACCCGCGAGCCCACCGACCGTGATCCCGCGGCTACCGCCCTGCGCGAGGCGGCAGAAGAGATCGGCCTCGATCCGCACGACGTCGTTCCGATGATCACGCTGCCGAGACTGCTTATCCGCGCGTCAGGCTTCGACGTCACCGCAGTTATCGCCTGCTGGCGTCGACCCAGCCCAATCCGTCCCGTCGACCCGGCAGAGACGCGTCGGGTATTCACCGTCGCGCTGTCCGAGCTCGCGAGCCCAGCCCGCTGGCACGAATACCACTTCGGCGACTGGGTTGGCCCGGCCACGTTCCTTAATGGCACGACGAGATTGTGGGGATACACCGCCGAACTCCTGGCCTACATGTCCCGCAACCTTTGAGCGCGGCGTCACACATCGGTGTGCAGTCTCGTCTAGCAATTGAGGACGAAATGAGTGGAGGACGGCACATGGTTCCCATCGGAACCCCGGCGCGGGTGTACCTGGTGACAATCACGGCATTGATAGGACTGTTCACCGCCGGGATAGGGGTCTGGTGTCTGATCGATCCCGGTTCGTTCGCCGAGTTCGTCAGGTTCGGAGCACATGAGCATTTCGTGCACGATGTCGGCGCGTTCCAGGTCGGTTTTGGCGTCGTACTGCTGCTCGCGCTGATCTGGTCTGATGCGTTGGCCACCGTACTTGCCGGATACATCGTGGCGAACACCGTGCATACCGTGAACCACATCGCGGACCTCGACCTCGGCGGTTCGGCCCTCCAGGCGTGGACGCTAGGCGCGGCGTCGGTGGCGTTGGTCATTGCGTTCGTGCTGCGGTTACGGCAGCTCAACTACGTCCTGGGCAACGTCGGTGTGGCGACTGACCCGCGGTTGGTCCCGTTCGTTCGGCAGAAGACGATCAGGCTCAGCACATTTCGCAAGGACGGAACCGCCGGAATCAGTCCCGTCAGCATCGCGGTGGATGGAGACCGTGCCTACTTCCGCACTTACGAGCGAGCGATCAAGACGCGCCGGATTCGGCGCAACCCGAACGTCGAATTCGGTTCGGCGACAATGGCAGGCAAGCCGATCGGCCCGATGCTGCCGGCGCAGGCGCGCTTGCTGGAGGGCGCCGAGTACCGACAAGCGGCACGGCTGCTGCGGCATAAGTATCCCTTCCTTCATGGTGTGGTGGTCCCATCGGTACATCGTCTGGCGCGGTCCAAGTACGGGCGGACCGTGCATGCGGAGTTGATGCCAACCCTTGTACCGGCGCGTAAGACGCTGCAGCCCAGCATGATTGATTGACGGTGACGTCGTGGTCCGGCGACAATTGTGTCCACGATGGTAGAGAGCGACGGGTCGAAGCCACATTCCTCGCGCGGCTGATCTCAGCCGCATGCCGAACATGGTGTTTCAGCGGCGAGAGGGTGGGAATCCTGCCGCCACAGAACGTCACATTGTCGGAGGTGGATCGTGCCGAATTCGTCGATCAAGAACGAGAAGATGTACAAGGACTTGCGCAATGAAGGCAACTCCAAGGAGAAGGCTGCGCGGATCTCGAACGCCGCAGCTGCCCGCGGGAAGAAGTCGGTGGGGCGCAAAGGCGGCAAAGCCGGCTCATATGACGACTGGTCAGTCGCCGACCTGAAGAAGCGGGCAAAGGAACTCGGGGTGACGGGTTACTCGCGGCTGACCAAAGACAAGTTGGTCGCCAAGCTCCGCAATCACTGAGGTCGCCGAGCCCCTCATCTCCCTGATTTTCTGACTACCTAGATGGCTGCGGCTATTTTAGGCTGTTTGCGGGTATGTCTCCCACGCAGCGCCGTCAGCCCATTTGGGCACCGCTGCAAGACGAGGAGGTACTTCATGACCGAGCGTTACACCACCACCGACGGCGGAGCCCCCGCCCCCAGCGACGAAAAGTCGCTGACCATCGGCCCCGACGGTCCGATTCTTTTGCAGGACCACTACCTGATCGAGCAGATGGCGCAGTTCAACCGGGAGCGCATCCCGGAACGGCAGCCACACGCAAAGGGTGGCGGCGCGTTCGGCCACTTCGAGGTGACCAACGACGTCAGCAAGTACACCAGGGCCGCGGTGTTTCAACCGGGTACCAAGACCGACATGCTGGCAAGATTCTCCACCGTCGCCGGCGAGCGAGGCAGCCCAGACACGTGGCGCGACCCGCGCGGATTCGCGCTGAAGTTCTACACGTCGGAGGGCAACTTCGACATGGTCGGCAACAACACGCCGGTCTTCTTCATGCGCGACCCGCTGAAGTTCCAGCACTTCATCCGGTCCCAAAAGCGGCTGCAGGCCAGCAACGTGCGCGACCACAACATGCAATGGGACTTCTGGAGCTTGGTGCCGGAATCGGCGCACCAGGTGACGTGGCTGATGGGTGACCGCGGTATCCCCAAGAACTGGCGCCAGATGAACGGTTACAGCAGCCACACCTACAGCTGGATCAACGCCGCCGACGAGATCTTCTGGGTGAAGTACCACTTCATCACCGACCAGGGCGTCGACTTCCTCACCCAGGAGGACGCCGATCAACTCGCGGGTGAGGATGGCGATTACCACCAACGGGACCTCTACGAGTCGATTGAGGGCGGCGACTTCCCAAGCTGGACGCTGAAAATGCAGATCATGCCGTTCGACGAGGCCAAGACCTATCGGTTCAACCCCTTCGATCTGACCAAGGTGTGGCCGCATGGGGATTATCCGCTGATCGACGTCGGCAAGATGACGCTGGACCGCAACGTCACCGACTACCACACCGAGATCGAGCAGGCCGCCTTCGAGCCCAACAACATCGTGCCCGGCACGGGCTTGAGCCCGGACAAGATGCTGCTGGCCCGTGGCTTCTCCTACTCCGATGCGCACCGCGCGCGGCTGGGAGCCAACTACAAGCAGATCCCGGTCAATACGCCGCATGTGGAGGTGAACAGCTACTCCAAGGACGGCGCGATGCGGATCAAGAACGTCTCTGATCCGGTTTACGCGCCGAACTCGTACGGCGGTCCGCACGCGGACCCGGCGCGCGCCGCCGAGGTGCGCTGGCAGGCCGACGGCGACATGATCCGCGCCGCGTACACCTTGCGCGCCGAGGACGACGATTGGGGGCAGGCCGGAACCATGGTTCGGGAGGTACTCGACGACGCCGCGCGGGATCGGCTGGTGCACAACATCGTTGGTCATATTTCCCAGGGTGTCAAAGAGCCGGTCCTGTCACGGGTGTTCGAGTACTGGCGCAATGTAGACGCAGATCTCGGCAAGAAGGTCGAGGAGGAATTTCGAGCGGGCTCAACGAGTTGACGGCAGTCATCCCGGCGGTGTCGGCGGCTGGTCATCGACGATCGTCTTGCCGCGCTTGCGAAACGTGGGGTCGAATGCTGAGGTGAACCACTGCGCCAACTTCTCGGCCACAACGCGGCCGATCCCGCCGGCTGGCGGTCGCTGCAAGCTCGATAGCCACCACCGCTAGGTCGGATGTGCGCGAGGGCTGGGAAGCGTTGTGGACGCACTTCGAGATGGCCATTAGCGTCTTCTGAAAAACGGGCTAGGCGCGTTGACAGGAGGAACTGATGACAGGTCGGTTGGCGGGCAAGGTTGCCGTCGTCAGCGGCGGCGCCCGTGGGATGGGCGCCTCGCACGTTCGGGCACTCGTCGACGAAGGCGCCAAGGTGGTCTTCGGTGACATCCTTGACGCTGAAGGCGATGCGGTCGCCAAAGACGTTGGCACTGCGGCCCGTTACGTACATCTCGACGTCACCCAGCCCGACGACTGGGAGCGCGTCGTCGCCACCGCAGTCGGCGCGTTCGGCGGCGTCGACATCCTGGTCAACAACGCCGGCATCATCAACGTCGGACTCATCGAGGAGTACGAGCTCTCGGAGTGGCACCGCATCCTCGACATCAACCTGACCGGTGTCTTCCTCGGCATCCGCGCCGTAGTCCCACCGATGAAGGCCGCCGGCCGTGGGTCGATCATCAACATCTCGTCGATTGAGGGACTGGCCGGCACGATCGCCTGCCACGGCTATACCGCCACCAAGTTCGCCGTTCGCGGCCTGACCAAATCCACCGCTCTTGAGCTGGGGCCCGGCGGAATTCGGGTCAACTCGATCCACCCGGGCTTGATCAAGACCCCGATGACCGAGTGGGTTCCCGACGACATCTTCCAGACTGCGCTGGGTCGTGCCGCCGAACCCAGGGAGGTTTCCAGCCTTGTCATCTATTTGGCCAGCGACGAGTCCAGTTACTCGACGGGCTCGGAGTTCGTCGTCGACGGCGGGTGCACCGCCGGGCTGGGGCACAAGGACTTCTCCGCGGTCGAAACCGAGCAGCAGCCCGAGTGGGTCACGTAAGACGCGACTGCTCGAGATAGGTTGCCAGAGCGTTGGTTAACCCTCGGCGTGCCTCGTCGAGGTCGGCGTACGATCCCAGCTGGCGCTCAGACACCAGGCCACGCATCGCTCCGGGAATCAGCGCCGCGACTTCGCGGACGCGCTGCGGGTCGACACCCAGACCCGCGAAAGCGCGTTGGCAGGTGTCCTGCCAGCTCTTGCCCCACGAAAACAGTTCGGCAGCGGTGCGCGGATAAAGACGCTCCAACTCGTCGGGCTCGCGGGGGAGTGCGGCCCGCAGATTCTCGATCGCACGCGAATCCTGTGACGCCAGACCGTGATAGAGGGTGTCGATGATGGCGCCGACTCGCTCCCGCAGCGGCGCCTGGGGTTCGGAGCTGGAAAATGCCGACATCGTGGCGTCACGGCGCTCGGCGGTGCGCTGCAAGACCGCGGCCCAGAACCCGTCGACGTCGCCGAACTGATACTGCACCGCGCCCCAGGTGGCGCCGCTCTCCTTGGCGATGCGACTGGCCGATACTGCGCCCGGATCGCCGGAACCCAACGAGCGCACCGCGGCGTCCAGCATCGCTTCGCGAGTGGCCAGGCCGCGCTTGTTACTGCGCCGCTGCTGCACGTCCGCCGGAGCCATGCACTGGATGGTAGCCGCTTTCCGAGAATTTCATAGTACCCACTATGAATTTGCGGCCGAGCGCACTAACATCCAAAGTCGTCGGCCCCAGAACGCCAGGAAGGACGCGCTGACATGGCCAAACCGCCGTTGTCGATGAAACCGACCGGCTGGTTCCAGGTTGCCTGGTCCGACGAGATCGGCGTCGGCGACGTCCACAAGATGACCTACTTCGGCCAGGAGATGGTCGCCTGGCGCGCCGAGTCCGGTCAGCTGACCGTGATGAACGCCTATTGCGAACACCTCGGCGCGCACCTGGGCTTCGGCGGCAAAGTCGTCGGCGAGATCTTGCAGTGCCCGTTCCACGGATGGCAGTGGAGCCAACAGGGTCGCAACGTCTGCATTCCGTATCAGGATCGCCCCAACCGTGGCCGGCGCATCCGCACCTATCCGGTCGTGGAGCGCAACGAGTCGGTGTACATCTGGCACGACGTCGAAGGGCGTGAACCGTTCTTCGAGGCGCCGGATATCTTCGCCGGCTTCAACGACGGCAGCAATGCCGACGGTTACTACCCACAGCAGCGGTTGTATCGCGAGCGCCTGGAAATACACCCGCAGTACGTGCTCGAAAACGGGGTGGACTTCGCGCATTTCAAGTATGTGCACAACACGCCGATCGTGCCGATCTTCACCCGCCACGACTTCGCCGAACCGGTTTCCTTCGTCGACTTCACCATCACCTTCGAAGGTGACGACAACCAGAAGATCGAAGACATCGACAGCCGGGTGGAAGCCATCAATGGTGGTCTGGGCATCGCGGTGACCAAGAGTTGGGGCATGATCGACAACCGCACCATCTCGGCGATCACCCCGGTGGACGAGTCCACCTCCGACGTTCGATTCATGGTCTACATCGGCCGAACACCGGGCAAAGACACCGAGCGTGCCGAAACCAAGGCACGTGAATTCGGGCAAGAAGTGATCCGCCAGTTCGAGCAGGACATCGACATCTGGCAACACCAGCGCTACTCGGACCCGCCCGCGCTGGCGACTGCCGAATACGAGGGCTTCACCGCAATTCGCAACTGGGCCAAGCAGTTTTATCCCGACGGCATCGGCGGCAGCGCTGCCGAAGTCTATGCCGCGTCTCAGAAAGGCTGAACCGAATGAATGCACCACTTCGCGTATTCCAAGTTGCCACCGGCAACGTCGGTTCGGAGATGATCAAACGTATTGCGCTACGGCCGGATCTGGAACTCGTTGGCGTGCACTGCTACTCGCCGGACAAGGTCGGCAAAGACAGCGGGGAGCTGGCCGGCGCCGGGCCCAATGGGGTCAAGGCCACCGGCAGTATCGAGGAGATCGTCGCGGCCAAGCCGGACGTGCTGACGTTCCACGGGGTGTTCCCCGACGAGGACCTCTACGTCAAAGTGCTTGAGGCGGGCATCAATATCGTCACGACCGCGGACTGGATCACCGGATGGCACCGCGACACCAACCACCCGCATCCATCCGGCAAGCCGGTGAGTCAGCTTCTGCAGGCGGCGTGCGAGAAGGGTGGCGCATCGTTCTACGGCACGGGGATGAATCCGGGGCTGAATCAGATTCTGGGCGTGGTGTGTTCGGCTGACGTCGCCGAAATCGAGAACGTCACCACTATCGAGTCGGTGGACGTGTCATGCCACCACTCCAAGGACACCTGGATTGAGGTCGGCTACGGCCTGCCGGTCGACGATCCCGAGATCCCGGTGAAGCTGGAGAAGTACACCCGGGTGTTCGCCGACAGCGTTCTGATGATGGCCGACTGCTTCGATCTGCCGCTGGACGAAGTGAAGTTCAGCTACGAGCTCGGCGCGTGCACCAAAGACGTGGATCTGGGTTGGTACACCTTGCCAAAGGGTTCATTGGGCGGTAACTACATCAAGTACCAGGGCATGGTTGATGGCGTCCCGCGTGTCGAGACGCATCTGGAGTGGCAGATGACTCCCCACACCGACCCGAGCTGGCATATCAAGGGTTGCTACATCACGCAGATCACCGGCGACCCGTGTGTTTACAACAAGCACATGATCTTCCCCAAGCCCGGTGTGGACTTGTCCGATCCGGCGAACTTCGCGTCGATCGGTATGACGGTCACGGGCATGCCCGCGCTGGCTGCCATCGCTGTCGTGGTCGCGGCGCCTCCGGGGCTGATGACTAGCGCTGACCTGCCGTTGCGCGGCTTCGCAGGCCGTTTCAAGCGGTAGGCGCCGCCGCGTATCCCGGCTACATCACAAGCGGGGCTCGGCGAAACGCGATCTTGACGAGCAAAACGTCCCTGCCATCAGAGTTTGACTGCGACGTAACATTCCCGGAATCGATCGTCCCTAATGTCAGCCGAGCAACAACCGGCAAATTCGATGCAATCCATCGTGGCGATAGGGACTCAATTGAGCGGCAACGCAGTGCGACTCGCGGCAATCACCAACGTCGAGGCGTATGTGCCTCCAGCGATCAGCTTCGATCCGGGCGAGACACCGGGCCAGGTTTTCGGCTCGAGCGTCTTCACCAAGGCGGAGATGCAGGCGCGGCTACCCAAAGCCGTGTACAAGTCGATCGTTGCCACGATCGACAAGGGCGCCAAGCTGGACCCCGCCGTCGCCGACTCCGTCGCAGCCGCCATGAAGGACTGGGCGCTGGAGAAGGGCGCCACCCACTACGCCCATGTCTTTTACCCGATGACGGGTCTGACCGCCGAGAAGCACGACAGCTTCCTTGAGCCCGTCTCCGATGGGCAGACGCTGGCCGAGTTCGCCGGCAAGACACTCATCCAGGGTGAGCCCGACGCCTCCAGCTTCCCGTCCGGCGGGCTGCGCAGCACCTTCGAAGCGCGCGGCTACACCGGCTGGGACGTCACCAGCCCGGCCTACATCCTGGAAAATCCGAACGGCAACACGCTGTGTATCCCGACGGTGTTCGTGTCGATGACCGGTGAGGCGCTCGACTTCAAGACACCGTTGCTGCGCAGCCAGCAGGCCATGGGCGTGCACGCCGAGCGCGTTCTGAAGTTGTTCGGTCACAAGGACCTCAATCACGTCGTATCTTTCTGCGGCCCCGAGCAGGAGTACTTCCTGGTCGACCGGCACTTCTTCCTGTCCCGCCCGGACCTGATCAATGCGGGCCGGACCTTGTTCGGCACCAAGCCGCCAAAGGGCCAGGAGTTCGACGACCACTACTTCGGCGCGGTCCCGGAGCGGGTCCTCGGTTTCATGATGGACACCGAGCGCGAGCTGTTCAAGCTCGGTATTCCCGCCAAGACCCGGCACAACGAGGTGGCCCCCGGCCAGTTCGAGCTGGCGCCGATGTTCGAGCGGGCCAACATCGCTTCCGACCACCAGCAGCTGACGATGACTGTCTTCAAGACGATCGCCAAAAAGCACGGCATGGAGTGTCTGTTCCACGAGAAGCCGTTCGCTGGCGTCAACGGATCGGGCAAGCACGTCAACTTCTCGATGGGGAACTCCGAGCTGGGTTCGCTATTGGTCCCTGGCGACACCCCGCACGAGAATGCGCAGTTTCTGGTGTTCTGCGCGGCCGTGATCCGCGCCGTGCACAAGTTCTCAGGGTTGCTGCGGGTGTCGGTGGCCTCGGCCACCAACGACCACCGCCTCGGTGCCAACGAAGCACCGCCCGCTATCATTTCGATCTTCCTCGGCGAACAACTCGCCGACGTGTTCGAGCAGATCGCCAAGGGTGCGGCGACATCGTCAAAAGGTAAAGGCACCATGATCATCGGTGTCGACACCCTGCCGCCGCTGCCGACGGATCCCGGTGACCGCAACCGCACCAGCCCGTTCGCGTTCACCGGCAACAGGTTTGAATTCCGGGCGCCCGGTTCCGGGCAGACGGTTGCCGTGCCGTTGATCGTGCTCAACACGATCATGGCGGACTCGTTGGATTACATGGCTACCAAGCTGGAGAAGTCTGTCGAAGACGGTGAGGACTTCGACAAGGCAGTGCAGACGCTGCTTACCGAGGTCATCACCGAGCATGGCGACGTGGTCTACAACGGGGACGGCTACTCGGAGAAGTGGCAGATCGAGGCGGCCGAGCGTGGCTTGCCGAACCTCAAGACCACGCTGGACGCCGTGCCGGAGTTGGTCAAGCCGGAATCGGTCGAACTCTTCGAGAAGTACGGGGTGTTCAGCGAGCGGGAGTTGCACAGCCGCTATGAGGTGCGTTTGGAGCAGTATGCGCTGACCATCGCCGTTGAGGCCAAGCTGGCATTGGAGATCGGCTCGACGATCATTCTGCCGGCCGCGATCCGTTACCAGACCGAGCTCGCCCAGAACGTCGCCGCGCTGAAGGCGGCCGGCGTGGAAGCGAGTATCGCTGCGCTGAAAGCGGTTTCGGCCCCCATCGCTGATCTCGAGGCGGGCCTGGCAACGCTGAAAGCCGCGCTGTCCGACCATTCGGCGGAGTCGGCGCTGGATGAGGCCAAGCATGCACAGCACGAGCTGCTGCCGGCGATGGACGCGATCCGGACCGCCGCCGACGCACTGGAAGGCATTGTGGCCGACGATCTGTGGCCGCTGCCCACCTATCAGGAGATGCTGTACATCCTCTAGACCAGGCATCGGACGCGACCCACCTGTACGCTAAATCGGACGGTTTGTGCCCTGGTTGAGTCCGCAGCCGATGGCGTACGGCGAACGTTTCGTGGGACATCGGTCGACGGCAGTGCCCTGTCTCGGCGCGCGATTATTGCGACAACGAAAGGGCGGTACAAGCATGCCCTCATGGCGGCATCGCAAAGACGGTGGCACCGCAGTAGCGACGACGACCGCTAACCGCGAAGTCGGCACGCAGATCGAAGTCGAGGTCACCGCTCCTACGACGCTGGAGTTCCAGGTCGCCGTCGCACGCCAGCCGGGTCTCGAGGTTCGCGAATCGTTGGCAATCACGTTCAACGGCAAGCTACTTCAGCCTCGCGAAATCATCGGAGCGCACGAAACAAGGATTCACGCCATCGATGTCGGCGAGGGAGCGGTGAGCCTGTCCTATGAGGCAACGGTTTTCGGCGAAGCTCGACCCGCGCCGGTCCGCGACGTCGACCTGATCACCTATTTGCGTCCGAGCCGCTATGCCGAATCCGACAAGTTCTTCGGATTCGCCGCGAGCGAGTTCGCGCGATACGTCGACTCGGCGACATTGCTCGAAAAAGTGTCGTCGTGGGTGGGCACGCGACTGAATTACGTTCCGGGATCCAGTGATCCGATCGACGGCGCCGCCGACACACTGCTGGCGGGTGCCGGCGTGTGCCGCGACTATGCCCATTTGGTCATCGCCATGTTGCGGGCGCTGCACATGCCGGCCCGCTTGGCGGCGGTGTATGCACCGGGGTGCGACCCGATGGACTTTCACGCGGTCGCCGAGGCGTTCGTGGACGGCGAGTGGCGGGTCGTGGACGCGACGTGCCTGGCCCCGCGACAGTCGATGGTGCGCATCGCCACCGGCCGCGACGCCGCCGACACCGCATTCCTGGACAACCACGCCGGCTCGATCACGTTGAGCAGCATGTCGGTAACCGCCTACGTCGACGGTGAACTGCCCATCGATTCGATTGACCACTTGGTGAGCTTGCGCTAGCGGCGCTCAGTGCAGGCCGATCCGCTCCCGAAGTGTGTCGGTCAGGAAGCGCCTCGTGGATACTGGCCGGAAATTGCGGGCCGCGTCGGTCAGTGCCTCGCGGGAATCGGCGCTCAGCTCGATATCGGCTGCGGCGACGTTGAATTCGAGCTGTTCGACACTCGATGCCCCCGGGATGGCAACGACGTTGGGCAGGCTGATCAGCCATGCTAGCGCCACCTGCGCCGGCTTGGCGTCGACATCTTTGGCGACATCGCGCAACGTCTGAAGCAACGGCTCGATCCGGCGCAGGTTCTCGGTACCGAACAGCGAGTTGACCGCACGAACGCCGCCGGGCCGGTTATCCACGCCGTACTTGCCGCCCAGAAGTCCTTGCGCCAGTGGGCTGTAGGCGATCACCACGCGCTTCTCCTGCTCGGCGAAGGGGACCATGGCCTTGAGTGCCTGCGGGTGCGCGAGTGAGAAATGCACCTGGTTGCTGATGACCGGTCGCCCGAGTGCGGCATCGGCCTGCTTCCACCGGGACAGCGAATAATTCGAGACTCCGGCGGCGCCGATGGCGCCGCTGTCGATTAGCTCACGCATGCCCGGCATGATGACCGAGTCGGGAACGACCGGGTTGGGCTGGTGGATCTGGTACAGCGGGATGTGCTCCAACTGCAGCCGCCGCGCACTAGCGCGTTCACGTTGCTTCACCACGACGGGAAATGGCGCGACCGGAAAGATCTTGCTGGCCACCGCAACCTGATCGCGCTCATCGCCAAGCGCCTCGCCGAGGATTCGCTCACTCTTGCCTAGCCCGTAAATCTCGGCGGTGTCGAAGAAGTTGACGCCCAGGGCGCGCGCGCGACGGACGATGTCGCGGGCTGCGCCGGCGGCATAACCGTCGCCGTAGCCCCACTCGCGTGAGCCGAACTGCCAGGTGCCCAGCCCGATCCGGCTGACTCTGCCGATGCCGTCGACGTCCAGATACTTCATCTAGCTCACGGTACTGACCGAGAGCGTTGGGCGCTCAGGTGATCGCGCCGCGCCGGTACAGGACTTCCATGACCTGCCGGCTCTGGACTACGTCTTCGCGTTCGCACAGCCGGCGTAACTCGCTGACCACGGTCTGCAAGACATCGAGACGTGCCGATGCTTGGGTCAGCGTGGCGAGCCAGCTGTCGTAGTCGCGCTCGTCGTAGCCGATCTCTGCCACTGGAAAATAGGTCATGGTCATTCCGGTTAACACTCCCGATTTCCGGGTGCTCCTCGCGCACCGATCCTTACCTGTGAGTTGCGGTTAGCCCCATACAAACGTGTCTAAACTCACAATTCGCTGTCCGCCAACTATCCGGACCGAGCGTCTGGCAATCCGGAATTAGGAGCCGGATTGACCGGACATCGGCCGCCCGATGGAAGGCCGAAACGGCGGCCGATACGCTGTGGCTGCAACGAGGTGCGTTACAAGAAAGGGCGAATATGTCACGGACAGTGGTCGTCGGGGCGTCGAGTGGTCTTGGGCGTTGCATCGGTATCGGTCTGACGCAACGCGGTGGGCACGTCGCGTTGCTCGCCCGGCGCCGCGAGCGGATCGAGGCCGCCGCCAAGGAGGCAGGTTCAGACGCGATCGCCATCGAATGCGATGTCACCGACGAGGGATCATGTCGGTCGGCGTTCGATCAGGCCGCCGCAGCTCTCGGCGGCATCGACAACCTCATCTACACACCCGCGATCAGCCCGCTCGTTCGCATGGTCGATACCGGCTTCGACACGTGGCGGCGCATTTTCGACACCAACGTCATCGGCGCCTCGCTGGCGACAGCGGCGGCGATTCCGCATCTGACGGCCTCGGCGGGCAAGGCGGTCTACCTGTCGTCCGACGCCGGCACGTTCGGGCCGCCGTGGCCCGGGCTCGGCGCCTACGGGGTCAGCAAGGCCGCGCTGGAAAGACTCGTGGAGGCCTGGCGCGCCGAGCACCCGGACATCGGCTTCACCTGCCTCATCGTCGGGGAGTGCGCCGGCGGCGAGGGCGACGCGGCAACGGGCATGAATGTCGGCTGGGATCGCGATCTGGCCATGCAGGCCTACCCGCTGTGGGTATCGGGCGGCTGCATGCCCGGCAAGCTGATGCCCGTCGAAGACCTCATCGAGGTGGTGCAGACGATTTTGCAGACCAACGCCTCGACGTCGATGCCGGTGGTGGTTGCCCGCGGAGCGCCGGCGAGCCACGCCGCGTTCCCCGATCCCAATTAGCCGTCGCCGCAATGGCGATCGGCACTGCGGCGATCGCCGAGCGCGGGTGGGATTCTGGCCGGTGAACTGACTTCGTCCTCTACAGTTGCGCTGACATTACGAGCGAAGGAGACGCGGATGGCGTGGTTCCTGGCCCTCCAGGGTCCATCCCACACACCCCATCAGTCGTTGGTCTACGAACTTCAAGATGGGGTGGACACGGAGAAGATCGCCCAGGAGCTAGTCAGTTCCGCGACCCTGGACCGGGTCGTGCCCGTTCCCGCGGTGTTGGCGGCGAACAAACGCCGACACCAGAAGGTGACGCTGTACATCCGGCCCGCCGCATGGGGTTTGTGGTCGTTCTACGAGCTGTCCGATGAGGATCGCCGTGAGATGGCCAAGAACAACCCGGTGGTCACCGCGCTCGCCCAGGCGGCGCAGCAGCGCGCAGCACAGGGAAGGCAGCCGGCGGGCGGCCCGATGACAGTTCAGGTCAATCCGCTGACCGGCCAGGTCGGGCCCGCCAGCTCTGGCCAGCAGGGTGGCAGCCGCTAGGTGTACCTGGACATGACGTTGGTAGCGGGCGTGTCGGCTTGATGTGAGGAGAACCCCCGGGTGGGGTGTGGCTTGTCGAAGGCCCATTACCCGTCCGGAGGTTCTCGTGCCCCACCGTAATGCCCGCACCACTTTGCATGGCCGAAGGTTGATCGTCGAGCGGTTCGCCGATGGTTGGCCGAAGGCTCACATCGCCGCGGCGATGGGTATTTCCCGAAAGTGTGTCGGGACGTGGAT
The DNA here is from genome assembly GCA_963733755.1 of uncultured Actinomycetota bacterium. Classification (GTDB taxonomy): domain Bacteria; phylum Actinomycetota; class Actinomycetes; order Mycobacteriales; family Mycobacteriaceae; genus Mycobacterium. The sequence goes on from CAVTEZ010000014.1 coordinate 26,357, forward strand.
CGCGCGGCATGACGCCGAAGGTGAAGCCGGCCTGCGTGATCGTTCGTCGCGACCACACACCATGCCCACCCGCACCTCCGACACAGTCGAGGACCAGATCGTGGCATTACGTCGGGTTCAGCGCCGCGGCCCAGAGGCGATTAGCGCTGAACTTGGCGTGACAGCCCGCACGGTGTCGCGGGTGCTGCGACGCCGCAATGTGCCCTATCTGCGCGACTGTGACCCGATGACGGGAGAGCTGATTCGCGCCTCTAAGACCACCGCGGTGCGTTACGAAAGAGAACGTCCGGGCGAGCTGGTGCACATGGATGTCAAAAAGCTGGGTCGAATCCCTGATGGCGGTGGCTGGCGTGCCCTCGGCAGAGACAAGATTGCCCGATCCCCCAAGGCGGGCAGGGGATTTGACTACGTGCACTCACTCGTCGACGACCACTCCCGATTGGCCTACTCCGAGATCCTGGCTGATGAAAAAGGCCCCACCTGCGCGGCATTTCTACGTCGCGCCGCCGGGTATTTCCGCGACCACGGCATCAACCGCATCGAGCGAGTCATGACCGATAATGCCTGGGCCTACCGCTGGTCAATCCGCGAAGTCTGTGACGACTTGGATGCCCGGCAGGTGTTCATCAAACCGCACTGCCCCTGGCAGAACGGAAAGGTAGAGCGACTTAACCGCACCCTGCAAACCGAGTGGGCCTACCGCCAAGTCTTCACCAGTAACACCGAGCGGGCCGCAGCCCTTGCACCCTGGATCGAGAACTACAACACTCAACGACGCCACAGCGCACTCGGCGGCCTCCCACCGATCAGCCGACTGCTACCAACCTGATGGCTCGGTACAGCTAGGCGGTGTGCTGAGAACCGCCGGGGCCGTCATCCAACGATGCGGCCCCGAGCGTCGTCAGCATGCCGACCGCGGCTCGCTGCCAGGTGAACATCTCGGCGCGGCGCCGGGCAGCGGCGCGGCGATGTTCCTCGGGGCGGCTGACGATCGCGGTGACCGCCTCGGCGATCGCTAACGGATTGTTGTCGGCCAGGGCCCCGCTGTCGGCGGTGATGATCTCGCCGAGTGCCGACGTGCGAGAGACCACGGCCGGCGTTCCGCACGCCAGCGACTCCAGGGCGGCCAGCCCGAAGGTTTCGTGCGGCCCGGGCGCCAGCGCGACATCGGCTGATGCCAGCAGTTCGGCGACGCTGTGCCGATCGGAAATGAAACCGGTGAAATCGATCGGCAATCGCGCGGCCTGTCGTTGCAGCCTGGCGCGCAGCGGGCCGTCGCCCACCACGACCAGTCGGGCCTCGACGCCGGCCTCGCACAACGCGGCGACGGCGTCGATGCTGCGGTCGGCACGCTTCTCCACCGACAGCCGGCCGCAGTGCACCAGCAATATCTGGTTCGGTGTCGCCCAGCGCTGACGGACCAGCGCGGAGCGGCGGGACGGGTGGAAGGTCTCCAGGTCCACGCCGAGTGGAATGATGACGGTGTTCGTCGCGCCGATGCGATCGAACTCTTCGCGGGCAAATCCGGTGGTGCACACCACGGTGTCATAGTTGGCGGCGGTGCGCCGGTTGGCGAAGTCGGCGAACTTCCGTGCGGTGCGACGCGGAAGTACTTGGGCCGCAAGGCGATCGAGGCGCTCGTGGGAGATCATCACCGTCGTCGCGCCGTGGTCGCGTCCCCAGCGGCCCAGCGATCTCAGCGTGAGCCGATCAGAGACTTCAAGGGTGTCGGGCCGCAGTGCTTCCAGCAGCGTCCGCACCGGCCCAGGCAACACTGCGCGGTATCCGCCGGTGAATGGAATCAGCTTGGCGGGCACGGTCATTCGCACGACGCCGGTGGAGAGTTCGGTGTGCACGGTATGCCGTCCGGGAACGATCAGGAACACCTCGTGGCCCGCGGCGCAGTATTCCGCACCCAGGCGGTCGACGGCGGTGCGAAGGCCGCCGGATCGAGGCCCGTAGAAGTTGGCGACCTGAACGACACGCATATAACCAGCAGAACGGGCGCTCGTGTGCGGTCAACGATCTAACACTGACGAGTAACTGAACAGGCCGTGAACACCGCAGATCGCCGAGGGCGATACCCGGCCTCAGACGACAGGTCGCAGGCGAAAGACCCTGATCTCGCGCGGTGCGCAACTGGCCCGGTAGCGCTCATAACCGGCGTAGAAGTCGGTAGCCGTGGCCCATGCCGAGGCGCGGGCATCGCCGGTCAACAGCTCGGCTCGGTATTGGGCGGGGGGAGCCATGAACTCGACCGTGCATTCGGGGTGCGCCAGCAGATTGGCGGTCCAGGCCGGATGGGTAGCGCGACCGTAGTTTGAGCCGATCGCGAGCAGCCCGTCGGAGTCGTTGATCAATGTCAGCGGCTGCGTGCGCTGCAATCCCGACTTGGCACCCGTCGTCGTGACCAGCCCCACCCTGCCGATTCCCATCGAGCTCAGCCGGCCGTTTGTCGGAGGAATCAGCACCTTGTCGATCCGCGGCGCTAGGTGGAGCAGGAACTGATAGCCGGCCGGGCTCATCAGGGCGCGCTCCATCAGCGACTCATGGATGCGCAACCGCCGACCACGAAGCGGGCTTTCCCGCCGAAGGGGCACGGCACGACGGTACTCACTTTAGAGCTCCGGCATGTGGGTATTCCGCAAACCATCTCTGCTCTATTTGGAATCGCTGAGTGGAGCCTAAAATTGCTCTAATGCCCTGCTATTACTGGCTGCATCGCGCGGTAGGCTTAGTCTCGCGGCCTCTGACCGGCAACGCCGCGGGTTCGTCGCGCCGGGCTCGGGGCGGTGTTACGACGGGGATGAGGAACAGGCAGATGCGCCACTTCACGGCGACGGTTACCGTGGCCGGCGTCGGGATGCTGGTGGCGGGATGCGGCGGCGGCAATCACGCCGGTACGACCGCGACGACGACCATCACGTCGCTGATCCCTCGCCCCGTCGTGGAGCGCGAACTCGAATCGATGTTGCTCACCCCTGCCCAGATCAACCCGCTGATGGGTGCGACCGAATTGGCGGTGACCAGAACGCACGACGCGATGTCAGACGACAGCGCCACCATGAAGCCGATCGAGTGCCTGGCCATCGACGGCTCGGCGCAGGCACCGGTTTACGCCAACACTGGTTTCGTCGCCGTGCGTGACCAGGCACTCAACGACGGAAACAACTTCACCCACTACGCCGAGCAGGCGGTGGTGCTGTTTCCCACAGCCAAACAGGCCCGCACCTTCTTCATTGCGTCCGGCCTGCGCTGGCCGGCATGCCACCAGTACACCCACACCCAGTCCAGAACACAGTGGATCGTCGCGCCGATATCAGACGACAACGGCGCACTGAGCACGATTTCGACTCAGCAAGAAGCAAAAACCGGTGGGTGGGCGTGCGGTCGGGCGTTGGCTGTCAAGAACAACGTCATCGTCGACGTCAACACCTGCAGCGCCAACCCGGCAAACTCCGCGGTCGACATCGCCAATCAGATTGTCGCGAAAGTTGCTGCGCGCTAAGCGATTCGGCTAGTCGGGACTCGAAGGCCCCAGGAGTCGGGCCTCTTCGAGGTCCATCGAGGCCTGCAACTCGAGGAGGACGATGTCGTCGATGCGACGCTGGTCGCGAAGCTCGGTGATCGCGCGGCGTTTGTGTTCGAGCACGCCGAGGCGCACCTGCCGAATCAGATCGCTGCGTTCTTCGGCGTCGTTGCGAGTGGAGTTGTCGTCGCTGGCCCTCACCAGCGCAGCATGTTTCTTGTACTCCGAGTGCAGCCGGTTCTGCAGGTCCTCGTTGATGCCGACTTCGGCGGCGACCAACGGCAGCGCGTCCAGGGCGGCTTGGGCGCCGTGGCAGCGGGCCAGCCGCAATTCGTCGGCGTGCGACTCGTCTTCGGGGATGCGGGCCCAGCGGACGACGGCGGGCAGGGTGCTGCCCTGGACAAGCACGGTCGTCAGGATGACAAACGACACGACGAAGATGATCAGGTTGCGATCTGGGAAGGGCGCGCCACTGTGGGTGGTCAGCGGGACCGCCAGCGCGGCGGCGAGCGAGACGGCTCCGCGGAATCCGGCCCAGTTGGACACCATCCGTTGGCGCCAGGCGATCCGACGTTCGCGTTGCACTTCGCGCCGATCCACGGTGCGTATTAACACCGTGGTGGCTTCTCCCCAGGCGATCCGAGTCACGACAACCACGATGGTGACGGCGACAGCCATGACGAGCGCGTGGTGAACTCCGCCGTCGACCCGGGAGACCCCCCGCACCGCGTTGGGCAGCTGGACGCCGACGAAAACCCACAGCGAGCCGTTGATGAGAAACGTCGCAATGTCCCAGAACGCGAACGTCACCAGACGGGACCGGGCCCGGATCACCCGCGGCGAAGCGTAGGCGAGCATGAGAGCGGACACCAGGACGGCGACGACGCCGCTGCAGCCAACCGAATTGGCCAGCAGGAACGCGGCGAACGGCGTCAGCAGGCTGAGCGCGGCTTCTTCTTGCGGCGCGTCGAGCCGGGTCCGGGTGAGCGTCACGACACCGCCGATCAGCAGGCCGGCCGCGATGCCGCCGAGGTAGGACAGGATGAATCGGACGGTCAAGTCAATCGGGCCGACGGGCGCGCCGCCCATCGCAACCGACACGGCCACGCCGAACAGGACGAGCGCGGTTCCGTCGTTGATGATGCTCTCCGCTTTCAACACGGTGATGGTGCGGCGCGGCAGTCGCTTCGCCAGACCGGCGACGGCGGCCGCGTCAGTCGGCGAGAGCACGGCGCCGAGCACCGAGGCGGCGTGCGATTCCATGCCGAATATCCGCGCCGTCCACGACACCGCTATCGCGCACGCGATCACCAAGCCAACACTGAGCAGAACGATCACGCGCAGGTTGGCGCGGATCTCGCGAAAGCTGGTGTTCAGGCCCTCCCAGTAGAGAATGGCCGGCAAGAACAGCAACAGCACGATTTCGCCGTCGAGTCGGACGTGGCCGAACTGCGGGATCAAACCGAGCAGTGCACCGAGCCCGATGAGCAGAACCGGCGGGCCGACGCGGTAGCGCCGGCCCAGCACCGTGCCCACGATGACGACGGCGAACAACGTAACGATGACGACAAGCCCAAACACCTGCACATCATGCTGTACGAACCCGGCAACTTTCACCTCGTCGGCGCGCGCGCCGAGCGCCGGTTCAATGCCGAATGGGGATTCGGAGGTCTTCGAGCAGCCAACGCACCCGGCTTTCGATTTCGTCGCGGATCGAACGCACGTCAGGCAGATCTTTGCCGGACGGGTCGTCAAGTGCCCAGTCTTCGTATCGACGGCCTGGCAAGGCGGGACCGGCCTCCCCGCAACCCATGGTGACGATCACGTCGGCCGCCTCGACGATCTCGCCCGTCCAGGGCTTGGGGTATTCGCCGGAGATGTCGATGCCACGCTCGGCCATGACGGCCATGGCGGCGGGATTGATCGCCCCTTGCGGTTCGGAGCCGCCCGACCACACCACGGCGCCGCCGCCGGCGAAGTGGTTGAAAAATCCCATCGCCATCTGAGACCGCCCCGCGTTGTGGTTGCACAGAAACAACACGACCAGCTTTTCGTCACTCGATTTGCGGTTGATTTTCGCCCGGGCGTGCAACTGCTGCCGCGCGAACCGTTCCGCCAGCAGCGGCAGGAAATTCCGAACGGTCGCGTTGGCGGCGAGCTTGTCGTACGACGCGTACACCAGCCGCCGGACGGTCTCGGAATCAAAGCTGCCGGCGAACTCGCCCTGCAAGCGCGCCGCCGCACTTTCAAGCACGCGATGGACGTCGAGCGGCAGCTCGACATGCACTTCGGGCCCGGTGGCGGCGTCGGTCATTGCGATGAATCAGCCCGGCGGCGTCCACGCGATCGGCAACGTTTTGATGCCGTGAATGAACGGAGACAGCAATCGGGCGGGCTCGGCGGTCGCGACCACATCGGGTATCTCGCGATGCAGTTCCTCGAACATGACCCTGATTTCGCGGCGGGCCAGGTTGGCGCCCAAGCAGAAGTGCGCGCCGCCGCCACCGAACCCGACATGTGGATTCGGGTCGCGAGTCACGTCGAACATCCACGGGTTGGCGAACTTCGACTCATCGCGATTGGCCGAGCAGTACCACAGCGTGGCCTTGTCGCCGGCCGCCATCTTCGCCCCGTGCATCTCGAAGTCGTGGGTGAGCGTGCGCCGCATGTAAACCACCGGCGAGGCCCATCGCACGATCTCCTCGACGGCCGAGTGCGACAAAGCGTCGAAGTCGGACCACCACGTCTGTCGCTGCTCGGGATAGCGGGTCAGTGCGACCAGTCCATGGCTGATCGCATTGCGGGTGGTCTCGTTGCCGGCCACCGCTAACAGGATGAAGAACGATGCAACCTCAGCCGATGTCAGCTGCTCGCCGTCGACCTCAGCCTCCACCAGACTTGTCGTCAGATCGTTGTGGTGATTGACCCGGCGGTCCTCGGCCAAGGCGCTGGCGTAGGCACCGATGTCCATCGAAACCTGAACGAACTCATCGAATTCCGTTGTCAGATCGGGATCACCAAAACCGAGAATGACGTTGGTCCAGTGGAATATCTGCTGATGATCCTCCTCGGGGACGCCCATCATGTCGCAGATGACCTGCAACGGCAGCGGCCCGGCCAGCTCGCTGACCGCCTCACCGGTGCCTTCGGGGTGTTTGGTGACCATATCGGCGACCAACCGGCGGGCCCGCTCGCGAACCGATGTCTCGATGCGGGCCACCACTTTCGGAGTGAACGCCCTGCTGACGATCGAACGCAGCCGTTGATGGCGCGGGTCGTCGAGCACAATCATCGAGCCGAAATACTCGGACACCTCCGGCGTCTGGTCGTTGATGGTGATGTTGGGGCTTGAACTGAAGACCTCGGGGTGACGGCTGGCATAGAAGACGTCGTCGAGCCCGGTGAGAGCCCAGTGTCCGGCGCCCTTGGCGAAGCCTTCTTGCACGGGCTCCGCCCAGAACGAAATCGGCGCCTCGCGTCGAAGCGTGGTGAACGCTCCGTCGCGCTGATCGTCGTCAAGGCCCCAGAAATCCCATGTGCCAAGGTCGATGTCGGCGAGTGCAATGTCAGGCGGCGCAGCGCCGTTCATCCGGGTCGCAATGCCCATGTTGGCCGTCCTCGTCGTTGAGCGGGCTGTAGGCGTGAGCCTAAACCGGTCGCAGTCGATCGGGATATTACGCTTGGCGTAGTACGTCGTACGTACTAAACTCTCTCGCATGGTGCGTGGTTCCCGGCCGGCCCGAAAGCTGGGCAGGCGAAATGACCCGGGGGTGCTGATCATGACCAGCCTCGCCTCGGGCGCCAAACACGGCTATGCGCTGGCACGCGATATCGAGCGGTTTGCCGGCGTCACACTGGGTCCGGGCACCTTGTACGGGGCGATCTCGTCACTGGAGGAGCACGGCTTGATCGAGCCGGTGGGCCACGATGAGCGACGGCGCCCGTATCAGTTGACCGCCGCGGGACGGGCCGAACTGACCACGGCGGTACGCAGCCTCGGGACTATCGCGGCCGAGGGCGCTCGTCGGCTCGGCATCGCGTTGCACCTTCCCAACCCGGGCTGGGCACCATGAATCCCCGCGACGCCAGGCGCGTCCTGCGGTGGTACCCGGCGGCTTGGCGCCGCCGCTACGGCGAGGAGCTGATCGCCATGCTGGACGACACCCACGGTCACGACGAACTTCCGCGAAGCGCCCGGATGTCGTTGATTCGTTCCGGCTTGATTGAACGAGTTCGCTTGTTGCGCAGATACTCTGGCACATACATCGGCTACAGCGTCGCCTGCGCGCTGGTGTGGGCGATCGTCCTGGCGGCGGTGTGGACGCAGGCCGGCGACGGAACCCGGCATACCTTTGCGGTGTTCTTCGGCGGGTGGGCCATCGGCTGGCTGTCGGCGAGCATTGGGCGCGTCGTCTACCCGCCACCGAAGCCCCGCAGGCCTGCTTAACGCCGGTCAGTTCGAACAGACGGTGCGGGCGGGCGCCCCGTTCGCGGTCGCTTGGCTGACCACGTTGCCGTCGATCAGGATCGTGCACGTGATCGAGCCTGGGCTTTGCGCACTGATGACGAACACCCTGGGGCCGGTGACGTTGAACTGCGTCTTCCACGGCAGCGGCACGTGTGCCTGCTGCGTTTGGGCGTTGTCCCCCTGATACGAGACGTAGTCGGCGACCGGGGCGCTGCCACTCAACTGATAGGTCACCTGGGTCCCCTGGCCCGCGTGCGCCGCGCCGCCAAGCCCTACCGTGGCCGTGAACGCGGTGAGTGCCGCAACAAAGATCGACTGCTTGGTCATGGTCATACATCGTGTCCCGCCGGCCGGTTGCGCGGGTCGGTTTTCGGTGCTTTTCTCCAAATGCCAAGTTCCGATGTGCCGCAATTGAACCGATGCCCAAGAATGGCGTGCCAGGCAGTGAAAACGCGCCGTAAGTAGCGAGGAGCTTAGCTATGGCCGATCCATCCCAGCCGGCCGGACGTTGGGGCACGGCACGTCCCGGACGGCGCGACGTGCTGCGCGGCGCTGCCGCAGTGGGCGTCTTCCTGGCTGCGGACCTGGCAGCGTTTCTGGCCGCGAACAACTGGATCGGTCCCGCGCGACTCACGCCGCAGACGTTCCTCGACGGTTTCGCCCGAGTCTTCGGCCGGCAGCCCGGGTTCCGCAAGAATCACGCGAAGGGTGTGGCGGTGACCGGGTGGTTCGAGAGCAACGGCAACGGCGGCGCACTGTCCAAAGCCGCGGTATTCGCGCCCGGCCGGACGCCTGTGCTCGGCCGGTTTTCGCTGGCCGGCGGCAACCCGCACATCGCCGACGCGTCAACAGCGGTGCGCGGGCTTGCACTGGCATTCGGATTTCCGGGCGGCCAGCAGTGGCGGATCGCGACGATCAACCTTCCTGTCTTCCTTGATAATTCCCCGCAGGGTTTCTACGACCGGCTGATCGCATCGGCCGTGGTCCCGGGTACGGGTAAGCCCGATCCGACCGCGATGGAGCGATTCCTTGCCGCCCACCCGGAAACAGTGCGCGCCATGACGATCGTCAAGCAGCAACAGCCCACAACCGGTTTCGCCGACACTGTCTACCGCGGGCTGAACGCTTTTCACCTTGTCAACGAATCCGGGACGCGGGTACCAGTGCGGTGGTCGCTGACACCGCTGCAGCAGGTGCTGCCGTCGTCGACAGGGCCGAACGCGTTGTTCGATGCGCTCACCGCGCAGCTGCGCGCCGGACCGCTGCACTGGCGGTTGATGCTCACCGTCGGCGCATCGTCAGATCCCACCCGCGATGCGACCGTGCCGTGGCCCGCCGATCGCCACACCGTCGACGCCGGCTTGCTCACCCTCGACTCGATCGCAACCGCAGCGAAAGGCACTGCCGGCGATATCAACTTCGATCCGCTGGTGCTGCCGCCGGGCATTGAGCCCTCCGACGATCCGCTGCTGAGTGCGCGGTCGGCCGTGTACGCGGCGTCATACCGGCGCCGCACCGGGGAGGCCACGCTATGACTGAGCCGAGTCGGTTTACCAGGCTGAGCAGGATATTGCATTGGCTCACGGCCGCTTTGGTGTTCGCCGCCCTGTTCATAGGATTCGTCATGGTCAACTCGGTCGGCAGCTATGCCGCGCTGGTCGCACTGCACAAGACGCTGGGTGTGGTCATCCTGGCGGTGCTGTTGGTACGGGTGGCCAATCGGCTGACCCATCGCCCGCCACCCTTGCCGTCGACGGTCGGCGCACTGGAACGCAAAATCGTGCTGTTGTCCGAGTTATCGCTGTATGCGCTGCTACTGCTGCAGCCGCTGCTGGGTTGGGCCATGGTGTCGGCGGCCGGGGGACCGGTGGCGGTGTTCGGCTCGCTTCGGCTCCCGCGTATTGCCCCGTTCGACGCGCAGTTGTTTTGGGTTCTGCGCCAAGCTCATTCGGTCGTTGCCTATGCGTTGATGGCGGCGATCGCCGCGCACATCTCCGCCGTGCTGCTGCATACGTTGACGCTGCGCGACCGGATGATCGAGCGAATGACTTTCCGGTTTCGATCGAAGGTCGACCGCAGCCACCTAGGGTGAACGGGGGTTGTCGATCGGAAGGTGGCGCATGGCTAAGCGGGTCGTGGTGTGGGGTACCGGCTTCGTCGGCAGGATGGTGATCGCCGAGATCGTCAAACATCCGGAATTCGAACTGGTCGGCGTCGGTGTCAGTAACCCGCAGAAGGTCGGCCGCGACGTCGGCGAAATCTGCGGGCTGTCCGGCCCGGTCGGCGTGGCCGCCACCGACGATATCGACGCGCTGATCGCGCTGCAGCCTGACGCATTAGTGCATTACGGCCCGACTGCTGCGCACGCCGACGCGAACATCGCCCTGATGACGCGCTTTCTGCGCGCTGGCATCGATGTGTGCTCAACCGCGATGACGCCGTGGGTGTGGCCGACGATGCACCTAAACCCGCCGAACTGGATCCAGCCGATCACCGAGGCGTGCGAACTGGGCGAGTCGTCGTGCTTCACCACCGGAATCGACCCCGGTTTCGCCAACGACCTGTTCCCGATGACGTTGATGGGCCTGTGTTCGGAGGTGCGCACGGTCCGGGCGTCGGAGCTGCTGGACTACACCAACTACGAGGGTGACTACGAAGTCGAGATGGGCATCGGGCGCGAGCCCGAGTTCCGGCCGATGCTGGAAAACCGTGACGTGCTGATCTTCGCGTGGGGCGCGACCGTCCCGATGATCGCGCACGCCGCCGGCATCATGCTCGAGGAGATCACCACGACGTGGGACAAATGGGTGACCCCCAACGAGCGCAAGACCGCCAAGGGTGTCATCCCGGCCGGACACGTCGCCGCCGTTCGCTTCACCATCAACGGTGTGTACCAGGGTCAGACGCGCATCCAGCTCGAGCACGTCAACCGCATCGGTCTGGACGCGGCACCTGACTGGCCGGCCGGCACCAAGGACGACGTCTATCGCGTCGACATCGAAGGCACCCCGAGCATCTCGCAGGAGACCGCGTTCCGGTTCACCGACGGATCCGGACGGGACGCGGCGGCCGCCGGTTGCCTGGCCACCGGATTGCGGGCGCTCAACGCGGTTCCGGCCGTCAACGATCTGCCGCCGGGCTGGGTCACGCCGCTGGACTTGCCGCTGATCGCGGGGGTCGGCACGATTCGTTGAACCTGTGCGGCGGCGGTGGCTGCCAGGCAGAAGCGGCAAGGGCGATAAATTGGTGGCCAATGCGTGGGATGAGACGACATGGCTGACGGGGAACGGTCGGCGTTAGGCCTTTCGATAGGGGCCACCAACCTGGCGGCGGTCACCGCCGATCGGGCGGTGACCCGCAAGCCGGTGCTGACGCTGTACCGCCAGCGTCCACCCGAAGTCGGTCTGCCAACCGAAAACCCGAAGGTCAACGAGCCCGGGCTGGTAGTCGGCGATTTCGTTGACCGGGTGGGGGATCCCGCCGGGATCGCGGCCGCCGACAACACCACGCATCGCAGCGAGACTTTGATTGCCGACGCGTTGCGGGCGATGGCGTACACCGCCACCGACGGGCGAGCGCTGCCCGATGCGGTCGCCGTCACCCACCCCGCGCACTGGGATGCGGTGGCGGTGAACTCCGTGCGGGTCGCTTTGAGTCGGGTCTCCGAATGGTCGCGCGGACTGGCTCTGCTACCGGATTCCACGGCGGCGCTGTTCGCTCTGCAGGCGAGCCCGGGCGTGCCGAACAGCGGCGTGGTCGCGGTGTGCGACTTCGGCGGGTCCGGTGCCACCCTCAGCCTGGTCGACGCGTCGAACGGCTACCAACCGATCATCCCCGCCGTGCGAACTGAGGAATTCTCCGGCGATCGGATCGATCAAGCGTTGCTGACCCACATCGTCGGCGATCTGTCGTCGGCCGGTTCGTTCGACACGTCGGCAACGTCGGCGATCGGCTCGCTGAACCGGCTGCGGACCGCCTGCCGGTACGCCAAAGAACGGCTCTCGTCGACGATGGAGACCGAGCTGACAGCAGAGGTGCCGGGCTATCGCGGTGACATCCGGCTGGCTCGTGCGGAACTCGAGGATGCGATCCGTCAGCCGCTGGACGGCTTCATCGGCTTCTTGCATGAGGTGCTGGAGCGCAATGGAATTCGCCCAACTGATCTGGCAGCGATCGCATCGGTGGGCGGGGGCGCCAGTATCCCGATGGTTACCAGAACCTTGTCAGAGCAATCGGGTGCGCTGGTGATCACCGGGCCGCGGCCACACCTAACCGCGGCGATCGGCGCGGCACTGCGGGCCGCACGCGGGCCGGGCGACAGCGAGACCGCGCTGGCGCCAACGGCGGCCGGATCGGCTCTCGAGGCGATGACGATCGCCGACATCCCGCTGGAACCTCACGCCGCACCAGCACTGGCCTGGTCGGAGGCAGACGACGACTCCGGCATCATGCCGATCCGGCCCGGCGAATACGCCGACGAGGCGGGCAACGGCGCGCCCGTGTCGGCACGTCCACAACCGCGTCGGGACCTCGCCCCCGAACCGGTGACAGCGGGCGCGAGGGCCGAGGCCTGGTACCGCCGTCCCCCGGTGGTGGCGATCGGCACCGCGCTGGCGGTGCTTGCCGTCGGCGCCGGAGTCATGATTGCCCTGCGGCACACGTCGGGAAGTGCCCCGAGCACCCCGACACCCAGCGTGAGCACGACGCCCGCGCCGGCGACGTCCTCCCAGGTCAGCGACACCCAGGCACCGACCACCAACCCCCCGTCGTCGACCGAGCCCGGTACCGGCACGGCCCCGTCGACAACCAGCCAAACCCCCACCACGACAACCACAACCGAAGCGCCCACCACCACTCAGGCGCCCACCACAACGCAGGGCCCGCAGGGGCCGGAACGCCCACGGTTCCCGCGAGGACCCGGCGGTCGACTCTTCCCGGAACCGGGGCCCGGGCGCTAGCTGTGTGACTGACGATGGCCGGTGACAGGCTGAGCCTTGGTCTTTTGTAGCAGTCGTTCGTACGGGGTTTGGCCTCCGAGCCCTCCGTGCGGTCGGTGGTAGTTGTAGTAGTCCTCCCATTCCTTGAGTTTTTGGTTGAACAGGCCGGCGTCGTCCTCAACGACACCGTCGAGTAGTCGGTAGAACTCCTCGGCGTCAATGCGGTGTGAACGCTCCACTTTTCCGTTGAGCCTGGGTGTGCCAGGGCGGATGTAGATATGGCCGATGCCCTGATCAAGCACGTGCCAGTGGAAGCTGGACTGGAATTCGGCGCCGTTGTCGGTCTGGATCTTTTCGACCTGGAAGGGCAGTCGTGACAGCACGTAGTCGAGGAACTGGATCGCGGTCTTCTGGTCTGAGCGGGGATAGGCGCGGAGTACGCGGAGCCGGGTGCAGTCGTCGATCGCGGTGTATTGGTAGTAGCGCTTGCGACGCCCTGATCCGGTGGTGATGGGCTCGATGAACTTGACGTCGATTTGCACATAATGGCCCGGACGCTGCTTCTCGTAGCGCTTCCACCGCCCGCTGTGACGCTTGTAGCGTTGTGAGGCCGGCAGTCGATTCATCCCGAGCCGCTTGAGGATTCGCCACACTCCGGACGCGCTGATATCCACGTCGTGATAGCGCTTGAGGTACATCCGGATCTTCATTGGCCCGAAGTGGTAATGCTGGCGCAGGTGGATGATCTTCTCGACAACGTCGGGATGAGTGATCGTCGGGCACAGCAGGGGTGCACTCGACCGATCCTTGAGTCCGTCGAGGCCCTCATCTTCGTACCGGCGCTTCCACCGGTAAAAGACATTGCGGCTGATGCCGTAATAGCGGCAAGTAGCCGCCACATTCCCGCTGACCTCTTCAGCGTGCTGTAGTACCGCCAGGCGCCGGTTCGCCCGTCTGATCAGATCCTTCTCACTCCAAACACGGTCAGCCATGCAGCTCCTTCCATCAGGAGCCCAGACTGTCAACAACCTCAGTCAGTTTTAGAGCTAGCCCGCGTTTTTTTGCGACGCGTCTTCTGGCTGCCTGTCTGTGTGCTGCTCGTCGCTTTGCTGCTCGTCGCTGTGCTGCTCGTTGCTGTGCTGCTCGTCCTTGTCCTGCTGCTTGTCGCTGTGCTGCTCGTTGCTGTGCTGCTCGTCCTTGTCCTGCTGCTCGTCCTTGTCCTGCTGCTCGTCCTTGCCAAACTTTGGGTTACCGTCGTCGTCCAACCACTCGTTGATCGCAACGCCGGTAATCGTGCCGTCTGTGCCGGGCAGGACTGCCGTCGGTCGCTCGTCGTCGTAGGCCTGCCGCATCTGCTGGACCTTTTCTTTGCCTTCGTCGCTCAGTTCATGCGTGTCGGCGGCGTCCTCTTTGTCGCCGCTGGATTCCTTGTTTTCACCGTCGGAGGCGTGCTGCTCGTCGCCGCTGGATTCCTTGTTTTCACCGTCGGAGGCGTGCTGCTCGTCGCCGCTGGTCTGGTCCTTTTCTTCCGTGCTCATAGCTCTCCGTCCCTAATGCGACCTAGTCTTGATGCTTTGCCACGGCTACCCGATGCCCTGAGGTCCAAACGGGAAGGCGCTGCCGGGGCTCAGTTCGGCTCGGGGTAGTTGGTCCCGGTGAGCTGCTCGGAGATGTCCCATAGCCGCTGGCTGGCGGCCTCGTCCCGGGCGCGAGCGGGTATTTTTGCAGGAGCGACACCCGCGCCGGCGGCCTCGTAGATGCCGCCCGGCCCGTAGTAACCCCCGCCTTCGGCCTGCGGGGAGGTTGCCGCATAGAGCGCGGGAAGAATTCCTTCGTCGATCTCCTGCCAGAGAAACGGCGCTAGCCGCCATGACGTTGTATAGAGCCGTTGCATCAATGACGGTTTTCTGCGTCCGTGCGATGGCCCGCTGATCTGCAGATTGGTTTTGGTCAAACCGGGGTGGGCTGCGGTGGAAACGATGCCCCAGCCGGCGTCGCGACTGCGACGATCCAGCTCGCGCGCGAACATCAGGACGGCCAACTTCGATTGCCCGTACGCCTGCATCGCCGCGTAGGACTTGTCGAATTGCAAGTCGTCGAAGTGGATGCGGCCACTCTGGCGGGCCGCGAGGCTGCTCAGCGAGACGACCCGGGCGCCACCGGCAGCGCGCAGCAACGGCAGCAGATGCGCCGTGAGCGCGAAGTGGCCCAGATGATTGCTGCCGAACTGCAATTCGAATCCGTCGGCGGTGGTGTCGCGTTTCGGCGGTGTCATCACTCCTGCGTTGTTGATCAGAATATCGATCGGCCGCCCCTCGGCGTTGAGTTGCTCACCGAGCGCCGCGACGTTGGCCAGCGACGAGAGATCGAGCGGTTTGATGGTCAGGCGGGCATCGGGGACGGTCGCGCGAATCTCGTCGATCGCGGCTTCGCCCTTGGCGCGGTTACGGATCGCCATGATGACATCGGCGCCCGCCGCCGACAGCCGACGCGCCAACCCGAAGCCCAGCCCGCTGTTGGATCCGGTGACGACGGCCAGCTTTCCGGACAGATCGGGCACGTTCGCGACGAGATCGGCGGCCATGAATTCCACTCCTCTTTGAGGCCTGATCCTAGTGTGCGCTTTAAGGGCGGCGGTGACACACTTCACAGATGAGCAGCGAAGCTCTCGCAAAGCTAACGCGAACAATCACTATCTGGATGATGGTCATTGCCGTCCCGGGCTTCATCGTCACTTTGGTGCTCAACGCGTTCTTCCTCGACGACTATGACGCGTATGGGGAAGTGCCCGTTCCTGGTTCGGCGAGCTTGCACCTGCCTGCCGGCGAGGTAACCATCAGCCTGCACACCGTGATCATCGGCGGCCCGAACGGCGGCGGCCTGCCCGTCCCGCCGTTGGGCGTCACTATCGACCCGCCAAGCGGCGTTGCACAGCCGACGGTGACGCAAAACTTCGGCAGCACAACGACGGTCAACAACGACGCGCACGTGCGAGTCTGGGTAGCCCAGATACCGTCCGAAGGCAACTACAACATCACCACCGACGGCAAGGTCAACGGTTACATCGACCCACGACTGGCCTTTGGCCACGGCAGTTCGATTGGATTCCTGGTATGGGTGTTCGTCGGCTTGTTCGTCGTCGGCCTTATCGGATCGATCGTGGCCTCGAGGTGGCTGGGCCGCGTTCGCCGCAACACGGCGCCGGCCGCCGGTGCGGGAACGCTCGGTTACGAGTTCCCCGTTGCTCCATTACCGCCGATCGCGAAGCCGACGGTGAACACCGTCGTGCATGAGCCCGGTGGCGAGGGTGTTCGGTTGGAAAGACTCAAAACTATTGCGGCGCTGCACGACTCCGGCGCATTGACCGATGCCGAGTTCCAGGCTGAAAAGCGCAGGATCCTCGACGGCGACTAGTGGCCGCGGGCCACCCATTCGTCGTAGTGCACGATTTCGTCGCCGATGTTGGTGGTGTCGCCGTGGCCGGTGTAGACGACGGTGTCGGGGGGAAGGGCGCCGAGTCGGCCCGAGATCGACTGCAGGATCGTGGGGAAGTCCGAGAAGGATCGCCCGGTGGCACCCGGGCCACCAGAGAACAGGGTGTCGCCGCTGAAGACGGCGCCCAATTCCGGGGCGTACCAGCACACCGATCCAGGGGAGTGGCCCGGGGTGTGCAACGCATGCAGCTCGGTGCCGGCGACCCTGAGCGTCTGGTCGTCTGAAACTGCGCGAAAGTTCTTGTCCGGGTGCGTCATCCGCCATAGGACGTCATCGGCGGGATGCAGCAGCACCGGCGCGTCGAGTATTTCGCCGAGTTCGGGGGCCACGGTCACGTGGTCGTTGTGGCCGTGGGTGCACACGACCGCCACCACGTTGCGACCGTTGACGGCTTCCACTATCGGGGCCGCGGTGTGAGCGGCGTCGAAGACCACTACGTTGGAGTCGTCGCCCACCAGCCAGATGTTGTTGTCGACTTCCCAACTGCCGCCGTCGAGTTCGAAGGTGCCGTGGGTGACGATGCGTTCGATGTCGCCCATCACAGCATCACCACCGAGCGCAGCACCTTGCCGTCGTGCATCTTGTGGAAAGCCTCCTCGACGTCACCCAGCCCGATCCGCTCGGAGACGAACTTCTCCAGCGGCAACCGCCCCTGCAGGTAGAGGTCGATCAGGGTGGGAAAGTCGCGTTCGGGCAGGCAGTCGCCGTACCAGGACGACTTCAGCGCCCCGCCGTGCGAGAAGAAGTCGACCAGCGGCATGTCGAGCCGCATATCCGGTGTCGGAACGCCCACCAGCACAACGGTTCCGGCGAGGTCGCGGGCATAGAAGGCCTGCTTCCAGGTTTCCGGCCTTCCCACGGCGTCGATGACCACGTTGGCGCCGAAGCCGTCGGTGAGGTCCTGAATTGTCTTGACGACGTCGAGGTCGCGGGCGTTGATGGTGTGGGTGGCACCGAACTTGCGGGCCCAGTCGAGTTTGGTGTTGTCGGTGTCGATCGCGATGATTCGTTTGGCGCCGACCAGGGCCGCTCCGGCGATCGCTGCGTCGCCGACGCCGCCACAACCGATCACGGCGACGGTGTCGTTGCGGGTGACCGCGCCGGTGTTGATCGCCGCGCCGATGCCGGCCATCACCCCGCAGCCCAGCAGACCGGCCACCGCCGGGTCGGCTTCGGGGTTGACCTTGGTGCATTGACCGGCAGCTACCAGCGTCTTGTCGGCGAACGCGCCGATCCCGAGCGCCGGCGTCAACTCGGTGCCGTCGGTGAGCGTCATCTTCTGCTCAGCGTTGAAGGTGTCGAAGCACAGCTGAGGCCGCCCACGTTTGCAGGCCCGGCACTGGCCACACACCGCGCGCCAGTTCAGCACGACGAAATCGCCTGGCTCGACGGCGGTTACGCCTGCGCCCACGGCTTCGACTGTGCCCGCGGCTTCGTGGCCGAGCAAAAACGGGTACTCGTCGTTGATGCCGCCCTCGCGGTAGGTCAGGTCGGTGTGGCACACCCCGCACGCGGTGATGTCGACGACGACCTCACCCGGTCCGGGATCGGGAATGACGACGTCGACCAATTCGACGGGTTCGCCCTTTTTCCGTGAAATCACGCCGCGCACTGTCTGACTCATGGGCTTCAACCTAGCGCTTGGTCGGTAGGCTGCTGCGCGATGGCCGGACTCCCTGCACTCCAAGCACTCGACGACTGGCCGGTGCCGACCGTGGCCGCCGCGGTGATCGGACCCGGTGGCGTGCTGGCCAGCCATGGTGACACCGAACGGCAGTTCGTTCTGGCGTCGGTGACCAAGCCGTTGGTGGCGCGGGCCGTGCAGGTCGCGATCGAAGAAGGCGCGGTGGACTTGGATACCGCGGCTGGCCCGCCCGGATCGACTGTCCGGCATCTGCTGGCCCACGCTTCGGGCCTGGCGATGCTCACGGGGCAGACGCTGGCCAGGCCCGGCACCCGCCGGATGTATTCCAATTACGGCTTCGCCGTGCTGGCCGAGACCGTGCAGCAGGCGTCCGGCATCGAATTCGGCCGTTACCTCACCGAAGCGCTGTTGGAGCCGCTGGGGATGGCGGCCACCCGGCTAGACGGCGGCGCGGAGACTGCCGGTTACGGCGCTACGTCGACGGTCGCGGATCTGGCGGCCTTGGCCGGCGACCTGCTGTGCCCGACGACGGTCTCGGCCAAGATGCATGCCGAGGCGACGACCGTGCAGTTTCCCGGCCTCGACGGCGTGTTGCCCGGCTACGGGGTCCAGCGGCCCAACGATTGGGGGCTGGGTTTTGAAATCAGGGACGCGAAATCGCCGCACTGGACCGGTGCGCTCAACTCGCCGGCCAGCTACGGCCATTTCGGCCAGTCAGGCACTCTGATCTGGGTAGATCCGCTGGCGAAGCTGGCGCTGGTGGTGCTTACCGACCGCGATTTCGGCGATTGGGCGCTGCCGCTGTGGCCGGCAATCTCGGACCGCGTGCTGGCCGCCTATAACTCGGACTAGCGCAACATAGGCCTCACAGGGCACAATAGACACGCAAGGCACACAAATCGTTATCACTGCTCGTCGGAATCACCAGGTCGTTGGGGAAGACGTCCCTCGTGGAGCCGAAGGAGCAGCAGATGCGTGCGTCGAACCAGTTTGCCGACGTGACGACAGGTGTGGTCTACGTTCATGCCTCGCCCGCCGCGGTATGTCCGCATGTCGAGTGGGCGTTGTCGTCGACTCTGGCGTCCAAAGCCAACCTGAAGTGGACCCCGCAACCGGCGATGCCCGGACAGTTGCGCGCGCTCACCAACTGGGTCGGCCCGGTGGGCACCGGCGCCCGGCTGGCCAACGCACTGCGTTCCTGGACGGTGCTGCGGTTCGAGGTCACCGAGGACCCCAGCACCGGCGTCGACGGACAGCGGTTCTGCCACACGCCGCAGCTGGGCCTGTGGAGCGGTGCCATGAGTGCCAACGGCGACGTGATGATCGGGGAGATGCGGTTGCGGTCGATGATGGCCGCCGGTGCCGATGCGCTGGCCGCCGAGTTGGATTCGGCACTGGGCACGGCCTGGGACGAAGCGCTCGAGGCCTACCGCGACGGCGGAGAAGGCGCCGAGGTTTCCTGGCTCAACCGGGGAGTCGGCTAGGCCGCGTGGTGATCGCAAGTGCGGCGTAGCCGCGGGCAGCGGGTCACCACCATCAAGTAGGCCGTCGCAGGAGCCGCAGCGCGGCGGCCACCACGGAGATCTGCGCGGGTAGCGCGCACGCGTAGTCGCCGTCGGCGTAGACGTTGATGCCCGGCGATTCCACGTCGACGGTCGTCGCCCGCGCCGTCGTCACCTCGTCAAGGTTGATGTGGGTGCCTCTGTAGACAGTGGGGAAGAGGCGGATCAACCGGGTCCGCGACGCCGAATGCACCATGGTGACGTCGAGTTGGCCGTCTGTGGGATCGGCGCTGGGGCACACCAGCATTCCGCCGCCGTAGCTGCGGGTGTTGCCGAAGGCCGCAAGGGTCAGGTCGGTGACGATCTCCTCGCGTCCGTCGAGCACCAGCCGGAACGGCAGCAGCCGCAGCTGTGAGAGTTCGGCGAGCATGGCGAGGTTGTAGCGCATCCGGCCGCGCGGCCAGCGCATCCGATTCGCCCGGTCGGTGACCAGCGAGTCGAAGCCCGTCGCCGCGACGGTGCCGAACCATTTGGTCGCGCCCTGGCTGTCGCGGATCCGGCCCAGGTCGATGGTTTCAGTCCAACCATCGGCGACGAGGTCGGCGGCGCCAACGGGATCCTTTGTCGGCAAATCGAATTCGCGCGCGTGGTCGTTTCCGGTGCCGGCCGGAATGATGCCCAGCGGAATGTCCGTGCCCGCCAAGGCTTGCAGTGCATCGGTGATCACCCCGTCGCCGCCGACGACGGCCAGTGCGTCGGTGCCCTCGTCGACGGCGGTGTGCAGCAGTCGGCGTGCGTGCTCGGCGTCGCTGCCCACGATCGCCACGACATCGACGCCACGTTGTTGCAGCCGAGCGATTGCTTTCTCGGCGGCGTGTGGTGCGTTGCCGTGTCCCGACGCCGGATTGGTCAGTACCGTCACCCGGCCAATCTGGCGGCGCGTCAAATGGCGCCGCTCCTCCCCATCGCTGCGCTCTGCATCGTCGCGTCGCGTCACGGAATCAGCTTGCCGGGGTTGAGAATTCCCGCGGGATCCAGGGTCGCTTTGACCGCGCGCAACACCTGCACGCCCAGATCGCCCACTTCGGTGCCCATCCAGGCCCGGTGATCGGCGCCGACGGCGTGGTGATGGGTGATCGTCGAGCCGGTGGACACGATCGCGTCGCACGCGGCGGTTTTTGCGGTGCGCCACTGCTCGATCGGGTTGCCGCGTTGCCCGGCGACGACGGTGAAGTACAGCGATGCACCGGTGGGATACACATGCGAAATGTGGCAAAGCACGAGTGCTGGCGTGCCGGATTCGGCCAGCGAGCTCGTCAGCGCATCGGTGACGGCTGCCTTCAGTGCGGGGAGGTTCGACCAATCGGTGGCCGTCTCGAGGGTTTCGCACAGTGCGCCGTTGGCCAGCAGTGCGTCGCGCAGGTAAGGCGCACCGAACCGGCCGCGTTCCCAGGCCCGAGCCGGGGCCTCGCCCAGCGACGTACCTCCCTGGGCCGCCATCAGCGCCCGGGTCTCGGCATGCCGGCTCTCGGCATGGGCCTGGGTGCCCTCGAAAACGGTGATCGCCAGGCAGCCGCCGGAGATCTGGGTATCCCCGATGGCCTCGGTGGTGGCCAGGTTGATGCCGGTCTCGGCCTCGTCGGACAGCCGGATGACGGTGGGGCCGGCGCCGGTTTGGGTGACGGCGCGCAATGCCGCAGTGCCAGTGGCGAAGTCGGGGAACGACCAGGCCTCGTAGCGGGTGGCCTGCGGCGCGGGATGAACCCGCACCCGCACCCGGGTGATGATGCCGAAGACACCCTCCGAACCGACGATCAGCTGGCGTAGATCAGGGCCGGCCGCCGACTGCGGTGCCCGGCCGAGGTCCAGCACGCCCGCGGGCGTGATCGCGCGCAGTCCGCGAATCATGTCGTCGAACCGGCCGTAGCCCGCCGAGTCCTGGCCCGACGAGCGGGTCGCGGCATAGCCACCGAGGCTCGCGAATTCGAAGCTCTGCGGAAAGTGCCCGAGCGAAAAGCCATGCGTGCCAAGCAGTTGCTCGGCCTGTGGCCCGGTGACGCCGGCGCCGAATTCGGCCTCACCGGATACCTCGTCGAACGCCAGCAGTTGGTCGAAGCGCCGCAGATCCAGTGACACCACTGTCGCGAATTCGCCGCGCACCGGGTCGAGCCCGCCGACCACGCTGGTGCCACCGCCGAACGGGACCACGGCGATGCCATGCTGCGAGCAGTACTGGAGGATCGCGACGACCTCGTCGTCGGTAGCGGGCAAGAGCACCGCGTCGGGAGCATCCTGAACACCAGAGTCTTTGCGCCGCAGCAGATCCAGCGTGGACTTGCCGCCCGCATGCAGCAGTCGGTCGCGATCGCTGACGCGGCAGTGGTCCGGCCCCACGATGGCGGCCAGTGCCTCGCGGTCGTCGGTCGTCAATGCCGACGGGCGCAGCTGCACCTGGTGGGCGTCGAGTTCGGCCTCGGCTGACCCCGTCACCCCTAGGGCCTGGGCCAACAGCGAGCGGACGCCCTCCGACAGCGGTTTGGCTTCGGCGGGATCGCCCCAGGCATTCCACTTCATCGGGGGTAACAAGTCGGCAGACATGAGTTACAGTATTACATATGCTGTCAATCAGTAACGCTCCGGTGCAGGACCGGATACTCGCCGCCGCCGCAAGCTGCGTGGTCGATTTCGGCGTCGAGCGCGTGACGGTCGCCGAGATCGCGCGGCGCGCCGGCGTCAGCCGTCCGACGGTCTATCGCCGCTGGCCGGATACCCGCTCGGTGCTGGCAGCGCTGCTGACCAGTCACATCACCGACGCGTTGACTGAAGTGCCGGTGCGCGGGAGCGGCCGCGCGGCGTTGGTCGACCGGGTGGTCGCGGTAGCCGAGCGCCTGCGCGCCGACGACTTGGTGATGGCCGTGCTGCGTTCTGAGTTGGCGCTGGTCTACATCGCCCAGCGGCTCGGCAGCAGCCAGCAGATGCTGATCGACGCGCTCGCCTCCGACCTGCGTGCGGCGCAGCGCGACGGCAGTGTGCGGCCCGGCGACCCCCGCCAACTGGCCGCGATGGTGCTGCTGATCACCCAGTCGACGATTCAGTCGGCCCAGATCGTCCGCCCGATCCTGGACGCCAATGCGCTGGCCACCGAGCTCGCCTACTCGCTGAACGGTTACCTGTCGTGATGTCGGCCGCATTGAATGCTGCGCGCCGCAACGCCGACCTGAGTGCGCTGGCCGACGGCGCCCCGACCGATGTCGTCGTGATCGGCGGCGGCATCACCGGCGCAGGCATCGCGCTGGACGCGGCGTCGCGAGGGCTCCGAGTGACCTTGGTGGAAAAGCATGACCTTGCGTTCGGTACCAGTCGGTGGAGCTCCAAGCTGGTGCACGGCGGCCTGCGCTACCTGGCAACCGGCAACGTCGGAATCGCCCGACGCAGCGCGGTCGAGCGCGGAATCCTGATGACGCGCAACGCTCCCCATCTGGCTCGCGCTATGCCGCAGTTGGTCCCGTTGCTGCCGTCGATGGGCCGCATGGAGCGGGCGCTAGTGCGGGCCGGATTCCTTGCCGGCGACGTATTGCGTAAGACGGCCGGCACGTCCGGATCCGTTTTGCCGGGCTCGCAACGTGTTTCGGCGCGACGTGCGATCGAGATGGCGCCGGCCGTTCGGCGTGATGGTCTCGACGGCGGCTTGCTGGCATATGACGGGCAACTGATCGACGACGCCCGGCTGGTCGCCGCTGTCGCGCGTACAGCGGCGCAGCGGGGTGCGCGGATCTTGACCTATACCGAGGCTTCCGAGGCGACCGGCGGTTCGCTGCGGCTGACCGATCGCCGCAGCGGCGAATCATTCGACATCTCGGCACGCGCGGTCATCAACGCCACCGGTGTGTGGGCAGGGGAGATCGACCCGTCGTTGAAGCTACGGCCCAGCCGCGGTACCCACCTCGTCTTCGACGCCAAGACGCTCGGCAATCCCACGGCGGCGCTGACGATTCCGATCCCCGGCGAACTCAACCGCTTTGTTTTCGCGATGCCCGAACAACTGGGACGCGTCTACCTGGGGTTGACCGACGAGGAGTCGCCCGGACCGATTCCCGATGTGCCAGAACCGACGTCGGGGGAGATCGCGTTCTTGCTGGATGTGGCGAACACGGCGCTGGGTATCACGCTGGAAAGTACCGATGTGATCGGCTCTTATGCGGGTCTGCGGCCACTGATAGATACCGGAGCCGGCCGCACCGCGGATGTATCCCGCGACCATGCCGTCGTCGAATCACCCGCCGGAGTGATCAGTGTGATCGGCGGCAAGCTGACCGAGTACCGGCATATGGCCGAGGACGTGCTCGACCGCGCGATCCAATTGCGGGGACTTGACGCCGGCACGTGTCAGACCCGGAATCTGCCGTTGGTCGGTGCTCCGGCCAATCCGGGGTCGAAGACGGCGCCGATGGCCGGCCTGCCGGAGTCGCTGGTGCTGCGTTTCGGGGTCGAGGCGGCCAACGTTGTCGCCACCGCAACGTGTGAGCGTCCCGCCGACCCAGTGGCCGACGGGATCGACGTGACGCGTGCGGAATTCGAGTACGCAATCACCCACGAAGGTGCTCTGACGGTCGAAGACATCGTGGACCGTCGCACCCGGATCGGCTTGGTGGCCAGCGATCGCGAAAGAGTCACCGGCGCAGCCGAGGAGCTCCTGTCGCAGGTCGGCTGACGCGAGCGCGATACCATCAAGCGGAACTATTCCGTATCGGCAAGGATGGATGGACCATGGAGCAGGCGGCGAGCACCCCGCGTCCGGCACGAAGCCCGGGACGCCTGGATCGATCGCTGGATGCAACCATCCTCGACGCAGCGCTGGCCGGTGTGGCCGAACAGGGTTTCGACCGGTTGAGCATGGACGACGTCGCGTCCCGCGCCGGTGTGGGGAAGGCCGCGATATATCGTCGCTGGCCGTCGAAGGCTGTCGTGGTGGCCGACGCGATCGCCCACTGGAGACGGCGACTCGGACCCGTCGAACCGCCGAACACCGGTAGCCTTCGCGGCGACATCGATGCGCTGATCGCAGCCGTTCCTGACCTGAATGACGCTGATGTCAGCACAATTCAGGTCATTGTCGGGGTGGCGACCGCGGCGATGCACAATCCCGTCTTGGCAGCTGCCTTGGATGACCTCGTGTTATCTACTCCCCGGCAGGTGGTCCGGGCGGTACTGGACCATGCGGTGGCTCGCGGGGAGATAACCGCCGACCGCGATCTGAGTCTGATCCCCGACGTGGCCCTGGGTCTCAACGTGCTGCGGCTGATGACGGGACGGCCGATTGATCGCGTCTACGTCCGGCGCGTGCTGGAAGGCGTGATTTTGCCGCTCGCCGGCGCGTCGGCGCCCTAACAGTTGCGTGTCCCATCCATAGGTGCCACTCTGGCCTAGACGGAACTACTTAGTTTCGTATAAGGGAGAAGGCAATGAGCGCCGTCCGAGTTCCGGTCTTGATCGTCGGTGCGGGGGCCGCCGGACTTGGCACCTCGGCGCTACTGGCCAAGCACGGGGTCAGCTCACTGCTGGTGGAAAAGCGGCGCGAGATCTTCATCTACCCGAAGGCCCGAAACCTCAGCTTTCGCAGCCTGGAGATCCTCCGTGGTCTGGGCCTGGCCGACCAGGTCCACGCCGTCGCCGACCGAGTTTCCGACATGGTGGTCAAGCCGACGTTGAACAGTGCCGAAGAAAAACTGGCCATCGACATCGACGCGTTTTTCGCCGGCCTGGATCAGCTGAGCCCCGAGCCTGCCGTGCAGTACTGCCCGCAGAGCAGCCTCGAGCCGATGCTGCTCGCCGAAACCCGGCGGCGTGGCAGCGAAGTGCGCTACGGGACGGAGTTGCGTTCGTTCGAACAGCACGACACCGGCGTCACCGCGGTGCTGCGTGATCTGGATTCCGGCGAGGACCAGACGGTCCGGGCAGACTTTCTGGTCGCCTCCGACGGTGTGCGCAGCAAGATCAGGGAATCGCTCGACGTCACAACATCGGGATACGGGGCGTTGCCGATTTTCGTCGTCTTCATCTATTTCCGTGCCCCCTGGCGGAAGTTCGTCTCGCACCTGAGCGAAGGCGACGGTGTTCAGATCAAGAATCCCGACGTGGACGGCATATTCCTGGTGGCCAAGGATGATCTCGGCATGTTCATCACCACCTACTTCCCTGGCAAGGGGGAGACCGCCGCGCAATTCACCCCCCAGTACTGCAGCGAAGTGCTCACCAAAGCCGTCGGCGAGCAGATCGATCTCGAGATCATCGAGGCCACGGCATGGCAACCATACGAACAGGTAGCCGACCAGTTCCAGTGCGGGCGAGTCTTTCTGGTCGGCGACAGCGGGCACACCATGCCGCCGTTCAAGGCCGGGGGAGCCAACACCGCCATCCAGAGCGCCCACAACCTGGCCTGGAAGCTGGCCGCCGTTCTGGGTGGTACGGCCGACGCGGCGTTGCTGGCCAGCTACCACGCCGAGCGGCATCCGGTCGGCCGGTTCGCCGCTCGTCAGTCGCTCACCGGGCCGACGGTGGCCTTGATCGATCTGGACGACCAGGGTCCGGGATTACCGCCGGAGGAGGAGGCGTCGATGTTCTCCTTGCTGGTCGGCTACCAATACCGCTCGGCCGCAGTCGTTTCCGATCAGCCAGCTCCCGATGACTCAGACGCCGTGTCCTTGGTCGACGAGTTGGGTGGCCAGCCCGGTACCCGGGTTCCTCATGCCTGGGTGCAGCACGGCGGCCAGCGGGTATCGACGCTCGATCTGGTTGGCCACGACTTCACCCTGCTCACCGACGACGACGGCGCGCTATGGACCGAGGCGGCCGCGTCGGCGTCCGCGGGCCTGGGCATACCGATCACCGTCCACCGGATCGGGCCCGCGGGCGATGTGCGAGATCCCGACCGCGCCTGGCTGCAGGCCGCGGGAATCGCGACCGGCGGAGCTCTGCTGGTCCGCCCCGACGACTTCGTCGGCTGGCGGGCCGCCACTCTTCCGCAATCGCCGGCAGACGACCTCCGCCGGGCGCTATGTCAGATTCTCGGCAGGGCGCCATGACCGACCCGCGCGAAACGGTGGTTTGTCTGGGTTCCAGTACCACCGCGTCGAAGGGAACCTACAAATGGATCGACGAGCTGGATAAGCGGCCGCAAAACAAACGATTTCGGTTCGTCAACCTCGGTGTGGGCGGAGATCTGTCGTTCAACACCGTCGGATTGCTCGATCGAGTTATCGCCATGCAACCCGACCGGGTGATCGTCCTGATCGGGACTAACGACATCCTGGCGAGCGTATTTCCGAATTTCAGGCGATTCGTCCGGGTATGGAAGCGGCTCTCAGACGAGCCATCGCCGGCGCGGTTCGAGGAGAACCTGTACTTCATCGTGTGCAAGCTACAGCGCGGCGCCAATCCGAGGATCGGGCTGAGTTCGCTTGCGCCGCTGGGAGAAGATCCCCATTCGCGCGATCCCGTCCAAGCGCGGCTCAACGACCTGATCGCCACCTACAACGACATCATCGCTGACGTCGCGTCGAACGAGCGTACGGACTACATTCCCTTCAACGAGTGTTTCCAGGCACAACTTGCCCGCGCACGGACGCGCAAAGCAGTTAGCCATTTCGCAATCGGATCCTTCTACCGCGACTACGTGTTTCGGGAAATGATTATGCGAAAAAGCTTCGACGAGATCTCGCGATTGAACGGTTGGGAGTTCCATATTGATGGCATTCACCTCAACAGCAAGGGTGGGCGAATACTAGCGGAGGCAGTTCAGCAATTCTTGGACTCCTGAGGGCCCGCCGTTGGCGGCATCGTCGATCTGTGTGAACCGCGCCCGGTCGCTCTCAGGCCCGCAGTGCGTGACTGTTGACCAAAATCGAATTCTGGTCATAGACTGACCGCCGTGGTGGTGGAACGCTCCCGCGGCGACCGGCGAGAAAGGGCGGATCGCATCCTCGATACCGCTCGAGAGTTGTTGCTGTCCTGGGGTTATCGGCGGGTGACGATCGATGAACTGGCTCGTCGTGCGGGCGTTGGCAAGGGCACCGTCTACCTGCACTGGCGCTCGCGCGAGGAAGTGTTCCACGCGGTCAGCGCCCGCGAAGCTGCGGCGATGGCGGACGCGATTGTGCAGGCGGTCCGTGATGATCCGGCCGAGGTTGCGCTGCACCGTTATCTGCGGCGGCTGTTCGTCGAAGCGATGAACCGTCCGGTATTGCGCGCGCTCTATACCCGCGACGCCGACACTCTCGACACCTTCCTCGCCTCGACACATCATCATCACCTCGAGGAAAGCAAGCTCGGGGTCAACCGCGACTATCTGGGTGTGCTCGCCACCGAGGGCATGCTGCGACCGGGTTTGCGGCTGAACGATCTCGACTACACCTTGCCCACCATCGTGTTTGGTTTCTTTGCGGCGGAGCCGTTTCTACCGCCCTCTCTCGGGCTGACCCTCGAGCAGAAGGCCGATCAACTCGCTGACACGGTCCGCCGGGCTTTCGAGCCGACCGATGTACCGAGCAGTGCCGCCGTGAAACGCGCTGCAGCGAAGTCTATTCCGATTTTAGGGCGAATTGCTCTAGACCACCGCACGGCTACCTATGGAGGCGATCTGAATGACTGAGTCGGCAACTGAGCTCACCCGTCCGCGCGGTCGATATGGAGTGGACGGCGATTACCGGCTGATTCCGGCTCCGATCATTTTTGGCGGCTATCTGTTGTTATGCTTTGCCGCAGCGGTTTTCGCGGGCAAGTTGCTGGTGAGCGGACGAACGCTGTTCGGTCTCGGCGTCGCCGTGGTTGCTGTCCTACTGGTTGCCGTGGGCGTCAGCGTCCGGCGGTTCAGCCGGCGAGGGAAGTTCGAAGTCTGGGCGCGCCTACTCACCCGGATAGGCCTGCGCGGCGACGAACGCGTGCTTGACCTCGGCTGCGGACGTGGCGCGGTCTTACTGACAGCGGCAAAGCTGGTGCCGCGCGGAAATGCTGTGGGAGTGGATATCTGGCGGGCCGACCAGACTGGCAACTCCCCGGAGGCCACTCTGGCGAACGCCGATGCCGAGGGTGTCGCGGGCCGGGTCGAATTGCATACCGCCGACATGACCGATCTTGCGTTTCCCGACTACTCGTTCGATCTTGTCGTCAGCAACCTCGCGATCCATAATCTGCCGGACAACAACGCGCGGCAGTTGGCGATCGTCGAGGCCGTTCGTGTGCTGCGACCCGGCGGTCACGTCGTGATCGCCGACCTTGCTTTCACCCGGCAGTATGCGACCTGGCTGCAGGAGTGCGGCATGGGGAGCGTCGAGCGTCGAAGCCTTGGCTGGCGTGCCTGGTGGGGAGTGCCGTTCATCCGCACCCACGCCGTCACCGCAACCAAGCCAATGTCGCTGCCGTGACTACAGATTCGGCCATCCGAACGGTCGCGCTGGAAGAAGCATTCCTGCACCCGCGAGTGTGGGACCTGTTCCCCGCGGCCCTGCAGCAGAAGTATCAGCCGGTACGCGCCCGGCTCAGCGATGTCGGACCCGAGCGTATTCGCCAGATGGACGCGGCCGGGATCGATGTGCAGGTGCTCTCACACGTCCAGCCGGGAGTGCAGGTGCTTGCCGACGACCAAGTCGAGCTGGCGGTCGCGGTCAGCCGCGAAGTCAACGACTGGCTGGCCGAAGTCGTTGCCGCCCAACCATCCCGATTCGCGGGCTTTGCCATGCTGCCCACCCAGTCGCCCGCTCACGCTGCCGACGAGCTGGAGCGAGCGGTTCACCAACTCGGCTTCAAAGGCGCGTTGATCAACGGACACACCAACGGGCGCTACCTCGATGACCCGTCGTTCGACGTCTTGCTCGGGCGAGCCGAGTCTTTGGGTGTTCCGATCTACATTCATCCGACCGATCCGCCTCTGGCGGTTACCGACACCTACTACGCGCCGTTCGACTCGGCGCTGGTGCCCACCTGGGGCTGGCCGGTGGAAACGGGCACGCATCTGTTGCGGTTGATGTGTGCCGGGGTGTTCGACCGTCATCCGAATCTGAAGATCATCGTCGGACACATGGGCGAGCTGCTGCCGTTCTGCTTCACCAGGCTGAATGCCGGATTGACGATGGCCGGTTGGCTCTCGGCAGCCGCATCCGAGCAGCCGCTGATGCGCAACAATGTCGGCTATTACCTGCGCAACAACGTGTTCGTCACCAGCAGTGGGGTTTTCGACGTGCCGGTGTTCGATTGCGCCCGCGCGATGCTGGGTCTCGGCAATCTCATGTTCTCGGTCGACTACCCGTTCCAGGACAACTTCGCCGCAATGGAATTCCTCGAACGGTGTGACCTGTCAACCGATGACAAGGAACGCTTTGCGCATCGCACCGCGGACAAGCTGCTGAAGCTCGATGATGACGAGCGGGACCGTAGTCGGCGGGTCGCAGTCGGCGATACTTGGTACCGGCTGATCAGCCGCGCCAAGTCAAAAGTGGGCAGGGCGTTGATTTCCGCCCTGGTCAAGTAGGCCTGGATTCACCGCGATTTGCGCAGGTCAGACGGTTTTTGCAGCGGCTCCGATTTTCTGCGTTCGATACATAGCATCACGCCACGGCGCGTAGCATGCTGATCGCGGGATTACAGCTAACGCACTGATCAGTGCGCTTCATGCTTGCACCAGCTCTTGACGGCGCGCGAGGGCTTCAAAACGCACGCCGTCGTCAGTCGCTCGGTCGTCACCTCGCTCGTTGAGTGCATCAAGCCCTAAGAGATGCGTCCGGATTCGGCTGGCCTAGTGCCGTGGTGCACCCAAGATTGACTACCCTGCTCGCTCAAGGTCGGGAGAGCCGTCGTCTGCGGTCGGTGGCATCGACTCTTCACCCTCGGCGCGCTCCGGCGTCTGACCGGCCAGGTATTCGGCGAGGCTCCCGATGGTTGGATAGTCGAACGCCGCGGTGGCGTCGATTGTGAACCCGCTGCCGAATTGGTGGAGCAACCGGTTACGCATTTCAACCGCCATGAGCGAATCCATGCCGAGTTCCAAGAAGTAGCTGGTTGTGCGCGGCGGTTGCGCGAGCCCGAGAATCTGCTGCACCTCGCGTTGAAAGTGCTCGGTGACGAAACTGCCGCGCTGGGCCTCCGGCATGTCATGCAGTTGCCGAAGCAGTGCACTGTCGCCCGGCGTCATCGGGCCGGTGCTCGGCAACACGTTATCGAGAATGGGTGGGCGGGCAGCCCCTAGCAGCTTCGCAGCGCGCTGCCAGTTTGCAGCTGTCGCGATTGCCTGGCCGATTCCGTGCGCGACGACTTCGCCGAGTGCATTCAACGCGGCGGTGGGTTCCAGCGGAATCAGGCCGCGCGCACCGAGGTTGGCACGTGCGGCGTCCGAACTGGCCATCCCACCGTGCGCCCACGGACCCCAGTTGACGGTTGTCGCGGGCAGACCTTGAGCCCTACGGAGGGCAACGAGTCCGTCGAGCGCTGCATTCGCCGCAGCGTAGTTGGCCTGGCCGGGTGGAACCAAACACGCTTGTACCAGACGAGTACACAATGAAGAACTCGAGATTGTCGTTCATTGTCAACCGATGAAGGTGCCAGGCGCCGAACGCCTTTGGCGCCAGAGTCGTCTTGAACCGTTCCAGGCTCTGCTGCGGTAGCAGCGCGTCGTCGATCACCCCGGCTAGGTGCGCCACACCGGCCAGTGGCGGCAACTCCGCCCGGATGCTCTTTAGCAGGTTGCGTACCTGGTCCTCGTCACCGACGTCGGCCGAGAACGTGTGGATCCGGCAGTGGTAGCGCTCCGTTATCTCGGCGATTGCCTGTTGTGTGGCCGGATCGGGCGCACGCCGGCTAGTCAACACGATGTCACGGGCGCCGAGTTGCGCCAAATAAGACGCCGTGTGCAGGCCGAGTGCGCCAAGACCGCCGGTTATCAGATAGCTCCGGTCGTCGCGCGGCTGCAGCGGCTTCGGCATCTGCAGCACGATCTTGCCGATATGGCGTGCCTGTTGCATGCGGCGAAACGCCGTCTTCGCCTGCGTCAGTGGGTAGATTTCGACCGGTAGCGGTGCTATTTCGCCGCCGGCCAGCGCATTCGACAGTTCGGCCAGTAAGCTCCGGAAACGCTCTGGGTCCTGCACCATCAGCATGTCCAGCGCAAGGACTTCGTAGTGGATATCGGGACGGGTCGTCGCCATCTGCTCCAGAGTCCAGATGTCCCGCTTGGCAATCTCGACGAACCGGCCGTTCTGCGCAGTCGCCCGAACAGTCGCTTCAACGAAGCCTTCGTTGGTCAGGCTGTTGAGCACCACGTCGACGCCGGCGCCCTCGGTGTCGGCGAGGATCTGCTCTGCGAAATCAGTGCTGCGCGAGTCGTAGACGTGTTCTACACCCATTTCGTGCAGCGTCGCGCGTTTGTAGGTGCTGGCGGTGGCGAAGACGACTGCACCGCGCTGCTGTGCCAATTGGACCGCGGCCTGGCCGACACCACCGCTCGCGGCGTGCACGAGGACCCGGTCACCCGGCCTCAGCTTTGCCGAGTCGAAGGCGAGCTGCGCGGTGAGCATCGCAGTGGGCGTGCTCGACGCCGCTGTCTCGCTGATCCCCTCCGGCACCAGCGCGATCAATTGAACCGGCACATTAACCCGGCTGGCCATCGACCCCATCATTACGCCGAAGACCCGTTGCCCGACTTTGACTTCGGTAACATCTGGACCGACCTCCGCGACGACGCCGGCAAAGTCGCCGCCGACCGGCCCCGGATCGCCCGGGTAGAGGCCGAGCACGTTCAGCACATCCCGGAAGTTGACACCGGCAGCCGCTACCCGGACCTGCACCTGGCCCGCGCTCGGCGGCGGTACCTGCGTTTCGGTCAGCCGCAGGTTGTCGATCGCACCGCGTTCGGTCGGTGCCAGCACATAGTCGGTCGCCCGCGGTACCGCGAGATATCCGCTCGCCGCCCACCGCACCACCCGTGGCACCAGGAACTTCCCTTGTCGCAGTGCGAGTTCGGGCTCGCCACCAGGTACGCCGAGCAGGCCCGCCAGCATGTGCACGACGTCGTCAGACCCGTCGTGGTCGACCAGCCTGCAGCGCAGCATCGGCTGCTCGGCGATGACGACTCGTCCGAGCCCCCACAGCGCCGCCTGCACCGGGTCAACCGGCTCGCCGGCTTCCGTCGCCACGGCCCGTTCGGTGATGATCCACAGTCCGCCGGGAAGATTGACGCCCTTCTCCGTCAACAGGGTGCTCACGACCCTAAAAAGGTTGCCGATCTCGCTTTCCAGCCGGGCGGCGAATTCAGCGCTCGGTTCTTCCGGGTTCGGTCGCCCGGTGACGCTCCAGACGATGCCTGAGACGGGCGTGCCAAGCTCTTTCGCCTCTGCCAGTAGCTGCACCAAGTGCTCCGGATCGGAGATCGGCTCCAACCTGATGGAACCTGGCAGTTCGGCCGCGAGTTCATCGAATCCGCAGACTATCCAGGCGCCATTGGCGACCTCGGCGCCATCGCTCGACTCCGGCGGGGCAGACTCACGCCAGCCGATGCTGTACAGCAGCCGGGTCGCGTCGGCGCCGAGGCTGCGCAACAATGCCTCTCGCGGTGCGCGTTTCGCCGTGAACTCGCGAATTCCACCTAAAACGCTGCCATCTCGATCCACGAAATCGAGTTCGAACACCTGCGTCTCGCTGTCCACGTCGCCGGTCCGCCACCGCGCGCGACAATAGAACCGTCGGGGCATCCGCTCGCGCAAGACAACCCGCCCGTACCGCAACGGTAAGAACAGATCGGAGGGGACGTCGGTCGGTTGGGCGAGAGGAATAGCTGCGGCGGCGGCGATCCCGGTGCAGAGGTCGAGCAGCACCGGATGGATCGGCTCACGACCGACATATTCGGCCAGCTCGTCGCCGATGGTGATATCGCCGACCGCCTCCCTTTCACCAACCCACAGCGACTTCAGCGATGAGCGCCAGACGGGCCCAAGGCACAGGTCATTCTCGACGAACGCGTCGTAAAGTAGTTGCGGACTCACGCAAGTCAACCGCTCCAGCACGACATCCAGAGAATCCGCAGTGTCCGCGGGATCAGGTGCCGGCTCGTCCTCGACACCGGTGGCGACCGAACCCTTCGCATTCAGCGACCACTCGGCTTCACGATCACCGTACGGACGGCTATGCACCTGGAACATCAACCCCTGGCCGTCATCAGACTGCAGAGTTAGCTGCAACTCGCGGGAGTCTTTGTCGGCCAGCAGGATCGGCTCGTAGAAGAAGACATCCTGTACCTGGGCAGGCGTTTCCACCGCGGCAAGCACCATGGCCACGTAGGTGGCGCCAGGAACGACCCAGGTGCCGTAGATGATGTGATCGGCAAGCCAGGGCTGCGTCTTGATGCCGAGCCGGCTGGTGTATGCGGTGTCTCCCGACGCGAGATCCTGTGCAAAGCCCAGGATGCCGGATGTGGCG
The DNA here is from genome assembly GCA_963733755.1 of uncultured Actinomycetota bacterium. Classification (GTDB taxonomy): domain Bacteria; phylum Actinomycetota; class Actinomycetes; order Mycobacteriales; family Mycobacteriaceae; genus Mycobacterium. Next base: position 60,390 of record CAVTEZ010000014.1, read on the forward strand.
CGGCCGTCGGAACGGATGCCTGTGGTCTTGTGCCAGATCGATCGGTGCTGGAAGGGGTATGTGGGTAGTTCGACTCTACGGCGCGGCACATGATGGAGTGCGGCAAAGTCGGGTCGATGCCCGGCGACATAGGCAGCGGCCACGGCTTCGGCGATCTGACGGCGAGCATCAGTGCCCTTGCGCGCCGAGGCGATCGTTCGCGGCGCCGGCGAGGATTCCGGCCAGACCCGCAGCGCGGCGGCGGTCAGAATCGGCTGCGGGCCGATCTCCATCAACACCGAGCATCCCAGCTGGGCCACGGTGCGCACACTCTTGGCGAATTGCACGGGTTCGCGGGCATGTCGGCGCCAGTATTGTGCGTTTAGCGAGGTTGCCGTGGTGATCAGCGCGCCGGTGCGGTTGCAGACCAGCGGCAGAGTCGGGACGGCGAACTTGAGCTGAGCAGCGTATGACTCGAATTCGTCGAGCGCCGGCTCGAGCAGCTCGGAGTGGAAGGCGTGACTGGTGTCCAGCCAGGAACAGCGGATGCCCTCGTCGAAGCACGTGGCGACTATCTGTTCCAAGTCTGCGCCCGGTCCCGACAACGCCGTGTTGGCGCCGTTGTAGGCGGCCACCGACACGTGCGGGAATTCGGCGGCGAGGTTCTCCACGTGCTCGGCGTCAGCGAACACCGCCACCATTCGGCCGCCTTCGGGCAAACTGCCGAAGAGACGGCCTCTTTCGGCGAGTAACCGCGCCCCGTCCTCGAGGCTGAATGCCCCGGCCACACACGCAGCTACATACTGGCCCACGCTGTGCCCGAGCACCACGTCGGGTTCGATGCCCCACGACTGCCACAGCCGGGCCAGGCCCATCTCCACCGCGAAGAGCGCGGGCTGGGCAAAGCTGGTGTGCCGCATCGCCTCTCCGTCGTCTTTAGCCGAGTCGAAGAGGACCTCCAGCAGTGAATACGGCAGCACATTGTCGAGCGCTTGGGCGCATCGTGCCACGGTACTGGTGAATACCGGCTCCACGTCGAACAATTCGCGTACCATCCCCGGGTACTGGCTGCCCTGCCCGGTGAACAACCACACTGTCTTCGGCGGATCACCGCACACGCCACGTAGCCCACGCGGCCCCATCCTGTCGTCGGGCAACCCGGCCAGTAGTTCGCGGGCACACTGGACCGAATCCACGACGAGCGCGGCCCGGTGTTCAAAATGCGAACGCCCGACCCCGGCCGTGAAGCACACATCGGCGATGTCGACCTCTGGATGCGCATCTAACCAAGCCCCGTAGCGCTGCGCCAACGCAACCAGCGCTTGCGGTGACCGCGCAGAAAGCGGCAACATTACAGTCGGTTGGTAGCTCGCGGCCAGCTCGAATGATGCTGCGACGCCGGCTGTTGCCCTTATGGCTGTCGGATCCTGCCCTGCCACAGCCTGTTCTGGTGGCGCCTCCTCGATCACTATGTGCGCGTTCGTTCCAGAAAACCCGAAAGAACTTACTCCGGCGCGACGAGGCCTGCCGTTCGCCTGCCACGGAATCGCCTGGTCCACCACCCGTACCGGCAACCGGTCCCACGGAATATGCGGCGACGGCGTCTGGAAATGCAGGTGCTGCGGCAGCATTCCGTGCTTCAGCGCCAGCACCACCTTGATCAGGCCAGCGATCCCCGCAGCCGACTCCAGGTGCCCAATGTTGGTCTTCACCGAGCCGATCAACAACGGCAGGTTCGGGTCCCGGCCGACACCGAGACAGCAGCCGCGGCCTGGACCTCGATCGGGTCACCCAGCGAAGTGCCGGTGCCGTGCGCCTCCAGGTAGTCGACCTCCCGGCCGGCCATCCCCGCACGCGTCAGCGCTGCGGTGATGACCCGTTGCTGCGCCCCGCCATTGGGCACCGTCAGTCCACGGATGCGACCGTCCTGGTTGACCGCGCTGCCCCGGATTACCGCTTGGATCCGGTCACCGTCGCGCTCGGCGTCGCTGAGCCGCTTGAGCACAAGCACCCCGCATCCTTCACGCGCACATAGCCGTCGGCGGCGGCATCGAAGGTCTTGCAGCGACCGTCAGGGGACAGCATCCTCGCGCGCGAGGTGGCGATGGTGCTCACCGGGCTGAGCAGTACGTTCACCCCACCGGCCAGAGCCAGATCGCAGTCCCTGGTGTGCAGCCCCTGGCAGGCCTGATGGACGGCTACCAGCGCCGAGCTGCACGCGGTATCCATGGCCACCGCCGGCCCCTCCAGTCCGAGCGCGAACGCAACCCGGCCCGCGATAACGCTGAGTGAATTGCCGGTCGCGAAGGGCGCTGCGATGCTCTCGAGGCTGGTGGACAACAGATGCGAATACTCGTTGGCAGCCACGCCCACGTACACGCCACTTCTGCTGCCGCGCAACCCCGCCGGCGAATAGCCGGCACATTCCAGGCCCTCCCACGAGGTTTCCAGCACCAGCCGCTGCTGCGGATCCATCCACACCGCTTCACGCGGGGAAATCCCAAAGAACTCGGGGTCGAACCCGTCGATCTCGTCCAGGAATCCGCCGTAGCGGGTGTAGATCTTGCCCGCCGCATCGGGATCCGGGTCGTAGTAGTCGTTGATGTCGAATCGGTCATCCGGGATCTCGCGGATCACGTCGAGGACCGCCGGACAACACCGCCCAGAACGCTTCGACGTCGTGCGCGCCCGAAAAACGGCAGGCCATACCGACGATCGCGACCGGCTCGTTCGCGCGCACCGTGGTTACCGGATCCGGTTTGGCCGGCTGCTGTGCGCCGAGGACCAGGACCTCGCCGAGCAGGTATTCCGCGGCATCGGCGAGTCGTGGCTGGTCCATCGCGAGGGTCACCGGCAGCTGCCTGCCGAGCCCTCGCTCAAGCCGACTGTGCAGCTCGACGGCCATCAACGAATCCATTCCGAGATCGAAAAAGCCCTTGTCGGACCGGATTTCTGCCGGATCGATCCGTGTCACCTGCGCAACCGCGTCGCGCAGATACTCCAAGACCAGTTTCTTGCGCTGCTCAACGGGAGCAACGGTGAGCTCCTCGACGAATCGGGTTGTGCCAGACGGCGTCGGTGCCGGTACCGTCTCGGGTACCTCACACTCGAGCTGCGCCAGCAACGACCGCTTCCGCTGCAGCTGGTAGACCGGCAGGAAGCGGGCCCAATCGATCCGGGCCACGATCCCCTGCGCTGCCGATGCCACCATCAGCTCAGCCATCCCAGCCAGCGCATCAGCGGGCGAGAGTGACTGCACTCCACGCCGATCCAGTTGTGCACGAGCCTCCTGATCGGTCATACCCGCCGACCAGGGACCAAAGTTGACACTGATGCCAGGAACGCCCCGGTCACGTAACCGCCAGGCCAATCCGTCAAGGAAGGCGTTGGCCGCGCTGTAGGCAGCCTGGCCGAAGCTGCCCCAAACGGCGGCGACCGACGAGGTGCTGAGGAAGAAGTCCAGCTGCAAGTCCGCTGTTTCCTCGCTCAAATACCATGCACCCCAAGCCTTTCCCGCGAAGACCCGGTCCACTTCGGTGTCGTCCAAGGTGTGCAACGGGCTGGCGCCGATCTCGCCTGCGGCGTGCACGATGCCGGTCAACGGCGGTAGTTCGGCACGCACGGTGGCAAGCACGCGCGTAACGTCGCCCGGATCGGCGACATCTGCCGCGAGGACGCGAAACTGGCAACCATATTGTTCGCCGATCGCGTCGATGCGCTGCTGCGCTGCATCGCTGGGTGGCCGTCGGCCGATCAGCACCAGGTGTCTGGCGCCGTGCGCGGCCAGATACTCGGCGATCTCCAGTCCGAGCGCGCCCAGCCCGCCGGTCACCAGGTACGTTGCGTCATGACGAAGTGCCGGCGGTCTTGTGATCTGCTGCTGCGCGCGTCGGGTCAGCTCGAGCGACATAGACCGTTTGATCCCGCAGGGCGATCTGGTCTTCGCTGGCCGGTGCTGCCACGATGTGATCGATCAACCGGGACCACTCGCCGGGATCGCCCTCAGCCAGATCTGCCAGCCCGCCCCAAAGTTGCGGGTGTTCGAGGGCGGCGGCGCGACCGAATCCCCACAGGCAAGTCTGCATCGGTGACACGGCGTCCGCGCTCGTCACCCGCTGTGCGCCGCGGGTCACCAACCAGATCGGTAGGCGGACTCCGGCGGCGACAGCGGCTCGGAAGACCCGCCCTGTCCCGCTGAGGACCCGGTGCTGCATCCGCTCCAGCGAGCGTGCCGACACTGCACCGTCCGGGTCGAGGCCCGCAAGATGCAGAATGCGCAGCACGGTTCCCTCGGCTGCGGCTGCGCGTAGCTCGGCTTCGAATTCTTGTTGACATATATCGGATTCCGGCAGCCGGAGGATCCGGTGCGCGTGTCCGTGCGCCGCTAGCGTATCGGCAAGCGGCGCAACGCAGTCAGCGTCATCGACAAGCAGCAGCCAGGTGGCTTTCTCACCGTGTTCAGGTCGGAGGACGCATAAGGTGATTTCTCCCAGCGGATCTCGTACCGGGCGTCCGCGATAGACTGCGCACTGCGCTGCTGGTTGTGTAGGGCGGCGAGTTGTTTCAACGTGCCGACGGTCTGGCGATTACCATCCGGATCGCCGAGATGCGCGGCGAGCTCATCGACCTGTCCCGTCTCGAGGAGTCGGACCGTCTCAGTGCGCATGGCATGGCTCTGGGCGGCAGCGGCGGGTTTCTCAGGGACCCAGTAACGGTGATGCTGGAACGGATAGGTGGGCAGGTCGACCTTGCGGCCCCGTCCGTGCTGGTGTTCGACGAAGTTGGGACAGTGGCCGGCGACGTAGGCCGAGGCGATGGCCTCGGTGATCTCACGATGGTCGGCGCCACTGCGGCGCAGGGACTCACGGCCTGCGGTCTTTGTCTCGGTGTCGGGCCACTCTCGTAAGGCGGCAGCGGTGGAGCACCGGTTGCGGGCCGACCTCCTCGAGCAACACCGAGCAGTTGAGCTCTGCGAGCGTGCGCACACCCTTGGCGAACTCGACCGGCTGCCGCGCATGGCGGCGCCAATAGTGGCCATCCAGCTTCATGTCCCTGCTCAGGACCGCGCCAGTACGGTTGTACTTACGTCCGCTGTGGCGAGCGGAACTCGAATTGGCTCACAAACGCCTCGAATTCGTCGAGGATTGGATCGATCAGCGCGGAGTGGAAGGCATGACTGGTGTCCAGCCATTCGCACCGCACATCCTCGGCCGCCAATTCGGCTACCGCGCGCTCCAGATCCTTCACCGGGCCGGATAGCACGGTATTAGCACCGTTGTAGGCCGCTACCGACAGACGCGGGAACTCATCGGTGCAACGTCTCCACCCGCTCGGCGGCGGTGAACGCGGCGACCATTCGACCGCCCGCGGGCAGACCGCCGAACAGGCGGCCGCGCTCGGCCATCAACATCGCTCCGTCCTCGAGGCCGAACACACCCGCGACACAGGCCGCCGAATATTGGCCGACGCTGTGGCCCAGCACCACATCCGGTTCGATTCCCCAGGACTGCCACAGCCGCGCGAGGCCCACTTCCACGGCGAGCTAGCTTCCCGGCTGGGCGTACCCGGTGTGTCGCAAGGTAATGTCTTCGACAGTCAGCATCGAAAATCACTTCCAGCATTGGTCTTTCGAGAATGTCGGCGACTGCGCTCGCACACCGAGTCAACGTCTCCCGGAACGCGGGTTCGGCGTCGAACAACCCTCGGGCCATGCCGACGTATTGGCTGCCCTGGCCCGGGAACAGCCACGCCGTCTTCGGCGCGTCACTACTTTCTCCTCGCACCAAGCCAGGTGCCG
>CAVTEZ010000015.1:0-28950 GCA_963733755.1 uncultured Actinomycetota bacterium
ATTGGTCCAAGCCCGCCAGTGGCATCGGCGATTTCGTCGTTCTGGCCGGCGAGACCTTCGCTGCCGCCTTCCGGCGACCCTTCGCCTTGCGCGAACTGATCGATCAGATCTGGTTCGTCGCGAGGGTGTCGATTGTGCCGACCCTGGTGTTGTCGATCCCCTACACCGTTCTCATCGTTTTCACGCTGAACATTGTGCTGATCGAGGTCGGCGCCGGTGACTTGTCGGGTGCCGGTGCCGCGCTGGCCTCGGTCACCCAGGTGGGGCCGGTGGTGACGGCGATCGTGGTCTCCGGTGCGGGCTCCACGGCGATGTGCGCGGACCTGGGCGCCCGGACCATCCGCGAGGAGATCGACGCGATGAAGGTCATCGGCGTCAACCCCATCCAGGCGCTGGTGGTACCGCGGGTGATTGCCGCGACATTCGTTGCGCTGCTGCTGTATTCGGCGGTCGCGGTGGTGGGCCTTACCGGCAGCTACTTCTTCGTGGTGTACGTGCAACACGTCACACCGGGGGCGTTCATCTTTGGGATGACACTGCTGACCGGCCTTCCGCAGGTGATCGTGTCCCTGGTCAAAGCACTGCTCTTCGGGCTTTCGGCTGGTCTGATCGCGTGCTACAAGGGCCTATCCGTCGGCGGCGGACCGATCGCGGTGGGCAACGCCGTCAACGAGACTGTGGTGTTTGCCTTCATGGCCCTGTTCTTGATCAACATTCTGGCCACCGCTTTCGGTGTGAAGGTGTCTCCATGAGTACCGCCGAAGATGAGAGGTACATACCCGGTTCCGAGATCGTGAGTCGGGTGGTCGACTCGGTCCGCAGCTTGGGGGAGCAAACGGCGTTTATCGGCAACGCGCTTGGCTCCACCGTGGACGCGGTTCGGCGTTATCCGGGTGAGGTACTGCGGTTGATCGCCGTCCTGGGCATGGGGACCGGGGCACTCGCCGTCATCGGCGGCACAGTGGTCATCGTCGGATTTCTGACGCTGACCACCGGCGCGCTGATCGCCGTGCAGGGCTACAACACCCTGTCCAACGTCGGGATCGAAGCCCTCACAGGGTTTTTGGGTGCGTTTCTCAATGTCCGCTTCATCGTGCCGGCAACCGCCGGGGTGGCGCTGGCGGCCACCATCGGCGCCGGCGCAACCGCGCAGCTCGGGGCCATGCGCATCAACGAAGAGATCGACGCATTGGAAGCGATGGCCATCCGGCCGGTCACTTACCTGGCGTCCACCCGCATCGTGGCTGGAGTCGTAGCGGTCATCCCGATCTACACCATCGCGATGCTGATGGGGTTTTTGGCGACTCGGTTCGGTACGACAATCGTTTACGGGCAATCCCGCGGCGTCTACGACCACTACTTCACGTCGTTTCTGCACCCCACCGATCTGTTCTGGTCGTTCGCCGAGGCGCTGTCGATGGCGGCTGCGGTGATGGCGATTCACACGTATTACGGCTACAACGCGACCGGCGGACCGGCCGGAGTCGGCGAAGCGGTCGGTCGGGCCGTGCGTTCTTCGATCACTGCCGGGGTTTTCATTCTGTTGACCATCACGCTGTCGGTCTACGGACAGTCCGGCAACTTCCACTTGTCGGGGGGGTGAGATGAGCCAGGAGACGCGGAAACGCCGGGGCATTGATCCTATTTGGTGGGCACCGGTACTCGTTCTTGTGGTCGTCGCGGTCAGCACGCTGACCGCGATGGCGTTCGAAGGGACGCTGAAGACGACCGTTCCGCTCACCGTCATTTCTGACCGGGCCGGTTTGGTCATGGAAGACGACGCGAAGGTGAAGTTGCGCGGTGTCCAGATCGGTGAGGTGGCGCACGTCGAGTCCTACGCAGATTCGGCCGGCACGAATCTTTCGAAGCTGAAGCTGAAAATCTATCCGAACGAATTCCGCTACCTGCCGAGCAACGTCGAGGCGGAGATCAAATCCAGCACCGCGTTCGGGGCCAAGTATGTCGACCTCATCGTTCCCGCGGAGGGCGCCAGTCATCGTCAACTGGCCAAAGGTGCTGTGCTACATAGCCGCAACACGACCGTCGAGGTCAATACCGTCTTCGAGAACTTGCAGTCGATCGTTCATGCGATCGACCCGGCGAAACTGAACGGTGTGCTGTCGGCGTTGGCCGACGCCTTCCGCGGCAAGGGCGAGCGCATAGGCGAGGCGATCAGCGGAGGCAACCAATTTCTTGTTGCCGTGAACCCCAAACAAGCCACCATCCGCAAGGACTGGCAGCTGTTCGGCAAGACCGCCGCGGCCTATTCGGTTGCGGCGCAAGATCTTTTGTCAACGCTTGACTCGTTCTCGACAACGAGCGTAACGATCACCAAGAACAAAAAGGCGCTCAACGAACTGCTGCTGGATGCGATCGGCTTCTCGAACGCCGGGATCAACACGATCGGTCGAAATGAGCAGAACCTGGTCAGCGCCATCAATCTGGTGGCGCCGACCTTCGAGTTGCTGAACAAGTACTCACCGACCTACAAATGCACGTTCGAGGGCGCCGTCTGGTACTTGGAGAACGGCGGCAGGGCCTACATGGGGGGCAACGGCAAATCCCTCATGATCGACGGCGGGCTGCTCTTCGGCGACGACCCGTACCGCTACCCCGACAACTTGCCCCTTGTGCAGGCCAAGGGTGGCCCCGGCGGCAAGCCGAGTTGTGGTTCGCTGCCTGACGCGAGCGCGAACTTCCCGGTGAAGTATCTGGTGACCGACACCGGATTCGGCACCGGCCTGGACATCCGGCCTAACTCCGGCATCGGTTTCCCCGGCTATGTCAACTATCTTCCCGGCCACCAAGGGAACGCCCCAACCGCCGCTGATCCGTTACCCTGGCGGTCCGGCGCCGGGCCTGGCGCCGGCCTATCCCGGACAACCGCCGTACGGTGCACCGGACTATGCGGGGGCTGCGACGCCGCCGCTGCCACCGGCGCCACCTCCATCGCCCTAAGTCGTCCTGACCCCGAAAAGTAAGGAGTTGCAATGAGAACCGACGCCGGCGCCATCGCGCGTGTGGTGGCGTTCACCGTTGTCTCTCTTGCTTTCGTCTTCATTCTGGTGACCGTCTTCGGGCAGTTCCGGTTTGACTCCCGGACTTCCTACAGCGCGGTGTTCTCGAATGTCTCGGGGCTCAAGGGTGGGAACTTCGTCCGTATTGCCGGCGTCGAAGTGGGAAAGGTCAGTGACCTCAAGCTGGAAAAAGACGGCACCGTCCACGTCGACTTCGCCATCGACAAGGGACTGAGGCTCACCGAAGGCACCAAAGCGTCAGTACGCTACGAAAACCTGATTGGCGACCGATATCTCGCTCTCGAGGACGGGCCCGGTCCGCCCAGGAGATTGCCGCCGAACGCCACGATTCCGTTGGCCCGTACCTCTCCTGCCCTCGACGTCGACGCGCTCATCGGTGGTTTCCGGCCACTGTTCCGCGCGTTGGATCCCGACCAGGTCAATGCACTGTCCGGCCAACTGCTCAGGGTGTTCCAGGGTGAGGGCGCAACCATCTCTTCGGTGCTCGGCGAGACCTCTGCGCTGACCACGACGCTGGCCAATCGCGACAAGCTGATCGGCGACGTGATCACCAACTTGAATACCGTGCTGCACACCTTCGGCACCCGCGACAAGCAGTTCTCAGACGGTCTGGACAAGCTCTCCCTACTGGTCGGGGCACTGTCCGAGCGCAAGACCGATATCACCAAGGACGTGGCCTATATCAATGCCGCGACGGGATCGGTAGCCGACCTGTTGACGCAGGCGCGGCAACCGATCAAAGACACTGTGGTGCAAACGGATCGCTTCGCGGGGCAGGTCGAGTCCGATCACAATTATTTCGACGACCTCGTCAGAACACTTCCCGACGTTTATCAAACGCTGTCCCGCCAGGGTCTCTACGGCGACTACTTCGGCTTCTACATCTGCGATGTGATCATCAAGCTCAACGGCAGGAACGGACAACCCACGTTCGTCAAGTTCGTGAGCCAGGTAACCGGGCGGTGCTTGCCGAAAAAATGACCTCGATCAAAGACCGCTTCAACGCTCTCAACGACAAGCGGCGCAACATCAAGCCGCTCGCCGACCGTAACCGGGTCACGGTCGGTCTGGTTGGCATCGGCATCGTCGTCGCCCTGGTCGCGGCTGTCTTCTCCTATGAGAAAATCCCGTTCCTCACCGGAAAGTCTGGTTATTCCGCCTATTTCACCGAGGCGGGAGGCATCAAACCGGACAGTGACGTGCGGGTGTCGGGACTGTCGGTCGGCAGGGTGTCCAGCGTCAAACTGGACGGGACCAAAGTGCTGGTCAGATTCACCGTCGACGACGACGTCGCACTGGGCAACCGCACCGAGGCGTCGATCAAGACCGAGACCGTGCTCGGCAACAAAATGCTTGAGATAACTCCGCGCGGAGACGGCAAGCTCCAAGGCCCCATCCCGGTGGAGCGCACTCGCGCGCCGTACGACTTACCGGACGCGTTGGGCGACTTGACCAGCACCATCAGCGCATTGGACACCGCAAAGCTTTCTTCGGCCCTGACGACGTTGGCGAACACCTTCAAAGACACTCCACCCGATTTGAAGGCCGCACTGGAGGGAGTTGCGCAGTTCTCCAGCACGCTGGACAACCGTGACGAAAAACTGCGCAGCCTGCTGGCCAATGCCAACAAGGTCACCGGCGTGCTGGGCAAGCGCAGCGACCAGATCGCCAACCTGGTCATCAACGCGAATGCCTTGCTGGCCGAGCTTCTGACGCAACGCAACGCGGTCGACGCGCTGATGACCAACGTCGGGGCCGCGACGCGGCAGATATCTGCTGTCATCGGCGACAACCGTACGCAACTCAAGCCCGCCCTGGACAAGCTCAACGGTGTGCTTTCGGTCTTGGACGACCGCAAAAAGGAACTGCAGCGCACCTTGTACCTCATCCCGAAGTACGCAATGTCATTCGGTGAAGTGCTGGGGTCAGGGCCGTTCTTCAAAGCCTCGCTGCCGAACCTGACACTGGGACAATTTGTGCAGCCGTTCACCGACGCGGCGTTCTCTGATCTGGGGCTTGATCCCAACGTGTTGCTGCCATCTCAACTTGTCGATCCGGGCAACGGCCAGCCCGGCCTACCGCTGCTGCCGTTGCCGTACCCGCGCACCGGACAAGGCGGCGAGCCGCGGCGGTCTATCCCGGATGCGATCACCGGCAACCCGGATGAGCATTCCTGCGGTCCGGCCGGGGTGCCGCTGCCTGGCCCCAACTGCTACCCGTACCGGCCGCCGCCGCCAGCGCCGCCGCCTGGTGGGCCACCGCCCGGCCCGCCGGCCGATCTCAAGCCGCCGCCCAAGCAAACGCCGGTGTACCAGCCGGCGCCCAACGAAGTGCCTGCGAACGGGGGTCGCTGATGGCATTCGCGAGAGTCCGTGCGAGACTTCGCAACCGGGTCAAGAACGGCAAAGCATGGATCGAGAACCATCGACGCCTCACGAAGTTCGGCACGGCGATCAGCCTGGTGCTGATCCTGCTGGTCGGGATCAGCATGATGGTCACGCCGTGGTGGAAACAGGTGACCCGCAACACATACATCGCCTACTTCCCGAACACCAACGGCGTCTACACCGGCGACGAGATCCGCATTCTCGGCGTCGCGGTCGGAACGATCGAGAAGATCGAGCCGCAGCCCAACGCGGCGAAGGTCACGTTCACCGTCGAGTCGCAATATCCGGTTCCCGCTGATGTACGCGCGGCGATCCTGTCGCCGTCACTGGTCACTTCGCGCGCGATCCAGCTTGTCCCGGTCTACTCCGGCGGGCCGAAACTGGCTGATGGCGCGACTATTCCGGAGGAGCGGACCGCGGTCCCCGTCGAGTGGGACGACCTGCGTAAGCAGTTGGAGAAGCTGACCGAGTCCCTGCAACCCACCACCGAGGGCGGGACCAGCGCGCTGGGGCAATTCGTCAACACCTCGGCCGCGAACCTGCGCGGCGAGGGTGACACCGCGCGCGACACCGTCATCAAGCTCTCGCAGGCGGTTTCAGCGCTCGGCGACCACAGCACCGATATTTTCAGCACGCTGCGCAACCTGGAGACGTTCGTCTCCGCGCTGACCTCGAGCAGTGAGCTGCTGGCGTCGTTCAACAAGAACTTGGCCGCCATCACCACGGTGATGACCAATACTCCCAACGAGTGGGGCCAGGCCATTGCGGGATTGGACGGGGCCGTCAACGATCTGCGCCCCTTCGTCGCCGAGAACCGCGAGGCCATCGGTACGACCTTCGACCACCTCAACGAGATCACCACGGAGTTGAACGACAGCCGCCGTGACATCAAGCAAACCCTGCACGTCGCACCGAACGTGTTCCAGAACTTCCTCAACATCTATCAACCGGCGCAGAGCGCCGTCACCGGGATTCTGGCCCTGTCGAATTTTGCCGACACCGTCCAATCCGTTTGTTTTTTTTTTTTTTTTTTTTTTTTTTTTTTTTTTTTTTTTTTTTTTTATGTTTTGGATTAGTTTTTTTTTTTGTTTGGGGTATTGTTTGAGTGTAAGATTGATATCAATAAGGATGTGGTTTATATCAATGTTGCGATAGGATGGTGCTGATTGCTGACGCAGGTGAGATAACTGATCAAAGACTGGTGTAAACGGATCGCGTCTCGGGGCAGATCGAGTCAGACCACAACTACGTCGACGACCTCGTCAGAACGCTTCCCGATGTTTATCAAACGCTGTCCCGCCAGGGTCTCTACGGCGACTACTTCGGCTTCTACATCTGCGATGTGATCATCAAGCTCAACGGCCGGAACGGGCAACCCACGTTCGTCAAGCTGGTGAGCCAGGTAACGGGCGGTGCTTGCGAAAAAATGACCTCGATGACAAGTACCGTTAAAGACAAGTTCAAGCGGCGCAACATCAAGCCGCTCGCCGAGCGCAACCGGACTACGGTCGGCTTGGTAGGCATCGCCATCGTCGTTGCCTTGGTGGTCGCCGTCTTCTCCTACGAAAAAATCCCGTTCCTCACCGGAAAGTCCGGCTACTCCGCGTATTTCACGGAGGCAGGCGGGATCAAGCCGGATAGCGACGTGCGGGTGTCGGGACTGTCGGTCGGCAGGGTGTCCAGTGTCAAACTGGACGGGACCAAAGTGCTGGTCAAATTCACGTCGATGACGACGTCGCACTGGGCAACCGCACCGAAGCGTCGATCAAGACCGAGACGTGCTCGGCACGAAGATGCTCGAGATAACTCCGCGTGGAGACGGCGAGCTGCAGGGCCCGATCGCGGTGGAGCGCACTCGCGCGCCTACGACCTACCGGATGCCCTGGGCGACTTGACCAGCACCATCAGCGCATTGGACACCGCAAAGCTTTCTTCGGCGCTGACGACGTTGGCGAACACCTTCAAAGACACCCACCTGATTTGAAGGCCGCACTGGAGGGAGTGCGCAGTTCTCCAGCACGCTGGACGACCGTGACGAGAAACTGCGCAGCCTGCTGACCAATGCGAACAAGGTCATGGGGGTGCTGGGCAAGCGCAGCGACCAGATCGCCAACCTGGTCATCAACGCGAATGCATTGCTGGCCGAGCTTCTGACGCAACGCAACGCGGTTGACGCGCTGATGACCAACGTCGGGGCCGCGACGCGGCGAGATATCTGCTGTCATCGGCGACAACCGGACGCAGCTCAAGCCCGCCTGGACAAGCTCAACTCTGTGCTGTCGATCTTGGACGACCGCAAAAAGGAACTGCAGCGCACCTTGTACCTCATCCCGAAGTACGCGATGTCGTTCGGTGAAGTGCTGGGGTCAGGGCCGTTCTTCAAAGCCTCGCTGCCGAACCTGACACTGGGACAATTTGTGCAGCCGTTCACCGACGCGGCGTTCTCTGATCTGGGGCTTGATCCCAATGTGTTGCTGCCATCTCAACTTGTCGATCCGGGCAACGGCCAGCCTGGCCTACCGCTGCTGCCGTTGCCGTACCCGCGCACCGGACAAGGCGGCGAGCCGCGACGGTCAATCCCGGATGCGATCACCGGCAACCCGGATGAGCATTCGTGCGGTCCGGCCGGGATGCCGTTGCCTGGCCCCGACTGCTACCCGTACCGGCCGCCGCCGCCAGCGCCGCCGCCGGGTGGGCCACCGCCCGGCCCGCCGGCCGATCTCAAGCCGCCGCCCAAGCAAACGCCGGTGTACCAGCCGGCGCCCAACGAAGTGCCTGCGAACGGGGGTCGCTGATGGCATTCGCGAAAGTCCGTGCGAGACTTCGCAACTGGGTCAAGAACGGCAAAGCATGGATCGAGAACCATCGACGCCTCACGAAGATCGGCACGGCGATCAGCCTGGTGCTGATCCTGCTGGTCGGGATCAGCATGATGGTCACGCCGTGGTGGAAACAGGTGACCCGCAACACATACATCGCCTACTTCCCGAACACCAACGGTGTCTACACCGGCGACGAGATCCGCATTCTCGGCGTCGCTGTCGGAACGATCGAGAAGATCGAGCCGCAGCCCAACGCGGCGAAGGTCACGTTCACCGTCGAGTCGCAATATCCGGTTCCCGCTGATGTACGCGCGGCGATCCTGTCACCGTCACTGGTCACTTCGCGCGCGATCCAGCTTGTCCCGGTCTACTCCGGCGGGCCGAAACTGGCTGATGGCGCGACTATTCCGGAGGAGCGGACCGCGGTCCCCGTCGAGTGGGACGACCTGCGTAAGCAGTTGGAGAAGCTGACCGAGTCCCTGCAACCCACGACCGAGGGCGGGACCAGCGCGCTGGGGCAATTCGTCAACACCTCGGCCGCGAACCTGCGCGGCGAGGGTGACACCGCGCGCGACACCGTCATCAAGCTCTCGCAGGCGGTTTCAGCGCTCGGCGACCACAGCACCGATATTTTCAGCACGCTGCGCAACCTGGAGACGTTCGTCTCCGCGCTGACCTCGAGCAGTGAGCTGCTGGCGTCGTTCAACAAGAACTTGGCCGCCATCACCACGGTGATGACCAATACTCCCAACGAGTGGGGCCAGGCCATTGCGGGATTGGACGGGGCCGTCAACGATCTGCGCCCCTTCGTCGCCGAGAACCGCGAGGCCATCGGTACGACCTTCGACCACCTCAACGAGATCACCACGGCGTTGAACGACAGCCGCCGTGACATCAAGCAAACCCTGCACGTCGCACCGAACGTGTTCCAGAACTTCCTCAACATCTATCAACCGGCGCAGAGCGCCGTCACCGGGATTCTGGCCCTGTCGAATTTTGCCGACACCGTCCAATCCGTTTGCGGTTCAATCGAGTCCGACGGCCGTATCGGGGCGAAACAGTCGGCGCGACTGTGCGAGCAGTATCTGTCACCGATCATAAAAAACCGCCAGTACAACTACCTGCCGCTCGGTTTCAACCCATTCGTGGGTGCATCGGCACGTCCCAACGAGATCACCTACAGCGAGGACAAGCTCAACCCGCACATACCGCCGCCGGGAGCGCCGGGTGGCCCGCCCCCGCGGACAGTACAGGCCCGGGCCCACCGCCTCAGTCGCCGCAAGCACTGCCGGGGGTGCTGTACCGCCGGCGCCGGTCGCCGTCCATTCGACCGACCCCCGCGGGGGACTGCCGGGCTTGATGGTGCCGGCAGGCCGCAGCGGTGCCGCCCGGAGGGTACACCGTGAGGCGCATACTGTCTGCGGCACTTGCCATCTAGTGCTTGTGCTTGCTGACGAGTTGTGGAGGATGGCGGGGCCTCAACTGGCTACCGCTGCCGGGAACCCAGGGTAAGGGCGACGGTGCGTACACCATTGCAGGCTCAACTATCTGAGGTAGTGGTGATTTAGCTGAATATATGGGTGCGGGTGGTAGATGTGAAAATGGGTAAAGTGAAAAAGATAGAGGTGTAGGAGTGGTATGGAGGGGAGCGGTTCAATCGAGTCCGCGGCTCGTATCGGGGCGAAACAGTCGGCGCGACTGTGCGAGCAGTATCTGTCTCCGATCATCAAAAACCGTCAGTACAACTACCTTCCGCTCGGCTTCAACCCATTCGTGGGTGCATCGGCACGTCCCAACGAGCTCACCTACAGCGAGGACAAGCTCAACCCGCACATACCACCGCCGGGAGCGCCGGTTGGCCCGCCTCCAGTGGGCGGTCCAGGCCCGGGTGCACTGCCTCAGTCGCCGCAAGCACTGCCCGGGGGTGCCGTACCGCCGGCGCCGGTCGCCGTTCATTCGACCGACCCCCGCGGGGGGCTGCCGGGCCTGATGGTGCCTGCGGCCGCACCGGTGCCGCCGAAGGGCACACCGTGAGGCGCGCAGTGTCTGCGGCGCTTGCCATCTCGTGCTTGTGCTTGCTGACGAGTTGTGGAGGATGGCGGGGTCTCAACTCGCTACCGCTGCCGGGAACCCAGGGTAAGGGCGACGGTGCGTACACCATTGCGGCCCAACTGCCCGATGTCGTCGTCATTCAGCCCAACACCCGGGTGCGGGTTGCCGACGTCAACGTCGGCAACGTCACCAAGATCGAGGTGCAGGACTGGCATGCCCTGGTGACCATGCGGATCAACGGCAATATTCGTCTGCCGGCAAACAGCACCGCCAAGGTCGGCCAGACCAGCCTGCTGGGATCCATGCACATCGAGCTGGCGCCGCCGAAAGACGAGGCACCGCAAGGACAACTCAAAAACGGCTCAGTGATTCCGCTATCCAGAGCAGCGACGTATCCAACCACCGAGCAGACGCTGGCGTCGGTGGCAATTCTGCTCAACGGTGGTGGGCTGGGTCATCTCCAAGAGATCACCCGGACCTTTGCGACGGCGTTGACCGGTCGTGAAAAAGAGATGCGCAGCCTGTTGACTCAACTGGACATCTTCGTCACTGAGACGAAAAAACAGACTGACGACATCATTACTGCAATCGAGAGCGTCAACTCGCTGGCCGGCCAGGTGGCGGACAAAGACCCAGTGGTTGACAAGGCGCTCACGACGATCCCGCAGGCGCTGGGGGTCTTGTCAGATACGCGCAAGACACTGGTCGACGCGATCGACAAGGTGGGCCAGTTCAGCGCCGTCGCCGCCTCCACGATCCAGCAGAGCAAGAAATCGCTCGTCGACAACTTCCGCAACCTCGCGCCTGCGCTGCGGGAGCTGGCTAACGCCGGGCCCGCCCTCACCCGAGGTCTGGACTTCCTTTCGACGCTACCGTGGGTGAAAAGCACTGTCCCCAACTGGTTTCGGGGTGACTTCGCCAACATCTCGCTCATCGTCGACCTGACTCTGAGCCGTCTGGACAGCGGTTTCTTCACCGGGTCGAAATGGGAGGGAAATCTCACCGAACTCGAGATGCAGTGGGGCCGCACCATCGGCCAGATGCCCAGCCCGTACACCGCGGTCAATCCGTTGATCGCGGCCTACCACTGGGGGGGTTACTAGCATGTCGCGTTCGAGTTCGCTGCGCCTGTCCCGTCGAATCTGGACACAGTTGACCATCCTTGCAATTGTTACGTTGCTTTCTATCGCCGTGATGGCGTTCGGCTTCGTGAGAGTGCCTGCGCTGCTTGGGATTGGCAGATACACAGTGAAGGTCGACCTGCCTGCCTCCGGCGGGTTGTACCCGACGTCGGTGGTGAACTATCGCGGCAGCGAAGTCGGCAGCGTCAAATCGGTCGACGTGACCCAGAACGGTGTCCGCGCCGTCCTTTCGCTGAAATCCGATATCGCGATTCCCTCCGACGTGACAGCCGCGGTGCACAGCCGCTCGGCCGTCGGTGAGCAATTCCTCGAGTTGACACCGCATTCCGGCACCGCCCAGGACACCGGCCCGAAATTGCGCGATGGCGATGTGATCGCGGTCGGCAAGACCCAAATCCCTGTCGATATCGGATCCCTACTGGACACAACCAATAAGGCACTCGCCGCCATCCCGCAGGACAACCTGCACACCGTCGTCGAAGAAGCCTCCAAAGCTGTCGCGGGTCTGGGGCCGGAACTGTCCCGGCTTGTCGATGGTGGCACCGCGTTGGCGATCGATGCCGGCAAGACCAGCGACTCGTTCTCCCGGCTGATCGACGAGTTTCCCCCGGTAGCCAGCTCCCAGGTGCGAACGTCGGATTCGATCGCGACGTGGGCGCGGCGGGTGAACGCGATCACCAGTCAGCTGAAGGCACAAGACGGCAGGTTTGCGGACCTGCTCAACACCGCCGGTCCGGCGCTCGACGAAGGCACCGCGCTGTTCGACCGGTTGGCTCCCACGCTGCCGGTGCTACTGGCGAACCTGGTCAGTCTGGGCAACATTGCCCTGTCCTACCGAAACGACCTCGAGCAGCTGTTGGTCATGTTTCCGCAGGGGACCGCGGTGATGTCGTCGATCATCGTGCCGGACAGGGTTGCCAAGATGGACTACAAAGGTATCTATCTCGACTTCAACTTGAACCTGAACTCGCCGCCACCATGCAACGCCGGGTTCCTACCCGTGCAGCAGCAGCGAATCCCTGTGCGCGAGGACTATCCCGACCGCACCAACGGCGAGTTGTACTGCCGGATCCCGCAGAACTCCGACATGAACGTCCGCGGCGTTCGCAACGTTCCCTGCGAGACCAAGCCGGGCAAGCGCGCACCGACCGTCGAGATGTGCGAAAGCGACGAGCAGTACGTCCCGCTGAACGACGGCCTGTTCTGGAAGGGCGATCCGAACGCGACGTTGAGCGGCCAGACTGTGCCGCAGTACCCGAAGGCCGGGCCACCGTACTCGCCGGGCGAGCACTGGCACCCACCCACTGAGCCGCCGGTGAAGCCGCCAATCGCCATTCCCTACGATCCGGCGACCGGAAATTACGTGGGTCCGGACGGCCGCGCCTACAGCGAGTCCGACCTGGCCTTTACTTCGAAAGGTAAGACATGGCAGAGCATGATGGTGCCGTCGAAGAAACCGAATCCGTAGACGCCCCTGAGCTCGAGGCCGAGGACATCGACGCCGAGGACATCGACGCCGAGGATTCTGAAGCTGACGATGCCGAGGCTGCCGCGGAGGTGGGCACGAGAAAGCCTATACGTGAATGGTTTTCGGGAGTTCCTAGGCCGATCGCGGTCGGGCTCGCCATCATCGTGGCTCTGTTCGGGCTGGGAGGCTGGCTGGGATTCCGCGTCCACCAAGACAATCAGGTGCAGGCGCAACGCAACCTGTACGTGCAAGTCGCGCGGCAGACCGCGATCAACCTCACCACGATCAACTACACCGAGGTCGATGCCGACATCAAGCGGGTACTGGATTCGGCGACCGGCGCCTTCCACGACGAATTCGAGAGCCGCTCCCAACCATTCGTCGAAGTCGTCAAGAAAGTGCAGTCTAAAACGGAGGGCACCATCTCTGAAGCAGGTCTGGTCTCGTATACCAAGGACCAAGCGCAAGTGCTTCTCGCGGTAGCGGTGAAGACGTCAATGGCCGCGGCCCCGGCAGACCAAGAGCCGCGCAGATGGCGGATGCGCCTCACCGTTGACAAAACGGGGGATAGCGCCAAGGTGTCGAATGTCGAGTTCGTACCGTGAGTAGCCGAACCGCATTAGCAGCGCAGGGGGAGGACTCCTCGATGTCCGATGACACTAGCCCAGTCGCCGACGAGTCGTCGCTCGACGACCCGGCCGAGCGCGATGACCTGGCCGATGCGGCGGAAGAAGCCGACGAGGCAGATCTGCTCGAGGACGACGAAGAAACTACCGACGACGAATCCGCCGACGGCGATGCGGAAGAGAAGCCAGCCGCGAAGGCCGAAAGATTCTCCCGGACACGTCTGCTGGTTGCGGGGCTGCCGGTACTGGCGTTGATTCTCGCCCTCGGGGTCGGTTACCTGAAATGGCTCGACGGCACGGCCCGGGAATCCCGCGCGGCGGCGGAGCAGTCGATTCGGGCCGCCAGCGACAGCACCATCGCGATCCTGTCGTACCAGCCCGAAACCGTGGACCAGCAGTTGAAGGCCGCCGCTGATCGGCTTGCCGAGCCCTTCCGTCAGCAGTACGCGCAGCTCGTGAATGACGTAGTCGCGCCCGGCGCCAAACAGCAGCACATTACGGCGGTGGCCACCGTGCCTGCCGCGGCGTCGGTCTCGGCGACCGGAAAGCAAGCGGTGGTACTGGTTTTCGTCGACCAGACCACCACCATCGGCAACGATGCGCCTACTCAGAGTACGTCCAGTGTGCGAGTCACTCTCGAGAAAGTCGATGGCCGGTGGCTCATTTCGCAGTTCGACCCGGTGTGAGCGATGGACAAGTGAGGCGGATATGAAACGTTTGTCGACGATTTCGCGGCGGCTTTCCGTCATCGCGCTGACTGTCGGATGGTGTGCGGCAACAGTGATCTCGGGCTCGACGACCCCGACGAAGGCGGCCGGCTTCGAGAACCTGCTGGTGCCCTCGGCGTCGATGGGCCGCGACATCCCGGTGGGCTTCCTGGCCGGTGGCCCGCATGCGGCGTACCTCTTGGACGGATTCAACGCCGGTCCGGATGTGAGCAACTGGGCGACCGCCGGCAACGGGTTCAACACGCTTGCCGGCAAAGGGATCTCGGTAGTGGCGCCTGCCGGCGGTGCGTACAGCATGTACACCAACTGGGAGCAGGACGGCAGCAAGCAGTGGGAGACTTTCCTGTCCACCGAACTGCCGGACTGGCTGGCCGCCAACAAGGGCCTGGCGCCCGGTGGGCACGGTGTTGTCGGTGTCTCCCAGGGCGGATACGCGGCGGCGGCGCTGGTCACTTTTCACCCCGACCGGTTCCGTTATGCCGGATCGCTTTCCGGCTTCCTGACCCCCGAACGGGCTGGCGTGGACGGGACGATCACCGCAGCGCTCAGGCAGGGCGGAGCCGACAGCGACCACATGTGGGGCCTGCCGCAGCTGGGTCGCTGGAAGTGGCATTCGCCCAACCAGAACGTCCAGCAGCTGGTCGATAACGATGCGCGGTTATGGGTCTACAGCCCGGGCAGTGGTGCGCCGACCGACCAGGGTGCCATGGCGGGCTACGGCGATATCTCGCAAGGTACCAACGCGCAGTTCTACTCCCACTATCGAGACGTCGGCGGCAAGAACGCCCACTTCGACCTGGGCCGCGGCGGCGGCAACGACTGGCCGACCTGGTCACAGCAGCTGAGCGCGATGTCCGGCGACCTCGCGGCCAACATCCGCTAGTAGTTGAGGAAATGAGATGCCATGACCGACAAGCGCATTCGCCAACGTGCACAGATCATCTCGATAGTGTCTGCGGTGGGCGCTGGGCTCGTTGCCCCGAACGTGGCCGCCGTTGCAACGGCCGCTCCCGGGGTTCCCGGGAATAACGACCGACTCAACAACGGCATCGTGGTCAACGTCGACACCATCAAGAGGCAGGCCGGCTGCAAAACCAACCTGAAGATCAACCCGCAGCTACAGTCCGCCGCGCAGCGCCACACGGTCGATGTGCTCAACAATCGCGGACTCGACGCTGACATCGGGTCCGACGGGTCGTCGGCGGCGGACCGTGCCCGCGGCGCCGGCTACAACGGCACTGTCGCCGAGACCGTGGCGATCAACCAGTCGTTAACCATCAATGACCTTGATGTGATGGGCAATTGGTACTACCGGCCCGACTACATGGCGATCATGTCGAATTGCGCCAACACTCAGATCGGCGTGTGGTCAGAGAACAGTTTCGACCGCAGCGTCCTTGTCGCTGTGTACGGGCAACCAAGATGACCCGGCCTCTTTCGGTCACCGTTGGTATGTGGCCAGCCGCCGTCATCGTCGTCGCGATATTGAACGGCGGCGCAACGCCGCTGGCGTACGCCGTTCCGGCCCCCGATATCGAGTTCATTTACGACACCACCGTGCGCAAGCAATACAGTTTCGCGAACACAGCAGACGCCATCAGCTACGCCCACGGAATCTGCGACAAGATCACCGGCGGCGCCAGCTACGGTCAGGTCATTGGTGACGTGAAAAACGATGTGCTGCCCAACGACGAGTACTCGGCCAATTATCTGATCTCGAACGCGGTGAACATCTATTGCCCGGCCCAGCTGTGGCAGCTGCGCAATTCAGCGGGCGGCTACGTGCCGCCACCGCAGTGACTCAGCAGCGGATGTGAGCTATCCGCCGGCGCTGGCGTTGCCCAAGTCGGGCGCGTAGGACGGTGGCGGGTAGACCCCACGAAGCAGCCATGCAAACGCGGAGACGCCATACTCCAGCTCGTCGCTGGCATCGTAGTCCGGATTGGGATTCATCTGGCTAACCCTCCGTCGCGAATCCTCGTCAACGTTGTGCCGTGCGGTTCAGCCTATCGCGCTGGAGTGCTGGCCACCTGTCGAACCCGCACTACGTGGAGGTACGGACAAGACTTATGGTGATTTTAACGACGTCCGGACAGCGAGCTGGGAAAGGACCGTCTCCGCATCCGCTGACGCGCCGCGGTTGTAGGGCAATTTCGACAGCGCCGTTCCCATCGCGCAGGTATTGGAGACGGCGGCATAGGTCAGGCCGCCACCGATTGCTGCGGCCAGCCACTTCAACCGTGGGACCGCGATGCTGCCGAGCACCGAGGACAACACGATCGATCCCGCGACCAAGCGGACCTGGCGCTCCAGGTCCCAGCGCTGAACACCGCGGTTGACCTCGAACCCTTGGCCTTCCCAATCGGTGATCCCGTTTTCCAGCACACGTCCATCGGCGACACCCACGCTCTGCAACAGCTCCGCGGCTTGCGTGGCACGTTGACCCGTACGGCACACCAGCACAATGTCCTGGCCTTCGTCGAGTTGCTCGGCGACCTCTGAGCGGTGGTCGTTCAGCAGATCGAGCGGCACATTGTAGGACCCGCCGATGTGTGCGGTCTCGAATTCGGCGGGGGTCCGCACGTCGAGGATCCACAGCGGTGTTTCCGACCCGATGCGGTCGCGTAGTTCGGTCGAGGTGATGGCGGCGGTCAAGATCACTCCTGCGATAGGCGTCAGGCCTATCAAGGGTTACCCGCTCGAACCGATGCCGAGAGACTTTCGATCGACGTGAGTCTTGCGGCGGGATGAACTCGCACCCTCATTACGCTTGCGGCGTGCGCCAGTTGATCGCAGCACTGCTGATGATGGGTCTGATGGTCGCCGGTTGCGACTGGAAGCCGCTGGCGTTCATGTCGCGCAACTCGGACAGCTGCACCGACGCAGACGGGCCGACACCTGACACCGTGCGCTTGGCCATCGCCACTCTTCCCGTCGCCACGCCCGGGTCCGGCTGGACTGAGGCCGCGCGTGGGCACACCCGCGACTGCCGGTTGCACTGGGTCCAGGTCAAACCCACCAAAGCCACGGCCGCCAGCCCAGAGCAGTTGCTGTTCTTCGACCACAACATTCCGCTGGGCACGCCCACCCCGAATCCCAAGCCGTACACCACGGTGCTGTCGTCAAGCGAAGACGTGGTCAGCGTTCAGTACCGGTGGCAGGTCGCCGGCGATTCCGCCTGCTGTCCGACCGGCAAGGGCACCGTCCAGTACCAGATCGGCCCCCGCGGGAAACTCGTCACCCGTGGAGCAGTGCCGAATCAGTAGACCCGTCGTCCGCGGCGCCGGGTACGGGCAGCTTCTCCGGATGCAGCATGTCGGCGTAGCGCAGCGGCGCGGGAATCCCGAACCCGTCCACCAGGGTTTCAGCGTGCGGGCGCAATAGCCGGCACCGGTCGTTGATCCCGCGAGTGACGGCCTTGGCGCGTTCGGTGGACAAGAAGCGATGCTCGACGAACCACGCCTTGTCGTCTTCGATCACAGTCAGCGCGTAGAGGTCGCATACCAGCCCGAGGATCTCGCGGGCTTCGTCGTCTTCGCACGAGTCGATCCCGGCGACGAACGCCTCCAGCACCACCCGGTCGATGTGCGCGCTCGCGGCGTGTAGCACGTGATCCTGCACGGAGTTGAATGCGTCGAACGCCGACATCTCTTTCGACTTGGCCTGCAGCCGTCGCGCCACTGAGGCGATGATGTATTTCTCGCGGTCCTCGAACATCTGAACCTGCGTGCCGCGGTTGAACAGGCTGCCTTCTTCTTCGTTGTCCTGCCGCGCGTCGATGACGGTCTGGATGATCGTCTCGGCCGCAGTGCGTTTCAGTACCCGCTCGCCGGCGAAGTTCGCCGCGAACCGCACCCACTCCACCGGGCTCATGCCCTTGATGTCGTCGGCGTAGGCGGTCAGCAGTTCCTTGGCCACCAACTGGGTCAGCACGTGGTTGTCACCCTCGAAGGTGGTGAACACGTCGGTGTCGGCGCGAAGCGCGATCAACCGGTTGTCGGCCATATAGCCGGCGCCGCCGCACGCCTCGCGGGCCTCCTGGATGGATGTCGATGCGTGCCAGGTGTTCGCGGCTTTCAGACCGGCAGCGCGAGATTCCAGCTCGCGCTGTTCCTCGGCGTCGGGGGAATCGGAGGACTGCAGATCGTGGCACTTAGCCACCAGTTCGTTCTGCGCGAACTGCAACGCATATGACTTCGCGATCAGCGGGAACAGCCGGCGCTGATGCACCAGATAGTCCATGATCAGCACTTCGCCGTCCTCGTCTGGTGCGCTGAACTGCCTGCGCTGCAACGCATATCGCGTCGCGATGTCGAGTGCCACCCGCGCCGCGGCGCCCGCGCTGCCGCCGACTGTGATTCGTCCGCGGATCAGGGTGCCGATCATGGTGAAGAACCGGCGGCTGGCGTTTTCGATCGGCGAGCTGTAGGTGCCGTCAGCCGCCACGTCGCCGTACTTGTTCAGCAGGTTCACCCGAGGAACACGGACATGGTCGAAGACGATGCGACCGTTGTCGACGCCCGGCAGGCCACCCTTGTACTGACAGTCCGAGGTCGTCACACCCGGGAGGTCGTTGCCCTCGTCGTCGCGGATCGGCACCAGGACGCAGTGCACCCCGTGGTTGACCTGCTCGCCGTCCTCGGTGGTGATGAGTTGGGCGAAAACCGCTGCGATGGTAGCGGTTTCGGCTGCGCCGCCGATGTAGTCCTTGCGCGCGTTCGGGGTTTCGGAGTGGATCACAAACTCTTCGCTGGCAGCGTCGTAAGTTGCCGTCGTCTCGAGCGCCTGGACGTCGCTGCCATGTCCGGTCTCGGTCATCGCGAAACAGCCGCGCAGTTCAAGGTTGATGATCTTTTTCACGTACGCCTTGTGATGGCGTTCGGTGCCTAGGTTCTCCACGGCCCCGCCGAACAGGCCCCATTGCACGCCGGCCTTCACCATCAGCGACAGGTCCGACATCGCGAGCATCTCGATCATGGTGACCGCGGCGCCGACGTTGCCGTGGCCGCCGTGCTCTTTGCGGAAGCCGTCGTCGGCTGCGCCCGCGGCGGCCATGATACTCATCTGCTCGGCCACTTTGGTACGGGCGATCACGGTGTTCGGTGTGTAGTGCGGACGGAAGATCTCGTCGGTCAGCCGGTCCCGCATCTGGTTCTTCACGTCGCGCCAGCGTCCGTCGAGAGAGTTGCGCAAGTGTTCCGCAATAGTCGTCATACCCGACGGTAACCGATCGGGATCGGCTGCCGGAGTAAGCTCCGGCAGGTCAGCCGATACTTTGACGGCTTGGCACGAAGTTGAACGTTCCGTTAACCCAAGGTGTCTATAGTCTGCTCCGCGGTCGCGAGTATGCGGCCAATGGAAGGTGTGACATGGGCAGGACGCCCCGCGCTCTTAGCAAAGAGGGCGCGGTCGAAGTGGAGGCCGTTGCGGCGGCCTTGCAGCCGAGGTTCGCCTTGGACGCCGGAATTGAACAGACGGTCGTACGCACCTGGCTGGATACCTTCGACTGGCGGTTGCACTCCGCCGGGATCTCCCTCGAGTACGTCGCCGGCGGGCCGCTGATCCTGCAGTTTCCGGATGGCGTCCGGTTGCAGGCGCCGCTCGCCGGGGTGAAATGGCCGGCCGAGGCGCATGATCTGCCGGTCGGGCGACTGCGCGACTCGCTCGCGCCGATCATTGCGCTGCGTGCGTTGACGCCGGTGGTCACCGTGCATTCTGTGGTCCGGGAAAGCCGAGTGCTCAACGCCGACGAGAAAACAGTCGCCCGGCTGCTGACCGAAAGTGTCGACGACGGCACCAGTCAATTGCGGATCCAGCCGCTGCGCGGATACGACGCCGCGGGTGACCGGATCGCCAGCCTGCTGGCAGGTGTCGACGGGCTGACCGCGGTGACGACGACGCCGTACCACCTCGCGCTGACTCATGCGAGCCGCAGTCCGGTCAACGGAAACAGCGGTACGCCGCAAATGCGGGCCGAAACACCTGCGGCCGTGGCGATTGCGGAGATGCTGGTAGGGTTTGCCGCGACGATCGACGAGAACGTGCCGGGCACCATCGCGTCGATCGACACCGAATTCCTGCACGACTTGCGGGTGGCAGTGCGTCGGACCCGCTCGATTCTCAAGCTCGCCGGTGATGTGCTGCCCGATAATCTTGCCGAGCGGTTCCAGCCGGAATTCAAATGGCTAGGCGATCTGACCACCCCCGTGCGCGATCTGGACGTATACCTGCTCCAGCTCGACACCATGACAGCCCGGCTAACGTCGGCAGACCCACGGGACCTCGACCCTTTCCGGTCGTTTCTGGTTCGGCACCGCGCTGCCGAACGGCGGCGCCTGGTACGCGGGCTACGGTCGCGGCGCTTCGAGCAGTTGATGAGCGAATGGCGCAGCGCGCTGACTGAGGTTGTCGCCGCCGCTGAGGGCGGGCCAACGGTCTCGACGCTGGCGCGTCAGCGACTCACCCGCGCGTACCGGAACGCGGTACGGCGCGGTGAACGGATCACCGTGAACTCGCCCAGCGACGACGTCCACGCACTGCGCAAGCGATGCAAGGAGCTGCGCTACCTGCTCGAAGTATTCCGTCCGGTATGCGCCAGGGAACCACACCGTCGGCTGGTCAAAGAGCTCAAGTTGCTGCAGGACACGCTCGGCGATTTCCAGGACGGCGAGGTGCAGCGCGAAGCTGTTCGCGAATTCGCCGCGGCGATGATGGAGCAGGGGCAAGCGCCGCCGGAGACGGTGCTCGCGATGGGGGAGATGGCTGCGCAGCTCGACACGCATCAGCTGAATGCACGCGCAGCGCTGGCCGGCCGGCTGCAACCGTTCCTGGCTACTGAAAATCGTGCCCTGGTGAAGGCGCTGGTGCGCCGATGAAGATCTACGCGACCTACAACATCAAAGGCGGCGTGGGCAAAACCTCGGCCGCGGTGAACCTGGCGCACCTTGCGGCGCTCAGCGGTTACAACGTGCTGCTGTGGGATCTCGACCCGCAGGGCGCTGCGACATACATGTTCCGGGTCCGGGCCAAGGTCAAGGGCGGCGGCCGGGCTCTGGTGGACGGCAAGCGATCGCTCGACGACGCGATCAAGGCCACCGACTTCGACGGGCTCGACTTGCTGCCAGCGGATTTCAGCTACCGCAACATGGATGTGCAACTCGACGACATGAAGCGCCCGACGCGCCGGATCCGCCAGTTGTTGCGGCCGCTCGAAGCACAGTATGACGTCGTCTTCCTTGACTGTCCGCCGAGTATTTCGTTGTTGTCGGAAAACGTGCTGCACGCCGTCGACACTCTGCTGGTGCCGATGATCCCGGCGACGTTGTCGGTCCGTACCTTCGACCAATTGAGCGGCTTCGTAAGCGATTTCGACGGCCGCCAACCGACGGTACGTGCCTTTTTCTCGATGGTGGATCGGCGTAAGCGGCTGCACTGCGAACTGGTGCAACACTTGTCGACCGAGAGATCGGGAATCCTGAATACGTCGATTCCAGCGCTGTCGGTCATCGAGCAGATGGCCGAACATCGCGCACCGGTGACAGCCTTTGCACCGCACAGCTCGGCATCACATTGCTACAAAGCGCTGTGGTCGGAGATCAACGGCAGTTGATGCCGGCGCGACGGTCGTCTCAATCGCCAGCGCAGCGCGGCGGTGGCTGCTATGCCGAAGCCGATCAGCACCCCCATGTCGAGCAGCCACTGGCCGGATGAGTGCTTCCACGAATCGTCTGCCTCGGCAAGCGGATTGACGGCGTGCACGTCGACGGTGGACGCCGCGGCGGCGAAACCCCATCGGGATGGCACCAGCCCGGCGATCTGCTCGAGGGGGAACCGGCCGGCTATCGGGAACATCGCTCCGGCGAACACCAGCGAGACCAGGACGATCAGCACGGCGGTCAGCAGGATCGCTTCGGAGTACGCCGCAAGCGATGAGAAAGCCAGCGCGACCATTGCCGAGACAATGGCGGTGACCGCCAGCGCGATGAACAACTCGACGCTGGCCCCGAGCTTGCTGTGGCCGAGCAGGACAGCGCCGTGGCTTGGCGCCCCTTTGCCGGCTGTCGCGACAATGGTGATGGCGGCGGCCTGCACGATGGCAGTGAGGCTATAGACGATGGCCTTACCGGCAAGGAATGCCGATGCCGACAAACCATGCGCCTGTTCACGCCGGAAGATGCGCTGTTCGCTGAACAGGTCGCGGATGCCCAGCGCGGTGCCCATCACCACGGCGCCGACGGTGAGCACAGCGAGGGTCTCGACCGCCTCGTCGGGGCTGCTGCCGTACCGACTCGCCGGGCCCAGGCCGGCGTGGCCAGGTACCAACAACGAGATCGCGCCAAACAGCAGCGGCAGGATTGTCAGGAAGATGAAATACCGCTGATCCGCCACCATCAACCAGGCCTGCCGCCGGGCAGCGATGATGCTCTGGCGCAACAGATTTGGGTGCTCCGGAGGCGCGGCGTGCTCGGCGGCCTCGGGCGGCTCCGGGTCCGCGGGCGGCGCGTCGTGCTGGTGGGCCAGGTACTCGTCGTGTGCGCCGTACGGATCCGCGCGGACGCGCTTGAGGATCTCCACCCAGTCGGTCGAGCCCAGCTGCGCACCGATTTGCGAGGGCGCACCGGCGAATACCGGAATCCCCGTCGGGGTCAGAACCAACACTTGGTCGTAGGCGTCAAGGTTCGAAGGCGCCGTCGTCGCCACCACCACGACACGTCCTTCGTCGGCGAGTTGCCGCAGCGTTTCCGACAGCTGTTGTTCCGCTTCGGAGTCGAGACCGTCAGCCGGTTCGTCGAACACAAGCAGCGGCGGTTCGGTCAGCAGTTCCATCGCGAGCGATGCGCGCTTACGCTGTTCGACGGTCAGTGTGCCGGCCCTGGCGGTGCGCAGCGCGGTCAGTTCCATCTTGTCAAGCACCGATCGCACGACCTCGCTGCGACAGTCAGCGGAAGTGCTTGGTGGCAAACGTAATTCAGCGGCATAGCGCAACGCTTGCTCGACGGTCAGTTGCGGATGCAGCAGATCGTGATGCGGCACCAGTCCGACATGCGGCCGCACGTCATCTGCCGCTACGTCGTGGCCGTCGAAATCAACTGTGCCGACGCTGGGTTGAATCGTGCCACCCAGCACGTCGACTAGAGCCGATGTGCTCGCTTCCGACAGCCCAACGACCGCGGTCACTGTCCCCGGCGGTGCGGTGAATGACAGATCCGCCAGCGCCTGTTCGCCGTCGACGCTCAGCCGGACGCGATGCGCCTGCAGCGGCCCGCTAATACTCACCCGTTCCGCTGATCGCAATGCGGTTTTCTCTTCGGCTGGCTTCGGCAGCTGTGTGGTCGGTGCGGCCTCATGCGGCCGGGGTTCGGGCTGGGCGCGGCGTGGCAACAGCTTCTGCATTGCGCCGGTGAGCCGCGCGGCGACCGCCGTTCGTCTCGGCTGAGGCGGAAGGAAGGCCGACGGGGATTCCGGCTGAGGTTGCTGCGGCGGCGCCTGGAACTGCGGCGGAGGAGCTGGCGGCGGCGGAGGCATGAGCGGCGCAGGGCTCGGCGCCGGCCGCGGGTGTTGAGGAAGCGCTGATGGCAATGCGGTTTTCTCTTCGGCTGGCTTCGGCAGCTGTGTGGTCGGTGCGGCCTCATGCGGCCGGGGTTCGGGCTGGGCGCGGCGTGGCAACAGCTTCTGCATTGCGCCGGTGAGCCGCGCGGCGACCGCCGTTCGTCTCGGCTGAGGCGGAAGGAAGGCCGACGGGGATTCCGGCTGAGGTTGCTGCGGCGGCGGCTGAAGCTGCGGCGGAGGAGCTGGCGGCCGCGGAGGCATGAGCGGCGCGGTGGGCGGTGGCGGAGGCGCTGACCAGGGCGCAGGGCGCGGCGCCGGCCGCGGGTGTTGAGGAAGCGGTGGCGGGGGTGGAAGCGGCGGCCGGTTGTGCTGAACGGGCTTCGGCGGCACAGGAGCTGCGGGCCGCATCGGCGGCCGTGGCGCTGCTGGCGGTCGCGGGGGAGGCGGGGCGGGGAGCTGGAAGACCAACCGTGGCCCGCGCTGCGGATCGCCAAGGGTGATCGCTCGACCGTCGTGGATGAAGACTGTCGACATCCGCACACCGTCGACGTAGATCCCGGCTTCGCTGCGATCGACAGCGATCCACTGGCCGCCGTTGTAATGGAGAACCACGAGGGTCGGATTCGCGGATGGACCGACGCCGTCGAGGCGGATGTCGGCGCCGCTGTCGAGCCCGATGGTCACATCGCGGCCGGGTGGAAAGGCGTATCTACGAGGACCCAGCCAGACGATCAACGGGGAACCGAACGCCGCCGTCGACACGGCCACCCCCTTTCCCGCCCGTCGTGTTGAGCCGAACCCCATTATCCAGCCGCCATCATGCGCTGAGAACCGACCGTAGGTCGTCGACGCTGGCCACACGCCCCCGGGGCAGCGGCTAGCGGGACGCGCCCGGTCGGGGGACGGCTGCCGAATCGTCGAGCAGGCGGCGCAGCACGGTCACGGCTTCCACCAACGTCTGGCGATCGGTGGTCTTCAGCTGGGCCAACTGTGGCTCGATAGCACTGGCCCGATCGGCCCGGACTCGATTGAGCGTCTGTAAACCGTCAGCGGTGATCTGGATGCGGACCGCCCGGGCGTCGCCCGGGTCGACGGTCCGGCTGACCAGACCGGCATCTTCTAGCCGTCGCACCTGCGTGGTCATCGTCGGCTGCGAGCAGTGATCGACGGCGGCGAGATCGCAGATCCGTGCTTCACCGTGGGCGTCGATGGTCGACAAAAGGCGGGCTTGTGCGGCCGGCAGTTGCATCTGAATGCGCTGGGTGGCATAGCGATTGAGTCGGGCGACAACGGCAAGCAGATCCGCGCCCAGACCGGCGACAGCCTCCTCGGCCGCGCCTTGCTCGGTGGCTGCGGATGATGTCATGCATATATAGTTGCATAGCTAGGCTATCTAGACCACTAACCGGCCAATTTCAGTGCCGTTAACTCAAATGAACCGCCATTGTTTGCTCGGGGGAATACCCCGTGGCAGCTGGCAGAATCGATGAAATGAACGCGACTCGCCCTGCGTCCGGGACACCTAAGTCCCGCTCGCTGCGTCCCGGCGAGCTCGCGCAGGCATCGGTCATGGCCGCACTGTGCGCGGCCACCGCGATCATCTCGATCGTCGTCCCGTTCGCCGGGGCGCTGTCGCTGCTGGGCACCGTCCCGATGGGATTGCTGGCCTACCGCTACCGCATCCGCGTACTGATCGCCGGGACGGTCGCCGCCGGATTGATCGCCTTCTTGATCGCGGGCCTCGGCGGCTTGATGACGGTGGGCAACAGCGCCTATGTCGGTGGACTGACCGGCGTCGTCAAGCGCCGGCAGCGCGGTACCGGGACGGTGATCGTCGTCTCTATCCTCGCCGGAGCGGTCTTCAACCTGTTCGCGGTCGCGGCGCTGGCCGTTCTGGTGCGGCTGCGGCACCTGATCTTCGACGCGATCACCGCCAACATCAACGGGGTCGCGGCCGTCTTGACCGGAATCGGCCGCTTCGTCGACCGAGCATCCGTTCCCGCTCAGCGCACGCATCGGGGGACTCGAACGACGGCGCACGGACTCCAATGGTTCCTCGCCGAGGCGCTGCACTACTGGCCGTGGCTGATTTTCGCCAACGGCATCGTCTCGATCATGGTCGTGTCGCTGATCGGGTGGTGGGCGTTATCGCGGGTGCTGAATCGGATGCGCGGAATCCCCGACGTGCACAAGCTGGACGCCCCGCTGGACAAGGCGCCGGTTGGGCCGGTGCCGGTGCGGTTGGACCGGTCCGTTTCCGCTACCCGAACACCGACCACGATGCGCTGCGCCCGGTCGACCTGGAGGTCAAGGCCGGCGAACATCTGGCCATCACCGGAGCCAACGGTTCCGGCAAGACCACGCTGATGCTGGTGCTGGCCGGCCGGGAACCGACATCGGGCACCATCGAACGCCCCGGGTCGGTGGCGCTGGGCCGGATGGGCGGCACCGCGGTGGTCATGCAACATCCGGAAAGTCAGGTGCTGGGCACCCGGGTTGCCGACGACGTGGTGTGGGGTCTGCCGCCGGGACAACCACTGACGTGGCCCAGTTGCTTCGCGAAGTCGGCCTGGAATCGCACGCCGAACGCGACACCGGAAGTCTGTCCGGCGGTGAACTGCAGCGGCTGGCGGTGGCGGCCGCGCTGGCGCGCGAGCCCGCGTTGCTCATCGCCGACGAGGTCACCAGCATGGTCGACCAGGAGGGTCACGAAAGTCTGCTCGGCGTGCTGTCCCGGCCTGAAGGGGCAGCACCGGACGGCGCTCGTGCACATCGCCCATTACAGCACCGAAGCCGAATCCGCCGACAGCACAATAAATCTCGGCGAGTCCGGGGACAACACCAGCATGGTCGAGACGATGGCTGTGCCCGCGACGACGCCCGCGATGGTACACGAGTCTGGTCCGGCAATTCTCGAGGTGTGCGGCGTCAGCCACGAGTACAACAGCGGGACGCCGTGGGCCAAGGCCGCACTGCGCGACGTCAACTTCGCGGTGCACCAGGGCGACGGCTTGTTGATCCACGGCGGCAACGGTCGGGAAAGTCGACGTTGGCGTGGATCATGGCCGGGCTGACGGTGCCGACCACAGGCGCCTGCCTGCTTGATGGCCGACCCACGCACGAACAGGTCGGCGCGGTGGCATTGTCGTTCCAGGCGGCCCGACTACAGCTGATGCGCAGCCGGGTCGACGTGGAAGTGGCTTCGGCGGCGGGCTTTTCGCCCAAGGACCAGGACCGCGTGTCAACCGCGCTGGCCGTCGTGGGGTTGGACAGTGCGTTGGCCAAGCGGCGCATCGACCAGCTCAGCGGCGGCCAGATGCGCCGGGTAGTGCTGGCCGGACTGCTGGCACGCTCGCCGCGCGCGCTGATTCTCGACGAGCCGTTGGCCGGCTTGGACGCGGACACCCAGAGCGGTTTGGTGCGATTGCTCGAGGAGCTGCGCCGCGAGCAGGGTCTGACCGTGGTGGTCATCTCCCACGACTTCGTCGGCTTGGAGGAGCTGTGCCCGCGCACCTTGGATCTGCGTGACGGGGTGCTGGCACGCGGTCGTCGACGGCGGCTGGGGGGGTGTCGTGACCACAGCGGCACCTGACGAACGATCCGAACGCCGGCCGTCGCGCTCGGTGGTACTGCTGCGTCCAGTGCCCGGCAGCTCCGCGGTTCACGACCTGTGGGCCGGCACCAAACTGCTGGCCGTTGGCGCCATCTCGGTCTGCTGACGTTCTACCCGGGATGGATAACGATCGGTCTGGTGGCTGCGCTGGTGCTGACGGCGGCCCGGATCGCGCACATTCCACGCGGGGCGCTGCCATGTGCCGCACTGGCTGTGGATTCTGTTGGCCATCGGCGGATTCCGCGGCGTTCGCCGGCGGCAGTCCGGTGATCGAATTGGCCGGAACATCAGTCGGGCTCGGCGGGCTGCTGAACTTCCTGCGGTTCGCCGCGCTGTCGATGTCTTGCTGGGGCTGGGCGCGATGGTGTCGTGGACCACCAATATCGCTGAAATAGCTCCTGCGGTAGCCACTTTGTGCCGCCCGCTGCGGCTGGTGCGGATACCGGTCGACGAGTGGGCCGTCTCCGTCTCGCTCGCCCTGCGGGCATTCCCTATGCTGATCGAGGAATTCCGGGTGCTCTACGCTGCGCGCCGGTTGCGGCCCAAACGGGAGCGCCCGCTCGCAGGGCTCGGCTTCGGCGCCGGGCGGCGGAACTCGTAGACCTGATCGCCGCGGCGCTGACGGTGACATGCGGCGCGCCGACGAGATGGGTGACGCCATTACCGCGCGGGGCGGTATCGGCAGATTCGGCGATACCGTCCGGCCCAAACCGGCGGACTGGTTTGCGATCTCGATAACTGTTGCGGTGTGCACCGCCGCGATCTGGCTCGAAGTCCCGCGGCCGGCTGGCTACCGGCGTGCGGCAGCGTTAGCGGCGTCCTCGGCCTTGCGCAGGGTCGTCGCAACATCGCTGCGGCCCAAGAACATCTCGTCGAAATACGGTTGAGAACCTGATTGCCCGCCGCGAAGCCGGCCCCGCCGGGCGCGGCGATCCGGGGCCGTGAGGACCGTGAAGAACGGGCTGACGTCGACGCCCTTGGTCCGCCAGTAGTCGAAGTAGACCTGTTGCGCGGCGGACAGCAGGAATGGCGCTGCCCTGGCGTCCCATGTACTGGTTGCCCTCGGTGCTACCCATCCAGGCCAATACCTGGCGTACCGCCTCCGGGTGATTCGATGCCGAATTGCCCGCCGCGGCAATGCCATTCGTGACGCTGACCCGGCCCTTGGGCGCGGGCAGCATCGCCACACCCCAAAATTGGCCTGGCCGGTGATGGTCGCCAAGTTGTAGGTGCCGGACTGGAAAAGCGCCATCCTGCCGGCCAGGAACTGGTTCCTGGAGAAGTCGCCGTTGTCGTTGGTTTCCAACGCGGGCGGCGCGACGTGGTCGTCGTTGATCAGTTTGACCAGATAGATGAACGCTCGACGGCGCCCGGGTTGTCGAAGGCGAAGCGATCGCCGTCCTGAAAAGGCCGCCCGCCGAGCCGATGTAGTTGAGATAGATGCCCTGCGCGTCGTTGGCGGCGTTATAGCCCCATTGCCGGACCCGGCCGGCGTCGAAACCCGTTGTGCGCTGCATTGTGTCCG
>CAVTEZ010000016.1:0-84178 GCA_963733755.1 uncultured Actinomycetota bacterium
CTCGAAGAAAACGTCGGCGGTGTGCCCGCACCGTCGATGGTGCAATGGGCGGTCAACGAGTTGGTGCTCGGCGCCAACCCCGCCGTGTTCATGTACATGGCCGGGCCGTCTATGGCGAACATCCTCTACAGGATCGGCAATGAGCAGCAACAGCATTGGGCATCGCTCGCGATCGATCGCAATTGGGGCGCGACGATGGTGCTCACCGAACCCGACGCCGGGTCGGACGTCGGCGCCGGCCGGACCAAAGCGGTCGACCAGGGCGACGGCACCTGGCACATCGACGGCGTCAAGCGGTTCATCACCAGTGGCGACAGCGACGATGTATTCGAGAACATCCTGCACCTGACGTTGGCCCGGCCCGAGGGCGCTGGACCGGGAACCAAGGGACTGAGCCTGTTTGTGGTGCCCAAATTCCTGCTCGACCCGGAGACCGGCGAACCGGGCGAGCGCAACGGGGTGTTCGTCACCGGACTGGAACATAAGATGGGCCTGAAGGTTTCGGCCACCTGCGAATTGACCTTCGGCCAGCACGGCGTGCCGGCGAAGGGCTGGCTGGTCGGGGACAGCCACAACGGCATCGCGCAAATGTTCAAGGTCATCGAATATGCCCGAATGATGGTGGGCACCAAGGCCATTGCGACATTGTCGACGGGTTACCTGAATGCTTTGGAGTACGCCAAGACTCGGATTCAGGGAGCCGACCTGACCCAGATGACCGACAAGACCGCGCCGCGGGTCACCATCATTCACCATCCCGACGTGCGTCGGGCGCTGATGACGCAGAAGTCCTACGCCGAAGGCCTGCGCGCGCTCTATCTCTACACCGCCGCCCACCAGGACGCGGCGGCAGCCGCCATCGTGTCCGGCGCCGACCCGGAGTTGGCGGAGCGGGTCAACGATCTGCTGTTACCGATCGTCAAGGGCGTCGGCTCCGAGCGGGCCTATCAAACGTTGACCGAATCACTGCAGACATTTGGTGGGTCCGGCTTCCTGCAGGATTACCCCCTCGAGCAATACATTCGTGACGCCAAGATCGACAGCCTCTACGAAGGCACCACCGCGATTCAGGCGCAGGACTTCTTCTTTCGCAAGATCGTCCGCGACCAGGGCGCGGCACTGGGCCACCTCGTCACGCAGATCGAGTCGTTCGTCGACAGCGAGGAAGCGCGACCCGAACTTGTCGACGCCCGCAAGCAGTTGGCCACCGCGGTCGACGACCTGCAAGCCTGGGTCGCGACCATGACCGGGTATCTGATCGATTCCCAGCAGAGCGCCAGCGAGCTGTACCGCGTGGGTCTGGAGTCGGTGCGTTTCCTGCTCGCGGTCGGTGACCTGCTGATCGGCTGGCTGCTACTTCGGCAGGCGGAGACAGCGCTGACGGCACTCGATGGCGACCCGTCACCGGCCGACAGTGCGTTTTATGCCGGAAAAGTCAGTATGCGCAAAGTTTTTCGTCAAGAACGTGCTGCCGCGGTTGACTGCTGAACGCGAGATCGCGGCCAATGTCGATCTCGCGGTCATGCAGCTCCGCGAAGAGGCGTTCTAGGCGTCGGTGGTGTAGCCCATCGGCATCAGCACGCTCTTCTGCTGGGTGAAGTGCTCGACGCCCTCCGGCCCGTTCTCGCGACCGATGCCGGAGTTCTTGTAACCGCCGAACGGACAGCACGGGTCGAACGCGTACCAGTTGATCGCGTAGGTGCCGGTGCGGATCTTCTCCGAGATCTCGATGCCGCGCGGCACGTCGCTGGTCCACACGCTGCCGGCCAGTCCGTACGCCGAGTCGTTGGCGATCTTGATCGCGTCCTCTTCGGTGTCGTAGGGAATGATGCTCAGCACCGGGCCGAAGATCTCCTCCTGCGCGATCGTCATGCTGTTGTCGACGTCGGCGAATACGGTCGGCTGCACGTAGAAGCCGTTGTCCAGCCCTTCGGGACGTCCGCCTCCGCACACCAGTCGGGCGCCCTCTTCAATGCCCTTGGCGATATAGCCCTCGACGCGGGCGCGCTGCTTCTCCGAGATCAGCGAGCCGATCTGCGCACCCGCGTCCGACGGCGGCCCGACAGGAAGCGATGCCGCGAAATTGCCTACCGCGTCGACGATTTCGTCGTATCGCGAGCGCGGAGCCAGGATGCGAGTCTGGGCCACGCAGGCCTGCCCGGTGTTCATGATCCCGGAGAACACCAGCATCGGGACCGAGGCGGCCAGGTCGACATCCTCGAGCAGGATGGCTGCCGACTTTCCGCCGAGTTCCAGGGTGCACGGCTTGAGCATTTCGGCGGCGCGCTTGCCGATCTCCTTGCCGACGGCCGAGCTTCCGGTGAAAGAGAAGATGTCGATGTCAGGGTTGGACGTCAGCGCCTGCCCGGTCTCGATCCCGCCGGGGACGATCGACAGCACGCCCTCGGGCAACCCGGCCTCGGCGAACACCTCCGCCAAAGCATTTGCGCTCAGCGGTGTTTCGGCGGCCGGCTTGAGCACCACCGTGCAGCCGGCCAGCAGCGCCGGGCCTAGCTTGTTGATCGCCAAGAACAGCGGCACGTTCCATGCGACGATCGCGCCCACCACGCCGAGCGGTTCACGATGGACGATGGTCTGCCCGTAGCCGCCATTGCGGACTTCCTGCCATTTGACCTGATCGACGGCAGGGCCGGCGAAGAAGTTCAGGCACCCAATCCCACTCATCCACTGCATGGTCTCGATGGACATCGGGGGCTGGCCGGTTTCGTCGCCGAGCAGCTTGACGAAGAGGTCTTTGCGCTCCTCCATCAGTTTGAGCGCGCCGGCGATGACCGCCGCCCGCTCCTTCGGCGGCGTCGAGGGCCATGGGCCGTTGTCGAAAGCGTTGCGGGCCGCGGCGACCGCGGCGTCGACGTCGGCTGCCGCCGCCAACGGCACCTTGCCGACGTACTCGCCGGTGGCCGGGCAGTGCACTTCGATGACCTCGGACGTCGACGGCTCGGTCCACTTGCCGCCGATGAAAAGCTTGTCGTACTCCGTTGTAGCTTGCTCCGTTGTGACGTGGCTCATGGCCGCCACCCTACCCAAGCCGCAGCGAAACGAGAACACGTTTCATTACTGCGGCCGAAGCACCAGGACAAGATTGCTCACGAGGAACTCACGCACCACCGGTATTGCGGTCAGCCTCCATGCCCATTTCGGGTGGTAGCGCGGGAACGCCGAGATCAGCGCACCTGTGCTGGCGGCCCAATCCAGGCCGTCCGCCGCGGACACCGCGAACAACGACGACCCGTAGTTGTTTTTGGCCGGCTGCCCATGTTTGCGGGCATACCGGGCGGCGGCCCGGGCACCGCCGAGGTAGTGGGTCAGGCCCATCTCGTGGCCGCCGAACGGGCCGAGCCAGACCGTGTAGGACAGCACGACCAGGCCGCCGGGCTTGGTGACCCGGAGCATCTCGCCGCCGAGCTGCCAGGGCCGCGGTACGTGCTCGGCGACGTTGGAGGATAGGCAGATGTCCACGCTGTTGTCGGCGAAGGGCAGTGCCATGCCCGACGCACGGACGAACGTTGCCGTTTCGCGCGCCAAAACCCGCCCCGCAGCATGCATTTCGCTCGGGTCCGGCTCCACGCCGATGTAGCGGACCCCGGCGTTGGCGAAGGCCGCCGCGAAGTATCCGGGCCCGCCACCGACGTCGAGCAGGCTGCGACCGACCGGACGCTCGCCGTGGATGCCTTGCCAGAGGTCACCGACCATCTCCGCGGTGTCGACGGCGAGCGGGCCGTAGAACCTGGCCGGGGCGGGCTGCTCGTGGCGAAAGCTGGTCAGCAGCCGCACCGAGCGGCGCAAGGTCGCCCGCCGTGCAAACACCTCAGTCACGGCCACCGGCCAACCCTAAAGCCCGAGCATCGCTAGGCTGACCGAATGTCCGGTGTGCGCTCACTGCTGCTTCTGTGCTGGCGCGATACCGGGCATCCGCAGGGCGGAGGCAGCGAAACCTATCTGCAGCGAATCGGCGCCCAACTGGCCGCATCCGGCGTCGAGGTCACCCTGCGCACCGCCCGCTACCCCGGCGCAGCGCGGCGCGAAGTCATCGACGGTGTCCACATCAGCCGCGCGGGCGACCGGTACTCGGTCTACATCTGGGCGCTGCTGGCGATGGCGGCGGCCAGGCTCCGCGTCGGGCCATTGCGAGGGGTACGACCTGATGTCGTCGTCGACACCCAGAACGGTCTGCCGTTTCTGGCCCGGCTGATCTACGGTCCGCGCGTCGCGGTGTTGGTACACCACTGCCATCGCGAACAGTGGCCGGTGGCCGGCTGGTTTCTCAGTCGGGTCGGCTGGTTTGTTGAATCGTGGCTGTCACCGAAGCTGCATCGCCGCAGCCAGTACGTGACGGTCTCACTCCCATCGGCGCGCGATCTGGTCGGACTCGGCGTCGATAACGAGCGAATTGCGGTGGTGCGTAACGGGCTCGACGAGGCCCCCGTGCCCTCATTGAATGGCCCGCGGGCGGCGACGCCGCGGGTGCTGGTGCTCTCACGACTGGTGCCGCACAAGAAGATTGAAGACGCGCTGGCCGCTGTGGCCCAGCTGCGGCCGTCGATACCCGACCTGCATCTCGACGTCGTCGGCGGCGGATGGTGGTCGGAGCGCCTGACCGATCACGCGGCGCGGCTCGGCATCAGCGGTGCGGTGACATTTCACGGTCACATCGACGATGTCGCCAAACACCATGTCATCCAACAAGCTTGGGTGCACGTGCTGCCGTCGCGCAAAGAAGGCTGGGGTCTGGCGGTCATCGAGGCGGCCCAGCACGCAGTGCCCACCATCGGCTACCGGTCCTCCGGCGGGTTGGCCGACTCGATCGTCGACGGGGTGACCGGAGTGTTGGTCGACGGTCACGACGAATTGGTGAATCGGATGCAACAGTTGCTTACCGATCCAGTGTTGCGCGATCAGCTCGGCGCCAAAGCGCAAGCGCGCAGCGCCGAATTCTCTTGGCAGCAAAGCGCAGACGCGATGCGTTCGGTGTTGGAGTCGGTTGCCGCCGGTGACCGCGTCAGCGGAGTGGTGTGACCCAATGCTCCATATCAGTGCTCAACGTCCACGATCGCCTGATACTCTGCCCTCGAGTCCAAGCCGATATCGCAGTTCGGCGATCTTGGCCTGCGGATGGTAAGCCGATGTCGGCGGTGAAACATGTTTTCTGCATAGTCGAATGGGTGGGTGCTGCCGAGAAAGCATCATGGACTGCTTGGCGTTCGGAGTCGTAGTGCGGGTCGCGAGCAATTCCGGATAAAGTCTTGGACGTGTCGTCGCCGGTAAGCGCGGTCGTCAATCGGTGGTCTCGCAACGGCGAATGATCTTCAGCCAGAGGGATACAATGCTCGATAGCCAATGGACCGATAGCCGTGACGTGTACGTGAACAAATTCGATGCTGAAGTCAGCGTGGTGGTTTTGCTGCTGGCTGGATCTCACCGAAGAGGGTCAAAAGGGCGCGGAAGCGCTTGAGGCGAGCCATGACTCAGTGCAGGGCAGCTGAACTGCCAGTTCTTTCCTGCGCGGCGTAAGCGTCGGCGCGGGTGAGTTCCGCAACTCGTTTCTCGCGTATCGACTCTGACTGCGCCTGCTGCGCGCAAACGCTCGATCAGGCTCGTTTAGCAAGCCGTTAGCTGTATGCGCACTCGATACCGGAACGGCAAATAAGCGGTTGCTCGTCCATGTGCCACCTCCAGTGAGTCGACTGTCTGACAAGAAGCACGGATTATTTGTCGTTCAATCGTCCGCTTCGATAGCCGGCTTGAAAAGGTCGCCAACGTCGGCCCGCAACCGCCGCTCCGACAGCTCCGCCGATCAGCATCAGCAGCCACGCCAGGTGCGCGACCACGACCGCCGTCCGCCGACTGGTGGACGCACCGGCGGTGTTGCCACCGACGCGGTACAGCGTCAGGTCTCGCCCGCGATACGCAACCGGTAGGTGCTCGAATGTCTCAGTGGCCGAACCCATATCGCCGGGCGTGCCGACTTCGATGACTAGCCATCCCACGCCGGCCCGTCGCAGCTGGTCCGGATCGCTGCCCGCCAGTAGTAGCCGCTGCACATCGCGGGCTCGGTCGCCCTCGCCGAGTACCGTCGTTCCAGAGATCGTCAGGTCGCCGGTCGTCAAGACGTCGGCGCGCAGCCAGCGCGGCAGCGGATCCAGCACCGGCGCCGGGCCGGACCAGGTGAACCGGCGCATGGTGTCGGCCGGCAACACCGCGACCTCTGCAGGCTCGCGGTTGATCGTCGCCGCGACGGTCGCCCAGTCGCCGGGGTAGTGCACCGACTGCACCTTCCCCCCTACGCCCCAAGCCAAGTCGGGCAGTGACAGCACCAGCGCAGCGCAGCACGCCAGGGCAGCCGCGGCTGGCCGTAGCCAGCGTCGCAACGTCAGCACTGCGCCCGCACCGGCCAGCGCGTAGCCGGGCATCGCCAAGGTGACCCACTTCTGCCCGTCCCGCAGCACACCTAGGCCCGGCACCGCCTCGACCACCGCCTGCAGGACGGTCAGACCCGGCCCGGTGGCCAACCCGGCGGGCACCAACACGGACACAACCGCCAGCACGAGGAACGGTCGTACGGCGCGACAACGCCAAAGCCTCACACTCCCAGCACCAATCACCGCAAGCAGCACGGCCGCCGACAGAACCGCGAAAAGCGTTGCTCGAGAGTCGGGTACGGCGTCGCTGTTCCAGATTCCACCCAGGCTGGCCAGACTGCCGAGCGTGCCCAGGCCGGGCTCGGCGCGTGCTGCGAACGCTGCGATGCCCGGGGCGCGGGCCCACATACGATCCGTCGACGACAAACCGAATACGGCTGCGGTCAGCCACGGCAGTGACGCCGTCACCGCGTCGACCAATGTGATTGCGGCGCAGCGCCAGCGCGAAAGTCCGGCGCCCGGCGCCGCCACGCACACCATTCCGACGACGGCGGCGATGATCAGCCCGGTCGGGGTCAGTCCGGCCAGTGCAATCCAAAATGCCAGGCCGAAAAAGCTTGGCCAGGAGAGTCTTTCGGATAATCGCAGCGTCAGCATGGTCGTCGCCACCCACGGCAGGCATCCGTAGCCGAGCAGCAGGCTCCAATGTCCTTGCAGCAGCCGTTCGCCGACGTAAGGGTTCCAGATCGCCAGCGTGATCGCCACGAATTGCCCGCCGGCGCCGGATTCCGGCAACACGTGTGCGACTAGTCGACCCGCGCCGCAGCCCGCCAGCCATAGCCCGATGACGAGCAGAGCCTTAACCACGATGCCGCCGTCGATACCGGCCGAGGCGAGCGCGAGCGCAAAATCCTGCGGCGTCGCCCGTGGTGCCGAGACGAGCCCGAGGGCGCTATCAGAGAGATAGGACCGCGGCGTGGACACCGCGTCGCGCAGCAGCAGATAACCGGGGCTCAATAACGGCGCCACCACCAGCAGCGTCAACGCCAGCGCGTAGCCGGGACGGGACCACCGCAAAGCCCCGTGGGGTAGCGCCCGCACGCGTCGGACCAGCTAGGGCCGGTCGGGTGGACCCGACGTCGAAGGACCTCCCGAACTCGACGGGCCCTGACCTTGGTCTCGCTTGACGTCCTTGGGCGGAGTGGGAATTTTCTCGGTTTCAGCTTCGGCGCCGGGTACCCGCGCGGGTGGTGGCTCGCCACGGCCGAAGAAGCCCTCTTGGTCGGCGGCGTCCGGGTCGGGTTCGGCCAGCGCGTTCTCGGTCCGCAAGCTGAACGAGCCGAGCAGGAGCCCGCCGATCAGCGCGATCACGCCGGCCGCGGTGAAGGTGATAGGCAGCACCCGGGACCACAGCGCCAACCGGTCGCGCTCATTGCGCGCGGCATTGACCTGTGATTCGACGGACCCTTCGTTGGAGGTGATCGTGTAGTCGACCAGTGTCACTTCCGGCTTCAGCGCGTCACGGGCGTAGTAGTGATTGGCGCGCTCTTTTTCTTTGACGATTGTTCCCGATTCCGGGTCCACCCAGAAGGTTCGCTGCGCCGCGTAGTAGCGGGTCATGGTGATCTTCTCGTCCGGATCGCCCGGCAGGCCCCACATGAACGCGGTGTTGGTGACCTTGCTGTCGGCGTCGTCGGCATACAGCGACGGGTACCTGATCGGCTCGGCGAGCTTGCCGTCGGCGTCGTAGCCGACATCCTGGACGAACTTGTACGCAGTCAGCCCGTT
The DNA here is from genome assembly GCA_963733755.1 of uncultured Actinomycetota bacterium. GTDB lineage: Bacteria > Actinomycetota > Actinomycetes > Mycobacteriales > Mycobacteriaceae > Mycobacterium. Next base: position 8,169 of record CAVTEZ010000016.1, read on the forward strand.
GACGTCTTCTTCGCCGGTGTAGTTGGCCTCGAAGGCCTTCTGTGCGATCGGATCGAAGTACGAATACGACCGCTTCTCGGTGTGGAACGGGAATCGATAGGACAGCCCGTCGTGCGGCAACGCGATATTGGTCGCCGGGCTTTCATCCTTGAACCCGCGCGGCTTCTGCACCGCCCCGCCGGGATGCGTGTCGTCGGACACCGCGGACGCGGTTTTCCGGTTGAGGGTGACGGTGTCGACCAGAGCGAGCAGCAGGCCGGAGTCCTTTTGCTTATCGCTGCGCCGCACCGAGCTACCTACCTGGAAGGTGACGACATCGGCGTTGGCGGGGGATTCGACGTCGATCTGTTGCTGCGAGACCAGTGGCACGTTCTTGTCCACGACGAGCTTCGGGCTGTACAGCGAGGCGGGGTCGACTGCCGTGCCACTGCCTTCACCGATCAACGTCGCGTCCAGATCGAGCGGAATCTTGGTGATTCTGCTGCCGGTGTAGGTCCACAACAGCAGCGCGGCGATCAACAACGCGGCCCCGAGTCCCATGATGCCGCACGCGGCCATCCGCAACATGACTGCTCGGTTCACGTTGCCGTGACCTCCTTCTGGTCTCGTTCGGTTCAGGCCACCAAACCTGTTCCGTTCCGAACCCCCGCGACCTGGGGTTCTATCCGCTTACGGCGCTGTAGCAAAGCAAAACTCGTTCGACCCTAACAGCATTGTTTAAGGTCGCCGTTTATCTCCTCACGGTGGGTAAATCGGGTGTACCCGATTCAAACGGGCAGACTGTCGTCATGAGCCCCAGCAGCGAGGTGGGCGGCACTCGCAGCTTCCTGCCAGCCGTCGAGGGCATGCGGGCCTGCGCGGCTATCGGCGTCGTCATCACCCACGTCGCGTTCGATACCGGGCACTCCGGCGGGTTCGACGGTCGGCTGTTCGGCCGCTTCGATTTGGCGGTGGCGGTGTTCTTCGCTTTGTCGGGGTTCTTGTTGTGGCGCAGCCATGCCGCGGCGGCGCGGGGTTTGGCGCAGCGCCCGTCCACGGGTCGCTACCTGCGATCGCGGGTGGTCCGCATCATGCCGGCCTACCTGGTTGCCGTCGCGGTGATTCTGACCCTGCTGCCGGACGGCAATCATCCGAATCTGACGGTGTGGCTGGCGAATCTGTCGCTCACGCAGGTGTATGTCCCGCTCACGCTGACCGCCGGCCTGACCCAGATGTGGAGCCTGTCCGTCGAGGTCAGTTTCTATCTAGCCTTGCCGATCCTGGCGATGCTGGCCGCGCGGTTACCGCTGCGCGCCCGGGTACCGGCGATCGCCGCTCTGGCTGTCGCGAGCTGGTTTTGGGGCTGGATCCCGTTCGAAGCACCGGCCGGTCTGAATCCGTTGACCTGGCCGCCGGCTTTCTTCTCCTGGTTCGCCGCGGGCATGCTGCTGGCCGAGTGGATCCACACTCCGCTCGGCTGGCCGCACCGGTGGGCGCGACGTCGGTGGCTGATGGCCGCCGGCGTGCTGGCTGCCTACTTGGTTGCGGCCTCGCCGTTGGCCGGCCCGGCGGGGTTGGTGCCGAGCAGCGCCGCGCAATTCACCGTGAAGACCGCGATGGGTTCGCTGGTGGCGGCGGGTTTGGTGGCGCCGCTGGTTCTCGATCGTCCCGACGACAGCCATCGAGTGCTCGGTAGCGCCCCGATGGTGACGCTCGGTCGGTGGTCCTACGGAATCTTCATTTGGCATCTTGCCGCGCTGACGATGGTCTTCCCGGTGATCGGTCAATTCGCGTTCCGCGGTCACATGCCCGAGGTGCTGGCGCTGACGCTGGTCTTCAGCATCGCGATCGCAGCGGTGAGCTATGCGCTCGTCGAAGCACCATGCCGGGAAGCGTTGCGGCGCTGGGAATCCCGCAGAAAGCAACCGTCCGCTGCGGGGCCCGTCAGCCCGCGTCAAGAAGACGCAATCGCGCCATGATCTCGTTACGGACCGCCGACCGGCGCGCCTTGCCGGCGTCATCGCGTAGCGGGGTATCGACGAACTCGACGGTCTCCGGCACCTTATAACCGGCGATGCGGTTACGCAAAAACTCTTGCAGCGTCTGCTCATCCAGTGCCGACCCGGCCTGAACCAAGGCGTAGGGCACCTGACCGAGATCCGCGTGGGGCACACCGACAACCAAGCAGGACAGCACATCCGGATGTTCTGAGAGCGCGGCCTCGATCTCGGCCGGATACACGTTGCGGCCGCCGACGGTGAACATATCGACGCGGCGGTCCGAGATATACAGGAACCCGTCGGCGTCGAAGTAGCCAAGGTCGCCAAGTGAATCCCAGCCGTCGCGCGACTTCGCGGTGGCGCCGACGTAGCGATAGGTGGGCGCGCTGCCGGGGCTGGGCCGCATGTAGATTTCGCCCACTTCGCCCGGCGCACAAGGGTTGCCGTCGTCGTCGAGCACCTTCATCTCGCCGGCAACGACGATGCCGACCGAGCCGCGGTGGTCCAGCCACTGGTCACCGGAGATGAACGTCAACGCCTGTAATTCAGTGCCGCCGTACAGCTCCCAGACCTTTTTCGGCCCGAGGACGTCGATCCAGGCCTGTTTGATGGCGGGCGGGCACGGCGCCCCGAGATGCCAAAACCGGCGAAGCGACGACAGGTCGTAGGCGTCGGGGTTGTCGAGGTAGACCGGCAGCGCCCGTTGCATGATGGTTGGCACCGTCGTCAGGAAGGTGACATGAAAGTCGCTGATCAGCTGGAGGAATTTCGCCGGCTCGAACCGGCTCATCAACACGAGGTGGTGGCGCATCAGCAGAGCAATGGTCGCGGTGGTGAAGCCGGTGTTGTGCGACAGCGGCACCGGCACCAACGTGGTGTCGCCCTCCTGGGCGCCCAGCGGATAGCCGATGGCGGCGGGGATCCGGCTGTCGCCGCCGGATTCGATCAGTTTGGGCCGACCGGTGCTTCCGCCTGACCCCATCGCCTTCCAGACCGGCGAAACCGCTTCCGGCAAGGCCGCATCGGGCAACTCCGCCTCGGGAGTGAAACCGGCTGGAACACTGGATATTTCGGGGTGTTCGCGGCCGACCAGCAATGTCGGCGGGCGTAGGTCGAGCAGGCCGGCGAGTTCGGCATCGGGCAGCCGTGCGGACAGCGGCTGGGGCACCGCACCCAGCTTCCAGCACGCGACCGCGGCCTGGATCCACTCAATCGAGTTGGGCAGCACCATCGTCACGTAGTCGCCGACGCCGACACCGCGCGCGGCGTAGGCACGGGCCAACCGATTCGTGGAACGGTCGAGTTCGCCGCGAGTCAGCGTGCGCCCATCGCATGTGACGGCCGGCTCGTCGGGAGCGAGCGCGGCCAGTGCGGAGATCTGGGCGCCGATCGGCGGGATCAGCTCGGCTCCGGTCACTGGTAGGAACCCTGCCGCTCGAAGATGCGGCGAGGGTTGTCGACGAGCATGGTGTGCAGCTGCTCGTCGGTGACACCGCGTTGTTTGAGCGCGGGAATCACGTCGTTGTGGATATGCAGGTAGTGCCAATTCGGCGCCATCTGGGGCAGCAGCGCTTCGGGGAGCGCATCGAAGTAGCAGTTGGCGTCGTGCGAGAGCACCATCTTGTCGGCGTGGCCGCGCTCGCACATCTGCGCCACGATGCCCACCCGCTCCTCGAACGGCAGGATCACATCGATGCCGAACCGGTCCATCCCGAGGTAGGAGCCGGCGGCGATGAGTTCCTCGAGATAGCCGACGTCGGTGCTGTCGCCGGAGTGGCCAATGATCACCCGGCTCAGGTCGACGCCCTCCTCTTCGAAGATGCGTTGCTGCTCGAGGCCGCGTCGCAGTCCGGCATGGGTGTGCGTGGAGATCGGTACCCCAGTGCGCTTGTGCGCCTGGGCGACCGCACGCAATACCCGCTCGACGCCCGGGGTGATGCCGGGCTCGTCGGTGGCGCACTTGAGGATGCCGGCCTTGATGCCGGTGTCGGCGATCCCCTCTTCGATGTCGCGGACGAACATGTCGGTCATGATCTCCGGGCCGCCTAGCATCCCGCCCGGGCCCTCGTAGTGGAAGCGGAACGGTACGTCGTTGTAGGTGTACAGGCCGGTCGCTACGACGATGTTCAGGTCGGTGGCCGCCGCGACCCGGGCGATGCGGGGGATGTAGCGGCCCAGGCCGATCACGGTGAGGTCGACGATGGTGTCGACGCCACGCGATTTGAGCTCGTTGAGCCGATCGATCGCGTCGGCCACCCGTTTGTCTTCGTCGCCCCATGCCTCCGGATAGTTCATCGCGATCTCAGTGGTCATGATGAACACGTGCTCGTGCATGAGCGTGACGCCGATATCAGTGGTATTGACAGGTCCCTGAGCGGTATTCACTAACGACACGTAGCCGACTCTAGGACTCCGAATCGGCCCCCGTGGCTGGTTCGTGGAACGCAGACTTTAACGCCCGGGTCAGAAAGCCTCGTCGTCGAGATCCATCAGCGCCGCCGACGTGCGGGCCAAGATCCCACGCGTCGCGGTGATCTCCGGCAGCACGTTGCCCGCGAAGAACTGCGCCGCGGCTATCTTGCCCTCGTAGAAGGACTGGTCCTTGTCATCTACACCGGAATCCAGTGTTCGCAAAGCGATTTCGGCGTGCCAGAGCAGCTGCCATCCGATCAGCAGGTCGCCGACGGCAAGCAAATACCGGACCGAGCCCAGCCCGATCTTGTACAGGTCGCCCGGGGCTTCGGCCGATCCCATCAGGTAACCGGTCAGCGTGGCTGTCATCGCCTGCACGTCCTCGAGGGCGGTCCGCAGGTAGGCGCGTTCCACCTTGAGCCGTTGGTCGGCGGCGTCGCTGTCGAGGAAGGACTGAATCTGCCCGGCGACGTGGGTCAGCGCCACACCCTTGTCCCGCGCGATCTTTCGGAAGAAGAAGTCCTGCGCCTGGATCGCTGTGGTGCCCTCGTAGAGCGAATCGATCTTGGCGTCGCGAATGTACTGCTCGATCGGGTAGTCCTGCAAGAATCCCGAACCACCCAGAGTCTGCAGCGATTCGGTCAGGTACTGATAGGCCCGTTCCGAGCCCACGCCCTTGACGATCGGCAATAGCAGATCGTTGACCCGGTTCGCCAACTCCGCGTCAGCACCCGAAACCGCCTCGGCGACAGCGGGATCCTGATGCGCCGCGGTGTAGAGGTAGATCGCTCGCAGCCCCTCGGCATAGGCCTTCTGCATGATCAACGAGCGCCGCACGTCCGGGTGGCGCGTGATCGGTACGCGCGGAGCGTTCTTGTCGAGCATCTGAGTCATGTCGGCGCCCTGGAGGCGCGTCTTGGCGTATTCGAGCGCATTGAGGTAGCCCGTCGACAACGTTCCCGACGATTTGATGCCGACGAGCATCCGCGCGTTCTCGATGACCTTGAACATCTGCGCGATGCCGTCGTGGGTGTCGCCGACCAGCCATGCCTTGGCCGGGATGCCGTGCGCGCCGAAGGTCAACTCGCAGGTGGGCGAGGCCTTATAGCCCATCTTGTGCTCAAGCCCGGTCGCGAAAACCCCATTGCGCCCGGTGATTTCGAAGCTGTCCCAATCGAACAGGTACTTCGGCACGACGAACAGGCTCAGGCCCTTGGTGCCCGCGCCCGCCCCCTGCGGCCGCGCCAGCACCAGGTGCAGAATGTTTTCGACAGTATCGCCGAGATCTCCTCCGGAGATGAACCTCTTGACACCTTCGATATGCCAGGAGCCGTCCGGCTGCTCGATGGCCTTGGTGCGGCCGGCTCCGACATCGGATCCGGCGTCGGGTTCGGTCAGCACCATCGTTGCGCCCCAGCGCCGCTCGATCGCCGCGTTGGCCAGAGCGCGCTGCTGTTCATTGCCGATCGCGTAGAGGATGTCGGCCATTGGCGGGCCGGCGTAAAAGAAGAACAGTGCGGGATTGGCGCAGATGATCATTTCCAGCGCCGCCCACGTCACGCTTCGCGCCACCGCGGTGCCGCCGATCTCGGGTGCGACACCCAGCCGCCACCATTCAGCATCCCAAATCGCCTGCACCGTCTTGCGAATTGAGTCCGGCACCGTGATGGTGTGCTCGTCGGGCAGGAATACTGGCGGCGTGCGGTCGGCGGCCACAAAGGACTCCGCCACCGGACCTTGAGCAAACCGGGCCACCTCAGCCAGAATCTCGCGGCTGGTGGCGCTGTCGAGTTCGCCGACCGATCCAGAGTCCATCAGCTCGCCGAGCGCTAATGCCTCGAACAAGTTGAACTCGATGTCACGCAGGTTGGCTTTGTAATGCCCCATGGACCCCTCCTCGCGATGCAGTATGTCGGGAATCGCCGTTTCACGAGGCTATTTCGGAAGGTTTTGCGATCACGCCCAGTGCGGTGCCGACACGGCGTGCGTGAAAAACAATCGGCGCAGACCCTTGAGAAGTGACTTGGCTCACAGTAAAGTGACCAGTGGTCATCCAACGAAAGAGGGCTGATGCCGACGGTGACTTGGGCGCGGGTCGACCCCGCGCGCCGCGCAGCGGTGGTGCAGGCTGCGGAGGATGAGTTCGGGGCGCACGGCTTCTCCGGCGGTAGCTTGAACGTCATCGCCCGCCGTGCCGGCGTGGCCAAGGGCAGCCTGTTCCAATACTTCGCCGACAAGCGCGACATGTACGCGTACATCACCGATGTCGTCAGCCAGCGGGTACGGCTGTACATGGAAGAGCGCATCCGCCAACTCGATCCGAGCCGCCCGTTCTTCGTTTTCCTGACCGACTGGCTCGACGTGTGGGTCGCCTACTTCGCCGACCATCCGCACGAACGCGCTCTGCACGCGGCGGCGAGCATGGAGGTCGACACCGACGCCCGCATCAGCGTGCGCAGCGTCATCCACCGTCACTACCTGGAAGTGCTACGGCCCTTGGTCCGTGACGCGCAGGTTCGCGGCGACTTCCGCAAGGACGCCGACATCGAGGCGATGTTGTCGTTGCTGATGTTGATCTTTCCGCATCTGGCGCTCGCGCCGTACATGCGCGGACTGGACCCGGTACTCGGGCTCGATGAACCCACTCCGGAGCAACCGGCGCTGGCAGTGCGCAGACTGGTCGCTGTGTTGGCCGCGGCATTCTCCGAAACACCCTCGACGACAAAAGAATTCAGCAGCAAAAGATCCGAGGAGGTCACATGACGCGCACGAAGTCACATTCAATGGTTGCCGGCGGACTCAATTGGGACAGCTTGCCGTTGAAGCTGTTCGCCGGCGGCAACGCGAAATTCTGGAACCCCGCCGACATCGACTTCTCCCGCGACCGCGCCGACTGGGAGCGGCTCACCGACAATGAGCGCCACTACGCCACCCGGCTGTGCGCTGAGTTCATCGCCGGCGAAGAAGCGGTCACCGAGGACATTCAGCCCTTCATGGCCGCGATGCGGGCTGAAGGACGGCTCGGCGACGAGATGTACTTGACGCAGTTCGCGTTCGAGGAAGCCAAGCACACCCAGGTTTTCCGGATGTGGCTCGACGCCGTCGGCATCACCGACGACCTGCACGAATATCTCGAGGACGTTCCTACCTATCGCACGATCTTCTACGAAGAGTTGCCGAAGTCGCTCAACGCGTTATCGAGCGACCCTTCACCGGCGGCTCAAATCCGGGCGTCGGTCACCTACAACCACATGGTCGAAGGCATGCTCGCGCTGACCGGGTACTTCGGCTGGCACAAGATCTGCGTGGAGCGCGGCATCCTGCCCGGGATGCAGGAGCTGGTTCGGCGCATCGGTGACGACGAGCGACGTCACATGGCATGGGGCACCTTCACCTGTCGGCGTCACGTCGCCGCCGATGATCACAACTGGGATGTTTTCGAAGCGCGAATGAACGAGCTCATGCCACTCGGGCTGCGTCTCATCGAAGAGGGCTTCGCGCTGTATGACCCGATGCCATTCGATCTTTCGGTGGACGAGTTCATGCAGTACGCCGCCGACAAAGGGATGCGCCGGTTCGGCACGATCAGCAGCGCACGCGGACGACCGCTCGCCGAGATCGACCTCGACTACTCGCCGGTGCAGTTGGAGGACACCTTCGCCGAGGAGGACGAAAAGACCCTGGCGGCAGTCTAGGCGCGGTCGATGGCGGCGACCCACTGCAACTCGGCTGCGCCGAGCTTGTGATCGCCGCTACCCGACCCACACCGTCTTGGCGTTGCAGAATGCACGAATGCCAAGGTCGGCGAGTTCGCGACCGTAGCCGGACCGCTTGACGCCGCCGAAACCGAGTTCGGGGTAGGACACCGTCATCCCGTTGATGAAGACCTGGCCGGCCTCGATGTCGTCGATGAAGCGTTCCTGCTCGGCTTCGTCGTTTGTCCACGCGTTGGATCCCAGTCCGAACGTGGTGGCGTTGGCGATCTCGATCGCCTCGTCGATCCCCGAAGCCCGGTACATCGAGGCGACCGGGCCGAAGACCTCTTCGGTGTAGAGCGCCATGTCCTGGGTGATGTCGGTGACCACCGTCGGCGGGTAGAACCAGCCAGGCTGGTCGGGAGTCTTGCCGCCGAGACGGACCTTCGCACCCGCGGCGACCGCGTCGTCGACCTGCTTGGCGATTTCGTCGCGGCCCGACTCGGTGGCCAGCGGGCCCACGTCGGTGTCCGGGTCGGTTGGGTCACCGACCTTGAGCGACTGCATTCGCTCGACGAACTTGTCGACGAACGCGTCGTAGATATCGGTGTGCACGATGAACCGCTTGGCGGCGATACAGGACTGGCCATTGTTCTGCACCCGGGCAGTGACCGCGGTCTTGACGGCCTCGTCCAAGTCCACGGACGGCATCACGATGAAGGGGTCGCTGCCGCCGAGTTCCATCACGGTGGGTTTGATCTCGTCGCCGCAGATGGCGGCGACCGACTGGCCGGCCGGCTCGCTGCCGGTCAGCGTGGCCGCCTTGACCCGAGGATCGCGCAGGATTGCCTCGACAGCCTTGGACGACACCAGCAGCGTCTGGAAGCAGTTTTCGGGAAAGCCGCCGCGGGCGATCACGTCGGACAGATACAGCGCCGACTGAGGCACGTTGGAGGCATGTTTCAGCAGGCCGACGTTGCCGGCCATCAGTGCGGGCGCGGCAAACCGGACGGCCTGCCAGAGCGGAAAGTTCCACGGCATCACGGCCAGCACGACCCCGAGTGGCTGCCACCGGGTGTAGGCGCGCTTGGCGCCGACTTTCGATGCTTCCGCCGGCTCGTCGGCCAGCAGCTTCTCGGCATTCTCGGCGTAGTAGCGAAAACCCTTGGCGCACTTGATCGCTTCGGCCTTAGCCGATTTGAGAGTCTTACCCATTTCAAGGGTCATCATCGCCCCGACCTCGTCGGCTTCCTTCTCCAGGAGGTCGGCAGTGGCGTTTGCCCACTCGGCGCGCTGGGCAAACGTAGTGGAGCGGTGGTAGTCGAGAAAGCGCTCGTGCGCGCGGGCGATCGCGGCGTCGACTTCGCTGTCGGTAGCGGCGGTGAAGGTCTTGACCGTCTCGCCGGTGGCAGGGTTGATCGTGGCGATGGACACGCTGACATCCTTCGGTGGAGGGGTTTGCGGAAAGGTCTGATATCCAGCCTGCCACTATCGTGGCCGAAAGGGAGGTGCCGGATGAGCAAAGCCGCCGAGCTGATAGTCAAGTGCCTGGAAAACGAGGGCGTCGAGGTGGTCTTCGGCTTGCCGGGCGAGGAGAACATTCGCTTCGTGCAGGCGCTGGCGTCGTCCAACATCCGGTACGTGCTCACCCGGCACGAGCAGGCGGCGTCGTTCATGGCCGAGATGTACGGCCGGGTCACCGGGCGTGCTGCGGTGGTCTCGGCCACGCTCGGCCCCGGTGCGATCAACATGCAGCTTGGCGTCGCCGACGCCACCACCAACAGCACGCCGTTGGTCGCGATCTCTGCCCAGGTCGGCCAGGACCGGGAGTACAAGGAGTCGCACCAGTACGTCGACCTGGTGTCGATGTTCACCCCGATCACCCGCTGGGCCGCCGACATCCCGACCGTGCGGGCCATCCCGGAAATGGTTCGCAAAGCGTTCAAGCTTGCCGAGACCGAACGCCCGGCGGCGGTGTACCTGGCCGTGCCCGAACATATCGACGCCGACGAAGACGACTACGACCTGGGCCCGTTGCCGCGCAACGTCGTTCGTGCCGATGCTCCGGCCTTCCGCCAAGTGGCACGCGCGGTCGATGTCTTGCGCCAGGCCAAGCGGCCCGTGGTGCTGGCCGGGCACGGCGCCGCCCGCTCCGACGCGACCGACGCGTTGGTGCGGTTCTCCGAGAAATTCAGTATCCCGGTGGCCAACACGTTCCACGGCAAAGGCGTGATGCCCGACGACCACCCGAACAGCATCGGGGCGCTGGGGTTCATGCGGCACGACTATGTCAACTTCGGGTTCGACAACGCCGACGCCGTCATCGCGGTCGGATATGAGCTGCAGGAGTTCGACCCGGTCCGGATCAATCCCAAAGCCGACAAGAAGATCATTCATATCCATCGATTCCCGGCCGAGGTCGATGCGCACTACTCGGTCGACGTCGGGATCATCGGCGACATCAGCGCCTCGCTCGACGCGCTCGCCGAAGCGCTTGACGATCATGTCTTCGTCGCCGACCCAGAGATCCCCGGCTCGGGCCTGCTCAACGAGGAATTCGAGCGGGGACAAGAGGATTCGCGGTACCCGTTGGCTCCTCAACGGTTGGTCGCCGATATCCGGGCTGCACTGGGCCGCAGCGATGTAGTGCTGGTGGACACCGGTGCCACCAAGATGTGGATGGCCCGGCTTTATCCGACCTACGAACGCAATACATGTTTGATCTCAAATGGGTTGTCCACCATGAGTTTCGCGCTACCCGGTGCGATGGGGGTCAAGCTGGCGCAGCCGGACTCGAAGGTGCTGGCCGTGGCCGGCGACGGGGCGTTCCTGATGAACTCGCAAGAGATCGAAACCGCTGTTCGGGAGCGAATACCGCTGGTTGTGCTGATTTGGGAAGACGGCGGATACGGTCTCATCGAGTGGAAGATGGATCTCGAGCTCGGCGAGCACCACTACGTGAAGTTCGGCAACCCGGACATCGTGAAGTACGCGGAAAGCTTCGGTGCCAAGGGTTATCGGATCAACAGCGCCGACGAGTTGTTGCCGACACTGCAGGCTGCTCTGGACGACGACGGGGTGTCGCTGATCTGTTGCCCGGTCGACTACTCCGAAAACCTGCGGCTGACTGATCGGCTCGGCGAGCTCGACGAGTCGCTGTAGCCGCCTAACCGGGCGGCGGCGTCACATCCGCCAGTGCAATGGGCCGCATGTACGCTGACTCCAGCGTGCGATGCCACCATGTGTGGTCGCGCCGCAGCTCGGTCGGGGTGGTGAAGCGGTACCGGTACAGTTGCGCACGCACGTAACGTGGCGGGGCATCCGGGAAGGGATTCCGGCGCAGCAGACGCAGCGTCGCCGAATCATTGTGTAAGAGCCGCAGCATGAATGGGCGCAGCCACGAGTAGCCGTATTGCGGGGAAATCGCGGCGAACCACATCAGCCAATCCAGTCGCAGATGGTACGGCGCCCATTGTCGCGGCAGCCGCCGCAGCGCTCCCGGCTTGCCCTTGAATTCGTATTCCTTCCACACCGTCTGCTCGGTGAGTGTCGGCTCGTCGGTGCCCTCGATCACCACCTCTCGGCGCGTGCGCCCGATGCTGCCGAACGCCCCATAGGTATTGATCAAGTGAAACGGGTTGAACGACATGTTCATTCGCTGTCTGCGCGAAAGCATGTTGCGTACGGGCCAATAACTCAAGACCAGAGTCAGCGCCGCAAACACAATCACTAGAGCGGTGAACCAACGCGGAGCGTCGGTGAGCGCCGGTTGGCGGGGGACGGGCAGTACCGCAGCCACCGACGGAGTGTCGATCGCACTGCAGCCCAACAGGATCGTCAACCAGTTGAGCCAGGCGAAGTTACCGGACGCCACCAGCCACAGCTGGGTGATGACGACGATCGCCCCCGCGATGCCGGCCATCGGCTGTGGGGCGAACAGGCCGAATGGAACGATGAGCTGCGCGAAGTGGTTACCCGCGGCTTCCACCCGATGCAGCGGCTTCGGCAGGTGGTGGAAAAACCAGCTCAGCGGACCCGGCATCGGCTGAGTTTCGTGGTGGTAGTACAGGCAGGTCAGATCCCGCCAGCACGAGTCGCCGCGGAGTTTAATCAGGCCGGCGCCGAATTCGAGCCGGAACAGCAGCAGCCTTGCGAGCCAGATCGCCAGCACCGGCGGCGCGATCCGGTCGTTGCCGAGAAAGATTGCCAGGAAACCCATTTCCAGTAACAGCGACTCCCAGCCGAACGAGTACCACGTCTGGCCGACATTGACTATCGACAGGTACAGAATCCATAGCAGCAACCACAACACCACCGCGACCCAGAGCGGCACCACGTCGGCCAATCCCGCGGCCATCGCCGCCGCGAGTGCCGCACCCGACCATGCCACCGTCGCGAAGAATCGATCGGAATAGTGGGCGTGGAAGATGCTCGGTGTTCGAGTCAACGATTGCCGGGCCAGGTAACGCGGCACCGGCAGCAACCCCTGTTCCCCGATTAGCGCCCGGAATTGCCGTGCGGCCGCCACGAACGCGAAGACATAAACCGCCGCGATGCCGCGCTCCAATATCAGCCTGCTCAACCAATATTCCGGTGCGCTCAACCAGTCCATGTCCGTAGCTCCTGGCTAGGAGTGGATCTCCCATTGTTGCGCGTATCCGCCCGGCAGGCCGCAAAACCGCCGAGCCGACGACTCAGCGTTGCCCGACGACGTGGGGCGGTGGCACGCCGGCGATGACCGCACCGAAGTTCTCCAGCGCCTCATTGCCGGCCAACCAGTAACTGCTGTGCGCGGCGACGCTGGACAGGCCGAAAGGGCCGGCGGGCCCAGGATCGGCGGCCAGCCGTTGGGCGCCGAACCCGGGTGCGGTCGGGTCAGCTCCCAACGTCCATTCGGTGACGATGCCGCCCATGCTGATCATGTCGTGGGCGGCACGCATCACGTAAACATTGCCGCCGGCGTGCAGATTTAACCGGCCGGCGCGATCGACCAGCATGCCGGGGCTTCCGACCGCGATGACGTTATCGGCGTCGAGGTGGCGCCCGCCAGCGGCTGCCGCACCAACCACGGTGGAGCCATAGCTGTGGCCGATCACGGTATCGACGGAAGGTGGGCCGACATGTGAGGCTCGTTGTCCGTTTTCAAATGCGTCCAACCGACCGGCGCCGCTGTACGCGGGTTGCGGGAAAGCCGCCCGGCTGAGATCCATTGGGCGGTCGTAACCCATCCATGTCGTAATCGAAACATCGCCCGGTTCCAGGCCGGGGTCGGCGGCCAATGCCGCGGTGTACATAGTCAGGGCTTTCTCGTCGCTGAAAGTCAGTCGGGTCAGGTCTTGTCCGGTGCCGGGCACGTAGATCGCATTGCGGCGCGCAGTATCCGGGTTCGCCACCGCCACGGCGCCGTGGCCGAACTCGTCGAGCAAACCCAAGTAGCGCTTCGGTCCGGCGGTGGAGTTCAAGCCTCCCTGAACGGCTTCATAACCCGCGAGGCGTCTTCTGGCCGCAGCCAGTTGTGATTGCAGCGCATACAGCGCGCCATCGTCGACGCGATGTTCGACCACCAACGCATCGATGTGGTGCTGAATCGCCGTGACGTCGGACCGGGATTGCTGCGCGAGTTCGGTTAGATGCAAACGGTTGTAGTGGTCCTTGCCCAAGTGGTCCGGGGGATCCCATGGCATGCCGGCGCGGTTGCCGATGCTGCGGTCTTGGCTGTACAGCCAATCCTTTTCGTCGGTGCTCAGCTGATTCCACAACTGGTTGAACTGTTTCGGATCGTCGGGCAACGGCCGCGACAGCGCATCTTGGATCCACGGTCGGTTGTCGTACGGTCCCGCCGGAATCGACCGATCCCCGTCGGCCATGTCGATCGCGCCGGCCAGTTTGAGATCGGCTGAATCAGCCTCTGCCACAATTGCATCCAGGCGAGGCTGCAGCTGGATCTCGGCGAGCAGCGCTTCGATGGGTGGGCCGTCGAAACTCGATCCCCGCACGACCTTGTTGGTGAGGCAGTCGATCGTCATCTGCAGTTCGTCGGCGTCGCGGCGCAATGCGCTCAACTCGGACTGGACGTGAGCGATGTCGTCTGCCGCTCGGCCGGCTGCGCGGGCTACCGCCAATGACTCGTTGCCGTGCGCGTCGAGGTCAAGGCGTATCGAGGCGTTGCTGTGTCTGCGGGCTTCCGCGGTGGCGCCCTGCCAGGTGTCGAACACCGCCAATGAGCCCAATTGACGTGCCGCCTCCAAGGTCGCCTGCCCACGCGCGGCGGCCGCGTGAAACACCTCGCGCACCGCCTCGGCGCTCCAGCCATCGATATCGGCCACCGTCAACGTCATGCCTAAACCACCTCGCAGAAAAAAGCGCTGACTATCGGGTAGCAACAGCAGAGGCGCCCTGCAACTCAGGTGTTGACGTGTAGCCCGTCAAATGGGATCTGCGTGCACAGCTGAGCGTTAACGCTCAGCGGCTTGTGCAACCGTTGAAGCGGCCAGCGCCGCAAGGGAAACGAGCGCCACCGCCAGGCGACTCGTTGCCATCTGCGTCGAGGCCCCGCCGGATCGAGCCGTCGATGTGTCCGCGGGCTTGCGCCTGATGTGGCATGGTGCTCCAAGGGAGCACCCGCGCATTCACGCACCCCTATCGAACTCCTAGGTGACCCGAGCGGCACGCCAGACGATGACCAGTAGCACCACCGAACCGGATGCCGCAGCGGCCGGAGAAGTCCCGACACCGCAGCAAAAGGCCACCCCGTCTGGGAGCAGGGCAAGGCGGATCGCCGTCCTGGTCTGGCCCGCCTTAGCGGTCTACGCCCTGACCACCGCAGCGCACCTGCTGGTGCTGTCCGCGATGATCCCGGCTGGCGGCCCGAGTTTGCAGAATCGGCTGACCACCTGGGACGGCGGCCTCTACCTGGACGTCGCCGCCCACGGCTACCGGCACGGCTTCAGCTACGACACCACCGGCAAGTCCCTGGCGTTCTTCCCGCTCTACCCGATGCTGATCCGGGCCGTCCACGAAGTCACCCGCCTCAGCGTGCCCATGTCGGGCATCGTCGCCGCCAACCTGGCCCTGGTCGCCGCGCTGATCGTGACCCTGCTGTTGTTCTGCCGGCTCTACGGGCGGCGCACCGCGGTCATCGCCATCACCCTGCTGGCCGGGGCGCAGCCGATGTCGCTGGTCTTCCTGATGTCCTACAGCGAGTCGCTGTTCCTGGCCCTGGCCGCCGGGATGTTGCTGGCCGCGCACCGCCGGGCCTGGCTCACCGCCGGGCTGCTTGCCCTGCTCGTCGGCCTGACCCGACCAGCCGCCGTGGCCGCCGTGCTGGCACTCGGCGTGGCGGCGCTGCTGCACCTGCTGCGCGAGCGCCGGTTCAGCTGGCGCCCGCTCGTCGGCCTGCTACTCGGCTGCGCTGGAACCCCGCTCTACCTGCTATGGGTAGCCCTGCGGGTCGGCCGGGCGGACGCCTGGTTCCAGATCCAGGGCGCCGGCTGGCACACCAAGTGGGATAACGGCCGCGCGATCTGGCACTTCCTGGTCCTGACCCTGACCAAGGACAGCATCTGGGTCACCGTCAGCACCGCCGTCCTGCTCGTCGCCCTGGTCTGCGCCACCCTGGTCACCTGGCAGCGCGGCAGCTGGCCGCCGCTGGTCGTCTACGGCACTGGCATCGTGGTGCTGACCCTATGCCAGAGCAACTACTACCACTCCAAGCTCCGCCTGTTGCTCCCCGCCCTGGTCTTCCTCGTCCCCCTGGCCCGCTCCATCGCGCGAACCCGCACTCGCACCGCCGCGCTCACCCTCACCGCCGCCACCCTCTTCGGCTGCTGGTACGGCGCCTACATGATCACCGCCTGGCCCTACGCGATCTGACCCCGACCGGGGTCAGTTGGGGGCGACCCTCGCGCAACCGTTGAAGCGGCCAGCGCCGCAAGGGAAACGAGCGCCAGCAGTTGCACGCCGGCTGAATGGCCCGCGTACCCGTCGACCGAACGCCATGGATGCCGCGACAGCGCCGCGCCGGCCAGGATCAACCCGCCGGCACTCAACCACAGCGCGACGGCGCCACGTCGCCGAGGACGATTGCGCAGCACCCACCGCAGACCCAGCGCGGCACCCAACACCAAGACGCCCACCACCCCGGCGACCACTCCACCGGCCGCGAGCATCGCGACGGCGGCCCAGAGTCCGGGTGCCCAGGGGCGCGCAGCGGGGTCGTCGGGCCGGCGATGTTGTGGCCACCACGCCAGCAGCGCCAACAGCGGCAGCAACGCCAACCCGCCGGCGAGGCCCGCCCGGTACAGCGGGTTGGGCGCAAAGGTCAGCGTGATGATGCCCGACGTTCCCGCCGGCACCACCCAACCCTGTTGCCATCCGTTGACAGCCAGCGGCGTCAAGCGAGTTCCGGCACCCGTTCGCGCCACCCAACCGGTGTTGATGCTTTCCGGCACGACCAGCACCCGCGACGTCGTTGCATCCGGTACCTGTACCTCGCGACGGGCCGGACCCCACGCTCCGGTAGCCGCCGGCGTCGGTCGGGTGGTAGGCGAGTGGGCCGCGAGCGGTCCGGCCAACTGTGCGCCGTCGACAACGAATTGTGGCCCGGGACTTACCAATAGCTCCTGCTGACCGGTCGGCAGCATAATCGGCTCAGCATCGCAGGGCTCGGCGGTCACCGGAGCGCCGTCCAGCAGCGCACCGACCGTGGTGTGGACTGAAGTGTGGACAAAGCGGCCGGCGATCGCGATGACCGGCCCCTGCATGCAGTCGACGGTGACCTTGCGAACCCGGTTGCTGGCCGCGTCGGCGGCGGCGATCGGTCTGCCGTCGGTGCCCAGCGCCGCGATCTCGGCCAGCCCCGGTGGTTTGAGTTGGTCAAAGCCCAACGCGGTGCGGTCGATGACGTCTTTCCAGTCGAGCAGGCTGACTGTGACGGTGTCGGTAAGACGTGGCTTCAGCGGCAGATCCTGTGGCCCTGACGATTTCAGCGCGCGGACCTGCGGACCGTCGCCCAGGTCGACGGCCACCATGGTTGGATGCGCGGGCACCGTAGAGGTGCTGGGCGCCAGGCGCAGCCCGGCGACCTCGGTCGGTTGAGGCAGGGTCAGGGTGAGGGTCGGGGGGGTTTTATGCTGCACCACTCGCTGCGGTGCCGTCCACGAGGTGGCCGGGTCGCCGTCGGTGGCGGCGTAGGCCGCGCCCAAGACGTCCACCCCATCGGAGTCGCCGTGCGCCCGGGTGGTGTCAGGTTCGGTAATCAGGTCGGCCAGCTTGGGCCCCGAGCGCGCACGGACCCAGACCGTCGGCAGCACCGACATTGGTCGCGGCACGCTGAGCGTGCGGCTGAAGGTCGCCGGCGATTCCGCCGCCAGCGCCATCGAGGCTGCGCACTGCACATTCGTCGGGCCCATCGCGCAGCCCGGCCTGCCCAGCGGATCCGACCCTAGATCCCATTGCGCCACAGCGGCATTCGGTGGGGGAGCGGGAACGAGCGCGGTGTGCCGAATATTGATCGGATGCGCGAAGCCGCGGGCGTCGTACTGGGTGATCGAGAGATCGGTGATGGCGAACTGCACCCCTGGCGACCCGTCGTCGGTGCCGATCGCGGTGATGCGTACCCACGGAGTCTCGCCGTACGGCAGTGCCCCGCTGATCGGTTTGCCAGCCTCGTCGAAACGCAATGTCGTTGTACCGGTGACGGTTTCGACTTCGATGCGGCGGACCTGGGCGCCGACGGTGGTGGCGCTGGGCGTGATGGTGATGACGCTGTTGGTCACCGGGTGGTCGAAGTCGATCTGAAGCCATTGACCGACCGCCGACTGCAGACTGTTGGATACCCAGGCGGTCGCCGAGTCGGCGTCGATCGCGGCAGCCGGCGACGCGGCGGTCGCGACGTCGGGCAGGACTGTTGAATCCGACGACGAACTCGACGCAGTCAGCCGGCCGCCGGTCCACGAGCCGTAAACGGTTGCGGTCCCAGGGGATGGATAGTCAGGCACCCGGTTGAAGGTGTGTCGGGTGTCGCCTTCGGCGCGGATCGCCGACGAGTGGTCGTCGACCCGGCCGTAGTCGGTCTCCCGCGCCAGCGGGGTGTCGGTGACGGTGACGACCGGTACCGGCAAGCCCGCGGCGACGGCATCGGCAGTCATGAGTGCGGGGCCGAGCGGCGACTGGGCGGACAACCGCCGACGTTCGTCGAGTCGCAGCAGCGCCTCGGGGCCGCCGTCGACGCGGGGCATCTGGTCGATGTCGGCCAGGTAGGGGGCGGCGGGATCGCCTGTCGTCGCGGTGACGCGGTAGATCTCCACGGCGGGGTATCGGGGACGCAGTCCGCTGTCGCTGACGAACCCGGCCACCGGGCCGGGGCCGACCGGCGCGCCGAACTGGGCGACCTTCTGCAGTCGCGGCGATCCGGTGATGGCCCGGTGTACCAGGATCGGGCGTGCCGAGCGAGACCCGTCCGGGTCCAGGTCGTTGCGTACTACGACATACGAAATGCCTTGACGGGCAAGCGTATCAGCCAGGCCATCGGAGGGCATTCCCGCTGCGAACAGCCGTTGAACCGAGTCCAGCGCGCGGATGGTTTGCGGCGGCGTAAGCGGGATCGAGTCGCGCACACCCCATGGGCCGTCGCCCAGTACCTGCAGCGGTTCGTCGTGGCTGGTGCCCCACAGCTGAGTGGCGAACGGTGCGCCGGGGACCACCAGGACGCGGCCGCGGGTTGGTGCACCGGTGTTGTGCGCAGACAACCAGTCGGCGGCGTCATGCCAATACCGCGGAATCGCACTGTAGGTGCCGGGCGGAGCGATGCGCCCGGTCCACGCCAGCGATGTTCCGGCCATCAGCGCGGTCAGCACCACGATCCCGACGGCGACCCGCCGGTTGCGTTCGGGATGGGCAAAAGTATTCAGCCACAACGGTTTCGGCGCGCTGCCCGGTAGCGGGATCCGGCCCAGGAGCTGGGCCAGTCCCAACACGATGGGTATCCGGATCAGCGACTCGAGTTTGTGCACGTTGCGCAGCGGGGCACCGCCGGCGTCCAGGAACGCCTGCACATGCTGCGCCAGCGGTGAACCCAGCCCGCCGCTGTATCCGGCGCCCAGCAGTACGACTCCGACCAGCATCATCGTCACCAGTCGCCCGCGGGCCGGCATGCTCTCCATCGCCAGTCCGGCCAGCCCGGCCGCCGCCACCAGGCAGGTGGCCAGGATGGCGACCGACCCGGTGACCAGCGGCGCACCCGCGGTGGCGTTCGGCGCCACGAACGGCGTCCAGCTGTCGGTACCGCGCATCACCTCGACCAACGATGACCATTGCGTCGTCACGCCCGAGGATTCGATGAAGTCCAGAAACGGCGGACTGATCCGGGCCATCAAAATCAGTGCCACCAGCCACCACGTCATCGCCAGCGCCAGGGCCAGCAGCCACCACGCCGTGTAGCGCCACCACCGCCGGTTAGGCCGGTGGCAGGCCCACCAGATCGCGGCTGGCAGACACCCAGCCAGCGTCGCGATCGCATTGACCGCCCCCATCAACGCGACTGCCGCCCCAGCCTGACCGGCCAGCCGGCGCACCGACCGCCCGTCGTCGCGCAACGCCAGAATTGTCGGCAGCAAGACCCACGGCGCCAGCATGATCGGCAGGGTCTCCGACGAGATCGACCCCAAGGTGGTCAGCACCCGTGGCGACAACGCGAACGCCGCAGCGGCGACGGCTCGCGACGTCGGGCTGCCGATGCCCAGCGCCTCGGCGACGCGCAGCAATCCCCAAAAGCCGACGGTCAATAACAGCGCCCACCACAGTCGTTGGGTGATCCAGCCCGACAGCCCGAGCAGGTGACCCGCTAAGAAGAACGTGCCGTGCGGGAAGAGGTAGCCGTAGGCCTGATTCTGCGCCTGCCCGAACGGCAGATCGCTGTTCCACAAATTGGTCGCCCGGGCCAAGAAGCGCAGCGGGTTGGCGGTCAGGTCGAGCTTTGTGTCGGGGGAGATCTGGCCGGGCGATGAGCCGAAGCTCAGCGCCAGTGCGACCGCCGAGACCAACCACAACCAGCGTCGGGACAGCGGCATGACCTCGACGGGCCCCGGTTCGGCCCGCATTGCGGGCTAGCTGCGGTTGCCGTACTCGACCCGGTTGAGCACCGACGACTGCGGGTCGCCCCCGGGGAGCGGCGGTTTGGTGTCCTGCTGCACCATCAGCGTGATACCGAAGATCGCCGCTGCGCCCAGCAACAGGCCGACCACGACGCTGGCGGCGGCGGGTGCAACAAAGCGATTCATAGCTGCAAACTAGCAGAAGACGCAGAAGACGAGGTCGTGGCCGGTAGCCGCGGGCGACGCAGCTCATGACAGCATGGCCAGATGGGATTCCCGCGCGTACTGGCCGTGTTTGCCGCCGTCACGGCGTTGATCGCCGGGTGTGGCGACTCCTCGCAGCGGCCCAACTCGGCACCTGCCACCTCGGCGTCAGCCAAGCGGATTCCGCCGGCCAAGCCGGCGTGTGGGGACCCGGCGGCGATCCTGTCGTCGATGTCCATCCCGGACAAGCTGGCACAGCTATTGATGGTCGGGGTACGCAGCGGCGACGACGCCCAGGCCGTGGTGGCAAACAACCACGTCGGCGGCATCTTCGTTGGCAGCTGGACCGACTTGTCGATGTTGTCGAACGGCATGGTCAAGAACTTGAGTGCAAGTACCGCACTGCCGGTGGCGGTCAGCGTCGACGAGGAGGGCGGCCGGGTGGCGCGGCTGTCCAAGCTGATCGGACCGGCGCCGTCGGCGAGGGCGGTGGCCCAGCTGCACACCCCCGACCAGGTGTACGGCATGGCGCTGGACCGTGGCCACCGGATGCGCGGGCTTGGCATCACCGTCGACTTTGCGCCCGATGTCGATGTCACCGATGCACCCGACGACACCGTGATCGGCGACCGGTCCTTCGGCTCGGATCCGGCGAAGGTGACCGAGTACGCCGGCGCCTACGCCCGAGGCCTGCGAGACGCCGGGCTGCTGCCGGTGCTCAAGCATTTCCCCGGTCACGGCCACGGGTCCGGCGACTCGCACACCGGTGGGGTCGTCACGCCGCCGCTGTCGCAATTGCAGAACGACGACCTGGTGCCGTACCGGACCTTGGTGACCGCCGCCCCCGTGGGCGTGATGGTCGGCCACTTGCAGGTACCCGAGCTCACCGGGACCGACCCGGCCAGCCTCAGCCGGGCCGCCGTGCAGTTGCTGCGCACCGGCACCGGATACAAAGGCCCGGCCTTCGACGGTCCGGTGTTCACCGATGACTTGTCCAGCATGGCGGCGATCAAGGACCGCTACAGCGTGCCCGACGCGGTGCTGCGCGCCTTACAAGCCGGCAATGACGTGGCGCTGTGGGTCACCACCGACGAGGTGCCGGCGGTGCTGGACCGGTTGCAAAAGGCAGTGACCGCAGGGGAGTTGACGATGCCGAGCGTTGACGCATCGGTGTTGCGGATCGCGAAGTTCAAAGGCCCCAAGCCGGATTGCGGACCGTAATCCGGCGCCGCGACCTTGCATTGCTTACTCTGAATTGACGCAGTCTCGCCGACAGGCGCGCTGATGTCGGCTAGATAGGGGACGGCATGGCAGGTGGTACCAAGCGGTTACCCCGTGCAGTCCGAGAGCAGCAGATGCTGGATGCCGCGGTTGAGATGTTCTCCATCAACGGCTATCACGACACGTCGATGGATGCGATCGCCGCCAAGGCCGAGATCTCCAAGCCGATGCTGTACCTGTATTACGGCTCCAAAGAGGAGCTGTTCGGCGCGTGCCTGGATCGCGAGCTGACACGGTTCATCGACGGGGTGCGTGAGGACATCGATCTTGACCAGAGCCCGAGAGACTTGCTGCACAACACGATTGTGGCGTTCATGCGCTACATCGACGCCAACCGCGCGTCGTGGATCGTGATGTACGCCCAAGCCACCAACTCGCAGGCGTTCGCCCACACCGTGCGGGAGGGACGCGAACGGATCATCGCTCTGGTCGTTCGAGTCCTGCAGGCAGGCACCCGGAATCCCGAACCCGACACCGACTTCGAGATGATCGCGGTCGCGCTGGTGGGTGCCGGTGAAGCGATCGCGACCCGGCTCAGTACCGGCGACACCGATGTCGACGGCGCGGCCGAAGTGATGATCAACCTGTTCTGGCGCGGACTGAAGGGCAAACCTGTCGAGAAAGACGCGGCGGAACCGGCCGCCGAATCCGGTTGATCGTTGATGGGCCGCCGCAACACTGACTTCTTTTGCGCGGTGGTCATTGTCGGGCTGCTCGCCGGGGTTGCCGGGCTGTCGACGACGCTGCTGTTGCGTGCCCTGGAACATCTCACCTATCACTACACATTCGGATCATTGTTGGAGGGTGTGACCGGCAGCAGCCCGGTCCGTCGAGCACTGGGGCCGATGGTCGGCGGAGCGCTTGCCGGGTTGGGGTGGTGGCTACTGCGATCGCGGGCCGAGGTTCCGCCGTTGTCGAGGGCCATCGCCAACCGTGAGCGCATTCGTCTGCTGCCCTTCGCTTTCGATGCGGCGCTGCAGGTGTTGGTCGTCGGCTCTGGTGCATCGCTGGGCCGTGAAGTGGCACCTCGCCAATTCGCGGTGGCATTAGGGAATTTCGCTACGGGATGGCTGAGGCGGCTATCGGCGCGGGACCGCGAGATCCTGCTCGCCTGTGCGGCAGGCGCCGGACTCGGTGCGGTGTACGCGGTGCCACTCGGCGGTGCGCTGTTCGCGCTGCGGATCATGTTGAAAACCTGGCATCCCCGGGCGGTGGGCGCCGCGTTGATTACCTCCAGCCTGGCGGTCGCGGTTGCCTCGTTCGCCACCCATGATCAGCCGATCCTGAACTGGCCGAGCCTGCACGTGTCATATCGGCTCATCGGCTATGCACTGCTGTTAGCCCCGCTGACCCTTGGCTTGGGACTTGCCTTCAACCGCCTCATGGCATCGGCACGTCAGGCAGCGCTGACTCGATCGTGGCTGCTAATCCCGGCAATCGCCGGAGCGGGTTTGCTGATCGGGGTCTGCTCACGCTGGTGGCCCGAACTGCCCGGCAACGGCAAATCAATCCTGACCGCAACCCTCGCCGGCGGGATGACCCTGGAAACGGCGGCGATAGTTCTGGTTCTAAAACCCCTTCTGACGGCAGTGGTCTTGCGCGCTGGCGCCAGGGGCGGGATGCTCACCCCCGCGCTGGCCACCGGCGCCGCGGCAGGCACGCTGTTTGTGCTGACTATCAACGCGCTGGCAGGAACCCAATACCACGTTCCGGCCGTCTCAATGGCCGGCGCAGCAGGCGTGTTGGCCATCACTCAACGCGCGCCATATTGGGCCGCAATCTTCGTGTGGGAACTCGCTCGGCCTCCGCTGTGGCTGCTGCTGGTTTTCCTGGTCGCCGCCTTGAGTGCCTACGGGCTGCTCCGTCTGGTCGAGCGTGGCCGGGGCTAGAGCGCCCGTAGCGTGCCGGTCAGGTACGGATACCCCTTGGCGATATTGCGCAAGCTGATGTCCCAGCCGTCCTGCACCTGGTCCACGTACAGTCCGGCCCTCGCGGGCAGCAGCACGGGTTTGCCGAATCGCACCGAATAGGTCACCGCGTCGGGAATGGCAGCTTCAAGGTTCGCCAATACCGCTGCTGCGCTGAACATTCCGTGGGCGATCACGGTCGGGAACCCGAACAGCTTGGCCCCGACCGGGTTGGTGTGGATCGGGTTGTGATCGCCGCCGATGGATGCGTAGCGACGGATCTGGCCCGGCGATATCCGCACGATCGCGTTGGGCGCAGGCAGTTTGGGCTGTTTCTGCGGCGGCGGCTTGGGCTCGTCGGACAAGCTGGTGCGTTGCTGATGCAGGAAGGTGGTGACCTGGTGCCAGGCCACCTCGTTGCCGACGCTGACATCGGTCACCAGGTCGACCAGCAGACCCTTGCGGTGCTCGCGCAGGTTCTCCGCGTGTACCGCAATATTGACCGTGTCGGTCACTTTGATCGGCCGATACTGGGTGATCTGGTTTTCGATATGGACAGATCCCATTGCCGCGAAAGGAAAGTCGAATCCTGTCACCAGCGACATCATCGTCGGGAACGTCAACGCGAAGGGATAGGTCAGCGGCACTGCGTCGGCGTAGCGCAGCCCGGTCACCTCTGCGTACTCCGCCACATTCGTGCGGTCGATGGGTAATTCATCGACGGTCACTGTCCGGGCGGGCAGGTTGTCGCCGCGTGGCACGAACGGCAATGCACCGGCCGCCGCGCGCAGCATGTTCTTCAGACCGCTAGGTTGCGTCACTGGTTCTTCTCCTATGCGCCCAGCATGGCCTGGCCGCAAACACGAATGACGTTACCCGTCACAGCGTTCGACGCAGGGCTGGCGAAGTAGGCGATCGTCTCGGCCACGTCGACCGGCTGGCCGCCTTGATACAGCGAGTTGAGTCGACGGCCCACCTCGCGGGTGGCCAGCGGGATCGCCGCCGTCATCTGAGTCTCGATGAAGCCGGGTGCGACGGCGTTGATCGTGACGCCCTTCTCGCCGAGCGTCGGCGCCAGCGCCTGGGTAAGCCCGATCATGCCGGCCTTGGTGGCGGCGTAGTTCGTCTGCCCGCGGTTGCCGGCGATGCCGGCCATCGAGGACAGGCCGATAATCCGGCCACCCTCGCCGATACTGCCGTTGCCGACCAGCCCTTCGGTAAGGCGTTGCGGTGCAAGCAAGTTGACGGCAAGAACCGAGTTCCACCGCGCGTCGTCCATGTTCGCCAGCAGCTTGTCACGGGTGATCCCGGCGTTGTTGACCAGGATGTCGGCGTGGCCGTCGTAGTGCTCGCGCAGGTGCTCGGTGATCCGGTCGACGGCGTCGTCCGCGGTGACGTCGAGCGCCAGCGCCGTGCCGCCGATGCGGGTGGCAGTCTCGGCCAACGCCTCCGCGGCGGACTCCACGTCGATCGCCACCACGCGGGCCCCGTCCCGGGCGAACACCTCGGCGATCGTCGCGCCGATGCCCCGCGCGGCACCGGTGACGATGCCGACCTTGCCGTCCAGCGGCCGGTCCCAGTCGGCGACCGGGGTCGAGTCGGCGGCACCGACGTAGAACACCTGGCCGTCCACGTAGGCCGACTTGGCCGACAGCAGGAACCGAAGGGTCGACTCGATGCCGGTAGCGGCCGGCTTGGCGTCGGGAGACAGGTAGACCAGCGCGACCGTCGAGCCGCGCTGCAGCTCCTTACCCAGTGAGCGGGTGAAGCCCTCCAGCGCGCGCTGCGCGATCCGCTCGTCGGTGCTCTCGGCGTCCTCGGGCGTGGTGCCGATGACGACCACTCGACCGGAGTGGCCGAGGTTGCGCAGCAGTGGCGTGAAGAACTCGTGCAGGGCCGTCAGCTTGGTCGGGTTGGTGATGCCGGTGGCGTCGAACACCAGCCCGCCGAACGAATCCGCCCAGCGGCCGCCGAGGTTGGCGCCCACCACGTCGTAGTCGCTGCTCAGCGCGGCCCGGAGCGGCTCGACAACTCGGCCTTCACCGCCAATCAGCAGCGATCCGGCCAGCGGTGGCTCACCTGCCCGATAGCGCCGCAGCGTCTCGGGCTGCGGTACGCCAAGTTGCTTGGCGAGAAACGCGCCGGGCCCGGAGTTGACGACTTGAGAAAATAAATCGGGTGCCACTGAGTTGCCTTCCATGCTGTCGGGTATCAGTACCGTAGTCGAGAGCTAACTTACTCCAGAGTAAGAACAGTGGGTAGTATGGCTCCCAACACCGGATAACCAACAATTGACGGAGATAAGCGTGGCTTCTGAAAGCTCCTCTGCAAGTTCCCAGGCGACCGCCGCCAAACGACGTGTCGCGGTGCTCGGTGGCAACCGGATCCCGTTTGCGCGCTCGGACCGCGCCTACGCCGAGGCGTCTAACCAGGACATGTTCACCGCCGCGCTGAGTGGACTGGTCGACCGGTTCGGCCTGGCCGGTGAGCGACTGGGTGCGGTGATCGGTGGCGCGGTTCTCAAGCACAGCCGTGACTTCAACTTGATGCGCGAAAGCGTGCTCGGCTCCGCGCTGTCGTCCTACACGCCGGCGTTCGACCTGCAGCAGGCGTGTGGCACCGGGCTTCAGGCGGCGATCGCCGCCGCCGACGGCATCGCCGCGGGCCGCTACGAGGCCGCGGCCGCGGGTGGGGTGGACACCACCTCCGATGCGCCGATCGCTCTGGGAAATAACTTGCGGCATACCCTGCTGGGGCTGCGCCGATCCAAGTCCAACGTCGATCGGCTGAGGCTGGTCGGCAAACTCCCGGCCAGCCTCGGCGTGGAGATCCCGGTGAACAGCGAGCCGCGCACCGGGCTGTCGATGGGCGAGCACCAGGCGATCACCGCCAAGCAGATGGGTATCAAGCGGGTCGACCAGGATGAGCTGGCCGCCGCCAGCCATCGCAACATGGCGGCGGCCTACGACCGCGGCTTCTTCGACGACTTGGTCACCCCGTTCCTTGGCCTGTACCGCGACGACAACCTGCGGGCGGACTCGTCGGCGGAGAAACTGGCGAAGCTCAAGCCGGTGTTCGGCGTGAAGGCCGGCGACGCCACGATGACCGCAGGAAACTCGACCCCGTTGACCGATGGCGCGTCGGTGGCGTTGCTGTCCACCGAGGAGTGGGCCGCGGAGCACTCGCTGACGCCGCTGGCCTACTTCGTCGATGCCGAGACGGCATCGGTCGACTACGTCAACGGTCCCGATGGCCTGCTGATGGCACCGACGTACGCGGTACCGCGCCTGCTGGCGCGCAACGGGCTCACGCTGCAGGACTTCGACTTCTACGAGATTCACGAGGCGTTCGCCTCGGTGGTGCTGGCGCACCTGCAGGCCTGGGAGTCCGAGGAGTACTGCAAGGAACGACTCGGCCTGGACGCCGCGCTCGGGTCCATCGACCGGTCCAAGCTCAACGTCAACGGGTCGTCGCTGGCCGCCGGTCACCCGTTTGCTGCCACCGGCGGGCGGATTCTCGCTCAGTTGGCCAAGCAGTTGCATGAGGCTAAAGCGAAGAACGGCGGCAAGCCGGTACGTGGCCTGATTTCTATCTGCGCCGCCGGTGGTCAGGGTGTGGCCGCCATTCTGGAGGCCTGAGCGACGTACCGCGGCGAATGATTTGCCTAGCGTTTAGCGACCGTAACGCCCGGGTAGCCAACCCCCTGGATAGCTCCGTGTTGTCGCCGACCCCCCGACCCGATGGCAGCGCGGGGCGTCCTCGAAAGCTACTGACCGCTTGCTTGCAGGCGGTCAGTTGAGACTGGGGCCGCCGACGGAAAGAGGGGATCCCGCGGCGGCCCCTCCCCTTTCCCAGGGCCCGTAGCAAAACAAAATCCCCCGTCTCTACCGAGAGCGGGGGATTTTGCTATGCAGTTTCGGATCAGAGCCCGATCAGCCGCCTAGAAGGCCGCTTCGTCGAGTTCCATGATCTCGTTGTCGATGGTCTCCAGTACCTGGCGGGTGCTGGTCAACAGCGGCAGGAAGTTCTTCGCGAAGAACGACGCCACCGCGATCTTGCCCTCGTAGAAGGACCGGTCGGCGTCGCTGACGCCGGCGTCGAGCGCTTCGAGGGCGACCGCCGCCTGACGCTGCAGCAACCAGCCGATGACCAGGTCGCCGACGCTCATCAGGAAGCGCACCGAACCCGTACCGACCTTGTAGATGCTGGAGATGTCCTCCTGAGCGGCCATCAAGTAGCCGGTCAGCGTCGCCGCCATCGCCTGGACGTCGGCCAGGGCGGTGGTCAGCAGCTCACGCTCGGACTTCAGCCGACCGTTGCCCGACTCGTTCTTGACGAACTCCTCGATCTCACCGGACAGGTGAGCCAGCGCCACACCCTTGTCGCGGACGATCTTCCGGAAGAAGAAGTCCTGCGCCTGGATGGCCGTGGTGCCCTCGTACAGCGAGTCGATCTTGGCGTCGCGGATGTACTGCTCAATCGGGTAGTCCTGCAAGAAGCCGGACCCACCAAATGTCTGCAGGCTCTCGGTGAGCTTGGCGTAAGCCTGCTCGGAGCCGACACCCTTGACCACCGGCAGCATCAGGTCGTTGACCTTGACCGCCAGATCGGCGTCCACGTCGTGCAGCGCCTTGGCCACTGCCGCGTCCTGGTAGGTCGCGGTGTAGAGGTACAGCGCACGCAGGCCTTCCGCGTAAGCCTTCTGCGTCATCAGGCTGCGACGCACGTCCGGGTGGTGCGTGATGGTCACCCGCGGCGCGGTCTTGTCGGTCATCTGGGTCAGGTCGGCGCCCTGCACCCGCTCCTTGGCGTACGCCAGGGCGTTCAGGTAGCCAGTGGACAGCGTCGCGATGGCCTTGGTGCCGACCAGCATGCGGGCGTTTTCGATGACCTCGAACATCTGCGCGATGCCGTTGTGCACCTCGCCGACCAGCCAGCCCTTGGCCGGAACGCCGTGCTGACCGAAGGTCAGTTCACACGTCGCGGAGACCTTCAGGCCCATCTTGTGTTCGACGTTGGTGACGAAAACGCCGTTGCGGTCTCCCGGCTCGCCGGTCTCGAAGTCGAAAAGGAACTTCGGCACGAAGAACAGCGACAGACCCTTGGTGCCTGGTCCGGCGCCCTCGGGGCGCGCCAGTACCAAGTGGAAGATGTTCTCGAACATGTCGTCCGAGTCGCCCGAGGTGATGAACCGCTTCACCCCGTCGATGTGCCATGAGCCGTCGTCCTGCGGGATCGCCTTGGTCCGGCCGGCGCCGACATCCGAGCCAGCGTCGGGCTCGGTGAGCACCATGGTCGAGCCCCAGCCGCGCTCGGCGGCCAGTACGGCCCACTTCTTCTGCTCTTCGGTGGCCAGGTTGTAGAAGATCTGCGCGAATCCCGCGCCGCCGGCGTACATCCACACCGCCGGGTTGGCGCCGAGCAGGTGCTCATGCAGCGCCCACAGCACCGCCTTGGGCATCGGCATGCCACCCAGCTCCTCGTCCAGGCCGACCTTGTCCCAACCGGCTTCGATGACCGCGCGCACCGACTGCTTGAAAGAGTCGGGAAGGGTCACCGAGTGTGTCTCGGGGTCGAACACGGGGGGATTACGGTCACCCTCGACGAACGAGTCAGCGACAGGGCCTTCGGCCAGTCGGCTCATTTCGACGAGCATCTCGCGGGCGGTGTCGGCATCCAGGTCGGCATAGTCGCCTTCGCCGAATGCTTTGTCGATGCCCAACACCTCGAACAGGTTGAACGCCTGGTCGCGGACGTTGCTCTTGTAGTGGCTCACTGGTTCCTCCTCGATGAGAACGCCACTTAAGGTTGGGTACTTGGACTAAGTTACCCACCAGTAACACCGCTAAACTATACCCATCAGTAACCGGGTGCAAGCGAGTGTGAGCTAAATTTCATCGGCTAATCAACCAACCAGTTGGGTTCGCCCTGATCAAGACCATGGCATACCCGTTCACCTGCGGGAATGATGGATAGGTGTCATCTGTGTCAAGCGTCACGACCCTGCCAGAAGTGGACCTCCGTCACCACGCTGGCCAACTGAGAAAACGCCTCCGGGAGGTCGCCCACGAGGTCGGTTTCTTCTACCTGACCGGACACCAGGTACCTGAGGCGCTTGTGCACCGGGTGCTGGCGGCGGCACGGCGGTTGTTCGCGCTGCCGCAGGCCGACAAAGATGCCGTCGCCATGGTGCGCAGTCCGCATTTCCGCGGTTATACCCGGCTGGGCGGTGAGCTGACCCGCGGCCAAGTGGATTGGCGCGAGCAGATTGACATCGGTCCGGAGCGCGAGCCGATCGGCGGCTCGGGCCGGCCCGACTACCTATGGCTGCAGGGCCCCAACCAGTGGCCCGTCGGAGTGCCGGAGTTGCCGGGGATCATCGCCGAGTGGGATGCGGCTCTCGCGAAGGTGGCCCGCACCCTTTTGAGTCATTGGGCCGCCGCGTTGGGCAGCCCGGCGGATGTTTTCGACGCCCCGTTCGCTGGGGCACCGGCCACCCTGATCAAGATCGTGCATTACCCGGCTACCGCGGCCAGCTCCCAGGGCGTCGGGGCGCATCGGGACTCAGGTGTGCTGACGCTGCTGCTCGCCGAGCACGGCAGTCGAGGGTTGCAGGTCCGGGCCGGACGCGCCGGCAGCTGGGTCGACGTTCCCGCGCGGGATGGGGCTTTCATCGTCAACATCGGTGAGCTGTTGGAGTTGGCGACCGGCGGTTACCTGCGGGCCACCGAGCACCGGGTGAATCTGAGCCAGGTGGCTGACCGGATCTCGGTGCCGTACTTCTTCAACCCGCGACTAGACGCGCAGATCCCGACGCTGTCCTTGCCGGCCGAACTCGCGGAGCGCGCCGGGCGTCTGCCAGACGCGTCCGATCCGATCTTCTCGGTGTATGGCCGCAATGCCTGGAAGAGCAGGCTGCGGGCACATCCGGACGTTGCAGCGGCGCACGGCTACGTGACGGGCAGCGCACAAGTTGTAACGCCCGGCAGGTAGGGTCAGCACTACAAAATCCCGTCGACGCGAGTGAAGCCCGGTGAACCCACCCGACAAGCTGACGCCTACCTCCTTGCGCGAGGCCTTTGGTCATTTTCCATCCGGCATCATCGCCATTGCCGCCGAAGTCAACGGGGCCCGAGAAGGGCTGGCAGCCAGCACGTTTGTCCCGGTGTCGCTGGAACCGCCGCTGGTCTCGTTCTGTGTACAGAACACCTCGACGACGTGGCCGAAACTCAAGGACGTGCAGGCGCTGGGTATCAGTGTGCTGGGCGAGTCGCACGACGGCGCCGCGCGCGCGCTGGCCGCCAAGACCGGTGATCGGTTCGCCGACCTGGAAACGGTGTCCTACAGCAGCGGTGCGGTCTTCATCCACGGCACCAGCCTCTGGATGGAAACTGCGATCGAGCAACTCATCCCCGCGGGGGACCACACGATTGTGGTGCTGCGAGTCAGCGACGTCCGAGTCGACGCAGATGTTGCGCCGATCGTTTTCCACCGCAGCGTCTTCCGGCGCCTCGGCGTCTAGGGACGCCTGCCGAGTTCTTCGCGGTAGGCGTGTATCCGACGCTCAATTTCCGCGCCATCCTTGTCACGTCCCTCTTTGTGTGCGAGTTCAGCGCGCGCCGTCAGCTCGTGGATCGCCGTGCGAATGTTGTTGATGCTGGTGGGCTTTCGGATAGTCATGTGGCCGCCTTTCCGGTCATACCCGACGGTACTCGGATCAGCGGCGCCCTAACACCGATGGCTCGGCACACCCGATGCTTATCGACGGAACAGCTTGTTGCCCAGCCACACGACCGGGTCGTATTTGCGGTCGGCGACGCGCTCTTTCATCGGGATCAGCGCGTTGTCGGTGATCTTGATGCTCTCCGGGCAGACTTCCGTGCAGCACTTGGTGATGTTGCAGTAGCCGAGGCCGTGTTGCTCCTGTGCTTGGTCACGCCGGTCCATCGTGTCCAGCGGGTGCATCTCCAGCTCCGCGATCCGCATCAGAAAACGCGGGCCGGCGAATGCTTCCTTGTTCTCCTCGTGGTCACGGATCACGTGACAGACGTTGTTGCACAGGAAGCATTCGATGCACTTGCGGAACTCCTGAGAACGTTCCACGTCCTGCTGCTGCATCCGGTAATCGCCGGGCTGAAGGTCCTTCGGCGGCGCGAATGACGGGATTTCCCGGGCTTTTTGGTAGTTGAACGACACGTCGGTGACGAGGTCGCGGATCACCGGGAAGGTTCGGATGGGCGTCACCGTGACCACTTCGTCTTCGGCGAAGGTCGACATCCGCGTCATGCACATCAACTTGGGCTTGCCGTTCACCTCAGCCGAGCAAGAGCCGCACTTGCCGGCTTTGCAGTTCCACCGCACCGCCAAGTCGGGCGTCTGAGTCTGCTGCAGGCGGTGGATGATGTCGAGCACCACCTCGCCTTCGTTGACCTCCACGGTGAAGTCCTGCAGCGCACCGTTCGTGTCGTCGCCACGCCAGACCCGCATGGTTGCGTTGTAGCTCATCAGCCTCTCCGTCCTGGGTGGTCGGCCAACTCTTCGTCGGTGTAGTACTTCTCCAACTCGGCGATCTCGAAGGCCTCGAGCAGGTCGGGCCGCATCGGGATCTGGTCCTTGCGCGTCACCGAGACGTCGGGCACCACCTCGTCGCCACCAGCGGCGGTGCAGACCAGCAAAACCTTGCGCCACGACGCGTCCATCCCCGGGTGATCGTCACGGGTGTGGCCGCCGCGGCTCTCGGTGCGCTCCAACGCCGCCTTGGCGACGCATTCGCTGACCAGCAACAAGTTCCGCAGGTCGAGGGCCAGGTTCCAGCCGGGGTTGTACTGCCGGTGTCCCTCGACGTGGATGTGCTTGAACCGCTCGCGAAGCTGGTCGAGCCGACCGAGGGCCTCAGTGATCTCCTCCGCCTTGCGGATGATGCCTACCAGGTCGTTCATCGACTGCTGCAGCTCGAGCTGCAACGTGTACGGGTTTTCCGCGCTCGCGCCGTTCGTCGGTGTCTCGAAAGGAGCAAGCGCCCGCTTCGCGGCGGTTTCGACGGCGTCCTCCGAGACTTTCGGACGGCTGCTCAACGCGCGGACATAGTCGGCGGCGCCGAGGCCGGCCCGACGACCGAAGACCAGGAGGTCAGAAAGCGAGTTGCCGCCGAGTCGGTTGGAGCCGTGCATACCGCCGGAACACTCGCCGGCAGCGAACAGCCCGGGAACGGTGGAAGCGCCGGTGTCGGCGTCCACCTCGACGCCGCCCATGACGTAGTGGCAGGTGGGCCCCACTTCCATCGGCTCTTTGGTGATGTCGACCCCGGCCAGCTCTTTGAACTGGTGGTACATCGACGGCAGCCGCTTCTTGATCTGCTCGGGGGACAACCGAGAGGCGATGTCGAGGTAGACCCCGCCGTGCGGGCTGCCGCGGCCGGCCTTGACTTCGGAGTTGATCGCGCGGGCGACCTCGTCACGGGGCAGCAGATCCGGGGTGCGACGGGCTGAGTCGTTGTCCTTGAGCCACTGGTCGGCTTCTTGCTCGGTCTCGGCGTACTGACCTTTGAACACCGGCGGGATGTAGTCGAACATGAACCGGTTCTCGTCGGAGTTCTTGAGCACTCCGCCGTCGCCGCGCACGCCCTCGGTGACCAGGATGCCTTTCACGCTGGGCGGCCACACCATGCCGGTCGGGTGGAACTGAACGAATTCCATGTTGATCAGCGTCGCGCCGGCCCGCAGTGCCAGGGCGTGGCCGTCACCGGTGTACTCCCAGGAGTTCGAGGTTACCTTGAAGGATTTGCCGATTCCGCCGGTGGCCAGCACCACCGCGGGAGCCTCGAACAAGACGAAGTTGCCGCTTTCGCGGTGATAGCCGAACGCGCCAGAGATCGCGTCGCCGTCTTTGATCAGCTCGGTGATCGCGCACTCGGCGAAGACCTGGATCCGGGCGTCGTAGTCACCCAGCTCGGCGTGGTCTTCCTGCTGCAGCGAGACGATCTTCTGCTGCATCGTGCGGATCAGCTCCAAGCCGGTGCGGTCGCCGACGTGCGCGAGCCGCGGGTAGGTGTGTCCACCGAAGTTGCGCTGGCTGATCTTGCCGTCTTTGAGGCGGTCGAACAGCGCGCCGTAGGTCTCCAGCTCCCAAACCCGGTCGGGTGCCTCCTTAGCATGCAGTTCGGCCATCCGCCAGTTGTTCAGGAACTTCCCACCGCGCATCGTGTCGCCGAAGTGCGTCTTCCAGTTGTCCTTCGGGTTGGTGTTACCCATCGCGGCCGCGCAGCCGCCCTCGGCCATGACCGTGTGGGCCTTACCGAACAGCGACTTGGTCACCACCGCGACCTTGAGACCGCGTTCGCGCGCCTCGATGACCGCGCGCAAACCTGCGCCGCCGGCACCAATCACGACGACGTCGTAGGAGTGCCGTTCGACCTCAGTCATGGAACCTCACTAAACTCTTTGATATCGGTGAAACGGCTTGTCAGCCAACAAATCTCAGGTCCGGGATGGCCCCGCCGGCCACCAGTGCGATGTAGAAGTCGGTAAGCATCAGCGTGCCCAGTGTGATCCAGGCGTACAACTTGTGCCGAGTGTTGAGTCTGCTGACCTGGGTCCAGATCCAGTACCGCACAGGGTGTTTGGAGAAGTGCTTGAGGCGCCCACCGGTGACGTGCCGACATGAATGGCAGGACAGCGTGTAGACCCACAGCATGATGACGTTGCCGACCATGATCACGTTGCCCAGGCCGAATCCGAATCCGCCTGGTCCACTGTCGGAATGGAACGCGATGATCGCGTCGTAGCTGTTGATCACCGAGATGATGCCGGCGATGTAGAAGAAGTACCGGTGGGTGTTCTGCACGATCAGCGGGAACTTGGTCTCGCCGCTGTAGTGGACGCGGGGCTCGGCCACCCCGCACGCGGTGGGCGACTGCCACACCGTGCGGTAGTAGGCGCCGCGGTAGTAGTAGCAGGTCAGCCGGAACAGCAGCAGGAACGGCAGTGTCAGCGCCGCGAACGGCAGCCACCAGACGTGCGGCAGGATCTGCGGCCAGAAGTCGCTGGCCTCACCGCAAGCCTTGCTGACGCAAGGCGAGTAGAACGGCGTCAGATAGTGGTACTTCGGGACGAAGAAGTAATTCTGTTGGAACGCGCGGAGGGTCGCGTAGATAACAAATGCGGCGAATCCCAAGTCAATTCGCAGCGGCGACATCCACCACCGGTCGGTGCGTAGCGTTCGTGCCTGGATGTGTGCGCGCGTAGGTGAAAAGACGCCGGACGCAGGACGGTTCGCCGTTGGTGCGCTCATCAAATGTTCCTCTTCGAACGGGCTGTTCGTCGAAGACTACACAGAGGAGGCCCCCGGATTCTCGGCGGGCTGAGTTGTCAGGACCTGTTGTGGCCCCCGACACCCTCCTGGTCGACGTCGCGCCAAAAGTCGCGGTCGTAATCGGCGTCGGGAATGGCGATCTTTTCACCGGATTGCTGCACGGTAACGCGCGCTAAGTCCAATTCCGAAACATCAGTGTCAAGTAATTCGACATCGCCGAGGATCCGGTCGGCGTCAATCACGATGCGGCGCATTGCCGGACTGTCGCCGTAGCGAGCCTTCAGCGAGCTCACGCACCGCCGCAGGCCACCGATAAGCTCGTGCAGTTCGGCCAGTTCAGTAGTGCTGGACAACGGATCTCCCTGGACTGAAGGTGTCATGGATCACAGTACGACACCAATACTATCCAGCGCAGAGCCGCAGCGTGAGGCAGATCACCCGCGGCGACTACTCCGGGGAAATCGGTTCCAGCAGTCGGCGTGGCCGACGAAGCGCCTTGCTCACCGGATCGTTGCGCAGCGCGCGCTCACGTGGTCGGCGTGGCGGGTGCAGGACGAGGTCGGCGACGTCGGGTAGCTGCCCGCACGACGCGCACACCCGGTCCGGTCCGATCGCGCCGCCGCACTCGGCGTGCCGGTAGCTGCGTCGCTGCGGTTGCTCGACGTAGTTCTCGTTGCCCCAGCTGGCCAGTGACCAGATTGCCGGCCAGAGCCGCCAGCCCTTGGCGGTCAACGTGTACTCGTCACGCCCCCGGGCTCCGGCGGCCTTCACCAGCACACCCTCGTCGACCAAAAGTGAAAGACGCTCGGAGAGAACGGCTTTAGGAATACCGAGATGAGCGCGAAAGTCGCTGAATCGACGCACACCGTAGAAAGCGTCACGCACGACCAGCAGCGTCCAGCGCTCCCCGACGATCTCCAGAGATCGCGCGATGGGACAACTCTCGGCGGCATATTCGCGAGGCAGGGCCACGCTCGTATCTTACCCTTGCAGGTTCGTTGACCGAACCATAGACTTTCGTCTGGAAGAGTTCATTCAATGAACCATAGGAGGGCGAGACTGATGACAGCGGGCTTTCACCGTGAACAGCACGGCATGACGCGCATCGACATCGACACCGGCATTCCTTTTGAACAGTTCATCGCCGCGTTCGAGAAGGCGGCGCCGCCGGTCGATCCCGCAGCGTTGGAACGCGTCGTCGCGGCCGGTGGCGACTGGGACGACGTGCGTGCCGCCGCAGCCGAGAACGCGCCGAACGAGTTGATGATGTACGCGAAGATCGACACTCGCGGATTCTTCACAATCGCCGGGCACGACACACCGGCGATCGAATACCTGGTCGGCAACCACGTCATCGCCGAGACCATGTTCCGCCACGACCCCAAGGCGATGTTGTACGCGCCGCTGCGGATGCTGGTCTACAGCGACGCCGACGGCAACGCGGTATTCACGATGGATCAGCCGGGCCCGGCTTTCGGCAGCCTCGGCATCGCCGAGGTGGCCGCCGTCGGCGAGGGGCTCGACCGCAAAGTAGTGAACCTGCTTCGCGTTCTCGGAGTGGATGTCGGGCAGGCTTTCGGTTAAAGCACGAACCCGGTGGAGCCGTTGGGCCCCACCGGATTCGACTGGATTACTTGCTGATTTCGATGCGCTGCGCCTGGGTTCCGGCGTAGGCACCGGCAACCCGGACGGTCAGCACGCCGGCGTCATAGGACGCGGCGACGGCATCACCGGTGACGTGCGCGGGGAGCTGAAACGACCGGCGGAACGATCCGTAGCGGACCTCGCGGAGCGTGCGCCCGTCCTTCTCCTCGGCGTGCTCGTCGCGGCGCTCACCGTGGATGACCAAGCGGCCGTGATCGACCTCGACGTTGACATCCTTTTCGACGTCCACGCCCGGCAGCTCGAGCCGTAC
Source organism: uncultured Actinomycetota bacterium (assembly GCA_963733755.1). Lineage (GTDB taxonomy): Bacteria > Actinomycetota > Actinomycetes > Mycobacteriales > Mycobacteriaceae > Mycobacterium. The sequence goes on from CAVTEZ010000016.1 coordinate 44,964, forward strand.
AACCGCATCCTCGCCGTCCTTGACGATCTCGGCGGCAGGGTTGAATCCGCTCGCTACCGGCTTGGCCCACTCGCTCGCTGCGGCCGGCCCAAAGAAATCATGCATCCAGCGGTCGACGTCCCACGCCGGGCGCGACCACAGGGTCAGGTTGCTCATTCGTTTTCTCCTCATGCTCTGCGATTGCCGACGCCTTGCCGGCTCTGTAGGTACAAACATGAGTCGACCACGCTTAAGTTCCAGCTGTCGTTTCGCTGTCAGCGAACTCAGGCCAGGCGTGGTCCACCATGCGGCAATACGCCTGTCGCTCAGCCGTTCTGGATGCGCTTACCAGACGTCTCCAGCACGCCAATCGCACGCCAGCTCCGCAGTGTCGTCCAGGTCGGTGCCGAGCGGAAAGACGAACACCGACCCGTCGCCCTCGGGTGTGCGGGCCGGCCCGCCCGGCGCCAAGACCGACGTCGGCCCGCGCCACGGCAGCCAACCGCGCTGCGTGTAGAGCCGCCTGCCCCGGTTCGAAGAACTCAATGCACCGAGCTGGTAGCCGCCGCGGATGACTTGCTCGCAGGCGTCGAGGATCGCGATGGCCAGACCCTGGCCGCGCCAATCCTCACGCACCGCAACAGCTTCAACGTATCCACAGCGCAGCGAGACACCACGGTAGAGCAGGCGTCGTTGTATCACGGCGCCATGCGCGATGATCGCGCCGTGGCGCCAGATCAGCGCGTGCATCCCGCCCAGCGCGTGGTCCCAGTCGGCGTCGGTGAACTCGCCGGCGAACGCATCGCTAACCATCTCGTGCGCGCGCTGCCGCGCGTCGCTTTCCAAGTCGGCGGTGTGTACCAGACGGGCGGTGTGAACCTGGGTGGGCACACTGTTGGTCTACCAGGTGGACTAGTCCGCCGTCAGCGAACTCGACGTGGAAGTCGGCGCGAATCTGGGGCGCGACCAATGCAGTCGGACGTGTTGGCCCGGACGCACCTGGGCGAGCCTGTCGATATCGTGGTCGGCGACCACGCCCACCACCGGATAGCCGCCGGTGACCGGGTGATCGGGACCGAGGATCACCGGTAATCCGTTGGGCGGCACCTGGATCGCGCCACGGGTGGCGCCTTCGCTGGGCAGCTGACGCCCCGGGTCGCGGTGCAGCAGCGGGCGCCCTTCGAGTCGCATGCCCACCCGGTCGCTGCGGTCGGAGGCCATCCAGATGGTGTGCACCAGGGCGTCAGGATCAGCGAGCCAGTCGTCGCGGGGACCGGGAGCGACCAGAAGGTCGACCATTTGATCGGAAATCGGCGCCATCGGCGCCTGGTCGAGTTCGGGATATTCCTCGCCGTGTTCTCCGATCGGCAACACGTCTCCGGGTTCCAGCGGCAGCGGACCGATCGTTGACATCACGTCATAGCTACGGGAGCCCAGCACCGGCGTCACGTCGATGCCACCTCGCACGGCCAAGTAGCTGCGCAGCCCGGACTCCGGTATGCCCAGCGTGATCACTTCGCCATCGTGCACATGCTGAATGCTGTTGGCGCCGAATGTCGTTGAGCCAGCACGCGGATTGGTGTCGGCACCGGTAACCGCGATGTCAACGTCGCCGCCGCGGATTCGCGCGGCGAATCCGCCCATCGTCACCTCGATCGTCGCGTGGTCGTCCGGATTGGCCACCAGCCGGTTGGCCAGCGTGTGCGAACGCCGGTCGGCCGCCCCCGACCGGGTGACGCCGAGATGGGCAAGCCCGACGCGGCCGAGGTCCTGTACGACGGCCAGTGGTCCAGTGTGCAAGATCTCCAGGGTTGTCATGCTTGCCTTGCTACGCTGCCCGGAACTGGACCCACATGCCCGGCGTCAGCAACGCCGGATCGGGCCGGTCGATATCCCACAGCACTGCGTCAGTATGGCCGATCAGCTGCCAACCACCGGGGGAGCGACGCGGGTAGATGCCGGTGAATTCCCCGGCCAGGCCCACCGCGCCAGCCGGAACCGACGAGCGCGGCTCGGACCGTCGGGGCACCTCCAGCCGCGGATCACCGCCGACCAGGTACGCGAAACCCGGTGCGAAACCACAGAATCCGACGTGCCACGGGTTGGCGGTGTGCGCATCGACAACCTGCGCCGTGGTCATCCCGGTGAGTTCGGCCACCTCGTCGAGGTCCGCTCCGTCATAGACAACGTCGACCACCGCAGGCTCCGCCGGGTCGTTGGCCGGCTCGCCAGGCGTCACCTGCAGAGTGCCGAGCCGCCGGCGGATCGCGCCCTGGCGGCCCGGGCCGTCGAGTTTGAGGAGCACCGTGCGGGCAGCCGGGACGATGTCGAGAACACCGGGCAGCGTGGCGTCACGCAGCGCACCCGCCCACGCCAATACCTCGGCGGTGCTGTCGAATTGCACCAGCAGCGCCTGGTCCCCGTAGTCGAGAACGGTGTCGGTCAAGCCCCTGCTCACTACTCGACGGTAACTCGGTGAGCGGCCGACGGCCAGCAGCGCCCGTTCTAGTGCAGGATGTTGGCGATCAGCGCAGGCAGCTGGTCGGCCACCAGCGGATAGCTCAGCGGCGACGCGTAGGAGATCGCCCCGGCCTGATCCTTGGTGGTGAAGACGCTGCGCGAACGCAACTCTGCCACATCGGGATTGGCCAACAGGTCGCCTTGATCCTTATCGCTCTCCGTCGTCCAGATCAGGACGTCGGCTGGCCCGAGCACCGACTTGATCTTGTCGCGGGGAATGAATGCGCGCTCCTGATCGACGGCAAGGGGGGCGATGCTTTCCGGGATGATCAGGCCCATCTGGGTGAGAAACTCGGTTCGCCAACCGGTCGTCGCAACCAGGTCGTCGTCGTGCGGCTTGCCTTGCAGCAGCACGACCCGCTTGTTTTTGAACTGCGGGTATTTGTCCGCGACGGCGGTGAAGCTCTTGTCGACACCGCTTATCAGCGACGCGATCTGGCTGGATTGGAAGACCGCCTGGCCGATGGCCTTCGCCTGGTCTTTCCACGGCTCGAAGAACGCGCTGCCGTCGGACTGCGCCAGTGTCGGCGCGATCGCGGCCAGTTTCTGGTAGGCGTCCTGGTCGAGTCCGGCGTCGGTGGCAACAATCAGGTCGGGTTTGAGGCCGGCGATCTTTTGAACCTGAATTCCGTTGTCCAGGTTCAGCACAACGGGTTTGGCATTGCCGAGTTTGGATTGGGCCCACGGCCATACCCCGAATGGTTGGTCGCCGAACCAGTTGGTCAGCGCGATCGGCACGATTCCGAGTGCCAGCAGGTCGTCCTGCCCGGTGAGTCCGGCGCTCACCACCCGCTTGGGTGGTTCGGGGATTGTCGTTTCGCCGAAGGCGTGGGTGATGGTGATCGGTCCGCCGCCACCGGTTGAGGTGGGCGCTGCCTTGTGCGACGCGCAGGCCGCGGGCCCTGCGAAGACGAGCAACCCCGCTGCCGCGCCGGCGCGTAGGAACCCCCGCCGATTCCAATGCTCTCGCATCGCGTGAGCGTAGCGCGTTCGCTCAGGTCAACGGGTCGGCCAAGGACTGTAGTCGGCGATCAGCTTCTCTTGCGGCGGCCGTTGGTCATCGGGCACATGCTGCAGGTTGATCCGAATCCGGTACCAGATCGAACTCGGCCCGCGCATGCCGTCGACCAGCACATCGGCCGGTTGCAGGAGTTCGGCCGCGCTGGGATGGCGCTCACGCCAGGTGGCCAGCGCGGCCATCGCCTCGTCCTTGGTTTTGGTGCGGGCGATCTCGATGAGCGGCATCGCGGACTGACGCCGTCCAGTCGATGCGCCGCGCCGCGCGCCCTTAGGCGCCTTTTCCGCTGGTCCGAGTTCTTCGGCCAGCGTGAGTAGCCGGTCCAGATCGCCGGCGGTGTCGTTCATTGCCGCCCACGGGTCGCCGACCTCGGCGACCCGCTGAGGCACCGTCGCCATGGTGAAGGCGGCGGGGTCGCAGTCGGCGACCTCATCCCAGCGCAATGGGGTCGAGACCCGTGCATCCGGAGTGGCCCGCACCGAATACGCCGACGCGACGGTCCGGTCTTTGGCGTTCTGGTTGAAGTCGACGAACACCCCCTCGCGCTCCTCCTTCCACCACCGGCTGGTGGCCAAGTCGGGCGCTCGTCGTTCCACCTCGCGAGCCACCGTCTGCGCTGCCAGTCGCACCTGCCGAAACGACCAGCCCGGAACGATGCGCGCATAGATGTGAAAGCCGCGCGACCCGGATGTCTTTGGCCACGCGGTCAGGCCGTGGTCCTCGAGCACCTCGCGGGCTACCTGTGCGACATCGAGGATCTGTAGCCACGTGACGCCGGGCATCGGGTCGAGGTCGACGCGGAGTTCGTCGGGGTGGTCGAGGTCGTCGGCGAGCACCGGATGCGGGTTGAGGTCGACACAGCCCAGATTGATTGCCCAGGCCAAGCCGGCCGCATCGTGGATGACGGCCTCTTTGGCCGAGGTGCCGGACGCGTAGCGCAGTTCGGCGACATCCACCCAGTCCGGCCGCTTTTCCGGCGCGCGCTTCTGAAAGATCGCCTCCTGCTCGATGCCCTTGACGAACCGCTTCAGAATCATCGGGCGCTCGGCCACGCCCCGCAGGGCACCGTCGGCGACGGCCAGGTAATAGCGGATCAGGTCCAGCTTGGTGTGGCCGGGCCCGCCCTCGTGACTGGGAAAGATCACTTTGTCCGGGTGGGTGACTTCGACTTGGCGTCCGCCCACGTCCAGTGCCACCGGCCCCATGGGTCGATGGTAATTCGGGAGGATTTTCAAGCCTGGCTGCGACGTGCGTCACATAGTGTGGGAGGTATGCCGAACCTCATCGATCTGCCCGGGCAGGCCGCCGCGAAGATCCAGCAATATGCCGAACGTGGGCTGGCCGAACTGCACTATCTGCGAAAGATCATCGAGTCCGGCGCGTTCCGGCTGGAGCCACCGCTGAACTATGCCGCGATGGCCGCTGACATCCGTAAATGGGGCGAGATCGGCATGCTGCCGTCGTTCAATGCCAGACGCACGCCGAATCGTGCGGCGATCATCGACGACGAGGGCCCACTGACCTACAAGGAACTCGACGAGGCCGCCAATGCGGTCGCGCATGGCCTGCTGGCCAAGGGTGTGCGCGGCGGCGATGGGGTGGCCATCCTGGCGCGCAACCACCGTTGGTTCGCCATTGCGGAGTTCGGTTGCGCGCGGGTCGGGGCCCGCATCATTTTGCTCAACAGCTCGTTCTCCGGCCCGCAGATCAAAGAGGTTTCCGATCGCGAGGGCGCCAAGCTGATCATTTACGACGACGAGTACACCGAGGATGTCAGCAAAGCTAGGCCGCCGCTGGGCAAGTTGCGCGCCCTGGCCTTCACTCCGGACGGCGACGACTCGGGCAGCACCGACGAGACATTGGCCGACCTGGTCGCCCAACACAGCAAATCCCCGGCGCCCAGGGCCAGCAAGCATTCGTCGATCATCATCCTGACCAGCGGCACCACCGGGACGCCGAAGGGCGCGAACCGCAGTACCCCGCCGACGTTGGCGCCGATCGGCGGAATCCTGTCGCACGTCCCGTTCAAGGCCAACGAGGTGACCTCGCTGCCGGCACCGATGTTCCACGCACTCGGGTTCCTGCACGCCACCATCGGGATGTTCCTGGGGTCAACGTTGGTGCTGCACAGCAAGTTCAAGCCCGATCAGGTGTTCGACGATATCGCAAAACACAAAGTGACCGCGGTCGTCGTGGTGCCGGTCATGCTGTCGCGGATGCTCGATGCGCTGGAGAAAAGGAACGACAAACCCGACCTGTCCAGCCTGCGGATCATCTTCGTCTCGGGTTCGGCACTGGGTGCCGACGTCGCTGAACGGGCGCTCAAGGACATCGGTCCGGTGGTCTACAACATGTACGGCTCCACCGAGATCGCGTTCGCCACCATCGCACAGCCCAAGCACCTCGAGTACAACTCCACGACTGCCGGACCGCCGGTCAAGGGCGTCAAGGTCAAAATCTACGACGAGAACGGTAAGGAATTGCCGCAGGGTGAGGTCGGCCGGATCTTCGTGGGCACCAGCTTCCCGTTCGAGGGCTACACCGGCGGCGGCAACAAGCAGATCATCGACGGGTTGCTGTCATCGGGTGACGTCGGCTACTTCGACGAACGCGGGCTGCTCTACATCAGCGGCCGTGATGACGAGATGATCGTGTCCGGCGGCGAAAACGTCTTCCCGGCCGAGGTGGAGGACTGCATCAGCGGACATCCCGACGTGGTGGAGGCCACCGCGATAGGAGTCGAGGACAAGGAGTGGGGCCACCGGTTGCGTGCCTTCGTGGTCAAGAAGGACAACGCGAACCTCGACGAGGACACCGTCAAGAAGCATGTGAGAGATCAGCTGGCCAAGTACAAGGTGCCGCGCGAAGTGATCTTCCTCGACGAGTTGCCACGCAACCCGACCGGAAAAATCCTCAAGCGCGAACTACGGGAGATCGAGGCCGACTAGTTCTACCCGTCGAATCCGGTTGCGCCGTCCAACTGCTCGCGCAGGATGTCGAGTTGCCCGGTGTGACGGGCAGTTTCCTCGATCATGTGCACATAGATCCAGCGCAGCGAGACCGTGCCGAAGCGGCGATGCGGCACCACGTGATCGAGCGGATATTGCGCGGCGATCCGCCGGGATTCGTCGCACTGGCTTTGGTACTCGGCTAGCAGCGTCGGCAGCGTCTCGTCCGGCAGAAACGCGAACTCCCAGGACCGCTCGTGCGCGCGCCGGTTGTCGTCGCTGTGTTCCTGCAAAAGCTGGTCGAACCAGCCGTACTCCGCCCAACGAAGGTGCTTGACCAACCCACCCACCGTGGTCGGCGACGGGACGAGGGTCCGCCGGGCAATGTCATCGGAGAGTCCGGAAACCTTGCGTACCACGATGTCTCGATAGTCGTCAAGGAAAGCCTCCAGTGTGACGCGCTCGCCAGCAACCGGTTGTTCGCGACGATCGGGACGATGCGTCTCTCCCATGACGGCGAAGCTAGCACTGCCGAGATCAGCGCCGTTCGCGGATGCTCCGCGTCACTTCGGCCGACAGCTTCGCGTCCTTCAACAACAGTTCGATGAGCGCGCTGATGACTTCTTGCCCGGTGACCCGGGCGAACCCGAGGCGGTCGGCGGCTTCCCGCTGCCAGATGTCCAGGGCCCGGTGCGTGGCAGGGGGCAGGTCGACCGTCCGCCGGGTGCGCTGGCCGCGTGACGGAGGCTGGGCCTTCTGGCGGCTGACGTTCTGCCCGATGCCCGTCAAGCGTTCGGTCTGCGCAGAGTCGTTAGCGCGTGCACGCGGCTGGGCCCGAAACGACGGCGAACTGTTTTCCATGCGGCGGGACGACCTTTGGTATGGCGTGAGTTTTCAGTAGATCAGGACCCAAGTATGGGCGTCAAAGCTGTGTCATGCATCGGTCGCCGGTTCGACGGCGTGTCCATCGACGCCATGCGTCCGTGCGTGTGCCCTGAGATGAGGCGCCCCAAGCCCAGATATCCGCTGATTGCTGGGCGCTACCTTGCTCTTCTCGCAAGACTGGATTTGCCTTCTGTTTATCGTTCGCTATGTGCCGCCAATTCACTCGGAATTCGCGGTGGATTTAATTAATGCGGAGTTACGCACCTCCGTAATTGCGTATTTGCGGAGGTACTGATGTCAGTAGGTGCTGAAACGTACTATGAACAGCATCGAAGTCGTTTATGCATTCTACTGAAACCAGTATCGGTGGACGTCAGGAAGTCATTAAGGCAGTACCTATTGAATTGGAATAGTCAGTATTTGCTATCCACGTAATGCAATAGCTGTGACGTAATGACCAGTTATCCTTACTGTTATCAATAGCTCTATTCAGTATTTGCTAAGGATCACAATTTAATGTTCTCGGTATCAGTCACCAGATGACGAAGTGACGGAGGAGCACCCAGAATGTTGAGTTCACTATCTTCGGCCCGCCGGATGGCTGCTGGCGCAGTCGGCGCGAGCGCGGTGGCCGGCGCAATGCTGTTCGGTGCCACCCCGGCGGCCAACGCCGCCCCGGCGCCCGCGCCTCAAAGCGTTGGCTTTGCATATGGTGCGCCGGCGTCGCCCGCAGGATTCGGCGCGCCACTGCCCACTCGTGGCGGCCCCGGCGGCTTCGGTGGCGGCCACGGCGGCTTCGGCGGCGGCCATGGCGGCCCCGGCGGCTTCGGTGGCGGCCACGGCGGCCCCGGCGGCTTCGGTGGCGGCCACGGCGGCGGCTTCGGTCGAGGGGGCTGGGGCCACGCAGGCTGGGGCGGGGGTAACCGCGGTTGGGGCGGCCACCCTGGTTGGGGAAATGGCGGTTGGGGCCCCCCAGGACTGGGTTATCGGCCCTGGGGTTGGGGTCGCCCCGGTTGGGGCCCCACGGGCTTCTGGGGTAACCCCGGCTTCTACGGCGGTCACCACGGCTGGTGGTGAGGCCACTATCCCGGGGGGAGGCTGGCCCCGTCCTTGGACCGGCGGGGCCAGCCGCCGGGGTGGTCGACTAGTTCCGCCCTTGGACAGACGCGACTAGCCGGCTTCCGGTAAAAAGGTTCACGCCGATCTGAGCTCCGTCAGATCGGCGTGAACTTTTTGGTCTGCGCGGCTACGGATCGCGGGGCAGCCCCAATAGCCGTTCGGCGATGATGTTGAGCTGAACTTCGGATGTGCCGCCGTAGATCGTGGTGGCGCGGCTGGCCAGCAGGTACTCCGCCCATTTGCCGGGCAGCTGCTCGGGGTCACCGATGGCGCCTTCCGCGCCAAACGAGGACAACCCGAATTCGGCATAGCCCTGTCCGGTACGCATCGACAGCAGCTTGGAGATGGCCGCCGACGGCATCGCGTCACCGCCGGCCAGGGTCAGGAGCGTCGAACGCATGTTGAGCACCTTGGCGGCGTGGCCTTCGGCGATCAGTTGCCCGGCGCGGTTTTGGGCGATCTGGTCGAACTGCCCGTCACGGACGAACTCGACGAACTGGTCGAGGTTGGCCAAGAAGGGCGCCTCGCTGCTACCGATCGAAACGCGCTCGGCCGTCAGCGTGTTGCGGCTGACCTCCCAGCCGCGATTCACCTCACCGAGCACGAACTCGTCGGGCACGAACACATCGTCGATGAACACGGTGTTGAACATCGCGCCGCCGGTGAGCTCACGCAGCGGTTTCACCTCGACGCCTTCGCTCTTCATGTCCAGCAGGAAGTAGGTGATGCCGTTGTGCTTGGGTGCACTGGGATCGGTGCGGGCCAGCAGCGCCCCCCACTGGGAGAACTGTGCCGCTGTGGTCCAGATCTTCTGCCCGGTGATCCGCCAGCCACCGTCGACCTTGGTCGCCTTGGTGCTAAGGCCGGCCAGGTCGGATCCGGCACCCGGCTCGGAAAACAGCTGGCACCAGATCATTTCGCCACGGAAGGTCGGCGGCAGGAATCGTTGCTTCTGCTCGTCGGTACCGAACGCCACGATCGACGGCACGATCCACGCCGCGATTCCGATCGGTGGCCGCCTGACCCGCCCATTGTTGAACTCCTGGGCGATAATGATCTGCTCGACGGGGTCGGCGTCCCGCCCCCAGGGGCTGGGCAGGTAGGGCAGCACCCACCCGCCTTCGACGATCGCGGTGTTGCGGTCCTCGCGTGATATCGCCTTGAGCGCGGCGACCTCGGCACGGATCTCGTCGCGCAGTTTCTCGGTGTCGGGGTCCAGATCAATGTCGAGCGCACGCATGCCGGTACCGGTGGCGGTGTCGACCACCCGCTGCGGGTACTCGGATTTGCGGCCGAAGCCAGCGGCCAGAATCAGCGCGCGGCGGTAGTAAACGTTGCTGTCGTGCTCCCAGGTGAACCCGATGCCGCCGTGCACCTGAATGCAGTCCTGGGTGCAGCGCTGAGCGGCCGCCGGTGCCAGCGTCGCCGCCACCGCCGCGGCGAACTCCACCGCGGAACCTTTGGTTTCCCAACCGTTTTCGCGAGCTTCGTCGACGGCGCGGGCCGCATCCCAGACCGCGGCCGTCGCGCGTTCGGTGTCGGCGATCATCTCGGCGCACTTGTGCTTGACGGCTTGGAACTGACCGATCGGCCGGCCGAACTGCTCGCGGATCTTGGCGTACTCGGACGCGGCGTCGGTGGCCCACCGCGCGACGCCGACAGCCTCGGCCGACAGCAGCGTGCAGATCAATGCCTTCGCGATCACCACACTGAGGCTGCTCAACGCGAGATCGTCGGTGACCTCGATGGCGTTGGCCCGCACGTGGGCGATGGGTCGTAGCGGGTCGACGCCGGCGACCGATTCGATCTCGAGCTGGTCGGCGCGCAGCACCACCCACGCCTCGCCGCTGTCGATCGCCACCGGTAACACCAGCAGCGATGCTTCAGCTGCCGCCGGCACGGCGCGGACTTCACCGCGGATCACCAGCGAGTCGCCATGTCGGGTCGCGGTCAGGCCGGAATCCAGCGCGTAGCAGCCGATGGCCGCGCCAGAAGCCAGGTCGGCGAGCACCTTGGCGTCCGGGTCGTGGGCTGAGATCAACGCGCTGGCAATCGCCGACGGCACGAAGGGGCCGGGCACCGCGCCGTAGCCGAACTCGGCGAGCACGACGGCAAGCTCGAGAATCCCGAAGCCCTGGCCGCCAACGGATTCGGCCAGGTGCACGCCCTGCAGTCCTTGGTCGGCCGCGGCCCGCCAATACGGCGGTGGGTTGTCGATCGGTGTCTCCAGCGCGGCGTGCAAGACCTCCGACGGCGCTACCCGCGCCACCAGGGATCGCACCGAATCGGCCAGAGCTTGATGCTCAGGATTGATTGCGATCGGCATGGGTCGCCTTCCTTCGGGTCGCCGGGGCCGGTGACAGCCCGACCCCCAATCTAATAACCGGTGGGTTGGTTGACTACATGGGCCAGTTGCTGGCCGTCCCGCAGCCGGCGGCAGTTGGCGACGGCTTCGACCAGATAGCGCCGCATGGTGTCGACGGTGTACCAGGTGACGTGCGGGGTGAGCACGACGTTGTCCAGCCCGAGCAGCGGATTGTCCGGCGTTACCGGCTCGACGCCGAAGACGTCCAGGCCCGCCGCGGCCAACCGGCCCTCGCGCAGCGCATCGGCCAGGGCCTCTTCGTCGACGATCGCGCCGCGCGAGGTGTTGACCAGTACCGCACCGGGTTTCATCCGGGCTAGCGCGGCCTCGCCGAGCAGTCCGTCGGTGTCAGCAGTCAACGGCAGGTGCAGCGAAACGATGTCGCTGCCCGCCAGCAGCTCCGGCAGCGGGCGCCAGCCGGGCAGCCCGTCGTCGCCGGTGCTGGTGTGCAGCACTGTGGCGCCCATCGCAGCGACGATGCCCGCGACCTGCTTGGCGATGTTGCCGTAGCCGACCAGCCCGACGGTGCAGGCACCGATGTCGCGGACCGTCTCGCCCAGTTGCGGATCGGATGGCCAGCCGCGGCCGTCGCGGGTGGCGCGATCGAGCATCGGTAGACGACGCAGGGCCGCCAACATCAGCAGCACCGTTCCCTCGGCCACCGACGGCGCGTTGGCACCGGGCATGTTGGCCACGGCCACACCGCGTTTGGTGGCGGTGTCGACATCGATGGTGTTGACCCCGGCGCCGAACTTGTGTACCAACCGCAGGCGGCTCGCACGGGACAAGTCGGCACCGGAAAGCGGCCGCAGCACATGCCAAATCACGTCGGCTTCGCGTAGTTCCCGGTAGAACGTCTCTTGCGACTCAGTGGAGTCGTCGTCGGCGCACCAACGAATGTCGAGCCAGTCAGATTCCGGCGCAAGGAAATCCATCACCTTCGGACCGGGAACGAAGTGGGCGAGAACCCTTAACGCCACCGCTTGGCAACCCATTTGGCGATGGTGTCGGCCTGCTCACTGCGCGCACCCGGCGTGGTGAAGTAATGGTCGGTGTTGATCGAGCACTGGGATTTGTCGGTGCTGGCCAGCGCGTCGTAGATGCGCTGGGCGTCCGAGGGGAACACCCCGGTGTCGGCTTCGGCGTTGATCACCAAGGCGGGGCAGGTGATCCGGGCCAGATGCGGCTCGGCCCTGGTCTGAGCCGTTCGCAGACTCCACATCGCCAGCCAGCTGCGCAACGTGCAAGCCGCCGCGATGCCGTGCGCGGACCGGTTGGCCTTGACCGGCAGGCCGGCATAACACATATTCGGCTGGCGGTGTGTCGGCTCAATCGTCGCATCGACCATCCGCGGATCGGCCCACGTCCGCATCACAGTAAACGGCCGATCCGAAAACCCAACGGCCTCGAACGCGTTTCAACTCCTTCTCGACCCAATCGGTGATCGCGTTGTTGCGCGCGACCTGCGCTGAGCGGTAACGGGTCAGGAACTCCGGCGAATACGGCGGCCGGTTGCGCTCGTCGAACAGATCCAGGTCGGGATCGGTGGCGATGGGATCGTTCTCGTCGACGACGGCGCCGTCCATCCAGGCGGTCAGCACGTCCGGGCGTCCCGGGTGTGCCGCGCTGGCAACGTAGCCGTCGGCCGGCAAAAGGTCGGTCAGACCAGCCGCCGGCCGCATACCGGCCATCGGTGTCACATGCGGCTCGGCCGCCTGCGCCTGGTAAGCGGCCATCAACGAGCCGCCGCCGGAATTACCCAGCAGCACAATCGTTTCCACCGCTTGCGTCTCTCGTAACCAGCGAACCCCGACGCCGATATCGACCAGTGCATGGTCGAGTAGGAAGCTGCTCTCAAAACCGCGAAACCGGGTGTTCCAACCCAGAAATCCGATGCCACGGGTCGCCAGATAGTCGGCGAGGTAATGCTCGGAGAAGTCGATCTGGTAGTGGGTCGCGATCACCGCTACCTTGGGCTTGCGCCCGACCCCGCGGTGATACAGCCCCTGGCACGGGTGTCCGCCCGCGCCGGCGCGCCGGCTGGTCGGCGACGGCAGGCCGATGAATTCGCGGATAACCCCGGGCGTGCCGGCGGTGCGACTCACTCAGCGTCCCTCCTTGCTGTAGATGGCTCGGTAGAAGACATTCGTCAACGTGGCGATGCAGGCCTCGTCGTCCGGTTCATTGCCCTGGCCCGTCGCAGGACCGGCCAGTTGGAGATAGCAGAACTGGTTCAGCATTGCGACGATCGCCACGGCGATCAGCTTGGGATCGTCGCCTGCGCAGTAGCCGTCGGCTTGGGCGCGCCGCACCATCTCGGTGATGAATGACGTTGGAATAGAGCATATTTCAGCCCAGTATCGAGCAAAGTCGTCGTTGATCATAGCCAGCTGCGACACGCTGATCATCTCCGCCAGCAGACGTTTGTAGGTGTGCCAGTGCGCCGCGGCGGCCTGGTGCACGCGCTCGCGGGTGGACAGGCCATGCCGGGTGACCGGCTTCGCCCGCTCGCCGACCTCGTCGCGGAACCGCAGCGCCCACTCTCGGACCATCGCCTCTTTGGAGTCGTAGTAGTTGTAGAACGATGCCGTCGATCGCCCAGCCTCGGCGGCGATGTCGGCGATGGTGGTGGCCAGGATGCCCTTGCGGGAGATGACGATCCGGGCGGCAGTGTCGATGGCGGCCTGCGTCTGGCGGCCGCGTTGCGTCGGTAGCGGCGCACGACCAGTCTGCTGGTCGGACACGGTAGACACCGACGGGGCTCCTTCGTCGTGGCCACGGGATCGCCACCATCCCGGGAACGGCGGATTCTCTGGAATAGACCTGAATCTGATGTTAGGTTCAGATTCGGATCTCCGCCACGGAACCAGCCAAGTGCAACGCCGACGGACGGGAGCCCGGGGATGATCAAGCCGCACAACCGCAATACCGAATTCGAGCTCGGCGGCATCAACCATGTCGCGCTGGTGTGCTCGGACATGGCCCGCACCGTGGACTTCTACAGCAACGTTCTCGGCATGCCGTTGATCAAGTCGCTCGACCTGCCCGGCGGGGTCGGGCAACACTTTTTCTTCGATGCCGGCAACGGCGACTGCGTCGCGTTCTTCTGGTTCGCCGATGCGCCGGACCGGGTGCCGGGCCTGTCGTCGCCGGCCGCCATCCCGGGTATCGGCGAAATCACCAGCGCGGTGAGCACGATGAACCACCTGGCGTTCCATGTGCCGGCCGAAACGTTCGACGCCTATCGTCAGCGGCTCAAGGACAAGGGCGTACGGGTGGGGCCGGTGCTCAACCACGACGAGAGCGAACGGCAAGTCGCGGCAACCCTGCATCCCGGCGTCTACGTGCGGTCGTTCTATTTCCAGGATCCCGACGGAATTACGCTCGAGTTCGCTTGCTGGATCAAGGAATTCACCGAGGACGACGCGCAGGCCGTGCCCAAGACGTCGGCCGATCGCCGTATCCCTGCCGCCCACTAGCTGATCAGTCGCGATACAGGCTCGGGTCGGCGAGCTCATCGAGAAGCGACGCCAACTGGTCGACCAGCTGGTCGGGGGCGAGCCGCACCTCGCCGGCCAGCCAGGCGCCGATCGTCTGTGCTACCCCGCCCACCACGAAATGCGACGCGGCCTTGATCCGATCGTTCTCCGGCACACGCAGCGCATTTTCGACGTGACGGCCGGACAGCATCGCGAACAGCGCGCCGGATTCGACCCGCTTACGCACCAGCACCGCGTTGGCCAGTTGCGCGCTGAACAGCAGACGACCCACCCGTGGGTCGCCGCCGATGGTCCGGACGAGGTTGGCCATACCGGCGCGGGTCTGTTCTTCTGGCGGCGCGGCGGCGACCGCGGCCTGCGTGGTGGTGGCCAGCTCGGCGATCACCCAGTCGAAGACCGCCCCGACGAATTCATCCTTGTCGGCGAAGCTTTCGTAGAAGTAGCGGGCGGCCACACCGGCTTGCCGGCATACGCCGCGCACCGTCAGCTCGGCGGCGTCGTCGCCACCCAGCAGATCAAGGCCGGCCTCTAACAGCCTGGTCCGCCGGGTTGCCAGGCGCTCGGCGGCATCGACGCCGCGGTATGGCCGCGCGCTCGTCTGGGCAGTCGCCACGAATCCCATCTTGACATCGGTTGCCGCCGCCTGCAATATCAGGAAACAAGCGTTCTCACAATTAGCGGGCAGGTGTGCGGTGACGGTGAGCGAACCAATCAGGCATGTCGAGCGCACGGTGAGCGAGCCACCAATCACCGGCCGCCGGCCGCGGCGGACGCCCCAACTCGACGACACGCTGATGGGAATGGCGCTGTTGCTCGGACCGGCCAACGTAATCATGCAGCTGGCCCAGCCGGGGGTGGGCTACGGCGTGATGGAGAGCCGGGTGGAGAGCGGCCGCATCGACCTGCACCCGATCAAGCGGGCCCGCACCACGTTCACCTATCTGGCGGTGGCCATGGCCGGTACGGACACCCAGAAGGCGGCGTTCCGGCGCGCGGTGAACAGTGCTCACGCCCAGGTGTACTCGACTCCGGACAGCCCCGTGCAATACCATGCTTTCGACCCTGATCTGCAGTTATGGGTGGCTGCTTGCCTTTACAAGGGTGGGGTGGACTTCTATCGAATGTTCATCGGCGAGATGGACGACGAGGACGCCGACCGTCACTATCAGGAAGCGGTGGTGCTTGGTTCCGCGTTGCAGGTGCCCGCGGAGATGTGGCCGGCTGACCGGGCGGCATTCGATCGCTACTGGAACGAGCAGCTCGACAAGGTGCACATCGACGACGCCGTTCGCAACTACCTGTATCCGATCGCGGTAGGCCGCATACAAGCTCTGCGGCTACCCGATTTTGTCCGCCGTCAGCCGGAAAAGCTCGCTCTGCTGCTCACCGCCGGCTTTCTGCCACAACGCTTCCGCGACGAGATGCGCTTCGCATGGGATACCGCCACCCAGCGGCGCTTCGACCGGCTGATCACGGTGCTTCGTACGGTGAACAATGCCATGCCGCGATTTGTCCGGCGCTTCCCGTTCAATGTGCTGCTGTGGGATCTGGACCGGCGGATCAATGCCGGCCGTCCGTTGGTGTAGCAGCCGAATACCCCCTACCGGGACGGGGTCTTGTTCGACGACACCACGTCATATTGAATGCCGTCGTGGCTGCGTGCTCAATGAACACGGCTGGGGGGCGGTCGCCGCGCCGTTGCCGGACTACCTGCGCGCGGTGGGGTCGCTCGCTCTCCCGGAACACTTTGGTGAGGGCAGTCAACAACCGAGATCCCGATGCCGTAGTGTTCTGCGCTAATGACACTCATTTTCATTAAGCCACGGGATGGCGGAGCGGGGAGGGCTGTTCGTCTCGCCGCGCCCGAAACGCGTTCTGGAGCCGCCGTGAGACGGACTGACGTGCAGCGCTTCGACTTTCGCGACCGGGTGTCCGAGGCCACGCATCCAGCGAATACGTGCGTCTCGACACCTAGCTTATGCAATGCTAACTTCGCCCAAAGTTAGCTTAGGCAACACTACGTTCGAAGGGGAGACTGAGGCGTGGAAATCGCTGACACTGGCAGTGTCGCCACCCGGCCCACAACTGTCAGGGTGGACGACGACGTAATTAGTCGATTCGCGACCTGTTGCCGCGCGCTTGGGCTGACTATCTATGACCGGACGCGTCCGGCAGACCTGGCCGCGGCCCGCTCGGGGTTCACCGGCCTGGTCCGCATCGCTCACGATCATGCCGATGCGTGGGTCGGGCTGGCTGCCGCCGGCGATCAGTCCCTCCCCGTGCTGGAAGCGATTTCACACAATGTGGCGACGGCGGGAGTTCTTCAGCGCCAGGTGGAACTGACGCCGGGCACGTTGGGGTTCCAGTACGACACAGGTCTGTACCTCCGGTTCCGCGCGACCGAGCCCGACGATTTCCACCTTGCCTATGCGGCGGCGCTGGCCGGCGATGGGCGGTTTGCCGCAGCACACCAACTGGTCAGCGATGTCAGCCGGCGTCGACCGAGCTCGCGGGAGGCCCGGTGGGTTGCGTCGACCATCCACTACCGCGCCGAGCGCTGGGCGGATGTGGTCAAGTTGCTGTCGCCTATCGTCAACGACCCTGATCTCGACGAGCACTTCGCGCATGCCGTCAAGGTGGCGCTGGGTATTGCGCTGGCGCGGCTGGGTATGTTTGCTGCCGCGCTGTCCTACCTCGAGGAGCCGGACGGCCCGGTCGCGGTTGCCGCGGTCGACGGGGCGTTGGCCAGGGGGCTGTCACTGCGTGCCGACGGCGATGAGGACACCGCACGCGAGGTGCTGCAGGACCTGTATGCGGCCAACCCGGAAAACGCTCAAGTCGAAGAGGCGCTGACGGATTCCAGCTTCGGAATTGTGCCCACGACCGCGGACCGCATCGACGCGCGCATCGATCCGTGGGACCCCGAAACCGAGCCCAAGCCAGGCGATTTCGTCGACCCCGGAGCACAAGAGCGCAAGGCGCTGCTGTTGTCGGAGGCTGAGCGTGAACTCGACGAGTTCATCGGCCTGGAGAAGGTCAAAGACCAGGTTGCGCGACTCAAGAGCGCGGTGGCGATGGAGCTGGTGCGTAAGGCGCGTGGGCTTGAAGTGGCTCAGCGCACCCACCACCTGGTGTTCACCGGGCCTCCCGGAACCGGCAAGACCACGATTGCGCGTGTTGTCGCGAAAATCTATTGCGGTCTTGGCCTTTTGAAGAAAGAGAACATTAAAGAGGTGCACCGCGCCGATCTGATCGGCCAGCACATCGGGGAGACCGAAGCCAAGACCAACGCGATCATCGACAGCGCATTGGACGGTGTGCTGTTCCTCGACGAGGCTTACGCCCTGGTCGCCACCGGCGCCAAGAATGACTTCGGCCTGGTGGCAATCGACACCTTGTTGGCGCGGATGGAAAACGACCGAGACCGGCTGGTGGTCATCATCGCCGGTTACCGCGCCGACCTGGATCGGTTCCTGGACACCAACCAAGGTCTGCGGTCCCGGTTCACCCGCACCATCGACTTCCCGTCCTACCAGCCGGCCGAGCTGATCGAGATCGCCAACTTCATGGCCACCCGTCGCGACAGTGCTTTCGAACAGCCGGCGCTCGACGATCTGGAGGCATTGTTCGCCCATCTGGCCAGCACGATGAAGGCCGATTCGGCCGGTGTCGAACGTCGTGGCCTCGACATCGCGGGTAACGGTCGATTCGTCCGTAACGTCGTCGAAAAGTCAGAAGAGGAACGGGAATTCAGGTTGGACCACTCCGAGCACGCACAGACCGGTGATTTCACCGACGAAGAGTTAGTGACGATCACTGCCGCCGATCTCGCCAACACCGTGCCGCCGCTGCTGGAGGGCCTGCGGCTGGAGATGCCGGCATGACCAGCCCCGAGTCACCCGACGACCGGCGCTCCTTCGCATCGCGCACCCCGGTCAACGACAACCCCGAGAAGGTTGTTTACCGTCGCGGCTTCGTCACGCGCCATCAGGTCACCGGCTGGCGATTTGTCATGCGCCGCATCGCTTCCGGGGTTGCCCTGCACGACACGCGGATGCTGGTCGACCCGCTACGCACCCAGACCCGCGCAGTCCTGATGGGCGTTGTTGTGCTGATCACCGCGCTGGTGGGTTGCTTCGTGTTCTCGCTGATTCGACCGAACGGGTCGGCGGCGAACAACCCGGTGCTGGCCGACCGGTCCACCGCCGCGATCTACGTGCGCGTAGGCGAACAGCTGCACCCGGTGTTGAACCTGACATCGGCCCGGCTGATCGCCGGCAAGCCGGCAAACCCCACCATGGTGAAAAGCAGTGAGCTGGACAAGTTTCCGCTTGGCAACCTGATCGGTATCCCTGGTGCGCCGCAGCGAATGGTGCAGAGCACCCGCAAAGACGCTGACTGGACGGTATGCGACGCCGCCAGCGGGAAGTCGGCCGGTGTCACGGTGATCGCCGGCGCTCCCGATAGCACCGGCGCCCGGGCCGCGGCGGTACAGGCCGGAAAGGCGGTATTGGTCAGCAACCAAGCCAGCGACTGGCTGCTGTGGGAGGGCCGGCGCAGCCGGATCGACCTCGCTGATCATGGGGTGACCAGCGCCCTGGGCTTGACTACCGATATCTCCACGCCGCGACCGATTGCCGGCGGTCTGTTCAATGCGATCCCCGAGTCGCCGCCGCTGGCCGCTCCGGTGATCCCCGATGCCGGCAGCCCCGCACGGTTCCCGGTGCCCGCCCCAATCGGGGCAGTGGTCGAATCCCATGGCCTGGAAAGTAATTCGGCTAACGGCCTGGTCTACTACGCTGTGCTGCCCGACGGCCTGCAGCAGATCTCGCCGGTATTGGCCGCGATTCTGCGCAACGCCAACTCCTACGGCCTGGACCAGCCGCCGCGGTTGGGTGCCGACAAAATCGCCAAGCTTCCGGTGTCGCGGCAGCTGGATACCAGCCGCTACCCGCAGCAGCGGCTCAGCCTGCTCGACGCGACGCATGATCCGGTTACCTGCGCGCACTGGAGTAAGCCGGCCGGTGCCAGCACCAATTCGCTGACGTTGCTGGCCGGTTCGTCGTTGCCGATTCCGGACGCGGTGCACACCGAGGACCTGGTCGGAGCTGGTGCCGGTGGCACGGCCAGCAGGGTTGCGATGGCGCCTGGCACCGGGTATTTCGCTCAGACGGTCGGACAGAGCGCCGCATCGCCGGTTGCCGGGTCGCTGTTCTGGATTTCTGATACCGGAGTCCGGTACGGCATCGACAATGAAGCCGCGCAGGGTGGCATTACCGGAAACGCGAAAACCGCTGAGGCCCTCGGCCTGGGTCAGCCGGCGACTCCGATTCCTTGGTCTGTGCTGTCGTTGTACGCGCCCGGACCGACCCTGTCGCGAGCTGATGCGTTGCTTGCACACGACGGCCTGGCCCCAGACTCGCGTCCCGGCCGCACCTCAGCCGAAGGGCAAAACCGATGAGCCGCTTGATTTTCGAGGCACGCCGCCGGCTGCCGTCGCCGGTGACCCGCAAGGGCAGTATCAGCATCGAAGCACCGCCGGAACTGCCGCGGGTGATTCCGGCGTCCTTGCTGCGCCGCGCGCTGCCGGTGGTGATCGTGCTGCTGATCGTCGGGATGATCGTCGCGATGGTCGCGACGGGCATGCGGCTCATCTCTCCGCAGACGCTGTTCTTCCCGTTTGTGCTGTTGTTGGCCGCCACGGCGTTTTTCCGTGGGGGCGACAACAAGTCGCGCACTGAAGAAGTCGACGCCGAGCGCGCCGACTACCTGCGCTACCTGTCGGTGGTCCGGGACAACATCCGGGCCCAGGCCGCCGCACAGCGCGCCGCGGCCCAGTGGTCACACCCCGAACCGGCGGATCTGGCCGCTATCCCCGGGTCGCGACGGCAGTGGGAGCGCGACCCGCAGGACGGTGACTTCCTGGTGGTACGTGCCGGCGTTCACTCGGCGGCGTTGGACACCGCGCTGCGCGTCAACGACATCGCTGACGAGGTCGACCTGGAACCGGTGTCGCACAGCGCATTACGCAGCCTGTTGGACACGCAGCGCACGGTTCGCGATGTGCCGGCCGGAATCGACCTGACCAAGCTTTCCCGGATTACCGTGCTCGGTGACGCTGACGAGGTGCGCGCTGCGCTGCGGTCCTGGGTTGCCCAGGCCGTGACCTGGCACGACCCGACCGTTCTCGGCGTCGCGGTGGCTAGCCCTGATCTCGAGTCGCCGGAATGGTCGTGGGTGAAGTGGTTGCCGCACGTGGATATCCCGGCCGAAGCCGACGGTGTTGGCCCGGCCCGCTACCTGTCCACCAAACCCGAGGAGTTGACGGCGCTGCTGGGGACTGGCCTGTCCGACCGTCCGGTGTTCGCCAGCAGATCGGCGGATGCGTTGCGGCACTTGCTGATCATCGTCGACGACCCGGACTTCGACCTGAGCGCCTCGCGCCTGGCCATCGGCCGGGCCGGAGTCACCGTCGTGCACCGATCGACCACCACACCGCACCGGGAGCAGTATTCCGACCCCGAACGGCCGATCCTGCGAATCGCCGACGGCGCGATCGACCGCTGGCAGACCGGTGGCTGGCAGCGCTATATCGACAGCGCCGATCAGCTCGGCGTCGACGATGCCGTGCACCTGGGGCGCCGACTGTCGCGGTGGGACTCCAACCCGACGCACAGCGGGCTGCAGTCGACGGCCACCCGTGGCGCCTCGTTCACGACGCTGCTGGGGATTGCGGATGCGTCGCGGCTTGACGTGCCGACGATGTGGGCGCCCCGGAACCGCGACGACGAGTTGCGGGTTCCGATCGGTGTCACCGCCACCGGCGAGCCGTTGATCTTCGACCTCAAAGACGAAGCCGAAGGCGGGATGGGTCCGCACGGCTTGATGATCGGTATGACCGGTGCCGGCAAGTCGCAGACCTTGATGTCGATTCTGTTGTCGCTGTTGACTACTCACCCTGCCGATCGGCTGATCGTGATCTACGCGGACTTCAAGGGCGAGGCCGGCGCCGATATTTTCCGCAACTTCCCTCAGGTCGTCGCGGTGATCTCGAACATGGCCGAGAAGAAGTCGCTGGCCGACCGCTTCGCCGACACGCTGCGCGGTGAAGTCGCCCGCCGCGAAATCATGCTGCGTGAGGCCGGCCGCAAGGTGCAGGGCAGCGCGTTCAACTCGGTGACCGAATACGAGAACGCGATCGCCGCCGGACATGACCTGCCGCCGATCCCGACGCTGTTCGTTGTCGCCGACGAGTTCACCTTGATGCTGGCTGATCACCCTGAATACGCGGAGTTGTTCGACTACGTCGCCCGCAAGGGTCGTTCGTTCCGGATCCACATCCTTTTCGCGTCGCAGACATTGGACGTGGGCAAGATCAAGGACATCGACAAGAACACCTCCTACCGAATTGGTCTGAAGGTGGCCAGCCCCGCCGTGTCGCGCTCGATCATCGGCGTAGAGGACGCGTACCACATCGAAGCCGGCAAGGAGCATAAAGGCGTTGGCTTCCTGGTGCCGGCGCCCGGTGCCGCGCCGATTCGATTCCGCAGCACTTATGTCGACGGTGTCTACGATCCGCCTCAGGCACCGAAAATGCTTGTGGTGCATTCTGTTCCCGAGCCCAAGCTGTTCACTGCCGGTCGGGTGGAGCCCGACCAGACCACCGTGATCGCCAAGAACGGTCACGACGAGCCGATCGCGCCGTCACGAAAGTTGATCGCGACCATCGGCGACCAGCTCGCGCGCTACGGCCCCCGTGCACCCGAGCTATGGCTGCCGCCACTGGACG
The DNA here is from genome assembly GCA_963733755.1 of uncultured Actinomycetota bacterium. GTDB lineage: Bacteria > Actinomycetota > Actinomycetes > Mycobacteriales > Mycobacteriaceae > Mycobacterium. The sequence goes on from CAVTEZ010000016.1 coordinate 67,087, forward strand.
AGGTGATCCCGCTGAGCGCAGCGCTGGCCCGGGCGGCGGTGCCGCGTGGCGAGTGGCGTTGGCCGCTGGGTGAGATCGACCGGCCGTTCCAGATGCGCCGCGACTCGTTGGTCTTCGACGCGCGGTCCTCGGCGGGCAACCTGCTGATCCACGGTGGCGCGAAGTCGGGTAAATCGACTGCCCTGCAAACGTTTATTTTGTCGGCGGCGAGCCTGCACTCGCCTCGCGAGGTGAGCTTCTACTGCCTGGACTACGGCGGTGGACAGCTGCGTGAGCTAGCGGACTTGGCACACGTCGGCAGCGTCGCGTCGTCGCTGGAACCCGAACGCATCCGTCGCACCTTCGGCGAGCTCGAGCAACTGCTGCGGTCACGGCAGCAGCGAGAGGTGTTCCGGGACAAGCAAGGGCCGGACGACGGGCTGGGCCAGGTATTCCTGGTCATCGACAACCTCTATGCCTTCAGCCGGGACAACACCGACCAGTTCAACACCCGGAACCCGTTGCTGAGCAAGGTGACCGAGCTGGTCAACGTCGGCCTGGCCTACGGCATCCACGTCGTCGTCACCACACCCAGCTGGCTCGAGGTGCCACTGGCGATGCGCGACGGTCTCGGGATGCGACTGGAGCTCAAGTTGCACGACGCGCGCGACAGCAACGTCCGGATGGTGGGCGCACTGCACCGTCCGGCCGAGTCGGTGCCCGCCGACCAACCGGGTCGAGGTCTGACCATGGCGGCTGAGCACTTCCTGATCGCGGCGCCCGAGCTGAACCAGGTTGCCGCCATCAACGAGCGTCACGCCGGGATCACGGCGCCGCCGGTGCGGCTGCTGCCGACCGACCTGGAGCCGGCCGTGCTCGAACCGCTCTACGGCGGTTCCGACCGGATCGTGATCGGCCAGCGCGAAGAAGACTTGGCCGCAGTTCAACTCGACTTCGCGCAGAACCCGTTGCTGATGGTGCTGGGTGACACCAGGACCGGCAAGACCACGTTGTTGCGGCACATCATCCGCACCATCCGGGACAACTCGTCTGCCGACCGTGTCGCGTTTACCGTGCTGGATCGCCGGCTGCATCTGGTCGACGAGCCGCTGTTCCCCGAGAACGAATACACCGCCAACATCGACCGGGTGGCCCCGGCGATGCTCGGGTTGTCGGCGCTCATCGAAAAGCGGCGGCCGCCCGCAGGCCTCACCGCGTCGCAGCTGAGCGGCTGGTCATTCGAGGGTCATACCCACTACCTGATCATCGACGACGTCGACCAGATCCCGGACACTCCGGCGATGACGGGACCTTATGTGGGGCAGCGTCCCTGGACGCCGTTGATCGGGTTGCTCGCGCAGGCCGGCGATCTGGGGCTGCGGGTCATCGCCACCGCGCGCGCGACCGGCGCCGCGCACGCATTGATGACCAGCCCGCTGCTGCGCCGGTTCAACGACCTGCAGGCGACCACCTTGATGCTGTCGGGCAACCCGACCGAGGGCGGCAAGATTCGCGGTCAGCGATTCGACCGGCTGCCGGCTGGTCGCGCAATTCTGCTGACCGACAGCGACATTCCGACCTATGTGCAATTGGTCAATCCGCTCGTCGACGAGAGTGTGGCTGCCGATGGCCGGTGATGTTCAACGAAAGGAGTATGTGTCATGACACTGCGAGTTGTTCCGGAAGGTTTGGCCTCGGCCAGTGCCGCGGTTGAAGCGATCACCGCGCGGTTGGCTGCGGCAAATGCGGGTGCGGCACCGGCGATCACGGCCGTGATCCCGTCCGCGGCCGACCCGGTCTCGCTGCAGACCGCGGCCGGTTTCAGCGCCCAAGGCAGCGAGCATGCTGCGGTGGCGGCTGAAGGTGTGGAAGAGCTCGGCCGCGCCGGAGTCGGTGTCGGTGAGTCTGGCGTGAGTTACGCAGCAGGTGACGCGGCTGCCGCGGCGACATACTTGGCCGGCCGCTGACGATGACCGCGCCGGTGTGGATGGCTTCGCCGCCGGAGGTGCATTCAGTGCTCCTCAGCAGCGGTCCTGGACCCGGGTCGCTGTTGGCGGCTGCCGGGGCGTGGACCTCGCTGAGCACTGAATACGCTTCGGCGGCAAGCGAACTCACATCACTGCTGGGCGCGGTGCAGGCTGGCGCTTGGGAAGGCCCGAGCGCCGAGGAATACGTGAGCGCGCACGGGCCGTACCTCGCATGGTTGACGGAGGCCAGCGCCAACAGCGCGGGGACCGCAGCTCAGCACGAGGTGGCCGCGGCTGCTTACACCGCCGCACTGGCGGCTATGCCGACGATTCCGGAATTAGCCGCCAATCATGCCATTCACGGGGTGCTGATGGCGACAAACTTCTTTGGTATCAACACGATTCCGATCGCGCTCAACGAAGCTGACTACGCCCGGATGTGGATCCAGGCTGCCACTACCATGGCCACCTACCAGGGGGTGTCCGGCTCTGCGTTGGCGTCAGCTCCGCGGACCGCAGCAGCGCCGCCGGTGCTCAAGACGAACAATGCAGTGACCGCCGCGGCCGATCCGCCGTCGTCCGGAAACTTCTTCACCGAACTCTTCAACGAGCTCATGCTTTTCCTGCGAAACCCCGCCGAGGCGATCAGTTCCATCCTCGCCAACCCGAGTGCGTGGTTCCCACTGTTGTTCTTCATCGCTTACGAGGCGTTCTTCATCCCGTTCGGGAACACCTTCTGGTCGATCGTGCTCAGTTCCCCGGCCTGGCTTGGGCTCATCCTCGGGCTGGCGCTCAATTCGGCGTCCTCGGCCGCGCCGGCGGCCGTACCCGCAGTGGTCGGGGTGCCCGGGATCGCACCCGGAAGGGCTGCTGGGATGCCCGCCGCCACGGTGGCCTCGACCGGTGGCACCCCGTCGACGGCTGCTGGATCGACGTCGACGACCGGCGCCGGTGCCGGCGCAGGCTCAGCGGCCCCACCCGCGACCGCCGGATTCGGCTACATGGTGGGGGGCCTCGACCCCGACGGTGATCCCGGACCGACCTTGATTGATCGCGACGAGACCAAGTCGCCGGCGAGTTCCATCCCTGCAGCCGCCGCCGTAACCGCGGTGAGTCGGAACAGGGCGCGGGCGCGGCGGCAGCGTCGGGCCGAAATGCACGACCATGCAGACGAATTCGCAGACATGAACGTCGAGGTCGACCCGGATTGGAGTGCGCAGTCCGACCGGGAGCCGGTCGCGGCAACCGCGGCCTCGGATCGGGGCGTCGGTCCGCTGGGCTTCGCCGGGACTCTGGATAAGGACGCCGCCGCTGAAGCCGCCGGATTGGCGGCGTTGAGCAGCAACGGATTTGGCAATGGGCCAACCATGCCGATGGTGCCGGGCACTTGGGGCCCGGCTCCGACGCAGGGGGAGGGGGACCATAACTGAGTGTGTTTGTGTGGCAACGGTAATCACATGATGAAAGGATTTTGAGGATGAGTCTTTTGGATGCTCATATTCCGCAGTTGGTGGCGTCGGAGTCGGCGTTTGGTGCTAAGGCGGGGTTGATGCGCTCGACGATTGGTCAGGCTGAGCAGGAAGCGATGTCGTCGCAGGCGTTTTTCGTGGGCGATGGTGCGGCGGCGTTTCAGGCTGCTCATGCCCGGTTTGTGGCGGCGGCGACCAAGGTGAATTCGCTGCTGGATATTGCGCAGGCCAACCTTGGCGATGCCGCGGGCACCTATGTGGCTGCTGACAGTGCTGCGGCCGGCAGTTACCCGGGTTTTTAGATCCACTGAGTGCTTGAGGGAAGGGATTTGTGATGTCGCAGATCATGTACAACTATCCGGCGATGCTGGCGCATTCGGCTGATATGGCTGGTTATGCGGGCACGTTGCAGAGTTTGGGTGCCGATATCGCCAGCGAGCAGGCGGCGTTGCAGGCGGGCTGGCAGGGTGACACCGGGATGAGTTATCAGGCGTGGCAGGCGCAGTGGAATCAGGCCATGGAGCAGTTGGTGCTGTCCTATCGTGCGATGGCGGGCACCCATGAGAACAACACCACGTCGATGCTGGCCCGCGACCAGGCCGAAGGCGCCAAATGGGGCGGATAGCCCCATCGACGGCATTGCTTGCGGGGCGGATCGTGTTGCGCCACCTAGCGGGTGGGTCCGCAACGTAGATGTCTGCCAAGCCCAACGCCGTCGAACTCACCGTCGACCAGGCGTGGTTCATCGCTGAAAACGTGGGAGCGGGAACGTTTCCATGGGTGCTCGCGATCACCACGCCGTACGCTGATGCCGCCGAACGGGGTGCGTTCATCGCAACCCAGTACGCCGAACTGGCCCGGATGGGCATGGTGTCGGCCGATGGCGTCATCAATGCGGCGGTAGCCGAATGGATCCGGGTGGTGTGCTTTCCGGACCGGTGGTTGGATCTGCGCTACGTGGGATCCGCTGCCGCCGCCGGGGGTGACGACCTCCTGCGCGGGATCATTGCACGACGTGGCAACAAAACTGTTGTGGCCCTTCGTAATGCGCAATTAGTCACATTTACCGCGATGGACATCCATGATGCGCGCGCGCTGGTGCCGATACTCGGTGTCGGCCTGGCGCAGCGCGCGCCCGCTCAGTTCGATGAATTCAGCCTGCCCGCTCAGGTCGGAGCGCGGGCCGACGAGCGACTGCGTAATGGTGCGCCGCTCACCGAAGTTCTTGACTACCTGGGCATCCCGCACTCAGCGCGTCCCGTGGTTGAGTCGGTGTTCACTGGACCGCGCAGCTACGTCGAGATCGTCGCCGGCTGTCACCGCGATGGACAGCACGCCAGCACCGAAGTAGGCATGAGCATCGTCGACACCACCGCGGGGCGGGTGTTGGTCAGCCCATCGCGGGCCTTCGACGGCGAATGGATATCGACGTTCAGTCCCGGCAACGCGTTTGCCACCGCTGTGGCCGTCGAACAGCTCACCGGCCAGTTACCCGACGGCCACTGGTTCGAGGGCAACCGGATGTCCAGAGATTTCAGTACGCAGCCCAACCCACAGTCCGTCTGATCCTTCCCCAAGACCCCCATTCACGAAGAGAGAGAGAAGCAATGTCCCGCATAAGCCTGAGGAGCCGGTGATGTCGAGCGCTGTGATGCCCATTGTCCGGGTCGCCATCCTCGCGGACAGTCGACTGACCGAAATTGCGCTGCCCGCGGATTTGCCGCTGCGCGAAATCCTGCCGGCGGTAGGGCGTTTGGTGGTTCCCGCCGTCGCTGACGACGCGGCTGCCGGCGGCAGCGCCGCGGCCGACCCGACAACCCCCACTCGCCTGAGCCTTGCACCGATCGGCGGTGCGCCGTTCAGCTTGGATGCCAGCCTGGGGACGGTCGGTGTTGTCGATGGTGACCTGCTGGCGCTGCAGCCTGTCCCGGTCGGCCCGGCCGCGCCGGGCATCGTCGAGGACATCGCGGATGCCGCGGTCATCTTCTCGACATCTCGGTTGAAGCCATGGGGCGCCGCGCACATCCAACGCGGCGCCGTCGCTGGCCTCGTGGGATTGATTTGGACGGCAACGGGTCTGGGGGTTGCCCACCGGTTTGCCACCGGCTCGTTGGCCGGCGTGTACGCGGTCGGCGCGATTGCGCTGCTCACCGTGCTGGCGGGCCTGGCCATCCGGTCCCCGCGTGCCAGTGCGGCCATATCGGCTGCCGCTTTGGTGCCGATCGCCGCGGCCCTGTCTTTGGCGGTGCCGGGCAGCTTCGGCGCGCCGCAGGTGACGCTGGCCGCCGCCGGAGTGACCGCGTGGTCGCTGATCAACTTGATTCTGCCGAGCCGCGAAAGTGGCGGCGTGATAAGTCTTTTCACCGCAACGGCGGTGCTGGGTGGCGGGGTGCTACTGGCCGCCGGCGCGAGCTCGCTGTGGCAGCTGCCGTTGGTGACGCTGGGCGCCGGTCTGCTCGTCGTGGCGCTGCTGGTCACCATCGAGGCCCCGCAATTATCGGCGCTGTGGGCACGATTCCCGCTGCCGGTCATTCCGGCTCCCGGAGATCCCACTCCGTCCGCGCCGTCGTCACGCGTGCTCGCGGACCTGCCGCGACGGGTGCGGATCAGCGACGCGCACCAGACTGGATTCATTGCGGGCGCCGTGCTGCTCAGCGTGATCGGCTCGCTGGCGATGGCGTGGCGGCCGGAAATTTTGTCCGCATGGGGTTGGTACGTGGTTGCCGCGACGGCGGCCGCGGCTGCGCTGCGGGCGCGGGTGTGGGACTCCGCCGCTTGCAAAGCCTGGCTGTTGGCTCAGCCCTTCCTGGTGGCCGTGTCGTTGGTGGTGCTCTACACCGCCGCCGCCAATTACCTGACCGCGCTGGTGATCGCGATTGTCCTTGCAGTGCTGGTGTCGGCCTGGGTCGTCGTCGCGCTGAGCCCGACCATCGCGTCTCCGGATACCTACTCGCTGCCCCTGCGTCGGCTGGTGGGTTTCGTCGCGTCGGGTATCGACGCGTCGCTGATCCCGGTGATTGCGTACCTGGTGGGACTGTTCACTTGGGTGCTCAATCGATGATCTCTGCTCCAACTCGGCGATTCGGGTGTCTCACAGCGGTTCTCGTTGCCACGCTGTGGGCCTGCCCGCCTGCATTGGCGATCGATCGCCCGCAGGTCGACCCGGGCGCGGCGCCGCCTAACGGTGCGCCCGGACCGGTGCAGCCGATGGAGAAGAACGGCGAGTGCAGCGGTACCGGGCTCATCGCGGGTACCGACCTCAAGGTGGCCTCAGCAAGTCAGCAGATGCTGGATCCCGCTGCGGCGTGGCGGTTTTCCCGGGGTGATGGTCAGCTGGTCGCTGTTTTGGATACCGGCGTCCGGCCGGGGCCACGGCTGCCCGGGGTGCAGCCCGGCGGCGACTACATCGAAGCGACTAATGGTCTTTCCGACTGCGACGGGCGCGGAACAGCAGTCGCCGGCTTGATCGCCGGACAACCGGGCGACGACGGCTTCGCGGGCATCGCGCCGGGGGCGCGACTGGTGTCGCTGCGTGTGACGTCCGGAAAGTTCTCCGCCCGAACCGCCGGTGGCGATCCCGCACTCGTGCGAGCGACTGTCGATGTGACGGCGCTGGGCCGGGCGATCGTGCATGCGGCCGATCTGGGCGCCCGGGTGATCACCGTTTCCGGCATCACCTGCCTGGCCGCCGATCGCAACGTCGACCAGGGCGCACTCGGTGCGGCGATCCGGTACGCGGCAGTCGACAAGGATGCCGTGATCGTCGCTGCCGCAGGCAACAACGGTGCGGCCGGCTCAGCCAGTGGAACGGCGTGCGAGTCCAACCCGCTCACCGACTTAGGGCGGCCCGACGACCCGCGCAACTGGGCGGGCGTCACCTCGGTCTCAGTGCCGTCCTGGTGGCAACCGTACGTGCTGTCGGTCGGCTCGCTGACCGCCGGCGATCAGCCGTCGAAATTCACCATGGCGGGCCCCTGGGTGGGTATCGCGGCACCCGGTGAGGACATCGTGTCGGTGAGCAACCGCGACGACGGCGGATTGGCCAATGGTGTGCCGAACGAACATCAACAACTGGTGCCACTCGTCGGCACGAGCTATGCGGCCGGATACGTATCCGGCGTCGCGGCGTTGGTGCGCAGCAAGTATCCGGAATTGAACGCCACGGACGTCATCCGCCGTATCACGGCGACCGCACACAACGGCTCCCGAGCGCCGTCCAACGTGGTGGGCGCCGGCGCCGTGGATCCGGTCGCGGCTCTGACCTGGCAGCTTCCCGCCGCCACCCACGACGACAAGTCACCGGTGAAACATGTTGCGGCGCCACCGGAACCGGCACCGAAGAGTCTGGTGCCCCGGATCGTCGCATTCGGCGGGACGGCTGCCCTTCTACTGGCCGTCGTGGCTGCTGCCGCGATCGCCGCACGCCGACGAAAGGAACCCACGCTGTGAGCGTGCACCGATCAACCTCGCCGCCCACCGGACGGATCACGTTGGTACTGCTGGCCGTTGTGGCCGGTGCTATCGCCTTCCCGTGGCACTCCGTGCGTGAGCGCTGGGTGCTCGGCATCGCCATCGCCGCGGTGATCGTGCTGTTGGCGCGGTGGCAGGGGCTGCCCGTGACCACGATCCTGCGCCGCCGACTGGCGATCCTGCGGCCCAGCCGGGGGGCTGGGGCTCGTCGCGCCGACGAGTCCGTCACGGATGTCCGGACGACGGCGCTGTTACGGGTGACGCCGCCGATGGCGGATGCCGATGCGCTGCCGCTGTCATTGATTGCCGGTTACGCCGAGCGTTACGGTCTGCGCGCCGACGCGATCCGTGTGACCAGCCGCGACAGTACGTCGGAAGTCGGAACGCGGGAGCGGGAAACCTGGATCGGCGTGACGCTGTCGGCCGCGGACAATCTCGCTGCGCTACAAGCCCGTTCGCCGCACATCCCGTTGCACGAAACGGCAGAGGTGGCCGCGCGTCGGCTCGCCGACCACCTCCGCGAGAGCGGCTGGACCGCATCGCTGGCGGCCACCGATGACGTTCCAGCGCCCTACTCTCGGTCCTGCCGCGAGACCTGGACCGGGATCAGTCAGGAAAGCGCGGATTATGTTGCCGCGTATGGGGTTAAGGTGGACACTGCGCTACCGAACACGCTCGCGGCGATCTGGTCGTACCCGGTCCGTGAAGTCTGGACTGCGGCCGAGGTCACTGGTGCCGGGGACGACCAGACATTGGCCGTCGCTTGCGCATTCCGTACGGACGCCAAACCCGCCGCAAGCGGTCCGCTACCCGGTCTGATTTCGAAAGCCGGCATCCAGCGTGCGGCGCTGACGGCGTTGGATCCGCTGTCGACCCAGCGTCTCGACGGACATGTCGCCCTGCCGGAGTCGCTGCTATTGGAGCGGCTGCACTGGGCCAGCACCGCCCAACCGCAGCCGGTCGCGCCGCACTAGGACTCGGCGAGCTTGCCCGTCGGATAGAACAGGCCTGCGGCGTTCTCATAGAACACGCCGCGCAGCCATCCGTCGTCGATGCCGGGCACCCGCATGACCGACCGCATCGCGTTGGCATAGCTGTAGGGGATATTGGGGAAATCGCTGCCGAACAGGATGCGATCGCCCAGATCTCGCAGCCGGTGCAGCTGCGACGCGGGGAAGGGCATGAGTTCTTCGACGAACGGTGTGAACGCCATGGTGGTGTCGAGTCTCACGTCGGCCGAGTCGTCACAGATGTCAAGGAAATCGACGTATTCCGGCATCCCCATGTGCGCGACGATCAGGCGCAGCCGCGGATAGCGCTGCAGCAGAAGCCTTATCGGCTCCGGACCGGTGTGCTCGCCAGGTGCCGGCCCGGAACCACAATGGATGACAACCGGGATCCGGGCATCTTCGATCGCGCCCCAGACAGGGTCGAGAAGAGGGTTGTTGGGCTCGTATCGACCTACCTGGACATGCGACTTGAAGACCTGCGTTCCGTTACGGATTGCGGCTTCGACGTATTCTCCGGCGTCCGCTTCGGGATAAAACGTCGCAGTGGCAAGGCAATCCGGTGTGGACCTGGAGAACTGCAGAGCCCACTGGTTCAGCCACGCCGCCATCTCCGGTTTGTGGGGGTACACCAACGCGGTGAAGCCGCGAACGCCGAACTGTCGCAGCATCTGCACGCGTTCGGACTCGGCGGTCCGATATTTGACCGGCCATTCGCGACCGACCAGCGGGCCGGCGGAATCGAAGTACTGCCACACCTTGTCCATCACCGACTTCGGCATGAAGTGGGTGTGCACATCGATCACACCGGGCAAGTCCAGCGCAGACCAGATCTGGCGTACCTCGGCGGCCTCGTCGTTGTCGGCCATGGTCCATCCTCGAGTTGTCCAGCGGGCACTGGGTCGTACCGTTTGTCTATCAGTCATCACTCGGGCTGTTGAACAGGAGGACCAACATGTGGGATCCGGACGTCTACCTGACCTTTGCCGATCACCGCGGCCGCCCGTTTTCCGATCTGGTGTCCCGGGTCGCAGCGCCGAATCCGCGTCGGGTGGTCGATCTCGGTTGCGGCGCGGGTAACCTCACCAGTCAGTTGGCTCGACGCTGGCCGGACGCGGTCATCGAGGCGCTGGACAGCTCGCCGGAGATGGTAGCCGCGGCCCGGGAGCGTGGCGTGGATGCTTCTGTCGGCGACGTGAGAACCTGGACGCCGCAGCCCGATACCGATGTCGTGGTCAGCAATGCCGCGATGCAATGGGTGCCCGAACACCGTAAGCTGTTCGCCCAGTGGGCCGGCCAATTGGGCGCCGGGTCGTGGATCGCGGTTCAGATGCCGGGCAATTTCGATAGCCCATCGCACGCTGCGGTGCGCGCCGTAGCCCGACGCGAGCCGTTCGCAAAGATGCTGCGCGACATCCCGTTCCGGGTGGGGACGGTGGTGGATACGCCGTCTCGCTATGCTGAGCTGCTGATCGACGCCGGGTGCACGGTCGATGCCTGGGAGACCACGTACATCCACCAACTCGGCGGCGAGCATCCCGTGCTGGACTGGATCAGCGGCACCGCGCTACTACCGGTGAGTGAGCGGCTCAACGAGCAGGAATACCAACAGTTTCGCGAGGAGCTCATTCCACTGCTCGCTGACGCTTATCCACCACGATCCGACGGGACCACGTTCTACCCGTTTCGGCGGGTCTTCTTCGTCGCGCAGGTGGGCGGCTGAAGATTACTGCTCTGCCTGATGAACTTCGACGTCGATACCGCGGTCGACGGCTCTCGGCTTGCGACTGGTCAAAACTTTGTCGTGGATCTGCAAATACGTCTCGGTGTAGCGCGCCGCGATGCGGGTGCCGGCAAAATCGGACGGAATTACGTCACCGGTTTTCTGACGCCAATCATGAAGGCGGACAGCAAGATCAGCGGCGATCTGGTCAGCGCCGTCACTGCCGTGACCGGCTAGCAGGTTGTTGGTCTCGGTGGGATCTACCCGTAGGTCGTAGAGTTCGCGCTCCGGGCGCGGGGCGGTGACCAGCGGTGCGACGGCGCGGCCGGAGAGGCTTTCCTCGATGTCCCACGGTAGATCCAATAGTGGCCGGCGCGCGTAGTTTTCGATGTAACTGAACTCTTTGGTTCGGATCGCCCGGATCGGGTCAAACGAGTCGTGGTAGGTCTTGGTGGTGTAGACGTGATCGCGCACCGGTTCGGCGGGATCCGGCTCGAGCCACGCCTGCGCATGCGATATGCCCTCGATGTCTGTGGCCCTCGCCGCGCCCAGTAGTTCCAGCAGTGTCGGCAGCAGATCCACCCCGCTGAACAGGTCGTCGTAAACCTTGGGCGCCAGCCCCATTCGGGTGGGAGGGCGGACAATCATCGCGATTCCGGTTCCGGCCTCGTACAGGGTGGATTTCGCGCGCGGGAACGCGGCGCCGTGGTCCGTGAGGAACACCACCCAGGTGCTGGCGTCCAGGCCGGTGGCGGCGAGCGTGTCCAATATTCGGCCCACCGCGGCGTCGGCGGTCGTGATAGAGCCGTAGAAGTCGGCCAGATCTTGGCGCACCTCAACGGTATCGGGGAGATAGTCAGGCGGATCGACGGCGTCGGTGTCGGCGGGCTGGTAGCGATCCCGCGGATACGGTCGGTGCGTCTCGAAGAAGCCGGCCGTTAGCATGAACGGCTGGCTGGCATCGTGGCCACGTAGCCACTGGTCCGCCTGCTCGACGACGTACTCGCAGTAGGAATTGGAGACGTCAAACTCGTCGAAGCCAAGTCGCGACGGGTGTGACGTCTCGTGTTGCATCCCGAAAAGAGCAGTGTACCAGCCAGATTCGGAGAGAATCTGGGGAAGCGTACGAACCCCCGGGCGGTACTCCCAACCGTGGTGGGCGAGGCCGACCAGGCCGTTGCTCTGCGGGTAGCGGCCGGTGAACAGCGATCCCCGCGACGGTGAGCACAGCGGCGCGGTGGCATGTGCTCTGGTGAACAAGATGCCCTCGGCGGCCAGCTGGTCCAGTCTTGGGCTCGAGACGTCGGGGTGGTCGTACACCCCGAGATAGCGGCCCAGGTCGTGCCAGTGCACGAGCAGCACATTGTCGCGTCGCGGGTGCGTAACGCCTTGGTTTGCGTCTGTGCCGCCGATCGTCGCCACCTCCTGAGGCTTGCCGGGCTCCATCGACGCTATCGGCTGTGTCGCGTCGGTGGATATCCGCGGGGCGTGTCCGCGGTCAGAGATTCACCGCTGCGGCGGTGGTCCGGGCGGGCCGAACTGCGGCGGTTGCGGCTGGCCGTACGGCCATTGGCCGCCGCCCGGAAATCCGCCGGGTCCAGGGCCGGCGGTCAGTTTCGGCGGAAATCCCAACATCACCCGGAATGCCGGGACGAACATGAGTCCTCCGGTGACCGCGATGACTAGGCCCGCGATCAGGTCATAGGTGATTCGACTGGTGGCGCCGTAGCGGGCTTCGCACCCGATCGACAAGATCAGCATGACGATGCCGCCGCCAAGGATCAGGAATTGCCCCATGTGCCTCTTCAGAAAGAGCATGACCGTGCCGGCGGCCACCGCGAGACAGGCTCCGATGATCAGAAAAAGGCAAACGACCAGAGCAACCGGAACCGTCGGAACCATGTTCTTGATCTGTTCGCGGCAGCTGCTGGCGTATTCACCGCCGAACCGGTTGCACACATCCGCGGCGCGGCTGACCGCGCTGTTCAGATTGATCCACAGGGTCAGCGTGAGGATCGCCCCGAGCAACCCGAGCACGCCGACGGCGGCAAGGCTGATCCATCCGATGGTCTGCTGGGAAGTCGGAGCGGGAGCGGGCGGACCGGGACCTCCCCACGGCGGCTGACCGTAGCCGGGTGGCGGGCCGTACGCGGGCGGAGGGGGTTGCTGATCGTAGCTGTCGGGGCCCGGTTGGCCGCCGTAGCCAGGTCCGACGTGCTCCCGGGGATCGTCGGGTGGGGGTCCCCACTGCGGGGGGAGGCCGGGCGGAGGTGGTTGCACCCCGGAATCGTAACCGCCGCTGGATCGTCGTCCGTGGAACTGGACTTCGGTCAGGGGTTGCATCGCTCACGTCGCGGGCCGGGACAGCTGCCCCCAGCCGTTCTCCGAGACGAATTCGGCCAGCGGGCGTTCCAGCGCCCAGCCGTCCAATTCCAGTGAGGGCCGGTCGGGAAAGTCCGGCACCGGACCAAGACAGAGGATCGCCACCGGCTCGGCATCGGCGGGCATCGACAGCAGCGACGCCAGCTTTGGCGGATCGAACAGCGAAACCCACCCCATTCCAAGGCCCTCGGATCGTGCTGCCAGCCAGAGGTTTTGGATGGCGCATGACACCGACGCCAGATCCATCTGCGGCATGGTGCGACGGCCGAACACATAGCTGTCCCTGCCATCGGACAGCGCGACTACCAGCAGTTCGGCGCAATCGAGGATGCCTTCGACCTTCAGCGCCAGAAATTCCTGTGCCCGCGGGCCCAACGCATGCGCGGTCTGCAGACGCTCCTCGTCGACCAGGGTGTGAATCCGGCGTCGCAGCTCGCCGTCGGTGATCCGGATGAATCGCCACGGCTGCATCAGGCCCACGTTGGGTGCATCGTGCGCAGCTTGCAGGAGTCGTCCAAGAACCTCGTCGGTGACCTTGCTGCCGGGTACGAACCGGCGCATGTCGCGGCGCTCGGAGATCACGCGATAGATCGCTTGCCGCTCCGGCGCACTGAACGCGTGATCGTCCACATGGTCATCGTAGAAACCATGAGGTGTTGACGCGGCCAACAACGCCCACTTCGACGTGTCGAGCAGCGTGATCGGCCAGACTTGTTTCGAACCCATCGATGTCCGATAACCCGTCAAAGGATCAGCCCGATGAAAATTCCGGAGTCACTGGAGCAATTGCCCACCAACGGCACGCGTGGACGCGTCTACGGCGAGCCCTACCGGACCGCGGACGGCGGCACCGTGATCCCGGTTGCCAAGGTCCATGCCGGCACGGCGACGCCGATGGGGCTGTTCGTCATCTATGGCGGCACCACCCGCTGGGTGCCGGCGATCGACGGTAATCGGATAGCGCTGATCGGGATCATTACCGGCTTGATCTCGGCGGTGCTCGCCAGTGCGGCTGTGCTGCGCCGGCCGCCGTGGCCCGATCTGTCGGCGACGTCGGCGGCCTGGTCGCGACGTTGACGCGCTACGGCCGGTAGGTGACGCCGACCGCGCGGAGAACATACTCCGGCGGCATGTCGAAGTTCACCGATCGGCGGGGCAATCCAGCCAGCACGTCGGCGGGAACGGCGAGTTTGTAGTGCAGCGAGAGGTGTCCGGTGAATGTCTGATCGACGTCGTCGACATCGGTCTCGACGTTCACTCCGGTTGACGATATCTCCACCGTGGTCGCACCGGATTGCGTTGCGTCCCAACGTATATCGACGACTGCGCCGGCAAGCTTAGGCAACGACGACAGGGTCACTAAGACTCGCTGGGAGGTGAACACCACTGACCCGACGTAGCTGGCGACACTATGCGCCGAACGCAGGCCGGGAATCGCACCATTGAATCGTCGCGTGACGGGGACGTAGTCGGCGAGGTAGATGACCCCCTCGGCCTCGACCTCGGCGCGCACGCTGGCGGGCAGCTTGCCGATGCCGAACAGTCTGCGGACCAGGACCGGCATCAGCGGGCCCGCTTGCCCAAGCGCAGCCGGTAGCGGACCAGGCCGGCCAGGACGATGGCCAACCCCACCAGCATGCCGGTGTCGTGCAGCCATGCGCTGGGCACGTGGCCCCACAGCCGGTCCGCGGGTAGCCCCGCCTCGACGCTGTTGAGATCAACCGTCGACGCCGACGCGGCGAAGCCCCAGCGCGCCGGCACGAACCAGGCCAGCTGGTCCAGCACCACACGTCCCGTCACTGGAATCAGGCCACCGGCCAGCACCATCGAGATCATGATCGTGACCACCAGCATCGGTAGCACCTGCTCGGTGGACCGGGCGAGCGACGACAGGGCCAGCCCCACCATCGCCGAGGTGATCGCCGTCAGCGCCAAGCCCAGATACAGTTCCAGCACGCCGCGGCCGACACCGTGTCCTAGCAGTGCGGCACCGTGTGAAGGCGAGCCTTTGCCGATCGTCATGATGGCGACCATGACCGCCGTGCCGATCAGCGCGGCAGTGCTGTAGACGACGACTTTTGCCATCAAATAGGCCGACGCCGAAAGACCGACGGCGCGTTCGCGCTGGAAGATCATCCGCTCGCCGACCAGATCGCGGACGGTGAGTGCGGTGCCCAGGAACACCGCGCCGATATTGAGCAGGATCAGGATGTCGATGGGTTCGTCGGGCGCAGTCGGGTTGGCCGACCCCAGCCCGGTGTTGCCGGGTACCGCCAGCGACAGCACGCCGAGAACGATCGGCAGCACCGCCAGGAAGGCGAAGTATCCGCGGTCGGAGGTGATCAGTCGGGTTTGGCGGCGCACCAACGTCACGACCTGGCGCCACGAGCTGGTCTGTGGCGGCCGACCCAACGGTGCGGCACCGGCGGTCGGCGATGGCCTGCGCGGGACGGCGGGATGACGTGCCAGATACGCGCGGTGCGCACCATCGGGATCGGTGCTGACCCGCGCGAAGATGTCGGCCCAGTCGGTGCTGCCCATCACCGGGCCGATCTGCGCGGGCGGGTCGGCGAAGGCGGTCTTGCCTCCGGGTGCCAGCAGCAGGATCTGGTCGCACATGCTGACGTAGGTCAGCGAGTGCGTGACCACGATGACCACCCGGCCTGCGTCAGCCAGCCGCCGCAGCATCGTCATCACCTGGCGGTCCAATGCTGGGTCCAGTCCCGACGTCGGTTCATCGAGAATCAGCAGCGACGGGCCGGTCAGCAGTTCCATGGCGACCGATGCCCGCTTGCGCTGACCGCCCGACAACTTCTCGACGCGAGTCTTCTTGTGCGGAGTCAACTCCAGCTCGTCGAGCACCCGCTTGACGACATGTCGTCGATCGTCGGCGGTGGTGTCCGGCGGCAGCCGAAGTTCCGCGGCGTAATGCAGGGCCTGCTCGACGGTGAGCTGCCGGTGCACGACGTCGTCCTGGGGCACGATCCCGATGCGCGAGCGCATCGACGCGTACTCGATATGTACGTCGTGCCCGTCGAACGCAACCACACCGGCGCTGCGTGGCATCGCACCGCCGATCAGCTTGACCAGCGTGGATTTTCCGGCCCCGGACGGGCCGATCACCGCGGTCAGGGTCCCCGGTTTCGCGGTGAAGGACACATCCTGCAGCAGTTGGAGTCCGTCGACCGTCAACGCCAGCCCGTGAGCGGTGAGGCCGCTGATGCGTGCTGCCGGCGGTTGGGGCACCAGGGTGTTGCCGGCCGCGCGCAGGTCGGTGTTGCCGATCGTGACGATGTCGCCATCGCGCAGCATCGCGTGCGTGATCAGCGTGCCGTTGACGAATGTGCCATTGCTGCTGCTGTTGTCGCGGATTTCCAGACCGGCCGGGCTGGAGACCAGGATCGCGTGTACGCGGGATGCCAGGGCGTCCTCGACGACGATGCTGTTGGTCTTGGCGCGGCCGATCGTCGCTGAGCCCGATGAGCTCGGCGCTCGCCTGGTCTCGTTGACCGGTCGGGGAGGGGCGGGTCGGGTCGGCAGCGGCGGCGGTCCCGCGGGCCGAACCTGCGGTCGCGATTGTGTGCGTGTGGGGGGTGGCGGAACCGTCGGTCGGAACATCGCTGTCTTGGCGCTGTCGCCGTGCGGCCCCGACGCCGCCGACGTGGCGACCCGGAACATCAATCTCGGGCCGCGTGAGCTGCCCAATGCGATGCTCAGACGATCGCGGATGGGCACCAAGTCGGCGCGGGAACCAGCGACATAAATGCCGTTTTGGCTTTTGTCGACGACCACCCACTGACTGCCGTCGAACCGCAGAATCGCATGCACGCGCGAGATCAGGGTGAGGTCGTCCGGATCGACATCGTGAAAGCAGATGTCACATTCGCGGTCGCGCCCCACGATGACATCCCGGTCGACGGGGAAGGTGTACATCGCCGATCCCAGCCAGACCGTGAGTGGTGGCACGACAGCACCGCTCGCCTTGGCGAACTTCGTCGTGCTGCCGTCCTCAGCGGGGCTGCGGCTCTGATCGGTCGGTGACATCCATTGCTTTCTATACCCGGGGTTCCTGCCGTCGACGCATACGAACATATA
>CAVTEZ010000017.1:0-54437 GCA_963733755.1 uncultured Actinomycetota bacterium
TTGGCGCAATGTCAAGTGTTACTGTTCTAAATATGCAGGCTGTCGTCTACGTGCGGATATCGAAGGATCGAGTCGGCGCCGGCTTGGGGGTTAAGCGGCAGCAGTCGGATTGCTCCGAGCTTGCCGAGCGGCTCGGTTGGAAGATCGTAGAGACTACTCCGACGACGACATCAGCGCTTACTCGGGAGCCCGCCGTCCCGGCTACGAGAAGATGTGCGCCGACCTCGACGCGGGCAGGGCGCAAGGTCTGATCGCATGGCACGCCGACCGCCTTCACCGCCGGCCCATAGAACTGGAATCGTTCATCGACCTGTGCGACCGGCGCGGGATACAGGTGCAGACCGTGAAGGCCGGAGCTGTTGACCTCTCCACGCCGTCGGGCAAGATGGTTGCCCGCATGCTCGGGGCAGCTGCCCGCCATGAGGTCGAGCACACCATCGAGCGGCAGAAGCGCGCAAAAGAACAGGCTGCCCTCGACGGCAAATACCGCGGCGGGCGCCGGGCATTCGGCTACGAGGACGACGGCGTTACCGCTCGGCCCGAAGAAGCCGCAGCAATCCGTCAGGCAGCCGAGGGCGTTCTCGCCGGGGTGTCGCTACGCCAGGTGGCCCGCGACTGGAACGCCGCAGGGTTGCGAACTTCTTTCGGCGGCAAAGAGTTCAACTCCCGCGAGGTCCGCAAGATCCTGCTCCGCCCACGTAACGCGGTATCGCCCTGCACGGCGGCAAGCCGGTCGCCGAAGGCAAGTGGGAGAAGATCCTCGACACCGACACCTTCGCGGCCCTCGAGGCGGTGCTGCGTGACCCTTCCCGTCAACTCTCGAGCTTGAGCGGCAAGTACCAGGGGAGTCGGGCGTCTACGTGTGCGGCAAGTGCGGCGCCACCATGATCAGCGCCGCCCATAACCACACCCGATCGAACGGCTGGCGGCGAACTTACACCTGTGCAGCGGCAAAGCATCTCGGCCGCGATATCGAACACCTGGACGCCTACATCGACGACATCGTCATCGGCCGGCTGTCACAGCCAGACGCCGCAATCGTGCTCGGCGGCACCGACGTCGACAACTCGCGCGCTGCACACCCGGCGAGATGGCATTCGAGCCCGGCTCGACGAACTAAGCGCAATGTTCGCAGACGGCAGCATCGACGGCCCACAACTCAAACGGGGGACCGCCGAACTCCACGCCCAACTCGAAACGTCGAGGCTGAATTCGCTGCCGCGCGATCATCTCGGCGGTGGCGAACCTGGTACTCGCCGGCGATGATCTACGCGCCACCTGGGACGCCAGCCCGCCCGACGTACGCGGCAAGATCATCGACGCCCTGATGACCGTGACGATGCTGCCAGCGGAGCGCGGTCGAAAACCCGGCGGCGGCTACTTCGACCCTGGGTCCGTTGAAATCGCTTGGAAATCAGCAAAATGACGAACGATTCGAGCTTTGTAGTGGTCTGCGACAACCCGGACCATCCCCGTCGAAAGCCAACCAGCGTTGCCACGTTCTCTCGTCACGCGGATGAACCGTGGGGCGTCGTGGGCGACACAGGAGCAAAAAAGCCCAGTAAACCCGGGAAGCCATTGCGCGTCATCCATGTGCTGAATGCAGCCGGCTACGCGGGTCGACCGCTGCTGCGGTGCAAGAGCTGCGCCCGGCCGGTCCCGCCAATTACCTCCGATGGCCTCGATTACCTTGCGACACAGGGCGTGTCGCCTGTGACCTACACGGACCTAATTATGCTAGCTTCTAAGGAGTAGTAGCGACCGGAGCGCGGCATACGTTCCGGGGGTCAATCCCTCCCAGCAGTAGGGGCGATGGACTGACCCTCCGGAGGCCCCCGTGTCTTGGAAACATGAACGCGCCAAAGTAGCTGCGCTATCTCGTTGTGTCGCAGCTGGCGAACGATCGGCTGACGACCCCGAACTCAAAGAAGCCCGGCGAAACCTTCGCGCGCTTCGTCTCGAAGACCACGTCACGCAGGTGCTCTCGGGAGCACCTCCGCTGACCGATGAACAGCGGGAACGCATCGCTGGTCTACTGCGGGTCGGCTATCGAAATGACCGTCAGACGGTCGTGCAAGCCCGGATCACCGAACTCGATGGCGGTGGTAACGATGCCGCCTGACCAACGAGAAAGCCGCCCCGGCGGCAACTCCGAGACGGCTTCCAAAACTTCACCCACGCCAGCAGATCAAGCTAGTGCCGAGTCTACAAGGTACGTCGAGGATCTGCGGCGACGTCGCGCTGCGTCCTATCGACTGCCACCTCTGGCTTGCGGACGACGCGACCCCATGAGCAAGAGATGACGTGGACAAAATTGGGCGACGAGTTCGCCGACGAGTGCTGGACCCTGTCCGACAAAGCCTTTCGTCTCCATACCGAAGGTCTCTGTGGTCTAACCGGATGCTGACAGACGGCCAATTGGTCAAAGAAGACATGCGGCGCTGGGCTCATCACCCCGAGGCGGCTGCGGAATTGGTGGACGTCGGCTGGTGGGAAGACCACAGGCAGCACTACCAGATCGTTCACCACCTGGGCTACCAGCGGACCCGCGAACAGGTGGCCAAACAGTCCATCGCCAACCGCAACAACCGCGCCAAGGGAAAGACCAGACCCGTTCGGCCTAAAGGCGAGTCGTCTGACCATTCGTCCGTAAGTGAGGAGTTGTCTGACGGTTCGTCTGACGAAAGGGACAGGACAGGACAGGACAGGCCTGTACTAGAAGGGGTTGCGGAAAAAAACGGAAGTGATGCCTACACGCCGTCTGCGGAACAGTTGCGCCGGATCGACGCGAACGTCCGCGCCGGGTACGACTCATGAGTCCGAACTACGTCCAAGCCAGCTGCCATTGCACATCTTTGCGCATGTGCAAGTTCTGCAGCCGATGGTTGAAGCCCACTACGCCGCGCGCCAGTCCCTCGACGCCGAGGCGGTCGAAGTGACTGCACCCACACATATAGGCGGGCAGTGACCATGTTCGAGGCACTCCCTCGCCCGCGGAACGCGACAACGACCAGCTACGGGCCATCGAACACATGTTTGTCCAATAACGCGCTGATCTTGATGGGACCCCAACCATCCAGCAGGAACTCCCAACCGCCATGGTGTGCAACAACACCACCCCACAACACACACATAACCGCAGGTCAGGGACTTGGCGACCGTGCAATCCACGGGGGGGTAAGAAATGTCCAACAACTTCAAGATCAGTCGACCCGTCTAGGTGTTGTCGCGTGCTGCCCAAACAGACGCTTCGAGAAACCCGCAGGCCGTTGGTTTTTTCTGTGTGCAATTAGCGGCAAGGAGTGTTCGAAATCATGTTCGATAATTGCTCGAACGAGTGTTCTATCCAAGGAGGAAGTTGTGGGTGTCAAAGGCAGCGGTCGTAAGCCGCGTCCGAACCATTTGAAGGCCCTTGAAGGCTGTAGAGAATCGAGAATCAACCGGGAGGAGCCGATCCCTAGTGAGGGCGCCATCGTGCCGCCTGTGGAGCTGCCGGAGGATGCGCGGGAGGTGTGGGATCGGTTGGCGCCGGGCCTGATCGCCCGTCGTGTATTGAGCGCCTGGGACGTGGACAGTTTTTCGGTGTATTGCCGCAGCGTGGCGATGTACAACCGCTGTGCGTGCGCGGTGGAGGCCGAGGGTGCGTCGACGGAGCGCCCGTACAAGGGCTTGGTGCCGTCGCCGGAGTTTCGGGCGATGGTCGCGGCCGAGAAGATCATGACCTCGATCGGTTCGCGGTTCGGGTTATCGCCGGCCGACCGCTCGAGGCTGCAGGTGGATGACAACGGGCCGCGCAGCGGCCTCGAGGGGTATATCACGTGACCCTCGACCAAACAGCGAAAGGATAAAAATGGACGAAAAGTGGTTGATCAGAAACTTCCTGGACGACCAGAACGCGGTAGATCTTGACGACGAGCGGCCGCACGTCTGGGAGACGCGCCTTGCCTTGGTCGAGATGGTCCAGCATGAGGTTTCCGGCGATGATCTCGGGCGCCTCGCGGTGCTGTCGATGGCCGAATGTACCGGAAAAATGTGCTGGTCGTTCCTGGACAGCGATCTGGACAAACGCAAAGCTGCCATGGAGGCGTGGGTGGCTTCCCGACGGTCCTACGTCGAAGTCGTCAAAGCCGAATTCGGGCTGTGAAGTGATTCTCCCCGCCGAATACGACAGCCTCCCCGCTGAGACTCGCGCTGCTGTCGAAGAGGCCGTCTTGCGGTATTTGCATGTGGACACACAGATGATGGAACAGATCCGCGCGTGGCAGCGACTGGAGTGTGAACTGGTGGAGGATTTCTACGGCATTTCTTACGCGAATTGGCGCAGGTCGAGGGACGGCGATGGTTTAGAATGAAAGCAGCCGTTGCGCCGCCTTTAATGGGCCAGGGTTTTTCGCCAAGGGTAATGCCGTCGCGAAGCCCCCGCTTTGTCGGTCAGCAGCTTACAAATCGAAGAGATCTGGGAGCCGCACCTTTCGCCTCTGCAGGGCGCGAGATGCCAGGGCTCGATTCTTCGTTCCCTTAAAAGCCTCAGCGCGAAGCCTCATTAGGCCGTGCGCTTTGATGAAAGGCAACCATTTTTATGCGTAGTCAAGCGCAGTTGAAGGCTCGCGCTCGTGAGCTGAAAGAAGAAGTCGAGAAAGCGACGGCAGCCGTCGAAGAGGGCCGGCTAGATAAGAAACGGTACAAAGGGATGGTCGACCGTGCCGTCGAAGAGTCGAATGAGATTCAGGCCGAACTCAAGGCTCACGATCAGGCCAACCGCATGATGGGCGCCCAGGAAGTGGCGCTGGCGGCCCTTCACGGCGACCTCCCGTCACTGCCCGTAGCGCATGGCGAGCCTATTCAGTCCGCTAGCCCGATGGATCTCTCGGCCGCCCAGCTGAAAGGCTTCTACACCGCCGCGGCGACTCGTCAGCCGTTCAGCGTGCAACTCAATCAGCCGACCGTCAAGGGCGGTTTCGGGGCCGGCTTCATGGGCGGCGTGTCCACGAAGTCACCTGTCCTGGAGTCGGGAATTGGGGGCGGGTTCAGCGGCAACCTGCCGCCGGTGCAAACCCAGTTCGCTGTCGGGATGGGCTACGAAAGTACCCGTATCTCGTCGTTGATTCCGGGTGCGGCGATGACAGGGCCGAGCGCGACGTGGCTGTCTCACACAGCGAACGCAAACGAGGTGACCGGCGTTGCGGAAAACGGCGCCAAGCCCGACGTCCAGCCCACCATCATCAATAATCAGGTCAAGCCGCAGAAGATCGCCGGCTACTACAGCATGTCGCTGGAGGCATGGCAGGACACTGAACAGTATGGGGAAGGCTCGTTCGCCTCTTGGCTGCCAGTCGAATTGAGCCGCAGCCTTATCAACAGCGAGTCCCTGTATTTGCTCCAAGCAACAACTGCCGGGACGAACTCGATTTCCGGCGGCCCGGTCAACTCGACCTTCAACGGCCTCTTAAACCAGAGTGGCGTCCTGACACGAAGCGTGGGCTCTGACACCGTTTTCGACGCGCTGTCCAAGGCTTACGTCGATCTTCGCGTTGGAAGCGCCTACGCCAACCCGGATCTCGTGTTGATGAACCCCACCACGCTCGGGGCAATACGGCGCATCAAAAACGACCAGGGCAATTACATCCTCGATTTGCTTGCTGGTCCGAACGCGTTGACAGCGGACGGTTCACCGTCCACGGTGGCGCCAGCGAATAGCGCTAACAGTTATTCCCTTATCCCACAGGGCCACCCGGAGCTGTCCGGAGTTTTGTGGGGCGCGCCGATAGCGGCCAGCACTCAGGTTCCGGCCGGCACCGCGGTCGTCATGTCCGTGCGCGCTGGGGGTGCCCTGTTCTGGCAGCGCCTCGGTATGCAGATCCAGTTCAACCCGTACAGCGGGTTCGCGAACAATATCTACTACTGGGTCGCGGAGGAAAGGGTGGCGCTGTCGGTGCAAAGGCCATCGGCGGTCAATATCCTGACCGGGCTTCCCGCGAGTTAGCTTGTGTTCCCCGGTAATTGGATGCCAGATAGGGCGCCGTGGGCCACGCCAGAAAGAAACCACGGCGCCTACGAGGCGATATTTGTTGAGAACACCGAACCTGAAAGAAAGCCGTCTATGACGAACGCAAAACAGACCGTGAGCGTGAAAGTTCGCGAACCATTCCGCATCGTGCACGAGGGTGTCGTGTACACCGCGGGCGACATCCTAAACGAGGTGTGGCATGACCCGTCCGACCCGCTCGACACCACGGAAACCTGGCTGCGGGAAAAGTGGGTCGAACTCATACCCGAGAAACCAGCCCCAGCAACGAAAGGGAAAAGCTGATGCCATTTGCAAGCGCCCAAACCAGTGTCGGGACGACGGCGACGCTCGTCGCCACCATCGGCACTGTCCCAGAAAACGATGGGGTCCTGGTCCAATCGAGCGCGGCAGCGTTCATCGGGCCGTCGGGTGTCACAACGACGACCGGGTTCCCGATCGCCGCGAATACCCCTGTGCTCGTACCGACTACGGGAGCGGAGCCGTTGAGTCTCTATGCGGTGGTGGCGTCGTCCACGGCCACCGTGTCGGTGCTCTACCCGTCCTAACCCCAAACCCCCTGGGGCCAGAAAAACGGGTTACTCCTTCCCCTAGGCATGGGCTGGCCTCCAGGCCCCGGGACGGGCGGTTGCCGCGGGAACGTCTTCCGCCCGTCCCGGTCCCCCTCAATTCAACAGCAGGCCGTTGTCTTCCAACGCATCCCGGCCGCGCTGATCGGCAGGGCCAGGACCTAGCCGAGGTATTGGGGACAGTAGACGCTGATCGCCGCGGTGACGACGGCGGCAGCATGCTCGGGCGTTAGACCGGTGTTGTTCGCGGTGGCAACGGCCTCATCCGCTGGGGTCCTGCCGTTTTGAAGGCCCCTGCACATGGCGCGGCCACTGTTAGCTACGGCTACAGGGTCGGTGATCGTGATACCCGGAATCTGTGACGCCAAGGCGAGAAAACGCTGGTCGGCTTTAGGGTCCTGTTCCCGTACTGGTGGCGGTGTGTACGTCGGCGCGGCCTGCACGGGCGCGGGAGTTGGGGATGCCGGTGCAGGGCTGGGGGGCGGCGGGGCGAGCGGCGCGGCGCTGGTGGCGGGCGGCGCTGGTGGTGCAGCCGGTGGTGCAGGGCGCGCGCTGGCCGACGGTGGCGTGGGAGCCGGTGCTTTCGGTGCCGGTGCGCGGTGTAGGTAGAACAGCAGAACCGAGCCGACCGCTATGGCGGCCCCCAGGAGCGCCATCACGGGGCCGAGCCATAGCGACCGGCTGCCCTTCTCGCTGAAGGGCTCGGTCTCTTGCTCGTCGGTGGCAGCAGACCACGCGAGTTCCGCACGGGCAGTCTCGCTGCTATCGGGGATCGCAGCGGTTTGTTCGCTTCCGCTGTCCGCAGCGTCTGCGGCCTTCGTGGGCTCAGCGTCGTCCATGAGCGGCGAGCTTAGTTTTGAAACGAGGCTTCGTCCGGAAAACGGCCACGCATTGACGACGGCCGCACTAATCTCCCCGGTGATATCGAGGACTACGACCGTAAGTCCTTGGGGGGAGTAAATAGACACTTCAATGTTGTCGGGGTCTCCCAAGCAATTACGGTGAGGGGGAGGTGTAACAGTGATTCGAACCGCCGTAGCCGCCTTAGTCGTCACCGCCACATTCTCTGCGGGAACGGCCATAGCACGGGCTGATAGCGAGAGCTACATGAGGTGTGTCGGAATGAGCCTGGGACACATGGGTATTCCGACTCCTGTGCACGCCCAGCAGGCCGAGTGGGATAGCTACGTGGCGATGGGGCGGCACGTCGATCAATCCGTTCACCACAACGGGGGTTCACCTCAAGGCGAGATAACCCTGCGAGACCAGCAAGGTCACACCCACGCTGTCTCGCAAGCGATTGTGCAGTGCGCACTAGTCAACAGCCCGATATAACCGAGCGACACCCCAGAACACGCCGATTCGCGGCAAGTCGGGTTAGCGGCGGTGTTCGTCTTCCCAGATCGACACGGGGCCTCTGTCACGAATCCGGCAGTCGCTCCCAGGCTGCGGGGCGTAAAGCGTTCTCCCGCACCAGCAGCGCCACGCCATGTGCCGGCCGTTGCAGGTACACCACACCGAGCTGACCGACCAGCCAGCTTCGCCGTAGCTGTGGCCTTCGGGGCAGCAGGTGGGTGGCACGACCACCCAGCCGCGCTCGGTGGGTACGAGGTCACCGACAAAGTTGTTAGGGAATTCGTCGCGCGGCTCGGCCACCGCGACGTTGTACCCCGAACCACCGACACAAGACGGGCGCGCCCCGATCAACTAGTCAGACGCGGACTGGGGAAATCTGGTTCCAGTGGTCGCAAGTAGGACGTCGAAACAATGACAGGTAGCGGACTACTCGTGTCAGTTGCATGCTTAGCGGGACCATCGAACGGCAGCCAGTGGCCCCGACTCCAAGGGGTCATCAACTGGTGCAGAGGAGAAGCAATCATGTTGACTGTGAAGGGAAAACTACGATGACCTCGACAATGATCGCCGCTGTGGCACTCGACGGCAGCCTGAACGCCGACTGGCAGGCCGTCGGCGCGTCGGGCTGGAACATAGAACAGCTGGCCGGCCCGGAAACCACCTTCGATGCGTCGGTCGCCCAGGTCGGGAATTCGTCGGTGATCGCCGCCGTGGGCTTCGACAGAAGCCTGAACTTCTACTGGCAGAGCATCGGCGCGTCGGGCTGGAACGCAGAACAGGTGGCCGGCCCGCAAACCGCCGACTTCGCCGCTGGGCCGGTGTCGGTCGCCCAGGTCGGGAATGCGGCGGTGATCGCCGCCGTGGGCCCCGACGGCAGCCTGAACTTCTACTGGCAGAGCATCGGCGCGTCGGGCTGGAACGCAGAACAGGTGGCCGGCCCGGATACCACCGCCGGGAGCCAGGTCGCCCAGGTCGGAAATTCGGCGGTGATCGCCGCTGTGGGCCGCGACCAGAGCCTGGACTTCTACTGGCAGACCATCGGCACCGCGCGGTGGCACCACGAACGGCTGGCCGGCCGGAATACCGCCGCGTGGCCGCCGTCGGTCGCCCAGGTCGGGAATTCGTCGGTGATCGCCGCTGTGGGCGCCGACAATAGCTTGAACTTCTACTGGCAGACCATCGACACCGCGCCTTGGCACCACGAACAGGTAGCCGCCCCCGGTACGACGATGACGGCGCCGTCGGTCGCCCAGGTCGGGAATTCGTCGGTGATCGCCGCTCCGGGCTTAGACGCCAGCCTGAACTTCTACTGGCAGACCATCGACACCGCGCCTTGGCACCACGAACAGGTGGCCGGCCCCGATACGATGATCTCGGCGCCGGTCGCCCAGGTCGGGAATTCGTCGGTGATCGCCCCCGTGGGCGCCGACAGAAGCCTGAACTTCTACTGGCAGACCATCGACACCGCGCCTTGGCACCACGAACAGGTAGCCGCCCCCGGCACGACCTTGGCGACGTCGATCGCCCAAGTTGGCTAAGGGTGTAGTACCCGCACATTATTCGGATCGAGGGGCGCACCGCCCGTTGACCGGTACCTATTCAGACGGGGGCTAGGACGATCCGGTTCCCCTTCGCCGTCCGCAGATCGTCCGCAGATCGTCCGCAGTAGATTCGACAACAGCTCTAACTAGCCAACAGTGCCAACGCTTTAACCAGCGCGTTTGTCGAACAGCCAACGCAGCTTGAATCGACAAACGCCAGATACGACGGATTCAAAACCCGTCCAGTGTGAGTTCGAATCTCACCGAGGCACCACATAAAGGGCCAGCTAGACAGCTATAAAAGGATTCTGTCAGGGGCTTCAAACTTCCAAGAATGCCGCAGTGATACCGCAGTAGTGTCCTCAATCACTTGTGCGATCCCGGTTCATGCTTGACATTTCAGTTCCGGTTGGTGCTTTACGGTGCTGGGACGCGGTTCCGGTAGGTCTGCGACACCAGTTCCGGTAGCTGCTTTACACCTCCGGGTGGTGATGGGTTCTTTCGTAGTCGTTGGTGGACTGCGAAAGGGGCCGGCATGTTGCGGGAGCTGCGGGTGTCCGAGCTGCGTTATCGGGCGGTGCTTGAGGTCTTGGATGGGGCGGTGATCAGCACTGTGGCCCGCCGCTATGGGGTGTCACGGCAGACGGTGCATGCCTGGTTGCGTCGGTATGCGCGTGATGGGGCGGTACTGAATCTGGAGGACCGCTCGTCTCGTCCGCATGGGTGTCCTCATCAGATGGCGGCGGAGCTGGAGGCCAGGGTGCTGGTGTTGCGCGATGCCAACCCGCGCTGGGGTCCGACCCGCATCGTCTATGAGCTGGCCCGCGAGGGCGCGGTGGCGGTGCCGGGGCGTTCCAGTGTGTATCGGGCGTTGGTCCGTAATGGGCGTATTGATCCGGCCAGGCGTCGTCGGCGGCGCAGTGATTACAAGCGCTGGGAGCGGGGTCGGCCGATGGAGCTGTGGCAGATGGACGTGGTCGGTGGGGTGCATCTGGGTGACGGTGTGGAGGTGAAAGTGATCACCGGGATTGATGACAATTCCCGGTTTGTCGTTTCGGCGAAGGTGGTCGCGCGGGCCACCGCGCGTCCGGTCTGTGAGGCGCTGCTGGAGGCGTTGAGCCGGCACGGTGTGCCCGAGCAGGTCTTGACTGACAACGGGAAGGTGTTCACAGGGCGTTTCGGCCCGGGTGGTTCGTCGTCGGAAGTGTTGTTCGATCGGGTCTGCGTGGAAAACGGGATCCGGCATTTATTGACCGCCCCGCGCTCGCCGACTACGACGGGAAAGGTTGAGCGCCTTCATAAGACGATGCGGGCGGAGTTCTTCGGCGAGGCCGATCGCGTGTTCGGCACAATCGGTGAACTGCAGGCAGCGCTAGACCGGTGGGTGACCCAGTACAACACCGAGCGCCCGCATCAGTCGCTGGGGATGCGTCCACCGGCGCAACGGTTTGCGTTGGCTACCGGTCCTGTTCTTGACGTTGTGGCGCCCGTCGCCGCGGTCGCCACGAATGGGCAACGGCGCGCCGCGTCTGAGCGTGTGGATCTGCGCAGTGCCGGCGTGCAGCGGTGGGTAGATCAGCGCGGGTTGATTCGATTGGCGGGGTTCGGGTATCGGGTGCCGATCGTGTTGGCCGGTGAGCCGGTGGAGGCGGTCGTGGCGGACAACTTGGTGCAGATCTATCACCGCGACGTGCTGGTCGCCTCCCATGTGCAGCGCCAAACTGCCGGCAGCACGCCGCGGCCGCCGCGTCAGGGCAGACGCACTGCGCGGGCGGCTACCAGCGGGATCGTAGTGATCAGAGTCGTGGACAACAACGGGGATGTGTCTTTCGCCGGGACGATGTATCGGGCCGGGAGGCCTTGGCGGGGAAAGCAGGTCGAGGTATCGATCGTGGCGGGATCGGTACAGATCGCCTACGCAGGAACGATCGTGCGCACCCACGCCATCCGCCACGACCGAGCTAAGGAGCACGGCGCCTACGCCACACCGCACGGTCGTCCCCGCAAGCTGCGCCAGGATGCGCCCAACGGCGCCGCGGTCAAGGCCGTGCCGCTGCGCGGTCGGCCTGAGGGCCGAGCCTGACCCCGGCCCCTTAACCGGCGCTCACCGCAACGACGCGGGAAACAACCCCAACGCGTCTCCGCTGTAAAGCACCTACCGGAACTCATCCGTCAAGCGGGTGCCGGGACTTGACATGTCCTCAATCACTTCTTCGGCGGCGCTGTTCAGCGACTTCGCCACGTTCGTGAGGTCATCGGACATCAGGTGCCCGCTGGCATAGCCCACCTATCGTCACGCTGGGCCTTCAACAAAGAACAACGGGCCGCGACAAAGAGGCAGGAAGCTGCGCTGATGCGCGACGTCGCTACACGCTTCCTGAGCGCGATAGCAAGATTACGAATGGAGAGACTGGACGTAGGGAGAGCACTGAAACCGCTCAGCACGCTGCAACCCGTGGCAAGATATCCGACAAGTGCTCTACGGGCAAAGGTCAGCGATAGCAATCTTGACGAACTTTCGCGCCTCGTCCATTGATGTCATCTTGCTTTGTTCAAACAGTTGTTGCGCTTGATGTTCCGACGTGTCACCGGCAAGCAACTCAGAGCAAATGCCCATACCTACTGCCACTTCTGCCTTTGTCCCATCGCCGTTGGTAAACCCGGCCGCGTCCATGTCCGCGACGTACGACGCTTCGTCAGCGTGTGCTGCTGGTACGCCGACGATAATCATTGCCGCCGCCGCCAGGAACGCCAGTAGTGTTTTCATTTTCGTCTCCAATCTTGTTTGTTTTCACAACCCCGAGCAAATCATGGCGGACCGCTGTAGGTTGCCGAATTGGACGCAATGGTCCCGTCAGAGTGAGCACATTCGACGCCAGCTTGCCTGTGGAACCTAAGCACGGGGCGGCGCGTCCAACGTGGTGTGGATGAGGAAGAACGCGAAGCGCTAAAACCGCTTCGCCTACTACCGACGACCTGGCAAGCGCAAACTGATCCTCATAAGACTTCACCGGGTCAAGGACCACGACGACCAGTTACTCCGCAGACGCCGGCAACCGCACCTACATCATCTTGCATTGCCGAGTGATGGCTTCCCGAAGGTGTAGGACAGTCGGACTCGACTCTACGACTTAGCGCTCGCGGCTGCCGTCCTGTCAGCGCAGCGCAAGGCGCCCTGGCGGCAGCTGGAAACCGCGGTGGTGCTGGGGGAGTTGGCGCTGGACGGGCGGGTCCGACCGGTCCGTGGGGTGCTGCCCGCGGTGCTGGCGGCCAAGGTTGCCGGCTGGGGAGCCGCGGTGGTACCGGTGGAAAACCTTCCAGAAGCCAGCCTGGTCGCCGGGATCGAGGTCTGGGGCGTGCGCACCTTGACGCAGTTGCAGGGTTGGCTCTGCGGTTCAGCGCGTCTCGACGAGCGGATCAGCGGGGCGGTCCCGGCAGCTGAGCCACCCGCGGATTTGTCCGACGTGATGGGCCAGGCCCAGGCGCGGTTTGCCGTCGAGGTGGCTGCGGCCGGGGCGCACCATCTGATGCTGACCGGACCGCCGGGCGTGGGTAAAACCATGCTGGCACAACGTCTTCCGGGGATACTTCCATCGCTGTCGAACGGCGAGTCGTTGGAGGTGACCGCGATTCACTCGGTGGCCGGCTTGCTGTCGGATGCCACGCCGTTGATCACCCGGCCACCGTTCGTGGCGCCACATCACAGCTCCAGCGTTGCGGCACTGGTCGGCGGCGGCTCGGGAATGGCTCGGCCGGGCGCCGTCAGTCGGGCGCACCGCGGGGTGCTGTTTCTCGACGAGTGCGCTGAGATCGGTGTCAGCGCATTGGAGGCCTTGCGAACACCATTGGAGGAGGGCGAGATTCGCCTCGCCCGGCGAGATGGGGTGGCCTGCTATCCGGCCCGCTTCCAACTTGTACTGGCCGCCAATCCGTGCCCCTGCGCGCCGGCCGACCCACGTGACTGCATTTGTGCCGCTGCGGCTAAACGGCGCTATCTCGGCCGACTGTCTGGTCCTCTGCTCGATCGCGTCGACCTACGAGTGGAGATGCATCCGGTGCGAATGAGCGCGTTCACCACCGCCGACGCTGAGTCGACGACGCAGGTCCGTCACCGGGTGACGGTGGCCCGTGATGCCGCCGCACAGCGTTGGGGCGCACATGGATTCCGAACCAACGCCGAGGTCAGCGGAACACTGCTACGACGCCGGTTCCGGCCAGGCAACGCCGCGATGCAGCCGCTGCGTACGGCGCTCGACCGAGGGCTGCTGAGCATTCGCGGCCTCGATCGCACGTTGCGGGTCGCCTACGCAACAGAACCGCAGAAGTGGGATACCCTCGCGCCATGCGTGCAGCGGTCTACCTCAGACAATCCCAAGACCGAAATAGCGACGGGTACGGCATCGACCGCCAGCGAGAAGACGTGCGGCGGCTCATCGAGTCGCGTGGGTGGACCGTCGCGGCCGAGTTCGTCGACAACGACGTCTCCGCGACGAACCGCAAGCCGCGACCGCAGTTCGTCGAAATGATGCGCCGTGTAGACGCAGGGGAATTCGACGTCATCGTGTCGCGGCACATGGACCGACTGCTGCGTCGGCTGTCTGAGTTCGCGAGCGTTCTTGAACGCTGCAAGACGGCGAACGCGGCGATTGTGACCGCCGCGGATGGCGTCGACACTTCGACGGATGGGGGGCGGATCGTCGCGGGGATCCTCGCTGTCGTCGCCGAGGGTGAGGTCGAGCGCAAGAGCGCGCGTCAACGCTCCGCGGCGATCCAGGCTGCCGAGCAAGGTCGCTGGGTCGGCGGGCGCCGCGCGTTCGGTTTCGAGCCTGACGGAGTGACTGTGCGCGAGAGCGAGGCCGTCTACATCAAGCAGGGATATGCAGATGTTCTCGCGGGGGAGTCGACTTCTGAGATAGCGCGCCGTTGGAATTCGTCTGGCTGCGTGACCGGTCAGGGACGGCCGTTCGGCCGTGGCTCCGTGAAAGACGTTCTGACGAACCCGCGGTATGCCGGTCTGCGTCGGTACCGCGCGCAGGAGGAGCGCGCCTCGATCCGCCAGAACCCCGAGCTCGGCATCACCGGCAAAGCCGAATGGCCCGCGATCGTCGACGAGTCGACGTGGCGCGCAGCCGTCGTGATTCTCTGCGACCCCAGCCGCCGCAGTGCACCCCGTAGCAGCAAGGGGCTGTTGACCGGGCTCGCCGTTTGCGGTGTGTGCGGGTTGACGGTTAATCGCGGCGGGGCGGTGCGACCGGGCACCACGACGTACCGCTGCCGCAGCGGTGCCCACGTAGCCCGAATGTCCCAGCCTGTCGACGATTACGTGACGGCCGTGACGCTCACCAGGTTGACGCAGCCCGACGCGGCCGAACTGTGGAAGGCCGAAATGCCCGACGCGGGCCCGCTCATGGTGGAGGCGGATACGTTGCGCCAGCGCCGCGACAGCATCGCCCTGGACTACGCCGACGGAGCCATGACGTCGGCGCAATTCCGGGCCGCGAACGCACGTGTGCTGGAACGGCTCGGCGCCATCGAAGCGCAACTTGCCGCGGCGGGCTCGTCGTCTCCGCTGGCGATCGTCGCGGCCGACGACGTCGAAGCCACCTGGTCGACACTCTCGACGGCTCAGCGGCGCGGAATCATCGCCGCGCTGATGACACCCGTTCTGCATTTACCCGGCCGCGGCACCCGCACGTTCCGGCCCGAAACCGTCGAAATCCGTTGGAAGGTATGACAAATGGCTGTTGACATTTGGTGTGACGGCCGACGTGCCTCCGGTGAGCACCAGCCCCACGACCCCTATCGGGTGGCCCGCTGGATTCGCATTGACGGCGTGTGGGCCAGGACGTCGCGCGTGGTCGACCCCGGCGGTAAGCCACAATTGCTCAAAGGTGAACTGGCGCAGCTGCTTCACGACGACAAGCTGCTCGAATCCCCGGATGAGTGGAGAAGTGACGCGCGGGCTCGGTACCCGCTCAAGTGCCCGCGATGCAGGTTCGACATTGTCGTGAACAAGTCCGCCGAGCTCGTCGAGTTCCTGGACACGCACGACGCTGACGAAGCAGATCCGGCGTTTCTGGCAGACCTGGCTGCTACATTCGCCTAGACCGCTGCGGCCCGGCAATCAACTACGGATCCGGCGCGGGCATCGGTCAGCATCCCTCTCAGCGGAGGGCCAGCGTTATTCGTTGTGCCCAGGAGCTGAGACGTGTCGTCTTCCCCCGCACCGGCCGAGGTCCGGCCCCGCGTCGAGTTTGAAGAACACATTCGCGAAGTCGTCGCCGCTGCGCCGACACTGACCCGCGAGCAGGTCGACCGGATCGCGGCGATCCTGCGCGGCGGTGCCGCATGAAACCCGCCGACGAGCCCCAGGTCCACGTCGGACCGAACGCCGCGCGACCCGGCTTGGTCGTGATCGCGATCGGCAGCGGAAGCGACCCGTACAGCGTCACACCCGAATTCGCGATCGCAACCGCTGGCCAGCTGCTCGACGGCGCCACCGCGGCCCGCGACGCGCGAACGTGAGCGGCCAACTGGTCGGCGAAGTGATCGCCGCATCGGACACCCTGCGGGCCAGCGGAGTGTCCGAACGCGGGTTCCAAGCGCTGATCGCGATCGCCGAGAAAGCGAACACCCATACGCGGCAAGCATCAGTTCGCTGGGACCACATTCGGGCTGTCCAGTACCGGAACCTCGCTGTCTACGGCCAAGCGAGCCGTGAAAGAACTCGAAGATACGGGTTACGTTCGAAAGATCAAGCGCGGCTTTAACAATCAACAGGGCAGGTCAGCGGCACCGCTCTACGAGTTATCCACAATGCCTGTCCGCCCGGACACTCACGTGATGTCCGGGCGGACGTCACGTGACACCAACGGGTCATCCATAGTGACCCATTCGGTGGTAGGCGAACAGGTCACCCAGGATGACCCAATCGCCAACCCCGCAAGCGATTTGCTGGACCCCGACCCGGACCGAACGGGTCATGAAACCGGACCGAACGGGTCAAATTCGGGGACCGAACGGGTCAAATCCGAGACCGAACGGGTCACCCAGGATGACCTACTTGACGGGTTAACACTTGACGGGTTAACACCTGACGGCGAAAAACCCTCTGACGAAGAGCACTCGCTGTCTCGTAACAGGGGTACGTCACCAAGCGTCGGCAGCGATGCGCCAACGCAGTTTGACGCCATCGCTCAACGGCTCTACGACGATGCCGATGCCGACATGGACCGCGAGTGCCCGAACTGCCATGCCGACGCTCACGAGTGGTGTCAGCGAGAAGACGGCTCGCGGAAGCGAATGCCCTGTCTGGTCCGATCGCGGCGGAGGCCAGCGTGACCCGGCGAGTGTTCCAAGAGGTCTACGCCGATGCGGCGATGGACCGGGATTGCCCGAATTGCCACGCACCAGCGCACAGCTGGTGCAAACGCCCAAGCGGCGACCCCCGCCCGATCCCTTGCTTAGCCCGCATGACCACCGAAATCGAGGACTCGACAAGATGATCCAGCCCCGAAGCAACAAGCCTGTCGACGACAAAGCCGTAATCGTCCAACCGCCGACCACCGGCGTCGACGTCATCGCGTACGCCGACGACGACGCGATCGGCCTCGCGCTATCGGTCCGAGACGAACGGCTCGGCGAATTTGTCGTGCCCCTCACACCGCTCCACGCGGCCAGCCTGGCTCAAACGCTGCGTGGCCTACTCGGCATGACCCCGAACGAATCTCGGGCCCTCCTGCGCGATCTGAGAGCCAAGCAATGACCACGACCACGAGCCAACTCGATGAGCGCCCGGAGGTCGTCGAGGACCAGGACGTCACCGCCCTAGCCGCGCTCGTCTGCCACCCGGACCCGAGCATGTCGGGCAGCGCCGAGTTCACGTTCTGGGCAGACCTCAGGGAAGCGCGGCATGCCGAAGCCGAGCTGACCCCATGCGGACCGCACTGCATCGGCTCTCACACCGCCGTCAGGCTTAGCGCCGAGCTCGAGCCCAGACGCCGAACGACGACGCCGAGGACCAGGGGCGGTGACCCCCACCCCGCCCCCGCGCCGCCCCTCCCGGCAAGGGCGACATGCCCTCCCCGATTTTTGAAAAAAACAAATGAAAGGATCCGAAGTTGACCGATCGAGATGACCTTGAGGCTTGGCGGCAGGCGTTGTTCGGCGATGTGGGTGAGCGCCCGCCGGGTCCGCGGCACGAAATCACGCTGGCTGAGGTCGAGGACTACTCGGCGCGATGGCAGGCCAACCGGAAGGCCGGCCTTTGTCATACGACCGAGGCGGACGTCGACCTGGACCTTGACGGCGTGCCGATCGGCGTCGGCCCATCGACCTATGTCTTCACGTTCTCGTCGCTGGCGATCAGCCAGGCCGACGCTGACCGGCTCGGCATCGAGTCCGGCCAATATCCGGGCGTGACCATCGTCCGGCCCTACTCCGAGAGAGACACCACCCGATGAGTACCGACACGAGCACGACGGAAACGGCAACGGTCGAGCCAGATTCGGCCGACACGGACGAAACAACCGCCAGCGACACCGAGGCACCCGAAGCGCCGGACAACGGCGCCGAGGACGGCACAGAGGTTGTCGAGGACCAGGACGCCGACGCCGACGGCGACGGACCGGGCCGCGAGGCGGCGAAGTACCGGCGGCGGCTGCGGGAAGCCGAAGCCGAACGCGACCAGCTCGCCGAACGAATCGAGGCCATGCAGCGCGCCGAGGTCGAACGGTTGGCGACCGCGGACACGCTGCGACCGGCGGCGCTGTGGGCGTCCGGCATCGAGCTCGCTGACCTTATGGCCGACGACGGCACAGTCGACGGCTCGAAGGTGTCGGAGGCGATCGCGGGAGCGCGTGAACAGCTGGGCATTCCGGCGCCGCCATTGCGGCGGAACTACGTCAAGAACGAGGGCAGCCCCGTTGGACGTCCCCCCAAGCCGTCCGGGAAAGACGCGATGGTTAGCGCGGTCATGGGCCGCGACAGCGAGGACCGCTAGAATCTGTTGCTGTGGCCGGTGACTGATCCCGGCGGGACGTCCCGGCCGCAGCACAGCCCCAGGAGGGCAACCGCGTAAAGCCTCGTAGGCCAGCGGGATTCGACTCACACGTCTTACTCTCCTGAGAGGTTTTCATCATGGCAACCAAGACCACGCCCAACAGCCCGAAGGCCTGGGCACCCGATCTGACCGCGTTCGTACCCGATGACGTCGTGCCCGACGCGCTGATCCTGAGCACGGCGAACGTCGTCGGGAAGATCGAAGGCGACGAGCCAGCAATCCGCGTTCCCTACGTCGCCGACGATGGCGTCGTCGGGTTCGTCGCGGAAGGCGCCGAAATCCCCGACGCGAACCAGGAATTCGATGAGGTCGTCGTGCTGACCGGCAAGGTCGCCACGCTCGGCAAGTACAGCTTCGAGACGTTGCGACAGCCCGAGGCCGCGCGGATGGTCGTCGACTCGCTATCGCGGAACGTCGTCAAGAAGGCCAACGCCGCGTATCTCGGCAACCTCGCCACCGACGACGGCCCGACCGGACTGCTCAACACCGCTGGAATCACCAACGGCGGCGCCGTAGCAGACGACCTCGACCCACTGATCGACGCGATCGCCAGCATCGAAGACGACGGCGGCACAGCGACGCACATCATCGCGTCGCCGACGGCCTGGGCATCGCTGTCGAAGCTCAAGCGCGCGGCCGACTCGAACGAGTCGCTGGTCGGCGCTGGCGTTGTGGCCGCTACCCGTGCGCTGCTCGGGTTGCCGGTGCTGGTCACCCCGGCCATGCCTGACAGCTCGCTGCTCGTCAGCGACAAGTCCGCGATCATCGGAGCACAGTCGCCGGTGCGGCTCGCACGCTCAGAAGACGCCTATTTCAGTTCGGACGCGATCGGCGTCCGGGTGACATGGCGCCTGGGATGGAAGGTCATGCACTCCGCGCGGGTCGCGAAGCTGACCATCGAATAAGAGTTTGCGCCGGTGCCTGATCCCCTTCTCAGGCGGGCACCGTGCGCAACAACGGTGACGGCGGGCCGGGTCCGCCAGGCCATGTGCGCCAAGGCCCGCCGTCACCACCGACGAGAGGTTGTCCTGTGACTGAGCCGACAACGCAGGAACCGGGCCCCCTGATTAGCGATCCGACTTGGCATCGTTCGCGACCATCCCGGCAGCGAAGGCCGACGAGATGATCGAAGACGCGCTCGGGCAGGCGGAGATATTCGCGCCGTGCATATTCGAGGAAGGTTTCGCGAAGCGGAGGTCGGCGAAAGCCATTCTCCGCGGAGCGATCCTTCGCTGGAACGAGGCCGGAACCGGCGCGATCGTCTCGCAACAGGCCAGCATCTACGGGCAGACCGTCGACACTCGGCAACCGCGGCGGGAGATGTTCTTTCCATCGGAAATCGACGCGCTGCGGAAGCTCTGTCGGTCAGACGACGACGACGGCGGCGCGTTCGCGATCGACCTTTTCCCGCGCGGGCCGCGGCCGTCTGCCCGTCAACGCTTCGAGTGTGACCTCGACGAGCGCGACCACGAAACAAGCTGGTGATGCGGCGCGGCCAGCGGGTCCGGCCGTCCTGGGCGCCGTCGTAGTCCTGGACGTCGGCGTGGGATGCGTGGCTGCGCGCCCGCGCGCCTCGATGATGTTCGGGTGACGTTCCGCGAGGGCGCCGTGAAGGCAGTCCGCGAGGGCTGGAACTCGAGCGTCGGCGACCGCAATCCCTACGCCGGGGGCGACTCGCTTGCGCTGGCTAAATGCTGGATGCGCGGTCACATGACCATGCTCACCATCCGTTCCGCGGCAACGCCAGCGATGCAGCGATATCTAGCGGCTCGCCGCGGCGGACACCACTAGCGCGTCCGTCGCTCGTGCTACACGTCCTGGTGATCGACCAC
The DNA here is from genome assembly GCA_963733755.1 of uncultured Actinomycetota bacterium. Classification (GTDB taxonomy): domain Bacteria; phylum Actinomycetota; class Actinomycetes; order Mycobacteriales; family Mycobacteriaceae; genus Mycobacterium. The sequence goes on from CAVTEZ010000017.1 coordinate 20,385, forward strand.
CACGGCCGCTGAGCTCGTTTAGGGTGCTCCGGGGGCGACTTTTTGGGGAAGTCTCCCGGCGTTCAAAACTTCAAGGGGTGTAAATGGCATTCTCGGATGGTCTGGCCGGTTTGGCTAAAAAGATCAGTGACACGAAGGACTCGGTTTTTACCGAAGAGGCGACCAAAAACGCCTTCATCATGCCTTTCATTTCGACCGTTCTCGGCTACGACGTATTCGACCCGTCCGAAGTCGTGCCGGAGTTCACCGCGGATGTAGGCGTCAAGAAGGGCGAAAAGGTGGACTACGCCATCTTCAAGGATGGCGCGGTCCAAATCTTGATGGAGTGCAAAAAGATCGGCGACCCGCTCGATGTTCGATACGCGTCCCAGCTTTTCCGCTACTTCTCGGTCACGTCGGCCCGGGTCGCGATCTTGACCAACGGTCAGCAGTACCACGTCTATACGGACGGGGACATGCCAAACAGGATGGACGACAAGCCGTTTCTGGTATTCGATCTGCTGGACATCGACCGCACGCTGGTCCCTGAGATTCAGAAGTTCTCAAAGGCGTCATTCGATATCGAGTCTGTCGTCAGCGCCGCGGAAGAGCTCAAGTACATCGGCGGCATTCGGCGAATCATCGCGTCCGAAGTGAAAGACCCATCAGAGGAGTGGGTGCGATTCTTCGTGAACCGGCTCTACGAGGGGCGCGCAACCCAGCGAGTGCTTGAACAGTTTCGTCCCCTAGTTGCGACGGCACTGAACCAATACATCGGCGACTCAGTCAACAGCCGACTTAAGACTGCTTTGGGCGACGACGCTCCCGATCCGAACCGTTCGACCGAGCTATCGCCAGGTCACGTACCGGCTCAGCCCTCGACTGCGGAGGCGGCGCCGGTGGCGGGTGACGCCTCGCAGGAGGCCGGTACGACCGACCCCGAAATAGTCACCACCGAAGAGGAACTTGAGGGCTACAACATCGTTCGTGCGATAGCGGTGTCTGAGGTCGCGCCGGAGCGAGTCGTATACCGAGACGCCAAGACCTATTTCGCGATTCTCTTGGACAACAACAACCGTAAGCCGATCATCCGGTTGCATCTGAACAGAAAAAGCGTCAAGTTCGTCACTACGTTCGAGACGAGCAAGGACGGCATTCGGCGAAATATCGGTTCGGTGGTCGACATCTACAAGGTGGCCGCAGAGCCGATCAGGCAGGCGATCCGGCAGTACGAGGCTGGGGGTGCCCTCGCTTCGGCTCCGCCGGAGGAGTGAACGGTGTGACGACCCCGCCGCCGCTCAACAGCCGCTCGACACCGCCCGAGTTCGACAGATTCGCCGATGTGGTGATCCAGTTCGTAGAGGCCACTGACAGCCTGCTCAAAGACGACATGGTGCACCCGTTCAACATTGGAAGCGAGGCGCTCCGCGACTGCGCCGACTACTTGGAGCACCCTGGCACGCGGTCCAAACAGACGTTGCTGACCCTTGCGATGGAACAGGTCAGAGCGGGTCACGAACAGTGCGATCTCCTCCGTGGCATCGCCGCCGCGGTTCGTGCTGACATCGTCGTGTTTTCTCCGTTCCCGCTGGCGCGGACGTGCGTCGTGATCGCCGCAAAGGCGTGGTTCGTGCTCACCGCCGAGTCCCGGGGCGAACGGCTGCAGCGCTTCCTGAACGAGGAGTTGGCCGCGCTGCACGACCTACCGTCGCCGCCGGACGACGACAAAGACGCGGCGGCCGAAATAGCCGAGCGCACAGCCGATTACGTCGCAGTCGGTGCGACGGCAGGACTGACACCGGGTATCCGTAAAAACCCTCGACCGTGGGACGCACCGTTCCTCGTCCGTGAGGACCAGGAGGCATCCGAGCTGCCCCCATCCGAGACACGTCTAGTCAATGATCTCTACCGGGAGTCGGGTCTCGCAGAAAAAAAGTTGGCAGGCCTGCCCTACTCGCTACTATCAGCCGCCACACACGGCCGATTCCGCCAGATCTTTGCCGCGTTCGCGGCCACCGGCCCCTCGGTGGGAGGCGTATCGACCGCCGCGATGGGCGTTTCGATGGACGTGACGGCGCAGTCGACCATGTATGCGGCGATGGCAACGCGTGCGTACCTTTGTGCTCTTGCGCGATACACGAAAGTCCCCGAAGCGGTGGTGCTGGATCGTCTGCGGCAGCCGTACGAGGACTGGTTCGCAGTTGCGTATCCCGCAGCGGCTGGCTGAGCTAGCAAAACCAGGGTCACCCTCGATGTGTTCGGACCGCCACCAGGAGAGTGATGGCGGTCCGAACAGTCAGTAGGACGCGCGGGTAACTAGTCGGTTCCCGGGGACAGTGTCGGCGGTCGTCGGGGTCTTTGTTCGCTCCCGGTCTGTCACCTAAAAAATCTGCCAATTTGTATCTTTTGTGGTCGCGAGGACGTATGCGGAACTGGTGGACCGCACCGCCGACGCAGGGCTACTCCCGACCCTCGAGAAGGTGAGCGTAGGGGTCGCTGTCGGAGCCGACGGTCTCAGGCATCGGATAGTAGGTCTTGATGAGCAGATTTCCATCGTCGTCCCACGCGAATGTTTCAATGCTGTAAGCCATTTGAACGTTCGGCTCGGTGCCAAAGTGATTCTCACAGACCCACGCCATCTCGTCGCCGTTCACTTGGACTGTGATCATTTTGATCTTAAGGATGGACTGGAACATGTCGAACGCCTCCGATGTAGCGGTATCGAAGCCGTGCTTCTCCTCCGTGCCGACCGGATCGAACAAGCGGACCTCGCCAGGGCAGATCGTGCGCCACGATGCCACCCACTCGTCTTTCTTCCCCGCGTTCCACAATTCGGCGTGCTTCGCCGCGTGCGCCAATCGAGCCTGACGACCGGGGACACCACTCATGTCGGTGGATTCATACGGTCAGTGCAACATCCGTGGATTGGGGTTGCGATGCCGAGTGGATATCCGCATTCGAAGACGGTGCGCTGGGGGTTGTTCGATCAGGTGTGTCTGGGTGTCCCGTTATGGCGGGCTGCCCAGGAGACGGGCGTGTCGACGACAGCTGCCTTTATCTGGTGGCGTCAGGCTGGGTCGATGAAATTGGTTGGAGGTCGCGGCGGCGGGCTGGCCGATCCAGGAAACCTGTCGCTGCCCGGTGGCCGGGGACATCGCCTGAGTCTGGATGAGCGCATCGTCATCATGCGGGGCCTCGATGCTGGGCTCAGCCACGCCGAGATCGGTCGGCAGACGGGGCGCGACCGGATCACCATCTGGCGCGAAGTACGCCGAAACCGCAACGCTGACGGCGATTATCACGCCCGGATGGCCCACGCTCGCGCCGCCCGGAAAGCCCACCGGCCCAAGGCGTTCAAGCTGGTTGACAATCCGCTGTGCGCCGGTATCGAGGCGTGGATGGATGACGGGTGGAGTCCAAGGCTGATCGCGCAGATGTTGGCGCGTGATCACCCCGATGACAGGCTGGCACGGGTGAGTCACGAGACGATCTATCGGTGTCTGTACGTGCAGACCCGCGGTAGTCTGCGCGCCGATCTGCACAAATGCCTGTCCACCAAGCGGACCGCGCGTAAACCCCGAGGTCGCATCGACAATCGACACGGCGCCTACAGCAACGGGGAGGAATTTCGGATCAGCGATCGTCCGCCGGAGGCCGCTGATCGGGCCGTACCCGGACACTGGGAAGGCGATCTGATCGTGGGACCCCGCAACAGTGCAATCGGCACCTTAGTTGAACGCAGCACCCGATTCACCATGCTGCTGCACCTGCCAGGCAACCACACCGCTGACACCGTGGCCACCGCAATGATCGACGCGATGCGCGAACTCCCCGAGCATCTGCGCCGCTCCATCACCTGGGACCGCGGCAGCGAGATGGCCCAGTGGCGGCGCATCCACCTACAACTCGCCGCCCCGGTCTACTTTTGCAACCCGCACTCGCCCTGGCAGCGCGGCAGCAACGAGAACACCAACCGGCTCTTAAGATTCTGGTTCGAAAAAGGCAGCGACTTAAGCGGATACACCAAAGCCGACCTCAAACGGATCCAAGACACCCTCAACCGCCGGCCCCGGCCGACACTGAATCTCGACACACCCGCGCAACGCCTCGCCGCACTCCTTGAACTAGCCGCCTAACCCAACGTTGCACTGACCGCTTGACATCGCCCCGCATTCCTCTCGTTGTCTACCGCTCAGGGTCTACCGCTCAGGCGAAAGAAACATTGATGCCTTGATGAAAGCATAACTGGACACCTGTCCAGCTTGAAAGAGCCATGTAACCACATCTGCTAAATCGAGGTACATGTGGTCGCGTGGACGTTGGCCGATCTGGCCGGTCGCACGTCGCCTGGACAGGACGAAGTGGCCACCGCGTTGAGCTTCCGCCAACCGGGAGCCTCGCGATGACCGATGGGACGCTGCGCGCATGGGCCTACCTGTCGCGGGTCATCGAGCCGCCCTGCGCTGAGCTCGGCGTCCTGGTGGCCCGGACAGGACCGGTCGAGGCGGCTGAGCGGGTGCGACGAGGCCAGGTCGACGACGTCCTGGCCCGACGGACCGAAGCTAGGCGTGAAGTCGACCGGGCTGCAGAGGATCTCGACGTGCTGAACCGCCGCGGTGGTCGCCTGGTCACCCCGGACGACGATGAGTGGCCGACGCTGGCCTTCGCCGCGTTCAACGGTGACGCAGCCGCGGCGAAACCCCAGGGCCATCCACCGTTTGCCTTGTGGGCGCTCGGCCCGGCGCGCCTCGACGAGACAGCGCAGCGGTCCGCCGCGGTTGTCGGAACCCGCGCCGCGACCAGTTACGGCGAGCAGGTTGCGGCGGATCTTGCGACCGGACTTGCCGAGCACGATGTCGCGATCATCTCCGGCGGGGCCTATGGCATCGACGGCGCGGCTCATCGCGCGGCACTGGCGGCCGACGGCGTCACCGTGGCAGTCCTGGCGGGCGGGCTTGATATTCCTTATCCCGCTGGACATTCCGCGCTGTTGCATCGGATCGGCAGCGACGGATTGCTGGTCACCGAGTATCCGCCCGGGGTGCGGCCGGCCCGGCACCGGTTCCTGACCCGCAATCGCTTGGTCGCCGCGTTCGCCGGTGCGGTAGTGGTGGTGGAGGCCGGTTTGCGTAGCGGCGCGGCCAACACCGCCGCCTGGGCGCGGGTATTGGGCAAGGTCGTTGGCGCCGTGCCCGGGCCGGTGACCTCGTCGGCCTCGACCGGATGCCATGCGATGCTGCGTGCGGGCGCCGAAGTGATCACGCGTACCGAGGACATCGTCGAGCTGGTCGGTCGGATCGGCGAGTTGGCGCCCGAGCAGTCGCGTCCGGCGACCCCACTCGACGGGCTGGGTGACGAGGAGCGGCGGGTGTACGAGGCGCTACCCGGTCGCGGGGTCGCCACCGTCGACGAGATCGCCGTCGCTGCCGCGCTTGATCCCGGAAGAATCCTGGCGCCGCTGGCGATGCTGGAGATCGCCGGGCTGACCGAGCGTCACGACGGCTGCTGGCGAATCGTCCGGGATCGCTCCCGGGGCGCGAAATCTCTCGATGCTGGCCCATGATCTTGATCTTTAAAATCGGATCGAAAGTCCGGAAAATGGGATATATTTCGGCTGCGCCCCGGCTAAGGGTCGGCTTGTGGTCGCCTGCATATCCGTCGTATCTCGGAGGTGCTCATGCCGACCCTCGATGCACCTCGTTTGGTCCTGTCAAAGCCGGTGCCCCGCGGGCGTCCCGTGCGCAGCGAGCCCATACCGGCGGTCGCCTGGCCGACATTCGTCCTGGCATTAGGCGCCTTCACGTTGTTTGCTGCTGCGGCGATCGCGGCAATCGGCGGCTACGCCCCGGTCTGGGTCACGATCCCCCTCAATTCCGCGGCCGTGTACTGCATGTTCACTGTGGCTCACGATGCGTTGCACGGCTCACTTTCCTCATCGCGCCGTGTGAATTCGGTGGTCGGACGGCTTGCCTGGTTCTTCGTGGTGCCTATGGCCTCCTTCTCGTCGTTCACTTACGCCCATGTCCAGCATCACCGCCACACCAACGACCCCGACAAAGATCCGGATATGTTCACCAGCCATGGACCGACCTGGCAGATGCCGGTCCGCTGGGCACTGATGGACTTCTTCCACTCAGCCTGGGGCGTCCGTCGATTACGCGGGCGGCTGCGCCGGTCATGGCGGCGCCCGATGGCTGAAATCGCCGAGGGTGCGGTGGTGTCTGCATTGAGCATCGCGGGTCTTTGCGCCGCCGTCTTCACCAACAACTTCTGGACGCTGGTGATCGTCCTGCTGATCCCGCAGCGCATCGCGCTGGTCTTCGTTGGATGGTGGTTCGATTGGTTGCCCCATCACGCCCTGGAGCGGCCGAAAGCCGGAAATCCCTGCCGCGCTACCCGTGTGCGGGTCGGGATGGAATGGCTGTTGGCCCCGATCATGCTTACCTCCAACTACCACCTGTTGCACCACCTGGACCCGCGGTTGCCCTTTTATCGGTTGCTCCAGGCGTGGTGGCGTAACGAGGACGTCTACTTGGACAACGACGCTGTTGTGGTGACCGTCTTCGGCAGGACGCTGACGCCTGCGGAGTATCGGGACCGAAAGTATGGCCGCCGCGGTATAGATTTCGAAAATGCCTGTTTAACAGAGCTTTTGGTCTCAGTCTGAGGGCTGGATAACTGAGCCGGTTCGACTGTGAGCTGGCGCTCGTTCCCGTCGTGAGCCGGAAAGTAGGAGGGCACCGGTTCGTATACTGGGCAGAGTCAGCGCTCAACGAGAGGAACCAGGTGCCCGGTCGACCAGTGCACACCTTCGAAGTGATTCGTACCGAACAAGTCACGTCGCAAATGATCCGGGTTGTCTTGGGCAGCAGCGGTTTCGACACCTTCACGCCCAGCGAATTCACCGACTCCTATGTCAAGCTGGTGTTCGTGCCGGACGGCGTCGACGTAGCTGAGTTGCCGCGACCATTGACACTGGATTCTTTTGCCGACCTACCGGCCGCCAAGCAGCCAGTGGTGCGGACTATCACCGTGCGGCGCGCTGACCCCGTCGCGCGTGAGATCGCTGTCGACATCGCGGTGCACGGCGACCACGGGGCCGCCGGGCCGTGGGCTGCATCGGCGAAGCCTGGACAGCCGATGTATCTGATGGGCCCAAGCGGCGCCTACGCTCCCGATCCCGCGGCCGACTGGCACCTGATGGTCGGCGATGAGACCGCGTTGCCGGCGATCAGCGTTGCGTTGGAAGCCTTGCCTGCCAACGCAATCGGACAGGTCTTCATCGAAGTCGCCGAGCCCGAGGACGAAATTCCGCTCGCGGCGCCGGAAGGCGTGCAGATCAACTGGATTCTCCGCGGCGGCCGAGCCGATCTGGTCGGCGAGGATCGCGCCGGCGATCACTCGCCGCTTGTCGAAGCGGTCAAGACCGCCCACTGGCTCCCGGGGCAAGTACACGCCTTTGTGCACGGTGAAGCCCAGGCGGTCATGCACAACCTACGGCCCTACATCCGCAAAGAGCGTGGGGTTGACGCGAAGTGGGCGTCGATTTCGGGCTACTGGCGGCGCGGTCGCACCGAAGAGACGTTCCGGCAGTGGAAGAAGGAGCTCGCTGCCGCGGAGGCCGCCGCCCAGTAGGGTCTCGTCAGCCCGATCACCGGCTGGCATGCTCATCGCATGGCCTTCGGCGACTATCAGAACGAGATCTATTTGCAAGGTTTGGCAGGAGTCGTGCCGAAGCTGCCGATGGTCTTCGCGGAGCTGGAGGCCAAGGCGGAAAAGGCTCTGCCGCCGTCGGTGTGGTCCTACGTCGCCGGCGGGGCGGGCGACGAGCGCACCCAGCGAGCCAACTGTGAAGTGTTCCGGCAGTGGGGTCTGATGCCGCGCATGTTCGTCGGCGCCGCACAACGTGATCTGTCCGTCGACCTGTTCGGGCTGAAACTGCCGAGTCCGCTGTTTATGGCACCGATCGGCGTGATCGGGTTGTGCGCGCAGGACGGTCACGGCGACCTGGCCACTGCGCGCGCCGCCGCGCGTACCGGGGTCCCCATGGTGATGTCGACGCTGACCGAAGACCCGCTCGAAGACGTCGCCGCCGAGTTCGGTGAGACACCCGGGTTCTTTCAGCTGTACACCCCGACCGACCGTGAGCTGGCCGCCAGCCTGGTGCACCGCGCCGAGGCCGCCGGCTTCAAGGGCATCGTCGTCACTCTGGACACCTGGGTCACCGGCTGGCGCCCCCGCGACCTGAGCACCTCGAACTTTCCCCAGCTGCGGGGCAAATGCCTGTCCAACTACACCAGCGACCCGGTGTTCCGCGCCAGCCTGGCGCAAAGCCCCGAAGAGAACCCGCAAGCTGCCGTGCTGCGCTGGGTGCAAGTCTTCGGCAACCCGCTGACGTGGGATGACCTGCCGTGGCTGCGTTCACTGACCAAGCTGCCGTTGCTCGTCAAAGGCATCTGCCATCCCGACGACGCGCGCCGCGCCAAAGACGGTGGCGTCGACGGCATCTACTGCTCCAACCACGGCGGCCGGCAAGCTAACGGCGGGCTCCCTGCGCTGGACTGCCTGCCCGGTGTGGTGGAGGCCGCCGACGGGTTGCCGGTGCTGTTCGACTCGGGCGTTCGCAGCGGCGCCGACGTCGTCAAAGCCCTGGCGCTCGGGGCGACGGCGGTAGGCGTCGGGCGGCCCTACGCCTACGGTCTGGCGCTGGACGGCGTCGACGGGATTGTGCACGTCCTGCGGTTACTGCTGGCCGAAGCCGACCTGACTATGGCCGTCGACGGCTATCCGACTCTGAAAGATCTCACTCCGGACACCCTGCGGCGCGTCACCTGAGCCACACCGCCGGTCTCTGCGACGGTGAGGTGGTGGAGGAGATCCTCGACGAGTTCGACGACTACCTGGACCTGCAGTGCGGCCGCTCGGCGCACACCCGCCGGGCATATCTCGGCGACCTGCGGTCGCTGCTGATTTTCCTCGACCAGCGCGCACCTGGGACCGGGCTGCAGGATTTGAGCCTGCCGATATTGCGGTCGTGGCTTGCCGCGGGGGCAGGCGCCGGCGCGGCTCGCACTACGCTGGCGCGCCGCACCTCGGCGGTCAAGGCGTTCACCGCGTGGGCGGTGCGACGCGGGCTGTTGCCCGGCGACCCGGCGACCCGGCTGCAGGTGCCCAAGGCGCGACGTGCGCTGCCAGCGGTATTGCGACCCGACCAGGCCCTTGCCGCCATGTCGGCTGCGAAATCCGGCTCGCAGCAAGGTGATCCACTGGCCTTGCGCGACCGCCTGATCGTCGAGTTGCTCTACGCCACCGGCATCCGGGTCAGCGAGCTGTGCGGCCTGGACGTCGACGACATCGACACCGCGCACCGGCTGCTGCGCGTGCTCGGTAAGGGCAACAAACAGCGCAGCGCCCCGTTCGGGGAACCCGCGGCCGATGCGTTGCGCGGCTGGCTGGCCGACGGTCGACCGGCGCTGGTCACCGCGGAGTCCGGGCCGGCCCTGCTGCTGGGGGTTCGGGGACGGCGGCTCGATGTGCGGCAGGCGCGCACTGTGGTGCACCAGACCGTCGCCGCCGTCGACGGCGCACCCGACATGGGCCCGCACGGTCTGCGGCACAGTGCGGCTACCCATCTGCTCGAGGGCGGGGCAGACCTACGGGTCGTGCAGGAGCTGCTGGGCCATTCCAGCCTGGCAACCACGCAGCTCTATACCCATGTATCGGTTGCCCGGCTGCGCGCGGTGCATGACCAAGCGCATCCGCGGGCCTGACCGATGACTGAATTGCCCGCCTCGTAGCGAAACTTGGTCGGTCAGGGGGCCAGGGACCCGGCAAATTCGCTCAGGGCGGGCACAAAGTTCCCCGCGACCTCGTCGAGGGTCCTGTGACTAGCCGTGCAGTGGTTTCAGCCGAATCCGCGTCGACGCCAGCAACCCCAGCGGATCGACATAATCGGCGTGGGCGGCCGGGCCCCACATCGCTCCCCAGTGCAGGCACGCCGCCACCGGACAGCCCGAATGTCCGGCCAACAATTCGCCGATCGCCGTCCCGGCGGCCACCGATTGCCCGACCAGCACGCCGGCTCGCACCGGCTCGTAGCTGGTGTGCAAACCGCCCGGGTGGGCCAGCGACACCAGCTGACGGCCGGCCAGCATCCCGGCGTACACGACCGTTCCCGCACCTGCGGCATAGACGGGCTGGCCGGGTGTCCCCGCCAGATCCACCCCGCGATGGCCGCGGTTCCAATTCGGCGACGGGGCGTCGAAGGCTCGCACCACCGCCGGAGCCGGGCGCAACGGCCACTGGAGGCGGGCCGAATCGCCGCGCGCCGGGAACGCGCAGACCAGGGTCGCGGCCAGGATTGTCGCGGCCCATCGCACCACGTCAGTTCACCGCGGCGCCCGCGAAGCGGCCAGCCAGCGCTGTGGACAAAGCACCTGGCCGAAGCGTGTAAACTGCTCTGCGCAGCCCGTAATTACGAGCTGACTTCGCGCGTCTGTACCGCGCCTCCCGTTCCACTAGGAGTTCGCACCGCATGCCGGGCGGTCCCGTCTAACGACGGGTCCGGCATCGCAGCAGCCGCCAGGGCCCGGCTTCACCCGTCGCCGGGCGACAACCGACACAAAGGAATGGCCGACAATGGCTGTTGTAACCATGAAGCAGCTGCTTGACAGCGGCACTCATTTCGGGCATCAGACCCGTCGCTGGAACCCCAAGATGAAGCGGTTCATCTTCACCGACCGCAACGGCATCTACATCATCGACCTGCAGCAGACGCTGACCTTCATCGACAAGGCATACGAGTTCGTCAAAGAGACCGTCGCCCACGGTGGCACGGTGTTGTTCGTCGGAACCAAGAAGCAAGCGCAGGAATCTGTCGCGGCCGAGGCGACCCGCGTCGGCATGCCGTACGTGAACCAGCGCTGGCTGGGCGGCATGTTGACCAACTTCTCCACCGTGCACAAGCGCCTGCAACGCCTCAAGGAGCTCGAGGCGATGGAGCAGACCGGTGGTTTCGAGGGACGCACCAAGAAGGAAATCTTGATGCTGACCCGGGAGAAGAACAAGCTGGACCGCAGCCTGGGCGGCATCCGCGATATGGCGAAGGTCCCGTCGGCGGTGTGGGTTGTCGACACCAACAAGGAGCACATCGCGGTCGGTGAGGCCCGCAAGCTGGGTATCCCGGTGATCGCGATCCTGGATACCAACTGCGATCCCGACCTGGTTGACTACCCGATTCCGGGCAACGACGATGCGATCCGCTCGGCGGCCCTGCTGACCAAGGTGATCGCCTCTGCGGTGGCCGAGGGCCTGCAGGCGCGCGCCGGTCTGGGCCGCGGCGACGGCAAGCCCGAAGCCGAAGCCGCCGAACCGCTGGCCGAGTGGGAGCAGGAACTGCTGGCTTCGGCGACCGCAACCGCCGCGCCGGCCGAACAGGCCGCCGCGGTCGCAACCGAATCAACCCCCACGGAAGGCTGAGATGGCCAACTTCACCGCTGCCGACGTCAAGCGTCTTCGTGAGCTGACCGGCGCCGGCATGCTCGACTGCAAGAACGCACTCGCCGAAAGCGAGGGCGACTTCGACAAGGCCGTCGAAGCGCTGCGGATCAAGGGCGCCAAGGATGTCGGCAAGCGGGCCGAGCGGGCCACCGCCGAGGGCCTGGTCGCCGCGAAGGACGGTGCGCTGATCGAGCTGAACAGCGAGACAGACTTCGTCGCCAAGAACGCGGAGTTCCAGAAGGTCGCCGAGGAGATCGTCGCTGCGGCGGCCAAGTCCAAGGCCGCCGACGTCGACGCCCTCAAGGCGGCCAGCGTCGGCGACAAGACCGTCGAGCAGGCCATCGCCGAGCTGTCGGCCAAGATCGGGGAGAAGCTCGAACTGCGTCGCGTCGCATACTTCGACGGCACCGTCGAGACCTACCTGCACAAGCGCGCCGCCGACCTGCCCCCGGGCGTCGGCGTGCTGGTCGAATACACCGGCAACGATGCTGCCGCCGCGCACACGGTGGCACTTCAGATCGCGGCGCTCAAGGCTCGCTACCTGACTCGGGAGGATGTGCCCGAAGAGGTTGTAGCCAGCGAACGGCGCATCGCCGAGGAGACCTCACGCGCTGAGGGCAAGCCGGAGCAGGCGCTGCCCAAGATCGTCGAGGGCCGGCTGGGCGGCTTCTTCAAAGACGTCGTGCTGCTCGAGCAGCCGTCGGTGTCGGACAGCAAGAAGACGGTCAAGGCGTTGCTCGACGAGGCCGGTGTCACCGTGACGCGGTTCGTCCGTTTCGAGGTCGGCCAGCAGTAGCATCAGCCGGATGCGACACGTGCACGCATTCGGCGACGACGCGCTCGGGCAGCTCGACGCGGTCGGTCTGATCGATGCCATCAACTCCGGTCGGGTAGGTCGGACCGAGGTCGTCGAGGCGGCCATCGCCCGGACCGAAGCCGTCAATCCCGCCCTCAATGGCGTGGCCTTCGAGGCTTTCGACCGGGCCCGGGCCCAGGCGGCGGCCCCGGCTCGCGCCGGCTTCTTCAGCGGCGTGCCCACCTTCATCAAGGACAACGTCGACGTCGCCGGGCTGCCGACGATGCGGGGCACCGACGCGTGGCCGCCGCGCCCGGCCGAGGCCGACAGCGATTTCGCGCGGATGTACCTGGCTACCGGGATGACGTCGTTGGGCAAGACCCAGATGTCGGAATACGGCTTCAGCGCGTCGGCTGAACACCCGAGGCTCGGAGCAGTGCGTAATCCGTGGAACACCGACCACACCGCAGGGGCATCGTCGTCGGGTTCCGCCGCCTTTGTCGCGGCTGGCGTGGTGCCAATTGCGCATGCCAACGACGGCGGTGGTTCGATCCGGATTCCCGCGGCCTGCAACGGACTCGTCGGGCTGAAGCCTTCCCGTGGCCGGCTACCGCTCGACAAAGAAGTCAGACAAATGCCGATCCGCATCGTGGCCAACGGCGTGGTCAGCCGATCGGTGCGCGACACCGCCGCGTTCTACCGGGAAGCCGAACGCATCTGGCGGGCGCCCAAGCTCCCGCCGATCGGAGACGTGCAGCACGCCGGAGAAAAGCGGCTGCGGATCGCCGTCATCACCCGCTCACTCTTGCGTGAGTCCAGCCCCGAAGTTCGCGACCTGACATTGAAGTCAGCCGGCTTACTCGAAGAGCTCGGCCATCGCGTCGACCATCTCGAAAAACCGCCGGTCCCTTCGAGTTTCCTGCCTGACTTCGTGCTCTACTGGGCACTGCTGGCGATGGGCCAAATTCAGCAGAACAAGCGGGCCTTCGACGGGTTCGACGTCACCCGGTTGGACAACCTGTCCCGGGGCCTGGCCCGGCATGCGCGCCGCAACCTGCATCGCGTGCCGCTGGCGTTGATGCGTTTGTCCCGCACGCGGCGGCATACAGCCCGCTTGACTCGCACCTACGACGTTGTGTTGACCCCGACGTTGGCTGATGAGACACCGCAAATCGGTTACCTCGACCCGACTGCCGACTACCCGCAAATCATCGAGCGGCTGCAGGATTGGGTCGCGTTCACGCCGTTACAGAACATCACGGGGGAGCCGGCGATCTCGTTGCCGCTGGCGGTATCGGCCAACGGATTGCCGATCGGAATGATGTTCTCCGCGCCGACGGGCCAGGAAGCTCGCTTGCTGGAATTGGCGTACGAGCTCGAAGACGCCCGGCCCCGGGCGCGTATCGACCAACCGGCCTAGTCGGGGCCCAGCGCCGCCAGCATTCGCTTGAACTCGCGCTGCTGGGGCGCAGACAGCTTGGCCAGCACACGGGCGTCGGCTTCCCGCACCGCGGCCTCCGCCCGTCTCAGCTGCGTCCGGCCATCTGCGGTCAGCGAGGCCGGCAGCGCACGGCCGGATGCGACCGACGCGGGACGGGTCACCACCTGCGCATTCTCCAGCCGGTGCAGCACCGTGTTCATCGCCTGCGGTGAGACATTGCCCAGCCGGGCCAGCTCCGCGCTGGACAACCCCGGGCTCATGGAAAGCATTCGCATGCAAACGAATTCGGGCAGGGTCAGGCCCAGCGGGCTCAGCGCGGCTGCTACTTCCGGTCGCAGCGCTGCCATCACCTGGAATAGCAGGTATCCAAGCGGCGCGTCCTCAGTCGTACCCATATCAACGATGTTGACACATATCAGCCTGGTTGATATATCTGGGGTATGACTGAAACTCAGAAATTCGACTTCGATTTCGATCCTGCCTACCGGGGCGAGGCTGCCGAATTCTCGGGCGGTCGGCCGCCATGGAGCCTGGGCGAGCCGCAACCCGAGATCGCTGCGCTTATCGACCAGGGCAAGATCCGGGGCGCCGTGCTGGACGCCGGATGTGGCGAGGCCGCGCTCTCGCTGCACATGGCGGCGTTGGGGCACAACACCGTCGGGTTGGACGCGTCACCCACGGCGATCAAATTGGCCAAGGCGGAGGCCGCCAGGCAGGGGCTGACGAATGCCTCATTCGAGGTCGCTGATATCACTGACTTCACCAGTTGGCCGACCGGTTCCGAAGGCCGGTTCAACACCATCGTGGACAGCACGTTGTTGCCCGTCCTGTGATCCCGGTGGGCAGCAGATTCGAATCCTGCCGACACAAGCATTCGCGCAGGTCAGGGGCTTTTGGGTCGGACGGAATCGCTGCACGACGTATGCATGACATAGCTTCCGCAGGTCACGCGAACCAGTGTTTGCTAGCGAACAGGGTCGCCACCTTGGCGCGCTGCGCCTCGGTCAGCGTGGGCCCACGTTTCACTCGTTGCAGGCTGACCGCTAAGGACGTTTCAGGTCGTTGGTGGGATGTCGCGGAGTCCGAGATGCTGACGCACGGTGTTGGTCTGTAGCGCGTGCCCCCCAAGCCGCGTCAATCCGACCCAAGAGCCACCGAAGGTGCTCCCGCCGCTTTTTACGATGCGACTGGAACGCATTAGCAAACCCGTGTGTTCGAGAACCTGCATCGCTTCAGCGACCGCACGCATAGCGGGATCCTCGAACTGTTCCCGACCGCTTTGGACGCCCGACCAATCGGTTTTTGGACTTCCTTTCAGCCAGTTCCTCTTGACAACATCCGAGCCTGTCTCGCACCACGTGGCGATGCGTTCAATCGCCGACTGCTCCTCATGCGGCTGATACAAAAAATGGGGCAGGATTGTGGCCGCGAGCTCGGCTGGTGGCATCGTGAGCCACCACGGCTGGTTGCTGGTCATACGCGCATTGAAGCATGGGCATACTTTGGTAGTGGGTCAGTTTGAATCTGTGGATCGCGCGCAATGTTGGGATCGGTAGCGGCGAGCGCGGCGTCCACTTGCTGCAAGGCCGACCACGGCCCGGCAGCAACGAAATGGGCCAGACTTGGCATCGGAGCAGCAGCGCGACGGCTGGCCTGCCAAGGGTCGTCGCCCCGACCTCGCTACCACTGCAAGATTCCCGTCTGTGTCAGCAAAATCAGCACCGAGATGACCGGCAGCAGCACGCTGTTGCTCGTCGTGTGATCCTGGTCGACCGAGTGTGTCCTCAGTGGGTTGAGGTGATGCCGTTCCCCGGCGCGACAAGCGGACTCTTTACCTGATCGCCACGGCCCGCCGAAGTGCGGGCGCGGCTGGGACACTCCACCGCCAAGGCCGCGATGTTGTATCAGGCCGCAGCGCAGGAACGCCAGGCCGTCATCGCGAGGCGCTGTCGGCGCTGGCGACCAAGGCGACCCTTGCCGTCGTCGCCGCCGCCGACGACGACGACGAGAGCCAAACGTCCGAATCGACCCTGTAGCGCCTGCGAAGATGCTGGGAGATACCGCATCGGATCGAAGGGGTGGCGCATGCTCGAGGTGATCGACAAGGGGTCTGCCACCGAATCGCACCCCGTACCGCTGCTTTTTCTTCACGGGGCCTTTCACGCAGCGTGGTGTTGGGATGAGAACTTCTTGGACTTGTTTGCCGACAAGGGATATCGCGCCGTCGCGCTGAGCTTGCGCGGCCACGGATTAAGTCCAGCGCCGAAGGGGCTTCGTAGGTGTTCGATCGCTGACTATGTCGACGATGTTGCTGAGGCGGCGGCGCAACTACCGACTCAGCCGGTTCTGGTCGGGCATTCGGTGGGTGGCTTCGTCATTCAGAAGTACCTGGAACACCACACCGCTGCCGGGGCGATTCTCGTCGCATCCCTTCCGCCTACCGGCGTATTGCGGACGACCCTGCACATCGCCCGCCACCACCCCGTGCCTTTCGTCAAAGTCAACGCTTCATTGAGGCTGGCTCCGCTGGTCGCCACCCCGGAACTGGTCCGAGACCTATTTTTCTCCGCGTCCACGCCGGATAGGCAGGTCATTACTTACCAGCAGCGAGTCCAAGACGAGTCCTATCGTGCCTTCCTTGACCTGCTCGCCTTCAATCTGGTCAAGACCAAACGAGTCAACCGTGTCCCGATGCTGGTACTGGGAGCCGAGAACGACACCATAATTTCCCAGCGCCAAGTTCGTCGCACCGCTGCGGTGTACGGCGCTGAGGCAGAAATCTTCCCCAAAATGGGCCACGACATGATGCTTGAGCCCGGTTGGCAGGCCGTGGCCGAACGAATCGCTAGTTGGCTCGAAACCCAGGGGCTGTAAGAAGGTCAGAGGCACCAGCACCCTGTTCCATTCCATGCCCGTTGAACTGCGAGAGGGCTACCGGCGCTCGATTGTCCGGGCCGCCGCGCCGGGCGCGTCGTACTTCGTGCTGGTTTTCGCCAAAACCGGCGACGGCGCTCCGGCCAACCCGGTTACCGAAGACGAGCTACGCGAGGTGGTCTCGAAGTACTGGGTCATCGACGAGATCCGGCCGGCCAGGATCCACGCCAACTTCGGCGACACCGACCATCCCGAATTCCCTTTCAAAGGGGTGCGCGACGAAGGCAACGGCCGCAAGTCTGTGCCGGCCTGGCTGCTGTCGGCGCATCTGGGCTGACCGGCAGGCGGCGAAAGCCGTTACTTCCCAACCAGTTCGCCGAACTCGTCGATGTGCGCATGCACCTCCGACGGCCCGGCGTAGATAGCCACGGCGCCGGCGTGTTCCAACGCCTCGCGGCTGATCCCGCCGCTGAGCACCGCAGCGGCCGGGACACCGGCGCGTCGGGCCGCGAGCACATCCCAAATGGCGTCACCAAGGAATATCGCCTCGGCCGGGTCGGCCTCAATACGCTGTAGCGCGGTGGTGACGATGTCGGGATGGGGCTTTGCGCGCTCGGCGTCGGCGGCCGAGGTCACGGCGCAGACAACGTGGTCGGCGTCGAGCGCGCTCCGCAACACCGCCAGCTCTTCCTCGCCGGCCGACGTGGCGAGCACCGCTCGCCAGCCTCGCTCCGTGACGGCCTCGAGCAGTTCTCGCGCACCGGGGAGGCGCCGCACCAGCGGGGCGGAGTCGACAAAGTATTTGGTGTGCAGCTTTTCAACGTGCGAGCCGTGCGTATCGGCCAGGTCGTCGCCCAGCAGGACGCGGATAAGCTCCGAGCCTGATCGCCCGATGAGGCCAAGGATCCGCCAGCACGGTACTTCCATCCCCACATCGAGAAACGCGTGGTGCCACGCCACCACGTGATGGAAGTTAGAGTCGACCAACGTTCCGTCGACGTCAAACAGCACGGCCGGTTGCGCCATCGCCAAATGCCTTTCGGTTGATTGGGAGTTCATCGTGGGTACCCCGCCCGTGACCGAATAACGCAGCCAGTCCCACAGCCACCCGGAGATCTGTAGTTGCCCGGCGTCCGCGCCGGGTAATCCGTGGGCGAAAATCTGCCGAGGAGTGCGAGCTATGCCGAAGACAACAAAGGGCGGGAAACCCAAGGCCGACGAGTTGCCCAGCACCGTGCAGCGCTCGAACGCCAAAGCGCAACGCACCTTCGCCAAAGCGCACGACGCGGCCGCCGATGAGTACGGCAGCGAAGAGCGCGCCCACCGCGTTGCGTACTCAGCGCTCAAACACAGCTTCGAAAAAGTCGGCGACCGTTGGCTTCCCAAGAAAAAGAAGGGCCCCTCGGATGCCCGCGCCGAGCGGGGTGGCTTACACAACCCGATCCCTTCCGCCGAAGGCGTCGACGCCAACGCCAGCAAGAAGCACCTGCTCGACGTTGCCCGCCGGCTCGGCATACCGGGTCGGTCCACGATGGACAAGTCGCAGTTGGTCGACGCAATCAAGAAGCGCAACCGTCAAGTCCGGGGTCGCTGAGCGGCTCAACGCGGTTGCAATCGCGCAGGTTTGAAATCTCCGCCGCGAAAAGAAGCGCGCGACCACGCTTCCGATTTGGAAAGGCGGACTATTAAAAACTCGTTCGGTGGAAAGTGGGCAATTCGTCAGCGAGGCTGATAAGCAAAGCCGTGGCGGCATTGGGCGCGGAAATTCGCCTAGTTCGTAAGGCGCGAGTCGACCAGCCGCTGGCAGACAGCAAAGAGGTTGTGGCCGCACCGGCTGTGGTTTCGACCACGATGGCCGAAGACTCTGTCCCCGGGCAATTCTCGAAAATGTCGTATCTGCGCTGGCCAAGCACCGCGCGCGGCACCCAGGAGACCGACTTCGTGCCGGCCTGTTCGCGCTGCGCCCGGGTTGGGCCTCAGCAGTTGGCCGAGCAAATTTGCGGAAATACTGCGAGGATTGGAAGGCCGCCGTTGACTGCCGCCCGCGGCACGACGAAGGTGCACACATCAAAGACCACGATCACATACGATTTTGAGGCCGAGTAGGTGAAGAAATGAGCCGCCCGGCACTACGTCACCCTCTGGATGAAGAGCGCCCGATGCCAGGCGGCCAAAGTGAGCTGCAGGTTAGTGTCACTGATGTGGGCGACGCTTGTGTGCTTACCCTCGACGGCGCGCTAGACGCGACGACATACGTTCCGATACGTGAGACCATCATCAAAGCCGTCCTTGATGAACCCCGTGTCGTCGTCATCGATGTCAGCGGGCTGAGCGCTCGAGAAGATGCCGCATGGGCTGTGTTCACCAGCGCTCGTTGGCAGATTGGCGAATGGCCGGACGTCCCAATCGCTCTGGTGTGCTCACATGGGCAGGGCCGGAACGCTTTGCAGCGCAATGGCATCACTAGATATGTGCCTGCCTACCCAACGCTGGAATCTGCGCTCACCGAACTGTCCGCCGATGGACTTCGCCGTTACCGGCGGCGTGCTCGCGCTTCGTTACCGTCACGGCGAAGCAGCATTCGCGGGTGCCGAGAATTAACAGAGCAGTGGTTGACGGCGTGGTCGAGATCCGACTTCATCCACGTAGTGGCCACCGTCGCGACCGAACTGGTCGAAGCCGTACTCGTCGATACCGACCGCGATTTCGCGCTTCGCTTGGAAACTGATGGGTCGACGGTCTCGGTAGTAGTACAGCATGGAGGCATCGCAGATCCGGTGCCTCGAAAGTCCGACCGGTACAACGTTTCCGGCCTCGATCTGGTCGCAGCAAATAGTCGGGCTTGGGGTAGCTACGCTGCTTCGACCGGCAACACCGTGTGGGCAGTGGTAGGCCCGGAAAACCGCTTCTGAGCGGTATCTGGGGTATCGGCCCAGCCATCCGGAACCCGTTCGGAGCCCTTCATCGGCGTTTCACGCCGAGCAGAAGGGGTATCGCAGATCACATGCGGTTCTCACCGGTAGTAGTCCGAGAGCCGATCCCGCTGGTGACCCAGCGTGTCAGGCAGCATTGGAGCCCTCATGAGTTCTCATGATCATCGGTCCGCCGAGGTACGCGAGCAGGCACGGCAACAAGCGGAAGAGGCGCGTACCGCGATGGAGGACCGGCGAGAGGGCAAAGCCGGTGGGCTGGGTGGCTGGGTGGCCGAACGGGCGGGCGAGTGGGATCTCAGTGGTCAAGATGAGGCATCGCTGCAACGCCAAAAATTTTTCTGGAACATCTTGGTGGACTACTGGTTCCGGATGGAAATCGATGGCTGGGAGAATATCGGACAGCCACCTGTCTTGCTCATCGGCATCCACTCCGGAGCGCCGTTCGTATGGGACGCCTGGACCGTCGGCCTGCAATGGTGGCGCCGATTTGGTTCGGAGCGAAAGCTGCACGGCACCGCTCACGATGCGTTGATGGCCATTCCGGGTGTCGGAAGGTACTTCCGTTCGATGGGCGTGTTGCCGGCTGCGCCGGATGCCGTCGCCACGGCGCTGGCTGAGGGGCACGACGTGGCGCTGTGGCCGGGCGGCGAGGTGGATTCACTTCGGCCGTGGACCGAGCGTGATCGGGCAAATCTGGCGGGACGCAAGGGGTTTGTGAAGATGGCGATCCGCGCCGGTGTACCGATCGTTCCGATTGCGACGGTTGGAGGCGCCGACGCCATGCCGGTTCTGATCCGTGGCGACAGGCTTTCGCGCGCGTTGCGACTGGATCGGCTGTTGAGGCTCAAAGTCTTTCCCCTGGCCATTTCGCTGCCATGGGGAATCGCTCCAGCCGCGCTTCCGCAGCTGCCGCTTCCGGCCAAGATCAGGACGCGCTTCATGCCTGCCGTTGAAATCGACGACGATCCGGCGCGTGCCGACGACCAGGAATACATTGACCGCAAGTATCGCGAGGTTCAGGACAGTATTCAGCGCGGGATGGATGGGCTGGCCCGCAAAAGGGCTTTTCCACTATTTGGCTAAGGCGTCTTGGCTAAGGTCGCCGACGCCTCAGAACCTCTTGGCACGCTCAAAATAGTTGCGACTGTAGTTTTTTTTCGGTACCGAGCAGCAAAGCCCGGTCCGCAGTGGACCGGGCCTTGCCGGCTGCTACTTAGTTCTGGTGAGACTGCTGGCGCTTCTCGGCTGTCTCGGCGCCTGCCCGAGCCGCCTCAGCTTCGGCTTCTTTCTTGGCGGCGTCACGCTGCGCCTGCGCCTTGTCCTGCTGGGCCTCGCCCTCGTTCTCGAGGTCCTTGTTGCCGACCACGCTGCCAACGGCCTCTTTCGCTAGGCCCTTGGCACCCTCGACCACACCCTTGACGGCTTCTTCGGGTCCACTCTTGTTGTCGTCCGACATCGGTCCTCCTGTTGGCTCATTACTTCTGTCGTTACTGCCTCGTTCACCGGCCGCCGGCTGGACCGGGTAGGCGCGACCGAACACGCAACGTTGCGGTCTCGTCGCTCCGCCTAAGTGCGTCATTCCCGTGGCGTCGAGCGACCAAACCTGCGCTGCCGCTGAGGCGTTTGTGAATTGCGGCCGGTGAGGCGGTCAGCGCTGGTACAGCTACTGGCATCACCTTGTGTGACGCTGCACACGCCACCCGCGGGCTTACTACCCAAAGACGTCGACTCCCGGGACGCACGGCCTGGCCATAAGGCAGGATGAACCTGGCTGTTTAGGGATAGCGGTCGTGGGGATAGCCAGATGGCGCCCTTCCATGCAAGGAGTTCGATGACGGAGCAGGAGCCGGCGAGCACCAACGGCGCCGAGGCATTTCCGCCGGACGACCGGGATCCCGCCAGCGGATCGCCGCGGCCCAAGTACTCCCGGGTGTTGCTCAAACTCGGCGGCGAAATGTTCGGCGGCGGCGAGGTAGGCCTGGACCCAGACGTGGTTGCGCAGGTCGCCCGCCAGATCGCCGAGGTGGTTCGCACCGGCGTGCAGGTCGCGGTGGTGATCGGCGGCGGCAACTTCTTCCGGGGCGCACAACTTCAGCAACGCGGCATGGAACGCACCCGCTCCGACTACATGGGAATGCTCGGAACGGTCATGAATAGCCTTGCGCTGCAGGACTTTCTGGAAAAAGAGGGCATCGTCACCCGGGTCCAGACAGCAATCACCATGGGCCAGGTGGCGGAGCCGTACCTCCCACTGCGAGCCCGGCGGCACCTGGAGAAGGGGCGTGTGGTGATCTTCGGCGCCGGCATGGGGCTGCCGTACTTTTCGACGGACACCACGGCCGCGCAGCGGGCCTTGGAGATCGGCGCCGACGTGGTTTTGATGGCCAAGGCGGTCGACGGGGTGTTCGCTGAGGATCCGCGGGCGAATCCGGGGGCAGAGCTGTTCACGGCCATCACGCACCGGGAAGTCATCGACCGCGGTCTGAAGGTGGCGGACGCCACCGCATTCAGTTTGTGTATGGACAATCGCATGCCGATCCTGGTTTTCAACCTGCTGACCGATGGCAATATCGCTCGGGCCGTCGCGGGTGAGAAAATCGGAACCCTGGTGACCAGTTGAAGGGAGGAGCGGCGCAGAAATGCCCGCCGGCGACGATGCAGTGGGGGTACCTCCAGCCGCGCAGCGGCGAGGGGGAGCAGCGATGAGGAGGAGCGGCGGAAATGATTGACGAAACTCTCTTTGACGCCGAAGAGAAGATGGAAAAGGCCGTGTCGGTGAGTCGCGACGACTTGTCCACCATCCGGACCGGCCGGGCCAACCCAAGCATGTTCAACCGCATCGTCATCGACTACTACGGCTCGGCCACTCCGATCACGCAGCTGGCCAGCATCAACGTCCCGGAAGCGCGGCTGGTGGTCATCAAGCCTTACGAGGCCAGCCAGCTGGGCAGCATCGAGTCGGCGATTCGCAATTCGGACCTCGGGGTAAACCCCACCAACGACGGCACCCTGATCCGGGTGGCGGTGCCCCAGCTGACCGAGGAACGTCGTCGCGAACTGGTCAAGCAAGCCAAGGCCAAAGGTGAGGACGCCAGGGTGTCGGTACGCAACATCCGCCGCAAGGCGATGGAGGAATTGCACCGCATCCGCAAGGACGGCGAAGCCGGTGAGGACGAGGTCTCGCGCGCCGAGAAGGATCTGGACAAAGCCACTCAGCAATACGTGACCCAGATCGATGATCTGGTCAAGCACAAGGAAGGCGAACTGCTGGAGGTCTAGCGGCCGCTCAGCAGATGACGTCCGTGGCAGAGACTGATACCGGCGAACCCCGGGCCCACGAGCCGGGGCTGCCAGCACCGGTGCCCAAGACGTCGCGTGCTGGGCGCAATCTGCCGGTCGCGATCGCGGTCGGCGTGCTGCTGGCCGGGCTTCTCGTATCCACCCTGAAGTGGGCACCGCCGCAATGCTGGTTGCTCATTCTCGCGGTCTCCACCCCGCTCGCCACCCATGAGGTGGTCCGGCGGCTGCGCGAAGGCGGCTACGACGTGCCGGTGATACCGCTGCTGCTCGGCGGTCAGGCCATGGTTTGGTTGACCTGGCCGTACGGCCCAGCGGGTGTGTTGGGAGCGTTTGGCGGAACTGTCGTGGTCTGCATGATCTGGCGTCTGCTCGACCAGGGCCTGACCCGCACCCCGGTCAACTACCTGCGCGACATGTCAGCCACCGTCCTGCTCGCCGCTTGGGTGCCGTTGTGCATGGCCTTCGCTGCGCTGCTGATTTTTCAGCCGCACGGCCCGGGCCGGGTGTTCTGCTTTTTGGCGCCGGTGGTGTGCTCCGATGTCGCCGGGTATACCGCCGGCGTGCTGTTCGGTAAGCACCCGATGGTGCCGGCGATCAGCCCCAAGAAGTCCTGGGAGGGCTTCGCCGGGTCACTGGTGGTCGGGGTGACCGGCGCGATGCTGGCGGTGCACTTCCTGCTGCCCGACAAACAGTGGTGGGTCGGCCTGTCTCTGGGGTTGCTGCTGGTCATCACCGGCGTACTGGGCGACCTGGTGGAATCCCAGATCAAGCGGGATCTCGGCATCAAGGACATGGGCAGGTTGTTGCCCGGTCATGGCGGGCTGATGGACCGGCTGGACGGTCTGCTGCCGGCGGCGGCGACGACGTGGATCGTGCTCACCTTGCTGCCCTGACGCGCCGCCGCAGGTTGCCGACAAGCGCTCGGGCCAACAGGGCCGGTCCCCGCAGCCGGGTCGGCGGATCAGCGAGGTTGGTCCCCCCATCAACCGTTCGGTGAGCGCGATGTCGCGCGTGGCGGCCGTCAGGACACGCGGCGGTGGTCACAGCCCATACTGGACCGGACATGAAACAGCAGTTGATCTTCGAGGCACCGCGCCGCGCGTTGCCGCCGCGTCATCTGGCCGACCTTGACGAGGCCGAGCGTGTCGAGGCGGTCACGTCGCTGGGTCTGCCGCCGTTTCGGGCCAAGCAGCTGGCGCATCAGTACTACGGCCGCCTGATCGCCGACCCGCAGCAGATGACCGACCTGCCGGCCGCGGTCCGCGGTCAGGTGGCGGAGGCGCTGTTCCCCAAGCTGTTGACCCCGGCTCGCGAGGTCACCTGCGACGCCGGTCAGACCCGTAAGACGCTGTGGCGGGCCATCGACGGCACCACCTTCGAGTCGGTGCTGATGCGCTACCCGCAACGCACCACGGTGTGCATCTCGTCGCAGGCGGGCTGCGGTATGGCCTGCCCGTTCTGTGCCACCGGACAAGGCGGTCTGACCCGCAACCTGTCGACCGGGGAGATCCTCGAACAGGTGCGCGCAGGCGCGGCAGCACTGCGCGACGAGTGGGGCGACCGGTTGTCCAACATCGTGTTCATGGGCATGGGGGAGCCGCTGGCCAACTACGCCAGGGTGCTGGCGGCGGTGCGTCGGATCACCGCGTCATCGGAGAAAGCCGTTGGTTTCGGCATCTCGGCGCGGTCGGTCACGGTGTCGACGGTCGGTTTGGCGCCGGCCATCCGCAAACTCGCCGACGAGCGGCTCGGCGTCACGTTGGCGCTGTCACTGCACGCCCCGGACGACGAGTTGCGCGACACCCTGGTGCCGGTCAACAACCGGTGGAAGGTCAGCGAGGCGTTGGATGCCGCGCACTACTACGCCGAGCAGACCGGTCGGCGGGTGTCGGTGGAATACGCGTTGATCCGCGACGTTAACGACCAGCCGTGGCGCGCGGACCTGCTCGGCAAGCGACTGCACCGCGCGCTGGGGCCCCTCGTGCATGTGAATCTGATTCCGCTGAACCCCACGCCCGGCAGCGACTGGGATGCCAGCCCGAAAGCCGTTGAGCGAGAGTTTGTTCGACGGGTCCGCGCGGCCGGCGTGACCTGCACGGTACGCGATACCCGCGGGCGCGAGATCGCCGCCGCGTGCGGTCAGCTCGCCGCCGAGTCGCCTACCTGAGCCAGCCGCGCCGACGGCCCCACCAGTCGCGCACAAGGAAGAAAATTCCCAACACTGCGAAGCCGATCACCCACAGGTCTTCGACGTGGCCGACGTGGTTCCCGCGCAGGAAGGCCAGCAGAAGAACGATGATCAGCAGGCCGGTGAGGTGCCAGTTGCGGTAGTTGATTTCGCTCCAGCCCCAGCTCGCGGACGGCACGTCAGCCACGTTGACTCCGTCGGAGCGCTCCACCTCGGTACTGGCCACGGCAAACTCCTCGGGTCGGGATCGGGGTGCCTGCACATTCTGGCATATCGGGATTCGTCGGGCGCGCCGGTGGCGCGGCACAATGAGTGGGTGTCCAATCGCCGCCTCAAGACCCTGGTGCTGGGCAGTACCGGGTCCATCGGCACCCAGGCGCTCGAGGTCATCGCCGCCAACCCGGACCGCTTCGAGCTGGTAGGGCTGGCCGCCGGGGGCGGCCAGCCGGACCTGTTGGCCGAGCAACGCAGCCAGACCGCGGTAACCAATGTCGCCGTCGCCGACGAGCGCGCCGCGCAGGCCATCGGCGACGTCACCTATCACGGGCCCGACGCGGTCACCCGGCTGATCGAAAACACCGAGGCCGACGTCGTGCTCAACGCGCTGGTCGGCGCGTTGGGGCTGCAGCCGACGCTGACCGTGCTGGCCACCGGCGCGCGGCTCGCCCTGGCGAACAAGGAATCGCTGATTGCCGGCGGGCCGCTGATCCTGGCGGCCGCGAAGCCCGGCCAGATTGTGCCGGTCGACTCCGAGCACTCCGCCCTGGCCCAATGCATGCGCGGCGGCCGCGCCGACGAGGTCGCCAAACTGGTGCTCACCGCCTCGGGCGGGCCGTTCCGCGGATGGTCGGCCGCCGACCTCGAGCACGTCACACCCGAGCAGGCCGGCGCGCACCCGACCTGGTCGATGGGCCCAATGAACACGCTGAACTCGGCGTCGCTGGTCAACAAGGGACTCGAGCTGATCGAAGCGCATCTCTTGTTCGGCATTCCGTACGGCAGCATCGACGTCGTCGTGCACCCGCAGTCGATCGTGCACTCGATGGTGACGTTCACCGATGGCTCGACGATCGCGCAGGCCAGCCCGCCGGACATGAAGCTGCCCATCGCGCTGGCGCTCGGTTGGCCGGACCGGGTGCCCGCCGCCGCTGCGGCCTGCGACTTCTCCACCGCGTCGACCTGGCAGTTCGAGCCGCTGGACGAGCAGGTCTTCCCGGCCGTCGCGTTGGCCCGGCAGGCCGGTGAGACGGGCGGCTGCATGACCGCCGTCTACAACGCCGCCAACGAAGAAGCCGCCGAGGCATTCCTGGCCGGACGGATCGGTTTTGCGGCGATTGTGCGAACAATCGCCGATGTCCTGAGCGCCGCCGACCAGTGGGCCGCAGAACCCGCTACCGTGGAAGACGTACTCGACGCGCAGCGCTGGGCCCGTCAAGAGGCCAGGCGCCCCATTGAGCGGGCCACACAGGAGGTTCTACCAACTCGATGATGTTCGTAATCGGCATCGTGCTGTTCGCGCTCGCCATCTTGATCTCGGTGGCGTTACACGAGTGCGGCCATATGTGGGCGGCGCTGCGCACCGGGATGAAGGTGCGACGCTACTTCGTGGGCTTCGGCCCGACGCTGTGGTCGACTCGACGCGGCGAAACCGAGTACGGTCTCAAAGCCATTCCGGCCGGCGGATTCTGCGACATCGCCGGCATGACGTCGGTCGAAGAACTGCAGCCCGACGAGCACGACCGGGCGATGTACAAGCAGAAGACCTGGAAGCGCGTCGCGGTGTTGTTCGCCGGGCCAGGGATGAACTTCGTCATCGGCCTGGTGCTGATCTACGCCATCGCCGTCATCTGGGGTCTGCCGAACTTGCATCCAACCGCGATCATCGGCCAAACAGCTTGTGCCGCAGCAGAAATTAAGCAGGGTGACTTCGAGAAGTGCACCGGCGACGGGCCGGCGGCCGCCGCCGGGATCCGGGCCGGCGACGTGGTGCTCAAAGTCGGCGACACCCCGGTGACCGACTTCTCCGACATGGCGGCCGCCGTGCAGAAACTGCACGGCACCGTTCCGGTCGTGATCAAGCGCGACGGCCAGACGATGACTAAATACGTCGACATCACCCAGCGGCAGCGGTGGGTCAACGACGGCAAAGCCGGCGCGAAGCCGGCCAACATCGGGGTGATGGGAGTCGTCGGCACTCAGGCCGGGCCCACTCACTACAACCCGATCAGCGCGGTGCCGGCCACCTTCACGTTCACCGGCAATCTCACCGTGCTGCTGGGCAAGTCGCTGGTCGCGATTCCGACGAAAGTCGGCGCGCTGATCCACGCGATCGGCGGCGGACAGCGTTCGCTCGACACCCCGATCAGCGTCGTCGGCGCGAGCATCATCGGCGGCGACACCGTCGACCACGGCGTCTGGATGGCGTTCTGGTTATTCCTGGCGCAGCTGAACTTCATCCTGGGCGTCATCAACCTGGTGCCGTTGCTGCCCTTCGACGGTGGGCACATCGCCATCGCGTTGTACGAGAAGCTGCGCAATGTGATTCGGTCGGCCCGCGGCAAAGTCGCTGCGGCGCCGGTGAACTACCTCAAACTTATGCCCGCAACCTACGTAGTGTTGATTCTGGTGGTCGGTTACATGCTGTTGACGGTGACCGCCGATGTCGTCAACCCGATCCGATTATTCCGGTAGGGCCGACCAGGCCCGGTTGAATTTGAAGGGGAGAGAAGGCAAACAGTGACCACAGGTCTGGGCATGCCGGCGGCCCCGGCGCCCACGCTGGCGCCGCGTCGCAAGACGCGCCAGCTGATGGTCCGCGACGTCGGTGTCGGAAGCGATAGCCGGATTTCGGTGCAGTCGATGTGCACCACCAAAACCCATGACGTGAACGCGACCCTGCAGCAGATCGCCGAGCTGACCGCCGCCGGCTGCGACATCGTCCGAGTAGCGTGCCCGCGCCAGGAAGATGCCGACGCGCTGGGCGCGATCGCCAAGAAGAGCCAGATCCCGGTCATCGCCGATATCCACTTTCAGCCGAAGTACATCTTCGCCGCGATCGACGCCGGGTGTGCCGCGGTGCGGGTAAATCCCGGCAACATCAAGGAATTCGACGGCCGGGTCGGTGAGGTCGCCAAAGCTGCTGGCGCGGCTGGCATTCCGATCCGTATCGGCGTCAACGCCGGCTCGCTTGACAAGCGATTCATGGAGAAGTACGGCAAGGCGACGCCCGAGGCGCTCGTCGAGTCGGCACTGTGGGAGGCCTCGCTGTTCGAGGAGCACGGCTTTGGCAACATCAAGATCAGCGTCAAGCACAACGACCCAGTGGTGATGGTCGCGGCCTACGAGCAGCTCGCCGCGCAGTGCGACTATCCGCTGCACCTCGGCGTCACCGAGGCCGGTCCGGCCTTCCAGGGCACCATCAAGTCCGCGGTCGCGTTCGGCGCCCTGCTGTCGCGGGGGATCGGCGACACCATCCGGGTGTCCTTGTCGGCGCCCCCGGTCGAGGAAGTCAAGGTCGGCACTCAAATCCTCGAGTCTCTGAACCTGCGGCCGCGCGGTTTGGAGATCGTGTCCTGCCCGTCGTGCGGCCGCGCCCAGGTCGACGTCTACACCCTGGCCAATGAAGTCACCGCCGGTCTGGACGGACTCGAAGTTCCGCTGCGGGTGGCCGTGATGGGGTGCGTGGTCAACGGCCCGGGCGAGGCGCGCGAGGCCGACCTCGGCGTCGCCTCGGGCAACGGCAAGGGCCAGATTTTCGTTCGCGGTGAAGTGATCAAGACCGTGCCTGAAGCGCAGATCGTCGAGACGCTGATCGAAGAGGCAATGCGATTGGCCGCCGAGATCGATGCTGGACCAACGGCAAGCGGTTCGCCCGTTGTGACCGTAAGCTGACAGTGGCCTAATCGGGCCGAGTATCCGTCGCAGAAAGAGTCAGTATGTCGGCTCCGCCCATCCGCCGCATGGTCGGCGAGCGACGGGTGTCGGTAGTGCGTGACGGCGCCTCGGTGCGCCGAGTTTTCGACGACGACCCGGTCGGCTCGTGCATGGTCGCCGCGCGGGTCGCCGATCATGGCTTGGATCCCAACTCGATTGGCGGGGAGCTGTGGACGCGCCGCGGGCCTGAGGAGTCGTTGTGTTACGCCGGCGCCAACCTGATTCCGCTGCGCGGCCGACTCAACGACATGTACGCGTTCGCCGATGCTGCGCTGACGGGCTCGCGGCGATGCTCGTCGCTGGTCGGCCGGGCCGAGTTGGTGATGCCGATGTGGCAGCGACTCGAGCCGGCCTGGGGCCCGGCGCGCGACGTGCGTGACCGTCAGCCGTTGATGTCGCTGACCACGATGCCGACGTGTGCGATCGATCCCGGTGTGCGCCAAGTCAAGCCCGACGAGCTCGATACCTATCTGGTGGCGGCCATCGACATGTTCATCGGCGAGGTGGGCGTCGACCCACGGCTCGGCGACGGCGGACGCGGCTACCGCCGGCGGGTCGCCGGCCTGATCGCTGCCGGGCGCGCGTGGGCCCGCTTCGAGAACGGCGAAGTGGTCTTCAAGGCCGAGGTCGGATCGCAGTCGCCGACGGTCAGCCAGATCCAAGGGGTCTGGGTGCATCCCGAATGGCGGGGCCGAGGCCTGGGCACCGCGGGCACCGCGACGCTGGCCGCAGTCGTCGTCGGCACCGGGCGGATTGCCAGCCTGTATGTGAACGACTTCAACACTGTCGCGCGCGCCACCTATGACCGCGTCGGCTTCACCGAGGTCGGCACCTTCGCCACCATCTTGCTGGACTGAAGCGCTCGCCGGTCCGCGACACTTAAACCGCTGCGACGACACGCCGGTCGCAGTCGCAATGGCTTAAATCTCGCCTCAAAAGACGTCAGTGGTAACACATAACGCTTGGGTCTCGGTGCGCCTCCGCCGCACTCGTGGGTTTGTTTCTTAACATCAGCCACAATGGCAACAAGAATCACATTGGCATCAGCTGTCACGGTGGGCGTCGTGGTGCTTGTCGCAACGACCGCGGTCTCGGCGTGCACTCCGCGGCCGGAAGGCCCAGCACCGGCGGCCCAGCGCTTCTTCGCAGCGCTGGCCACCGGCGACACCGCGGCGGCCGCCGAACTCAGCGACAATCCCAGCGATGCACGCGAAGCGCTCAACGCGGCGTGGGCCGGCCTGCAGGCCACTCATTTGGACAGCCAGGTCCTCGGCTCGAAGTACACCGACGACACCGGGTCGGTGAGCTACCGCTACACCTGGCATCTGCCGAAGAACCGCACCTGGACTTACGACGGCAAGCTGAAAATGGCTCGCTACGAAGGCCGTTGGCAAGTTCGCTGGAACAGCACCGATCTGCATCCGCGTCTCGGTGAACATCAGACGCTGGCGTTGCGGGCCGACGCACCAAAGCGTGCGTCGGTGAACGAAGTCGGCGGCACCGACGTGCTGGCGCCCGGCTACCTCTACCACTACACGCTGGACGCGTCCAAGGCCGGCGCGTTCCTGATCAGCACGGCACGATCCGTGGTCGACGTGCTGCACCCGTTCGACGACACCCTCAACGATCCGCAGCGGCTGGCCGAGCAGGCCAGCGGCACCGGCAAGCCGGTGGATCTGATCACGCTGCGCGTCGACGACAACAACAAGATCGCTCCGGCGCTCAGCAGCTTGCCCGGCGTGGTGATCACCCCGCAGGCCGAGCTGCTGCCGACCGACTATCACTTCGCGCCGGCGCTGATCAATCAGGTCAAAAAGGCGGTGATCGACCAGCTCGACGGCCAGGCGGGCTGGCGGGTGGTCAGCCTCAACCAGAACAACGTCGATCTTGCGGTGCTGCACGAGGTCGCGCCGGCGCCGGCGCCGTCGGTGTCGATCAGCCTGGATCGCGCGGTGCAGAACGCCGCTCAGCACGCGGTCGACAACCAGGGTCGTCAGGCGATGATCGTCGTGATCAAACCCTCGACGGGGAGATCCTGGCCGTCGCACAGAATTCCGCGGCCGACGCGTTGGGCCCGGTTGCCACCACCGGGCTCTACCCGCCGGGGTCGACGTTCAAGATGGTCACCGCGGGTGCGGCGCTCGAGCGTGATATGGCAAGTCCCAACACGCTTTTGGGCTGCCCCGGGCATCTCGACATCGGACAACGGGTCGTTCCCAACTACGGTGGGTTCGACCTGGGCACGGTGCCGATGTCGCGGGCGTTCGCCAGTTCGTGCAACACGACGTTCGCCCAACTGGCCAGCCAGATGCCACCACGCGGGTTGACGCAGGCCGCGAACCAGTACGGCATGGGGCTCGACTACCAGATCGACGGCCTCAGCACGGTCACCGGATCGGTGCCCCCGACAGTCGATTTGGCCGAGCGCACCGAGGACGGCTTCGGCCAGGGCAAGGTGCTGGCTTCTCCGTTCGGCATGGCGATGATTGCGGCGACCGTGGCCGCCGGAAAGACGCCGGTGCCCAAGCTCATTGAGGGACGGTCGACCACGATCACCGGGGACGCCACGCCGATCAGCGAGAAGATGATCGAAGGCCTGCGCCCGATGATGCGTTTGGTGGTGACCAACGGCACCGGCAAGGAGATCGCCGGCTGCGGCGAGGTGTATGCAAAGACCGGTGAGGCCGAGTTTCCCGGTGGCTCGCATTCCTGGTTCGCGGGCTACCGCGGCGATCTGGCCTTCGCTTCGCTGATCGTCGGGGGAGGCAGCTCGGAGTACGCGGTGCGGATGACCAAGTTCATGTTCGAGTCGATGCCCGCGGACTATTTGGCGTGAAAGCCATTCGGCGGTAACGGTTTAGACACCAGAGCCTGTCGCCCGGCCGCGAGGGGCGACCGGGCGACAGGGATTTGTTCGCCGAGCTAGCGACTCCGGGGGCTCCGGGATTCGCTGCTGGCTCGACGTCTTGGCGTCTGAACCGGTGGGGTCGGTGCCCCCACCCCAGCGGTCCAAACAGCCGCCTCATAGAGGTGGATTAACCGGGATCAGACTCAGGCGAACGGTTGCCCTGTCAGAAGGTCGATGAGCGCCGCACATGGGTCCTAATCTCCCCCTTATGGCGGACGAGCCTTCGACGGGTCGAAGCATATAACAGGTCGAGCAGTGCGTTAAGCAAATTAATAACTAAAAACTCAGGTGAACCTGTAATCGCGTTAAGCCTCCTCTTAGGCGCAGTTCGAGGCATGTTCGATTGGTTAAACATCTGAAATAATCGGCGTGTCGAGCGTCGTGTCAGGACGTCGATCGAACGTCTCACCGCTGAACTAGCAGTTCAACCGCTTGGAGGTCGATCGCTGGCGGTCGGTCGACGACCCATCGCGGCTCCAGCCAAGCTGGCGGCTGTTGGATCGCCGTCTCATTACGCGGGAAAGAGTCCGGATAATTAACTTGAGATCCGAGCTTTCGAATGAGCTGTCTGAGAAGCGCCAACATTGGTTTGACGGTTTCTTCTATAAGGTTGATTTAATAAGCCGGATCGTTTATTTCTCGCCATTAAAAGGTAATGGTTTACGTCCAGTAGCTATGGATACCGGTATAGGCCAAGCCCAATTTCCGTACTTTTGGATCAAATGACCGTATAAAGCGGGGCGCTCGTGCGGGCCGTGCGCCTGCACCTGGCGGCGGTAGATTGATATCGCCATGACGCGCCCTGATGAACTGTCCGAACTGCGAGTCTCCGATGCGGACCGCAACGGTACGCTGCGCCGCTTGCACAACGCGGTTGCGCTCGGCTTGATCGACATCACCGAGTTCGAGGAACGGTCCTCGCATGTGTCCTACGCCCGGACCCGCAATGAGTTGGACCGCCTCGTGGGTGATCTGCCTGGCCCGGGGGCGATCGTTACGTCCGCTGCCGACCGGGTCGAGTTGCGTGGCTGGGCCGGGTCGCTCAAGCGCCATGGGGAGTGGACAGTGCCCACTCGGCTGGCGCTGGTGCGCCGGATGGGGTCGGTCGAGCTTGATCTGGTCAAGGCCAGGTTCGCTGGGCCGGTCGTCGTCATCGAGCTGGATATGCGGTTCGGATCGGTGGAGATCCGACTGCCCGACGGTGCCAGCGCATCGATTGACGACGTCGAGGTCTATGGCGGCAGCGCCAGCGACCAGCGAAAGATCGCGCCGGCCGAGGGCACCCCGCATGTGGTGTTGACCGGTCGGGTGGTCTGCGGCTCGGTCAAGATCAAAGGGCCGCGCCGGTCGCTGGTGCGCCGCCGCGGCCGTGCCTGACCCGCCGACCAGATCCGATTGCCCGCTTCTTCTCAGGCCGTTGCACGGCCTGCATCGTCGCCGAGCTAACCGGATACCCTGGCAGCATGCCCGTTCGTTCCGCACTGTCCGCCGGAGTGCTCTCGCCGACGCTGCCGGTGCCCAAGTCGATTCCACGCCCGGAATACGTCGGTAAGCCGACGGCGCGGGAGGGCACCGAGCCGTGGGTGCAGACGCCCGAGGTGATCGAGAAGATGCGGGTTGCCGGTCGAATCGCCGCCAGCGCGCTCGCGGAGGCGGGCAAAGCCGTCGCACCCGGTGTGACGACCGACGCGCTGGACCGCATCGCGCACGACTACATGGTCGACCATGGTGCCTATCCATCCACATTGGGCTACAAGGGTTATCCCAAGTCGTGCTGCACGTCGCTGAACGAAGTCATCTGCCACGGCATCCCAGACTCGACGGTGATCGAAGACGGCGACATCGTCAACATCGACGTCACCGCCTACATCGACGGTGTGCACGGTGACACCAACGCCACCTTCCTGGCCGGCGACGTCGCGCAAGAGCATCGCCTGCTCGTCGAACGCACCCATGAAGCAACGATGAGGGCGATCAAAGCCGTCAAACCGGGTCGCGCGCTGTCGGTGGTCGGCCGGGTCATCGAGTCGTACGCAAACCGGTTCGGCTACAACGTGGTTCGCGATTTCACCGGCCACGGCATCGGGACCACCTCCACAACGGCTGGTCGGGCTGCACTACGACCAGCCCGCCGTCACCACCATCCTCGAACCGGGGATGACGTTAACCATCGAACCGATGATCAACCTCGGAGCGCTGGAC
>CAVTEZ010000018.1:0-142497 GCA_963733755.1 uncultured Actinomycetota bacterium
ATCCAAAGCGGCTGTGGCCGATTGCGATTGATGGTCGGCCTCGAAGATGTGCAGAGCCCCCGGGCTGCCCCGATTGGGTACCGCGTCGACGAGGACCAGCGCGTCCCAGCCGTCCAGCAGGTCGTACGCCAAGTGCATGCCGCCGATGCCGTAGTCGACGACCCGCACACCCGAATCGTCCGGCGGGACTGGGACGTGCCGGACTACCTCGGAGCCGAAGCCGTCGTCGCCGAGGAAGATGTTGCCGATGCCGGCCACCAGGATGCGCACTGGACTCGGATCGTCCGTCGACCCTACATATGCCGGATCTTGAGGTACCGCCGGGCGTCTGGAATGGATACCAGCCCTAACGTGACTCCGGCCAGCGCGATCAACGCCAAGACGCCGATAAACACCCATCCTACGATTGCCATGTCGAATTCCTTTCGGTGGTGGTGGTTTCGAGCGGTTCAACTTCGTCGGGGGAGAAGTACAGGTAGCGGCCGTACCAGTCGTGTAGGTCGGCCGCCGGATCATCCTCGACGACGACACCGACGTGCTGGTTGCCGTCGACGTCTTCGTGCACTGTGGTGACGCGAGCCGTCTTGCCCGCGAAGAACAGGTCTTGTGCGTCAGCTCGACGCGCCGGATGCAGAAGCACTCGACTGCCCCGCGCCACCCGGACGCCGTTCACCAACACCGCGTCCAGGTCGGGCTGGACTGCGTTGTCGGCCAGCGGATCCCACCAATCCACGCCGTCGGGCACCTCCGGAATCAGGCCAACGGCCTCCCGTGGATCCCGCAGCGCTCCGTGCAGGCGCGCCATGGCTTCGGGTGACATCGAGTCACAGCTGTCGATGATTTGCGCGGCCAGCGGATCGGTAGCCCGGGCTTGTGCCTTTTCCTGGTCGGTCATCGTCATCACGCGCAGCGTCAGGATCTCGTCGATCTCGGTGCAGTCGTAGAGCGCGGTCTCGCTCTGTTCGGCGACCTCGGGGTGGTCGTAGAGGATGATCGGCGAGATCAGCAGCAGATCCCCAGCGCCGGGCGGGCCGGCCAGCACCGGGAAACAGCGGTGCTGGCTGCAGCGAGATACCGCGTCGGCGGCGGGCAGCGGCGGCTCGAGGAGCGAGACGAATTCGCCCCCAATGACTTCCGCGATGACGTGGGTGCCGATCAGGGAACACGCTATCGCGTCGTCTTTGTTAACAGCAGGTTCACCGGTGTTGGTGACCCGCAACGAGACCCGCTGCAGCGCGCCGTCTGGCTCGACGCCCACGGTCAACGCGGCGCTCACCTCCCGCCGGGTCCGCACCAGCCGACCGCCCTCGACCGATTCGACGTCGGTTGCCGAAGCAGCGGTCACTGACAGTGACCAGGGCTGGTCCGGATCGTCAAACGCAAGGGGGCCGAACGACGTTTCACACTCGATCGCTTCGTCCCAGGTCAGCCACGAACCCGTTGGTGTGATCAGCTCGTCGACGGGTTCGAAGCGGCCGCCACCGATGTCGCGTTCGACACGGCGGTGCTGCAGCTGCAGGAAGCGCACCACCAGCGTGATTGCTTGCGCTCCGTCGACGAGGAACTGAGCCGCGATGGTGTCGTCCTCGCCGATCCCGGCGTCCGCTGCGCCCGCAGGACCCAAAACGCCCCACTGCCAACGTGATCGGTTCCTGCTCGACGTCGCGCGGTACGGGTAGAGCAGGTAGCCCTCGTACAGGACGGCGTCGGCGACGGCCCGGGCCCGGTCCCAATCCGCGGTCATCGCGCCTCCTGGTGCGCCGCGCTGAGCAGCGCGGTGACCGCGTCCTCGAAGCTCAACAGGCCGCGCGCCGACTTGTAGCCGGCCAACGCGGTCACCGCATCGTGAGACAGCCGCACCCAGCCAGTGTTCGGGTAGTACTGCCGGATGAGCTCCCGCCACACCGCTACCGGCATGTCGTAATGGTCCTCGCAGTCCCACGACACCTGCTGAACAGAGAAACCGCGCTGGCCCGCCGTGAATACGGTTCCGCTGAACAGGAATTGCAGTGGCAGCGCGCCGTCGCCCAGCGCGTGCAGGTACTTGGCGGCAGTGACCTCGAAATCGTAGGTGCACTCCAGGGGCAGCGTGATCTCGTTGGTGCCCAAGAACGCCGGCACCATCGCCGTGCAATGCTGCCAAAGGAAGGTGCGTTGGGTGGTGGCCCAGCGTTCCCGCGGCCCGAACAAATCAGTCAGCGCCGCCGCTTCGTCGTCGGAGTAGCCGCGTCGCAATGGCTCGATGCGGACCTGGCAGCGCAGCGCGATCGCGTGCACCGGCTCGTCGTCCGGCGCCGAAACGCGGATGCGCGCGGCCAATATCGGGACGGCCGCATAGGGCTCGGGGACCACGTCGAGGACTGTGAATGTCAAGCCGGCCGCATGGCCGGTGGGGCTGGTCATCGGCGTCGCTCGGTACTACGGGCCGCCAGCTGATCGAAGTACGCGTCGATGAACTCGCGGGCCTCTTGCCCACCGTCGAAGCCGCGCCACAACATCCGCAGACCGCCGACGAACTCGTAGCAGGCATCGATCGGGACCAGGTAGCAATCGGGTTGCTCATCCTCGCGCACTCGCACAAGCAGCGCCTCGACGTCGTCGGCGACCAGGGCTACCCGGGGGTCGGCCGAGTTGATCGCGGTCCACGCCTCGAGGTCGAGATCGGATTCGGTTGCCCCTGCCGGTCCCGGATAGAACGCGACGGTGCGATCGAGCGCAGAGTTGCGGAAGAAGAACGCCAGGCCGACCGGGATCTGCAGCAGTTCCCAAGTGCGGCGATCAAGCGCGAAGTCGGGAAATGACAGATATCGGTCCGGGACCGCCCGGTATCGCAGCTGCGCGTGGCCGTCGGTGAACAGCAGATAACACCCGCGGCATACGCACATTAGTTGCCGCCCAGCCACATTCACCACGTGCTGGTGTTGGTCGGCGATGGCCTCGGAGCACATCTCGCACCGTTCGCCGGTCGGCTGCTGCGCGCGCCGGGTGCTGGTGATACGGGCCAGCACGTCGTAGGCGGTGTTCACTTGCGCCGCTCCTCCTGCCCTGTTCGGATCGCACTGCCCTGTTGATCGTCGCCGGCGCGAGTCATGCCGAGGCACCGATCGGCTCAGCCGGCACCGCCAGGGACAGCACGCCGTCGCGCAGCAGCAGCGGGATGGGATCGAGATGACAGGCGGCGCCTTTGTCGTCAAGGTCGAGACTCGCCCCGGCGTGCACGACGTCGAAATGCGCGTGACAGCGCGGACATCGCAGCACCGGATCGCCACCCGCGGCTCTTCGGTGCAGCGCCGCGCCGGCCAGAGATCCATCACAGGCCGGGCAGTGGTCACGATAGGCGTACAGCTGGTCGCCCACCCGGCAGGCCAGCACCACGGCGCCAGCCACGGAGAAGCCGCCGACCTCGCCGGGGGCCAGATCGGCCAGGTCAGGCACAGGATGCCAGGCGGCCCCGCTGCTGGGCTGCGCCCTGGAATGAACCTGAG
Source organism: uncultured Actinomycetota bacterium (assembly GCA_963733755.1). Classification (GTDB taxonomy): domain Bacteria; phylum Actinomycetota; class Actinomycetes; order Mycobacteriales; family Mycobacteriaceae; genus Mycobacterium. Next base: position 3,486 of record CAVTEZ010000018.1, read on the forward strand.
CCAGCAGCGATTCCGCTGGGATCACCGCTGCCACGGCTTCGGGGGCAACCAGTTCAATCGACGAAATCTCCGGTGCGGCAGCCCGAATCGCATCCTCGACAGCAAGCTCCAGCGTCACCGCCGATGATGGGCAACTCTTACAGCTACCGGCGAACTGCAGCTGCACGGTGTCGCCGACGACGTCGAGCAGATGAACATCGCCGCCGTGCGAGCCCAGATACGGTCGGACCTGGTCGAGTGCGTCGGAAACCCGGCGATGCACGTCGTGCGGGTGCAGGCCGTGGACGAGCAGCAGGCTGGCCACCAAGTCGTCGGCGGCCAGCCGGTTCAGCATGCCGGAGTCCGCCTGATCACCGACGGTGGCCACAATTCGCGCGAGGCCCGCGCCGTAGAGCTCGACTACCTCGCGAACCAGTTGCTCGGCGCGCTCACGCGCGACAGTCCCGCCGGCCGACGTCGCATCCAACAGCGTCTGGATCCGATCGCCCGCCGAGCGCCACTGCGCGTCCTCCTCCAACTCCTCCGGGCGATCAGCCATACATCACTCCCCGGTCGCTGCTTGCGTTGGTGAGTGCAGCCGCTCCAGCGTCTTGCCCTTGCCCAGGTACATGTGCACACCACAAGGCAGGCAGGGGTCGAAGCTGCGCACCGTGCGCATGATGTCGATGCCCTTGAAGTGCTCGCGGTCGTTCTCCTCGAAGATCGGCTGTCCTTGCACCGCGTCCTCGTAGGGGCCTGGCGTGCCAAAGCTGTCGCGCGGGTTGGCATTCCACGGGGTGGGCGGGTAGGGGTGGTAATTGGCGATCTTGCCGTCCCGGATCACCATGTGGTGGCTCAAAACTCCGCGCACCGCCTCGGTGAAGCCGCAGCCGATTCCCTCCTTGGGTACGTCGAACTTCTCCCAGGTCTTGGTGCGACCGGCCCGAATTTCCGCAAGTGCTTTTTCGGCGAAGTGCAACGCGCACGCCGCCGCATAGGCCTGGAAATAGGTGCGGGCCCGGTCGCGCTCGATCGTGTTGGACCCGTGCTGGGGGATCTTCCACTCGAACTCGACCGGCCCCTTGAGCGCCGTCTTGGGCAGGTTGATCTGGACTGAATGGCCAGTGGACTTGACGTAGCCGATATCGACCAGGCCCGCCAACGCGGTCGACCACAGCCGGGCAAGCGGGCCGCCGCCGGTGTCCAGAGCCAGATGATCCTTGCCGTCGAACCAGCGCGGAGACATCACCCAGCTGTATTTGCCGCCGTCCATGTCCCGTTTCTGCGGGTGCGGGTTGGTGTGCTGGTTCCACGGATGGCGCCGGTCGACCGGATTACCCAGCGGGTCGGTCTTGACGAACATCTCCTGTTCATTCCAGTCGTCGTAATACGAACTGCCCAAAAGGATTCGGATACCCAGGTTGATGTCGACCAGCGAGTGCGTCACCAGCTTGCCGTCGACGACGACACCGGGCGTGACGAACATGGCGTTGCCCCAGCGCTCCATGTCCTTGTACTCGAAGTTGCACACGTCGGGGTCCTGGAAGGAGCCCCAACAGCCGAGCAGGGTGCGGCGCAGACCGACCTTCTCGTAGCCGGGCATCGCCTCGTAGAAGAAGTCGAACAAGTCGTCGTGCATGGGCACGACCTTCTTCATGAACTCCACATAGCGCATCAGCCGGCTCATGTAGTCGGTCATCAGCTGAATGGTCGCCACCGTGCCGACCCCGCCGGGATACAGCGTGGACGGGTGTACGTGGCGGCCTTCCATGAGGCAGAACATTTCTCGCGTGTAGCGACTGACCTGCAGGGCCTCGCGGTAGAACTCGCCGCTGAACGGGTTGAGCGAGCGCATGATGTCCGCGATCGTCTTGTAGCCGTGCGCGTCAGCGTGCGGTGCCGGGGTGTTCTCGGCCTTGGCCAGCACGCCCGGATTGGTCTCGGAGACCATCTTTTCGCAGAAGTCCACGCCGACCAGGTTCTCCTGGAAGATGTTGTGGTCGAACATATATTCCGCGGCCTCGCCCAGGTTGACGATCCACTCGCCCAGGTGCGGCGGCTTGACGCCGTAAGCCATGTTCTGGCAGTAGCAGGAACAGGTGGCGTGGTTGTCACCACAGATGCCGCAGATGCGGCTGGTGATGAAGTGGGCGTCGCGAGGGTCCTTGCCTTTCATGAAGATCGAATAGCCGCGGAAAATGGATGAGGTGCTGTGGCACTCGACCACCTCGCGGTTCTCGAAGTCGATCTTGGTGTAGATGCCGAGGCTGCCCACGATCCGGGTGATCGGATCCCAGGCCATCTCGACGAGTTGGCCGGGCTCGCGCTTCGCGTGGGACGGCTCGGGGATGATCGTTGTCATCGGAGTTTGCTCCCTATCTTCGTGCTGAGATGGTGCGCATTACCAGGTGCGGTGTGCGCCGGTCGTGAGTTTGTCGCCCTTGTGCCGCCAGCGCGGTTCCTTGTCGAGCGTGCGGTTGGTGACGCCGCGCAGGCTGCGGATCACCGAGCCGTAGAGGCCCGATGCGGTGGTGGAAACCTTGCCGCCAGGCGGCTCGTCCATGAACGGCATGAACTTGTCCGGGAACCCGGGCATGGTGCATCCGATGCAAATGCCGCCGACGTTCGGGCAGCCGCCAATGCCGTTGATCCAGCCTCGCTTGGGCACGTTGCATTTGACCACCGGCCCCCAGCAGCCAAGTTTCACAATGCATTTCGGTGATCCGTACTCGGTGGCGAAGTCACCCTGCTCGTAGTAGCCGGCCCGGTCGCAACCCTCGTGCACGGTGTTGCCGAACAGCCACTGTGGGCGCAGCGCGTCGTCGAGCGGAATCATCGGCGCCTGCCCGGTGGCCATGTAGAGCAGGTAGGTCAGCGTCTCCGACAGGTTGTCCGGGTGGATCGGGCAGCCCGGAACGCAGACGATCGGGATTCCGGCCTTGCTCTTCCATTCCCAGCCGAGGTAGTCGGGCACGCCCATCGCACCGGTTGGGTTACCGGCCATCGCGTGGATGCCGCCGTAGGTGGCACAGGTCCCCACCGCGACCACCGCCGTCGCCTTCGGGGTCAGCCGGTCGAGCCACTCACTGGTCGTCATCGGCTGCCCGGTGGCCGGGTTGTTGCCGAAGCCGCACCAGTACCCCTCGTTCTTGATCGCTTCGTTGGGAATCGAACCTTCCACGACGAGCACGAACGGCTCGAGCTCACCGCGGTCGGCCTTGAAGAACCACTCGAGGAAATCGTCCGCGCCGCCGGTGGGGCCGCACTCGAAATCGATCAGCGGCCAGTGCACGGCGATCTTGGGCAGACCGGGGAGCGCGCCCAGCGCGATCTCCTCGATACTGGGTTGGGTGGCGGCAGTCAGCGCCACCGAATCGCCATCGCAACTCAGGCCCGCATTGATCCATAGAACGTGGATCAACGTTTCTTCCGCTTTGACTGCTGCTTCCGTTGGCATAGCGCAGCTTTCCGGGCCCGGGCTAAGGTCCCTGACACCGCAGGAGTCGACTATCGGCCCGCTTACGCGGCGCGTGATTCTGGGTTTACTCTCGCCCAACTACCTTGTCAACGATGTTCTGGCAAATCCGGAGAGCTGCGTACGGGTTTCCGGATTATGTGCCTGATTTCGTTAAGCCGCGGCGTATCCTGAGCGCTCGATCGCCGTTCGGAACCAGCAGCGGCGCGGATCGATCAGCAACATAGAGGCCGTCTTGCGAATCAGTTGCATGTGTTGGTATTCAAGCGATTACGGCTTGTGAATCCAGCCGCGTGCTTGAGATGAAACCGCGGTGCGCTCAGGTCGCTGAGCCCGCTGTGAACTGTCGCAGCCAATCGAACCAATCGGCCATGCCGACGCCGGTGCGGGCGCTGACTGGCAAAATCGTCGCCGTCGGATTGACCTCGCGCACGCGGGCGATATACGAGTCGACGTCGACATCCAAATACGGCACCAGATCGATCTTGTTGAGCAGTACCACGTCGACGGCGCGGAACATCACCGGGTACTTCAGTGGTTTGTCGTCACCCTCGGTGACCGAATAAACCATCGCCTTGGCGTGTTCGCCGACGTCGAACTCGGCCGGGCAAACCAGATTTCCGACGTTTTCGATGATCACCAGGTCGAGGCTGTCCAGGTCCAGTCCCTGTAGCGCGCGGTTGACCATGGGTGCGTCGAGGTGGCATTCGCCGCCGAATCCGTTGCCGGTGTTGAGCAGGGATATCTGGGCGCCCCGGCCACCGAGTTTGGCGGCGTCCAGGTCGGTGGCGATGTCACCCTCGATCACACCGACAGCGATCTCGCCGGCGAGTTCGTCGAGGGTGGCCTGCAATACCGTCGTCTTGCCGGAGCCCGGGGAACTCATCAGGTTGATCGCACGAACACGATTGTCCTCAAACGCATTTCGGTTAAATCCGGCCCGGACATCGTTCTCGGCGAAAATCGCCTCGAGCACGTCGACCCGCTGAGAGCCGGTGTGATAGCCGCTGTGATCGCCGTGGTCGTGAGGATGGGCGTGGGCGTGATCGCCGTGCTCGTGGGTATGCACGGTTCCGTCGTCGTGGCGATGAAATCTACCCATCGTCAACACCTTTCACGAGACATCCAATGACGTCACCAAAAACTCGTCGCCGCGCAGCACTTCGACGTCGGCACTCCCGCAACGCGGGCATAGCAATGACCACTGCGAAGTGATCGCCGACTCGTTGCCGCAGGACCGGCAGCGCACCTCAGCGGTGACGAACTCGAGTTCCAACTCGGCGTCGGGCATGTCCTCGTAGTCTCGGAGCAGCGTCCAGCAAAACGACAGCGACTCGGGAACCACCTGACGAAGCGCGCCGATCCTGACGCGTACTACGTCGACGTGGCGACCGTCGGCGTACGGTTTGACCACGCCGGCGATCGCCTCGCACAGCGAAAGCTCATGCACGGCTAATCACCGCCGAGTCCCGGAGCCCTGGCACCTGAGGCCCATGCGCACTGTTCTACACCCCAGGCGCCGCGAGGGTTGCAGACCAGACAGGATGCCGTCAATCCACCCGGTCTGGCTTGTTCCCAGGGCTCATCGCGGAGAGCACAATGGATACGGCCGGGATCTCACACCACAGGAGACGACAGTGACACACCATCAAGCACGGTCACGACGAACCGCACACCCACGAACACCGCCACGACGAACTCACTCACACGCACCCGCACACCAGCCACGAGCACGAACATGTCGAGCACGACCACTCCCACGCCCACGACCGACGGAACTGAACACACGCATCCGCACGTGCACCAAGCCGATCTAGGGCAAGAGCACAACCACCCCCATTAGGCAGCAGCGCCCGAACACAAGCGGCCGGATTCCGGCTCGCCGCACCGCCGCGGTTTGGAGCCTGCGGACCCAGTACCGAGCGGCTGCGCTCAGACGATTCGCTCGCTATCCACTACTGACCAGGAACCCGGAACTGGTCGCGTGAGCTGAGGCAATCGCTGATGCACAAGGCCGCCAAACGCGCACTCGATGATGTCGATCGGCCGCCTGAAGACCACGACCACGCTGCTCGACACCCGTGACTACGCCGGCGAACTGGGTAGTCGGCCACCAAATCGTTGCAGAAGTGGCAGGAGCGGTAGCACCGAGGCGCCGCACCGCCTGACTGGTGGAAAAACTGTGATCAACCTCAACCGCCGAATGTGACGGAGGCCATTGCCGACCGCGAGCGCTACCGCTGACGCTGGTAGCTCGTTCGACATGTCGGCACAGGGAGAACAAGTGGCTGCTGAGCCTAATCATCTGGCGTTCGCATACGACCTGACCCTTGACGAGGCGCGCCGCCGGGCCGCCGTCCTCGAGGCGATCGGGGACGACTGGGACCCGGTGGAAGTGCTCGCCCAGGAGGATCGCGCATACGCGATGCTGTACTCCGATCTTGACGACGATCAGCAACGTATCTACGACGACCTGGTGGCCGCCGGAGTGCTTCCGGATCGGGTGGCTGGCCGTGTTCCCGATTGATCCCACTGCTGATCGGGGTCGCCGCGCCTGGTTCGGCTGCCCACAGTGCGAGCACGGCGTCGGGTGTACTGATTGCCAGATCAGCCGCAATTGCGATGCCCACTGGCAGTTCCTGCTGAGCAATCAGGGCTGGCTACTGCACCTGCAGTGCCCGAGTGTGGTCACCTGTGGTCGATCGACAGCAAGCCTGGCAGTCGATCGTCGACCAGCGCCGCGTAATCCCGGCCGGAACCGGCCAGATGTCAGTCCGACAGTCCCAATAGCGCGTTCTCGATGACCTCTGGCAGCGCGGGGTGAATCCAGTACTGACCGCGCGCCATCTCGTGCACGCTCAGGCCAAAGGTCATCGCCTGAATCAGCGGCTGGATGATCGACGAGGCTTGGTGTCCCATGATGTGTGCGCCGAGCAGTTGACCGGTCTTGGAGTCGGAGATGAGTTTCACGATGCCGACGGTGTCCTCGGTCGCCCAGCCGTAGGCGACGTCAGCGTAGTCCTGGATTTTGCAGGATACGTCGAAACCCTTTGCAACGGCTTCGTTCTCGGTCAATCCGATGTAGGCGATCTGCGGATCGGTGAACACCGCGGCGGGAACATAGCGGTGGTCGGTGGCGACCATCGCTTTGGTGTCGTCCCAGTCGCACAGCAGGTTGCGCTGCACGACGCGTGCTTCATGGTTGGCAACATGCTTGAGCTCATACGGCGACGACACATCGCCGAGCGCGAAAACGTTACGCGCAGAGGTCCGTTGGTATTCGTCGACGACGATACGGCGATCGTCGAGCTCGATTCCGGCTGTCTCGGCGTCCAGCCGATCGCCGTTGGAGCGCCGTCCGGTAGCCACCAGCACGGCATCGGCCTGTAGCTCCGAACCGTCGTCGAGTTCCAGCACGATGCCGGAGCGGTTTTCGTGCGAGCCGAGAATGTTGCGGTGGCTGCGCACTTCCCACTTGCTCGCCGCGATACGGGTGAACCGCCTGGACAGGGTGTCGTCCAGATGCCGCAGCAGCGAGCCGCCGCGGATCACCATCGTGATCCGGACTCCGAGCGCGGAGAAGATGTGGGCGAATTCGCATGCCACGAAACCGCCGCCGACGATCACCAGATGTTTCGGCAGTTCCGGTATCCGCATGATGTCGTCACTGGTGTAGTAGTGCACCCCGCAGTCCAGGATGGCCGGCGGAATCTCCGCTCGCGCGCCCGCGGCGATCACCACCTGTTCGGCAGTGAACTCCTCACCGTCATCAGTGCGCAGTAGATAGCGACCGTCGTCCTGCACCGCAGCGAAGCGGGTGTGCGTGTCGTAGACGTCGACGTTGGGTTGAGCGCGCCGGTAGTCCTCACCGCCGATCGCGATCGGGTCGATGCGCCCGAACACGCGCGACACGATGTCGTCCCATCGCACCCGGTCGATGTGTGCGTCGATGCCGTAACGCGCTGCGGAGCGGATGGTTTCGGCAACCTCGGCGGCGTAGACGAACATCTTGGTCGGAATGCATCCGACGTTGAGACACGTTCCGCCGAAGGTTCCTTGCTCGCAGATCGCGACCCGCTTCTTGGCGTAGCGGTCGTCGAGAATGCTGTTGCCGGAACCTGTTCCGATGATCGCCAGGTCGTAGCTTTCCATCCGGTAGCCCTTCAGCCGTTCTGAGACGCGACGTTGGAGGCCGCACCCAGGTAGTCGTCCAGCCAGGTGTCCAGCTGCTGGTACGCAACCTGTCGCGGCTGCGGCATCGACAGGAACACATCATGCTTGGCATCGACCACCGGGACGATCGTGCTTCGGTTGCCGACGCAGCCGGCCCAGCGGGCGATGTGCTTGACGTCGAGAACCGCGTCGCCGCACTGCAGGGCGATCGCATCCGAAGCCTCGATCACGCTGTGGTCCGAGCGCAGAATCAGATTCGGCACGCCGACATCGAGCCCGCGGTGCAGCTTTGTCTGGCCGCGCCGCACCGCAGACAGCCAGCCGAAGGTAATGGGGAAGCCGCCCAACGGTTTCCATTGCAGGTCGTAGTCAAACTCTCCGTGGTAGTCACGATGCAGGCTCGCGCCATAGCCGCCGCCCGTCTCGCTCGGGCCGCGGGCGACCCGTTTGTCGCCGAAGCGTGCGATCGCGGCGATCAGCGCTCTCGTGGGTGGCCAGCGAAGCGGCATCGGGCCGGGCAGATCCAGAAAGGGACTGTTGAGCACCAGGCCCGTTACGCGGTTACGAGTGGTCGCGCCGCGTTGCCGCATCCGGTCCAGCCACAGCGAGACGATCAGTCCGCCGGCGGAGTGGCCGTACACCAGGACGCGCGCCGAACCTGTCTCCTCGCCGATGATCTCCAGTGCGCGATCGAGCTCGCGGTCGTAGCAGGCCAGGTCGGTGGTGAAGTGCGGGGTCAGGCCGCTGCGCGACGAGCGCCCACACTTGCGCAGGTCCAGCGCATAGAAGGCGATCCCGCGGCCGGCGAAATGGTCGGCCAACGCGGTGTGGAAGAAGTAGTCGGTGTACCCGTGCACTGCCAAGACCGCATCGGCGGCCGGCGCGGCATCGCCACGACGCAGCAGCGTCGCGTCGATGTCGCCCTCGCCGTCGGGGTCGTCACCCAGCGGGATGGTGAGTTGCCAGTAGCCGGGCAGGACATCGGGCTGCCAGCCAGTCACGAACGCCAGCTTAAAGCGTGGTCGCGCGTCGGGCCCGCTAGCCGCGGCCAGGGTAGGGCAGCGCCGCGATGACGCCGCCGCCGTTGAGCGACGGCCCGAGCAGCACGGTCGACGTGTTGGCGGCCGGGTCGTAGTCGAACAACGCTTGGCCGCCACCGCAGGAGGCCCGGCCTTGCACGTCGAGGTGACCGCCGTTGGCGCCGATCACCCGGACGCTGCTGCGCGGGTCGATGTCGGGCACGTCCACCCGCGTCGTCGTCCCGCCGACCGCGCTGAGCTTGCCAAGGTATTCGCTACCGCACGCGCCCGCGACTTGCAGGAACGTGTCCGACGGGAGCTTCCACGCGTCCATGTCGCCGTAGTCGGGGCCCTGTCCGTTCAGCGGTGCCGTCAGCGCGGTGGGCGGCTCGCCGCTGATGGGAACCAGCCACAGCCGGGCCAGGCTGTGGTCAAGGCAGCGGGCGACGACTGTCGAGTTCGCGTCCCACCACCGCGTCGGCGCGCAGTCCTGTTCGCCGGTGACCGGCAGTGTCTTGCCGGCGGTCCCGTCATTGCTCATCAGGGCCAGCCCGGCCGCCGTGCCCAGCACAAGTTGGGTGCCGTCCGGTGTGGAGAGGTACGACCCCTGAAAGTCTGGCCCTACCGGGTAGGTCAGCTCCGGCTTGCCAGCCAGGTCAACTCGCTTGAGCCAGCCAGGTTCGGCGCCGTGTGACTTGGCCAGCAACACCGCTTTACCTTCTGGGAGAGAGTAGTGCGGGACGATGTTGAACCCGTTGTTCACGGCGAACGTTGCCTGCGCGCCGGTGTGCAGGTCGACCGTGATGACTGTGAGCGCGCCTGACGCGCCCGGCGCCTGCGAATACAACATGGCGTGGCGTCCGTCGCCCGACCAGTCGGCCAGCGTCGCGCTCGGACCCTCACCCGGTGGCCCGAAGGTGGTAATCGGGTAGCGACCACCGGCTGGGTCGACCAGATACAGCGTCGTGGTCGCCGTCTCGTACGTCGGCTGGCCCGGCGGTGGGGGCCCGGAGCCCGTGCCGGGGACGGGGCTCCAGGTCGCGAGCAGCCAGCCGGGGCCGACCTGCGGCCACGGGATGGTGTTGACCGCGCCCTCGACGCCGCGCGCCGCCGCCTGCGCGACCGCAGTCGGGGTCGTCGTGACGGGGCTGCTGGAAGTTCCGTGGTCGGGATGTGTCGATATGGAGCATCCGCCCGTCAGCACCGCCGCCAGCGTCGCTGCTGCCAGCCGATTTCGCCAGCTCATAGGGCACAGCGTAAACAGCGGGTGCGATCAGGTGGGGATAATCTGGCGATCGGTACAGCTCGCTCTAATGCAAAGGACGATTGGCTCGGTGGCAGGTCGGCAGACAAGCACAACCTCGCAGGTCGACGCTCTGCTGGTCGGGACCGGGATCATGAGCGCGACATTGTCCGCGCTATTGCGCCGCTTGGAGCCGGACTGGTCGATCACCGTGGTCGAGCGGCTCGACGGTGCCGCAGCCGAAAGCAGCGACCCGTGGAACAACGCCGGCACCGGACATGCCGGTCTGTGCGAGCTGTTCTACACACCGCAGCTGCCGGACGGTTCGATCGATATCACCAAAGCGGTGCGCATCAGCGAGCAATTTCAGGTAACCCGCCAGTTCTGGGCCTACGCGGCGGAGAACGGCATGGTGTCGGACGTCCGTGGCTTCCTGAACTCGGTTCCGCACGTCAGCTTCGTGCAGGGCGCCGAGCGCGTCGAGTATCTGCGCCGCCGCCACCAGGCCTTGGCCGGTAATCCGCTGTTCGAGCGGACCGAATGGATAGAGGACGCAGACGAGTTCGCTCGTCGACTGCCCTATATGGCCGCCAATCGCGACCTCTCCGAACCCGTCGCGATCACCTGGGCCGCCGACGGCACCGACGTCGACTTCGGCGCGCTGTCCCGGCAGCTGATCGGCTACGGCGTGCGCAACGGCACTCACGCCTTGTTCGGCCACGAGGTCCGCAACTTGGCCCGTCAGCGCGACGGCAGTTGGGCGGTGACCGTACGCAACCGTCGCACCGGTGAAAACCGCACGCTGGAAGCCAAATTCGTCTTCGTCGGCGCGGGCGGCCAAGCACTGCCGTTGCTGCAGAAGTCCGGCATCAAGGAAGCCAAGGGTTTTGGCGGCTTCCCGATCGGCGGGAGGTTTCTGCGCAGCGGCAATCCTGCGATCGCACAAGCACACCGGGCCAAGGTCTACGGACTGCCGACGCCAGGCGCACCGGGAATGACGGCGGCGCATCTGGACGCCCGCATCGTGAACGGCAAGCCATGGCTGCTGTTCGGGCCGTTCGCCGGTTGGTCGCCGAAGTTCCTCAAGCACGGCCACGTCAGCGATCTGCCACGATCCGTCAGGCCGGGCAATCTGGCGACGATGATCGGTGCCGGCGTCTCCCAGCTGGAGCTGGTCCGCTATCTGATCAACCAGCTCCGCCAGTCGGGGCCCGACCGAATAGACGCGTTACGCGAATTCGCGCCCAGCGCAGTAGATTCCGACTGGAAGCTGACCACCGCCGGGCAACGTGTGCAGGTGATCCGGCCGCACAAGCGCCGGGGCGGATCGCTCGAATTCGACACCACCGTGCTTGCCGCCGACGACGGCAGCATTGCCGGATTGCTCGGCGCATCACCGGGTGCATCGATCGCGGTGTCGGCAATGCTCGGCGTGCTGCAGCGCTGCTTTGCTGACCGCTATCAGGCATGGCTGCCTACGCTCAAGGACATGGTGCCGTCGCTCGGGGCCACCTTGTCCAACGAGCCGGTGCTGGCCGAGGAGTTGCGGTCGTGGAGCAACAAGCTGCTGGCGCTGGAACCAGAGGGCGAGGGGAAGCCGTGACCGTCGCGTTGCACCGCGCCTGGGCCAAAGACCTCGACTTGCCAACCCTTTACGCGCTACTCAAGCTTCGGGTGGAGGTCTTCGTGGTCGAGCAGGCCTGCCCTTATCCCGAACTCGACGGGCGCGATCTGCTCGCCGAGACACGTCACTTCTGGCTGGCAACCCCCGAACACGAGGTGATCTGCACGCTGCGACTGATGGAGGAGCACGCCGGCGGGCACAAGGTATTCCGGCTCGGCCGGCTGTGCACCAAGCGCGGCGCGCGCGGCCAGGGTCACACCACTCGGTTATTGCGTGCGGCGTTGGCCGAAGTCGGCGACTACCCGTGCCGGATCAACGCTCAGGTATATCTCGCGGACATGTATGCCCAGCACGGATTCGTCCGAGACGGTGACGACTTCCTCGACGACGGCGTCCCGCACGTACCGATGCTGCGACCCGGTGGTCCGCCTCCTCCCCGGGCGGCTGCACCGCCTGCATCGTCGGACGGGCCGGACGTGCACACGTGACCTCATCCTCATCGGAGAACTCGTATCTGGTCGGGCTGCGGCTTGCCGGGAAGAAGGTCGTCGTGGTCGGCGGCGGCAGCGTCGCGCAACGCCGGCTCCCACTACTCGCCGCCAGCGGGGCAGACGTGCACGTCATCACGCGCAGCGCCACCCGCTCGGTCGAGGCGATGAGCGGAATCACGTTGTCGGTGCGCGACTATCGCGATGGCGACCTGACCGGCGCCTGGTATGTGATTGCGGCAACCGACGATCCACAGGTGAACGCCGCGGTGGTGGCCGAGGCCGATCGCAACCGAATCTTCTGTGTCCGTGCCGACATCGCCATCGATGGCAGCGCGGTCACCCCCGCGTCGTTTGAGTACGCGGGCCTGTCGGTGGGGGTCCTGGCCGGTGGCGAGCACCGTCGCTCGGCCGGCATCCGCTCGGCGATCCGCGAGGCATTGCAGCAGGGCGTGATTTCACTGGAGAACTTCGAAAATACCGACGTGGTTCGCGGCGGGGTGGCGCTGATCGGCGGGGGGCCCGGCGATCCGGAACTGATCACCGTGCGGGGCCGTCGGCTGCTCGCGCAGGCTGACGTCGTCGTCGCCGACCGGCTGGCACCAGCGGAGCTGCTCGCCGAGCTGCCACCACACGTCGAGGTGATCGACGCCGCCAAGATCCCGTACGGGCGTGCCATGGCCCAGGACGCCATCAACGCCGTGATGATCGAGCGGGCTCGGGCCGGTCAATTCGTGGTGCGGCTCAAGGGCGGAGACCCGTTCGTGTTCGCCCGCGGCTACGAGGAGCTGCTGGCCTGTGTCGACGCTGGTGTCCCGGTGACCGTCGTGCCCGGTGTGACAAGTGCCATAGCGGTACCGGCATCCGCTGGTGTTCCGGTCACTCACCGCGCGATCAACCATGAGTTTGTGGTGGTCAGCGGACACGTTGCGCCGGGTCACCCCGAATCGTTAGTGAATTGGGATGCATTAGCTGCGATGACGGGAACCATTGTTTTGCTGATGGCGGTCGAACGCATCGAGCTATTCGCCGAAGTGTTATTAAATGGCGGCCGACCTGCGGATACGCCGGTATTAGTTGTCCAACAAGGTACAACGGCGGCCGAGCATACTTTGCGGGCCACCCTGGCCGACGCGCCGGAGAGGATCCGTGCGGAGGGTATTCGACCTCCCGCGATCATCGTTATCGGTTCGGTGGCCGCGTTCGGCATTTAAAAGATCCCTAAGATTACTGTAGGGTAAGTTCTTATGACGGCTCTCAACGATGCAGAGCGGGCTGTCCAAAAATGGACTACTGAACCCTCGAAGCGAGCAGTTCACATGCCCCCAGCGCACCAATCAAAGACCGCCGAGTCGACTCCGACCACGACTTCCACGACTTGGCTGCCGACGCGGCGGTTCTTCGCCGCCGTCATCGCCATCGCCGGTATGCAGCTGATGGCGACCATGGACGGCACCATCGCGATCGTTGCGCTTCCCAAGATCCAGAACGAGCTGAGCCTTTCTGACGCGGGCCGCAGCTGGGTCATCACCGCCTACGTGCTGACCTTCGGCGGCTTGATGCTGCTGGGTGGCCGCCTCGGCGACACCATCGGCCGCAAGCGGACCTTCATCGTCGGCGTCACGCTGTTCACCATCGCTTCGGCGCTGTGCGGTATCGCCTGGGACGACGTCACGCTGGTCATCGCGCGGCTGCTGCAAGGCGTGGGCGCCGCGATCGCCTCGCCGACCGGCTTCGCGCTGGTCGCCACCACGTTCGCCAAGGGTCCGGCACGCAACGCCGCTGTCGCGGTGTTCGGCGCGATGACCGGTGTCGGCTCGGTGATGGGCCTGGTGGTCGGTGGAGCGCTCACCGAGGTGTCCTGGCGGCTGGCGTTTTTGGTGAATGTGCCGATCGGGCTGGTGATGATCTACCTTTCCCGCACCGCGCTGCGGGAAACCCACCGCGAGCGGATGAAGCTCGATGCGGCCGGCGCAGTGCTGGCCACATTGGCCTGCACCGCCGCTGTATTCGCGTTCTCGACCGGACCCGAGGCCGGCTGGATCTCGTTGACCACGATCGGTACCGCTGCGGTGGGCCTGATCGCGTTCGTCGGATTCGCGGTGGTCGAGCGCACGGCCGAGAACCCCATCGTGCCCTTCAAACTGTTCTTCGACCGCAACCGACTGGCCACCTTCGTGGCGATCTTCTTGGCCGGTGGAGTCCTGTTCACCGTCACGGTGCTGGTCGCCCTCTACGTGCAGGACATCATGGGCTACAGCGCGCTGCGCGCCGGCGTCGGCTTCATTCCCTTCGCGATTGCGATGGGAATCGGGCTGGGCGGTTCCTCGCAGCTGGTGTCGCGCTTCCAGCCGCGGGTCCTGGTCATCGCGGGCGGAGCGCTGGTGGTTGGCGCCATGATCTACGGGTCGACGTTCAACGGCAGCATGCCGTACTTCCCGAACCTGATCGTCCCGGTCGTGATCGCCGGCGTCGGTATCGGCATGATCGTGGTGCCGGTGGCACTCTCGGGTATCGCGGGCGTCGGGTTCGACCAGATCGGACCGACCTCGGCGATCGCGCTGATGCTGCAAAACCTCGGTGGCCCTGTTGTTCTGGCAGTCATCCAGGCCGTCATCACGTCGCGCACGCTGTACCTGGGCGGCACCAACGGCCCGGTGAAGAACATGAACGCCGCCCAATTGCATGCCCTTGACCACGGCTACACCTACGGGCTGTTGTGGGTGGCCGGTGTGGCCGTCATCGTCGGTGGAGTGTCGCTGCTGATCGGCTACACCGCCGAGCAGGTGGCTCACGCGCAGGAAGTCAAGGACGCCATCGACGCCGGCGAGCTCTAGCTCGGCACTGAGCTTTCGCGAGATAGAAGCCAGGGTTGTGATCTGTCGCGAATCGCAGCCGTAGCTGCTGCTTAGCGGTCGACGGTAAATGCCCGTTAGGCTTGCGCGCTGTGATCACCCGGATGTCAGAGCTGTTCTTGCGCACGCTGCGCGACGACCCCGCCGAGGCCGAAGTCGCCAGTCACAAGCTGTTGATCCGGGCCGGCTACGTCCGACCGATCGCCCCGGGCCTCTACAGCTGGTTGCCGCTCGGCCTGCGGGTGCTGCGCAACATCGAGCGGGTTGTGCGCGAAGAGATGAATGCCATCGGTGGACAGGAGATCCTGTTTCCGGCCCTGCTGCCGCGCGCGCCCTACGAGGCCACCAACCGGTGGACCGAGTACGGCGACGGGGTGTTTCGGCTGCAAGACCGCCGCGGCAACGACTACATGCTCGGCCCCACCCATGAAGAACTCTTCACCTTGACGGTCAAGGGGGACTACAGCTCCTACAAAGACTTTCCGCTGACGCTCTACCAAATCCAGACCAAGTACCGCGACGAGGCGCGTCCGCGCGCCGGCATTCTGCGAGGCCGCGAGTTCGTCATGAAGGACTCCTACTCCTTCGACATCGACGACGCCGGGCTCAAGAACGCCTACCACGCACACCGTGAGGCCTATCAGCGCATCTTCGGCCGGCTGGACGTCAACTACGTCATCGTGTCCGCTTTGTCCGGCGCCATGGGCGGCTCGGCCTCCGAGGAGTTCCTGGCCGAGAGCCCGATCGGCGAGGACACCTTCGTACGATGCCTGGAATCCGGTTACGCCGCGAACGTCGAGGCCGTGGTCACCGCGCGCCCGGAAGCTCTGCCCGTCGACGGACTGCCCGAGGCGGTTGTGCACGACACCGGCGACACCCCGACCATCGCGACACTGGTCGAGTGGGCCAACGGCGCCGGGCTGGGCCGCAGCATCGCCGCTGCCGACACCCTGAAGAACGTCCTGCTCAAGGTGCGTCAGCCGGGTGGCGACTGGGAGCTACTGGGCATCGGGGTCCCCGGCGACCGCGAGATCGACGACAAGCGGCTGGGCGCCGCGCTCGACCCGGTTGAGTACGCACTGCTCGACGACGCCGACTTCCAAAAGTATCCCTTCCTTGTGAAGGGTTATGTCGGTCCGAAAGCATTGTTGGACAACGACGTTCGCTATCTCGTCGATCCGCGGGTGGTGGACGGAACCAGCTGGATCACCGGCGCCGACCAGCCCGGCAAGCATGTCGTCGGACTGGTAGCCGGCCGCGACTTCACCGCCGACGGCACCATCGAGGCCGCCGAAGTGCGTGACGGCGATCCGTCTCCCGACGGCGCCGGGCCGCTGGTTTCAGCCCGCGGGATCGAGATCGGCCACATCTTCCAGCTCGGCCGCAAATACACCGACGCCTTCACCGTGGACGTGCTCGGCGAGGACGGCAAGCCGGTCCGGCTGACCATGGGCTCCTACGGTCTCGGGGTGTCGCGGCTGGTGGCGGTCATCGCCGAACAGCAGCACGACGAGCTGGGATTGCGCTGGCCGTCGGAGGTGTCGCCGTTCGATGTGCACCTGGTGATCGCCAACAAAGACGCCGAAGCGCGGGCGGGGGCCACCGCGTTGGCCACCGATCTGGATCGGCTGGGCATCGAGGTGTTGCTCGACGATCGGCAGGCATCGCCCGGGGTGAAGTTCAAGGATGCCGAGCTGCTCGGTGTGCCGTGGATCGTCGTGGTGGGTCGCGGCTGGGCGGACGGAAAAGTCGAGCTGCGCAACCGATTCACCGGTGAAACCCGTGAAGTGCCGGCCGGCGCCGGGCTGGCCACCGACATCACCGCGGCGGTGTCCGGCTAGTCGGCGCCGGGGAATGCCGTGGTGATCGGCCAATCGCCTTGCGCCTGCTTCCATTTCGCGGCCAGCACCGCGCTCTGGGTCAGCGCCGTCACGCCGAACGTGCGGTCCTGGTCGCTTTGAGCCTGCTCGATGACCGCCCGCCAGGCCGCTTCCGTGTCCTTCTCCATGCGCGCGGCCAGCCGCGCCGCATCGCTCGGGGTGTTGACCGGCATCGGTAGCTGGTAGCCAGCGGCGGCCACCGGAGCCGTCACTGAGCGGCCGGTCAGCGATGCGATGACCTGGTCTCGGCGCTGGCGATGCTGACTCAGCGCGGTCGACACCAGGGTGTTCATCTCGGGTGCGCAGTGCGCCGACACGATGCCGTAGCCGTAGACGACGGCGTGCTCGTTGCTCAGCGCGGCGCTCAGCGCGGTGTCGTACGGCGTGGCGGCCGGTGACGGTTCAGCGGAAGTCACGACGGCAGCCGCCTCGAACGCCAGCGCCACGCTGTAGGAGGCGGTGCACGAGGCGGCGATCGAGCCGAGCAGCCCGGCGCGATACCCCGACGAGGTGCCCGCCAGCTGACGGGCACTGTCCGCCGACGCCCGTAACGACCGGACCACGTCGGCCAGCGGCGGCGGGGGAGCCGCGGCGGCCCGGGTGCTGGTCGGGCTCGTCGTCGCGGCAGACGTTGACGTCGGGTTGACCGCGAGGCGGGCGATTTCGGTGGTCAGCGCCTGCGCGTGTTTGGTGCGTTCGGCGGCGACCTCGGTCAGCGCGGCGTTCACCGGCTGCGATGCACCCACCGCCGCCGCGGTGGCCAGTTCGCTGTCACGCCGGGCAAGGGCCAGCTGCGCTTCGAGTTCGTCGACGGCCGGCGGCGCCGGCGGCGGAGGACTACACGCGGGCACCGCCATTCCGAGGACGGCGAGCGCTACGCCGCCCACCAACACGCGTCGCCTGCTGACGATCGGATCGAAACCAGGCTCGGGGCGCAGCACAGCAACATCCTGCCATTGCCGTCACCGCCGGCTGTAACGCCAGGTGAACTCGTTGCGATCACGTCTTACAACGGATTCCTGGCGTATCGTTGATGACTGGTTCCTGGGACCCGCTGATTGCTCGGATCGCAGGGCTGCCTGACCGGACAACTCAAGATGAGGAGCTCGCCGTGACCACCGGGCTACCCTCCCAGACGCAGGTGATCGAGCTGCTCGATGGTGAGTTCGCGCGCGCAGGTTACGAAATTGAGGACGTCGTCATCGATTCCCGCGCCCGGCCGCCGCGGATAACCGTGATTGCCGATGGCGACACCGCACTCGATCTGGACACCATCGCCGTGCTCTCTCGCTCGGCGTCAAGCCTGCTGGACGCGGCGCCGAACATCGACGGTAGCTACATCCTGGAAGTCACCTCACCGGGTGTCGATCGCCCATTGACCAGCGACAAGCACTTTCGACGTGCGCGGGGCCGCAAGGTCGAGCTGGCCATGTCGGACGGCACACAGGTCACCGGTCGAGTTGGCGAGGTGAACGACGGCACGCTGAGCCTGGTGGTTCACGACGCCCGCGCCCGCGACTGGACCGTGCGGCCGATATCTCTCGGTGTCATTTCGAAAGCTGTTGTCCAGGTGGAGTTTTCGCCTCCTTCTCACCGGGAGATGGAACTGGCGACGATGGGGCCGACCGAGGCGCGGAGACGGAGGGCAGAACATGAACATCGACATGGCCGCTCTGCACGCGATAGTGGTGGAGCGGGGCATCTCGTTCGACGACTTGCTCGAGGACGTCAAAGCCGCGGTGCTAAGCGCATATCGGCACACCGAGGGCCATCAGCCGGACGCCCACATCGACATCGACCGCAAATCGGGTTCGGTCCGGGTACTGGCTCGCGAGCTCGATGAAGACGGCAACGTGCTCAGCGAATGGGAGGACACCCCGGAGGGCTTCGGCCGGATCGCCGCCACGACCGCACGACAGGTGATGCTGCAACGACTACGCGACGCCGAGAACGAGCGGACCTACGGCGAGTTCTCTACCCACGAGGGCGAGATCGTCGCCGGCGTGATTCAACGCGATAGTCGGGCCAATTCGCGCGGTCTGGTCGTCGTTCGAATGGGCAGCGAGACCAAAGGGTCCGAAGGGGTGATCCCGGCGGCCGAGCAGGTTCCGGGTGAGGCCTACGAGCACGGTGACCGGGTCCGCTGCTACGTGGTCGGCGTGAGCCGCGGCGTGCGTGAGCCGGTGATCACGTTGTCGCGTACCCACCCCAACCTGGTCCGCAGGCTGTTCTCGCTGGAAGTCCCCGAGATCGCCGAAGGCTCGGTGGAGATCGTGGCGGTGGCACGCGAAGCCGGTCACCGCTCCAAGATCGCGGTCGCGTCGCGAGTCCCTGGTCTGAATGCCAAGGGTGCCTGCATCGGCCCAATGGGTCAGCGCGTGCGCAATGTGATGAGCGAGCTGTCCGGCGAGAAGATCGACATCATCGACTTCGACGACGACCCGGCGCGCTTTGTCGCGAACGCGTTGTCGCCGGCCAAGGTGGTCTCGGTGACCGTGATCGACCAGAACGCCCGGGCCGCCCGGGTGGTGGTGCCGGACTTCCAGCTGTCGCTGGCCATCGGCAAAGAGGGCCAGAATGCGCGGCTGGCCGCTCGGCTCACCGGATGGCGGATCGACATCCGCGGCGACTCGCCCGATCAGGAGGCCGACCATCCTGAGCACGGCGCGACCCACGGACTGGCGCACGATCACTAGCACGTCGAGGACGCAGACCGCAGCCGTGCGGGTGGTTCTGACCACCGGTTGGGTGCAGGTAAACTAAGCCGTGATCCAGCGCGAGTCTTCGGCCTCGGCGCATCGACGTACCGAAGGACCGGTGCGGACATGTGTCGGTTGTCGGAAGCGAGAGTTGGCCGTCGAACTGCTCCGAGTGGTTGCTGTGTCGGCCGGGAACGGTAAATACGCCGTGACCGTCGACCCAGCGGGTACTCTGCCGGGGCGGGGTGCATGGCTGCATCCCGTTCCACAGTGCGCCACAGAAGCAATCCGGCGGCGAGCTTTTGCTCGAGCGTTGCGCATCGCCGGCGCACCGGATACGTCAGCGGTGGTCGAGCACATAGAGTCTCTGCGAGGCTTCGAATGCGCCGACCATCCCGCCAACAGAACAGGCAGCAAAGAACATGAGCACACCGTGAAGTCCCGATGACCATGCGTCATAGCTAAACCCGAGGCGCGGCCTACCACCGCTGTCGCCTCATAGACAGGAGATGTAGTGGCAGGCAAGGCCCGCGTACACGAGTTGGCTAAGGAACTCGGTGTTACCAGTAAGGAAGTACTCGCCCGGCTGAGCGAACAGGGCGAATTCGTTAAATCCGCATCGTCGACGGTAGAAGCGCCCGTCGCGCGTCGACTGCGTGAATCGTTCGGCGGCGGTAAACCCGCACCGGAAAAGACCGCCGGCAACGGCGCTGGCGCCACCAAAGCCGCTGCCAAGGCTGCCGCCCCAGCGCCGGCGAAACCCGCCGCGCCCAAGCCGGCGGCACCCCCGGCACCCGAGCCGCCGCCGGCACCGGCTCCCGAGCCGCCGCAGGCCGGCTCGACGGACGCTCCGGCTAGCCCGGCACCGACCCCCGGTCCGCGTCCGGCCGCCCCGAAGCCGGCGGCCCGCACGCCGCGCGTCGGCAACAACCCCTTCTCCTCAGCGCAACCGGTGGACCGGCCGATACCGCGTCCGCTGGCGCCGCGTCCGGGTGCGCCGCGTCCCGGTGCTCCGCGCCCCGGTGGTGCGTCGCCCGGCAACATGCCGCCGCGTCCGGCCGGTGCCGGTGCCGGTGCCGGTGGGCCAGGTCGCCCGCCGCGTCCGGGTGGTCCGCGACCCGGCGGCCCCGGCGGTCGGCCAGGCGCCCCGTCCGGCGGCGGTCGCCCCAGTGGTGGTGGCGGCGGCGGTGGCAACTACCGCGGTGGCGGTGGTGGCGGTGGCGTCGGTGCCCCACCCGGTGGCGGTGGCGGCGGCTTCCGTGGTCGCCCCGGTGGCGGTGGCGGCGGACGTCCCGGCCAGCGCGGCGGTGCTGCCGGCGCCTTCGGACGTCCCGGCGGTGCGCCGCGACGTGGCCGCAAGTCGAAGCGGGCGAAACGCGCCGAATACGAGAACATGCAGGCGCCGGTCGTCGGAGGTGTGCGGTTGCCGCACGGCAACGGCGAGACGATCCGCCTGGCACGTGGCGCCTCGCTGTCCGACTTCGCCGAGAAGATCGACGCCAACCCGGCCTCCCTGGTGCAGGCGCTGTTCAACCTCGGCGAGATGGTGACAGCCACCCAGTCGGTCGGCGACGAGACGCTCGAGCTGCTGGGCAGCGAGATGAACTACGTCGTCCAGGTTGTCAGCCCCGAGGACGAGGACCGCGAGCTGCTGGAGTCTTTCGACCTGACCTACGGCGAGGACGAAGGCACCGAGGAAGACCTGCAGACCCGGCCGCCGGTGGTGACCGTGATGGGTCACGTCGACCACGGTAAAACCCGACTGCTGGACACCATCCGAAACGCGAGCGTGCGAGAGGGAGAGGCCGGCGGTATCACCCAGCACATCGGTGCTTACCAGGTGACCGTCGACTTCGACGGCGACGAACGGCCGATCACGTTTATCGACACCCCGGGTCACGAGGCGTTCACCGCCATGCGTGCCCGCGGCGCGAAGGCCACCGACATTGCGATTCTGGTGGTGGCCGCCGACGATGGCGTGATGCCCCAGACGGTGGAGGCCATCAACCACGCGCAGGCCGCTGACGTGCCGATCGTGGTGGCGGTCAACAAGATCGACAAAGAGGGCGCCGACCCGCAGAAGATCCGCTCTCAGCTGACCGAATACGGTTTGGTGGCAGAGGATTTCGGTGGCGACACGATGTTCGTCGACATCTCCGCGAAGGCCGGCACCAACATCGAGGCGCTGGAAGAGGCGGTGCTGCTGACCGCCGACGCAGCGCTGGACTTGCGAGCCAACCCCGACATGGAAGCCCAGGGTGTGGCGATCGAGGCGCACCTGGACCGCGGCCGTGGTCCGGTGGCCACCGTGCTGATTCAGCGCGGCACGCTGCGGGTCGGCGACTCCATTGTTGCCGGTGACGCATACGGCCGGGTTCGCCGAATGGTCGACGAACACGGCGACGACATCGAAGAGGCGTTGCCGTCCCGGCCGGTGCAGGTCATCGGCTTTACCTCGGTGCCCGGCGCCGGCGACAACCTGCTGGTTGTCGACGAGGACCGGATCGCGCGTCAGATCGCCGACCGTCGCAGCGCGCGTAAGCGTAACGCGCTGGCTGCGCGCTCGCGTAAGCGGATCAGCCTGGAGGACCTGGATGCCGCGTTGAAGGAGACGTCGCAGCTCAACTTGATCCTGAAGGGCGACAACTCCGGCACCGTCGAGGCGCTGGAGGAGGCCCTGCTAGGCATCGAGATCGACGACGAGGTGGAACTGCGCGTCATCGACCGCGGCGTCGGTGGCGTCACCGAGACCAACGTCAACCTGGCGTCGGCCTCGGACGCGATCATTATCGGGTTCAACGTGCGCGCCGAGGGCAAGGCCACCGAGCTGGCCAACCGTGAAGGCGTGGACATCCGGTACTACTCGGTGATCTACCAGGCCATCGATGAGATCCAGAGTGCGCTCAAGGGCATGCTCAAACCGGTCTACGAGGAGAACCAGCTCGGTCGTGCCGAGATCCGCGCGCTGTTCCGGTCGTCGAAGGTCGGTCTCATCGCCGGATGTCTGGTTACCTCCGGCGTGGTGCGGCGCAACGCCAAAGCCCGTCTGCTGCGGGACAACATCGTGGTGGCCGAAAACCTCACGGTGTCCTCGCTGCGACGGGAAAAAGACGATGTCACCGAGGTCCGCGACGGATACGAATGCGGTATGACGCTGACCTACTCCGATGTCAAAGAGGGCGACGTCATCGAGACCTACGAGCTGGTGGAGAAGGAGCGCGTTTGAGTATGAGCTCCGACAAGTTGAACTTGCGGCATGGCTGACCCGGCTCGGGCGCGCCGACTGGCCAAGCGGGTCTTCGAGATCGTCGCGTCGGCGATCGAGTACGAGATCAAAGACCCGGGGTTGACCGGGGTCACGATCATCGACGCCAAGTTGACCGGCGACCTGCATGACGCGACGCTGTACTACACGGTGATGGGCTCCACGTTGAACGACGAGCCCGATTACGCCGGGGCAGCAGCGGCGTTGGAACGCGCAAAGGGCGTGCTGCGCACCAAAGTCGGGGCTGGCACCGGTGTGCGTTTCACGCCTACGCTGACCTTCACCCGCGACACGGTGTCGGATTCCGTGCAGCGGATGGAGGAATTGCTGGCACGGGCGCGTGCCGCCGATGCCGACGTGGCTCGCGTGCGCGAAGGAGCCACACCGGCCGGCGACGCCGATCCGTACCGGGTGAGCGACGGGGAGCACGATGACACACTCGGCGATGACGCGGGCCGGGTAGCGGCCCGAGGTGGGGGCAACCCCAGCCGCGACGCGGCGAGGGGGAGAGCCGGGCAATCGGATCCAGCGGCACAAACCGCAAACGGAGAAGGCGCCGGTGACACCGACCAACTCGAAGACTGACTCGACACAACGCGTCGACGCCGTCGGCGCGGCCAAGGTGCTGGACGCCGCGGCCACGGTCGGGGTCGTCTGCCATGTCCACCCGGATGCCGACACGATCGGCGCCGGACTGGGGCTGGCTCTGGTACTGGACCGGTGCGGCAAAAATGTCGAGGTCAGCTTCGCGGCACCGGCCGCGCTCCCGGAGTCGTTGCGGTCGCTGCCCGGCGGCCGACTTCTGGTCGACCCCAACGACATGCGCCGTGATGTCGATCTGGTTGTCACCGTGGATATTCCGAGCATGAACCGGCTCGGCGACCTGAGCGACATGGCCGGCAATGGGCACGATGTGCTGGTGATCGACCACCACGCGTCTAACCAGATGTTCGGCACCGCGAATTTCGTTGAGCCGTCGGCGGACTCCACCACAATGATGGTCGCCGAACTGCTCGACGCGTGGGACAAGCCGATCGACACCGACGTGGCCTACTGCCTGTATGCGGGGCTGACCACCGACACCGGGTCGTTCCGGTGGGCCAGCGCACGCGCTTACCGGTTAGCGGCACGGCTAGTCGAGATCGGCATCGACAACGCGGCGATCACCCGTTCGCTGATGGACACCCATCCCTTCGCCTGGATGGCGATGCTGTCGCGGGTATTGGGCTCGGCGCAGCTGCTGCCTGATGCCGCCGGTGGCCGCGGTCTGGTGTACGCCATTGTCGAAAACCAGGAATGGGTGGGCGCACGCCCGGAAGAAGTCGAAAGCATCGTCGACATCGTGCGCACCACGCAGCAGGCCGAGGTGGCCGCGGTGTTCAAGGAGATCGAGCCGCAGCATTGGTCGGTGTCGATGCGGGCAAAGGCCGCAGTAGATCTGGCCGCTGTCGCCTCGACTTTCGGTGGCGGCGGCCACAAGCTGGCCGCGGGCTACTCCACCACCGGCTCGGCCGATGAGGTCGTTTCTTCGCTGCGCGCCGCTCTAGGTTGAGCGCTCCGCGGCCCGAATTGCTGGCCGCCCGCAAAGCATCTCAGCGTCTACTGGCGGAGTTCAACGCGACTCCGGCAGGTGACGAGCGAAGCCAACATCTGCTGCACCAGTTGATCGGATCGTTGGGCGAAGGCTCCGTCAATCCGGATGCATGACTACGGTGCCCAGATAGCCATCGGCTCGGGTTGCGTTATCAACTACGACGCGATCCTGCTGGATTGTGCGTCGATCACGATCGGCGATAACGTGTCGATCGGTCCACGCGCACAGCTTGTTACGGCACTGCACCCCGTCGACGACTACCAAGCCCGACGAGCGGGCTGGGAGTCCGCGGCTCCGATTGTGCTCTG
Organism: uncultured Actinomycetota bacterium; assembly: GCA_963733755.1. Lineage (GTDB taxonomy): Bacteria > Actinomycetota > Actinomycetes > Mycobacteriales > Mycobacteriaceae > Mycobacterium. The sequence goes on from CAVTEZ010000018.1 coordinate 28,088, forward strand.
CGACAACGTATGACTCGCGGCCGGGGTGATCGTATGCCCGGGAGTCAGCATCGGCACCAACTCGGTGATCGGGGCGGGCAGCGTCGTCATCGACGACATCCCGCAGGCGTGCTGGCGGCCGGTAACCCGTGCCGGGTCATCAGAGAACTCGATGATTAACAGCGGCGCTCTTTGGTCAGCGGCGTATTCGCCGCGGCATTAGAGTTATTGCTCATCATGTCCGGATGTCCCTTTGACGTTTCTCGGTGATCGTCGCCGCACTTCGGGGCAAGGTCCTGATGCCGTTGCGCTTTGCACTGATCCTGTTCGGCTTCTGACCAATAAGTCCGCGCTGCAACATCGCGCGGCGGCCATTCAAGGTCACAATATGAGCGGACGCCCACATCGACCCGAAAGGCTACTGCGCGATGTCGAACGCAGGTCCCCAGTTTGGTGTTCTGGGACCGTTGCAAATGAGTGCCGGCGGTGCTCTGGTGCCGTTGGGCGCCCCCAAGCAGCGAGCAGTGTTGGCCATGCTGCTGATAAACCGCAACCGGGCGGTCTCGGTCGATGCGTTGATCGATGCGGTCTGGGACCAGTCGCCGGTGCCCGCCGCCCGCACCAGTATCCACTCCTACGTGTCCAATCTGCGGCGCCTGATCGGCAGCGCAAGCCGCGACCCGAACCGAGTGCTGGCGAGCGTCCCGCCGGGGTATCAGCTCAACGTCGCCGATGCCGATTGCGATCTCGGCCGCTTCGTCACCGAGAAGGACGCGGGAGCGCACGCCGCCGCCGCGGGACGATTCGAAGATGCCAGCGCCTACCTGGCCGCGGCACTGCGCGAATGGCGGGGACCGTTCCTCGATGACCTACGCGAATTCGCCTTCGTCGACACATTCGCCACCGCGCTGGCCGAGGTCAGAGTGGCGGTCCAAACAGCTCACGCCGAAGCCGAGATCGCATGCGGACGTGCCGACGCGATCATCCCGCGCCTGGAAGTGCTAAGCGCCGAACACCCGTACCGCGAGCGCCTTTGGGCTCAACTGATCACCGCCTACTACATCGCCGAACGCCAGTCCGACGCCCTGAACGCCTACCTGCGACTGAAAAACAACCTGGCCGAAAATCTCGGCATCGACCCAGGCCCTACCGTGCGAAGCCTGCACGAGCGCATTCTGCGCCAAGAACCGCTGGACACCTTGCGCGACGCCCAGACCACCGCCAAGCACAGCGTCGTCGATATCAGTCCGGCCACCGGCACACTGGCCAGCCGATCGCCGAGAGCCGAACTACTGGGGCAGGACGGTCAGCGCTTTCGGCTGGATGCGTCGACAAGGATTGGGCGCCTGCCCGATAACGACATCGTTCTCGATGATGAGGATGTCAGTCGGTACCACGCTGTAGTCATCGATGCCAGCGGGAGTTTCGTCATCAGCGACCTGCGATCGACCAACGGCGTCGTGCTAGACGGCCGTAGAATCCGGGGCAGTGCCACCCTCGCCGACGGCGACCACATTCGCATCGGCGGCCACGAATTCACCTTTGAAATCGTTGCTCCGTGAGCCCTTTTTTGTAGGCTGACCTGCGACCCAAGAATTTCACAAGGATCCATGTAGCGCGCGCCAAGCTGTCGGTTGCACACTGGTGATGTCGGATAAAGAGAAACCGACCCCAGCGAAGGATTCACATCCGGACCTGGGACAACTGCCAGGTAAGGAATCACCACCATGAGCATCAAAGTTTCGAAGGTGCGTGTCGGCGCTGCCACCATGCTGGCAGCGGTTGGTCTATCCCTCGTTGCGCCAGCTGTAGCGTCTGCTGACCCGTGGGTGCCGCGCAGCGGCCCACTGCACCCGATTCGGCACTACGCGGCCGACCTGACCCACCCCGGCTTCGACCTCAGGCACCCGATCCGCGCCATGATCCCCTGATCGAAACCATCAACTAGTCATTCTGCCCCGTTTCCACTTTCGGAAACGGGGCAGAATGCTGTTATCGGACCTGCGCCCGGCCGCGCTGGAGAACGGCCTCGCGGTTGGCGGCGATGTCGGCGCCAGAGGTCCGGAACTGCTTGGCCGCCGTGGCCTCCAACCACAGCCCCTCGCCGGTCTGAGACTCGTCGATGCGGTGATAGGAGCTCAGCAGCGCCCGGACCGCAGTCTGGTTGTTGCCGACGATGCTGTCCGCAACTCGGCGGGCGGCGGGCAGCAGCTCATCGTGCGGCACCACTTCGGTGACCAGTCCGGCGCGCAGCGCGTCCTGCGCAGACAGGTAGTCGCCGGTCAGGCTCATCCGGCGGGCCAGGCCGATGCCCAGCTTCTGGGGGAGCCGCACGCTGAGCCCCCAGGTCGGCAGCAGACCCACCCGGGCGTGGGTATCAGCAAATCGCGCCTGCTCCGAGGCGATCAGGATGTCGCAGTAGAGCGTGAGTTCCAGCCCACCGGTCACGGCGGCGCCATTGATGGCCCCGATGACGGGCTTGCTCAGCGCCGGCCAGCGTGGCGAGATGTCCGGGAGCGCTGCTTGCCCGCCCAGCTCTTTGAGGTCGAGCCCGGCGCAGAAGACCGGGTCGGTGCCGGTGAGGATGATGACGTCGACGTCATCATCGGTTTCGGCTTCGGCCAGGGCCGTGAAAAACCGGTCCCGCAGCGCGGCCGACAGCGCGTTGCGCGATTCCGGTCGGTTCAGGGTCAGGGTGCGCACCCGCTCGTCGGTGTGGATCAACAGGATGTCGTCAGTCATAAGCGCCACTCCTCCTCATCGCTACGCTCTGCATCGTCGTCGGCGCGCATAAGCGCCACTCCTCCTCATCGCTACGCTCTGCATCGTCGTCGGCGCGCATAAGCGCAACCGTAGTCAGTCCGGTTCGCCGTAACACGACCGCACCTATCGTGGAGGTATGTGCCGAAATATCACTGAATTGCGCGGACTCGAGCCGGCGGCGACGACCGAGGAGATCGAGGCGGCTGCCCGGCAATACGTGCGCAAGGTCAGCGGCTTCACTCACCCGTCGTCGGCCAACGCCGAGGCTTTCGAGGCCGCCGTGGCTGAAGTCGCGGCGACGACGACGCGATTGCTGGACGCCCTGCCGCCGCGCCGCCAGCCGCCCAAGTCCGATCCGCCGTTGCGCCGCCTCGCGACGAGGTGACGCATACAAGGCCCGCGCTCAAAGAGTGGAGCGCGGTGGTACACGCGCTGCTGGACGGCCGCCAGCGGGTGCTGTTGCGCAAAGGGGGAATCGGCGAGAAGCGTTTCGACGTTACCGCCCGCGAATTCATGTTGTTCCCGACCGTCGCGCACAGTCATGACGAGCGGGTACGGCCCCAGTTCCGGGACCTGCTCACTGCCGCGGCACCCGACAGCAGCGACGACCGACTGGTGGTACGGGCGGCAGCGAAAGTCATTGCCGCACTGCAGGTTAACCGTCCGGACAACATCGCGGCGATCGAGGACCTGCATATCTGGACGGCCGAGTCGGTGCGACGGGACCGGCTGGACTTTCGCCCCAAGCATCGATTGGCAGTGTTGGTGGTACAGGCCATCCCGTTGCTCGCGCCGGTGGAACTACCGCGGGCTCCCGAATACGCGGGCTGCACGAGCTGGGTGCAGTTGCCCCTCAGTGACCCGTCACTGGGTATGCCGGTATATGACGAGGCGTCGCTGCGCGAGGTCGCTGATCGCGTCCGCGACGCAGTTGAATAGTGCTATGCCGCAACCAATCTAGGGAGTCTGGTCGACAAGCACCGCGCCTTCCGGCCAGTCACCGACTGTGCATAGCGACGTCGGCTCGGTGGCCACGGTCAGTCGTACCACATCGGCCAGCTGCGCCGGCGCGTCGCACTGTAGGTAGTGATCGGCGGTGGGCAATATCCAATAGCGGTTCAGTCCAGGCTTGTTCCGGAGGAATTCTTGCCACACATAGTTTGCGACCCGGACGGGGGCGACGTTGTCGTGCAGACCCCACACCAGGCTGATATTCACGTCGTTGGTGGAAAGCGCCTGGAGCCAAGTCGTTTCATCCGCGGCTCGCTCATTGAGATACTGAATGGTATCCGGCAACACCGCAATTCCGTCGTTATGTGCGAAGCATTGTGTCAACGCGGCGATCTCGGGATCGCTCATGTCTCGCCGCGGCATGAAGGTGGTCACGCCCATGCCGGCGGCCAGCATCTCCGGCGTGGTCGCGCGCGCGGTGCTTCGCGCAATGGCCGGCTCGAGCAGTGCCTTCTGAAATCCGGTTAGATTGGCAAGCGGCAGATAGATGTTCGCGTTTGTGAGGATGACCTCGGCCGGTGGGCTCGCATTATCGTGCTCGGCGAACATGGACAGCGCGATCATGCCGACGCTGGTACCGCGGTCATGGGTCAGCATCGTGTAGTCCTCGAGCTGCCAGACCTTGGTGATCGCGTGGATCAGCAGGCGCGCATCGTCGTAGAGCGAATAGACATAGGGCGCAGCCGGCTTGTCGGAGAGTCCGTAGCCGGGGAAGTCGAGCAGGTAGATGTCGAACTCCGTCCCGAGTTCGCGGGTCAGTGCGTAGAAATCGATACTCGCGGTGGGGAAGCCGTGCACGCAGACCAGTGCCGGTGCGCCCGGTGTGCCACATCGCCGGGTGAAGACAGCGAGATCCGCGTCGGCGTTGGCGGGGGTCGTCGACCGCCAGTGGATTTCTGTTCCGCCGCTTCGCCATTCGTCGAAGATATCCATCAGGAACCGATCGGGAGCACGATCCGCGACGTGCCGAAGTGCACCTCATGGGTTGACGGCTTGAGTTGGCTGCCCGTCGATGTCGCCTCGCCGGTGCCCAGGTTGCGGTCGAAGCGCGGATGGCTGCCGCCAGCGATCAGCACCCGGATGCGTGTCCCGGCGCGGAATCGGTGCGAGATCGCGTCCAGCTCGAGGCTGACGTGATCGGTCGCGTCGGCCAGCCGCTGGTAGCCGTCGCTGACGTTTCGGGAGCGTCCCTTGGCGTCGACTTCGCTGATCCGGACGAATACGTCGACATACGGGTTGTCCGAGCTGTGCGCCAACTCGGCGACCGGGGTGCCGTGCACGTACAGGTCTTTGGTGAGCACGTCGCTGGTGAAGCTGAGCACATCGCGGCGGGCCGCCAGCGCGGTGTCGTCGCGGTGGCCACCGTCGGGGGACAGCAGCCGGCCGCCGATGGTGGGGGTCGGTTCGGTCGGGTCGTAGCGGAAGCTCGCCGAGGACCCCGCCGCCGGCGCCGCGTCGGCCAGGTCGCCGCCCGGCAGGAGGTAGAGCGCTCGCTCGGTGGTGGTCGGCGGCCAGTCGGGCAGCTCCCGCCAGCCCTCGCCGGAGACGAAGAACCGGACGCGACCGGAGCGTGGCGTGGTAGGGCGACCGGCGAGGTGCGTGTCCAGCCATTCCTGGGTGTCCTGGGTGATGGTGGCCAGGCCGGCGAACAGCAACTGGGTGTGGGTCCATGGCCCCATGGTCAGCGCGACGTCGACGCCACGGTCGCGCAGGTGCCGGAACTGATGGAGCGTTTGACCCAGGAACAGGTCTTGCCACCCGCTCAGCAGCAACACGGGCACCTCGACCCGATCGAGGGCGGAGTCGACTTTCAGCGGCCCCCAAAACGGGTTGTCATCGGCCGGCGGTGTCAGCCAGGACTCCCACCACGGAGCGCCTTCGCCGAGCAGCGCGCGCCCGGAAGCGCCTAACGGTGCCTTGCCGGCGGCCTGTACCACGCTCTTCTGGGCCCGTAGTTGGCGGATGCCGGCCCGGATTCGGCCCGGATCTTCTTGGTGCGCAACCAAATTGCTCCAGCCCAGGAAGTCGTTGACCGTGAACGAACCGGTACCCCACGCCGACGCGCCCAGATCGTGGGGACCGGCGGTGATGACGGCCGTGACCAGTTCGGGCGGCGGATCCTGCAGCAGCGCGTACTGAGTGAACCCCAGATACGAGATTCCGATGGTGGCGAAGCGACCGGTGAACCACGGCTGCCGGCGCATCCACTCGACCGTGTCGGCGCCATCGTCGGCTTCGTGGACCATCGGCGTGAAGTCTCCGCCCGATCCGAAAGTCCCGCGCACACTCTGCAGCACCACGCGGTAGCCGCGGGCAGCATGCAGATCGCCGAACACCAGCGAGAACGGAAATGCGCGGCCGTAAGGTCCGCGGGCCAGCAGGGTGCCGACGGTTTCCCCGGTGGGCTCATAGACATCGGCGAGCAACTCGACACCGTCGCGCATCGGGATCTTGACGCTGCTGACGGTGTAACTCGTCGTCGGTGCGGGCAGCCGCAATGTCCGCGCCAGGGCGCGGCTGGCGAGCCGTCGGGGAAGGGTACGCAGCATCGACCCGGTAGGTCGGTCGGAGGTGGTCGTCACGGCATCAGGTTATGGCCGTATCGGCGACAGCGGGCTCAGAACTTGTAGTACGGCGAAAGCTCGTTGGCACGCTGCAGGTTGGTGGACGGGCAGTCGACCTCTGGCGAGGAGTAGATCGTCGAGTAGAACAGCGACTGCTGGATGACCCCGTAGCTGGTTTTGAAGGCCACCATGCAGGAGAAGTAAAAGTAGCTGTTGTGGTACGTCGGCTTGAGGTTCCACCACTGCGCGGCGCGGTGGCCGTTGATCGTGGTCTCGACGGCGTCGGCGGGCAATGACTGGTCGTATTGCCGCCAGATGATCGGTTCGACCGCCAGCTGGTAGTTGCCGGCGTCGTAGTGACAGCGCAGCCCCTCTTCGGCCTCCGGTGGGGTGAAGGCCAGACCCAGCCGCTGGACCACGTCGAACGGGATGTCCCGACACGGGTCGAAGGGGCTCGGATCGGTGGTCGCCACGATCGGGCTTTTCATCGTGGTGGGCGGGTCCATCGGAGCGGCGGTGGAACGTAACTGCACCTTGGGCCCACCGACCGCGGCCGGCGGCGCACTCTGGCAAACCAGCACTGCAGCCGTGACCAGGGCACCGAGCGCTGCAAGCAGACGCAGCTTGGTGACCATGAGACCCCCTCAATGCCTGGTTGTCCGACTTCTCCTCGGCCCGCTGCGCGGTCCGCATCGTCGCCGGACGCGGCCGAGCACTGCCGGGAGTTTACAAGTCGCGAGCGCGCCGCCACAGGGTAAACGAGAACATGTTCTAGTCCGCCCGACGCAGCGCGCGGCGCATCGCGCACCGACCAGCCGTTAGGCTGGGGAGTCGTGGCTTGGCAGGAACACGGGCAGGAGCCCTCGACCGCGCGGCAGCCGACGCTGTGGGCGGTATCGGATTTGCACACCGGCCACGTCGGCAACAAGCCCGTCACCGAATCGCTGTACCCGTCGACACCGGATGACTGGCTGATCGTCTGCGGCGACGTCGCCGAGCGCACCGACGAGATCCGCTGGGCGCTGGATCTGCTGCGCCGACGGTTCGCCAAGGTGATCTGGGTGCCCGGCAACCACGAGTTGTGGACCACCAACAAAGACCCGATGCAGGTCTTCGGCCGGGACCGCTACGACTACCTGGTCAACATGTGCGACGAGTTGGGCGTGGTGAGTCCCGAGCACCCGTTTCCGGTCTGGACCGAGCGCGGTGGCCCTGCGACGATCGTGCCGTTGTTCCTGCTCTACGACTATTCATTTCTGCCGCGTGGCGCGACCACGAAAGCCGAGGGGTTGGCGATCGCGCGGGACCGCAACGTCGTGTGCACCGACGAATTCTTGCTGTCACCGCAGCCGTACCCCACCCGTGAGATGTGGTGTCACGAGCGCGTTGCGGCCACCCGCAAGCGGCTGGACGATCTGGACTGGATGACGCCGACCGTGCTGGTCAACCATTTCCCGATGGTCCGCCAGCCCTGTGACGCGCTGTTTCTTCCGGAGTTCTCGTTGTGGTGTGGGACGACCGAAACCGCGGACTGGCACACCCGCTACAACGCCGTCTGCTCGGTCTACGGACACCTGCACATCCCACGCACCACCTGGTATGACGACGTGCGTTTCGAGGAGGTGTCGGTCGGCTATCCGCGCGAGTGGCGCCGCCGCAAGCCGTACAGCTGGCTGCGCCAGGTGCTGCCCGATCCGCAGTACGCGCCCGGCTATCTCAACGACTTCGGCGGTCACTTCGTGATCACGGAAGAGATGCGGACGCAGGCTCAACAGTTCCGCGATCGACTGCGCCAGCGGTAGGCCCGATGACGTTGAGCACGTTGATGTCGGCAGTGCTGCCCGGCAGCGGGGAACCTGGCGTGTGCCGAGCTGTATTCCGACCCACCGGGACTGTCGCCGATGGTCGAGGAAGAGCCGTTGATCGAGCGGTCAGTGGCCAAGCGGCGCAACGAGTTCATCACCGTTCGCTACTGCGCTCGTATCGCGTTGGGCGAGCTCGGGTTTCCGCCGGTGCCGATCCTGAAGGGGGAGAAGGGCGAACCATGCTGGCCGGACGGCGTGGTGGGCAGTTTGACGCACTGTGCGGGCTACCGCGGTGCGGTGGTCGGTCGTGACGGCGCTGTCCGCTCGGTGGGTGTGGACGCTGAGCCGCACGACGTCCTGCCCGACGGTGTGCTTGACGCGATCAGCCTGCCGGCAGAGCGTGCCGAGCTGACGGCTTTGCCCACCGGCGTGCATTGGGATCGAATTCTGTTCTGCGCCAAGGAAGCAACGTACAAGACATGGTTTCCGCTAACCAAGCGCTGGCTTGGCTTCGAAGATGCGCACATCACTTTCAGCGTCGACGACTCCGGCTCGGCCGGGTCTTTCGAGTCGACCATTCTGATCGACGGGGCCACGCTTTCGGGCCCACCGTTGAGCACGCTGGCCGGACGGTGGTCGGTGGACCGCGAACTGGTGCTGACGGCGATCACGCTATGACCGCGGGCCTTGTCGTCGTTGACAAGCCGGCCGGTATGACGAGTCACGACGTGGTCGGGCGTTGCCGGCGGATCTTCGGCACCCGGCGCGTGGGTCACGCCGGCACGCTGGATCCGATGGCCACCGGTGTCTTGGTGATCGGGATCGAGCGCGCCACCAAGATCCTGGGAATGGTGACCGAGACGTCGAAGTCCTACGCGGCGACGGTCCGGCTGGGCCAGTCCACGTCCACAGAGGACGCGGAAGGCGAGTTACTGCAACAGGTTTCGGCGCAGAACGTGACCGACGAGGCGATCGAGGCGGCGATCGCGGGATTGCGCGGCGATATCGCGCAGATCCCGTCGGCGGTCAGCGCGATCAAAGTCGACGGCCAGCGGGCCTACCGCCTTGCCCGCGAGGGCCACACCGTCGAACTGGCCGCCCGGCCAGTACGCATCGATCGGTTCGAGGTGCTGTCGGTGCGCCGCCACCGCGAACTGGTCGACGTCGACGTCGAAGTGGACTGTTCGTCGGGAACCTACATTCGCGCCCTGGCCCGCGATATCGGCGCAACGCTGCAGGTGGGCGGCCACCTGACCGCGCTACGCCGCACCCGGGTCGGACGGTTCGGTCTGGACCAGGCACGCTCACTCGACGATCTCGCGCGAGCGGCCAGGGCTGAGCTTGACGCTCGACGACGCGTGCCTGCTGCTGTTTTCCCACCGGCAGATCACCGACGACGAGGCTGATGCGGTCGCCAACGGCCGCGTGTTGAGCCCGGCCGGAGTCGAGGGCGTTTACGCCGCGCACACCGAGGACGGCCGGGTCATCGCGATTGCTGCGCGACGACGGTCCGAGGACGAAGTCGGTGGTCGTCATCCGGCCGGCAACCTTATAAGCGCACACCGAGCGCCAAAGTTCGGTAACATTCCGCATTGGAACGTAAGTTACCCGAAAGCGCGGGCGGTAGGCAAGGTGGCGGAAGTCAGCGAACGACGCGTGCGGCGGACGCAAGCAGAACGCAGCGCCGCCATGCGCACGCGTCTGCTTGACGCCACGATTGAGTGCCTGGTCACCTACGGCTACGCCGGGACGACGACGCCGCGAGTCGCCGAGCTCGCGGGCGTCACTCGAGGGGCGCAGATTCACCACTTCCGCTCCAAAGAAGACCTGGTGGTCGCGGCGATCGAGCACTTAGCGCAACAACGTGTCCAGGTCGGCGATGCGCGAGTTCGGCCGCATCAAGGCCAGCAGCGACCCGGTCTCGACGGTGCTGGAGTTTCTCTGGGAGGCCCATCAGGGCCCGATGTTCGTTGCCACCGTTGAACTTTGGGTCGCGGCACGCACCGACGACGTTCTGGCCGGCCACATCGAGCGGGTGGAGCCGTTGGTCAACAGCACGCTGATCTCCGCGATCGCCCAGCTGGTGCCCGACCACGCCATGCGCAAAGAGCTGCGCAACTTCGTCTACACCGCGATGGACGCACTGCGGGGGATCCTGCTGAGCAGCTTCGTCGACCGTGACTCCGATCGCGCGCGGCGACGGTGGGAGCGCGCCTGCGAGCACTTGCGGGTCATCGTCGCCGGCTTGTTGACGGCCGATTCGCTGGACTGACTAGCCGCACCGGCGGGGCCTGTTCGCCTCTTCTGATGACTCACACTGGGTGACACGAGCCGTTGCAAAGATACAATCAGGTGTGTATGTTTTGGACGTGAGGCTGAGTTAGTTCAAGGGAGTGTTATGTCCAACAAGGTCTATGTCATCGGCGTCGGGATGACGAAGTTCGAGAAGCCGGGCCGCCGGGAGAACTGGGATTACCCGGACATGGCGCGCGAGTCAGGCACCAAGGCGCTCGAAGACGCCGGTATCGACTACGCCGCGATCGAGCAGGGCTACGTCGGCTACGTCTACGGCGAGTCGACATCGGGCCAGCGTGCGCTGTACGAACTGGGCCTGAGTGGAATCCCGATCGTCAACGTCAACAACAACTGCTCGACCGGGTCGACCGCGCTGTACCTTGCCGCGCAGGCGATTCGCGGCGGCCTCGCCGACTGCACGATCGCGCTCGGTTTCGAGAAGATGAAACCCGGCTCGCTGGAATCCACCTACGACGACCGCACGAACCCGATGGACAAGCACATCATGGCGTTGGCCGAGATCTCCGAAGTGCTCTTTCCCGCCGGCGCCGTGGATGTTCGGCGCGGCCGGCCGCGAGCACATGCAGCAATACGGCAGCACCGCAGAGCATTTCGCCAAGATCGGGTACAAGAACCACAAGCACTCGGTTAACAATCCCGTACGCCCAGTTCCAGGAGTCCTACACACTCGACGACATCCTGGCGTCGCGGATGATCTACGACCCGCTGACCAAGCTGCAGTGCTCGCCGACATCCGACGGGTCGGGCGCGGCGATCCTGGCGTCCGAGGCGTTCGTCGACAAGCACGGCCTGGCCGGCCAGGCGGTGGAGATCGTCGGGCAAGCCATGACCACCGACTTCGCCGACAGCTTCGACGGCACCTGCAAGGGGCTGATCGGCTACCACATGAATGTGCAAGCTGGTCAACGGGTTTACGACCAGTCAGGTCTGGGGCCGTCGGACTTCCAGGTGATCGAGTTGCACGATTGCTTCTCGGCCAACGAGCTCTTGCTCTATGAAGCGTTGGGCCTGTGCGCCGAAGGCGAGGCGCCCAAGCTGATCGACAACGGCGACGTCACCTACGGCGGACGGTGGGTGGTCAACCCGTCCGGCGGCCTGATCTCCAAGGGGCATCCGCTGGGGGCCACTGGTTTGGCGCAGTGCGCCGAACTGACCTGGCAGCTGCGCGGCAAGGCCGACAAGCGGCAGGTCGACAACGTTACCGCCGCACTGCAACACAACATCGGACTCGGCGGCGCAGCCGTCGTCACCGCGTATCAGCGGGCCGAACGCTAACCACAGCAACGACTTACGAAAGGGAACAATCATGGGACACATCGAGGCAAGCCGCGAACTGTCGGCTAGCCCGGAAGCGTTGTGGGGGACCGTCACCGACCTCGCCAACTGGGACAAGTGGTTCACCGTGCACGAGAAGTGGCTCGAGGGCCCGCCCGACACGCTGACCGAAGGGGCCAAGCTGACGGCCAAGATCGTCATGCTGGGGATGGCCAACAAGATCGAGTGGACGATCGAAGAGGTCGACGCGCCGCGATCGCTGGTGCTCTCGGGAACCGGCATGGCCGGCGTCAAGGCCAAGTTCACCTTCACCATCGACCCGGCCGACAAGGGTTCCAAATTCACGGTTTTCGGCGACTTCGAGGGCGCGATGATCAAGGGCGCGCTGGGCAAGGCTGTGGAGAAAGACGGCGTCAAGCAACTCGACAAGACGCTGGACCAGCTCGACGCGCTGGCGTCGGCATCCGCGTGAGTTTGTATCGATGACCGAGACATTGGAATTCGACGACACCGGCTTGGGTCGCTGGACCGACGACGAGCGGTTCGACGTCACACAGGAGCGGTTGGCCGAGTACGCCGCGGCCACCAACGACCCCATCGAAGCGCACCGTAGAGGGGACGTTGCGCCACCGGTATTCGCGATCGTCCCCGTTTTCGAGGCGCTGCTCACCCCGGCGGTCGACGTGATGCCGGTCGAGGCCATCCCGCGAATCGTCCACGGCGAACAGGACTTCCACTTTCACCGTCCGATTCGCCCGGGGGACAAGCTGGTCTCGCGGGGGAAGATGATCGGATACCAGGGCCTGGAGAAAGGCACTCGTGCGGCGATCCTGCTCGAATGTCGCACCGAGGACGGCGAACTGGTCAACGAGCAGTACGTCACGACGTTTGTCCGGGGCATGACCGTCGACAAGACGGTCGGTGACCTGAGCCCCGAGCACAAATTCGATGACAAGCTCCGCGAACAGGCTCCGGTAGCCAAGGTCGTGCAGCACATCGACAACGACCAGACTTTCCGTTACTCGCCCGCGGCCGGCGACCCGATGCCGATTCACCTCGACGAAGAGGTGGCCAGGGATGCCGGTCTGCCCGGGATCATCGCGCACGGGTTATGCACCATGGCGTTCACCTCGTGGGCCGTGCTCACCGAGCTTGCCGGCTCGGATGTCAACCGGCTCAAGCGGTTCGCGGTCCGATTCTCCAAGCCGGTGCTGCCCGGTGATGACCTGGAAACCAGGATCTGGCGAGTCGGCAGCGCCAACGGAACGACAAGCTACGCATTCGAAACCGCACGCGGTGGCGATTTCGTCATCACTGACGGGCTCGCGGTAATGGCCGACTGACAACAAGGGAGTTCGACAACATGGGTGCACTAGAAGGCCGGGTGGCGGTCATCACCGGCGCGGGCCGCGGCATCGGGCGCGAACACGCACTGCTGTTCGCCAAAGAAGGGGCCAAGATCGTCGTCAACGACCTCGGCGGCAGCAACGAAGGCGAGGGCGCCGACACCGGGCCGGCGCACGAGGTGGCCGAAGAGATCAAAGCGGCCGGCGGCACCGCCGTCGTCAACACCGAGAACGTCTCCACCTGGAGCGGCGCGGAAAGCGTTGTGCAACAGGCGATCGACGAGTTCGGCGGCCTCGACATCCTGGTCAACAACGCTGGTATCCTGCGCGACTCGTTCATCGCCGGCATGGAGGAAGCGCAGTGGGACGCGGTGATCGCGGTCCACTTGAAGGGTCATTTCGCGATGCTGCATCACGCGGCCGCGTACTGGAAAGCGCAATCGAAAGCGGGTGATCAGCCCAACGCCGCGGTGATCAACACCGCCTCGGGTTCCGGCGTGACACTGCCGAATGCCGGCCAGGCCAACTACGGCTCAGCGAAAGCGGGCATCGCGGCGCTGACCTTGATCGCGGCCGAAGAATTGGAGCGGTACGGCGTGCGGGTGAACGCGATCGCACCGATCGCGCGCACCCGGCTGACGCTGGCCACGCCCGGCATGGGTTCGCTGATGTCGGAACCCGAGGAAGGCGAACTCGACCTGTTCAGTCCGGCCAACATCTCGCCGCTGGTGGCCTACCTGGCCACCGAGAAGTGCCCGATCACCGGCAAGGTGTATGCGGTTCAGGGCGGCGCGATTTCGGCCCTGTCCGGTTGGCACGACGTCGACACCATCGAGACCGACGGTGTGTGGCTGATCGACGACATCGCCGCCCGGCTGCCGCAGTAATCAAGGAGCAGAGCATGTTCGAATGGTCCGACACCGACCTGATCATGCGGGACACCATCCGCGGATTCATCGACAAGGAGATCCGGCCGAATCTCGACGCGCTGGAGACCGGCGAGATTTCGCCATACCCGATTGCGCGCAAGCTGTTCAGCGAGTTCGGCCTCGATGTTCTTGCGGCCGAAGCGGTCAAGACGATGCTGGACAAGGAGCGGGCCAAGCAGGAGAAGCAGGAGACCGAGAAGAAGTCATCCGGCGGGTTCGGTGGTCTGGGCGCGCAGGCGTCGATGGCCGCCGTGCTGGTGTCCGAACTCGCCGGGGTCAGCCTGGGGTTGCTCAGCACGGTCGGTGTCAGCCTGGGTCTGGGCGCGGCGACGATCATGAGCCGCGGCACGCTCGCCCAAAAAGAACGCTGGCTTCCGGAACTCATGACGCTGGAGAAGATCGCGGCGTGGGCGATCACCGAGCCCGACGCGGGATCGGATGCCTTCGGCGGAATGAAGACCTATGTCAAACGTGACGGCGATGACTACATCCTCAACGGACAGAAGACGTTCATCACCAACGGCCCCTTCGCCGACGTCCTGGTCGTTTACGCCAAACTCGACGACGGCCAATCCGACCGGCGGGCCCGGCCGGTGCTGACCTTCGTTCTTGACTCCGGGATGCCAGGACTGACGCAGGGCAAGCCGTTCAAGAAGATGGGCATGATGTCATCGCCGACCGGCGAGTTGTTCTTCGACAATGTTCGGCTGACCCCAGATCGGCTGCTCGGCGAGACCGAGCACCACACCGGCGGCGACGGCCGGATGAGTGCCCGTGCCAATTTTGCGGGCGAGCGCGTCGGTGTCGCGCTGATGTCGCTGGGAATCATCAACGAATGTCACCGGCTCTGCATCGACTACGCCAAGACCCGCACGCTGTGGGGCAAGAACATCGGTCAGTTCCAGCTGATTCAGCTCAAGCTGGCCAAGATGGAAGTGGCCCGGATCAACGTGCAGAACATGGTGTTCCAGACGCTGGAGAAGGTGCAGGCCGGCAAGATGCCGTCGCTGGCCGAGGCGTCGGCGATCAAGCTGTACTCCTCGGAGGCCGCCACCGACGTCGCGATGGACGCGGTGCAACTGTTCGGCGGCAACGGCTACATGGCCGAGTACCGGGTAGAGCAGTTGGCCCGCGACGCCAAGTCGTTGATGATCTACGCCGGCAGCAACGAGGTCCAGGTGACTCACATCGCCAAGGGCTTGCTCGCCGGATGAACACCCGGACGGCAAAAGGCCTGCGGCGCAGCTCGATGGCTGCCGTCGACCGGCTCAGCTACGTTCCGATCTCGCGGCTGGGCTTCAACGTGATGCTCAATGTGCTGGTGTCACAACAGTGGCTGCTCGCCGCGCTGCGCCCGGCGGCCGACTACGTGATTTCCCGCACCGCCCCAGTGGTTCCCGGCATCCGGGTCAAGCCCGTTGCCGCGCCGGTGTCAGGGGAGTGGGTCTGGGCTCCGGAGGCCGACGACGCAGCGGGCGTGGTGTTGGTGCTGCATGGCAGCGGCTACCTGATCTGCTCGGCTCGCACCCATCGCGGCTTCGCGTCTCATCTGTCCGAGTACTCCGGCATGCCGGCCTTCGCGATCGACTACCGGCTCGCACCGGAGCATCCGTTCCCGGCGGCTGAGGACGATGCGCTGGCCGCGTACCGCTGGCTGCTGTCGCAAGGGCACGATCCGGCGAAGATCGTCGTCGCCGGGGATTCGGCCGGTGGGCACCTGGCGGTCGGGCTTGCCCTGCGCCTGCGCAGCGAGGGGTTGCCCGCCCCGGCGGCGCTGGCGCTGTTCGGCCCGCTGATCGATCCGTCCTACCGGTTATGCATCGCCGACGCACGTACCCGGCGTCAGCCGCTGGATCCGCGCGCGGCAGCCCGGGCCGTCGCACTGTATGTCGGTGACAATGACCCCGCGGACCCCCGGCTGTGCCTGCTGAATGCCGAGCTTTCGGACTTACCGCCGATCCAAATTCATTACGGTTCAAGGGAAGTGATGCGCGCCGACGCCGAGGCGTTCGCTGCGCTGGTGGTCGAAGCGGGTGGCCGCTGCGACGAGCACATGTGGCCCGGCCTGATGCACGGCTATTGGCTCTGGCCGCGCGACGGAGGCCTGACCAGCTTGCAGGTGGCCGGGCACTTCTTGCGCACGGCGGTCGCCGAAGCCAACACCGCATCGTGAACGCTAGCCCGCCACCATCCAAATCGCTTGGGCTGCAGGACTTCCCAGGTCGACCGTGGTGGGCCCGCCATCGGCGGATTCCACCGCGACGGAGATCATGCCGGCGAACTCGCGGCGGGTGAGCACCCGCAGCCGCGAGTCGAGGTTGATGCCGATGCTGTCGAAGTAGCGCAGCATCTCGGGGTCTTTGTCGGATATCCGCGCCACGACGCCGGCCTCACCATCGGCGCATGACCACAGCTGGCGAGCGGGTGGGGTCGGTACCTGCCCGTCGGAGCCCGGGATCGGGTCACCGTGCGGATCGCGCTGGGGGAAGCCCAGCTTGGCGTCGATGCGCGCCACCAGCCGGTCGGACACCGCGTGCTCGAGTACCTCGGCCTCGTCGTGCACCTCGTCCCAGCTGTAGCCGAGTTCCTTGACCAGGAAGGCCTCCAGCAGCCGGTGGCGCCGGACCATGGCCAGCGCCGCTCGACGGCCCGACTCGGTCAAGGTGACCGCGCCGTATTTCTCGTGGTCGACCAGGCCCTGCTCCGCGAGTTTGCGGATGGATTCCGAGGCAGTGCTGGCGGACACCCCGAGCTTCTCGGCCAGCATCTTGGTGCTGACTTTGTCCAACGACCATTCCTGGGCATTCCAGATGACCTTGAGGTAATCCTGGGCAACCGCACTGAGCCCGGCAGGCTCCTCGGCAGGTAGGTCAGGGCGCACAACGGAAGTTTAAGCAATCCTCATCTGATCTGCGGCTCTCGCACGACCGGGCGCTACCTTGCCCCGTAGGCTGGCAGTTGTGCAACGGTGGCGGGGGCAGGACGAGATACCCACGGACTGGGGCCGATGCGTACTCACCATCGGGGTGTTCGACGGTCTGCACCGCGGGCACGCCGAACTGATCTCGCACGCGGTCAAGTCGGGCCGTGCCCGGGGAGTGCCGACGGTGTTGATGACCTTCGACCCGCACCCGATGGAAGTGGTCCACCCGGGCAGCCACCCCGCGCAGCTGACCACGCTGACCCGGCGTGCCGAGCTTGCCGAGGAGTTCGGCATCGACGTCTTTCTGGTCATGCCCTTCACGGCCAATTTCATGAAGCTCACCCCGGAGCGCTACGTCCACGAGTTGCTGGTCGAGGACCTGCATGTGGTGGAAGTCGTGGTGGGGGAGAACTTCACCTTCGGCAAGAAGGCTGCCGGCACGGTCGACACGTTGCGCAGTGCCGGCGCGCGACTCGGGTTCGCGGTGGAGGCGATGTCGCTGGTCTCCGAGCACCACAACACCGAGACCGTGACGTTCTCGTCGACCTACATCCGGTCCTGCGTGGACGCCGGTGACGTGGTGGCGGCCGCCGAAGCGTTGGGCCGTCCACACCGGGTTGAAGGCGTGGTGGTGCGCGGCGACGGCCGGGGGACCGAGATGGGCTTCCCGACAGCCAACGTGGCCCCACCCATGTATTCGGCCATCCCGGCCGACGGCGTCTACGCCGCCTGGTTCACCGTGCTGGGCCACGGACCGGTGACCGGAACGGTCGTGCCGGGTGAGCGTTACCAGGCCGCGGTTTCGGTGGGCACCAATCCGACGTTCTCCGGACGCACCCGCACGGTCGAGGCGTTCGTTCTCGACACCGCCGCTGACTTGTATGGGCAGCATGTCGCGCTGGACTTCGTCGCCCGCATCCGCGGGCAGGAGAAGTTCGGATCGGTGGGCGACCTCGTCGACGCGATGGGCACCGATACCGAACGTGCCCGCAGGCTACTTTCTGCCGGCTGACCTGCGGATTCCGGTCGGAGCCGCGCCCGCTGCTAGACTCCTCGGCGACACGGCGCGTGCTGCAGTTCGCGGCGGCCGCACCTTAGATCCATGATCGCGGACCTATTGATGGAGATATTTCGTGGCGCTTACCGCCGAGCAGAAAAAAGAAATCCTGGGCTCTTACGGCCTGCACGCAACGGACACCGGGTCCCCGGAGGCCCAGGTCGCGCTGCTGACCAAGCGGATCGCTGACCTGACCGAACACCTCAAGCTGCACAAGCACGACCACCACTCGCGGCGCGGACTGCTGCTGCTGGTCGGACGTCGGCGCCGGCTGCTCAAATATGTCGCCCAGGTCGACGTGGAGCGCTACCGCTCGCTGATCGAGCGCCTCGGCCTGCGCCGCTGACCCTGCCCCCCGCGTGGGTAGCTTGCCCGACTTGTCTCGGGTTACTCCGCTGCCCGCATCGTCGTCGGGCGTGGCTGGGAATCGCCAGGTCGGCGTGTAGAGTCAAGGTCGTTCTGGGCCCATCGGCCCGAGCGAGGTACGGCGTGCGCGATCCGCGCGCACCGTTCCAGCGAGGCACAACAGGACGTCGAAGGAAGACAAGTCTGTATCGCGCGGTCTTCGGTAGTGGCTGCCGAGCTCCCCAGATTGGGGTA
Organism: uncultured Actinomycetota bacterium; assembly: GCA_963733755.1. Classification (GTDB taxonomy): domain Bacteria; phylum Actinomycetota; class Actinomycetes; order Mycobacteriales; family Mycobacteriaceae; genus Mycobacterium. The sequence goes on from CAVTEZ010000018.1 coordinate 46,656, forward strand.
GGTCGGCCGCTTCGATCGATGGCCGTAGCCGCATCCAGACTCTGCATCCGTCAGGTTGTCCTGGAACCCTCCGGGTTGCGCGTGCCTGCGCGAAATAGCTGAACAAATCCAGAGAGGCTGCACGGACGCACATGTCTGTAGCTGAAATTGACGAAGGCGTGTTTGAGACGACCGCCACCATTGACAACGGGAGCTTCGGCACCCGCACCATCCGTTTCGAGACCGGCCGGCTGGCCAAGCAGGCCGCCGGCGCCGTCGTGGCCTACCTCGACGACGAGACCATGCTCCTATCGGCCACCACGGCCAGCAAGTCGCCGAAGGACCACTTCGACTTCTTCCCGCTGACGATCGACGTCGAAGAGCGGATGTACGCCGCGGGACGCATCCCCGGTTCGTTCTTCCGCCGCGAGGGCCGTCCCTCCACCGACGCGATCCTGACCTGCCGCCTGATCGACCGTCCGCTACGCCCGACCTTCGTGTCCGGTCTGCGCAACGAGATCCAGGTCGTCGTCACCATCCTGAGCCTGGATCCCAAGGATCTGTACGACGTGCTGGCGATCAACGCCGCGTCAGCGTCGACCCAGATCTCGGGTCTGCCGTTCTCCGGCCCGGTCGGCGGTGTGCGCGTCGCGCTCATCGACGGTCAGTGGGTCGCGTTCCCGACCGTCGAGCAGCTCGAGAACGCCGTGTTCGACATGGTCGTCGCGGGCCGCAAGACGGCCGATGACGTCGCGATCATGATGGTCGAGGCCGAGGCCACCGACAACGTCATCGACCTCGTCGCGGGCGGCGCGGGCGCGCCCACCGAGAGCGTCGTGGCCGAGGGTCTGGAAGCCGCCAAGCCGTTCATCGCCGCGCTGTGCAAGGCCCAGCAGGAGCTGCACGACGCCGCCGGCAAGGAGACTGCCGACTACCCGCTGTTCCCCGACTACCAGGACGACGTCTTCTACGCCGTGTCCTCGGTGGCCACCGAGGAGCTCTCCAAGGCGCTCACCATCGCGGGCAAGGAAGAGCGCGACGGTCGTACCGACGAGATCAAGGTCGAGGTGCTCGACCGCCTCGCCGAGACTTACGAGGGACGCGAGAAGGAGATCGGCGCGGCGTTCCGCTCGCTGACCAAGAAGCTGGTCCGCCAGCGCATCCTGACCGACCACTTCCGCATCGACGGGCGTGGCATCACGGACATCCGTGCGCTGTCGGCCGAGGTCGCCGTCATCCCGCGCGCCCACGGCAGTGCGCTGTTCGAGCGTGGCGAGACCCAGATCATGGGCGTCACCACCCTCGACATGGTCAAGATGGCGCAGCAGATCGACTCGCTCGGGCCGGAAACGTCCAAGCGCTACATGCACCACTACAACTTCCCGCCGTTCTCCACCGGTGAGACCGGCCGCGTCGGTTCGCCGAAGCGGCGCGAGATCGGCCACGGCGCGCTCGCGGAGCGGGCCCTGGTGCCGGTGCTGCCCAGCATCGAAGAGTTCCCCTACGCGATCCGGCAGGTCTCGGAAGCCTTGAGCTCCAACGGTTCTACCTCGATGGGCTCGGTGTGTGCGTCGACTCTGTCGCTGCTGAACGCCGGTGTGCCGCTCAAGGCGCCGGTCGCGGGTATCGCGATGGGCCTGGTGTCCGACGACGTCGAGGTGGAAGGCGGCGGCAGTGAGCGCCGCTTCGTCACCCTGACCGACATCCTGGGCGCCGAAGACGCATTCGGTGACATGGACTTCAAATGCGCGGGCACCAAGGACTTCGTCACCGCGCTTCAGCTGGACACCAAGCTCGACGGCATCCCGTCTCAGGTGCTGGCCGGCGCGCTGGCTCAAGCCAAGGACGCCCGGATCACCATCCTCGAAGTGATGGCCGAGGCTATCGACGAGCCGGACGAGATGAGCCCGTACGCACCTCGGATCACCACGATCAAGGTGCCCATCGACAAGATCGGCGAGGTCATCGGGCCCAAGGGCAAGATGATCAACTCGATCACCGAGGAGACCGGCGCGCAGATCTCCATTGAGGACGACGGCACGGTGTTCGTCGGTGCCAGCAACGGCGAGGCGGCGCAGGCCGCGATCGACAAGATCAATGCGATTGCCAACCCGCAGCTGCCCAAGACCGGCGAGCGGTTCCTCGGAACCGTGGTCAAGACCACCGATTTCGGTGCGTTCGTGTCGCTGCTTCCGGGCCGCGACGGGCTGGTGCACATCTCCAAACTCGGTAGGGGCAAGCGCATCGCGAAGGTCGAGGACGTCGTGAACGTCGGCGACAAGCTTCGCGTCGAGATCGCCGACATCGACAAGCGGGGCAAGATCTCCTTGGTGCTTGTGGACGAAGAAGCCGGAGAATCCGGCAACGGGGATGCCGCCACCAGCCCGGAGACCGCGCAAGCAGATTCGTCGGCTTCTCAGCGGGCCGGTGACCGGCCCGCATCGTCGCCGACGGAAGCCGATGCCGCGACGGCCAGCAGTTAGCCCAGGGACGCAGCCACTGCGCCGCGGTCGGCACACTTCCGCGCCGTCCGCTGCGTTTCGGCGCACCACGCTGCCCGGCGGGCTGCGGGTGGTCACCGAATACCTGCCCGGGGTGCGGTCGGCCTCGGTCGGGGTGTGGGTGGGCGTCGGATCGCGTGACGAGGGTGCCACGGTTGCCGGCGCCGCGCACTTCCTGGAACATCTGCTGTTCAAGTCCACCCCGACGCGTACCGCTGTCGATTTCGCGCAAGCGGTCGACGCGGTGGGTGGCGAGCTGAACGCTTTCACCGCCAAGGAGCACACCTGCTACTACGCGCACGTGCTCGACGGTGATCTGGCACTGGCCCTCGACCTGGTCAGTGACGTGGTGCTCAACGGGCGCTGCGCCGCCGACGATGTCGAATTGGAACGCGACGTCGTCCTCGAGGAGATCGCGATGCGCGACGACGACCCCGAGGACGCACTGGCCGACCAGTTCCTGGCGGCGCTGTTCGGTGATCACCCGGTCGGCCGCCCGGTAATCGGCAGCGTGCAATCGGTGTCGTCGATGACGCGCGCCCAACTGCATTCGTTTCACCAGCGCCGCTACACACCCGACCGGATGGTGGTCGCGGTGGCCGGCAACATCGACCATGACGACGTCGTGGCGTTGGTGCGTCAGTGCTTCGGGCCGCGGCTGGTCCGCGGCCGCCACGCGGTAGCGCCGCGCAAGGGCGCGGGCCGGGTCACCGGTCGTCCACGGTTGACGGTGACCAACCGGGACGCGGAGCAGACCCACGTCTTCCTCGGGGTGCGAACGCCCGGCCGGCACTGGAAGCATCGCTGGGCGCTGTCGGTGCTGAACACCGCGCTCGGCGGCGGCTTGAGTTCCCGCTTGTTTCAACAGGTTCGGGAATCGCGAGGGCTGGCGTACTCGGTGTACTCGTCGCTGGACACGTTCTCTGACACCGGCGCCTTGTCGGTGTACGCCGCGTGCCTGCCCGAGCGTTTCGCCGAAGTGACCCGGGTGACTGCCGACGTGCTCGATGGAGTGGCGCGCGACGGCATCACCGAAACGGAATGCCGGATCGCCAAGGGTTCGCTTCGCGGCGGGCTGGTGCTCGGGCTGGAGGACTCCAGTTCGCGGATGCACCGCATCGGCCGGGGCGAACTCAACTACGCTGAACACCGAAGTATCGACCGGACGTTGCAGGAGCTCGATGAGGTCACCCTGGACCAGGTCAACCTGGTGGCGCGCCAACTCCTCGGCAAACCTTATGGCGCAGCCGTTCTCGGGCCACATCAGTCGAAAAAAAGCCTGCCGCAACAACTTCGGACAATGACGGGGTAGCGCGATGGTACTGGGCTTCTGGGATCTCGACGTGCCGATCGTGGGAGCGCCGATGGCGGGCGGCCCCGGTACTCCTGCCCTGGCGGCGGCAGTGTCCAACGCGGGCGGCCTCGGCTTTCTGGCCGGTGGCTATATCAGCGCGGACCGGCTGGCCGACGACGTCGCGGCGGCGCGCGCCGCGACCACCGGCCCGATCGGCGTCAACCTTTTCGTGCCGCAGCCCAGCGTCGCCGACATGTACCAACTCGACCACTACGCAGAGGCTCTCGACGAACTGGCCGAGCACTACGACGTCGAGATCGGCTATCCGAAATTCGGCGACGACGACGGGTGGCAGCAGAAGCTCGAGGCGGTGGCCGACCTCCGGCCCGAATTGGTGTCGTTCACCTTCGGCGCCCCGTCGCCGGACGTGCTGCGCTGGTTCGGTGCGTTAGGAATGCTGCTGTTCGTCACGGTGACGTCGGCATACGAGGCCGGCGTGGCGATTGCCGCCGGCGCCGACGGCCTCGTCGTCCAGGGCCCGGACGCCGGTGGGCATCGCGGCACCTTCGCGCCGGACATGAGTCCCGGGACCGAGTCGCTCATCGAACTGCTGGATCGCATCGGTAGCGCCCATGACGTTCCGCTGATTGCAGCCGGTGGCCTGGGCAGCACCGAAGACGTCGCTGCGGTGCTGCGCAGGGGAGCGGTGGCCGCCCAGATCGGCACCGCGTTGCTGCTGTCCGACGAGGCCGGCACCAACGCCGCACACCGCTCAGCCCTAGGGCATCCGCAATTCGACACAACCGTTGTCACCCGGGCGTTTTCGGGCCGGTACGCGCGTGGCTTGGCGAACGACTTCACCCGGATGCTCGACCACATCGCGCCGCTGGGCTATCCCGAGGTCAACCAGATGACCTCGCCGATCCGCAAGGCCGCCGTCGAGTTGGAGGACCCGCACGGCACCAACCTATGGGCGGGGACGGCCTATCGGCAGGCTGAGGCCAAGCCGGCGAAGGACATCGTCAGCACGCTCGGCCACGTATAAGTCAGCGACCCACGTCGGGAGTACGGTGCGCCCACGGCTTGGCGGCTTCCAGCTGGCTGGCCACCCGGAGCAGAACGTCCTCGCGGCCGTAGGCGGCCACCAATTGCACGCCGACCGGTAGCCCGGCGTCGGTCCACTCGACCGGCACGTTGATCGCGGGCTGGCCGCTCATGTTGAACGGCGGGGTGAAGGGAATGAACCGGAACGCGCTTTCCATCGCTTCCAGCGGGTTGTCGGGGTTGTTGGCGATGGCACCGAGCGGCAGCGGAAGTTCGGCGACCGTCGGCGTGAGCAACAGATCCCAGCCGTCGGCCCACCACGCCTGCACCGAGCGGCGGAAGTGCGTGGCCGCCGATAAGGCGAGTGCATAGTCCACGGCGGTGAAGTGCGCGGCGATCTCGGCCTGCACGCGGTTCATCGGCTCGAATTCGTCGACGGCGAGCGGTCTTCCGATCTGTTCTTCGAACCGTCGAAGCCCGACACCCATGTTGGTGCTCCACAGCGTGGCGAAGTGCACCCGCAACGACGAGTCGGCTAGCGCCGCGGGCCACGTTGGCTCGACGGTGTGGCCGAACGATTCGAGCAACGTCGCGACAGAGCGGGCGGCGCCCGCGCACTCGGGTGCGACGGCTCCGCCTTGCGGATGGTGGTCGAGCAGGCCGATCCGCAGCCGGCCGGGGTCGGCGCCGAGTTCGTCGACGTAGCGGCGCACCGGAGCCGGCGCGATGACCGTGTCCCCGATGCCGGGTCCGCGAACCGTGTCCAGAAGTGTTGCGGTGTCGCGCACCGTGCGGCTCACGCAGAGCTCTACCGACAACGCGGTTTCGTCGCGGATCGGACCGATTGTGATCCGGCCCTGACTGGGTTTCAAGCCGACCAGTCCACAGCAGGACGCGGGAATGCGAATCGAGCCGCCACCGTCGCTGGCATGCGCGAACGGGACCATGCCGCTGGCGACCGCGGCCGCGGAGCCGCCGCTGGACCCGCCGGGCGAGCGACTGGTGTCCCACGGGTTGTGCGTCGCCCCCCAGGCGACCGGTTCGGTGGTCGGCACGCTGCCGAGTTCGGGGCTGTTGGTCCGGCCGGCGATCACCAAGCCGGCCTCGCGGAACCGGCTCACCAATGTGGTGTCGGCCGCCGAGATCACTCCCTCGTTCTTGAGCGCGAGGTTGCCGTTGGTGATGCGCTGACCGGCGTAGCCGGCGAACAGATCTTTGATCAGGAACGGCACGCCGCGAAAAGGACCGTCGGGCAGCGCAGCTCGGGCGGTTTCACGCGCGTGGTCGAACCAGCGGATCACCACCGCGTTGAGGATGGCATCGATGCGCTCGATCCGCTCGATGGCCGCTTCGAGCAATTCGAGCGGCGTCACCTCACCGTTGTGCACCAGGGCGGCCTGGTCGACCGCATCCATCCAGCGGGTCTCATCGGCGATTGAGCTCACGCGGCTTGTGTAGCACGCGAACGCGCGTCAGACCAGCAGAGCGGCCGGGTTGGTGAACGGCAGCGCCAGGTCAGCGGCCACCCGTTGGCTCAGCAGCGCACCGTCATGCGTCGAAAGGCCCTTGGCCAGAGCATCATTCGACCGGCAGGCCGACCGCCAACCGTTGTCGGCGAGTTCGATGACATACGGCATGGTGGCGTTGGTCAACGCGTACGTCGACGTCTTAGGCACGGCAGCGGGCATGTTCGCGACGCAGTAGAACAGCGTGTCGTGCACTGCGAACGTCGGGTCGTCATGGGTGGTCGGGTGCGAATCCTGGAAGCAGCCGCCCTGGTCGATGGCGATGTCCACCAGCACTGCACCCGGTTTCATGTGCGCGACAAGGGAATTCGATACCAACGTGGGAGCCTTGGCGCCCGGTAACAGCACCGCCCCGATCACCAGGTCGGCCTGATTGACGGCGTCTTCGACCTCCAGGGCCGTCGAGTAGCGAGTCTGCACTCGGCCACCGAACATGTGGTCGAGGTCGCGCAGTTTGTTGATGTTGACGTCGAGCACCGTGACCGCCGCTCCCATTCCAACGGCGACGCGGGCGGCGTTGTATCCGGCGGTTCCCGCGCCGATGACTACAACCGTCGCCGGTTCGACACCCGGGACTCCGCCCATCAGTACGCCGCGACCGCCGTGAGTGCGCATCAAGTGATACGCCCCGGCCTGAGCCGACAGTCGGCCCGCGACTTCACTCATCGGGGCCAATAGCGGCAACGCGCCATCGGAAGTCTGCACGGTCTCATAGGCGATAGACGTGGTGCCGGCGGTGAGCAGCGCCTCGGTGCACGACCGCGAGGCGGCCAGATGCAGATAGGTGAACAGCGTCTGGCCGCTTCTCATGCACAAGTACTCGATCGGCGTGGGTTCCTTGACCTTGAGCACCAGGTCCGCGTCGGCCCAGACGTCCTCCGCGGTCGCCACGAGCTGTGCGCCCGCGGCTTTGAAGTCGCTGTCGGGGATCGCCGAACCTTCACCCGCGCCCGCCTGGATCAGGACCTCGTGGCCGCGACGGGTCAGTTCGGCAACGCCGGACGGGGTGATCGCGACCCGGAATTCGTTGTTTTTCGTCTCGGTAGGGATGCCGACATGCATGACCTCATTGTGAAGAACATTCGGTCGGAGTGCAAAGATACCGAAGACACATGTATAGAATTCGCTAATGACCGAAGTATTATCGGAGTTCCAAGGCCGGGAAGGTCCTCCGCCGAAGGATCTTCGGCCGGTGGATTTGGACAGCGCGGACCGCAAGATCCTGAGCCTGCTCCATGCCGATGCCCGAATGACCAACAGCGCGCTGGCCGCCGAACTCGACATCGCCGCATCGACATGTCATGGCCGAGTCCGGCGCCTCGTGGACTCGGGGGTGATCCGCGGCTTCTATGCCGACATCGAACCGGCCGCAGTGGGATTGCCTTTGCAGGCAATGATTTCGGTCAGCCTGCAGTCCAACGCCCGCGGCAAGATCCGGGAGTTCATCCAGCAGATTCGGCGCAGACCCCAGGTGATGGATGTCTACTTCCTCGCCGGTGCTGATGACTTCATCCTGCACGTCGCGGCGCGTGACACCGAAGATCTGCGCTCGTTCGTGGTCGAGAATCTCAACGCCGACGCCGATGTCGCAGGCACCCAGACGTCGCTGATCTTCGAACACCTTCGGGGAGCCGCGCCCGTCTGACCACGAGGAGTTCCCGATACCGGGGGTACCGGGTATGCTCCTGGCAATGTTCACGGTCAACGACGAGGCTGTTGGTCCGCACGTGCAAGGTCGCGGGGCCGGGCTTGATGGACCGCCCGATCACGAACGATTGGTCCTCGAGGCGCGCGACGTCGCGTTCGACTGGACGAAGCTGCCGTTTCATTACGTGCCGGGCGAGCCGTTCACCACGCACATGCTTAATGTGCTGCACCTGCTGCTGCCGGCCGGTGAAGAGTTCTTCGTCGACCTGTTCAAGCAGGCGCTGCCGCTGATCAAAGACGACCAGTTGCGGCTCGATGTGCAGGGATTCATCGGCCAGGAGGCGATGCATTCCCAGGCGCATACCGGCGTGCAGGAGTACTTCGCCGCCAATGACGTCGACGTGACACCGTTCACCGACCAGATGAGCTGGCTGTTCGGCAAGCTCCTGGGCGACCGGCCGCGGTGGAGTGCGCGGCGGCAGCACAGCTGGCTACTCGAGCGGGTCGCGCTCGTCTCCGCGATCGAGCATTACACCGCGATCCTGGGTGAATGGATACTCGACACCCCGCAGCTCGATGCGGTCGGCACCGACCCGGTGATGCTGGACATGCTCCGCTGGCACGGCGCCGAAGAGGTCGAGCACAAAGCCGTGGCCTTCGATCTGATGAAGCACCTACGGGCCGGCTATTTGCGGCGGGTGCGCACCCAGTTGGTCGTGACGCCGATGATGCTGCTGCTGTGGGTGCGCGGCGTCCGGTTCATGTACTCCGTTGACCGGCACGTGCCGCCCGGCACCAAGCCGCGCTGGTGGTACTACTTCACCGCGGCGCGACGGGGTTTGATGCCCGGACCGCTGCGCTTCATGCGGGTCATCGGCGCGTATTACCTGCCGCGCTTCCACCCGTCGCGGCTGGGCGGGGTGGAGAAGGCGGTCGACTACCTGGCGTTCTCGCCCGCCGCGCGTGCCTCGCACTGAGCCGAGAGGATCTAATGACCACCGCTTCGGCGAGTAGTTCCAACCTGCCGACCCAGACCACCGTGACTGCCTCAGACGGCGTCACATTGGCCGTACACGCCTACACCGAGATCGACCCGCACCGGCCGACTGTGTTGGCCATTCACGGTTACCCCGACAACCACCACCTATGGGATGGGGTGGCCGAGCATCTAGGTGGCAACCACAACGCCAAATACAATTTCGTCGCCTACGACGTGCGCGGCGCCGGCGAGTCGACACGTCCCAAGGGAAGGTCGAATTACCGCTTCCCCCAGTTGATTTCCGACATAGGTGTGGTGATCGACAGCCTGGGTGTCGGCCCGGTGCACCTACTGGCGCACGATTGGGGCTCGATTCAGGGCTGGGCCGCCGTCACAGACGAGACGGTGATGGGCAAAGTGGCTTCGTTCACCTCGATATCCGGGCCGCACCTGAACTACGCGGGCAAATTCTTACGGTCGGCCCGTACGCTGCGCGGTCTGTTCGACGTGCTGCGGCAGTTCATTGCGTCGGGATACATCTGGTTCTTCTTGACTCCCGGCCTGCCGGAGTTGATGATGCGGTCCGGGTTGGGAGTGAAAGTCATTGATGCCTTTGGCCGTATCGGCAATTCCAGCAGCCTCACCCGGTCTGTGGAATCGACGCGATCCACCGGCGACTATATCAACGGGCTAAACTTGTACCGCGCCAACATGCCTGCGCCGTTCCTCGCGCCCGGGGCGCAGTTGCCTGTCACTACGGTTCCAGTTCAGGTCTTGGTGCCGCGGATGGACATGTTCGTGACGCCGGCACTGCAGCGGTTCACCGGATCAATCCCGTTGGGCAGCAGGGTCGTTCCGATCGAAGGCGGGCACTGGGTAGTGACCGCGCGTCCCGACGTCATCGCCCGGCTGGCCAGTGAATGGATCGACCGGGTTGTCAGCGGCGATGCGCCGGATCACGCCGGCGCTGTGCGAACCGGTCCGCGCGACGTCAGGGGAAAGCTCGCTCTGGTCACCGGTGCCGGTGCCGGGATCGGCCGCGCTACCGCAGTCGAGCTGGCCCGTCAAGGCGCGGACACCGTCGTGATAGTCGACCGTGATCTGGCCGCGGCCGAGGACACCGCCGCGGCGGTCCGGGACGCCGGTGCCGGGGCAGCGGCCTATGAGGCCGACGTCAGCGACGAGAAGGTGATCGATGCCCTAGCTGCGCAAGTCAGCGACGAGCACGGGGTCGTCGATATTTTGGTGAACAACGCCGGCATCGGGATGGCCGGCCGGTTCCTCGAGACGACACCGGAGCACTGGGACAACATCCTGGGCGTCAACTTGCGGGGCGTACTCAACGGAAGTCGGTCATTCGCAACGCAAATGGTCGAGCGAGGCCAGGGCGGTACCATCATCAACGTGTCGTCGGCCGCGGCATTCCTCCCGTCGAAGTCGATGATCGCCTACGGCACAACCAAGGCCGCCGTGCTGGCGTTCAGCGAATCGCTGCGCGCCGACCTGGCGGACGACGGCATCACCGTCACCGCGGTGTGCCCGGGATTCGTCAACACCAACATCGCGAAAAGCACGGTCTATGCGGGGATGTCAGCGGACGAACAGGAAAATGCCCGCCACAAGGCCGACATCACCTACCGTCGTCGCAACTACACGCCCGAAGCTACGGCGAAGGCGATCGTCAAAGCGGTCAAGAGCGGCCCGCCGGTGCTGCCGATTGCGGCCGAATCACGGGTCGGCTACGCGATGCGCCGCATTAGTCCGGCGTTGATCCGGCTGCTGGCCCGCTACGACATCCGGCCTTGAGGTTGCTGTGTCGCAGGGCATTTGGGCTAGCAGGCCCGTTGACATCTACGGTCGCCGGAAACGGGACCGGCTCTACACGGCGGTGTGGGGCCTGGGCGTGCTCCTCGGTGGGCTCTCGTCAGCGACCCGGTGGAAGCCGTCGCGAGTGGTGCCGGTTGGCCGCACGCACACCGCGGTCGTCACCAAACGTGAGCTGCTCACCCCGGACGTTGTCGCGCTGACGTTCGCGGACCCCGACGGGGGATTGCTTCCGTCGTGGACGCCGGGCAGCCACGTCGATGTGCAGCTGCCCTCCGGCCGTCGCCGTCAGTACTCGCTGTGCGGACCGCCCGGACGGCGTACCGACTACCGTATTGCGGTGCGCCGCATCGCCGATGGCGGCGGCGGATCGATCGAGATGCACGATGCGTTCGCTGTGGGCGACTCGCTGGTGTTCGAGGGTCCGCGCAACGCGTTCTATCTCGGCGGGGACGAGCGCGACGTGCTGTTCGTGATCGGCGGAATCGGGGTGACGCCCATCCTGTCGATGATGCGGGCTGCGCAGCAGCGCGGAATGGATTGGCGCGCAATCTATGCCGGCCGCAGCCGGGAATACATGCCGCTGCTTGACGAGGTGACCTCGGTGGATCGCGACCGAGTCACCGTATGGGCTGACGACGAGCGGGCTCGGGTCGCCACGGCCGACGATCTGCTGATCGGCGCGACACCGACCACCGCGGTCTATGTGTGCGGACCGAGCGGGATGCTGGAATCGGTGCGCATCGCCCGCGACGAGCACGCGAACGCCCCGCTGCACTACGAGAGGTTCAGTCCGCCACCGGTGGTCGATGGCATCCCGTTCGAACTCGAGCTCGCCCGCTCGCAGCGGGTGCTGGACGTTCCCGCCAATCGCTCCGCGCTCGACGTCATGCTCGACTACGACCCGACCGCGGCGCACTCCTGCCGGCAAGGCTTCTGCGGGACCTGCAAGGTGAAAGTGCTCAGCGGGCACGTCGACCACCGTGGTCGCCTCGCGGAAACCGACGGCGAGATGCTGGTGTGCGTCTCACGCGCGACCGGCGGCCGCGTGGTGATCGACGCCTAGGGTGCCGGCGCCAAGTGCAGCTTGTTGGTCTCCTGGTAGCCCTGCGGGTTGCCGCAGGCCTTCACGTTGTTGGTGATCTGCACCGTGCCGTCCAGCGTGTTCGGATCCCACGAGTAGTGGAAGTTGATCGCGTCGTGAACGTCGCCGCCCTCTTCGCAGGAAACGCCGCCTTTGCCGTCCAGCGTCCACTGTCCGTTGACGAGATTCGCCTGGCCTAGATCTTTGATCGAGGCGCACCCATCACCACAGGGAGTGATGAACCAGTCGCTGTGCACCTGGTGACCGTCCGGATAGGTCTCGGTCTCGATGTAGTGGCCGTTCAGCGGGTCTGCGGTGGACATGGGAGCGGTAATTACCAGGGCGAGACCGGCGAACATCGCCCCGGCGGCCAGGCCGCGTGTGATCCTCATGGTCCGGTTCCTTTCGTCAAGCTGGTCAGTGTGCCAGGCACTGTTGGTGGGTATCACAGCAGCTTCTTAGTTCGTGCGCGTTTCGTGAATCTGCTGGGTGAACGCCCGGTGACGAATGCGAGAGTCGAAACACTCAGCCGTGCGGGGGTCCGTCGCCGAAAAACCTTTCGGGATGGTGATAGTCATTCACCCGCGGCTGGCCGTGGTCGAGATGTGGCGGCGGGATCCACTGGGTATCGCCGTTGCCCCGTTTGATTGTCCGCCAGCCTTTGTCAACCATTTTATGGTCGGGCTTACAAGCCAGCGTCAGCCGGTCGATGTCTGTCCGGCCGCCATGTGCCCAGTCGTCGTCGTGATGAACTTCGGTCCAATATCCCGGGACATCGCAGCCGGGGGACCCCCAGCCGCGATCCTTCGCATAGAGGACCAGTCGTTGGTCTGCTGAGGCGATTCGACGCGCCCGGCCCAAATACAGTGGCCGATTTTGATGACCATCGAATACTGCCAGGTAGTGATGTGCGCGACTTGCCAGACGAATGAGGTCGCGCATGGGTAGAAGCGTCCCGCCGCCTGTCACTGCCTGGCCTGCCGCCGCGCCGAGTTCCTGCAATGTCGTCGACACGATAACGGTCACCGGTAGTCCATTGTGTACTCCGAGTTTCGGATTGCCCAGTTGACCGCGCACCAGCGCGTTGAGCGCATCATGCTGTCGTTGAGCGTGACTACGCGTATCCCTGTCGGCCAGCTCGTGGTCGGGTTCGCCTGCGATACAAGGTCTTCCATCGTCGGGGTTGCACATACCCGGGGCGGCGAACCGGGCCAGCCAGGCATCGAGGTTCGCGCGCAGCTCCGGTGAAGCGACCAGCTTGCCGATACTCATTCCATCGGAGCGCTGCGCCGACCAGGTGAACCCGCGTTGGCGGGCTCGATCAAGGTCGGAGAACTTGCCGTCGGGATTGATCAGCACGGCGCATCGGTTCGCCGCCGTCTGCAACTGGTCAGTCCGCAGCACAGTCGACTGCTCGGCGAGGAACCGCTCGGCGCACTCGACGGTGTCGGGTGTGGTGTCGGCCGGCAGATCACGGACAAACGTCTGGATCACGTTCAGGTGCTGCGGATCGAGCAGCCCTTTCCGCCAGACCTGAGCCGTCGCGGGCAGTTCCGGGGGCAGCGTCTCGCCAGAGATCGTGACCCGCTGTCGCAGCTGAGCGGCATCGCGCAGCCGGCGACGCGCTTCGGCGCGTCGGCCGGGGCCTCTTCGGCCAGGCTCGCGATGAGGTCGTGGCTGGCCACCATCTGCTGCCGTCGGGCGGTCTCCAGCAGCTCCAGTGCCTGCAGCCGAACCCGAGGGGCGTAGGTGTCGAGGTTCAACTCGCCGATTCTCGCCAGGGCTGCGGCGAGCTCATCGAAGGCTGCTCCCACCCTCTTAGACGGCTCGATACATGTCGAACGCATGTTCGAAACATTACCCGGCTCGGTCGACACGAGTCGTCCGCTGCGACAGCGATTGTGGACAAAGGCGCAACTGTGGACAACTTCGACACGCTTTAGGGTGACACCATGCGGGTAGCAGTGCTGGGATCGAAGGGCAAAGTCGGAGCGACGATGGTGCAGGCGGTGGCGGCCGCCGAGGATCTGAGCTTGTCCGCCGAAGTCGACGCGGGTGATCCGCTGAGCCTGTTGACCGACAACAAGACCGAGGTTGTCATCGACTTCACCCACCCCGACGTCGTCATGGCCAACCTCGAGTTCCTCATCGACAACGGGATTCACGCCGTCGTGGGGACCACCGGTTTCACCGACGAACGGTTGCAGCAAGTTCGGTCATGGCTGGCCGCCAAGCCCGGCGTCTCGGTGCTCATCGCGCCGAACTTCGCCATCGGGGCGGTGTTGTCCATGCATTTCGCCAAGCAGGCCGCGCCGTTCTTCGAGTCGGTCGAGGTCATCGAATTGCATCATCCGCAGAAAGCCGATGCCCCGTCGGGAACCGCCGCACGAACCGCCGCGCTGATCGCCGAAGCCCGAAAAGACTTGCCGCCCAACCCAGATGCCACCACCACTAGCCTGCCGGGCGCCCGCGGCGCCGATGTCGGCGGTGTACCCGTGCATTCGGTGCGGTTGGCCGGGCTGGTGGCACACCAGGAAGTGTTGTTCGGCACCTTGGGGGAGACCTTAACCATCCGGCACGACAGCATCGACCGCACGTCATTCGTTCCCGGCGTGTTGCTGGCGGTTCGCCGGGTCGCCGAAAATCCGGGCCTGACAATAGGAATCGAATCGCTACTCAACCTGAAATGACCGGTTCGTCGCGCACTGTGCGCATCCAACTGATGATCGTGCTCATGTGCGCGGCACTGCTGGTCTACCTGGTGCTGCTCGGCCGGGCCGCGGTGCTGATGATCAGTTCCGGACGTGCAGCCGCGGTTGTATTGGGTGGCGCGTTGTTGATCCTGCCCGCCATCGGGTTGTGGGCGATGATCGCCACCCTCCGGGCGGGCCTCGCCCATCAGAAGCTGGCCCGACTGGTCGCTGACGACGGCATGGAACTCGATGTGAGCGCACTGCCGCGCCGGCCGTCGGGGCGCATCGACCGCGGCGCTGCCGACGCACTTTTCGACACCGTCCGGGCCGAACTGGACAGCGATCCGCACGACTGGCGTCGCTGGTACCGGCTGGCCCGCGCCTATGACTACGCGGGAGATCGAAGTCGCGCACGAGAAGCCATGAAGAAAGCCGTCGAACTACAGGGTCGCCAATGAGCAAAACGCTGTTGATCGTTCACCACACGCCGTCGCCGGCTACCCGTGAGCTCCTCGAAGCGGTGCTGGCCGGAGCCAGCGACCCCGACATCGAGGGGGTGGAAGTTGTATCGCGTCCCGCGCTGGCGGCCACCGTTCCCGACGTGCTCGACGCGGACGGCTACCTGTTCGGTACCCCCGCCAACCTCGGGTACATGTCCGGGGCGCTCAAGCATTTCTTCGACACCGTGTATTACCCGAGTCTGGACCACGTGGCAGGTCGGCCGTACGGCCTCTGGGTGCACGGCAACAACGACACGGTTGGCGCGGCGTCGTCAGTGGAGAAGGTCGTCACCGGACTGTCACTGACGAAAGCCGCTGATGCACTGGAGATCACCGGCGCGATCGACGCCGGTGCGCGAGAGCGGGCTTACGAGCTGGGCGGCACTATCGCAGCGACGCTGATGGAGTGAACGTTCAGTGCGATCGCAGGATGGTGATCGCCTTGTCGAACTTTTTGAACTTGTTGAACGTGTCTGTCGGAATGCCGAAGATGGCCGACAACACTTGAGGCGGAAGCTGACTCAAGGACTCACCGATGCCGACGTTGTCCTTGTCTTCGGGTGCGCTGCTGTTCTGAATGATCAGCACATCCAGGTCTTCGGTGCCGTGGTTCTCGAAGTAGTGGAAGGAACCCTGTGGTGCGAAGACAAGGTCATCGACGTGGGCGTCGAAACTTTCATGGTTGCCGTTGCCGTCGATGAGCACCCAGCTCGCGACCCCCTTGGTGACCAGGTTGATCTCCCACGCGCTGGGATGCCAGTGCGGCTCGCGAATAGCTCCGGGCTGCAACGTGATCAGCTGGATGCTGGCCTCTTGACCGGTGAGTATCGGGAAATTGTCTTCGTGTGCCTGCTGCTGTGAGCCGCCGTCATACGTGATCGGGGGCAGGGCGCTGAGACGAAACAGGTGCGATTGCGAGGTGATCGTTTCCGCGGGTAGGCGGGGATCACCAAAGCGCGCCGCGTCATCGGTCATCGGACCGTCCTTAGTGCGATCGCAGGATGACGATCGCGTTGTCGATCTTCTTGAAGGGCTTGAACGTTTCTTCGGGAACGCCGAAGACGGCGGACAGCACCCGCGGTGGCAGCATGCTGAGGGATTCGCCGATGCCGATGTTGTCCTTGGCTTCAGGCGCACTGGTGTTCTGGATGATCACGATCTTCATGTCACCCGGACCACGGTTCTCGAAGTAGTGGAAGGAACCCTGGGGGGCGAACACAACGTCGCCGGCGTGTTGGTCGAAACTTTCGTGGTTGCCGTTCCCGTCGACAACGACCCAAGCCGCGACTCCGCTGGTGACGATGTTGATCTCCCATGCGCTGGGATGCCAGTGCGGTTCGCGGATACCTCCGGGCTGCAACGTGAGCTTCACGATGCTGGCCGCTTGACCTCTGAGTATCGGGAAATTTTCTTCGTCCGCCTGTTGAAACGAGCCGCCGTCGTATGTGTTCAAGGGCTGGGCACCGAGATGGAACAGGTGCGATTGCGAGTTGATGACCTCAGCGGGTATGCGGGGATCAGCGAACCGTGCCGCGTCGTCGGCCAGCGACACTTCGTGGTCAGTGCGATAGCCGGAGACAAAACGATCGACGCCTACACCGGTCGCAGCTGCCGCTCCGGCCAGGCCCGCGCCGCCCAATGCCATGCGACGACTAATCGGCATTCCCAGAAATTACCCCAGCGGTTTGGGTTCGGTCTAGGGATCATCCGGCTTTGAAGGCAGCGCTGGCTTCGGAAAATCCCGCTACGGGTCGATGTGCGTCGGTGGCGTCAGCAGGATGGGGTCACCCTTTGGGGGGTCACCCGCGCTCATCGTGTAGCAGTCGGTTTCGGTGGGACTGTAGATGCGGCCGTTGTGAAACGAGAGACAACGCTCCCACATACCGTCGGAGTCGACGGGGCTGTCGCACATCTTCGCCATCGGGTGCGGCGCCCAGTTGGGGTCGATGCATCCCGCGCTCGAGGGGGGCGCCGTGGCCGTCATCCCGGCGGTCACCAACGCAGCTCCTAAGGCCGCGGTCGTGTATCGCTTCGTCATCTTGTCCCTTACCGGAGGGGTACCTACCAGCTCAATCATCGATGTGCGTCGGTGGGTGATTGAACGCGAGGCCCCACGGATGCAGATACGGCCCCATCTGGTCGCAACGTTTGTCGGGCGAGAGGTAGCCGGATGAGGAGCCCACGTCCGAATTGAATATCACGCACCGTTGCCACCTTCCGTCGGGCTGGACGGGTCCATCGCACCTGCTGACAGCGATTCCGCCGGATTGGCAGCCGGCCTGGCCGGCGGTGCCGAAGTCACCAGCCCTACGGCCATCAGCGCTGCGGCCAGTCCCGCCAAGATGTGGTGCTTCATCGCTCTTTCCGCTAGGTCGCCGCCGGGAATGAAACTACTCGTGCTCTGGTGAGATGGGGGCCAATAGTCTGCTAATCGCGCTAGCGGCATGATGGGATCGGGATGGACGCTTAATCCTACGAGGATCGACCTCAAGAAGGACCGGACGTGACGCGCCTGCTGATCGCTAACCGCGGTGAGATTGCGCTCCGAATCATCCGTACGGCAACCGAGTTGGAGCTCAGCACCGTCGCCGTCTATGCCGAGGACGACGCTGACAGCCCGCATGTGCACGCGGCCGACGAAGCGATCGCGCTACCTGGGGCCGGCCCGGCCGCTTACCTGGACCACGCGGCGATCCTGGCGGCGGCCAAGGACCCGGGCGCCGAACTGATTCATCCGGGCTACGGGTTCCTCAGCGAACAGGCCGGTTTCGCCCAGGAGTGCGCGAATGCGGGCTACACATTCGTCGGGCCCGATGCCGCGGCGCTGAAACTGTTCGGCAACAAATCGTCGGCCCGGCGCGCGGCAACCGCGGCCGGCGTGCCGGTACTGCCCGCCACCGACGGGCCCAGCAGCGTCGAGGACATCCGCGCGTTCGCCGCCGCCCATGGTGGCGCGATCGTGATCAAAGCGCTCGCCGGCGGCGGCGGCCGTGGCATGCGGATAGTCCACAACGCCGACCAGATTGACGACGCCTACCGGCAGTGCGCCGCCGAAGCCCAACTCGGCTTCGGTGATCCGGCGCTGTTTGCCGAGGCGCACCTGGCCGACGCGCGACACATCGAGGTACAGATCGTTGCCACGCCGTCCCGCGCCCTTGCGCTGGGCGACCGGGACTGCAGCATTCAGCGGCGTCACCAGAAGCTGGTCGAAATCGCACCGGCGCAGGGTATTTCGCCGACGCTGCGCCGTGAGCTGCACCGCGCCGCGGCCAGGCTGTGCGCACAGGCCGACTACCGCGGAATCGCCACGGTCGAGTTTCTGGTGACTGATGAGCAGTTTGTCTTCCTCGAGGTCAACCCGCGGATCCAGGTGGAGCACACGGTGACCGAAGAGGTCACCGGCGTCGACTTGGTGGCGGTGCAACTGAGAATCGCGCAGGGCGCGTCGTTCCATCAGCTGAGGCTGCCGGCCGGCATCGTCGCCGACGGCGGCGAGGTGGTCGGTGCACTCGCCGCGGTGCGCGGTATCGCGATCCAGACGCGGGTCAACATGGAGACCATGGATGCCGACGGGTCGGTCCTGCCCACCGCCGGCACCCTCTCCGTGTTCTCACCGCCGAGCGGACCCGGAGTGCGCGTCGACACCTTCGGTCGTCCCGGGCTGACGCCCAGCCCACGCTATGACTCGTTGCTGGCCAAAGTGATCACCCGGGTACGTGGATCGTCGTTTTCCGCCGCGGTGCGCAAGGCTCAGACGGCACTGGACGAATTTGCTATCGACGGGATCCGGACGAATGCCGGATTCCTGCGGGAAGTGCTGTCGCACAGCCAAGTTCACACCGGCCAGATCACCACAGGCTTCGTCGACCAAAATCTTTCCGCCTTTGTTGGCGCCGCGCAGTCTCGGCGCCACGAGACCCGGCTAGCAGCACTGGAACTGTATCCGGGTGAGGAAGTGTTACGCGCGCAACTGGCCGGCACCGTGATCGAGGTTGCGGCCGAAGGGACCGATTGCCCGGCGGGCGCCCAACTGGCAGTGCTGGAAGCCATGAAAATGCAGCATGTGCTGACCGCACCGGATGCGGTCCGCACGGTCCGGACGTTGGTGAGCCCTGGGCAGGTGATCGGAACCGGAGACCCCTTGCTAGTGTTCACCCACACCGGCGAAAGCGCCGGCGCCGAAGACGTCGCCACACTCGACCTGGACCGGGATCGTGCCGACCTCGACGAGGTCCGCCGTCGGCATCTGCTCACCGTCGATGAGGGCCGCCCGGCGGCGATTACCAAGCGGCACAACCAGGATCGGCGCAGCGCCCGCGAGAACATCGCCGACCTGGTCGATCCGGGAAGTTTCGTGGAGTACGGCGCTCTGGCGGTGGCCGCGCAACGCAGCCGGCGCTCGGAAGAGGATCTGATCGCTAACACGCCGGCCGACGGGATGGTGGCCGGCGTGGCGAAAATCGGCGGGGTCGAGACGGCGGTGCTGTCCTATGACTACACCGTTCTTGCCGGTACGCAAGGTATGCGCAACCACGCCAAGACCGATCGGGTCTTCGAGCTAGCCGCCCGCAGACGGCTGCCAGTCGTGTTGTTCGCCGAAGGTGGCGGTGGCCGGCCCGGCGATACCGACGTCGCCACTGTGGCCGGCCTTGACGTGCCGACATTCCGCACGCTCGGTGCGCTCAGCGGGCAGGTTCCGCTGGTGTCGATCGTGTCCGGGCGTTGTTTCGCCGGCAACGCCGCGCTGGCCGGAACATGCGACGTGATCATCGCGACCCCCGACGCGAACATCGGTATGGGCGGTCCGGCGATGATCGAAGGCGGCGGGCTCGGGGAGTACCGGCCGGAGGATATCGGGCCGATCGATGTGCAGCGGCGCAACGGGGTCGTCGGTTTGGCCGCCCGCGACGAGGCGCACGCGGTGTCGCTGGCCAAGAAGTATCTGTCCTATTTCCACGGCAGGCTGGACGACTGGGCGGCTCCTGATCCACGACGCGCGCGACATGTCGTGCCGGAGAACCGGTTACGGGCTTACGACGTGCATCACGCAATTGACTCGGTCGCCGACGTCGGGTCCGTCCTGGAGCTGCGGGCCGACTACGGCGTCGGCGTGGTTACCGCGCTCGCCCGCGTCGAAGGCGTGGCAATCGGATTGCTGGCCAACAGCAGCCATCATCTCGGTGGAGCCATCGACGCCGAAGCCGCGGACAAGTTGGCCGACTTTTTGACGCTGTGCGAATCGGCTGGGCTGCCGATCATTTCGCTGTGCGATACGCCCGGCTTCATGGTCGGCCCAGACGCTGAAGTTGACGCCGCGGTTCGACGATTCAGTCGGCTGTTCATCGTCGGCGCGCGGTTGACCGTCCCGTTCGGGATGATCATCCTGCGTAAGGGCTACGGGCTGGGCGCGATGGCGATGGCCGGGGGTTCGTTTCACGCTCCGGACTTCACGGTCGCGTGGCCGACGGGGGAGATCGGCGGGATGGGTCTCGAGGGTGCCGTCCGGCTGGGTTTCAGTAAGGAATTGGCCGCCGTCGCCGACCCGATCGAACGCCAGAATCTGTTCGACAAACTGGTCGAGGCCGCCTATCAACAGGGCAAGGCGCTCACCTCGGCCACCACCTTCGAACTCGATGATGTGATCGATCCGGCCGAGACCCGGGGATGGATCATCCGACTGCTGTTCAACGAAGCCCGGGTCAATCAGGAAGGGAGTCGGTCGTGAAGGTTGCCGACAAAGTCGCTATCGTCACCGGCGGCGGTAACGGTATCGGCGCCGCGCTGGCCGCCAAGCTAGCGCACCAGGATGCCAGAGTCGTTGTCGCCGATATAAATTCGCCGGCTGCCGATGCCGTGGCAAAGGGAATCAACGCCGACCGGCCCGGCACGGCCGTCGCTTCCGGCGGCGATGTCTCCGACACCGAGCAGATCAAGCAGTTGATCGCGCTGGCGGAAAACGAGTTCGGACCCGTCGACCTGTATTTCGCGAATGCGGGCATCACAGGCGTGGCAGGCTTGGACGTCACCGAGGATGAATGGGATCAGTCCATCGACGTCAATCTGCGGGCCCACATCCGCGCAGCGCAACTGCTGGTGCCCGGATGGGTCGAACGCGGCGAAGGCTATTTCGTCAGCACCGCGTCGGCGGCCGGGCTGCTCACTCAGCTCGGGTCGGCGACCTACTCGGTGACCAAGCACGCCGCGGTCGGATTCGCGGAGTGGTTGAACATCACCTTCGGCGACCAGGGCGTGCGGGTCAGCTGTCTGTGCCCGATGGGAGTCAACACCAACCTGTTGTATTCGCCGGGCGAGTCCGAGGATCCGTTGGCCCGCCTGGCAACCCGTGCGGTCACCAGCGCGGGCGACGTGATCGAGCCGGCCGACGTCGCAGAGATCGTGCTGGCGGCCGTCGAGGAGGAGCGCTTCCTGATCCTCCCGCATCCGGCAGTGCTGGAGATGTACCGGCACAAAGGCACCGACTACGACCGTTGGCTTCGCGGCATGCGCCGTTACCAGCACAGCCTGATGGAGGCACTATGACCACACCAAACCTGAACGGCCGCACCGCGATCATCACCGGAGGTTCCCGTGGGATCGGGCTGGCCATCGCACAACGGCTGGCGCTCGCAGGGGCCAACATCGTGCTCACCTCCCGCAAGCAGGAGAGCGCGGACGCGGCGGCCCAGCAGGTCGGCGGCGACGCCATCGGAGTGGCCGCCCACGCGGTGGACGAGGACGCCGCACGGCACTGCGTCGATCTGACACTCGACAGGTTCGGCAGCATCGACATTCTGGTCAACAATGCGGGCACCAATCCGGCGTACGGTCCGCTGATCGACCAGGATCACGCCCGCTTCGCGAAGACTTTTGAAGTCAATCTCTGGGCGCCACTGCTGTGGACCTCGCTGGCCGCCAAGGCGTGGATGGTCGAGCACGGTGGCGCGATCGTTCACACCGCATCGATCGGCGGCATGCACCAGTCGCCGAACATGGGCATGTACAACGCGACGAAGGCCGCGCTGATCCACGTCACCAAGCAACTGGCACTGGAACTTTCGCCGCGGGTCCGGGTCAATGCCATCTGCCCGGGGGTGGTTCGGACCAAGCTCGCCGAGGCGCTGTGGAAGGACAACGAAGAGCTTGTCTCGCAGCGAACGGCGTTGGGGCGCATCGGTGAAACGCCTGACGTGGCTGCTGCGGTCGCCTTCCTGGTGTCGGACGAGGCGAGCTGGATCACCGGCGACACCTTGGTGATCGATGGCGGTCAGGTGCTCGGCAACGCGGGGGAATTCCGATGAGCGTCGACGAGCAGGCGGTTGCGCAGGATCTGCACGCTCGGGTGCGGACGCTGCTGGAAGAGCACGACCCGGCGGGCGATGCAGGTGAATTCCTGGCTGCCCGGTTCGATGCGGGACTGGCCTGGGTGCACTTCCCGCGCGGTTCCGGCGGGCTGGAGCTGCCGCGAGGCTTTCAGGCACAGGTCGAAGCAGACCTCGCCGCCGCGGGGGCGCCGCCGGGAGGCGGGCCACACAATGGCATCGGGATGGGCATGGCGGCGCCGACTATCGCCGCCTTCGGCACCGCAGAGCAGCAGCGAAAGTTCCTGCGGCCGTTATTTACCGGAGAGCACTTCTACTGCCAGTTATTCAGTGAGCCGGGCGCCGGATCCGACCTGGCCGGGGTTTCCACCCGCGCGGTGCGAGACGGCGACGACTGGATCGTCAATGGGCAGAAGGTCTGGACGTCGAGCGCGCAGAAAGCCCAGCGGGCGATCCTCGTCGCACGGACCGACCCGACGGTTCCCAAACACCAGGGCCTGACGTATTTCGTGTGTGACATGACCGACGACGGTGTCGAGGTCCGTCCGCTGCGCCAGATCACCGGCGAAGCCGAGTTCAACGAGGTGTTCCTGACCGACGTCCGGGTGCCCGACGCGAACCGGCTCGGCGCCGAGGGCGGCGGCTGGAAGGTCGCGACCACGACGCTCAACAACGAGCGCGTTGCCATCGGGTCGATGGCCGGCATCGGCCGCGAAACCGGGATGATCGGCAAGGTTGCCGACGCGTGGCGGGCCGAACCGCAGCTGCGCAATCCGGCGATGCACGACGAACTGATGCGGCTGTGGGTGGACGCCGAGGTCGCCCGGCTGACCGCCCTGCGACTGCGCCAGCGGCTCACCGCCGGTCAGCCCGGGCCCGAGGGTGCCGGAATGAAGGTGACATTCGCCCGTCTGGCCCAGGCGATTTCGGGCTTCGAAATCGAACTGCACCCGGAAGAGGGACTGCAATACGACGACTGGACCATGCGTCAACCCGAAGGGGTCGATTTCACGGGGCGCGAGCCCGGGTACCGCTACCTGCGGGCCAGGGGCAACTCGATCGAGGGCGGCACCTCGGAGATTCTGCGCAACACCATCGCCGAACGCATCCTCGGCCTGCCGCCGGAACACCGGGTAGACAAGGACATCGCGTTTAAGGACCTGGACAAATGAGCGATCTGCTGTACTCCGACACCGAAGAAGCATTGCGGGACAGCGTACGCCGCCTGTTCGCCGACCGGTGCCCACCGGAAGCGGTGGCAGGCATCTACGATGCTGCGTCGCAAGACTTTTCCCGCGTCTGGCATACGCTGGCGGCCGAGCTGGGTATGGCGGGCCTGCTGGTACCTGAGCAACTCGGTGGTGCGGGTGCAAGTGCCCGTGAGGCAGCCGTTGTCATGGAAGAGATCGGGCGCGCCGTCGCGCCGGTGCCGTTTCTGTCCAGCGCCGTACTCGCCACTGTCGCGCTGTTGCACGCCGGGGACACCGACACAGTCAAGGGCTTGGCCGCGGACTCGATCACGGCTGCTTTGGCAGTGCCGCTGTCCACCGCGCCCGGTGATCCGATTGCCGGCGTCAGCACCGGCGGCAACGGTTTGACCGGACGGATCACCAGCGTCGCCGGTGCGGACGAGGCCGACGTGCTGGTGGTGCCGGTGGCCGGTGCTGATGGGCTGGAGTTGCACACCGTCGCACGCGACGCCGCAGGTCTCGACGTGTCGCCGATACTCGCTCTGGATATGACGAGACCCCTTGCGAATGTTGAGTTCTCCGGGGCCGCGTCGTCGCGAGTAGGCTCTGCGGCTGCTGACGCCGCGATCGCGGCGGCGCTGGAGACCGGTGCGGCGCTGCTCGCGTCCGAACAATTAGGCGTCGCGCAGTGGTGTTTGGAGACGACGCTTGGTTATGCCAAGCAGCGCAAGCAATTCGGCCGAGCCATCGGTTCCTACCAGGCCATCAAGCATCGGCTCGCGGATCTGTGGGTCGAGCTCAATTCCGCTGCGGCGGCGGCTCGGTACGCGGCCGACACCTGCGCCCGACAAGACAAGGACGCATCAATCGCGGCGGCCGTCGCGCAGGCCTACTGCAGCGGTGCCGCGGTGCACGCCGCGGAGGAATGCGTCCAGTTGCACGGCGGCATCGGGATGACGTGGGAGTACCCCGCGCATCTGTACCTGAAGCGGGCCAAGAGCGACCAGCTGGCGTTCGGCACCGCCTACCGTCATCGCGCCCGGTTGGCCGAACTGGTCGACTTGCCGTCGTCGTAAAAGGGAGTAAGACATGGACAAGCGCATCCTCGGCGAGAACCTCGAGGTTTCAGCAATCGGCTTGGGCTGCATGGGCATGAGCCGAGGCTTCGGACCGTCGGGTGCCAAGGCCGACATGATCACAGTGATCCGCGACGCAGTCGAGCGCGGCGTCACGTTCTTCGACACCGCAGAAGCCTACGGAGACAACGAAGAACTGGTCGGTGAAGCGCTCGCGCCGTTCACCGGACAGGTCGTGATCGCAACAAAATTCGGCTTCGCCTTCGGCTCCGACGGCAACATCACGGGGCTGAACAGCCGGCCCGAACACATCAACGAGGTTGCCGACAATTCACTGCGCCGGCTCGGAGTGGAAAGCATCGATCTGCTCTACCAACACCGTGTCGACCCCGAGGTTCCCGTCGAGGACGTGGCCGGGACGGTCAAGGCGCTGATCACTGAAGGCAAGGTGCAGCATTTCGGGATGTCGGAAGCGTCGGCGGAGAACATTCGTCGCGCCCACGCAGTGCAACCCGTGACCGCCCTGCAAAGCGAATACTCGCTCTGGTGGCGGGAACCCGAGACGGAAATTCTGCCAACGTTGGCCGAACTCGGCATCGGTTTCGTGCCATACAGTCCGCTGGGCAAAGGCTTCCTCACCGGAAGCATCAGCGAGAACACGCAATTCGACCGCTCCGACATCCGCAGCAGCATTCCGCGATTTGCCGCCGACGTTCGTGGGGCCAACCGTGCCATAGTTGAGCTACTCGAAACGATCGCGGCCCGCAAGAACGCGACACCGGGCCAAATCGCTTTGGCGTGGCTGCTGGCTCAGCGGCCATGGATCGTGCCGATTCCCGGTACCCGGCGTTTGGAGCGGCTCGAGGAGAATCTCGGCGCGGCCGAAGTCGAGCTAAGCGACGATGACCTGCGCGAGATCGACGCTGCCTCAGCGGGTATCGAGGTGCAGGGTGCGCGTTATCCCGACTTCATGCAGCGGCTGATCGGCCGCTGACCCGGCGGGCAACGTCGCCGTAACGCTCGAAGCGCTCTGGATCGCCGACGGCGTTGTACAACACCAGGCGTGCTGCCTTGCCCGCGTATTTCTCGATCAACCTGTCAGCCAACGTGTCCCATGTCGACTCGGTCGCGAAGGTGGCGATGTGTTCGTCACTGATCTGGGCGGCCATGCCGGCGAAGTCGCCGGTCTTCTGTTTCTCCCGAATCCGGGCGGTCGTGCCGTCGAATCCGGCCTCGTCCCAGATGAACGCGTAGTTCGGTGTGCTTCCGTAGAAGCTCATGCTGGCCCGCACGAGTTCCCGCTCCTTCGCGCGCTCCTCGTCGCTGTCGCCGACGATTGTCATCACCGGCACGATGAGGGCGATGTCCGACGGCGAACGTCCGGCTTTCGCTGCTCCCTCAGCGACTTTCGGCAAGACATGACGGGTGATATAGCCGGGTTCGCCGAGCGGATGGACATGCACCCCGTCGGCGACTTCGCCGGCCATCCGCAGCATCCACGGATTCACCGCGGCGATATCGACTTTGGGATCGGGCTCCTCAATCGGTCCCGCGCTCCATTGCGGAGTGATGAAATCCAGGTCGTAGAAGTCACCGTGATGGTCCAGCTTCCCGGATCGAAACGCCGAGAAGCACGCCTTCACCGCGAGCAGGTAATCGCGCAGCCGTGGACCGGGCTGTTCGAAGTCCACGCCATAACGCCGCACGACGTGAGTACGCACCTGCGTGCCCAGCCCCAGCCGGAAATTGCCGCCGGAGGCTTCCTGCAGTTCCCACGCCGCGGCCGCCGTCACGAACGGACTACGCGGAAAAGCCACCGCGACACCGGTGGACAACTCGAGGCCCGGCGCGGCCTGCGAGGCCACAGCAGCGTTGAGATACGCCGTGCGACCCGTCTCGGTGAACAGCAGGCCGGAGAAGCCGGCCGACTGTGTTCGGCTGGCCAGGTCACCGATCTGGCCCAGCGGCTGCGGAACCGTCATCGCATCAACGCGCATGAATTCGCGGCTAGCCGAGGTTCGCTCCGAAAACCTCGCGCGTTGCCGTCCAGTGCCGCTCGGCGGCATCGGCGTCATAGGATCGGTTGTCCGGCACGGCGTACCCGTGGGCGGCGGCATAGGTTTCGATCTTGTGCTCGACGCCGGCCGCGGTCAGGGCCTTCTCGAGCTGCTCAGCGTGGTCGTTGGTGAACGACGCATCGTTCTCGGCCCCGCCCACATAGACGACGGCCCGGATCTGGTCGGCCCGCAGATGGGGGCTGTCGCTGCCGTCGGTGACCAGCCCGCCGCCGTGGAACGACGCCGCGGCCGCAACCCGGTCCGGAACTAGCCCGGCAATGGTCAACGATGCGCGACCACCCATGCAGTAGCCGGTGATGCCGAACGTGGTGCCGCTGACCTCGGGCCGAGCATTCAGGTAGTCGAAGTACGCGTTCGCATCCGATGCCCAGTCGTCGGGCCTGATGCTGCCGATGAATGACATCAGGCGCTTGCGCTCGTTGTCGTCGGTGAACGCGGTCTGCATGTCGAACGGTGCCCAGTCGCCCTGGCGGTAGTACACGTCCGGCAGCAGCACCGCGTACCCGGAATCGGCCAGCCTAGCGGCCATATCGAAGAAGGTCTGCCGGGTCCCGCCGGCGTCGGCAATCATGACTACGCCCGGCCAGGGTCCTTGTCCCTCGGGGGTGAACAGGCGGACGGGGCAGGAGCCATCGGGGGTGGTGACGGTGTCGCTGATGTTCGGCATGCCGTCTGTTCTACTCCCCGGGTCTGGACGTAATTTTTTTGGCATCGACCCGCGGCGCGCGGCTTCGCCGCGCTTGCGATCGCCGCTAAGGTGAACGCGTGCCGATCCCGACGCCGTACGAGGACTTGCTGCGTCTGGTG
The DNA here is from genome assembly GCA_963733755.1 of uncultured Actinomycetota bacterium. Lineage (GTDB taxonomy): Bacteria > Actinomycetota > Actinomycetes > Mycobacteriales > Mycobacteriaceae > Mycobacterium. Next base: position 74,197 of record CAVTEZ010000018.1, read on the forward strand.
CTGGAGCAGGGCGCAGCCAAATCCGACCGCACCGGCACCGGTACCCGCAGCCTGTTCGGCCACCAGATGCGGTTCGACCTGTCGGCGGGTTTCCCGCTGATCACCACCAAAAAGGTGCATCTGAAGTCGGTGGTGTACGAGCTGTTGTGGTTTTTGCGCGGCGACTCCAACGTCGGCTGGCTGCGGGAGCACGGGGTCACGATCTGGGATGAATGGGCAAGCGCAACAGGCGATCTCGGTCCGGTGTACGGGGTGCAGTGGCGATCGTGGCCCACTCCGTCCGGCGATCACGTCGACCAGATCACCTCGGCGCTGAACCTGCTGCGGACCGATCCGGATTCGCGACGCATCATCGTGTCGGCGTGGAACGTCGGGGAGATCCCGCAGATGGCGCTGGCGCCGTGCCATGCGCTGTTTCAGTTCTATGTGGCCGACGGCCGGCTCAGCTGCCAGCTCTACCAGCGCAGCGCCGATCTGTTCCTGGGCGTGCCGTTCAATATCGCCAGCTATGCGCTGTTGACCCACATGATGGCTGCGCAGTCCGGCCTGGGCGTCGGCGAATTCGTCTGGACCGGTGGCGACTGTCATATCTACCACAACCACGTCGAACAAGTCACCGAGCAGCTGGGCCGCAATCCGCGTCCCTACCCAGAATTAATCCTGGCTCAACGTGATTCGATCTTCGATTACACCTACGACGACGTCGTTGTGAAGAACTACGATCCGCACCCGGCGATCAAAGCCCCCGTCGCGGTATGAGTGGACTCGGCCTGATCTGGGCGCAGTCGACGTCCGGAGTGATCGGGCGCGACGGCGATATCCCTTGGCAAGTGCCTGAGGACCTGACCCGCTTCAAGGAACTCACCATCGGCAACACCGTGGTGATGGGCCGCCGCACCTGGGATTCGCTGCCGGCCAGGTTTCAGCCGCTGCCGGGACGCAGAAATGTCGTACTGACCCGCCAAACTGACTTCATGGCTGAGGGCGCGACAGTGGTGGGAAGTCTCGACGATGCGCTGACCGACCCAGACACCTGGGTAATCGGCGGCGAACAGATCTACACCCTGGCTCTGCCACGGGCTGATCGGTGCGAGGTCACCGAGATCGACATCGACCTGCCGCGCGACGACGGCGACGCGGTGGCCCCGGTGCTCGACGAGGGGTGGGTCGGGACGCCGGGAGAGTGGCAGACCAGCCGTGCGGGTGTGCGCTACCGGTTTCACAGCTACCAGCGGTCGTGACAACCCGGCTCACGGCCGCGCAGGCTCGTCGGGTTGCCGTCGCGGCACAGGGATTCGCCGAGGCTGGTGCGGGCGGCCCGATTACCTGTGCACACCTGCGTCGCCTGATCTCGCGGATCCAGGTGCTGCAGCTCGACTCGGTCTCAGTCGCGGTACGGGCTCACTACGCGCCGGTGTTCAGCCGGCTCGGCCCCTACGACCGCGACGTGTTGGACCGGGCGGCGTGGGCGCATACCGCGCGCTCGCCACGGCTGCTGGTGGAGTACTGGGCGCACGAGGCCGCGCTGATGGCCGTGGACGACTGGCCGTTGATGCGCTGGCGGATGCGCCAATACCGGCATGGCCGGTGGGGCACCCACATCGTGAAAGCCAACCCGAAGCTCGCCGACAAGATCGTCGCGGCCGTTGCCGAGATCGGGCCGAGCACCGCTGGGCAGATCGAGGCGCACCTGGCCGCCGCGCCGCGAGGTCCGCGGGGAGATTGGTGGGGAAGTCGCAGCGACACCAAGTGGGTGGCTGAGGCGTTGTTCGCTGCCGGCACGCTCACCACGGCGACCCGAGTCGGGTTCGCCCGGCATTACGACCTGGCCGAACGAGTGTTGCCGGCCGAGGTGCTGGCCCGCGAGGTCGCTGAAGGCGACGCCGTGCGGGAGCTCACGTTGCGGGCCGCTACCGCGCTGGGGGTGGCGACCGAGGCCGACATCCGCGACTATTTTCGGCTGGCCGCCGGGCAGGTGAAGCCGGCGATCGCCAAGCTGGTGGCCGACGGCGAACTGGAACGGGTGGACGTCGAGGGTTGGTCGAATCCGGCGTACCTGGCTGCGGGGCAAACGATTCCGCGACGTGACCGAGGTACGGCGCTGCTGTGTCCCTTCGACCCGCTGATCTTTTTTCGCCCACGGGTAGAGCGGCTGTTTGGATTTCACTTTCGGATCGAGATCTACACTCCCGCCAATAAGCGCCAATACGGTTACTACGTATGGCCTTTTCTGCTCGACGGTCAATTGGTGGGACGGGTCGATCTCAAAGCCGATCGGGCCAGAGGCCAGTTGCAGGTCGTGGGTGCGTTCGTCGAGGAAGATCGTTCGCGGTCGCGGGTGGCCGAAGCGCTGTCCGGTGAGTTGCAAACGATGGCCGGCTGGCTGGGGCTGGCCGACGTGACGATCGGCAAGCGTGGCAATCTGGCCGGCGCGCTGCGATTGGCTCAGGGCATATAAAGGCCGCGAATGCGGTAGAAGCGGTGCCGGCCGAGCACGGCATTGGCCGCCTGGAGCCCCGACATCACCGCTGCCTCGATGCAACCCGCGTTCATGGCGCAGTCTGTCCAGTCGCCGGCCAGAATCAGGTTGTCGTAACCACTTTCGTCGGGTCGCAGGCGGTAACGCTCCGTTCCGGGAACGGACTGCACGTAACGGTCCGAGGGGTCGACGTTGACGCTGACGTGCTGAGTGTCCAGCGCCGCGCGACCCCGTTCGCCGTTGACGCCGCCGAGCAGCTGCCAGTCGAACCCCTCGTCGGTGACCGCATTGGGAAAGAACGGCCGAAGGTTTCGGTCGATGTAAGAGGCGGCTTGCTCGCGCACCTCGTGCTGGTATCGGTGCAAGTACTCGGCACCCGAATCCGCCGTTGGCCAGGCCGCATTCAAAGTGCCGCAGAAGTAGGCGACGGCACCGGGCCGATCGTTGGCAGGCCAATCCTCGCTCCACAGCGTCTGCGGCATCGACGCCCAAGTCTCGAACGGGCGAAGATAGGCGCTGATCGTCACCGCCGGCTCATGCCATCCCAACGTGGGTTCATCTGGCCGAAGCCAGATCTGAAACGCCTGGGTGGCCACAGTGCGAATGCGAGATGTCATCTCCCGCCAGTCAATTCGATCATCAATCAGCTCGTCGGCGACGATCGGAAGCATGCCCACCGAGACGGCGAGCACCACCTGGTCGAAGTCGACGCCTCGGCGCAACAGCCGGGTCTCGGCATCGTTGCGATCAGACCAGTGGGTCTCCAGCGAATGCCAGCCGTCTTCGGGGATCTGGCCCTCGGCAAGCTGGTCGGCCAACGGAACGCTGGGAAACACCGGCAGACCCCCCACCGTGGTCAGCGGCTCGTAGGTATCGCGTCCGTCAGCGAGCCCGACCTGTCGGCCCATCGTGATCGAGTCGATCGCCAGATGTTGATCATCGAGATGCAACGCGTCGAGACGGTGAAAGAATTCGAACTCGACACCACGCTTGCGCAGCGCCTGGTACATCGGGGCGACGACGATGTCGCCCATGCCGGCGGTCATCTTCCAGAAGATTGCGCCCTTGTATTGGAACAACGCCAAGGCGGTCAGAAAGATAGCCTGCCCCGCACCGAATGACGGTCGCTGTGGGTCGGCGTCCTCGTAGGCGAAGACCAAGTCGTACAGGCCGCGCACCAACGCGAAGTCCAGGACGTCCGGATGTGCGCCATGGCGCAAAAGCCATGCGTTGTAGTCCTCGTCGTTGATCGCCCGGAAACCGTGCGGATCGGTGACCAGGTTGTCGGCGAGGATCCCGCGAATCACGGCCACCATCATTGACAGCAGCTGCCAGGACCGCCGGTGGTCGGGGCGCCGTTCGTAGTCGAGGGCCTCGCGCACGGCATCGACAGCATTGTCGATTACGCCGTTGAATGTGGGCTTCGCGGCGTCTGGATCGGCGAGCGCGAGCAGGGCGGCCATCGCGGCACGTTGGACCGCGTCGACCCATCCGGACACCGGCGTCGGGTCAGCGGATGTCGACAGTTCCAGCCCAATCGGCGATGCGCTGCGCTGCGATTCCGCGAAGTCGAGCACCAGCCGCACGGCGCGGCGGGTGAACTCGAGCACCGTCATCTCCCGGCCGGTGGCATCCGGTTCGCCGGGGACCCCGTCGTTGCGCGTGAAAGTCCCCAGCCACATCACCCACTCGCTGCCGAACCGATCGGCCAATCCCAGATTGTCGCCGGGAATCAGCGCTTGATCCCAGGTTTTGATCGGTGCGGTGGGATCGGTTGTAGAACGGTCGATTTCGGTGTAGCACTCCCGGAGCATCCCGAACGCGTTCTCGTAGTAGCCGAGCCAAATATGCAACCCGTGTTCTTCGATGCGTCCGTGTGGGCCGCGGCTGGATGCGCCCTTTCCGCCGAGTCGCCAGCCGCGTTGGTAGACGGTGATGGAGTCGAAGCGATCGCGCCAGCCCGGTTCGCTCAGGCGCCAGGCGGCGCTCAGCCCGGCCATGCCACCGCCGAGGATGGCGACCTTGCCCCCCGGCCGGCTCACCCGAGTAGTGTCCGCGCCCGAACCAGGTCGGGCCAATCACTGTCAGCGGGCAACCGGCTGATGGCATCAGTCAGCGCGCTCCTCGAGCGCTCACCGTGGAGCTCGAAATCATCGATCGCGGCGCGTAGTTCGAAGATGGGCGCCTTCTGTTCCCGAGCAGTCTCGATGGCGGCATGCAGGTCTGCATCGCGTGCGTCCGCGTCGTCGGTCGTATGGGCGCGCAGGCGCAACAGCTCCGCGCGGTAGAAGTTCACGCCGGTCTCTGCCCCCAGTTGCAATGCAATGTCAAGACGTTCGCGCGCCTCGTCGGGCTTGCCCGCGGCGGCGAGCAGTTGCGCGAGTACCGCGTCGTAGAACGTCACAAACAGCGTCGCCTCCGCTTCGCGCCAGCTCTGGACGATGAAGGTCAGGATCCCGATGTGAGTCTCTAACTCCTTCGGAGCGATCTCGCCGGCCGTGAGTGCCGACAGCGCAGTGACCGTTGCCTGTTGAGCGGTGGCCATTGCGACCCAATAGTCGAAGCCGTGCCGTCGTGCTTCGCTGTGAAGTTCGTTGGCGACGGTTGCGGCACGGTCGAGCTGGCCGGCCTCGGTGCGCACCCAAATCTCATAGCAGCGCTGAAAGGCATGACTGTAGGGCCCCTGCGGGAAGTCGAGCAGAACCGCTTGACGCACGGCGTCGGCGAACTGCTCCTCGGCACCTTTGAAATCGCCTTGGACGCACCGCGCGAGCGCCAGGTGCGTATGCGACGACACCATCGGGTCGTTGGGCACAAACCACGCGGTGTCGAGATTGGGGATGCCCCCGGCTGCCAGCGCTGCCGTGGCTTCTTCGAGCAGCGACCGGGATTCAGTGAAATCCCCGCCATACCAGGCGACGATGCCGAAGGCGATGTCATTCAGAGGGCGAAACCAGTGCTGGTGACTCGACGCCCTCCCGCGCATGGACACCGACAGCTGCAACGTGCGCCGGAGGTCGCTGCGGGGCAGGTAATACGCCCACAGCGCGGTCAGGGTCGCGAAGAGCTCGGATTCACGCAGGTCCGTCCCTCCGAGTTCAAGGCAACGTTCGAAGTCGACCGCGGCCTGCGGGCTGTCAGTTCCTTCCGCAGCCGATGCGAGGAACCCGCGGCGGAGCCGGAGGCGGACTTCCCGCCGGTCCCTCGCGGGCCCGGGTGCCGCGCGCTCGATCTGCGCGATCGCACGGGTCAGGCAGGCCCGGGCTTCGTCGAGCGCGCCGCGGCGGCGGGCGTCACTCGCGGCCTGCCGGTGCGCATTTGCCGCTTCATCGAATCGTTCTGCGTGCTCGTAATGCAGGGCGACCAGATGCCAGTCCGGATGCTCCGAATCGCCGACGAGTGCATCGGCCACCCGACTGTGCAGGATCCGGCGCACGCTCGGCGGCGGCAGCTCATAGGCCACCTCGCGCAGCAGCTGATGCCGAAATCGCCAGCTGTCTGTGCCCGTCGGCTCGAAGGCGAGCGCATTCTCGAGATCGCGGACGGCATCATCGAAATCGGATTCCGCCATGTCCAAGGTGCTTCGCAGAACGTCGCGGTCGAATTCGCGCCCGATTGTCGCGGCGGCTTCGACCACCTGGATAGTGTCGTCGCTGGCCCGGAGACGCGCGAATAGCGGCTCGTAAAGTGCATCCGGCACCCGTGCCCACCGTGCGCCATCGGTTGGCTGCTCATGCAGCTTGGTAACGATCTCTTCGATGTAGAGCGGCACGCCGTCGCAGCGTTGCTGGACTTCTGCCCGCTCGTCAGCGGACAACATCGGGTCCAGCGCGGTGATCAGCTCGTCGGTTTCGGCCGCCGACAACGGCGATAGATGAAAAGTTTTGAGCTCGTCAATGTTTGGCAGCGAGTTGGCTTCGCGTCCGGTGACGACGATGAGCAGGCGGCCGGTGTTTGCGCGAAGCAGCGACTCGACGACGCCGAGTGTCGACGAATCGAACCATTGCATGTCCTCGGCCAAAATCACGGCCGGGCGGTCGCCGACGATGGCAATCAGGTACCGCTGGATCGCTTTTGCGATCAGACGAGATAGCTTGGCGCCCTCGGTCCGAACGGGTTCGTAACCGTGTTCGGCGGAAATACCCAACACCAGCGCCAGCAGCGGGACTGAGGATTCCGGCTCGAACCCGTGTGCCCGCACCTGCTCGTCCAGCAGCCTCAACCGTTCAGCCTGCTCGGTGGTCCGCTCGATCCCACATCGGTGCTCGAGCAAAGTCCGAATGGGATATAACCCAACGTCGCTGTGAAACGGTGAGCCGATCAGCGCGAGAACCGGGTGGCCCGACTGCTCGGCAATGTCGGCGGCCACCGTGGCCAAGCGGCTTTTCCCGACCCCGGCCTCACCGGTGAAGCCGACGCCGGGAGTGGTCAACGAGCCACGTTGTGCCTCAGCCCAACTGGCTTGCAGATGGGCCAACTCTTCACTGCGGCCGACGAGCGGTCCGAGCGGTATCCGAGTCCAGTTGACGCGTTCACCGACGACTTGAGAATGTTCGACGGGCTCGTCGATCCCTTTGACCGTTTGCGCCGCCTTTGCCTCGAGTTCGAAGTAGGCGCGAGCCAACGGCGCGATCGCGCCGGAGACCACGACGCCACCCGGAGGTGCCAGACCGGAGACTCGCGACGCCAGGTTGGCGCCAAGGCCATACACGTCGTCTTGCTCGACATCGAGATAGACCAGACCGCGATGGATCCCGGCGCGCGCTGAGATCTCGAAGTCGAACCGTGACCGGACCTGCGCGCTGAGCCGGTCCACCTCCCGGGTGATGTCCAGACCGGCCTGCACCGCGCGTCGCACATCGTTCTCGTGAGCCTTCGGGTGGCCGAACACCGCGAGCAACCCGTCGCCCTTGGTGGAGAAAACGTGGCCCTCGTAACGGTTGACGATGTCGTTGACCTGCTGGCGGTAGCGCCCGATGACGGTGCGATAGATCTCCGGCTCGATGCGGGTCGACAGCGCAGTGGAATCCACCACGTCGGCGAAAAGAATTGTCAGCCGCCTTAATTCGCCGGTACCGGCCGGCGGGGTCGCAAGCAGGTCTTCGGCGTCGCGGTTGCCGCTGTCCACGGCCAGCACCTGCTGGGCCAGCGCGCTAGCGGTCGCCCGGTCACCGCTGTTGATTGCTTGCACTGCACGATCGAGTAATTCGTCGATCGTGCGCGGGGGGCCGGACGTGCTCACAGGTCGATGGTGCGGGTTACCTCGTCGGAATGCGCTGTGGCGATCCCGATCCGGGTCAACCGAATCACGCCCCGATAGCTGCCACTGCGGAGCTCCGGCCAGGTGACCTTGACTCGAAACTTATTCTCGCCCCGAGGCAGGACAGTGGTCGAAAACGAGACAAATCCGTTGGGGATCACGCATGCCGCCTCACCGAGCTTGACGAAGGCCTGGGACACGGAAAGGGCTCTCTCGCAGCCATTGTCGGCGTCGACCTCGATCCAATCCGAGAGCCCGTACCCCTCGGTCGCCGTCGGCAGGCACGGATAGGAAACCATCGCCGGGGCCAGCTTGAGACCGGTGCTCACAGCGAGATCGAACAATTGACTCGCCGACTTCGCCCACTTCTCGAAGGTGAATGTCCCGCTGGTGATATGGGCGTTGGCGTCCAGCACGATCTTGCCCGCCTGATCGACGACATGGCGCGAGGTTGCCGCGTACTGGTGAGCGCGCGCTCGTGGGTCGATGGTCATTTGTCACCTCCAGCTGCCGGGTTACGTAGCCGCTCCAGAAAGCGCAATGAGTCAGTCGCCAGCCTGGCCGCGAATTCAGCGTTGAAGTTGATCATCTCGGCGATCGGCACCGTGCCGGCAGCCCACTTGGCGGCAACGGCCGCGCTCTTTTCGGACATGTCTTCGATGCACTCGTTGACCATCTCGACGGCGAGTTCGACGGCGCGACGACTGGTGTCTGGTTCCGTAGTTGGCGGTGTTTGTGGCGGGTTGTCTTTCGGCTGCCCGGGCCCCTTCGTCGGTGGCGTCGTCGAGGCTTTCCAAGCAATCCAGCCTGCCCCGGAATCACTCTTCCACTGGTCGACACCGTCGAGAATCATGTCGATGCCCTGATCCCCGTATCCCATCGAGCAGGCCAGGACGCCCCACGGGGTGAGCGCCGAGTTACGAAAGCCGACAACCTTTCTGGTGCGCACGCGTACGCCGGGTTTATCGGGGTCCAGGTCGGTGTTGGTCGACGTCATCCTGATGAAGCCCTCATCGACCACGATCAGCCCGTCACCATGTTCGCCGTCAGCCGGGTGGTCATCGAGCGCGTAGTCGAGGCATGCCGTAGGCGGCTGCTTCTTGTCGTCCTGGCCCTCGGTCTTCCAATACTTCAGCGGAGTCTTCATGTGCGTTGACGAAATCGGGCAGGTGGTGCTGACCTGTTCGAGTACCCGGCTCCAGCCGTCGGGGCGGTCCGCTTTCGCGTCCATCCGGCAGAAGAAGGTCGAGAGACACTTGGCCCAGTTCACTGGGTCGATGACGTCCTTCAATTCGTTCAGCGTGACTGCAGCGCTGGTGAAATCGGTGGTAAGAACGAGGCAGGGTTGGCCACGGATGACCATCAACTTGAGCTGACACAGCGGGACGCTCGCCACTTTGGGATCGATCAACGCCTGTTCGCGGGCAATCTCGATGACTTTCGGGTATCCGTCGCGAGAGTTGAGATTGAGCCGCAGGTGGTCGAGTAGCCCGCCATTGGGGCCGCGAACAAGGGCAAGTGCTCCGTCGAGCTGTTGTTTCCACGTGTCGCCCAACACGTTCTGCAGATACCACCCGGGCAGCTGACTGAGCGTCGCGATCGCGTAGACCATTCGTGCTTTTTGCACCGTGGACAACGGCCTCGGTGGTTCGGGCGGAGGGGGAGGGGTTCCGCTAAAGGTCGCCGTCACAGTTGCGGCTGGTTCCTTTTTGGTGGTTTTCTTTTTGGCTTGCTGCGGGGCGGGCTGGGGCGCTGTTGCCTGCTGCTGCTGCAGGACCGACAACGCCTGCGCCAAATCTGGAACGTTCGCGTTGGGGGTGAAGTGGCCTTCGCGGTGTCCCAGAAATACCAAGAGTCGTTCGTACCAGCCCGCGTTGGTACCGCTGGTGCCGGGAAGATAGCGCGCAACGGTGGCTTCGATGTCGGCGTTGCCCGTGCCGACAGCGTGATCGAGTGCGCCGTAAAGTGCGAGCAGAGCTTGAGCAGGCGTCGGAGTGTAGGTCGTCGCCATGGGGCCTCCCGCTACCGGTTTTCCCAGGTAGCATACCGTCGCACTGGTTGATTTACAGCGTTAACTCACATGCTATTGCTCTTTGGTGCACTACATGAGTCTGTGGGAGGCATCGTTGACCAATCGTGGGTTCAACGACGACGGCACCATTGACGATTTACCGTGGGCGTCAGTCTTCGACCCCGCCGCGAATGCGCGGGCGCTCAGCGCGATTCAGGCCGAGGGGTTCCGGGCCGCTAGCCGGATTGTCGACCGGTTTGTCCGGGCAGTCGAGTCGAACTCCGGCGGGGAAGCGTCGGTCAGAGCGTCCGACGCAGCGGTAAGAAACGGCAACGCCACGGCGAACGGCGACGGTGCGGTTGCCGGCATCAGGGAATTCGAGCGGCTGACCCGGGCATGGTGGTCGATGACCGGGCAATTCCTGCTTCGGTCAATCCCGGCCACGGCCAAGACCGGCAGCGAGCCGGTGAGTATGGACATCGGTGATCCGGGCTCCAAGCCTGGCGTGAACTTGGATGCGGCCGTGGGAGCTTCGGCCAGCTGCGAGGTGTGGCTGCACAACAGGGGGTCTGACGATCGCGGGGACATCCGGTTACACGCCAGCGATCTTCTTAGTCACGACGGCAACGTGATTGCGGCGGGCGCGCTGCGAATTGACACCGTGGTCGTGCCGATGCCGCCTCGCTCCAGTCGGGGTGTGACCATCGCGATCGACATTGCCGCCGACATTCGCCCCGGTGTCTACCGGGGCACCTTGCTGGCAAGCGGCAACCCTGACCTGTGGCTTCCGGTGGTGCTCACCGTCCGTCTGCCGAGCACATGACAAGCACCGCCGACCGGGCCGCGCTGGTGACGGTGGTCGACGAGCGTCTTCGCGAGGTCGCCAAGCAGGTCCGCCGATCCATGCTCGACGCGATGCCCGATGGCGAACCCAGCCAGTGGCTCTATGCACCGATGCGCGAATATCCGTCGCGACCCGGTAAAGCATTGCGACCCGCGCTGTGCCTGTCTGCCGGCCGGGCATTCGGCGCCGACCCGAATGAACTACTGGGTGTTGCGGTCGCGATCGAGATGCTGCACAACGCGTTTCTGGTGCACGACGACATTGCTGACGGCAGCGAAATGCGCCGGGGCAGGCCGACATTGGCCGCTACGCATGGCGTGGCCGGTGCGCTCAACGCCGGCGATGCGCTGGCTGTGGTCGCCGGACAGGTATTGCGGCGGGCCACCCGGCGCCTCGATCGCGATCTCGCCGATTTGGTGTGGGCCGAATTCGACACGATGGCGATGCGCACCCTTGAGGGGCAGGCCACGGAGGTGGGCTGGCAGCTCGACAATGTCGAAGACTTGCAGCCTGAGGATTATCTGCATCTGATCATGCATAAGACCTGCTGGTACACCACGATTCACCCACTGCGGGTCGGTGCGATTGTCGGCTCGGGCGGCACCGCCGAACTCGGTCAGCTGGTGCGGTTCGGCTTCCACTTCGGCGCCGCATTCCAGATTCGTGATGACCTGTTGAACTTGGTCGGCGACGAAGAGGTATACGGCAAAGAGATTCTGGGCGATCTTTATGAGGGCAAGCGGACGCTGCCGCTGGTCCACCTGCTATCCGAGGCGCAAGGCAGCGACCGGGAATTGGTCCGGGACTATCTGTTCCGCAGTCGTCCGGAGCGATCGCCCGAGCTGGTGCACAGGGTGCGCGCGCTGATGGACGACTACGGAAGCATCGAGTACACCAGCGAATACGCCGAGGGCATCCTGTTGGTCGCCGAAGAGTATTTCGAGCAAGCTTTCGCCGGCGCCGAACCTGGGCCCGATCTCGATTTCTTGCGGGCACTGGTGCCGTACGTCTGGGCCCGCTGGCGCTGACGCTCCGGCCAATCGGCGCGCTCGCCCCCCACCGCGGGCCGTTCCGGCCCGCATCGTCGCCGGGCTAGGGTGTTCGCCGTGGCCGAGACCGCGCCGTTGCACGTGCAACTGATCGCCAAGACCGAGTTCGTCGCGCCCCCCGACGTGCCGTGGAGCACCGACGCCGACGGCGGCCAGGCGCTGCTCGAATTCGCCGGCCGGGCCTGCTACCAGAGCTGGTCCAAGCCCAACCCCAAGACCGCGACCAACGCCGACTATCTGCGGCACATCATCGACGTGGGGCATTTCTCGGTGCTCGAGCACGCGAGCGTCTCGTTCTACATCACCGGCATCTCGCGATCGTGCACCCACGAGCTGATTCGGCACCGACACTTCTCCTATTCGCAGCTTTCGCAGCGCTACGTGCCGGAGAACGAGTCGCAGATCGTCGTGCCGCCCGGTATGGAAGACGACGACGAATTGCGGCGCATCCTTACCGAGGCCGCTGACGCCAGCCGCGCCACCTACACCGAGCTGCTGAGCAGGCTGGAAGCTAAGTTCGCAGCGGGTCAGCCGGCCGCAAAGGTAAGCGCCCTGCGCGGTAAACAGGCCCGTCAGGCCGCGCGCGCTGTACTGCCCAACGCAACCGAGACCCGCATCGTCGTCACCGGTAACTACCGCGCTTGGCGGCATTTCATCGCGATGCGGGCCAGCGAGCATGCCGATGTGGAGATCCGGCGACTGGCCATCGCGTGTCTTCGGCAACTAATCGACGCCGCGCCCGCGGTCTTCGGCGACTTCCATATCTCGACGCTGGCTGACGGAACCGAGGTGGCGACAAGTCCGCTGGCCACCGAGGCCTGAGCAAAGCGTGCTGCGGTGCCAAATGGGGTTGCCGCCGCCAGGTAATCTAAGGGCCGTGAGCACCGGCGGATTCGACGTTTTTCCGCGGTTGGGCACGCTGCTGACCGCCATGGTGACGCCGTTCGCCCCGGACGGTTCCCTGGACCTCCCAGCCGCCGCCCGATTGGCCAATCATCTCGTCGACGCGGGCTGCGACGGCCTGGTCGTATCGGGCACCACCGGCGAATCGCCGACCACCACCGACGCCGAAAAGCTCGCCCTACTGGGGGCCGTGCTCGAAGCTGTGGGCGACCGCGCCCGCGTTATCGCCGGCGCGGGGACCTACGACACCGCGCACAGCATCCAATTGGCAAAGGCCAGCGCCGCCGAGGGGGCCCATGGCCTGCTCGTGGTCACGCCGTACTACTCACGTCCACCGCAAGCCGGACTGGTCGCACACTTCACTGCGGTCGCGGACGCGACCCCGCTGCCCGTACTGCTCTACGACATCCCGCCGCGTTCGGCTGTGCCGATCGAGTTCGAGACGCTGCGCATTTTGGCTGCGCATCCGAACATCGTCGGGGTCAAGGACGCCAAGGGGGATTTGCATGCCGGCGCGCAGCTGATGGCCGAGGCCGGTCTGGCTTACTATTCCGGCGACGATGCGCTGAACCTACCCTGGCTCGCGATGGGCGCCACCGGCTTCATCAGCGTCATCTCCCACCTGGCGGCTGGTCAGCTTCGAGACCTGTTGTCCGCCTTCGCTTCCGGAGACGTCACCACTGCCCGGAAAATCAACGTGGCGATCGCCCCGTTGAGCAATGCGATGAGCCGGTTGGGCGGTGTGACGCTGTCCAAGGCGGGATTACGCCTGCAGGGCATCGAGGTCGGCGATCCGCGCCTGCCGCAGGTCGCCGCCACAGCCGAGCAGATCGATGCACTAGCTGCCGACATGCGTGCAGCCTCGGTGCTCAGGTGAGCCAGAAGGCGGGTCGCAGGTGGATGTAGACCTTCAACCGCCAGGTCCGTTGACCACGGGTGGTTTGCGGGTGACCGCGCTGGGCGGTATCAGCGAAATCGGTCGCAACATGACGGTTTTCGAGCATCTGGGCCGGTTGCTGATTATCGACTGCGGGGTGATGTTTCCCACCCACGACGAACCGGGCGTCGATCTCATCCTGCCTGATTTGCGTCATATCGAACATCGGCTCGACGATGTCGAAGCGCTGGTGCTGACGCACGCACACGAAGACCACATCGGGGGAATCCCGTTCCTGCTCAAGCTGCGTCCCGATATTCCGGTCGTGGGCTCGAAATTCACTTTGGCGCTGGTGGCCGCGAAATGCCGTGAGCACCGGGTGAAGCCGGCCTTCGTCGAAGTGGCCGAGGGGATGCGCACCACGCACGGGGTGTTCGAGTGCGAGTTCTTCGCGGTCAACCACTCCATCCCGGATGCGCTGGCCATCGCGGTGCGCTCGGGTGCCGGGACCGTTCTGCACACCGGTGACATCAAGCTCGACCAGCTGCCGCTCGACGGCAGGCCGACCGATCTGCCGGGCATGTCCAGGCTCGGCGACGCCGGAGTGGACCTGTTCCTTTGCGACTCGACCAACGCCGAGATTCCCGGTGTCGGACCGTCCGAAAGCGAAGTCGGCCCAACGCTGCACCGACTGATCCGGGGCGCTCACGGCCGGGTCATCGTCGCGTGCTTTGCCTCCAATGTTGATCGGGTGCAACAGATCATCGATGCCGCGACGGCGTTGGGCCGGCGGGTGTCTTTCGTCGGGCGTTCCATGTTGCGCAACATGGGAATCGCGCGCGAGCTCGGATTCCTGACCGTGGCCGAGTCCGACCTCGTCGACATCGGCGCCGCGGAGATGATGGCGCCTGACCAGGTGGTGCTGATCACCACCGGAACGCAGGGCGAGCCGATGTCGGCGCTGTCGCGGATGTCACGCGGCGAGCATCGCAGTATCACCCTGACCGCTGAGGATCTCATCATCCTGTCGTCCTCGTTGATACCCGGCAACGAAGAGGCCGTCTACGGGGTGATCGACGAACTGTCCAAGCTTGGTGCCCGTGTTGTCACCAATCAGCAAGTCCGCGTGCATGTTTCGGGCCACGCCTACTCCGGTGAGTTGCTGTTCCTCTACAACGGGATCCGCCCCCGCAATGTCATGCCGGTGCACGGCACCTGGCGGATGCTGCGGGCGAACGCCAAGCTCGCCGCGACTACCGGTGTGCCCGAAGAGTCGATCGTGCTGGCCGAGAACGGCGTCAGCGTCGATCTGGTAGGCGGTGCGGTGCGCATCGCCGGCGCGGTACCGGTCGGCAAGATGTTCGTCGACGGGTTGATCACCGGTGACGTCGGCGATATCACCCTGGGTGAACGGCTCATCCTGTCATCGGGTTTCGTCGCGGTGACGGTGGTGCTGCGGCGCGGGACCGGGAAGGTGGCGGCTCCACCGCAACTGCATTCGCGCGGCTTCTCCGAAGATCCCAAGGCGTTGGAGCCCGCCGTCCGCAGGGTAGAGGTGGAGTTGGAATCGCTTGCGGCTGAAAATGTTACCGACCCGGCGCGAATTGCACAGGCGGTCCGCCGCACGATCGGCAAGTGGGTGGGGGAGACCTACCGTCGTCAGCCGATGATCGTGCCGACCGTCATCGAAGTCTGATAACGCGTCAGCCAACTCCCACGGCAGCGGGGGACGCTGAGGGGTTGCCTCCGTATCCGGCACGGAGTACATGCCCTCGATGGTGTGACCGAACAGCACTTGGGTGAAGGTCACGTCAGCGGAACGCCCGTGTTGGCGTATCGGACCGGCTATCCGGTTTCGTGGTAGCGGTCCGCGGCGTTGCATGGCAATTCGTCCGGCGGGCAATAGATCGCTTCGACGATGTGGTCAAACAGCACACTCGCGAAAGGCGCGACCCGAGCGTGGGAGAGGATGAGGTCCTGGCACAGTCGTGGTACGGCGGTGAAGTCACCGCCGGCCAGTTCGTCGAGTAGCGCGATACAGCTGCAGTACTGGTCGCGAAGTTCGGCGACCCGTTGTCGTAGCGATCCCGCCACCGCGAGGCCGCCGGGTGCCACCCGGAACACCGATAGCAGTCGGTCTACGAACATGGTCACGTGGAGTTCGTGCGGATCGTCTTGCGGCCCAAGATCCAGACAGCGGAACGCGGCGTTGAGTACCGCCGCCTGATGCGGCGACAGGTATCGGTATGCCGGTTCGGCAGATGCCCCCGACAGTACGCCCGGTAGCGGGACAGCCTCGTCGCTGGCCACGTATCAAGTATGACACCGAGAACCGTCGTTCCCCGGGAATTCCCACGTCACGGCGTGTCGCGGCCGCCCCTGCCGCTGCTCGAACCGCAGCGTCAAAATTAGCTAGGTCTTCTCCGCGTACGCCGACCACTCAATCGGCGACACGGTCAGATTGCGCCCCGTTGGCTCGACGTAGCGATGCAGGATCAAGTCCGGTCCGGCTTGCTCGGCCAACCGCCAGCCCTGTCCGGCGAGAAACGTCGCAACTTCATGCGGCGGCAAGCCGAACCGCCACAACTGCGCGTGCCGCCGGAACCTGCGGTAGAGGGCCTCTGCGCCGTACAGGTTGGTGCCGTCGATGAAATCCTTTCGGACGTAGGTAAACACCAGCCGGCTGCCTGGTGTGGCCTGCCGCAGTCTTTCCAACGTGGCGTCCACGGCCTCGGGGCTCAGATACTGGGTCACGGCTTCCCAGACGAAAAAGGTGCGGCTGTCCGGGCGGTAACCGTGTTCGGCCAACACGTTGAGCACGTCGTCGCGCTCGAAGTCCAACGGCACCAATCGGACCGATGCGGGTTGTTGGCCCAGTGCCCGCTGCACCGCTGCCGTTGCGGTCGATGTTGACGGGTTGATCGACCTCGAAGATCGGAATCCCGGTTTTCTTCGCCAACCGGTAAGCGAGAGTGTCGAATCCGGCTCCCAGAACAACCACCGCGTCGATGCCGTCGAGTGATTCGGTGACCTTGTCGGCGATGTAGCGCTTGCGGCAGTTTATGCTGGCCCACAGGCCCGGACCCTCGCGCTCCATCACGGCCATCGCCAGCCGTCTCATCAGGTTCGGCAGTGTCGCGGTGACCAGCCACCGGGTCGGTGCCGGCAAAAACCGCGCCGCCAGGTCGTCGTCCACCAATCGTCGGCCCGGCGGTTCGCTCTGCTCCAGGGCGACCAGCACCATGGGGCCGAAAGCGGTTTGTGCCGCTGCGTTTCGGGGCATAGCGGCTACTTGTTCAGGAAGCCCGCATCGACCGGCAGGGTGACACCGGTGATGTAGCGGGCCTGGTCGGACACCAGCCAGGCCACCGCGTTGGCGATGTCTTCGGGTTGTAGCACCTCCACCGGTAACGCATTGCCCATGCTGCCCGGCGAATCTGACTCGGCTGCCATCTTGGCCAGCCATCCCCGGGTGAAGTCGTTGTCGATCATTGGTGTCTCGACGCCGGTCGGGTGAATCGAGTTGACCCGGATGTTCTGTTTGGCAAGCAGATTCGCGTACACGCGCATCAGACCGACGACGCCGTGCTTGGCGGCTGCATAGCCCACCGAACCCGCGTCCGGGCTGCCCACGCCGGCCAGTCCGGCGGCGGAACTGATCAAGACGATCGACCCGCCTGCCCCTTGCTTGATCAAGGCCGGTATGGCGGCCTTGATCGTGTTGTAGACCCCGGTGAGGTTGACGTCGATGACGTCGCGCCAGCCGTCGTCACCCGACTGCATCGGGGCGATACCGGCGTTGGCGACGACGATGTCGAGCCGGCCGAGTTCGTCAACACCCGCCTGAACCGCGTCCGACAGCGACGCTCGGTCACGGACGTCGGCCTCCTTGGCCACGATCCGTGCACCGGTGTCTTCGACGAGTTTGACGGTGGCGGCAAGGTCGTCGGCGGTCGCGAGTGGGTACGGAACGCTGCTGATCGGCGCGCAGATGTCGACAGCGATGATGTCCGCGCCATCGGCCGCCAGTCGCATCGCATGGGCGCGGCCCTGTCCGCGGGCGGCGCCGGTGATCAGCGCGACTTTTCCTTTTAGCCGCCCTTCGGGACCAACGCCGGTCACGGGCGAATTTGGCCTTTATCCGGGTCGCCGGCGGGAACTGGTTGCAGCATTTTGATGTCGGGTGCACCGACCAGGTGCTCGCCGGCCGCGGTGAACAATTTGGCTACCGCGGGAGCGCTGCTGTGGGTCTTCAGCGCTTCTTCGTCGGCCCACTGCTCGACGAACACGAAGGTCTCGCCCGATTGGTTGACCGAATACAACTGGCAACCGGGTTCCGCGTGGACCTCCTTGGCCGCGGTCGTGAGGATGTCACGAACGGTGTCGACCGACTCGGGTTTGACGGTCAGCGTGGCGACGACGACGACGGGCATGCAGGCCTCCTGAAGATGAGTGACGGGTGTCACCCTACCCAGCTGTTTTCGCCGTTGAACCGCCGGCTGGAGGTCACAGCCTGGTAACCAGTGTGGCGGATGGTGCAGATGGTGCATTTACGATTAGGCTTGCCCCATGGCTAGCAAGACTGTCGCGCACTCCAGGACCCGAACGAGCAGGTCAAAGGGCGCTTTGCGAGGTGGTTCGCGGTCAGCGCAGCCCCGGCGCAGCCCTGCGCGGAGGCCGGCCAAAGCCCCCCGTCGGCCCGCCAGGCGTCGCAATCACTCGTTGGTGACCAACGCCGGGCTGGCCTGTGGTCGCGCCGTGCGTGCGACATGGCTGATGCTGGCCAAGGGGACCGGCAGCACAGCGCGGTCGGTGGGCCGGGCCCGCGAGATCGATCCGGGCCACCGCCGCGACGGAATTGCCCTGGCGTTGCTGGGCATTGCGGTCGTCATCGCCGCCAGCTCCTGGTTCGACGCGGCCCGCCCGGTCGGCGCGTGGGTCGATTCGGTGGTGCGCATCTTCATCGGCTCGGCGGTCGTGGCGCTGCCCGTGCTCACCGCTGCGGTCGCGGTGCTGTTAATGCGCACCGAGCCGAACCCCGAGGCCCGGCCGCGGCTGGTGCTCGGCGCAGCGATGGTGGCGCTGCCGGCGCTGGGACTGTGGCACCTGTGGGCCGGCTCGCCGAACACTCCGGTTGGGCGCGCCCATGCGGCGGGATTCGTCGGCTTCGCAATCGGGGGACCGCTCTCGGAGGGATTGACCCCGTGGATCTGCGCGCCGCTGCTGTTCATTGGTGCGCTGTTCGGTCTGCTGCTGTTGGCCGGCACCACTATTCGTGAACTGCCAGAGACGCTGCGATCGATGTTCGGCACCCGGATGTTCGACTACCGCGACGACGAGTACTACGACGACGAGTCATTCGTCGAAAGCGATGTCGCCGACGACTTTTCCGACGGCTACTACGACGACTCCTCGGCGTACGGCGACGACGAAGCCCAGGCGTGGCCGTCGAGCACTGAGCCGGTTGCCGCCGACGACTGCCCGACGTTGCCGGAGCCCACGGTATCGCGCACTCGCAAGCGCGACGCTAAATCCGTTGCCAAACAAGACACTTTGGCGCTCGACCGGGTCGTCGAGGGTCCATACACGCTGCCGCCGCTGAGCCTGCTGGTGGCCGGCGACCCGCCCAAGAAACGCAGTGCCGCCAACAACGTGATGGCTGATGCGATCAGCGAGGTGCTCAACCAGTTCAAGGTCGACGCATCGGTCACCGGCTGCACCCGCGGACCGACCGTCACGCGCTACGAGGTCGAGCTGGGGCCCGGCGTCAAGGTGGAGAAGATCACCGCGCTACAGAAGAACATTGCCTACGCGGTCGCCACTGAGAGCGTCCGCATGCTGGCGCCGATTCCGGGCAAGTCCGCGGTCGGGATCGAGGTGCCCAACACCGACCGCGAAATGGTCCGCCTGGCCGACGTGCTCACCGCGCCGTTGACCCGACGCGACCATCACCCGCTGGTGATCGGGCTGGGCAAGGACATCGAAGGCGACTTCATCTCCGCCAACCTGGCCAAGATGCCGCACTTGCTGGTCGCCGGATCCACCGGATCCGGCAAGTCCAGCTTCGTCAACTCGATGCTGGTGTCGCTGCTGACCCGCTGCACTCCGGAAGAGGTCAGGATGATCCTGATCGACCCGAAGATGGTGGAACTGACGCCGTATGAAGGCATTCCGCACCTGATCACGCCGATCATCACCCAGCCGAAGAAAGCGGCAGCGGCGCTGGCGTGGCTGGTCGAGGAGATGGAGCAGCGCTACCAGGACATGCAGGCGTCCCGGGTGCGTCATATCGACGACTTCAACGCGAAGGTGCGCAGCGGAGAGATCACCGCGCCACTGGGCAGCCAGCGGGAGTACCGGCCCTACCCATACGTCGTGGCGATCGTCGACGAGTTGGCCGACCTGATGATGACCGCCCCGCGCGACGTCGAGGATGCCATTGTGCGGATCACCCAGAAGGCCCGTGCCGCAGGCATCCACCTGGTGCTGGCCACCCAGCGGCCGTCCGTCGATGTGGTGACCGGTTTGATCAAGACCAACGTGCCGTCCCGGCTGGCGTTTGCGACGTCGTCGCTCATCGACAGCCGGGTGATCCTGGACCAGGCCGGCGCGGAGAAGCTGATCGGCATGGGCGACGGCCTGTTCCTGCCGATGGGCGCGAGCAAACCGCTGCGTCTGCAGGGCGCCTACATCACCGACGAGGAGATCCACGCCGTCGTCACCGCCTGCAAAGAGCAAGCCGAACCCGAATACACCGAGGGCGTCACCACGGCCAAGACAGGCGGCGAGCGCAAGGATGCCGACCCCGACATCGGCGACGACATGGACGTTTTCCTGCAGGCCGTCGAGTTGGTGGTGTCCAGCCAGTTCGGCTCGACCTCGATGTTGCAGCGCAAGCTGCGGGTCGGGTTCGCCAAAGCCGGCCGGCTGATGGACCTGATGGAGACCCGCGAAATCGTCGGGCCCAGCGAAGGTTCCAAAGCGCGTGACGTGTTGGTCAAGCCCGAGGACCTGGCTGGAACGCTGGCGCTGATCCGCGGCGGTGCCAACGCCGACGGATCCGACGCCGACAACGAAATCGACTGAGCCGCAAGCGATCAGTCGAGGCGAGACGCCTGATAGTAGGCGATGCTCCAGGCGTCCTCGGTCTGCTTGAGCAGCACGCCGAGGAATACGCTGACGATGTGCCCATCTGGAAACGTGAAGTCGGCGTGGACATATCCGAGCACCTGGTCTGCGGCAAGTCGGCGAGTCTGGAGGATCTGGTACTCGACTGTCATGCCCACCGGTTGGCTCGCGTAGTAATCGATAACTCCTTGGCGGCCAACGCTATAGGGACGCAGACCCTGAAAGATGGCGTCCTCGGTGAATACCTCGGAGACCCGTTCGGGCTCGTGCGCGTCGATGCCGGCCTTCCAGCGGTCCAGGGCGTCGGTTAGGGCGTCAGTGTCCGGCACTTTTGCCTCCGTCCACATGCAGGATCTCGCCGGTGACAAACGACGAGTTCTCCAAGTACAGCACGGCGTCGACGACATCGCCGATGCCCTGAGAGGCGGCGGTGATGACGACAACTGGTGAGGAATTCACAGCACCAGCAGCATCCGCGAGTTGCCCAGGGTGTTCGGTTTGACGTAGCTGAGGTCGAGGAACTCAGCGACACCGATGTCGTAGGAGCGGCACATCTCGTCGAAGACCTCGGCGGTCACCGGGGTGCCTTCGATCTCGGTGAATCCGTGTCTGCCGAAGAACTCGGTCTCGAAGGTCAACACGAACAGCCGCTGCAGCTGCAAGTCGCGGGCGACCTGGAGAAGCCGGTTGACGATGGCATGGCCGATGCCCCGGCCGGTCATCGACGGGTCGACGGCCACCGTGCGCACCTCGCCGAGATCGGCCCACAGCACATGCAGCGCACCGCAGCCGACCACGACGCCGTCGTGCTCGGCCACCCAGAACTCCTGGATGGACTCATACAGCGTCACCAGGTTCTTTTCCAGCAAGATCTTGCCCGCGTAGGTGTCGACGAGATTCTTGATCAACGGGACGTCAGAGGTCCGCGCACGCCGGATCGCCGGCCCGTTGGCCGGTGGATCGCTGGCTGCGTTCACGAAATGCAGGGTATCGGTTCGGGCCAGCCCGGCGACGATGCAGTGGGGGCACCTGCCAGCCGCGCGGCGCCGAAGGGGATGCGCGTGGCGCGACGAGGAGCGGGTAATAGGGTCCATCAGGCCGACACCCGATATTCTGTTGCGGTGTCGGGACAGCCTCAAACAGGTCCAGTGGTCCCACGCGTTCGGGTCACCAACCTTGCAAATGTGCTCACGCTGTTGCGGCTGGTGCTTGTACCAGTCTTCCTGCTCGCGTTGTTCGCCGGTAACGGACACGAAACCGCCAGTCGCATCATCGCTTTCGTGGTCTTCGCAGTCGCCGTCATCACCGATCGTTTTGACGGCGCGCTCGCCCGTAACTACGGCATGGTGACCGAATTCGGTACAATGGCCGACCCGATCGCGGACAAGACGCTGATCGGCGCGGCACTGATCGGGCTGTCGATGCTCGGAGACCTGCACTGGTGGGTGACGGCGGTCATCCTGACCCGCGAGGTCGGGATTACGGTGTTGCGGTTTGTGATGCTGCGCCACGGCGTCATTCCGGCCAGTCGCGGCGGGAAACTCAAAACCCTTGTGCAGGCTGTCGCGATCGGGTTGTTCGTGCTGCCGGTATCGGGGTCATGGCTGGTGGCCGCATGGGTGGTGATGGCGGCCGCGATCGTGCTGACCGTGGTCACCGGGTTGGACTACCTCGCTTCGGCTGCAAGGGATGCTCGTGGACGACCCGCTGCTCAGTGATGATGCCCGTGGACTGATCGCCGATCTGACGATCCGCAAGCAGAGTGTCGCGACCGCCGAGTCGTTGACCGCGGGGCTGCTGGCCGCGACGCTGGCCGGAGTGCCAGGCGCCAGCGAGGTGCTGCGCGGCGGCCTGATCACCTACACCGAGCACACCAAGATCACGTTGGCCGGCGTCGCGCCGCAGATCCTCGAGGAGGTAGGCCCGGTGGCGGCCCCGACCGCGCGGGCACTGGCGGTCGGCGCGCGCCAACGCTGTGAGGCGACCTGGGGAGTCGGGCTAACCGGCGTCGCCGGACCCGAGCCGCACGGCGGGCACCAGGTGGGCACGGTGTTCATGGGTCTGGCCGGCCCGGTCGACACCGAAGTGGTTGAACTGCGGCTCACCGGGACGCGCTGGGACATCCGCATCTCGGCGGTGCGCGAGTCGATCAGCAGGCTGCGAGCGCTGGTCGCAGCCGCATGAGCCCGCATGGGAACCAATGAGAACGCGGCGTGCGTTGACCTGATGAAGAATCATGCTGACCGGACGTAAGGAGAGCGCGATGCGGTCATTGCTGCGCGAGGTCCTCGGCGACGCGCTGCGTCGTGCCCGCACCAAACAAGGACGGACGCTGCGTCAGGTTTCCGACGCGGCGCGGGTCAGCCTGGGCTACCTGTCCGAGGTCGAGCGCGGTCGCAAAGAGGCTTCCAGCGAGCTGCTCAGCGCGATCTGCGACGCTCTGGATGTGCCGTTGTCTCAGCTGCTCGTCGACGCCAGCGAACAGTTGACCCACCGGGAAACCACCATGGCCACGGCGCCGAGTGCGGCCAATATCGACGCGAGCACCAAGGTCGTCATCCCGGCGGTCGTCTCACTGGCTATCGCCTAGCCCGGCCGGCAAGGGTGTGGCAATCGTCGCGGAGGCGATAAGTTGAGCCTGACGGCATACATCTACACACGAAGGCAGAGCTAACTGATGGCCAATCCATTCGTCAAAGCGTGGAAGTACGTCATGGCGTTGTTCAACGCGAAGATCGACGAGCACGCCGACCCGAAAGTCCAGATCCAGCAGGCCATCGAGGAAGCGCAGCGTCAGCACCAGGCGCTGACCCAGCAGGCCGCGCAGGTGATCGGCAACCAGCGCCAGCTGGAAATGCGGCTCAACCGCCAGCTGGCAGACATTGAAAAGCTCCAGGTCAACGTCCGGCAGGCGGTGACACTGGCCGACCAAGCCACCACCGCGGGGGACGCCGCCAAAGCCACCGAGTACAACAACGCGGCCGAGGCGTTCGCGGCCCAGCTGGTTACCGCCGAGCAGAGCGTGGAAGATCTCAAGGGATTGCACGACCAGGCGCTGGGCGCCGCCGCGCAGGCCAAGAAGGCCGTCGAGCAGAACGCGATGGTGCTGCAGCAGAAGATCGCCGAGCGCACCAAGCTGCTCAGCCAGCTCGAGCAGGCCAAGATGCAAGAGCAGGTGAGCAAGTCGCTGCGGTCGATGAGCGAGATCGCCGCTCCGGGAACCACCCCGAGTCTCGACGAGGTGCGCGACAAGATCGAGCGCCGCTACGCCAACGCGATGGGTGAGGCCGAGTTGGCGCAGAACTCGGTGCAGGGCCGCATGATTGAGGTCCAGCAGGCCGGTGTGGAAATGGCCGGTCACTCACGGTTGGAACAGATCCGGGCGTCGATGCGCGGTGAGGCGTTGCCGGCCGGGGGCGCGGCCAGCGATTCCACGGCGGCCACCGGCACCCCGGTAGCGACGCCCAAGGCCACACCCACCGAGAAGCCGATCGGCCAGTAGGGGACGAGCGAGCGAATGGCAGTGCAGTCCGGTCGCAGTGCCGTGTGGCGGACGTTGCTGCTGCGCGGTCTCGACACAGCCAGCGACATTTCCGAGCTGGTATTCCAAAAGATCAGCGCCGCGACCGATCCTCGGCAAAGGCAGCTGCGACGCCGACGCCGTGCGCTGCGGTGGGGTCTGATCTTCAGCGCCGGATGCGTGTTCTGGGGCGTGGTGACGGCGATCCTAGCGGCGTGGGGCTGGTTCGCACTGCTGCTGGAGATCACCGGCGGAGTCGCTGTCGCGCAAGCGATGATCGCCACCCTGCTGCTGATCCGCTACCGCTGGCTGAAAGCCGATCCGCTGCCCGCGCAGCGACCCACCAACGTCCGACGCCTGCCGCCGCCGAGTTCGGCGGCCCGACCGGCGATGTACGCGCTCGGCGCTTCCGAACGGGGCTTCTTCTCATTGCTCGGGGTCATCGAGCGCGGAAACATGTTGCCCGACACCGAGATCAGTGAGCTGACCGCGGCAGCCAAAAAGAGCTCGGCCGCCATGGCGGCCACCGCCGCCGAGGTGGTGTCGATGGAGCGCGCGGCCAATGGCACGCCGCAGTCACGCTCGTATCTGGCGCCCACCATCAACGCGTTCACCGCTCAATTGGGCGCCGGGGTGCGTCAGTACAACGAAATGGTCACCGCGGCAGCACAATTGGTGTCGTCAGCGAATGGTGATCGCGGCGCCGCGTTGGTCGCGTCACGACAGCGCTACCGTGACGAGCTCGCCGGTGCCACCGATCGTCTGGTCGGCTGGTCGCGGGCCTTCGACGAACTCGGCGGGCTACCTCGCCGGGCGTAGACGTTAGATGTCCTGGCCGTGGTTGGTCGACTCGTCCCTCGGGCCGTAGCGCTCGATGTACGCCTGGTGAATGTGGGCGTCCCGCTTGCGACGTCGCTCGTCGACCAGGTCCGGGTTGAGGCCGTGCACCTGCAGCATGTGACGGCGCCACACCTTGTTCAGCGCGTGTGAGAAGTACACGAAGGGAATCAGGATCGGCAGCGTCATGCTCAGGTGGACCTCGAGCGTCGTCGGGATCAGCCAGAACGGCGCAAGCACCAGCACCGCCGGAACGGCGACTCGTCGCATCATCCGGCCGGTCGCACCTTTGCCGGCCAGATCGTTGCGCACCCAGTCCCGCATCGAGTCAGGTAGCTGCCCGCCCAAGCAGTAACGGAGGAACTGAAGCGCGTTGGGGCGCACGGCGTTGTCACTCATGTGCGTGTCCGGCCGGTCAGAAGGAGGCGCGCAGCGCCGGGACCACCAAGCCCGCAATGCCGCGCAGGGTTGCCTTGAACATGTCGAAGAAATCGAAGTAGTCGCGCCACAAGGTGATCTGTCCGTCGTGGACTTCGAATACGCCGCAGACCCAGAACTGCAGTCGCAGCGGTCCGAAGATCAGTGCGTCGGTGCGCTCGGTGAGCACCGCGGCGCCGTCGGCGGCAATCCGGTGGATTTTCACCTCGAAGCCGCTGGCACCACCCAGCGAACTGAACAGTTTCATCGCCCTGCGGCGGCCATGGATCGTTGGCAAGCCGACGTTCTGGTACACCAGATCTTCGGCCAGTGCGGCACCAGCGGTGTCGAGGTCGGCGTCCTGCAGCGCGTGCAGGAAGACCTCGACAGTGCGGGTGTTCTCAAGAGTCTGCTCGGTCATGATCATTAGCCTAGCGAGCCGCTATGGCAGGGTGAGGCGATGCGCGTCGCGGTGGTGGCCGGACCGGATCCCGGGCACTCGTTTCCGGCGATCGCGCTGTGCCAGCGGTTCCTCGCCGCCGGCGACACCCCCACCCTGCTGACCGGTGCCGAATGGCTGGACACCGCTCGCGGCGCCGGGGTCGACGCCGTTGAATTGGCCGGGCTCGACCCGACCGAGGATGACGACGACGGGGACGCCGGCGCCAAGATCCACCAGCGCGCAGCGCGGATGGCCGTGCTGAATCTTGCACAGCTGCGGGCGATGGAACTGGACCTGGTGGTGTCCGACGTCATCACCGCGTGCGGCGGCATGGCGGCCGAGCTGCTGGGAATCCCGTGGATCGAGCTCAACCCGCATCCGTTGTACCTGCCGTCCAAGGGGCTACCGCCGATCGGTAGTGGGCTGGCGCCCGGCACCGGAATCCGCGGCCGGTTGCGGGACGCCACGATGCGCGCTTTGACGGCGCGGTCTTGGCGGGCCGGCCTCCAGGAGCGTGGCCGGGTCCGCGCCGAAATCGGGTTGCCGGCAAGCGATCCCGGACCGCTGCGCCGATTGATCGCCACACTGCCTGCCCTGGAGGTTCCGCGCCCGGACTGGCCGGCCGAAGCCCTCCTGGTGGGTCCGTTGCACTTCGAGCCGACCGAACAGGTGCTGTCGATTCCGCCGGGCTCAGGACCGGTGGTGGTGGTGGCGCCGTCGACGGCGACGACCGGGGCCAAGGGGATGGCCGAGACGGCCCTGGACAGCTTGGTACCCGGAGTGGGCTTACCCGCCGGGGCGCGGGTAGTGGTGTCGCGACTGAACGGCCCGGAGCTGACGTTGCCGCCGTGGGCGGCGGCCGGGCTGGGACGTCAAGATGCCCTGCTCGCCCAGGCCGACCTGGTGATCTGCGGCGGCGGACACGGCATGGTGGCCAAGACGCTGCTGGCCGGTGTGCCGCTGGTGGTGGTGCCAGGCGGCGGCGATCAGTGGGAGCTCGCCAACCGGGTGGAGCGTCACGGCAGCGGGCGGCTGGTGCGACCGTTGACAGGGGAGGCGCTGGCCAGCGCGACCGCTGATGTGCTGGCGACGCCGAGTTACCGCGACGCCGCCCAGCGCGCCGCGGCCGGCGCAGCCGACGTCACCGACCCGGTGCGGGTGTGCCACCACGCGCTTGTCCCCGCCGGATAGGTAGCTTGGCTGGGTGCGACTCACGGAATTTCACGACCGGGTCACCCTACGATTCGGCGCGACATATGGCGGCTCGGTGCTGGCTGATCACGTGCTGACCGGGTTCGACGGGCGCACCGCCACACAGGCGATCGAAGACGGGGTCGACCCTCGCGACGTGTGGCGGGCGCTGTGCGTCGACTTCGACGTCCCTCGCGAACAGTGGTGACCGGACCCTAGACACGCCGGCGGCGCGCCTCCTTGCTTTCGAACACCTGTTCGCTACTGTGGTGATCGTTCGACGGGCCCGACTTGTCGGAGGGCTGCTTTAACGTCACGGCCAACTGATCGACAACCGGTCAAACCGAACAACGACTACACCGAGAGGTAGCACCATGGCACAAGCCCCAGATCGCGAAAAGGCCCTCGAACTGGCGATGGCCCAGATCGAGAAGAGTCACGGCAAAGGTGCGGTGATGCGCCTCGGTGACGAGGTGCGCCAACCCATCTCGGTCATCCCGACCGGGTCGATCGCCTTGGACGTTGCCCTGGGCATCGGTGGCCTGCCTCGTGGCCGCGTCGTGGAGATCTACGGCCCGGAGTCCTCGGGTAAGACCACCGTCGCCCTGCACGCGGTGGCCAATGCCCAGGCCGCCGGCGGCATCGCGGCGTTCATCGACGCCGAGCACGCTCTCGATCCCGAGTACGCCAAGAATCTGGGCGTCGACACCGATTCGCTGCTGGTCAGCCAGCCGGACACCGGTGAGCAGGCACTGGAGATCGCCGACATGCTGATCCGTTCCGGCGCCCTGGACATCCTGGTCATCGACTCGGTGGCCGCACTGGTGCCACGGGCGGAAATCGAAGGCGAGATGGGCGACAGCCACGTCGGCCTGCAGGCCCGGCTGATGAGCCAGGCGCTGCGGAAAATAACTGGGGCACTGAGTAATTCGGGTACTACCGCGATCTTCATCAACCAGCTGCGCGAGAAGATCGGCGTGATGTTCGGCTCACCCGAAACGACCACGGGCGGAAAAGCTTTGAAGTTTTACGCTTCAGTTCGTTTGGACGTCCGGCGAATCGAGACACTCAAGGACGGCACCGATGCGGTCGGTAACCGCACCCGGGTCAAGGTCGTCAAGAACAAAGTGTCGCCGCCGTTCAAGCAGGCCGAGTTCGACATCCTCTACGGCCGGGGCATCAGCCGCGAAGGCTCGCTGATCGATATGGGCGTGGACCAAGGCTTCGTCCGTAAGTCCGGGTCGTGGTTCACCTACGAAGGCGAACAGCTGGGACAGGGCAAGGAGAATGCCCGCAACTTCCTGATGGAGAACGTCGACGTGGCCAACGAAATCGAGAAGAAGATCAAGGAAAAGCTCGGTATCGGTGCGGTAGTTACGGATGACTTGGCCGATGACAGCGTCTTGCCCGCCCCCGTCGATTTCTGAGCCATCTCGCGAAGAGCAGGCGCGGACGCTGTGTCTGCGCCTGCTCACCGCGAGGGCGCGCACCCGCGCCGAGTTGGCCGCCCAGCTGACCAAGCGCGGATATCCCGATGAGGTCAGCGTCCGCGTGCTGGACCGGTTGGCCGACGTCGGGTTGATTGACGACGCCGACTTCGCCGAACAGTGGGTGCACTCGCGGCTGGCGAACGCGGGAAAAGGCAAGCGCGCCTTGGCTGCTGAGCTGAACACCAAGGGCGTCGAGAAAGACGTGATCACCTCGGTGCTGAGCGGTATCAACCCGGCGGCTGAGCGTGGACGCGCCGAAGAACTGGTTCGCAGGAAACTTCGGCGCGAAAATCTGAGCGACGCAGCCGGCGATGCTCGGGTGACCCGCCGACTGGTGGGGATGCTCGCGCGCCGCGGCTTCAGCCAGGGCCTGGCCTTCGATGTGGTCAGCGTCGAGTTGGCCGGCGAACGGGAGCGCAGGCGGGTCTAGCGAAACGCGTCCGCGTTCTGCTGTGCCCACTGGTCAAATGAAATCGGTTGACGGCCAAGCACTGCGGCGACGTTGTCGGTCACAGCGGCAAGTCTGCCCCCTCGAATCGCCCGGAAGATCGACAGCCGGGCATCGATCAGAGGTTGCGGACTGCCCCAGTCGGAGGTTTCGACCGTGTCCCGCACCGTCAAACACGCTCGTTTGGTCACCGACGGAAACCGCGTGACCGCTGCCGTCAAAAGAGGCTGATCGCCTTCGAGGGAAGCCTCGCCGTACCATGGCCCAGTGACTTCGACGGTGACATCGGACGCGGCGCCCCCAGCAGCGCCGTCCTTGTCGCACCGCACTTACCAGGTCCGCACGTACGGATGCCAGATGAACGTCCACGACTCGGAGCGGTTGGCGGGTCTGCTCGAAGCGGCCGGCTACCGGCGGGCGCCCGACGGCGACGACGCTGACGTGGTGGTCTTCAACACCTGCGCGGTGCGGGAGAACGCAGACAACAAGCTGTACGGCAACATCAGCCACCTGGCCCCACGTAAGCGGAGCAACCCCGACATGCAGATCGCGGTGGGTGGTTGCCTGGCCCAGAAGGACAAAGACGACGTGCTGCGCAAGGCGCCGTGGGTCGACGTCGTCTTCGGTACCCACAACATCGGATCGCTGCCCGCACTACTCGAGCGGGCGCGGCACAACAGGGTCGCTCAGGTGGAAATCGCCGAGGCACTGCAGGAGTTTCCGTCCGCATTGCCCGCTGCCCGCGAATCTGCCTATGCCGCTTGGGTTTCCATTTCAGTGGGATGCAATAACAGCTGCACGTTTTGCATCGTGCCGTCGTTGCGGGGCAAAGAAGTTGATCGCGACCCGAACGACATCCTCACCGAGGTGCGCTCGCTGGTGGACGACGGCGTGCTCGAAGTCACGCTGCTGGGCCAGAACGTCAACGCATACGGGGTATCGTTCGCCGACCCACGGATACCGCGCAACCGCGGCGCCTTCGCCGAGTTACTGACCGAATGCGGACGCATCGAGGGCCTCGAGCGAGTGCGGTTCACCTCGCCGCACCCGGCTGAGTTCACCGACGACGTCATCGAAGCGATGGCGCAGACGCCGAACGTGTGCCCGGCGCTGCACATGCCGCTGCAATCCGGGTCTGACCGGATGTTGCGCGCGATGCGGCGGTCCTACCGCGCTGAGCGTTACCTCGGCATCATCGACCGGGTACGCGCGGCGATGCCGCACGCCGCAATCACCACCGACCTGATCGTCGGGTTCCCGGGTGAAACCGAGGAAGACTTCACTGCCACACTGGATGTCGTTCAACAGGCCCGGTTTGCCAGTGCGTTCACCTTCCAGTACTCCAAACGTCCCGGCACCCCCGCTGCCGAACTGGACGGCCAACTTCCGAAAGCCGTTGTGCAGGAACGCTATGAGCGGCTGATAGCACTGCAGGACCAGATAGCGCTGGAAGAGAACCGCAACCAGATCGGCCGGACCGTCGAGCTGTTGGTGGCCACCGGAGAAGGCCGCAAGGACAGCAGCACCGCGCGGATGAGTGGGCGTGCACGAGACGGTCGCCTGGTGCATTTCACACCCGGCGAACAGCAGGTGCGCCCGGGAGACATCATCACGACCGCGATCACCCGGGCCGCGCCGCATCACCTGATCGCCGACGGCGATGTCATCAGCCACCGCCGCACCCGTGCCGGCGATGCCGCAGGGCAGCGTCCCTCCGGCGTGGGGCTGGGCATGCCGGGGGTCGGGCAGCCGGCCGCGGCGACAGAGCCGCAAGGATGCACTCGATGAGCCAGAACGTGCCGAACCGAGGTGAATTCGACGCTTTCCGCGACGACATCGATGCGGCTGAGCGCCGTATCGCCCGCGAAATAGAGCCGGGCACAAGGGCTTTGGTGGTCGCCATCTTGGTATTTGTGCTGATCGGGTCGTTTGTTCTGCCGCACACCGGCGAGGTGCGCGGATGGGATGTGCTGTTCTCGACGCGAGGCGCTGGTAAAGCGGCGATTGCGCTGCCGTCGCGTGTGTTCGGCTGGCTTGCTTTGGTTTTCGGTGTCGGCTTCTCCATGCTGGCGCTGCTGACCCGGCGCTGGGCGCTGGCCTGGGTGGCGTTAGCCGGTTCGGCGGTGGCCAGCGCTGCCGGGTTGCTGGCGGTGTGGTCACGCCAGACGGTGGCTTCGGGGCACCCCGGTCCCGGCGTCGGCCTGATCGTGGCCTGGATCGCGATCATCCTGTTGACGTTCCACTGGGCGCGGGTGGTGTGGTCGCGCACGATCGTGCAACTCGCCGCGGAGGAGCAGCGGCGTCAAGCCGCCGCGCATGTGCAGGCCCGCACGCTGCTGGAGACCCTCGACGACCCCGGCCATCCCGAGCCGCCCAAGCCCAACGCGCAGGGTTCCGGCTAGCGCTTGCGGGTCAGCGCGTCGGCCGCGGCGTCCGCCCACTGCCGCCACTGTTCGGCGCTGGCTTTGGCTTCTTCGGCTTCCTTGGTCCGTCCCGCCGCCTCGGCCTTCTGAGCCTGACGCTCGAACTGCTCGACACGCTCCCGGAACTGCTCCGCACGCGCCTGAGCCTGCGGGTCGGGCCCGGAAGGCTCGGCGGCGTCGCGCACCTTCTTCTCGACCGCGCGCAGTCGACGCTCGAGGTCAGCCGACAGTTCCCGGGGAACCTTGCCGATCGCGTCCCACTTGTCGCCGATCGTGCGCAACGCAGCCCTGGCAGCTTCGTGATTACTGGTGTCGAGCTTCTCAGCCTCCGATAGCAGTGCCTCCTTGGCGGTGGCGTTCGCCACGAATTCGGCGTCTCGCTCGGCCGTCGCGGCATTGCGTGCCTTGAAGAAGGTGTCCTGGGCCGCCTTGAACCGGTGCCACAGAGCGTCGTCGACATCGCGGGCCGCGCGTCCGGCGGCCTTCCAGTCGACGAGCAGCTTGCGGAATTCGGCGCTGGTCGCGCCCCAATCCGTGGAGTCGACGAGTTCTTCGGCCTTGATGCAGAGCCGTTCTTTGGCCTCACGGGCGCCGGCCCGTTCGCGATCAAGTTCCGCGAAGTGCGACCCGCGCCGTCGATTGAACGTCTCGCGCGCCGCCGAATAGCGCTTCCAGAGCGCATCGTCGGTTTTGCGGTCCAGGCCGCTGATCGTCTTCCACTCGTCGAGGATGGTGCGCAGCCGGTCACCTGCGACTTTCCATTGCGTCGAGTTGTTGGCCATTTCCTCGGCTTCGGCGGCCAGGGCCTCTTTACGTGCGGTTTGAGCCGCGCGGTGCTCGTCGCGACGAGTGCGGTCGGCCGCTGCGGTCGCCTCGGCGTGCTCGGCGATGCCGGCGAGCCGGCCGGCCAGTGCATCGATGTCGCCGAGCACGTTCGCGCTCGGCAACGTCTCGGCCAGCGCCGCGGCGGTGGCTTTGATCTTGCGTGCATCGCCGGTGCCTGCGGCCAGACGCTCTTCGAGCAGCGCGATCTCGGTGCTCAGGTCATCGAACCGCCGACCGAAATGGACAAACGCCGCTTCGGTGTCGCCGGCCTGCCACGATCCGATAACTCGCTCACCGGCCGCGCTGATCAGCCACACCGTTCCGTCGTCGTCGACGCGGCCGAACCGGTGCGGATCACTCGCCGGCACCGAAACGATTGGGTGAGGGTTGGGGCGTGGGGTCGGTTTGGGCCCGGGCCGCGGGCCGGGCCGCGGGGTGGGCCGAGGTTCGTTGTGTGGCTCGTCAGGCGTCATGATCTGCCGTTACCTACCCTCCGCGCGCTTATTGGCCGCGCACCTGCCGCGCATTGCGGCGCCGTCGACACGAGGTACTTCGGTCAGCACCTCACCAGTATTGAAGCAGCTTGCTGCCAAGAGCGGCCCGAGTTGGCAGCGCAGTCCGTGGCGCCAGCTGGAATTACCCCTCGTTCATGAAACAATTTCCAACTCGGAGGGGGTAAATCGCCGCGATAGCGCGGTTGGCGTACGGGTGGGCACGGCCCGCTGCGGCCAGTTGGCATTGGACCTAGGCTGGTTCGGGAACTTGGTCATGAACGGGCGGTGAACAATCTCGAAGGCGGACTTTGCGGCGCTGATCGCGCTGTGCGCCGCATTGGCATCGGCGATCGGCGACGCGATCCGTCAGCGGTCGGCCCAGGAGATCACCGACAAAGAAGTCGGTGCGTGACAAAGCCGTGTCGAATCGCTAGCTGCGACGCGCCGCGCCAAAGTTTTCATAGCGCACGTCAGTACGGTGGCGTGGAACAGATCGTGTGAGGAGGGGTTGGCCGTGCCGAAGTCAGAGCTCGCGGCGGTGTTGCTGGCATTGGCTGCCGCGTTCGCCTCGGCGATCGGC
This sequence comes from uncultured Actinomycetota bacterium, assembly GCA_963733755.1. Lineage (GTDB taxonomy): Bacteria > Actinomycetota > Actinomycetes > Mycobacteriales > Mycobacteriaceae > Mycobacterium. Next base: position 107,415 of record CAVTEZ010000018.1, read on the forward strand.
AACGTGGCGCGGCAGCGGTCCGCTCACGAGGTCACCGAGGGCCGTGTGGGCTACCTCGCGTTGTTTTTCATGTCGTGGCGCAATCGCGACTGGCGGCTCGGAGCGGTGGCGGCGGTCGCCAATTACGGCCTACAGGTCGGGGCGCTGAGCCTCGGTTCGGTAATCCTGGTGACCGGGCTGCAGGTGACGGCATTGCTGTTCGCTCTGCCGCTCTACGCCCGGATGAGCGGGGCTCCGGTGACCCGGTGGGATTGGTGTTGGGCGGCGATATTGGCCACTGCGCTGGCCGTCGTCGTGACCTTCGGCAATCCGGTGGCCGGATATTCGCGGGCACCGCTGCACACCTGGCTGGTGGTTGCCGCCATCGCGGGGCCGTTGGCTGGTCTGTGTCTGCTGGGCGCGCGGCTTTGGCCAGATGGGGCGATCGCAGCGGTGCTACTGGCTGCGTTGTCCGGTGCGTCGCTGGCGCTGTTCGCGGTGTTGGTGAAAGGCGCTGTCGACGCGGCCAAGGGCGGCATCGTGGCGGTCCTGGCCACTCCCGAGCTTTATGCCTGCATCGGCGCTGCGGTGGCGGGGATGGTGTTTCAGCAGTCGGCATATCGCGGTGGTCCGCTCAATGCGTCCATGCCGACGATGACGGTGGCCAAGCCGACGGTCGGCACGCTTCTGGGTGTTTTTGTGCTCGGCGAAACGGTGCACGCAAGCGACGAGACGGTGTTCGTCCTCGGCGTCGCGGTCGCAGTGATGGTGGTTGCGACCGCGGCACTGGCCCGTGGAGAAGCCGAAACTGTGGAAGCCCACACCGACTCTTTCGCCGCCGTGCCGTCGACCCGTTAGTTTGATGGCGTGCTGAGCGCCATCTCGATCATCCCGTCGGCGCCGGTGCTGGTGCCCGAGCTGGCCGGAGCGGCGGCTGACGAGGTAGCCGAGCTGCGGGCGGCTATGGTGGCCGCCGTCGCTACCTTGCCGCCGCGCTGGATTGCGGTCGGAGTGGGCGTCTCCGACGGGGTGTTCGGTCCGGAGGGCGTCGGGACTTTCGCGGGTTTCGGCGTCGATATGGCGGCGCGGCTCTCGCCGCAGACCGGCGACCACGACCTACCGATCGAGATGCCGCTGTGCGCGCTGATCGCCGGCTGGATTCGGGCTCAGGCCCAGCCGGACGCTGCGGCGCAGGTTCGCGTCTACGCCGAAAGCCACGACAACCAGACCGCGGTGAACCTTGGCAGGCGGCTGCGCGGCGAGATCGACCAGTCGACCGAGCCGACCGGAGTGCTGATCGTCGCCGACGGCGCCAACACCTTGACCCCGTCCGCCCCCGGCGGTCACCAGCCCGCCGACCTCGACGTGCAGCGCGCGCTGGATGACGCACTGGCCTGCGGTGATGTGACCACGTTGACCCGGCTGCCCTCGCAGGTCCGGGGCCGGGTTGCCTTCGGCGTGCTCGCCGGCTTGGCCGAGCCGGTGCCCCGGTCGGCCAAGGAGCTTTACCGTGCGGCGCCCTACGGCGTCGGGTACTTCGCCGGCGTCTGGCAGCCGTGAGGCCGCTGGCGATCGTCGGCCCAACCGGGACCGGCAAGTCGCAACTGGCTCTTGACGTTGCGGAGCGGCTCGGCGGACAGACCGGCGCGGAAATCGTCAACGCCGACGCGATGCAGTTCTACCGCGGCATGGACATCGGCACCGCGAAACTGCCTGTGGCGCAGCGTCGCAGCATCCCGCACCACCAGCTCGACGTCCTCGACGTCACCGAGACCGCGACCGTCGCGCGTTATCAGCACGACGCTGCCGCCGACATCGAGGCGATTGCCGCGCGCGGCAAGGTTCCGGTGCTGGTGGGCGGTTCGATGCTGTACATCCAATCGCTGCTCGACGACTGGTCGTTCCCGGCGACCGATCCCGCGGTACGGGCGAAATGGGAGCAGCGACTTGCCGAGGTCGGCACCAGCGGCCTGCACGCGGAGCTGGCCGGTCGCGACCCCGACGCCGCCGCATCGATCCTGGCGACCGACGGGCGGCGCATCGTGCGCGCACTGGAGGTGGTGGAACTCACCGGCCGGCCGTTCGCCGCGTCGGCGCCGGTCATCGGCACACCCCGCTGGGACACGGTAATCATCGGATTAGATTGCGACACTAAGCTTCTCGACCAGCGATTGGCCCTGCGCACCGACACGATGTTCACCGAGGGTCTGGTCGACGAGGTGACCACGCTGCTGGGCCGCGGTCTGCGCGACGGCGTCACCGCCTCGCGGGCGCTGGGGTACGCGCAGGTCCTCGCCGACCTCGACGCGGGCGGTGACGGCGATGCCGCGCGCGAGCCGACGTTCATCGGAACGCGCCGCTACGTGCGACGGCAGCGGTCCTGGTTTCGCCGCGACCACCGGATCCACTGGCTGGATGCGACCGCGGCCGGTAACGCCGACGCCGCGTTACGGGCTTGGCGGCACGTATCCTGAGCAGGTGATCCGCTTCGCCAAAGGCCATGGCACCCAGAACGACTTCGTCGTGCTGGGTGACCTGGACGCCGCGCTGGCGCTGACGCCGGCCGTGGTGTCCGCGTTGTGCGATCGACGTCGCGGTCTCGGCGCCGACGGAGTGCTGCGAGTCACCACCGCGGGTGCGGCGCTGGCCGCGGGTGTGTTCGATCGGGTGCCCGACGGTGTGCAAGCCGACGACTGGTACATGGACTACCGCAACGCCGATGGCTCGATCGCGCAGATGTGCGGCAACGGCGTACGCGTGTTCGCGCATTACCTGCGGGCCAGCGGGCTGGAAACGCGGGACGAGTTCGTCGTCGGATCACTGGCCGGCCCGCGGCCCGTCGTCTTGCAGCATGTCGATCCGGCCAACGCGGACGTCAGCGTCGACATGGGCAAGGCCAACCTGTTGGGGCCCGGGCAGGCTGTCGTCGGCGGTCGTACCTTCAGCGGCGTGGCGGTCGACGTCGGCAACCCGCACCTGGCCTGTGTCGACCCCACGCTCACGGTCGACGCGCTGGCGGCCCTCGACGTCGCGGCGCCGGTGAGCTTCGACCACGCGCAGTTCCCGGACGGCGTCAACGTCGAGGTGCTCACCGCCCCGGCCGACGGCGCGGTGAGCATGCGAGTACACGAGCGCGGAGTAGGCGAAACCCGTTCCTGCGGAACAGGAACCGTTGCAGCCGCTGCCGCTGCGCTGTCGTATGCCGGCGCGACCAGCGGCGCCTTGACCGTGCGGGTGCCCGGCGGCGATGTCGTCGTCACCGTCACTGAAGCGACCAGTTATCTGCGCGGGCCATCGGTATTGGTGGCCCAAGGAGAACTCAGCGAGGAATGGTGGGAAAGTGCGCTGCCTTAAATCGGATGCATCTCGCCGCCGCGACGTGCACCATTTGTAATTGCCTATGACATATCCAGACTTGCCTGATCAAGAGATCCCCAGCACGGGCGACCTGGCCCTAGACGATCGCGCTGCGCTGCGCCGCGTCGCCGGGCTGTCCACCGAGCTCACCGACGTCTCCGAGGTCGAGTACCGCCAACTGCGGCTGGAGCGGGTGGTGCTGGTCGGCGTATGGACCGAGGGCACGGCCGCCGACGCCGATGCCAGTCTCGCGGAGTTGGCCGCGCTGGCTGAGACGGCGGGTTCGGAGGTGCTCGAAGGCATGGTTCAGCGCCGCAGCAAGCCGGACCCGGCGACGTACATCGGTTCGGGTAAGGCCGCCGAGCTGCGCGACGTGGTGCTGGCCACCGGTGCCGACACCGTGATCTGCGACGGTGAACTGTCGCCGGCGCAACTGAACGCTTTGGAGAAAGCCGTCAAGGTCAAGGTCATCGACCGCACCGCACTGATCCTGGATATCTTCGCTCAGCACGCGACCAGCCGGGAAGGCAAGGCGCAGGTGTCGCTGGCGCAGATGGAGTACATGCTGCCGCGGCTGCGTGGTTGGGGTGAGTCGATGTCGCGGCAAGCCGGCGGGCGTGCCGGCGGCAGTGGCGGCGGGGTGGGTCTGCGTGGCCCCGGTGAGACCAAGATCGAAACCGATCGGCGTCGCATTCGCGAGCGAATGTCCAAGCTGCGCCGCGACATCAAGGCGATGAAGCAGGTTCGCGACACCCAGCGCAGTCGCCGGGTACACAGTGAGATGCCGTCGATCGCAATCGTCGGCTATACCAACGCGGGCAAGTCGAGCCTGCTGAATGCACTGACCGGCGCCGGAGTGCTGGTGCAGGACGCCTTATTCGCCACCCTGGAACCCACTACTCGCCGTGGACAATTCGACGATGGGCGAGCGTTCACGATCAGCGATACCGTTGGTTTCGTACGGCACCTGCCGACCCAGTTGGTCGAGGCGTTCCGCTCGACACTGGAAGAGGTTGTCGACGCCGATCTGCTCGTGCACGTGGTCGACGGGGCCGATGTCAACCCACTGGCCCAGATCAGCGCGGTGCGCCAGGTGATCTCCGAAGTCCTCGCCGACCATCACAGCGGTCCGGCGCCGGAGCTGGTCGTGGTCAACAAGACCGATGCCGCAGGCGATTTGGCGCTGGCCAAGCTGCGACGTGCGCTGCCCGGGGCGATGTTCGTCTCCGCCCGCACCGGCGACGGCGTCGAGGCCCTACGCAGGCGGATGGCCGAGCTGGCCGCACCTACTGACACCGCGGTGGACGTCGTGATCCCGTACGACCGCGGCGATCTGGTGTCGCGCGTGCACGCCGACGGTCGGGTTCAGGAAACCGAGCACATCAGCGACGGCACTCGGATCAAGGCGCGAGTACCGGCAGCGCTGGCCGCGAGCTTGCGCCAGTTCTCGGCGACCTGAAAAAGGCTCGCAGATAACAGAAGGCGCCGGAGCCCCCACTCCGGCGCCTTCTGTTTGCTCTGGTGTTACAGACTGCCGAGCAGACCGCTCAGGCCGCCGTCACCCAGGTCGCCGAGGATGGTGGCCAGCAGGCCGCCGCCGTCCCCGAGGCCGTCGCCGAGGGCACCCGCGCCGCTGACCAGCATATTCGTTCTGGTAGAAGGGTTTTCGCGCGATGGGGCTGCTGCTTGGAACGTCTTAATGACAAGGAAGATTCACTCAGCGGCGACTTACGTACACGGTAAGTCCGGCTGTTCGGATCAAGCATCCAACTCGTAGACGTCCTCGGCAGATGCCGCGAGTATCCGGTGCGCCAGCTGACCCTTCAGCTCGTCGAGGTGTGCCTCCTCGGCGTGATCGCGTTCGGCTTTACCTGCCAGCTCGAAGAATTCCGCGGTGATAAAGCCAGGACGCATCAGCAGCGTCGCCGCGCGGCTCTTGATCGAGACTTGAAACACGAATCTCTGCAGTAGTCGCCCTCGGTCAGGGCGCGCCAGGGTCGGCTCGATGATGTACCGACCGTCGGTGACCGCGCGGGTGACGGCTTCGAAGCCGTCACGGGCCCCGGGTCCCTGAAAGGCGGTGCGGATGACGACCGATCGCCGAGGCGGCGGCTGGTTGGGGGATAACGCGGCAAATGCCCGCTGCATCACCTTGAGTGCGATGGCCACACCCGCCGGCGAGTACGGCCCGGCGTAACACAACATGTCGGTATAGGAGAACTCAAGCAGTTGCCCGAGCTCCTGCACCAGGATCGTCTCGTCCATTCGCTGACTCTAGGCCGCAGGCCCGGCGCCGTCGGCCTACCAACCATCCGGTTGGTATATCTTGGGCGGCAGAGTTCCCAACCTGCCGGAGGTCATCTGATGGGTAGCGCCGTCAAGTACGAACGCACGCTGTTCGAGCCCGAGCACGACTTGTTCCGCGAGTCCTACCGGGGGTTCCTGGACCGTCACGTCGCGCCCTACCACGACGAGTGGGAGAAGGCGAAGATCGTCGATCGGGGCGTGTGGTTGGAGGCCGGCAAGCAGGGCTTTCTGGGCATGGCGGTGCCCGAGGAGTTCGGCGGCGGCGGCAACCCCGACTTCCGCTACAACGCGATCATCACCGAAGAAACCACCGCGGGCCGGTTCAGCGGCATCGGGTTCGGGCTGCACAACGACGTCGTCGCGCCGTACCTGCTGCGGTTGTGCAACGAAGAGCAGCAGCAGCGATGGTTGCCGAAGTTCTGCACCGGCGAGCTGATCACCGCGATCGCCATGACCGAGCCCGGCACCGGCAGCGACTTGCAGGGGATAAAGACCCGCGCGGTCAAGCAGGGCGACCATTACGTGCTCAACGGTTCAAAGACGTTCATCACCAACGGCATTAACTCAGATCTGGTGATCGTGGTGGCTCAGACCGATCCTGACAAGGGTGCGCAAGGTTTTTCCCTGCTGGCGGTGGAACGCGGCATGGAGGGATTCGAGCGCGGCCGGCACCTGGACAAGGTAGGCCTGGACGCTCAGGACACCGCAGAGCTGTCCTTCACCGATGTCAAAGTGCCCGCAGAGAATCTGCTCGGCGAAGAAGGCATGGGTTTTATCTATCTGATGCAGAACCTGCCCCAGGAGCGGATCTCCATCGCGATCATGGCGGCGACCGCAATGGAAACGGTGCTGGAGCAGACTCTGCAATACACCAAGGAGCGCAAGGCCTTTGGCAAGCCGGTCGGTAGTTTTCAGAACAGCCGATTCGTGCTCGCTGAGCTAGCCACCGAGGCCACTGCGGTGCGGATGATGGTCGACGAGTTCATCCGGCTGCACCTCGACGAGAAGCTGACCGCCGAGCAGGCCGCGATGGCCAAGTGGTACTCGACTGAGAAGCAGGTGTATCTGATCGACCGCTGCCTGCAGCTCCATGGTGGCTACGGCTACATGCGCGAATACCCGGTTGCGCGTGCCTATCTCGATGCGCGGGTGCAGACCATCTACGGCGGTACCACCGAGATCATGAAAGAAATCATCGGCCGCAGCCTCGGCGTCTAGCTGCGGTATTTCGTTGGGATCGAAACACTTTCGCTCCCGAGTGTCGGTATGGTAGCGGCAGCGGCCTGACGACGCAGGTTAGTCCGACAAATTTTGACGAGCTATTCGAGCGCCCGTCGCCGGGTTACGCGCCAACTGGATCGGCCCGTGAACACCCGCCATCCGCTGCGATTCGTAGGGCAACGTCGTCATGGTTCACTGAAATCGAGGCAACGTAACTAAAACCGAACGAGCAGAATGCGACACCACCAGCCCTTGTAGTGAATAATCCGACGTCGATGGGATATCCATTCCGTAGGGTCTTCGTATGACTTCGCACGCGTCGTCGCTCACAGCAGCTTGGGCGACCCCGCCGGGCGGTTGGAACTGGCTCCAGGCTTGGCACTGGGCGGCCGCGGGGAGGGCGGGATGACAAGGCAGCGAGCACGATCGGGCGCCGTCTCGCGCGCCGTACGTGGTCTTGCGGTGCTGGGCGCGGCATTTACGTGCGTAGCGCTGCTCTCGCCGGTCGCGGCGGCATCCCCAATAGGCGACGCCGACAACGCGATCACCGCGGCCTGGAAGGACGCCGGCGGCGACAATTCCGATCTGGGCGCCAAGCAGGGTGATTGCTACGTCGCTGGTCAGGGATTTGCCCAGGACTTCGTGCACGGCAAGATGTTCTTCACCCCGGCCACCGGCCCCAGATCGATGATGGGCGCCATTCTGGACAAGTACGAAGCGCTCGGCGGCCCGGCAGCCTCGGACCTGGGTTTCCCGACTGCCAACGAGGTACGCGGCCTGGCCGGCCCCGACAGCCGGGTTAGCACCTTCTCAGCCAGCGACAAACCGCTGATCTACTGGACCGCCGACCACGGCGCCTTCGTCGTGCGCGGTGCGATCAATGCCGCGTGGGACAAACTGGGCAGCTCCAGCGGTGCCCTGGGCGTCCCGACCGGTGACGAAACCTTCGATGGCGAACTCGCGATCCAAGCGTTCAGCGGCGGCAAGGTGTCCTGGAACCGGCTGACCAAGGCCTTCACCACGGTGCCGCCGGACCTGGCCAGCAATCTCACCGACCTGCAGGTACCGGTCGACCCGACGGCGGACATCAACATGGCCTGGCGCGCGGCCGGAGGACCCGCCGGCCCGCTGGGCGCCAAACAGGGTGATCAGTATCCGGCGGGCAACGACGGACTGGCGCAGAATTTCGCCGGGGGCAAGATCTTTTTCAGTGCCGCAACCGGCGCCAACGCCATCGAAACCGACATTTTGACCAAGTACGAATCGCTGGGTGGGCCGGGCAGCGACCTCGGATTCCCGATCTCCAACGAAACTGACGGCGGGCTCAAAACCGCGAGCAAGGTCAGTGCGTTTTCCGCCGCCGACAAGCCGGTTATCTTCTGGACCCCCGACCACGGCGCATTCGTGGTGCGCGGGGCCATCAAAGCCGCGTGGGACAAACTCCTCGGGGCAACCGGCAAACTGGGCGCGCCGCTGGGCGACCAAACGGTCAACAAAGACGTCGTCACGCAGAAATTCACCGGCGGCGAGATCGCCTGGAACAAGACGAAGAACACCTTCACCACCCAGCCGGCGAACCTGGCATCGGCGCTGTCCGGTCTGCAGGTGCCGGGACAGAAGACACCGGCCGGTTCAGCGTCACCCGGCGGCGGGATCAGTTGGCTGAGCGGACACTGGTGGTGGTTGCTGGCCGGTGTCGGAGGGCTTTTGCTGAGCGGCCTTCTGGTGCTGTTGCCGCGGTGGTGGCGTCGACGCCGTGCCGTCCAACGTGACAGCAAGGCCCTCGCAGCCGGTGGCTCGGACGGGTCCGGATACGAGTCCGTCACCGAGTCTGTTTCTCAATCGTCGCCGGACGCCGAAGCCGAGCTGCCGTCGTCGAACTTGTCCGACGAGCACCGCCCGCCACGTCCGCGGACCGTGCGACTGCCCAGTCAGCCCGGAAGCCAGTGGATGTCACCGAGCCGCAAGAGCTTGGTGGACGAGTTGCTCGAGGACGAACCCGAAAGTCCTCCCGAGTTCTCCGGTTTCGCTGATTTCGACCGTGACGTCCACGAGGGGCTCGACGAGGATCCCGATGACGTGGACACGGATCCGACCGGAATTCCGTTACCGGATGATGGCCGAGCCGGTCGGCACGCGGCCGCCGCCGCCGACGACGCACAAGTCACCGAGGCCGTGCCGATACCGCGAATCACGACCGGGCAGTTGGCAATTCATCTTCCCATGGACGACCCGTATCAGGTGCCCGACGGTTACCCCGTCAAGGCCAACGCGAGCTTCGGCCTCTACTACATGCCCGACAGCGCGTTGTACGACGACACAATGGCCGAATTCTGGTTCTCCAGCGAGGAAATCGCGAAGGCCAACGGCTTCCACAGGGCCGGATAGTCGGACCGGCCGTAGCGGCGTCAGATCTTGCGGATTACCGTGACGACCTTGCCGAGCACGGCGGCGTCGTTGCCCGGAATGGGGTCGAACGCAGGGTTGTGTGGCATCAGCCAGACCTGACCGCCGGTGCGCTTGAACGTCTTGACGGTGGCCTCCCCGTCGATCATCGCCGCCACGATGTCGCCGTTGTCGGCAACGTTCTGCTGCCGGATCACCACCCAGTCGCCGTCGCAGATCGCGGCGTCGACCATGGATTCGCCCACCACCCTGAGCAGGAACAGCGCGCCTTCCCCGACAAGCTCGCGCGGCAAGGGGAAGACGTCTTCGACAGCCTCTTCGGCCAGGATCGGACCACCGGCCGCGATGCGCCCCAGCACGGGGACGAACGTGGGTTCCGGCAGCGCGTCCGACCCGGCGACGTCGGTGAGCACCGGCGGCTTCGAGGCGTCACCGGCTGAGCGAACATCCACCGCGCGTGGGCGATTCGGGTCCCTGCGGAGGTAACCCTTTTTCTCCAACGTGCGCAACTGGTGAGCCACCGAAGACGTCGACGTCAGGCCGACGGCATCGCCGATCTCCCGGATGCTCGGTGGATATCCACGGCTCGAGACCGACGCGCGAATGACGTCCAAGATCGTGCGCTGGCGTGGTGTCAGCGCTGAATCCGCTGATCGCGCGGGGCGGTCGGACTCGGCAGCCGGGGTATTGCTATCGCTCATACGGCCGAATGTAGCCGCATCTTGCCCAGATTTCAAACATGTGTTCGAGGTATGTCGCGGTTTTTTCCGAAGGGTGCCGGCGCAAACGTGTCGGTGCCACGTCCTATCGTGGCCAGCGTGTGCAACAGTTCGATCACATGTTCGGTATTCGAACGCATTATCGATTATTCTTCGAACAAGTGATCGACTACAAGCCGACTGGAGGAACGCACATGATGCCCATCGAGATGATCTCGCCCAGCGCGCCGATACGGGTTCGGCCGGTCCAGGTGCGTCCAGCCGTCCGTCGGGGCGGACCGAGGGGTCCTCAGCCGTCCCGGCCGATCGCGGCGCCCCCGCGGTACCGGGGCACCGGGGTGTTGATGTCGACAGCGCCACACCGTCCGCGCCCGATCACCCCGGCGACCACCGTCGCGCTGGCCCTGGTGGCGGCCGGGATCACGGTGTGGCTCGGGTTCGTGGCGCACTTTGGCGGCATGCTGCATGCCGGCCCTGACAAGGCGGCAGTCCAGATACCTGATCGGCTCGCCGTCGTGCGGGTCGAGCCGGGGGAGACGTTGCAGCGCCTGGCCGCCCGGGTGGCACCGGACGCGCCGAGCGGTCAGGTTGCGGCTCGCATTCGCGAACTCAACGAGCTCGACTCGTCGGCGGTGACCGCGGGCCAGACGTTGATCGCCCCGGTGGGCTGAGCCGTTTACCAGGTGCGACATCCGGCGACGCTAGGCCGCCGGCCGGGCACGCAGGTAGGCTCGTGGTGGTTCGGGATACCCCGAAGTCAGCACGGCGAAGGAGCGGCCATGCATTGTCCGTTCTGTCGGCACCCCGATTCCCGAGTCGTCGACTCCCGCGAGACCGATGAGGGGCAGGCCATCCGGCGCCGGCGTTCGTGCCCAGAGTGCGGTCGCCGATTCACCACTGTGGAAACCGCAGTGCTGGCTGTCGTGAAGCGCAGCGGCGTGACCGAACCGTTCAGTCGCGAGAAAGTGGTCAGCGGTGTGCGCCGGGCGTGCCAGGGCCGTCAAGTCGACGACGATGCGCTGAACCTGCTGGCTCAGCAGGTTGAGGACGCCGTACGAGCCGGGGGATCTGCAGAAATTCCCAGTAACGAAGTCGGGCTCGCGATCCTCGGCCCGTTGCGAGAACTCGATGAAGTCGCTTATCTCCGATTCGCCTCCGTATACCGGTCTTTCGAATCTGCAGAGGATTTCGAGCGCGAGATCAAGGAGTTGCGCACGCACCGCAAGGTGCCCGCTTCCGGTTGACCCGCGACGTAGTGTCGGGGCATGACGCAAGTTCTGCAAACCCAGGTTTGTGTCGCCGGTGGCGGTCCCGCGGGCATGGTGCACGCTCTGCTGCTGGCTCGCGCCGGGATCAAGGTCGCGGTGTTGGAAAAACACAATGATTTTCTGCGCGACTTCCGCGGCGACACTGTACATCCGAGCACGCTGCGGGTCATGGACGAACTGGGGTTGATCGACGAGTTTCTGCGTCTACCGCACACCAAAGTCACGCGCCTCGCGTTCGACACCGACGGAACACTGCGGACTTTCGGGAACTTCAGCGCACTCTCGCGGCTCGGTTTCAAACAGCCCTATATCGCGCTGATGCCGCAATGGGACTTCCTGGACTTTCTCGCCGAAAAGGCCAGCGCCTACCCGGAATTCACCTTGGTTCGCAACGCCGAGGTCACGGATCTGATCTTCGACGAGGATCGCGTCGTCGGGGTGCGCGCCCCAGAACTGGAGGTGCGCTCTGAGCTTGTGATCGGCGCCGACGGGCGCAAATCCGCAGTGCGCGCCGCGGCGGGATTGCAGGTCGGGAGCACAAATTCGCCGATCGACGTCTTGTGGTTCCGGCTGAGCTGGCGTCCGGGCGACCCGCAAGAGCTCGTTGGAGTGGTCCGTAAAGGTCTGATGATGGCCATGATCTACCGGGGCGACTATTGGCAGATTGCGTACATCATGCCCAAGGGCGAAAACCCGCAAAACGGATCGCTGGAGGCGTTCAAAGAGCGGCTGGTTTCCGTGCAACCCAATTTGGCTCAGCACGTGAATGACTTGCACTCGTGGGACGAGACCAGTCAGCTCGATGTGCGGGTGGATCGACTGAAAACCTGGTGGCGCAAAGGCGTGCTGTGTATCGGCGATGCCGCGCATGCAATGTCGCCCGTCGGTGGGATCGGCATCAATCTCGCGGTCGCCGATGCGGTGGCCGCGGCCAACATCCTCTGCGGCCCGTTACGTGAAAACCGGCTGACCGAAGCCCATCTGGCCAAGGTGCAGCGCCGGCGTGAGCTGCCGACCAGGATCATCCAAGCCGGTCAAGTGTTCGTTCAAAACAACGTGATCGAACCGAACCTGGCTGGTGATCTCTCGCCGATCCGAGTTCCGAAGATCGTCGGCCGGGGACCGTTGCAGTTCGTCCCGCCGATCATCGTCGGACGGGGGTTTCGTCCGGAGCACGTCCGCACGCCCGACCTACACGCCGCCTAGCACGCGCCCGACTAGGCTGACCGAATGCCGCCCGACCTGCACCCCAACCTGCAAGAGCTGGCGCCGCTGCTGGGTACCTGGCAGGGCCGGGGGTCCGGCGAATACCCCACCATCGAACCCTTCGACTACCTCGAAGAAGTCACGTTTTCCCATGTGGGCAAACCATTTTTGATTTATGGGCAGAAAACCAGGGCGGTAGCCGACGGAGCGCCGCTGCATGCCGAGACGGGTTATCTTCGCGTACCCCAGCCACTTCAGGTCGAACTTGTGCTGGCACACCCGAACGGCATCACTGAAATCGAGGTTGGTACCTACACGGCCGACGGCGTCACGATCGAAATCGAGATGACCACGACTCAGATCGGACGGACGCCGACGGCCAAAGACGTGACCTCGCTTGGCCGGCGCATCCGACTCAGCGGCGACGAGCTATCCTATTCCCTACAGATGCGCGCAGTCGGACAGCCGATGCAGCATCACCTCGGTGGGGTGTTGCGCCGTAAAAACTAAGTGCCAGCGCCTTTTTCGACGAAATCCGGGCTTGACGATCAGTCGTCGATCCGTCTCACACCGTCGTTGACGACGCGACCGCCGACCTGAACCCAACCCTGCGGGCTCCAGGTTGTTTCGATCACCGATCCCTTGCCCTGGGTGATGCTCAGGTCGCGGCTGAGGTAGTCGGTCATTCGCACGGCAGCCGATCCCGTCGCTTCGTCTTCGGGCACACCCAGATTGGCGGCGAAAAACCGAGACCGCAGGGATCCGGCGGGCTTGTCGACCCACGCCCACAGGTAGTGCGCCACATCGTCGGGAAAGTCGGCCGGATCGGCGGCGGCAAGCCCGTCGAGACTTGGCAAATCATGGATGGCGAACTCGGGCGCCCATTCCGAGCGGGCGCTGATGGCGGTGGCGTCGTCGTCGTAATGCACCTGCACCACTCCGGCCGGAACCTGCAGCGTGTGAATCGGTACACCGATGGAACGCAGCCACCACGACGCCCCGACCGTCGGGTGACCGGCGAATGATAGCTCGACGAGCGGGGTGTAGATGCGCGCGTCGGCGGTGGTTGAACCCGCTGCCGGTAGATGTATGAAAACTGTTTCGCTGTAGCCTAATTCAGCGGCAATACGTTGGTGCTGATCAGGCTCGACCGTCGCGGCATCGACCACGCCTAGCGGATTACCGAAATTGCCTGCGGAGTCGGTGAAAACCCGCAACACCGTGAGGTCGACGCTCATGAAATCGACTGTACGGCGTCACCTCGACGCGGCGATCAGGTGGCGCTGCGCTCGTCGGAGCCCATCGCCTCCAACACCGCGGCACGGGTACCGACCGTCCCGGAGACGGTCTGCGCGCCGCCGCCGGTGCGGAGCAGTTCGCGAAGAGCGGTTTGGTCATACTCGGACGGCTCGGTGGTGTCGATGAAGCGCTCGACGACTTCGATGAATCGGTCGGGGTCATCGTGGAACGGGAAATGCCCGGAGCCCTCGAAGATTTCCAACTGGGAGCCCGGCATCGCTGCGTGTGCCATGTGGGCATGGCTGACGGGAACTACCACATCGTCGGTGCCCCAAATAATCTGCACCGGAACGGATCGCGTCAAATAACATCGATCCAGCATGGTGACGCTCTGGCCACGCCAGTCGACGACCGCGCGCAGTGTCCGGGTGAACGCCGCCGAGGCCATCGGTTCCGGTAGGCCAGCGAGCACCCGTAGCACGTCGGGCAGGTCGTGGCCGATTGCAGTCGAGCCTAAGGCCAAGCCGGCCGCGCGCCCGAAGATCTGTAATGCCGGTAGCACCAACGGCAGCCGCAGCAGTGCCAGCGCCTCGCTGCCCATCGGCAACGCCGCGAGCCGCAGCGCGATGTTGACATCCTTGGTGACGCCGCCGGTGCCGATCAGGACCAGGCGTTCGACGAGATGCGGGAACTGGTAAGCGAATTGCATCGCCACCCCGCCGCCGAGCGAATGGCCGACGACGGTAGCCCGCTCGATGTCGAGGACGGACAGCAGGTCGCGCATGCCGTTGGCGTAGGCCGCGACCGAGTAGTCGGCGCGCGGCTTGTCCGATTGCCCGTGACCCAGCAGGTCGACGGCGATCACCGTGAACCTCTGCGCGAGCCTGGCTTGAACCGTCTCCCAGGTCGTCGAATTGTCACCGATCCCGTGGATCAGCAAGATCACCGGGCCGGAGCCGGCGACGCGGAACGCGCGCCGATAACCGTGCAGTGTCCGAAACTGAAGCTGCGGCGTGACCTCTCGCACCGAGCGAAGATTGGGCTTGCGCTGAGTCATGGTCGCCAACTTCGCTGTCGGGCCCGGGAGGGCGATCAGGTCGGATCGTCGTCGTCGAACTTTTTGTCTGCCTGCTGTGCCAGGAACCGCTCGAACTCCGCGCCGAGTTCGTCGCCGCTTGGCAGATCTTCGTCCCGCGTCAGGAGAGACCGATTCTCCTGCGCAGCAATGAAGGCATCGTACTGTCGCTCCAGCGCGGTCACCACTTGAGCGACTTCTGCGCTGGCCTCGACCTGCTCATCGACCTTCACCTTGACCTCCGCTGCCGCCTCGGTCAGCGCGTTCAGCGGCAGTTGCAGCGAACCGGTTTTGGCCAGCCGCTCCAGGAGGGCCTGCGCGGCGGCGGGATAGTCCGTCTGCGCCAAGTAATGCGGGACGTGAACGGTGAAACCGACCACCTCGTGCCCGTGCTGGGCCATCCGGAATTCCAACAGGTTCGACGCACTACCGGGAACCTGCACCTCCGAAATCCACGGCGTGAAATCAGCAATCAGCTCGCGGTTGTTGGAGTGCGCGGTGAGTGTGACCGGCCGGGTGTGCGGAACCGCCATCGGGATGGTGCCCAGGCCGATCGTCTGCCGGACGCCCAGACGCTCGGCCAACAACCGCACTGCGGTGATGAACCGCTCCCACTTCAAGTCCGGCTCCATGCCGGCCAATAACAGAAAAGGCGTTCCGACGCTGTCGTGCATGGCGTAGAGGCTGAGCTCGGGATCGTCGTAATGGGTGAAGTGATCAGTCTTGAAGGTCATCAGTGGCCGCCGCGACCGGTAGTCGAGCAACTCGTCGATCGCAAAAGATGCCACCAGCTCGGTATTCAGGGTCTCTCTGAGATGGCCGGCGGCCAGTCGGATCGCGTGACCGGCGTCGGAGAAACCTTCTAGGGCGTGTACCAAGACCGGGCCGCGCCCATCGGACGACGACATTTGCGGAGCCGGGAACTCCAGCTCGTACATGCCGTTCTGCTCGGGCTGGTAACGCTGACCCCGATCGGGTGTGTCGGGGGGCTCGTTGTGGCCCATCGCTGTTGCCTCCTCATCACGTCGCGGTTTGTGCCGCGCCGTGTCCGTTAGTGTCCCTCAGATCGGCGCGCAACGGATACTGGACCCGCTCCGGATTTCCCGCTTATGTGGGGAAAACGCGGCCGGGACCGGCCGCATTCCTACCGGGTACCCGCTTCGCCGCATGCCGAATTCGCCGCCACACATCGCGCTCCGCGGACTCTGCCCGCCACATCGGGCATGATCGACGACGATGCGCATTCTGGCAGCAGTGGTGGGCGTGGCAATGGTTTTGGTCGGCTGTGGACATCAGGCCCAATCTGCGCCCGTCAGCAGCAAACCCGAACAGCCCGTCGCGACCACCCCGAACCGGGTTATCGCCGCGCCCGTCGATCCCGACCCACGGGTGGGCGCGGTGTTCCTCTCCGGCAGCGATCTGCACGCCTGTACCGGCTCGGTGCTGCATTCGGCGACCGGCAATCTGGTGCTGACCGCCGCGCATTGTCTGAGCGCTGGTGGCCCGGCACGATTCGTTCCCGGCTTTGCCCGCGAAGCCACACCCGACGATCTGTGGACGGTGGATGCGCTGTATCTGGATCCGCGATGGCTGGCGAACAGGGATCCGCTGGCCGACTATGCAATCGCGCGGGTGAGCCGCCCGGCCGGCGGATCGATCGAGGCTCTGGTCGGTTCGGCGCTGTCATTGGGCACCACGCCGGCGCGGGGGAGTCAGGTCACGGTGGTCGCCTACCCCGCGGGCGTCGGTGGCCTGCCCATCGGCTGTCAGGCCCGCACCGGACTCAGCGACGGAGGGTATCCCCAGCTGCCGTGCGCGGGCCTGGTCGACGGCACCAGCGGCGCGCCCTGGATCAGCGGCTCAACTGTGACCGGGGTGATCGGTGGTCTGCACGGCGGCGGCTGCGCGCAGAACCTGTCCTACTCCTCGCCGTTCGATCAGCACATTGCTGAGCTCCTCGCGCGTGCGCAGGCCGGCGGTCCGGGCGACGCGCCGCCGAGTTCATTCGACGACGAGTGCTAACAGCTAGCTGTCGAATTGACTTAGCGCACGCACCTTGTTCATCACGTCCAGCGCGGCGACCTTGTACGCCTCGGAGAACGTCGGATAGTTGAACACCGCATCGACCAGATACTCGACGGTGCCCTCGCAGCCCATCACCGCCTGGCCGATGTGCACCATCTCCGTGGCATTGCTGCCGAAGATGTGCACGCCGAGCAGCTTCAGGTCGTCGGTGGAAACCAGCAGCTTCAGCATCCCGTAGGAGTCGCCGGCGATCTGGCCGCGGGCCAGTTCGCGATACCGGGCCACACCGACCTCGTAGGGCACCGAATGCTTGGTCAGATCGACCTCAGTCGCGCCGACATAGGAGATTTCCGGGATCGAGTAGATGCCGATCGGCTGCAGGGCAGTCAGGCCGTGTACGGGCTCGCCGAACGCGTGGCAGGACGCCACCCGGCCCTGGTCCATCGAGGTCGACGCCAACGCGGGAAACCCGATGACGTCGCCGACCGCGTAGATGTGATCGACCTTGGTCTGGAAGGCCTCGTCGACGAAGATGCGGCCGCGGGCATCGGCTTCCAGGCCGGCGTTCTCCAGCTCGAGGTTCTCGGTCTGACCCTGCCGGCCCGCGGAGTACATCACCGTCTCGGCGGGGATCTTTTTTCCGCTGGCCAGGCTGGTCACGGTGCCCGACGCGCCGACCTGCACGCGGGTCACTTCTTCGCCGAAGCGGAAGGTAACCGCCAGGTCGCGCAGGTGGAACCGCAGGGCCTCGATGATCTCGGGGTCGCAGAAATCCAGCATGTCCTGCCGCTTTTCGACGATGGTCACCTTGGTGCCCAGCGCGGCGAACATGGATGCGTATTCGACGCCGATCACCCCGGCGCCGACCACCACCATCGACGTCGGGATCGACTTGAGATCGAGGATGCCGTCCGAATCCAGCACCCGCTGCTCGTCGAACTCCACCCCCTCAGGGCGTGCCGGCTTGGTGCCGGTGGCGATGACGATGTATTCGCCGCTGACCGTCGTGCGCTCGCCGCGGGAGCGGTCCTCGACGAGCAGGGTGTGTTCGTCGCGGAACCGGGCCTCGCCGGGGATGAGATCAACTCGGTTGCGCATCAACTGATTTCGCACCACATCGGCCTGCTTGCCGATGACGTGTTGGGTTCGCGACAACAGGTCCGCCGGGGTGATCTTGTCCTTGACCCGGTAGCTGGCGCCGTAGAGCTCACGCTGATTCATCCCGGTCAGGTAGAGCACCGCCTCGCGCAGCGTCTTCGACGGAATGGTGCCGGTGTTGACACACACTCCGCCGAGCATCGGACGCTGTTCGACGACCGCCACCGTTTTGCCCAGTTTGGCCGCTGCGATCGCGGCCTTCTGACCGCCCGGACCTGAGCCGATGACGACCATGTCGTATTCGAGTATGGAGCCCATGAGTAGACACATACGCCCGTTGCGTTGCGCGCGCACGTCGAATCTGGCTACATGCGCGTGAACAATGCGCTTGCCAAGGCACACGATGTCCACAGCTGCGGTTCCATCCACAGCACGCCGGTCACGCTGACTGCGCCGCCGGCGAACTGACGGTGCCAGTTGCCAGCGTCGTCGCCATGACCAAACAACGTCGCGACTTTGAACTGAATCAACCCGGCGCGGTGATCGCCGCGCTCCCAGCCGTTTTGGGCTTCGTGCCGGAGAAATCGTTGGTGTTGTTATCGATCGACGGCGGCGAACTCGGGTCGGTGATGCGTGTCGACCTGTCCGACAGCCTCGCTGACCAGATCGCGCATCTCGCCGAAGTTGCCGCGGCCGCTGGGCCCGAAGCCGCGATAGCGGTGATCGTCGACGACGACGGCGCAAGCTGCCCGATGTGCAACGAGCAATACCGCGACCTGTGCTCGACGCTGACCGGCGAACTGTCCCGTCACGACATCGCACTGTGGGCCGTGCATGTCGTGGACCGGGTGGCCGTCGGCGGCCGCTGGCACTGTGTGGACGGTTGCGGCGCGGGCGGCGTCGTCGACGATCCCGGCGCGTCGCCGCTGGCGTTGGCGGCGGTGCTCGACGGTCGTCGGCTCTACGCGCGGCGCGCCGACCTGCAGGCGGTCATCGCGATCGACGACCGGGTCCGCAGCGCATCGCTGGCCGGGCTGATCGCCGAACACGCCGCGACGCGCGACGAGGCGCACCGGACGAACCCGACGGCCTGCGTGCGTCGCGATGTCGAGGACGCGATGGCTGCCGCCGCTCGGGTCGGAGACGGGCAGCAGCTCGCCGACGTCGAGCTGGCCGGTCTGGCGTGTGGGCTGGCCGATATCGAAGTCCGGGACACGCTGTACGCCCTGGCGGTCGGCCACAGCGCCGGGGACGCCGAGGCGCTGTGGGCGCTGTTGTCGCGCAGCCTGCCCGCGCCGTGGCGGGCCGAGGCGTTGGTGTTGCTCGCGTTCAGCGCCTACGCCCGCGGCGACGGACCGCTGGCCGGGGTATCGCTGGAAGCCGCGCTGCGCTGCGAACCGGGCCATCGGATGGCCGGCATGCTCGATACCGCTTTGCAGTCCGGCCTGCGGCCCGAGCACATTCGGGAACTGGCGGTCACCGGGTACCGGCTGGCCGAGCGGCTCGGCGTGCGGCTGCCGCCGCGACGGACGTTCGGTCGCCGCGCGGGCTAAATGGCCCGGCTAGACCTTCTCGACCTTGACGGCGTGGGCCATTTCGTGCGGCAGGCTCACGTTC
The DNA here is from genome assembly GCA_963733755.1 of uncultured Actinomycetota bacterium. Classification (GTDB taxonomy): domain Bacteria; phylum Actinomycetota; class Actinomycetes; order Mycobacteriales; family Mycobacteriaceae; genus Mycobacterium. Next base: position 126,932 of record CAVTEZ010000018.1, read on the forward strand.
TCGTGGCCCGGAATCACGATCGTCACGCCACCGGTTTGGTTGGATTCGACGGTCACCCTGGCGTTGGGGACGACACCGGCGTCCTTGAGGCGGGCGATCAAGTCGATGTCGCCCTGCACGTGCTCGGTCAGCTGGCGCACCACCACAGCGACGGGTGGCCCGGCGGGCAGCTCCGTCAACCGCACCAGGTTGCCATCCTCGGTGCCGAACCCGTCGCCGATGCCCAAATCCAGCAGCCCGGGAATCGGGTTGCCGAACGGCGACGTGGTCGGGTTGTTGAGCACCTTCATCAGCCGGCGCTCGACGTCGTCGCTCATGACGTGCTCCCAGCGGCAGGCCTCGGCGTGTACCTCTTCCCACGGCAGACCGATGACGTCGACCAGCAGTCGCTCGGCCAGCCGGTGCTTGCGCATCACCGAAACGGCCAGCGCCCGGCCCTTGTCGGTCAGCTCGAGATGGCGGTCACCGGCCACGTGCAACAGTCCGTCGCGCTCCATCCGCGACACGGTCTGGCTGACCGTGGGCCCACTCTGGTCAAGCCGTTCGGCGATCCGGGCACGCAGCGGGGTGACGCCCTCTTCCTCGAGGTCGTAAATGGTCCGCAGGTACATCTCGGTGGTATCAACCAGGTCGTTCATTCCGCACCCTCCATTGCCGCCGAGTCTACTTGCCCAGCTGCGCGAATGGTTCGCTAACACTCCAGCGCAGCAGTATGCCCGCCGCTGGTGCGACGGGCATACTTTCCGATGCTGTGTGGGTCGTCAGCTTGCGTATGACCGCAGCCTGTCGGCGCGCTCACCGTTGCGCAGCTTGGACATCACCTCGCGTTCGATTTGCCGAACCCGTTCGCGGGACAGGCCGAACAACTTGCCGATCTGGTCGAGCGTGCGGGGCTGACCGTCGTCGAGCCCGAAGCGCAACCGGATCACCTGATGCTCGCGCTCGTCGAGCGTCGCGAGCACGCTGCGAATGTCGGTGTGCAGCAGCTCAGCAATCACCGAGTTCTCCGCGGACATCGCTTCGGCGTCCTCGATGAAATCGCCCAGCGGCGCTTCCTCTTCGGAGCCAACCGGCATGTCGAGGCTGACCGGATCGCGGCTGTGCTCGAGCAGGTCGTTGATCTTCTCGACCGGGATGCCCGACTCCTCAGCCAGTTCCTCGTCGGTGGCTTCGCGGCCGAGGTTCTGGTGCATCTCGCGCTTGATGCGGGCCAGCTTATTCACTTGCTCGACCAAGTGAACCGGCAGCCGGATGGTGCGGCTCTGGTCAGCCATACCGCGGGTGATCGCCTGCCGGATCCACCACGTCGCATAGGTGGAGAACTTGAATCCCTTTGCGTAATCGAACTTTTCCATGGCGCGGATCAACCCGAGATTGCCTTCCTGGATGAGGTCCAGCAGCGGCATGCCGCGACCCGTGTAGCGCTTAGCCAGCGACACGACCAACCGGAGGTTGGCTTCCAGCAGGTGGCTGCGCGCCGCCTCGCCGTCGCGGACGACGGCAGCCAAGTCGCGCTTGCGGTTCTCGCCGAGACGCTTGCGGGTTTCCAGCAGGTGCTTGGCGTAGAGGCCGGCTTCGATTCGTTTGGCGAGTTCGACCTCGTCGGCGGCGTTGAGCAATGCGGTCTTGCCGATCCCGTTCAGGTACACGCGCACCAGGTCCGCGGCTGGGCTTTGAGCATCCAGATCGCCATCGATCCGGATTGTGTTGGCATTTGCCATGGCGGCCTCCTCAGAGCGTGAACTGTCATCGGGTACAACGACCAACCCCGGGTAGTAGTTCCCACCGGATGGCCATCTCACACCGGCTGACGTGCGCGAATGTCCACCTGAACTGAGAATGTGCTAAGAACCCGCTGCGGCAGCGGCCTATTCGGAACCGTCACCTTGTCGGGGCGGCGATTCCGGTTGCGGCGCTGAGCGACTACGACGCTCGAGTGCCGGACGTTCGGCGGTGGGGAAGAGCGGGGTCCGCCGTTCGACAACATCGAATCGTCGCGGTTCGTCGGCGCGGCGGGGTGGACGATCGTTGGCGATCAACACCGCCATCCACGGCAGCGGGATCGACACCGCAATGATTGCCAATGAGACCAGACCGTTGTGCCACAAGCCGTATGCGACCGCGGCCAGAATCAGCGCCGGTATCCGGAACGACATTATTGTCAGGTACTTCCGCACTCGTTGGCGGTGCTGTACGTCGTATGCGGGTGCGGCGGCGGTGATGAGGATCGGTCGACCATCGTCGTCGAAACCCAGCTCATGGCTGCGCCTCATTTCTCCACTGTTGCACAAGTTGCCTCACGGTGGCGCCTCCGGTTGCGGCACAATAGCTGTTCATGGAGACCCAGACGGTCGAGCGCACCGACACCGACGAACGCGTCGACGACGGGACCGACAGCGACACCCCGAAGTACTTTCACTACGTCAAGAAGAACAAGATCGCGGAGAGCGCCGTGATGGGCACCCACGTCGTGGCGCTGTGCGGCGAGGTGTTCCCGGTGACCAAGTCGGCCAAGCCGGGCTCGCCGGTGTGTCCGGACTGCAAACGGATCTACGAGACGCTTAAGAAGAGCTGACCCGGTCGGTCTGCACAGGGGGTGTCTCGTCGTCCGTTGTCGCATTGGCGTCTTCGACGGCTTCCTTGGCCCGCCTCACCAGCCAGCGTCGCATCCGATGGGCATGCGTGCGCGGGGCCGGCCACTCCTCTTGGATGGCGGCGTTGAACTCTGCACCCAACATGATCGAGAAACCCGCGAAGAACGCGAACAGTAGGAATGCGATTGGGGTGGCCAGCGCGCCGTAGGTGTAGCCGGTGCCGGTGATGTAGCGCAGGTAGATGCGCAGCCCCAGGGTGGCGATCACGAACGCCACACTGGCCAGCGCAGCACCGAAGACCAGCCGGTGCGTCGGAATCGGATCAGGCAAGGCCACCCGATACAGCACGACCACGGTGGCGATCAGACCGGCGAGCAACGCCGGGTAGTACCCGTACGCCAGGACGTCTTGCAAGCCGTCGGGAATCAACTCAGCGAGCTTGCGCGGCCCGCGCACCATCAGCGGGGCAGTGACGATCACAAACAGCAGCATCACTACGTACAGCCCCAGCGCGAACAGGCGCTGACGGACCGGATGCCGCAGCGGGGTCTGATCGTGCGCCTCGACGACCGAATCGACGAAGGCCGAGATGGCCGACGATCCTGCCCACAGTGAAATCAAGAAGCCCAACGACACCACTTCACCCCGAGCGCCCCGGTCGATGTCGGCGATGGTCGGCTCGATGATCTCGTGAACGACGCTCTGCGAGAAAATCTTGTTCGACATCGACACCAAATAGTGCTCGATCACGGCCATTGTGTCCGGCCCGAACAGCGGTGCCACGTAGGCCAGACTGCCCAGCATTCCCAGCAGCAGTGGCGGCAGCGACAGCGCCGACCAGAACGCCGCTTGCGCGGCCTCCGAAAAGATCGAATCGTCCCAGCTTTTCGACAACGCCCGCCGAGTGATACGCCAGATGTGATGCGGCGAGGGTTTCACTGGGTGGTCGGTCATGACCCGTTCAGGATTGCTGACGAACGGGTCAACCGCCAGGATTGCAGGTCGCGAGTCCCCGTTAAGCGTCGAGCGGGACCGCGCTGGCTTCCAGGATGGCCGACAGCTCGACCAGCTTCGCCTCGTGCTCGTTGGCGTGGTGCTGGCAGAAAAGAAGTTCCGCGCCTGAAGGCAGCTTGGCGCGTACCCGGGCGGCAGCACCGCACCGATCGCACCGATCAGCTCTGGTTAACTCTGGAGTGGTCAACGTCGCGTTCATGGCTACTCCTTCTGGCCGTGATCCACTGTCTCAGATATCAACGCGTTTGGCCGTCTTCACCACGCGTTTACCCGCTGTGTCGTTTCTCACGCCTATGCGTTTGACGCTCCGGGCAGGATGGCGGTATGAGCCACCCTCCGGCGGTGCTGCTGCACCTGATTTCCGCCGACGAGTGGTCGTCCGCAAAGGCCGAGAGCGAGCTTCGGCCCGAGTCGCTCAGCAGCGCCGGATTCGTCCACCTGTCGACGCCGGAGCAGGTACATCTGCCCGCCAACCGCCTCTACCGCGGTCGTGACGACCTGGTCTTGCTGCACATCGATCCGGCCCGTTTGGACGCACCCGTTCGTTGGGAATCAGGGATACCAACGGACCCGGAGTCGATGCTGTTCCCGCATCTGTACGGGCCGCTGCCGGTTGAGTCTGTGATCAACGTCACCTACTACCGACCGGCCGCGGACGGTACGTTCCCGGCGCTCGGCGAATAGGCGTCGGCTTCGATCTCCACCAACAGCTCCGGTGCGATGAGCGCCGCCACTTCGATCATGCTGGCCGCCGGGCGGATCTGACCGAATACCTCGGCGTGCACCGTCGCTACCTCGCGCCAGCGAGAGATGTCGGTCACATAAATACGGGTGCGAACCACGTCGTCGAGTGACGTTCCCGCCTCGTTGAGCGCGGTCTCGACGCGGCGCAACGCTTCTCGAGTCTGGGCGCCGATGTCGCCGGGAGCCCCGGGCCCGGTCGTGCCGGCCACGGCGACGTGTGGGCCGACGCGCACCGCGCGGGAATAACCGACGATCGACTCGAAATCGGTCCCGGACGAGACCAGGATGCGGCTGGTTGGCATCCGGTCAACGTAGGGCAGCCGTAGTCCCGGCGCCACCGAATTAATTGCGCGACATGCCCTTAACGGTCGACGGACGGTCGTTAGTCGAGGTAGTCGCGCACTAGGGATCGTTTTACGCTGTGCAACAGCGCTATACCCGCTGTTGGACCCTGAGCGCAGATAGCCAAAATATCTTGGACTGAGCGACTTCTCCCGCCACAGAGAGGAACCCGCCATGCCACCACACGAACCACTAATTCCGAGTCGGGAACCTCATCGGCTTAGTCGCCGTCTGAACAGTTATCGGGCCCGCCCCCGGGTCTCTCCTCGGGGCGGCCCGAGTCGTCAACTGGCGTTGCGCGCTTCAACCCAACCGTGTGGATGTTTATACATTTCATCACCGATTCAGCCGCGATAGTTTGCTATGGACGTTGAAAACTCGTCCCACAAAATCGCGGGGGGCCTGCACTCCGCGGCGGATTAGTGGCCGCCGCCGCCCATCCCAGGCATCCCAGGCATCTCAGGCATCCCGGACCCGCCGGTGCCCATGCCGTCCATATCCATATCGATGGTGTACGCCTGAGCCAGGTCGTTACCCGGAACGAAGAAAAGATGCATCGCCAAGTGCTTCATGGCCATCCGGGGGTGGTAGTGCCAGCGAGTGATCGGACCGCCCGGAGTTGGCGGCGGTCCCGGGTAGGCGCCGTCGGCCAGGTACATGACGCCGTCGAGCTTCCAGGAGCCATCGCTTTGCAGGTCGTACATCAAATCGTCTGGGGCGTTAGGGTCCAGGACCGCGCCGGTGCGGTGGGCTTTCTGTACATGCATCATCGCCATCTTGCCTGTCGCGCCGTGGTAGGCCTTGTAGGCATTGGCGATCAACGGATTGATGTCGTAACCGGCCGCCTTGGCCGCGGCCGGGTCGTTGAAGGCGGCCGTGCCGGCCTCGGTTCGATTCAACAGATCGGTCGCGGCGGCACGCTGCTCGGGGGTGGCGGCGCCCACGTCCGGCATATTTGGGATCGTCCCCGCCGCCTTTCCGTACTGCTGCACCCATGCCCGTATATCCGCGACGGATGCTGCGTTATATGCTCCGAAATCTTGTTTGAACGGCCCGATTTTGTCCATGGTGCGGACTTCGGGATCACCACCTGCGGCCACGTCCGTCACGAAGCCGACGGTGGCAGCTGCGAACACCGCCACGGCGATGACGACCGCGACGAGGCGTGGCCGGCTTCGCGGCATGACCACGGGCGTGGCGCGCTCAGACACTGATCGACGAGCAGTAATGCGATACATGGAACAATTGTACGGTTGACGCGGGCCGAAAAACAGACTCCGAGGCGGTGCCGCTAGCCGTTTGCGAATTGACAAGCGAACCCGCTGGTCACGACACAAATTGGGAGTGTCGCTCAGTCGAGATAGTCGCGCAACACCTGGGAACGGCTGGGGTGGCGCAACTTCGACATCGTCTTCGACTCGATCTGGCGGATGCGCTCACGGGTGACGCCGTAGACCTGGCCGATCTCGTCCAGGGTGCGGGGCTGGCCGTCGGTGAGGCCGAAGCGCAGTCGTACGACGCCGGCTTCACGCTCGGACAGCGTCTCCAGCACCGACTGCAGCTGGTCCTGCAGCAGCGTGAACGACACCGCGTCGACGGCCACTACTGCTTCGCTGTCTTCGATGAAGTCGCCGAGCTGGCTGTCACCCTCGTCGCCGATGGTCTGGTCCAGCGAGATCGGCTCCCGGGCGTACTGCTGGATCTCCAGCACCTTCTCCGGGGTGATGTCCATTTCCTTGGCCAGCTCTTCGGGCGTGGGCTCGCGGCCCAGGTCCTGCAGCAGCTCGCGCTGAATACGGCCCAGCTTGTTGATCACCTCGACCATGTGCACCGGGATCCGGATGGTGCGGGCCTGGTCGGCCATGGCGCGGGTGATGGCCTGGCGGATCCACCAGGTCGCATAGGTGGAGAACTTGTAACCCTTTGTGTAGTCGAACTTTTCGACCGCACGAATGAGCCCGAGGTTGCCCTCTTGGATCAGGTCGAGGAATGCCATGCCGCGGCCGGTGTAGCGCTTCGCCAGCGAGACCACGAGTCGCAAATTGGCTTCCAGCAGATGGTTTTTCGCGCGGTCGCCGTCGCGGCAGATCCACTGGTAGTCACGGCGCTGCGCGGCGGGCAGCTTCTCGCCCCGGTCGGTCAGGTCGGTCATCAGCTGGGTGCAGTACAGGCCGGCTTCGATCCGCTTGGCCAGCTCGACTTCCTCTTCGGCGTTGAGCAGCGCCACTTTGCCGATCTGTTTCAGGTAAGCACGAACCGAGTCGGCCGACGCCGTCAGCTCGGCATCCTTACGGGCCTGCCGCAGAGCCTCCGACTCGTCCTCATCCCAGACGAAATCGCCTGAGGCCTTATCTTTTTCGCTCGGCTCGACGATCTCTTCTTCGTCAGCGGGCCCCGGGTCGACGACGGCTTTGGCAGGCTTCTTCGCGGCCGCTCCGTCGGTCTCGGGCGCCTCGGAGTCGTCGTCGGTCGCGTCGACCTCGAGGTCTTCGAGGTTCAGGTCTTCCGGGTCGATTTCGATGTCGTCGCCGGGTCCGCCGTCGAGTTCGGCATCGACCTCGAGATCCTGCGCGTCGGTTTCAACGTCGGTAGTCGTGACCTCGGCGTCGGCGGCGCTCTTCGACGTCGCTTTCTTTGGCCGGCCACGGACCGGCGCCGCCTTGGCCGCTGCAGTCTTGGTGGCAGAACGGGTCTTGGTTGCCGTGGCGGCTTTGGCAGCTTTCGCCGGTGCTTTAGCTGTCTTGGTGGCGGAGCCGTTGGCGGACTTGGCCGGCGTGCGCTTGACGGCGCCGGCGGAGGCTTTGGCTGCGGTGCGCTTTACCGGCTCATCGGTTGCCGGTCGTGCTTTGGTCGCTGCCACGTAAACCCCTTCGGTAGAACTCACTTCCGGTGCTCAAGGCACGCTCAACCGGAAGATGTCGGCTATGTCGGATGTCGGCGTCGATATCAGGGTGGATATTTCGCCGCTATCGGTCAGGCGGCTGCCGGTGACCATTGTAACGACAGCACGGCTATCCCCGGTCAGAGCACGCAAATCAGTGCGTCACGTCGCGCGTCGCGGCCATCGCCGCGCCGACGATGCCGGCGGTGTTCTGCAGTTCGGCGGCAACCACCGGGGTCTGGTTTTTCAGTAGCGGCACCCATTTGTCCGCTTTGCGGCTGATGCCGCCACCGGCGATGAACAGCTCCGGGCTCATCGCGTTCTCGATGGCGACCAGCACCTTCGTCACTTGCTTGGCCCATTTTTTGAAGCTCCAGCCGCGGCGGTCCCGGACCGACGACGCCGCGCGGTGCTCGGCTTCTTTGCCGCCGACCTCGAGATGCCCGAACTCGGTATTGGGCAGCAATATCCCGTTGTGAATGACCGCTGACCCGATTCCGGTGCCGAATGTGAGCAGCACCACCACGCCGGTGGCGTCCCGTCCTGCCCCGTAGCGCTCTTCTGCCAGTCCTGCTGCGTCGGCGTCGTTGAGTACGACGACTTCCTGGCCGTTCAAAGCGGCGCTGATGATGTCGCGCGCGTTCGTACCGATCCACTTCTTGTCGACATTGGCGGCGGTCCGCACGATGCCCTGGGTGACGACACCCGGGTATGTCACGCCGAGCGGCCCGGTCCATCCGAATTCGTTGACGACGGCGGCGATCGTCTTCGCCACAGCTGACGGAGTGGCCGGCTGCGGTGTCGGCAACTTGTACCGATCGCCGACGAGTTCGCCGGTGTCCAGGTCGACGATGCCGCCCTTGATGCCGCTGCCGCCGACGTCGATGCCGAAGCCACGGCGTGGCGGCGTCTCGGTCCCGCCCGCGACTGGCGAGGGGCTGCTCGAGTCGGCACTGGTCATCGAATCTCCTCGGCGAGACGTACGCGTCGACCAAACCCTAATGGGTAAGCAGGGCGGTTGGTTGGCGTGTTACCCGGACGTTGCCGAACCCGGCAACACCTGTGATGCGATGGGTCGGTGAGCAGACCTGAGAACCAACCGGCGCAGCTGCGCACGGTGGCCGAGACGCTGGCCGGTGAAGCGGCCGCGTTCGTTCGGCGACGCCGCGGTGAGGTCTTCGGCGCCGACGCGGGCACGGGCGGCGACGCCGTGCAAACCAAGACGACCCCGACCGATCCGGTGACCGTCGTGGACACCGAGACCGAACGGCTGCTGCGTGATCGGTTGGCGCAGCTGCGGTCCGGTGACGCCGTTCTCGGAGAGGAAATTGGCGGCCCGACCGATCCGGCGGCCGCCGCGGGTGCTGTGACGTGGGTGCTCGATCCCATCGATGGCACGGTGAACTTCGTCTACGGGATCCCGTCGTATGCGGTGTCGGTGGCCGCGCAGATCGACGGCGTCTCGGTGGCCGGCGCCGTCGCCGATGTGGCCGGTGGCCGGCTGTATTCGGCGGCTACTGGACTGGGAGCGCACGTCGCCGACGCCGAGGGCACCCGCCGGCTGCAGTGCAGCGCCGTGGACGATCTGTCGCTGGCGCTCGTCGGCACCGGATTCGCCTACTCCGCACGACGCCGTACCGTCCAGGCCGAACTGGTATCCAAGATCCTGCCGGTTGTCCGCGATGTACGCCGGATCGGTTCTGCGGCACTGGATTTGTGCATGGTCGCGGCCGGCCGCCTCGACGCCTACTACGAGCACGGTCTACACGTGTGGGACGGCGCCGCCGGGGCGCTCATCGCGGCCGAGGCCGGTGCGCGGGTGCTGTTGCCGGAGCCGGGGGACCCGGAGCGCAACGCGGCGCTGGTGGTCGCCGCGGCGCCTGGGATCGCCGACCAATTGCTTGCCGCGCTGGGGCAATTCGACGGTCTGGCACCGATTCCGGGCTGACCGGCTCGCCGTCAGCAGTTGCCCGTGTGGATCTTCGCCAACAGCGCAGGATCGGCCGGCTCAGTGGTGCCCGGGCGTAGTCCGGCCAGGACCGCGGAGATGTCATCGCTATGCGTCAGCGCGCCGAATTCGGTGCCGATCGCCAGGTCGACCGAATCGTCGGTGCGGTCGTCGCGGTACAGCTCGGTGCACGGCGCTACCAGCCACACCGCCGCGGCGCCGGCCTGGCCGGCCTCCCCGAAGCGAATCTGGCCCTGGCAATTCAGCCGCGTTTTGGCGTACACCGGGTCGTTGGCCGCGGCCGGCTGCGCGAATCCGAGGTCGCGCAATGCGCCCGCGACGTCGGCGGCCTGACCACCGCGTCCGCTGGCATTGAGGACGCGGACTTTTGCGTCGGCCAGTTTTGCCGGCGCGACGTTGACCATCGTGCTCCGCGACACCGCGGTGCCCAGGTGCGGCTGAGCGGGATCGCTCGGCTCCGGGGGTGGGTTGCACACCGTCGCTTCATGCACTTCGGGCGCCCGGGTCAGCGCGATCGTCCACACCACCGCGCTGGCTACCAGCAGCACGATCAGCAGGGCAATGGCGGGCCGAGCGTTGCGACGGCGGAACGGGCGACCGTGCTTGTCGAACGCTGTGCCTTCGGTGATTTGCGCGACCACGTACGCACTCTAAAGCGCGATGTTTAGCGGGAGGTAAGGCGGCTAAACAGTTAATGTGACGTAAATCACACTTGAACACCCCGCGATACGGGCACGAATCGTTTTGCGGATGCGTTCGACGCTGGTACAAAGCTTTGCTTGCAGGGTTACGAGGGGAACAGACGATGGCTACCGATTATGACGCCCCACGGCGTACCGAAACCGACGACGTTTCAGAGGACTCTCTAGAGGAGCTCAAGGCACGGCGAAACGAAGCGGCGTCGGCGGTTGTCGACGTCGACGAATCCGAGTCCGCCGAGTCGTTTGAGCTGCCCGGCGCCGACTTGTCCGGCGAAGAGTTGTCGGTCCGCGTGATTCCCAAGCAGGCCGACGAGTTCACCTGTTCGAGCTGCTTTCTGGTGCAACACCGTAGCCGGCTGGCCAGCGAGAAGAACGGCGTGATGATCTGTACGGACTGCGCGGCCTGAGGCCGATGGTCGGGGAGTTGCCGACTAACTGCGCAACGCCGACAACACTCGCTCGGGGTGGCGAGAGCTCACCAGCCAGTACGGCGTCGGATCGTCGGCGTCGTCGAGAACTACCAGCACTAGGGGGCCGACCCAGCCGCGATGCAGCACGTAGGCGGCCGGGTCGAGTTGCCGTCCGAGCGCCGCGGACTTCGCCGAGCGGGGAATGTCGGCGGACCGGGCGATCACGGTGACGGGTAGATGCGCCTCGCCGGCCCATAATTCGATTCCGCCGTCCCCGGCGGTAACCCGGACCTCGATGCGGCCCAGCCACACCAGCGCCCCGGCGGCCACCACGAACAACACGGCGTACGGAATCCAGCGCGGGACGCTCGGCACGCCCATGTTGACTTCGACCGCGATGAGCGTCGCCAGCCCGAAACCCAGTGGCCACCACCACCACGGCACCCACAAACGCTCGCGATACCGCACGCTTTGCGGCGTGACTGGCGTCCCTGACACTCGGTCAAGGGTAATCTGTGCCCCCGTGTCGACCAGTCTGGCGGTTGTTCGTCTCGACCCCGGGCTTCCGCTGCCCGCCCGGGCCCACCACGGTGATGCCGGCGTGGACCTGTACAGCGCCGAGGACGTCGAGCTCGCGCCCGGACACCGCGCGCTGGTGGGGACCGGAGTCGCGGTGGCCATCCCGGTCGGGATGGTCGGGCTGGTGCATCCGCGATCCGGATTGGCTGCGCGGGTGGGACTTTCGATCGTCAACAGCCCCGGCACCATCGATGCGGGTTACCGTGGTGAGATCAAGGTTTCGTTGATCAATCTCGACCCTGCGGCCCCGATTGTCGTCAACCGTGGCGACCGGATCGCTCAGTTGCTGGTGCAGCGTGTCGAGTTGGTCGACCTGGTCGAGGTGCCTTCGTTCGACGAGGCCGGACTGGCTGATACCACCCGTGGCGCCGGCGGCCACGGCTCCTCCGGCGGACATGCGAGTTTGTGATGGCATTCGGTAGACGTAAACCCAAAGAGCAGTTAATCGACGAGCCGGAATCCGCTGGCGCACAACGAAAGCCGGATGCCGATGTTAACCCGGTTGCCGACGACGTCGACGGCCCGTTCGACATCGAGGATTTCGACGACCCCGCGGCTGCCGCGGATGGCCGCCTCGACCTCGGCGCCGTGCTGCTGCCCCTGCCCCCGTCGGCGCAGCTACAGGTGGAGCTGACCGAGACCGGCGTGCCCAGCGCGGTGTGGGTGGTGACGGCGAACGGCCGCTTCACCGTCGCCGCGTACGCGGCTCCCAAGACCGGCGGTCTGTGGCGCGAAGTAGCGGGTGAGCTGGCCGAGTCGCTACGCAATGACGGCGCCACCGTGACCATTCAGGATGGCCGCTGGGGTCGTGAGGTGGTCGGCACCGCGACCGGGGTGGTGCGGTTTATCGGAGTCGACGGTTACCGCTGGATGATCCGATGTGTGGTCAACGCCTCAGCTGAGACCGTGGACGCGCTGACCGAAGAAGCGCGGGATGCGTTGATGGACACGGTGATTCGCCGCGGCGACACTCCATTGCCGGTACGTACGCCGCTGCCGGTGCAGCTGCCCGAGCCGATGGCGTCGCAGCTGCGTGAGGCCGCGGCGGCCCAGGGCGCCGCGGGCGGACAACCCGTCGAGCCGGCGGAGCCCGACGTCGCGGACGACGAGGGCACGCCGACGCCGACTGAGCGCCGCAGTGCCTCCGGGTCGGCGATGCAGCAGTTGCGCGGCACCGGCGGGTAGCTCAGACAGCGCCGAGCGCCGCCAGGCAGGCCGCACCGAGCGCGGCCGGGTCGGCACCGATCTGGTCCAGCGTCACCATGTGTAAGCCCGCGTGCGGCGCCGCGGCAGCCCATTGACGACCGACCTCGATCGGGTGGATCGGGTCGTCGCCGGCCGCGGCCACACCCATCGGGGCCGTCAGCCGCCGGAGTTGCGCGTTGGTCGGTGCAACGTAGCCGGCCGCCTCGTCCATGGCATCGGGTAGATCCGGCCACTGGCTCCGCCATGACCGGGTCAGCTCGTCGGCCAGCCACGGCGGGCTGGAGGCCCGCATCTGCGCCGTCGTCGCGTCCAGGCCGTCGTCACGCAGTTGTCGCGCCGTGTACTCGGCCGCGATCGCGGCAGGCGAGTCGTCGGGTGCGCCAGTCCAGGCCGGCAGCGCGACCAACACCGCAATGGAGTGCTCGGGGTGGTCCAACGCCCAGGCAACGGCCACCGCGGCCCCGATCGACACACCGCCGACGACGATCGGGCCTTCGCGCGCGGCGTCGTCCAGGTCGTTCAGGTAGCCGTCAATCAAACGACGCGGCTGCGGCGGCGGCGCCAGCAGCCGGGCCCCGGCATCGCGCAGCGGTCCGCCGAACGCCCGGGCGATGTACTCGTCGTCGGATCCCGTTCCCGGCAGCACGACGGCGCTGACTCCACGGAGGTCGACGGTCACCCCTAGATATTGCCTGGGTGCCGCTTAGCGTTTGGGAACCATCGGGTCTACGGTGTCCGTTGTCGTGAGAAGATCGGGATCATCCGGTCCGAGGTGAACTACAAGCTAAGACGCTCAGGAGAAGGCATGGCGGCGGAAGGTTATCTGCGCCGGCTGACTCGTCGGTTGACGGAGCACCCCGAGCAGCGTGACGCCGAGGAGTTGTGCGACGAGGCGGTCACCACCGGCGCGCAGCGGGCCATTGACTGCGAGCGTGGCCAGGAAGTCACCGTGGTCGGAACACTGCGCAGCGTCGAATGCAACGGCAAGGGTTGCGCCGACGGTGTTCGCGCGGAACTGTTCGACGGCACCGACACCGTCGAGCTGGTGTGGTTGGGCCAGCGCAGGATTCCCGGCATCGAGTCGGGCCGCACGCTGCGCGTCCAGGGCCGGCTCGGCAAGCTGGAGAACGGCGCCAAGGCGATCTACAACCCGCACTACGAAATTCAGCGGTGAGGCGCCCGCGGTGAATCGTGCGACAGACGCCGGTGACACGGCTGACGCCGTCGACGGCGAAGTAGAGATCGCGAAGAACGTCGACCGCACCCCGGCCGACCGCGTGATGGAACAGCTGGGCGGCATTGCGGGGATCATTTACTCGTCGGTGCCGGTGCTGGTCTTCGTGGGTACCTCGCGGCTGATGGGCCTGGCCGCGGCCGCGGGCGCAGCCCTCGGCGTCGCCACGCTGATCTTGCTGTGGCGGCTGATCCGGCGCGAGTCCATGCAGCCGGCGGTGTCGGGGCTCATCGGCGTCGCCGTCTGTGTGCTGATCGCCTACCTGCTCGGGGAGTCCAAAGGCTACTTCCTGCTCGGCATCTGGACGTCGTTGATATGGGCGGCGGTGTTCGCGGTATCGGTGCTGATCCGGCGGCCGGTCGTCGGATACCTCTGGAGCTGGCTGCACGGGCACGACCGGGAGTGGCGCAACGTCCGTCGGGCGGTCTACGCCTTCGACGTTGCAACGCTCACCTGGGTGCTGGTGTTCGGCGCCCGTTTCGTGGTTCAGCGGGTGCTCTACGACACCAACCACACGGGTTGGCTGGTGGTGGCTCGGATCGGTATGGGGTGGCCGTTGGCCGCGGCGGCGGCGGTGGTGACGTTCCTGGCGATCAGATCGGCTCAGCGCGCCCTGGCGGCCGTCGCGGTCACTGCGCCGGCAGAAGAAGCTGGCGCAGCTCGTCTTCCGCCTCGGTGATGGCGACGAACAACAGCTCGTCGCCTCCTTCGAGCGGCTCGTCGTCCTGTGGCACGATCACCCGCGGCCCGCGCAGAATCGTCACCAGCGCGACATCTCGGGGCAGCTGCAGCTTGCGCACCGGCTTGCCGCCCCACGGGGTGTCGTCGGGCAGCGTGATCTCGACCAGGTTGGCATGACCCTTCCGGAACTCCATCAGCCGTACCAGATCCCCGACCGCGACGGCCTCCTCGATCAACGACGCCAGCATCCGCGGAGTGGACACCGCCACGTCGACGCCCCAGGCGTCGGTGAACAGCCATTCGTTGCGGGGGTCGTTGACGCGGGCCACCACCCGGGGCACCGCGAATTCGGTCTTGGCCAGCAGGCTGAGCACCACGTTCGCTTTATCGTCGCCGGTCGCCGCCACCACCACGTCGAATTCATGTAGCTTCACCAACTCGAGCATGCTCACTTCGCAGGCATCCCCGAGCTGCCAGTGTGCCGTCGGGATGGCGTCGACGTCGATGTGCTCGGGCTTGCGTTCGATCAGCGTGACGTCGTGCTCGTTCTCGATTAGCTCGCGGGCGACCGAGCGGCCGACCGCGCCTGCCCCTGCGATAGCGACTTTCATTTGCGCCACTCCCTGACCCCTGCAACGCAGGCGTCGCAGACAAGGCTGTCGTCGGCGCGTTTCATTCGAGGTCCTCGCCTGGCGGCAACGCCGCTATGGCCACGGCCTCCTCGGCGTGTCCGGAGATCGCCGCGATGTAGACCTGATCGCCGGCCTGGATGACCGTCTTGGCCTCGGGAAGCACGCCGGTGCCGAATCGGATCAGAAATGCCACCCGTGCGCCGGTGGCCGTCTCCAGATTGGTGGCCGGGCGGCCCACCCAGTCTTCGTGCAACACCACCTCGACCACGGCCACGGTTCCGGTCGGATCTCGCCACCGCGCGGTCTCGCTTTCCCGGGTAAGTGCGTGCAGCAGCCGGTCGGTGGTCCACGGCACGGTCGCGATCGTGGGGATGCCGAGACGTTCATAGACCTCGGCGCGCTTCGCGTCGTAGATCCGCGCGACAACCCGCCGGACGCCGAAGGTTTCCCGGGCCAGCCGCGCCGAGATGATGTTGGAGTTGTCGCCGGATGACACGGCGGCGAACGCGTCGGCCTCCTCGATACCGGCCTTCAGCAGCACATCCCGGTCGAATCCCAGACCGAGCACGCGTTCACCGG
>CAVTEZ010000019.1:0-46961 GCA_963733755.1 uncultured Actinomycetota bacterium
TTGCGGGGGCGGTCGGCGCGGTGACGCTGTTGTTCACGCCGGAAGTCGCCGGCCGGCGGCTGCCGGGATCGCCGCCCACGGTCGAGACGCCAACAGGGAGGCCCGCGAGTTGGCCGCGGACATGGAGTAGCAGCGCGCCACGGACGTGGGCAGCAGAAGACTACGGAGTTTAAGACGTCATACTGCCGCCACCGCTGTGAGGTCCACCACCGCCGCTGTGCGGGGCGACCCCTGTCGTCGGTGCCATGTTCATGCCAGGCATGTTCATGCCAGGCCCGCCCGGTGCCGGCTGGGTTGGGGACGGGGGTGGATCCAACGGCGCGGCGCTGACAAGGTCCACCCCGAACATCAGTGGTGATATGGCGACGCCGGCAGCTATTGCCGCCGTGCTGGCCACGCGTTTGAGATTCATGGGCTTTCACTTCCCTTGGAGGTCTTCGTTGAACTTGCTGGTCAGGCGGGTACCCAGGTAACGCTCGAACCAACCCCGCAACGGCGCGCAACGATGTTGCCATCGGATCAACCACTGGCCGTTACGGTGTCGGTCCACATGCCGCGCGGCGAGAAAAAGACTCGAGCGCTCAGCCCGGCGGCGCTGGCGGTGCGGTACCAACGGGGCACTGTGGCAGGTATCCCGGCATACCGCCGCCGCCGCGGGGGCTTCCCCCGCCACTGCGCCCGTATCTCCAGCATTTCTCGGCTGGAATGCCCGGCGGGGTCCCGCCCGGATCCTGGTGGAAGGCCGGGGCCGATGGGGGTGTGTTCCACGCTGTGGCCTTGACAACCCCTAACCCGCTCGTCAACGTCGACACGACGACACCGGCGGCGATCACCGCCGCGGCGGTCAAGTGCTTTGGGTTCATTGTGCGTGTGCCTCCCCGGAGTCGCACCACGCTGGTTACTAGCTGCCTAGTCGGCTACGCGGAAGACCACCAACAGCGAACGCTTCGCTACCGGCTTGCCGAATGAATTGTTAAGAACCCCAGTCTATATATGACCCGCATCTATTGCGAGGATTGGTCGAAGCGAATCTCGCAGGTACGGAGCCAACCCGAGCCTGGAGCCGATCAGCCGCGAAGCGCCGCCTCGGGGGCCTTGTTGACGTCTGTCACCGTGGCCCGGTGATGTCGCCGGTATTTGCGAATCTCGTACGCCAACAACGCGAGCCCGACCAAACCCGTGCACAGCGACACCAGAAACAGCAACGGGCTGACGTCACCGGTGAGCGCGTCGCCCAGGATCACTACAGCCGCAGTGCCCGGAATCAGACCCGCGACCGTCGCCAGCACATACGGCAGCGCCCGCACGCCGGACGCGCCGACGGCGTAGTTCAGCGGCGCGAACGGCAGCACGGGAATCAGCCGCAGCGATAGGACCGCAAGCCAGCCCCGCTCGCGCAGACGGGTGTCGACCCTGTCGACAGCCCGGTGACGCACCAACCGACTGAGCTGCCAGCCAGCGGCCCGGACCAGCCCCAGCGCGATCATCGCGCTGGCGGTGCTGGCGGTGACCGCCAGCGTGATCCCGAGCAGCGGCCCGAACAGCAATCCGGCGGCCAGGGTGAACGCGGTACGGGGAAACGGAAATACGGTCACCACGATGTGGGCGGCCAGAAACGCCAGCGGGAACCACGGGCCCACCGACGTCGACCAGTCCCGCAGTTCCACCGCCGAGGGCAGCGGAACAAGCAGCGCGACCGCGACCAGAATGGCTATCACCGCGCCGGTCAGGATCATTCGGCGCCTGGACACTTGACGCGCGGTAGCGACCACTGCGCAGACCAGCGGGCGCAGCCTGTCGGCGATTCTCCTGTTGGCCCGCCCTGTCACAGGGTGCAGCCTACGTTCCGACGGCGAACGGTGCGTCAGCGGACAATCAACGACAGCAGCTTCTTGCCGAATGGCACTGCTGCTGACCTGCTTTCGCTGCTTACTGTGACTTTTCGACCGGACCGCCGCCGCAGCTCGCGCTGCAAGTTGTCGTGCAGGGTGCTGGCGGCCGCCGGGCAGCCGTGACAGGCACCCAGCAACCGGACGTTCACCTGGTCGCGTTCCACCGACACCAATTCGATCGAGCCGCCGTGTGACTGGGCGAGCGCGCCGATCGGTCCGGCGAGCAACTCGGCGGCGATCGCGGCCAGCCCGGCGGTACGGTCGGGCGCGACATCCACCCGCCAGCCGGCCGGATCCGACAGCGCGTCGCACAGCGCCTCGCGCACGTCGTCGCCCACCTCACGCCAGCTGTCACTGGCGCGCAGCGTGATCAGCACATCGGCCGTGCGGACCTCGATCTCGTCGATCACCCCACCGTCCAGCAGGGTGCCCAGGCGGCCGGGCGCCTGGCGTACCGTGCCTCGGGCCGGCAGCCGGTCCTCGGCGACAACCCAGCGCAGCTGTTGCAGGTTCGCGGTCGCGATGGCGTGGATCGGAATCATGCGCCCAGACCGATCGCAATCGACCGTGCGACGAACGCCATCACCCAGGCGAGGGCAAACATGTAACCGAACGCGAACGCGGGCCAACGCCACGAGTTGGTTTCCCGGCGCATCACGGCGATCGTCGACATGCACTGCAACGCGAACATGAAATAGACCATCAGCGCGATGACCGTGGGTGCGCTAAAGACTCGATGGCCGTGCTCATCGGTCATCGAGGCCAGCGCCGCGTGCGGATGGTCGGGATCTGTCGCCGCTGATACCTGACCCAATGTCGACACGAAAACCTCTCGGGCCGAAAGAGATCCGACTAGAGCGATATCGGTACGCCAATCGAAGCCCAGCGGCGAGAACACCGGCTCGACAGCGTGACCCACGTCGGCGGCGTAGCTGTGATTCATCACGTGGGCGGTGCCGTCGGTCGCGGACATCCCGCGGGTTTGTGCCTCGCGGACGGGCAGGCTGAGCAGCGCCCACAACACCAAAGAGGTGGCCAGGATGATGGTTCCCGCCTTGCGCAGAAACACCTTGGCCGCACTCCACATGGCGGCCAGCATCGCCTGCGGTGACGGTAGGCGGTAGGGCGGGAGCTCCATCGTGAACGGCAGCAGATCGCCGCGCAGGATCGTGTGCTTGACCGCCAACGCGGCGATCAGCGAAGACATCCCACCGCCTAGATAGAGCAGGAACATCGTCACGCCTTGCGCACTCAGGCCCCACCATCGGGTTTGCGGTGCCACCAACAGACCGACCAGCAGCGTGTACACCGGTAGCCGCGCCGAGCACGTCATCAGCGGCGCAGTGACGATGGTGGCGATCCGGTCTTTCGACGACGGCAACGTGCGGGTCGCCATGATGCCCGGGATCGCACAGGCAAACGACGAAAGCATCGCGACGAACGCGCGGCCCTCCAAGCCGGTCCTGGCCATCACCCGGTCCATCAGGAACGCCGCCCGCGACATGTAGCCGACGCTCTCGAGGAACGCGATCAGGCAGAACAGCAGCACGATCTGCGGGATGAACTGCAGCACGGTCCCGACGCCACCGATGAGTCCCTGGCCCAGAAGTCCGCGGAGAACGGGATTGCCGACGTGCTCGGCGACCTGTCCGCCGAGCCAGGTCAGCGCGTTGGCGATGCCGTCCCGCAGCGGGGCGGCGGCGGTGAATAGAACCTGGAAGAAGTAGAACATCACCACGAAGAACGCGACGGTTCCCCATAGCGGGTGCAGCAGCACCCGGTCAATTCGGCGGGTGCGCTGATCTGGTTGCGGAGCAACATAATCGGCCGCATCGAGCACCGACTGGCCCCATGCGTCGACGGCGTCCTGGCCCGGCGGCGGGAGGACCGGCGGGCGTTGCCACTGCTCGAAGGACGCCAGCTGGGCCCGCAGTTCGTTGATGCCCGACCCGTGGTTGGCGACGACTGCGGCTACCGGGATGCCCAGCGCCGTCGATAAGGCCTCGACGTCGATTCGGCCGCCGCGGGCAGTCAATTCGTCGCCCATGGTCAGCGCCAGCAGGCATGGCAGGTCCAGCCTCAGCACCTGTCCGATCAGCAGGATCGACCGCCGAAGCGTGGTCGCGTCGGCCACCAACACCACCGCGTCGGGCCGGCCGATGTCCGGGTAGTCGCCGGCCAGCAGGTCGGTCACCACCTGCTCGTCCGGGCTGATCGGGTCAAGGCTGTAGGTGCCGGGCAGGTCTTCCACGGCAATCGCGACGCCATCCACCGTGGTGGTGCCGACGCTGCGTCCGACGGTTACTCCCGGGTAGTTACCGGTCTTGGCGCGTAACCCGGTCAGATGATTGAAGACGCTGGTCTTGCCCGCGTTGGGACTGCCCACCAACGCCACCCGCCGGATGCCGGCAAGGGCGACCGGAGAGTCGGCGACGTCGTGGCACGCTGTCATCGGTCCGCTTCGGGAACGACTTCGATGAGCTGGGCTTCGCGGCGGCGCAAGCACAGCTCGGTGTCTTGCACGCGATAGATAGTCGGGTCGCCGAGCGGTGCCCGGCGGATCACGTCGACACGGGCTTTCGCGCGAAACCCCAGCTGTCCCAATCGATTCGCCACCATCGGGTTGGCTTGCGCGACTGTGCCCACGATCGTCGCCCGCTTTCCGGGCGTCAGCTGGGCAAGCACGATCACCGAGCCGGTCTGATCGCGTGCGCCCTGCGGTCGAGTACGCATGATCGCCCTAACGGTAGCCGGTCTACCTTAGTAAGCTACTCCTTACTTGGGCTGGCCGACGTGGCTCGTCAGGCCCGGCGCCGCGGGGTGTGCGGTGACGCCGTCGAGCATCATTTAGCCTGGTTGTCGGGTGACAGACCAGTGTCGGGCTGTCACGTGCTGCGACAAGGAGCCGCCGGTGTCAGTCGATGTGTCCGCTGAACCTGCCGATCTCGAGCAGGGACGCGCCAGATGGCGCGCGGCGGTGGCTGGGGTGCTGGCCAAGAGCACGCGGCGCGATGCGGACGAACTCGGGCCCGAGCCCGAGCAGATGCTGGAAACACCGACCTACGAGGCCGTCGCTATCCGGGCGCTTTACACCGCACTCGACGAGCTGCCCGAGCCTCCGCTGCCGGGCCAGTGGCCCTTCCTGCGCGGCGCCGACGCGTTGCGGGACGTCAAGTCCGGCTGGAAGGTTGCCGAGGCCATTCCGGCTAACCGGGTGGCCGGGGTAGCGGCGGAGGAGGTCAACTCCGCGGTGCTGGCCGGGCTCGCCGAGGGCGTCAGCGCACTGCTGGTCCGGGTCGGGGAGTCCGGTGTATTGCCCGCACAATTGGAAAAAGTGTTCGAGGGCGTGTACCTGAGCATGGCGCCGGTGATTCTGGATGCCGGCGCGGATTACCAAGCCGCCAGCGACGTCCTGCTCGAAGTGGTGAGCCGCGTCGAGCCCGATCAGCGCGCAATCCTGTCCATCGACCTGGGGGCCGACCCGCTCACCGCGTCGCTCAGCGATCGTCCGGCCGCAACGCTGCCGGACGTCGTCAGTATGGCCACCCGGG
Source organism: uncultured Actinomycetota bacterium (assembly GCA_963733755.1). Lineage (GTDB taxonomy): Bacteria > Actinomycetota > Actinomycetes > Mycobacteriales > Mycobacteriaceae > Mycobacterium. The sequence continues at coordinate 5,444 of CAVTEZ010000019.1, forward strand.
TGTCCGGCGACAGCGGTGTGCGCGCGATCACCGTCGACGGCCCCGCGTTCCACAACCTGGGCGCCAACGCGACGTGGGAACTGGCCGGCAGCATCGCCACCGCGGTGGCCTATCTGCGGGTCCTCACGGAGTCCGGCCTGCCGGTGGCCAAAGCGCTGCGGCAGATCAGTTTCCGGCTGGCCGCCGACGACGACCAGTTCCTAACGATCGCCAAGATCAGGGCACTGCGCCGGCTGTGGGCACGAGTCGCCGAGGTCGTCGGTGAGCCGGACAGCGGCGCGGCCGTCGTGCACGCCGAAACGTCGCTGCCGATGATGACTCAGCGCGACCCCTGGGTGAACATGCTGCGGACCACGCTGGCCGCGTTCGGTGCCGGTGTCGGGGGTGCGGACACCGTGCTCGTGTTCCCCTTCGACGTCGCCATCGAGGGCGGGTTCCCAGGCATGGCTGCCAGTTTCGCGCGCCGGATGGCTCGCAACATTCAGCTGCTGCTGCTCGAGGAGTCACACGTCGGCCGGATCCTGGACCCGGCCGGTGGCTCATGGTTCGTCGAGGACCTCACCAACCAACTGGCAAACGAGGCCTGGCAGACCTTTCAGGCCGTCGAGCAGCACGGCGGATTCGTCGACGCGCACGACTTCATCGCAGGCCAGATCGCTGAGATCGCCGCCCGGCGCGCCAACGACATCGCCCACCGCAAGACGGCGATCACCGGCGTCAACGAATACCCAAATCTTGCCGAACCGGCTCTGCCGCAGAGTGATTCGTCGTACTCGCCGCTCGCGGCAGGCAAGTTGATCCGCTACGCCGCACAGTTCGAAGCGCTGCGGGACCGGTCCGACGCCTACCTGGCCCGCACCGGGTCGCGTCCGCAGGCCCTGCTTCTGCCGCTGGGTCCGCTGGCCGAACACAACATTCGCACGACGTTCGCGTCGAATCTGCTGGCCTCCGGCGGCATCGAGGCGGTCAACCCGGGAACCGTTGATGCCGACGGTGTCGCCAAGGCGGTGGCCGATGTGGGGTCACCGGTCGTCGCGGTCGTGTGCGGCACCGACGCTCGTTACGGCACGGAGGTGTCCGCGGTCGTCGAAGCGGCTCACAGCGCCGGCGTGTCCCATGTCTGTCTGGCCGGGCCGCCGAAGGCGGTGACCGAGTCGGAGCACCAACCCGACGAGTTTCTGACTGCGAAAATCAATGCGGTGGAGACTCTTTCGAATCTGCTCGACCGGTTGGGGGCTTGATAGCGATGACGACCACCACGCCTGTTGTAGGCAACTTCTCCGATATCCCGCTGCACAGCGAGCGCAGCGTCGCGCAGTCGACCGACGACGCGGTGGAAAAGCATGTGGCGGCAGCCGCGGCCGCGCACTGGTACACACCCGACCAACTGGTGTGGCACACCCCGGAAGACATCGACGTCAAACCGGTGTACATCGCCGCTGACCGCGCCACCGTCGAGTCCGGCGGATACCCGCTGAACACCTTCCCCGGCGAGCCGCCTTTTGTCCGCGGCCCCTATCCGACGATGTATGTCAACCAGCCCTGGACGATTCGCCAATACGCGGGGTTCTCCACGGCCGCGGAGTCGAATGCGTTCTACCGGCGCAACCTCGCGGCCGGACAAAAGGGTCTCTCGGTGGCCTTTGACCTGGCTACCCACCGCGGGTACGACTCAGACCATCCTCGTGTGCAGGGCGACGTTGGAATGGCAGGTGTGGCAATCGATTCCATTCTCGACATGCGCCAGCTGTTCGACGGCATCGACCTGTCGACGGTGTCGGTGTCGATGACGATGAACGGCGCCGTGCTGCCGATCTTGGCGCTGTACGTGGTGGCCGCCGAGGAGCAGGGGGTACCGCCGGAGAAACTGGCCGGAACCATCCAGAACGATATCCTCAAAGAGTTCATGGTGCGCAACACCTACATCTATCCGCCGAAGCCCTCGATGCGCATCATCTCCGACATCTTCGCCTACACCAGTGCCAAGATGCCGAAATTCAACTCCATCTCCATCTCTGGCTATCACATCCAAGAAGCCGGTGCCACAGCAGATTTGGAGCTCGCCTACACCCTCGCCGACGGTGTCGACTACATCAAGGCGGGCCTGGACGCCGAGCTCGACATCGACAAGTTTGCGCCCCGGCTGTCCTTCTTCTGGGGCATCGGCATGAACTTCTTCATGGAGGTGGCCAAGCTGCGGGCCGGCCGGCTGCTGTGGAGCGAGCTGGTCGCGCAGTTCAACCCCAAGAGCGCCAAATCATTGTCGCTGCGTACACATTCGCAGACTTCCGGCTGGTCGCTGACCGCTCAAGACGCGTTCAACAATGTTGCGCGCACCTGCATAGAGGCGATGGCCGCGACCCAGGGTCACACCCAGTCGTTGCACACCAACGCACTTGACGAGGCGCTGGCGCTGCCCACCGACTTCTCGGCCCGCATCGCCCGCAACACGCAGCTTCTCCTGCAGCAAGAGTCCGGCACCACTAGGCCGATCGACCCCTGGGCGGGCTCGTACTACGTGGAATGGCTGACTTATCAACTTGCGCAACGGGCGCGCGCGCATATCGCCGAGGTCGCCGAGGCCGGCGGCATGGCTCAGGCCATCAACGACGGTATTCCCAAGCTGCGCATCGAAGAAGCGGCCGCGCGGACTCAGGCGCGCATCGACTCCGGAACCCAGCCGGTGATCGGGATCAACAAATACCAGGTGGAGGAGGACCAGGAGGTCGAGGTCCTCAAGGTCGAGAACAGCCGGGTGCGTGCCGAGCAGCTGGCCAAACTCGAAGAGCTCCGGGCAAATCGGGACCAGTCGGCAGTTGACGCCGCGCTGGCCGAGTTGTCGCGTGCCGCAGCGGCTCACGGTCGGGCCGGCGAGGATGGACTCGGCAACAATCTCTTGGCGCTGGCCGTCGACGCGGCCCGCCACAAGGCCACGGTCGGTGAAATCTCCAACGCGCTCGAGAAGGTGTATGGGCGTCACCAAGCCGAGATCCGTACCATCGCCGGGGTCTACCGGGACGAAGCTGGAAAGGCCGAAAACATGGCATCCGCCACCGAACTCGTCGAGAAGTTCGCCGAGGCCGAAGGTCGGCGGCCGCGAATCCTGGTGGCCAAGATGGGGCAGGACGGCCACGACCGTGGCCAGAAGGTGATCGCAACGGCGTTCGCCGACATCGGGTTCGACGTCGACGTCGGTGCGCTGTTCTCCACACCGGACGAGGTGGCCCGTCAGGCCGCGGACAATGATGTACACGTCGTCGGGGTGTCCTCACTGGCGGCCGGTCACCTCACGTTAGTGCCGGCGCTCCGCGATGCGCTGGCCGAAGTGGGTCGCTCGGACATCATGGTGGTGGTCGGCGGGGTGATCCCGCCCGGTGACTTCGACGAGCTCTACGCGGCGGGCGCCACGGCGATCTTCCCGCCGGGCACGGTGATCGCCGACGCTGCGATCGACCTGTTGAACAAGCTGGCCGAGCGACTCGGACACACCCTTTAGCCACATGGCAACTGACAACGGCGACGGCATAGACGAACTCGCCGCCGCGGTGCGCGGCGGCGACCGGTCGGCGCTGCCGCGGGCGATCACGCTGGTCGAGTCGACCCGCGCCGATCACCGTGACCGCGCACAGCAGTTGCTGCTGGAGCTGATGCCGGCAGCCGGCGACGCCCTTCACGTCGGTATCACCGGGGTGCCTGGGGTCGGCAAGTCGACCACCATCGAGGCGCTCGGGATGCACCTGATCGACCGCGGCCACCGGGTGGCTGTCCTTGCCGTCGACCCGTCGTCGACCCGAACCGGAGGATCGATTCTCGGAGACAAGACCCGAATGCCGCAGCTGGCAACGCATCCGGACGCCTACATCCGACCGTCACCGACGTCGGGCACGCTCGGCGGTGTGGCCAAGGCCACCCGGGAAACCATTGTGCTGCTTGAGGCCGCCGGGTTCGACGTGATTCTGGTGGAGACCGTGGGTGTCGGCCAGTCCGAGGTCGCGGTATCCAACATGGTCGACACCTTCGTCTTTCTGACCCTTGCACGCACCGGCGATCAGCTGCAGGGCATCAAGAAGGGCGTGTTGGAGCTCGCCGACATCGTCGTGGTCAACAAGGCCGACGGCGATCACCTGACGGAAGCCCGTAAAGCCGCGCGCGAACTTTCCGGCGCGATCCGGTTGATCTATCCCCGCGAAACCCTCTGGCGTCCACCGGTTCTCACTATGAGCGCCTTGGAAGGCACTGGGCTGGAAGAGTTGTGGGACACCGTCGAGCGGCATCGCGATGTGCTCACCGAGGCCGGGGACTTCGAGGCGCGGCGCCGCGCCCAACAGGTCGACTGGACCTGGCAGATGGTCCGCGACACCGTGCTGGACCGGGTGCTGTCTAACCCCGCGGTGCGCAAAGCCCGCGCTGATGTCGAGCGGCGGGTGCTTACTGGGGAATTGACCCCGGCGCTGGCTGCACAGCAAATACTAGAGCTCGCTTCGGTAACGGATAGCTAAATTGCACTTCGTTCATAGAGTCGAACGGTAGATTCGACGGCATGACCCTCGAAGTAGCGGGCAATCGCCGGTCAGTGCTGCCGCGCGGAGTTCACGGCGCAGCCGATCCACACTTTGCCTGCGCGGTGCGCAGCTTCGCCAGCATGTTCCCGAGCCGCCGATTCGGCGGCGGGGCGCTAGCGGTCTATCTCGACGGCGAACCCGTCGTCGACGTATGGACCGGCTGGGCGGATCGGCGCGGGCGGGTGCCGTGGACGGCAGATACCGCCGCCATGGTGTTCTCGGCCACGAAAGGCCTGGCGTCGACCGTCATTCATCGGCTCGTCGACCGCGGCCTGATCGAGTACGACGTGCCGGTCGCCCACTACTGGCAGGAGTTCGGCGCCAACGGGAAAGCGGACATCACGGTCCGGCAGCTCATGCGGCACCAGGCGGGTCTGTCGGCCCTGCACGGCGCGAGCAAGCAAGACCTGCTGAATCACGAGCTGATGGAACAGCGCCTAGCGGCGGCGCGACCGGGCTACTCGTTCGGCCGGTCGGCGTATCACGCGCTGACCTATGGCTGGCTGCTGTCGGGGCTGGCGCGGGCCGTCACCGGTACGGGCATGCGGGACTTGATCCGCACCGAGCTGGCGGACCCGCTGGGCACCGACGGTCTCCATCTGGGCCGACCGCCCGCCGAAGCGCCAACGCGGCTGGCCCAGATCATCATGCCGCAGAGCGCTTTCCAGAATCCCGTGTTCAACGCGGTGGCGCCGATGATCGCCGGACTACCGCTGTCCGCCGGATTTGGCTCGATGTACTTCCCGGGCATGAAAGCTGTTGCCCAGGGCGATATTCCGTTGTTGGATGCGGAGATCCCGGCGGCCAACGGTGTGGCGACAGCACGCGGGCTGGCCCGGATGTACGGCGCCATCGCCAACGGGGGCCGAATCGACGGCACCCAGTTCCTGTCCCCGGCGGTGACCGCGGGCCTCACCGGGCGGCGAAGCCTGCGGCTGGACGGAAACCTGGCAATACCGCTGTCATTCCACCTCGGCTATCACCGACTGCCGTTGGACGTGATACCCGGGTTCGGCCACGTCGGTCTGGGCGGCTCGCTCGGGTGGGCAGACCCGGGTAGTGGCCTGGCGTTCGGGTTTGTGCACAACCGGTTGCTGACCCCGTTCGTCGTCGTCGATCACGCCGGATTCGTCGCGACGGGCGCGCTGTGCCGAATGGGCGCGACGCAGGCGCGCAGAGACGGGTACGAGCGGGTGGCCGATTTCGGTTCGCCGTTCGCCGAGCCGGGAGCCGTTGCCGGCTAACGGGTTTGCTGAACAAGCGTGACGCCTAGAGAAGCCCGCGTTCCTCGTCTCCCGCTGGACGAGGCCAAAGCCGCCGCCGACGAAGCGGGTGTGCCCGACTACATGGCCGAGCTGGCGATCTTTCAGGTGTTGTTGAACCACCCCGCGCTGGCCGGCCGCCTCAACGACCTTCTCGCGAGCATGCTCTGGCACGGAAAGCTGGATTCGCGGCTACGCGAGCTGGCAATCATGCGTATTGGTTGGCTCACCGCCTGCGAATACGAATGGACACAGCATTGGCGGGTCGCACAGGGGCTCGGGGTGAGCGGCGATGATTTGCTCGGCGTTCGGGAGTGGCAGTCTCACACCGGCTTCGGCCCAGTGGAGCGGGCGGTGCTCGCCGCAACCGATGATGTGGTGCGCGACGGCGCGGTGAGCGCGGAAAGCTGGTCGGCGTGTGAGCACGAGCTCGGCGTCGACCACGCAACGCTCGTCGAACTCGTGACCGCGATCAGCGGGTGGCGCATGATCGCGTCGATTCTGCAGAGCTTGCAGGTTCCGTTGGAGGACGATTTGGAGAGCTGGCCGCCGGATGGCAAACCGCCGGTCGGATAGCCGCGCGAGGAGCGCGTCGTCTCGCCGGGCGCTTCCGATTGACACGTCAATCATTAATCCATAGGTTCCGACAATGCGAACACGGGTGGCCGACTTGCTCGGCGTGGAGTTCCCGATCTGCGCGTTCAGCCATTGCCGCGACGTGGTGGCTGCGGTGTCCAACGCGGGCGGCTTCGGCGTGCTGGGAGCGGTCGCGCATAGCCCGGAGCGGCTGGAGACCGAGCTGAGCTGGATTGAGGAGCAGACCGGCGGCAAGCCGTACGGCGTCGACCTGCTCTTGCCGCCCAAATATGTCGGTGCTGAGCAGGGTGGGATCGACGCTGCGCGGGCCCGCGAGCTGCTACCCGAAGAGCACCGCGCGTTCGTCGATGACTTGCTGGTCCGCTACGGGGTTTCGGCGCCCACCGACGAGGAGCTGCGGCCGCGCGGTGACTTGAACATCTCGCCCAAGGGTTACCAGCCACTGCTCGATGTTGCATTCGCGCACCGCATCCGGCTGATCGCCAGCGCGCTGGGGCCCCCGCCGCCGGACCTGGTCACCCGCGCTCACGACCGGGATGTGTTGGTCGCCTCGCTGGCTGGAACGACCGAACACGCGCGCCGGCACGCCGCAGCCGGTGTCGACCTGATCGTCGCCCAGGGCACCGAAGCCGGCGGGCACACCGGCCAGGTTTCGACGATGGTGCTGGTCCCCGAGGTGGTCGACGCGGTGGCCCCGGTGCCGGTACTGGCCGCGGGTGGCATCGCCCGCGGCCGCCAGATCGCCGCGGCGCTGGCGCTGGGTGCCGAGGGCGTGTGGTGCGGCTCGGTCTGGCTGACGACCGAGGAGGCCGAAACGGTGCCCGTCGTCAAGGACAAATTCCTGGCCGCCAGCTCGTCGGACACCGTGCGATCGCGTTCGCTGACCGGCAAGCCCGCGCGCATGCTGCGCACCGCTTGGACCGATGAGTGGGAGCGGGCCGACAGCCCCGATCCGCTAGGCATGCCCTTGCAGACCGCATTGATCGGCGATTCGCAGGTGCGTATCAACCGAGCCGCCGCCCAGCCCGACGCAAAAGCCCGCGAGCTGGCCACCTACTTCGTCGGTCAAGTCGTGGGTTCGCTGAACAAGGTGACGCCGACCGCGTCAGTGGTGCTGGACATGGTCTCCGAGTTCATCGACGCCGTCGGGCGACTCGATGAGTTGGTGGACCGGTGAGCGATCAGACTCGGACGCGGCGGCGGCCGGCGGTCAGTGACGACGACAAGCTGCGGCGACGCGACGAGATCATGGCTGCGGCCAAAAAAGTGTTTGCGAGCAATGGTTTTCACTCAACGACAATCGCCGACGTCGCCAAAGAGGCGAATTTGGCCTACGGCTCGATCTACCAGTATTTCGATTCGAAGGACGACCTGTTCCAAGCACTGATGTCCGCCGAGGGATATGCGCTACGCACCCACGTGGCCGTGGCGCTAGCCGCCACCGGACAACGCTCCGATACAAGCTGGGCGCCGCTGCGGGCCGCCGTGCAGGCGACCTTCGAATTCTTCGAGAAGGACAAGGCGACCGCCAAGCTGTTGCTGCGCGACGCCTACGCCCTTGGTGAACGGTTCGAGACGCACCTCAACAACATCTACGAGAGGTTCATCGACGACATCGACCAATACATGGCCGTTGCCCAGCAGCGCGGCAAGGTGATCAGCGCCCCGCCGCGGATGGTGGCCTATACCGTGGCGGCGCTGATCGGTCAGCTTGCGCACCGGCGGCTGATCACCGACGACGGCGTCACCGCGGCCGACGTTGCCGATTTCGTCGTCGAGTTCATCGGCAACGGGCTGCGGCCGCGCATGCGATCGACGGTCGAGCCGTGACAGGTAACGGAAACATGCCGGCCCGGCCTCCGGTCAGCGAGGCACGGCGTGACGAGATCATGGCGGCGGCCAAAAAAGTGTTCGCGTGCAACGGGTTTGATGCCACCACGATCGCCGATGTCGCCAAAGAAGCAAATCTGCCGTTCGATGTTGTCTACCAGTATTTCGACTCGAAGGACGTCTTGTTCCAGGCGCTGATCGCCGCACAGGAGCACGCCCTGCGCACTCAAGTCGCGGTTGCCCTGGCCGCGAGCGGCGCAAGCTTCGGTTACGCGGAGGTGCCGTTTCGCGCCACGCTGCGGGCGACGTTCGAGTTCTTCGACAGCGACCGGGCCACCACCAAGCTGCTGTTCCGCGACGCCTACACGCAAAACAACCGATTCAACAAGCGACTCTCCGGCGTCTACGAGCGCTTCATCGACGACATCGAAAACCTCGTCATCGCTGCGCAGAAACGGGGTGATGTGGTGGCTGCGCCCCCTCGGTTGGTGGCATACACCCTGACCGTCCTGATCGGTCAGATTGCGCACCGTCGGCTGACCACCGACGACGGCATCACGGCGGCCGAGGCCGCGGACTTCATCGTCGCGCTGGTGATGAAGGGGCTGCGGCCGGGGCGTACCTCCGACCGGGTTACGGAAGCATAACGGCTGGTCAGCGTAATCGGCGTGGCGAATTGACCCGGGCGGAATGTTCGGGCATTATCGACGGGGTAAGCACCTCGTTAGGTGAGGCGTCTTCATGGATATAGGCCACTGACCCCGAACGTCGAGAGACGCCCAGGGTCAGGACAGCTCCTCCCGGCTTAAGGGTTGAGCCCAAGTGGCTTCCGGAATCTCCGGACACGCCGTGTAGTGCCAAAGCTGTGACGAGTGGGGTGCGGTTTCCCGAGTTTTCGGGTTTTCCTGTGCTCCTGCTTGCGTGTGAATTGTGTGGCATAGCCGCACGTGGCGCGACCGCGAGGAGGTGAGGGACGCATGAGTTCCAGTTCTAGTCCGGATCGAGATCCGGGCTCCGTTTCGTCCCGAACCGGCCTGCGGCGAGTCTCTTTCAGCTGAGCTTTTCTCGGCCTGACCAGCACGTCGCCTCTCCCGAAGAGCGGTCTGTAACAGATCTGCTCGACGCCGTTTCGGACGGACATCAAATCCCGTTGTGCCCGTTTGACTTTCTGCGTAGGAGGCGATCATGACCGCTGTTCTGTACGACGAAGTAGTAGCGGCGACGTCCGCATCCCGGCTCAGGGTGGTACCCGACCCGGTGCCGACGGCTGCGCCGAAGCCGAAGACCTCCAAGCGGCATGATCCCCAGCTGGTGGGCGATGACCCGTTGGTCGCGGGCGCCGCTCGGTTGCTTTGCGTTCCGCTGCGCCAGCTCTACGCCGCGCTGTGGCGCGCGGGTGTCCTTGAGGTTGGCGCCTGAAGAGCGCTGCAGCGCGCTGATCTGAAGTTGTGTCGCTCCCGGTACCCAGGCGTTCCTGACGCCTCGGTGCCGGGAGTGCTTCGCTACTGCTGAGCCGTAATGAAAGCCGACAGGCCCTGTTGATAGGCGGGAAGGCTGTGTCGCCAGCCGACCTGGACCGGCCCGCCACTGTCGACGCTGATTTGCGCGCCTACGTGGACGTACGGCGCGGGCGGCAGCAAGGGCACGATGTCGAGAAAATTCACTACGCGATAACAGCTTTCGATAACCGCATTGAACTTCTCGGCGAAGTCGCTCACTCCGACTCGCGGCCCGGCGAATGTGATGAGTCGCGGCTCGATCGTGTTGGGTGGCATCTTCGCGGCGATGTCGGGTGCCGCCAGAACGGCGAGCGCCGCGCCGAGGCTGTGGCCGGTGACCAGGATCTGATCGCAGCCGGCCGCCGCGGTGGCCAGATTCGCGGCGATGTTGTCACGGACGAGTTGGTAGACGTCTTGAAAACCGGCGTGCACCTGCCCGAATCCGCTGATCGGGAAGTAGTCGACCGGTGCGGCGTCAATGTCGGCCACCCACTCTGCGACATCGGACGTGCCGCGAAACGACACAAATGCGGTGCGACTGGCCGAGTTGTGGCCCATCAGCCCGAAGATGTTGGTGTTCTTGGTCATCGCGGTGACCACGGGATGTGGGTCTGTCATCGCGGTGAGCACCACGGCGTCGGCCTGGATGAGGCTGGTCTGGCTGTATCCGGCCGGCAGAGTCGCCGGGTTGCCATCCATCACGGCGTAGGCCGCTTGCGCCAGTGGCAGCACCACGTCGCGAGCAAACGCAGGGTCGAATGCCACAGCCGCAGTCTAGAAAAGCTGTGCCGAGTTGACATACGATCCGGCCAGACCTGGTTCGAAGGGAGGGCGTCATGGCTACCGATCTGACGCTGTATCTCGACGACGAACCCGGCGAATTGGCCCTCATCGGCGACGTGTTGGGCAGAGCCGGTGTGAATATCGCCGGTCTGTGCGCCCTCTCCAGCGGGGGAGGGCAGGCAGAAGTGCACATTCTCGTGCAGGACGCCACATCCGCGTTCGAGGCGCTGGAGGGCGCCGGACTCAAGATCGTCGAGGAGCAAGAGGTCATCGTGCTCGACATCAACGACCGCCCCGGCGCCCTCGGCGAAGTGGTCCACAAACTCGGCGCCGCGAAGATCAACGTGGAAACCGCTTACCTGGCCACCAACACGCGACTGGTGCTCGGCGCGGACAACCTGGCCGACGCCAAGGCCGCGCTGGCCTGAGTTCGACGTCGACGTCGCAAGGCTCAGCCCTGCTGTCTTGATGCTTGTTGAGCCAGATGTACGCTAACGTCCGAAAACAGCTTCTCGCCGCCACTGATCGCGAACCTTGCTGCGGCAGAGTCGAACTCAGGAGATGTCGTATCGATGACCGAAATGCACGCCTTCGACAATGCAATTGCTCTCGAGGTCGTCGACGCCGATGTTGTCCGGGGCAGGACTCGGCCTGAGTGGGCGAACATGGTCGGGCCCTTCGGCGGAATCACTGCTGCGATCCTGCTGCGCGCCATCGAGTCGCATCCCGACCGTCTCGGCGAACCGGTGGCGCTGACGGTGAATTTCGCTGCGCCCATTGCCGACGGCGAGTTCGAGATTTCGCGTCGAGCCACGCGCACCAACCGCACCAACCAACATTGGATCGCAGAACTCAGTCAGGATGGGGCGGTCAAGACGACGGCCACGGCGGTCTTCGGGATCCGCCGCGACACCTGGTCAGACACCCAGACGGTGGCGCCGGATGCACGGCCGCCGGACGAGATCCCACGTACCGATCCCGAGAACCTGCCGACCTGGGTTCAGATGTACGACATGCGTTTTGCCGAAGGCTCGTTCTCCGGTGGCAACGTGGAAACCGGCCCGTCGTCGACAACCACACTCTGGGTGCGCGATCGCGCGCAGCGCCCTATTGACTTTTCGGCACTTACCGCGTTGTCCGACATCTTCTTTCCGCGAATCTTTCTCCGCCGCGGGGTGGTGCCGTCCGGCACGATTTCCATGACGACGTATTTCCACACCGACAGCTGGCATCTCGACGGCCTGGGCGGTGACTTCGTTTTGGGCACCGCGCACGCCAACCGCTTCGACCGCGGATTCTTCGATCAGAACGCGCAGCTGTGGAGTCGTGACGGTGCGCTGCTGGTGACGACATACCAGCTCGTCTACTTCAAGGGCTGAGGGCTCAGCGCTTCTTCTCCTGAGTCGGCGGGCCGTGATCGTCCAGCTTGCGGCCAGCCGTAGAATTGCCTGCACGGCGTCGATCCGGCCATCACCGGGGAGTCTTCGGAAGAACAGCCGGCACCCGCACTCAACAGGCTTAGTAGACCCGAACGGGTAGGCCCGTCACAGCCGATAACGAGCGGCCACGCCCACAACGTGGCAAGCGGGGTGGTACCGCGGCGCTTGCGCACCAGCGCGACGTCGTCCCCGTGCCTGAGAGCGGCACAGGGAGACGACGCGCAGTGACCGAGAACACCTATCCGAAGCCGGCCGGCGGTTCACCCGACTTGCCGGCGTTGGAGCTCGAGGTCCTCGATTACTGGGCAGCCGACGACACCTTCCGGGCCAGCATCACCCGTCGCGCCGACGCCGAAGAATACGTGTTCTACGACGGGCCACCGTTCGCCAACGGTCTGCCGCATTACGGGCATCTGCTCACCGGGTACGTCAAGGACATCGTTCCGCGCTATCGCACCATGCGCGGCTACAAGGTGGAGCGCCGCTTCGGCTGGGACACCCACGGCCTGCCGGCCGAATTGGAGGTCGAGCGCCAACTGGGCATCACCGACAAATCCCAGATCGACGCGATGGGTATCGCTGCCTTCAACGACGCCTGCCGCGAGTCGGTGTTGCGCTACACCGACGAATGGCGGGCCTATGTGACCCGCCAGGCGCGCTGGGTCGACTTCGACAACGATTACAAGACGCTCGATCTGCCTTACATGGAATCGGTGATCTGGGCGTTCAAGCAGCTGTGGGAGAAGGGGTTGGCCTATGAGGGCTACCGCGTGCTGCCGTACTGCTGGCGTGACGAGACCCCGCTGTCCAACCACGAGCTGCGGATGGACGACGACGTTTACCAGAGTCGGCAGGATCCGGCCCTCACGGTCGGATTCGCAGTTGCCGAAGGCGATTTGGCGGGCGCGCACCTGCTGGTGTGGACGACGACGCCCTGGACGCTGCCGTCGAACCAGGCCGTGGCCGTCAACCCCGATGTCACCTACGTGCAGGTGCGCACTGGCGAGCGCCGCGTCGTGCTGGCCGAGGCCCGATTGGCCGCCTACGCGCGAGAACTCGGCGAAGAGCCGGACGTGTTAAGCAGCTATCGCGGCAGCGAGCTGGTCGGCTTGCGGTATCAGCCACCGTTCCCGTATTTCGTGGACTCGCCCAATGCTTTTCAGGTACTCGAAGCCGACTTCGTGACGACCGACGACGGTACCGGGATCGTGCACCTGGCGCCGGCCTACGGTGAGGACGACAAAGAGACCGCCGACAAAGCCGGCATCGTGCCGGTGACGCCCGTCGACGCCAAAGGCCGATTCGACGCCACCGTTCCCGATTACCAAGGGCAGCACGTCTTTGATGCCAACCCGCAGATCATCCGCGACCTGAAAAACCACACCGGCCCGGCCGCCGCGAACGGCGCGGTGCTGATCCGCCAGGAAACCTACGACCACCCTTATCCACATTGCTGGCGGTGCCGCAATCCGCTGATCTACCGGGCGGTTTCGTCGTGGTTCATCAAAGTCACCGACTTCCGTGACCGCATGGTCGAACTCAACCAGCAGATCACCTGGTACCCCGAACACGTCAAAGACGGCCAGTTCGGCAAGTGGCTGCAGGGCGCGCGCGATTGGTCGATCTCACGAAATCGCTATTGGGGCACCCCTATTCCGGTGTGGGTCTCCGACGACCCGACCTATCCGCGGATCGACGTCTACGGCAGCCTCGACGAGCTCGAGCGCGACTTCGGCGTTCGGCCCAACAATCTGCACCGGCCCTACATCGACGAGCTCACCCGGGCCAACCCCGACGACCCGACCGGACAGTCGACCATGCGGCGCATCCCGGACGTCTTCGACGTGTGGTTCGATTCCGGCTCGATGCCCTACGCGCAGGTGCACTATCCGTTTGAGAGCCGCGACTGGTTCGACACGCACTATCCGGGCGACTTCATCGTCGAGTACATCGGGCAGACCCGCGGCTGGTTTTACACCCTGCACGTGCTGGCCACCGCTTTGTTCGATCGCCCGGCGTTCAAAACCTGTGTGGCGCACGGGATCGTGCTGGGCAGCGACGGCCAGAAGATGAGCAAGTCGCTGCGCAACTATCCCGACGTCAGCGAGGTGTTCGACCGCGACGGCTCCGATGCCATGCGCTGGTTCCTGATGGCCTCGCCGATCCTGCGCGGCGGCAACCTGATCGTGACCGAACAGGGCATCCGCGACGGCGTGCGCCAGGTGTTGCTGCCGTTCTGGAATGCTTACAGCTTCCTGGCCCTCTACGCGCCGAAAGTCGGTACCTGGCGCGCTGATTCGCCGCACGTGCTGGACCGTTACATCCTGGCCAAGCTGGCGGTGCTGCGTGACGACCTGACCGCTGCGATGGATGGTTGTGACATCTCGGGGGCATGCGAGCAGTTGCGCCAGTTCACCGAGGCGCTGACGAACTGGTATGTGCGACGGTCACGTTCGCGGTTCTGGGAGGAGGACCCTAACGCGATCGACACCTTGCACACCGCGCTCGAAGTGACCGCGAGGCTTGCCGCGCCACTGCTGCCGACGACCACCGAGATCATCTGGCGCGGCATTACCGGCGAGCGCTCGGTGCACTTGTCCGACTGGCCGGCCGCCGATTTGCTGCCCACGGACACCGACCTGGTCGCCGCGATGGATCAGGTGCGCGAGGTGTGCTCAGTGGCGTCGTCACTGCGCAAGGCGAAGAAGCTGCGGGTACGGCTGCCGCTGCCGAAGCTGACTGTGGCGGTGGAGAATCCGCAGCGATTGGCGCCGTTCACCGATCTGATTGCCGACGAGCTCAACGTCAAGGCGATCGAGCTGACCGAGGACATTGCTCACTACGGCCGCTTCGAGCTGACGGTCAACGCCCGGGTTGCCGGCCCCCGATTGGGCAAGAATGTGCAGTCCGCGATCAAGGCGGTCAAAGCGGGTGAGGGTGTGGTCAACGACGACGGCACACTGACCGCCGGCCCCGCGGTGCTGCAACCTGACGAATACAGCTCGCGACTGGTTGCCGCCGACCCCGAGTACACCGCGCCGTTGCCGGGCGGGGCCGGACTGGTGGTGCTCGACGCCACCGTCACCCCGGAGCTCGAGGCCGAAGGCTGGGCCAAGGACCGTATTCGCGAATTGCAGGAGCTGCGCAAGTCGGCAGGGCTCGATGTCTCCGACCGGATCCGCGTGGTGATGTCGGTGCCGGCGCAGCGGGCGGAGTGGGCGAACACCCACCGCGATCTGATCGCCGGGGAAATCCTGGCCACCAGTTTTGAATTCGGCGAGCCGGGGCCGGGCGCCGCTGAAATCGGTGACGGCGTTCGGGTTTCGCTGGCTAAGGCGTGACGCCGACTGTGTTTTCGGTCTCCTGCCGGACCCGCTGCGCACGGCCGCTGGCCAGTGCTGCCAGCGCTGCGTCGATGACAGCGTTGTTGGCGTAGCCGTCGTAGGCCGATGGTCCAGTGCTCGAGTCGGTGGCCACTGCTTCTAGCCACGCGGCGTTCTGGGCGCGGTAGGCGCCGTGGAAGCGTTCCGTCCAATCGTCGGTCTGGGCCAGTGCGGTGAGCATGAGTGAACCGCGGCTGCCAATGATCTCGCAGCCGATGTCATAGGTCATCTCCGGTCCACGGCAAAGCTCCATCACGCCGAGGACACCTGACTGCGAGGTCAGCGTGAGCACGACCGTGACGGTGGATCCATCCTGGCTGGTCTTGGCTACCGCGCAAACCTCGTCTACCTCCTCACCGCTGAGCCAGCGGAACAGGTCGATGTCATGGGAGGCGGAGCTGGAGATGAGCTTATGGTCGTCAAATGTGATAACTGCCAACGGATTACGGTGGCGTTGGCTGATCAGGACGGGTTCTCCGACACGGCCACAGTGCAGCGTGCGGTAGATCTCTTGATAGTCGGCGTCGAAGCGGCGCATATAGCCGACTTGCACGAGTCGTCGACCAATTGCCTGTTCGGCGCGAACCAACTGCAACGACCGCTCAGCTGACGTAGTCAGCGGCTTCTCGCATAGCACCGGCAAACCTCGCGCGATACACGCCGCAACGATCTCGTGATGGGTGTGATCTACGGTCGCCACCACGACCGCGTGGACATCGGCGTTGCGTACGCAGTCCAGGGGGTCGTGGAAAACGGCGGCGGTCGGCACCTGAGCGGCGGCGCGTTCGGCAAACGGAACGTAGCTGTCGGCAACAGCGCCGATCTGCGCCTGCGCTTGCAGGCCGGTGAAGATGTCCAGGTGCGCGGTCCCCATGTTGCCCAGACCGATAAGCGCAATCCGCACCGGCGCGCCGCGCGGTGGGTGCGGCTGGCTCAAGCGTCGCCGCTTCGGGTCGCTGCGGCCGCCAGGGTGACGTACTGCATCGTGAAGCCGCCCCCGATGGAATCGATGGCGGTACCCACCGCTTCCAATACTGTTGCGAGCCGGTCCGGTCCGAGCTGGGTGAGCTGACCGGTGGTGGGCAGATGGTCCAGCCATTCGTCGCGGGTGTAATGCCGCTGCCACTCGAATCGCCACTGTTCGGGTTCGCCGAAGCCACCGGCTGTTCGGACACCGTCGGCAGCCCGGGTGAGATTTCCCTGTTGGAGGTCGAAGGCCGGTTTCCCGGGGTTGCTGCTATCGGCTGGCTTATTCCAGAGCGGCGCGTCGGGCGCCACACGATGCAAGACGTCGTCGAAGGCGTCGCCGACTTCGGTGGGTGGATCGAACACGTGCCAGTACAACGCCAGCAGCCCGTGCGGCCGCAGCACCTGTGCCGCCTTGTCGGCACCCTGCACGGGGTCGACCCAGTGCCAGGCTTGCCCGGCGACGACGGCGTCGAAAGAACGTCCGTTGGCATCCCAGGTCTCGAAATTGCCGATCTCGACCTCGACGCCGGTCTGCCTGGCGACCTCGGCCATCCGCGCGTCCGGGTCGACGCCGAGCACCGTGCAGCCGGCCGCCATGTACTGCCGTGCACCGATGCCGGTACCGCAGCCGACGTCCAGGATCTCGATGCCGGGACTGGCGGCGATGACGCGTTGTATCAGGGCGTCGGGGTAGCGGGGCCTCGCCCGGTCGTATCGTTCGGCGTCGACTCCGAAAGACTCCGCTACCTGCCGAAGCCGGTGCGGCTGTCGCTCGGAGAAAGACGAGGGTTCAATCGACACAGCGAGCATCTCCGTCCTAATTCTTGACCGCTCGCCAGCGCAGGCTGCCCCGGCCAGCGCCGACGTACACATCGCTGAACCCGTTTGCGCGCAAGCGATTCGGTAGGCTTTCGAGTGACACCGGGTTGCAGATATCGCGAAAATGCAGAATCCGGAACGGAATCGACGAGGCACTGTCGCTGCCGGCGAACACCCCGCCCGGGCGCAGCACGCGGAACACCTCGGCGAAGAGGCGATCCTGCAATTCCGCCGTCGGGATGTGGTGCAACATGTTGAAGCAGACCGCCGAGCTGAATTCGCCGGCCGGCAAGCCGGTGTCGGTCCCGTCACCGCGGATGATCCGGGCGCGGTCACCGTAGGCGTCCTGTAGCCGCGCGGCCATCACCTGGTCGATCTCGACCGCACTGTAGTGCGGCGCCCGGTCGATCAGCACCCGGATGTTGGCCCCGTAGCCCGGTCCGATCTCCAGCACGTTGTCGCCGAGGTCGACGTCGGCAAGCGCCCACGGCAGCAGGGTGTCCTCAACCGACTTGAAGTAGCGGTGCGAGCTGCAGAAAACGCGATGGCACAGGTTCATTGCCATGTCTGCAGACGTTAGCGCAATAGCATCGGTGATTGTGGATTCCCGCTGGGTGCTGCACCTCGACATGGACGCGTTCTTCGCGTCCGTCGAGCAACTCACCCGGCCGACGTTGCAAGGTCGACCGGTGCTGGTCGGCGGGTTGGGCGGGCGCGGCGTGGTGGCGGGTGCCAGTTACGAGTCACGCGTTTTCGGGGCGCGGTCGGCCATGCCTATGCACCAGGCGCGCCGGTTGATCGGTGTGACGGCGGTCGTGCTGCCGCCACGCGGCGCGGTGTACGGCGTCGCCAGCCGGCGGGTTTTCGACACCGTGCGCGCCGTGGTGCCCATCGTCGAGCAGCTTTCTTTCGACGAGGCGTTCGGGGAGCCGCCCGAACTTGCCGGCGCAACCGAGACCGAGGTCGAAGAGTTCTGCGCGCAATTGCGGCGACGGGTGCGCGAGGAGACCGGTCTGATCGCCTCGGTGGGCGCCGGGTCGGGCAAGCAGATCGCCAAGATCGCATCCGGTCTGGCCAAACCCGATGGCATTCAAGTCATTCGGCGCGCCGACGAGAAGCGGCTCCTGGGTGGTCTCGCGGTGCGCAAGCTGTGGGGGATCGGCCCGGTTGCCGAGGAGAAGCTGCATCGGCTGGGCATCGAGACGATCGGCCAGCTGGCGGCGCTCAGCGAGGCCGAGGTGGCCAACATCTTGGGCGCGACGATCGGGCCCGCGTTGCACCGGCTGGCCCGCGGGATCGACGACCGCCCAGTCGCGGAACGCGCCGTCGCCAAACAGATCAGCGCCGAATCCACCTTTGCCACCGATCTGACCACGTTCGAGGAGTTGCGCGACGCGATCGCGCCGATCGCCGAGCACGCCCACCAACGACTCTGTCGCGACGGCCGCGGCGCACGAACGGTCACGGTGAAGCTGAAGAAATCGGACATGAGCACCCTGACCCGCTCGGCCACCCTGCCCTATGCGACCACCGACGGCGCCGCACTGGCCGCATTGGCCCGGCGGCTACTGCTAGACCCGCGTCAGATCGGCCCGATTCGCCTACTGGGCGTGGGCTTTTCGGGCCTCAGCAACGTGCGGCAGGACTCGCTGTTTCCCGATTTGGAGTTGACGATGTCGGGCGCCGACGAAGAAGCCGACTCCGCGCACGCCGAGCGAGACAACGCCGCGGCAGCGACGGCCGACACCGCCGGTTGGCGGATAGGTGACGACGTCACGCATCGCGATCTGGGACACGGCTGGGTACAGGGCGCGGGCCACGGCGTGGTCACCGTGCGGTTCGAAACCCGCGGCTCGGGTCCGGGCGCGGCGCGGACATTCGCCGCCGACGCCGACGCGATCACCCGGGCGAATCCGATCGACAGCCTCGACTGGCCCGAGTACATTGCGGAGCTCGCCGAAGCCGCGTCAGCTCAGCCGGCCGACGACGTCGCGCAGCGGTAGCCGCGCCGCCAGCGCGGCTATCACCAGCACCCTCGCCTGGCTTGGCGGCAGCCCCGACACCATCACCGCTCCGGCGTCGACCAAGTCGCGGCCGGGGCCGTAATCGGGGCGAACGCGCCCGCCGGGAACCCGGGTGGACACCGCTACCAGCACTCCGTTGCTGCAGTGCCGCCGTACTCCGTCGACCACCGCGGCCCCGGCATTGCCCGCACCCAGCGATTCCAGCACGAGACCGGCGGCACCGGCCGCTACACAGGCATCCATGGCTACGGCGTCACTGCCCGGGTAGGCCGCGACGATGTCAACCCGCGGGACACTTGCCGCGCTCAGCTCGCCAAGGAATGCGCGCCGCTTGGACAGGTTGAGCACAACGTCGTCATCGACGGTGCCGACCACGTCGCCGGCGAACCCGTCGTGGGTTGCCACCTTGCGAAGACCCAGCGGTCGTAGCACCCGACCGGCGAAACACACCAGCACTCCCAGATCGCGGGCGGCGGGATCCGACGCCACCGCAATCGCGTCCCGCAGATTTGCCGGACCGTCGGCGTCGGGCGCGTCGGCGCTGCGCATTGCGCCGGTCAATACCAGGGGAACATCGCCGCTGTGCGTGATGTCCAGCCATAGTGCGGTTTCCTCGAGCGTGTCGGTGCCGTGTGTCACGACCACGCCTTCGGCACCGCGTTGGGTCGCGGCCCGAGCTGCCGCGCCAATCACATCCCAGTCGGGTGGGGCCAGCTGTGAGCTGTCCTTGGCCATCACGTCGACGACGTCGACGTCTAGGCCAGTGGTCAATTCCGCGCCACTTCGACTCGGCCGCCGGGCCCCGTCGGCGTCGGTGGTCGTAGCGATGGTCCCGCCGGTGGCGATGACAGTCACTCGGCTCACGCTGAGATCATCCCGCATCTGGTGGAGCGGCCGGGCGCGGGCGGGTCACCGTCGTAGCCCTAGTGGATGATGGAGGAGTGACGGACCAACCAACGGGATCGGCTGAGCCGGTAACCGCGGCCACGACGGCCGAGGAAACCGAGACGCCGCAAACGCCCCGGAGGCGGCAGCTTCTGCTGTTGTCGGTCGCCGCCGTCGTGCTGACCCTGGACATCGTCACCAAGGTGCTCGCGGTCAAGCTGCTGGCGCCGGGCCAGCCGGTACCGATCATTGGTAACACGGTGAACTGGACCTTGGTCCGCAATTCCGGGGCCGCGTTCTCGATGGCGACCGGCTACACCTGGATGCTGACGCTGATCGCCAGCGCTGTCGTGGTCGGGATTTTCTGGATGGGACGCCGGCTGGTGTCGCCGTGGTGGGCCGTCGGTCTCGGGATGATCCTGGGCGGCGCGATGGGAAATCTGGTTGACCGGTTCTTCCGCTCGCCCGGGCCGCTGCGCGGGCATGTGGTCGACTTCCTGTCGATCGGCTGGTGGCCGGTGTTCAACGTGGCTGACCCTTCCGTGGTGGGTGGGGCCATTCTTCTGGTCATGCTGTCTGCGCTCGGATTCGACTTTGACACCGTCGGCCGCCGGCGCCCCGGCGACGATGCAGTGGGGGTACCCCCAGCCGCGGAGCGGCGAGGGTGCCAAAGCGATGCGGTGGGGGCACCTCCCGCTTGCGGGGGAGAGCGGCGCCTGGTGAAAGCCGGCGACGCGGCGGACGAGTCTGCCGAAGGCGCCGACGAACCTCGATGACCGATCGGTCGATGGCGGTGCCGGAGGGCCTCGCGGGGATGCGTGTCGACGCGGGGGTGGCGCGGCTGCTCGGGGTGTCGCGGACGGCCGCCGCGGCGCTGGCCGAAGACGGCGGCATAGAGCTGGACGGGGTGCCGGCCGGCAAGTCGGATCACCTGACCGCGGGGGCCTGGCTGCAGGTTCGGCTGCCCGAGCCGCCCACGCCGTTGGAGAACACGCCGGTCGAGATCGAGGGCATGACAATCCTCTACTCTGACGACGACATCGTCGCCGTGGACAAGCCCGCGGGGGTCGCCGCGCACGCGTCGGTGGGCTGGACCGGTCCGACGGTGCTCGGCGGGCTGGCCGCGGCCGGCTACCGAATCACCACCTCCGGCGTCCACGAGCGGCAGGGGATCGTGCATCGCCTCGACGCCGGTACCTCCGGCGTCATGGTCGTCGCGATCTCCGAGCGGGCGTACACCCTGCTCAAGCGGGCGTTCAAGCAACGCACGGTCGACAAGCGGTATCACGCTCTGGTGCAAGGACATCCGGACCCGTCCAGCGGCACTATCGACGCGCCGATCGGTCGACACCGCGGTCATGACTGGAAATTCGCGGTGACGTCCGACGGTCGGCATAGCCTGACCCACTACGACACCGTCGAGGCCTTCGTTGCCGCAAGCCTGCTCGATGTGCACCTGGAAACCGGTCGCACACATCAGATTCGGGTGCATTTCGCCGCGGTCCACCATCCCTGCTGCGGTGACCTGACTTACGGTGCTAACCCGAAACTGGCCAAAAAGCTTGGGCTGGAACGTCAGTGGTTACATGCCCGGTCGCTGTCCTTCACCCATCCCGGCGACGGGCGGCAGATAGAGATCGTCAGCCCCTACCCGCGGGATCTGCAGCACGCGCTCGACGTGTTAAGGGCCGACGGCTAAGTTCGGGCTCGGCGCGGATACCTCTTCGCCTCGTCGACCCATTCTCTTTCGATCCGGCCGATCTCCAGCGACAACAGCGCCACAGTCGGGTTGTCGCAGTTGACATCAAGAGCGGTGCGGTATTTGGCGGCTTCGCCAGTGCTGGGTAGGTGTGGCCGCAGCCCTTCGAACCACTCGTCGCCGACGGCGTTGGGCGGGTCGCGGTCGCGAGGTCCGGCAGCCCATTGGCGATAGCTATCTCGGGCATTCGCCAAGCCGGCTCGCCAGCTTTGGACCGAGTCGTGCCGCCGAGATTGCAGGTCGGACATCATCTGGTGCTTGTGCTCAGAGCTTGCCGCTAGCCGCGGCAACCAGGTGTCGCCCACCAATCGCACCACCCCCAAGACGCCCGCGGTCGACGCACCCGCCACTAAACCCATAAAGCCCATTCCCGCCATGCTCATACCGCTGATCGTTTCATCCAAGCGGGGTTGGAGCAGCCCGATCGTCGCTACGGTTTACGGGCCTCGACGAGCAGCCGCGTCGAATGCGCGACGAAGGGGCCGTTCGCCTCGATGTGCTCGTGCATTTCCCGCAGACGGTCGCGGTAGCGGTCGACGCTGAAGTCCGGCACCGTCCAGATCACCTTGCGCAGGAAGTAGATCACCGCGCCGACATCGAAGAATTCTGCGCGCATTCGCTCCATGCGCATCTGGACGACCCGCAGGCCGGCGGCTTGTGCCTGCGCGGTCTGGGCGTCCGGTTGCAGCTCGGCCCATCTGGCCGGCTGTGGTCCGAGGAAATATTCGAACAACTCCGACATGGTCGCCGGCCCGATCTGCTGGGCGAGGTAGCTGCCACCCGGCCGGAGCACACGGGCGATCTCAATCCAGCGCACGACTAGCGCATGCCGGCTGGTCACCAGTTCGAACGCCTCGTCGGCGAATGGCAGGGTCGGCTCGTCGCGCGTCGCCACCACCACAACGCCGCGGGGGTGAAGCAGCTTGGTCGCCAGCGCCGCGTTCGGCGGCCACGACTCGGTGGCGACCATCGTCGGCGGGAAGGTCGGCGCTTCGGAAAGAACCTCGCCTCCGCCGGTGTCGATGTCCAAGCCGGCCGACACCGTCGCCAACCGTCGGCTCATCAATCGCTGGTAGCCCCACGACGGACGTTCCTCGGTGGCGCGGCCGTCCAGCCAGGAGAAGTCCCAGCCGTCGACCGGCGCCTCGGCAGCTTCGGCAACTAGCTCGTCGAATGATCGACCCATCCCTGCATTGTTGACGAGGCGACATCAAGTCGACGAGGCGACATTAAGTTGTCAGGGCGCGATCCTGATGTGGCCTGGCGGAGCGGGTTGATCCGGTGTCGGGCTCGCCGGCGCGTCACCGCCGCCCGTGTTACCGCCAGCCTGAGGAGGAGGAGGAGCAGCAGGCGGCTCGACGGGTGGCGCCGCCGGTGGCGGCTCGACGGGTGGCGCCGCTTGTGGCGGTGCCGCGTGTTGCGGTAGGGGCTGCACGCGTTGCGGGGGAGGCTGAGGTTCTTCAGGCACAGGCTGAACCTCTTGGGGCGCGGGTGGTGGCTGCGCTGGAATCGGTAGCGGCTTTGTTGGCAGGATTTCTCCCGACGGAATTGGTCGGACGAGTGCGGTCAACACCACGTTCCGGGACGTCACCGGTGCATTGACCGTGCCAGGTTGCACCGTGCTGTAACCCGCGATGGAGGCTATTTTGCCGCGGTCATAGGGGCAGTAGGCTTCCACCGACGCGGTGATGAATTGGGTGATGGTCCTGGTAATGCGGTCGGGAGGGTTCAGGCGTGTCAGCGGGTTCTCGTTGTAGCCGTTGTTCCTGATCAGCTCCACCAAGTCGCCCGCCGACATGCCGTCGTCGAGTTTCGAACACGCTTTGCGTGCTGTAGCGATCAGACTGTTCGCGTTGTCGACGGGCGGAATGTCTTTCTCGCCAAGCAATTCGAAGAATTTCTGGTCCTGGCTTGGATCGGCCACTGAGGTTGCGCCGGGCAGAATTGCCGCGGTGCTAAGCACACCGATGGCGGCAACGGTGGCGCGGGTGATGCCGGAAAACATGGCCGGGTTTCCGATCTACTGAAGCCATCGCATGGCGAACCTTTCCACCTGAGTTTAGGCCGCATACGGCTATCCGGCAGATTCCCGAATTCTGTGGTTGTCCTGGTCGATGGGGGGTCACCGCAGCGCCTTCACTTCGACACTCGCTGACGCCCATGGGGCCGCGAAAGGGGTTCGCCGAGCGTGCGGTCTGCGCGATAAGCCAGGCCGCCAATTCGCAGACCCCGCACGCTCGGCGAAGCTTGGCGCGGCCTTTAGACCACCGCTTTGATGTCGTCCGACGCGATCTCACCGGCCAGCGGCGAGATCGCATGAAGGATGTCGGTGATCGTGTCCGGGTGCAGCCCGGTCGCGCACAGCGAGTCCGCCAGATGCGCGGCCACCATGGCGAAGTGATGCATGGTGATGCCGCGGCCTTCGTGCACCTGCCTCATCGGCATACCGGTATAGGGCCCCGGTCCGCCGAGCACGGCGGAGAGGAATTCGACTTGCCTGGCTTTCACGCACCTCATGTCCGAGCCCGCGTAGAAGCCGGCGAGGTGGTCGTCGTCCAGCACCCGGCAATAGAAGTCCTCGACAACGACTTCGAGAGCGTCGCGACCGCCGATCTTGTCGTACAGCGAGACGGTTCCCGGCCGGCGAAATCGGGTGAGTATTCCCATGCCCAATAGCGGACCATCGGACCATTGCCCGACAGTTAGAACGCGATCACCGCGCGATTACCCGGCGTAACAACCGGATTGCCGAAGAAGCGCCTGAATTTCGCAGCGGTATAGCAGACTCGGTGGCGAAGCCAGCGGAAACACCACCGGGAGCGTGAAAGCAATGAATCTGGGTGATCTGACCGGTCTGGTCGAGAAACCGTTCGCCGCCGTGTCCAATCTCGTCAACACCCCGAACTCCGCCGGCCGCTATCGACCTTTCTACCTGCGTAATCTGCTCGATGCGGTGCAAGGGCCGCACCCTGCACGATGCCGTCGACGGCACGATCACCCTCATCACCGGCGGATCGTCGGGCATCGGCGAAGCGGCGGCGAAGAAGATCGCCGCCGCCGGCGGCGAGGTGGTCCTGGTCGCGCGCACCCAGGAAAACCTGGACAAGGTCGCCGACGAGATCCGCAGCAGCGGCGGCACCGCGCACGTTTACCCCTGCGACCTGACCGACATGGACGCCATCGCCGCGATGGCCGACCAAGTGCTGGCCGACCTCGGCGGCGTCGACATGCTGATCAACAACGCCGGACGATCGATCCGGCGCTCGCTGGCGTTGTCCTACGACCGCATCCACGACTACCAGCGCACGATGCAGCTGAACTACCTCGGCGCGGTACAGCTGATCCTCAAATTCATTCCGGGCATGCGGGAACGCGGGTTCGGGCAGATCATCAACGTCTCCTCGGTCGGCGTGCAGACCCGTGCGCCGCGGTTCGGCGCCTACATCGCCAGCAAGGCCGCGCTGGACAGCCTGTGCGACGCGCTGCAAGCCGAGGTCGTCGACGACGACGTCAAGTTCACCACGGTGCATATGGCCTTGGTCCGGACGCCGATGATCAGCCCCACCAAGATGTACGACAAATTCCCGGCGCTGACCCCCGATCAAGCCGCCGGTGTGATCACCGATGCGATCGTGCACCGGCCCCGCCGGGCCAGCTCGCCCTTCGGGCAATTCGCTGCCGTCGCCGACGCCGTCAACCCGGCGGTGATGGACCGGGTGCGCAACCGGGCCTTCAGCATGTTCGAAGATTCGTCGGCAGCCAAGGGTGACGAATCTGACAGCAGCGCAACCGATTTCGACCACCGAAGCGAGACGTTCGTCCGAGCGACCCGCGGAATCCACTGGTGAGGCGATCATGAGTCTTCCGAAACCGACCAACCAAGAAGCCGTTGTCATCACCGGTGCCTCGTCGGGCATCGGCACCGAGCTGGCCCGCGGACTGGCCCGCCGCGGCTACCCACTGGTGCTCGTCGCCCGCCGCAAGGAACGCATGGACGAGCTCGCCGACGAACTGCGCACCCAGTACTCCGTCGGAGCTGAGGTGCATCCGCTCGACCTGTCCGATGCCGGTGCACGCCAACAGCTGTCGGAGCGGCTGCGCACCGAGCCGATCGCCGGGTTGTGCAACAGCGCCGGCTTCGGCACCAGCGGGGTCTTCCAGACGCTGCCGGTCGAGCGGGAAAGCGAGGAGGTCGTCCTCAACTCGCTGGCGCTGATGGAACTGACCCATGCCGCGCTACCCGGCATGGTCGAACGTGGAGCCGGCGCGGTACTCAACATCGCCTCGATCGCCGGGATTCCAGCCGATGCCCTACATGGCCGTGTATTCGGCGACCAAGGCATTTGTGCAGACCTTCTCCGAAGCGGTGCACGAGGAACTGCACGGCACCGGCGTCTCGGTGACGGTGCTGTGTCCGGGCCCGGTGCCTACGGAGTGGGGCGAGATCGCCAGCGCCGAGCGGTTCAGCATCCCGCTCGCGCAGGTATCGCCGCACGACGTCGCCGAAGAGGCCATCGGCGGGATGCTGGCCGGTAAGCGCAGCGTGGTGCCTGGAATCGTGCCGAAGGCCGTGAGCATCGGCGGCCGATACGTGCCGCGCAGCCTGCTTCTGCCCGGCATGCGGATCGGCAACCGCTTCCGCGGCGGACCCAGTCGCTGATGGCCGCTGTCGACGTGAAGGCCGACGTGCCGATGAGCCCGCAGGACATGTGGGATCACGTGTCCGACCTGTCCGAACTGGGCGAGTGGCTGGTGATGCACGAAGCGTGGCGCAGCGAGCTTCCCGAGGAGTTGAGCGAAGGAACCCAGATCGTTGGCGTCGCACGCGCCAAGGGGCTTCGCAATCGGGTGACGTGGACGGTCACCACGTGGGACCCGCCGCACCGGGTCGCGTTGTCGGGTTCCGGAAAGGGCGGGGCGAAATACACCGTGACGCTCAGCGTCTCGCCCACGAACCAGGGTTCGAACCTGGGCGTGCGTCTTGAGCTGGGCGGGCGGGCTTTGTTCGGCCCGGTGGGCGCGGCGGCGGCTCGCGCCGTCAAAGGCGATGTCGAGAAGTCGCTGAAGCAGTTCGTCGAGCTGTACGGATAGCGGCGCGGGCCGACTCGCTAGGTCCGAAGGCTCCACAGATCGGCGAACGGCGGTAACCTGGCCGGATGTTGCGGGGGGCTCGAGGAGCCACTATGTCCGAAGCCAGGGGTTCTTTCGGCTGGATCGGCGTGGTGGTGCAGCGGTGGCCATGGGCCGTCATCGGGTTCTGGGTTGCGCTCGCTGCCGTGCTGTCGATGACGTTTCCATCGCTGACCGAGATGGCCGCCAAGCGGCCGGTCGCTATCCTGCCGCCCGATGCCCCGGTGCTGCAGACGACACGACAGATCTCCGAGGCGTATCACCAGTCCGGCTCCGAGAACGAAAACGTTTTGCTGGTGGTCCTGACCGACGACAACGGACTGAACCCCTCCGACCTCACCACCTATCGCACCCTGGCCGACAAGCTGCGGCCGGACACTCGCGACATCGTGATGTTGCAGGATTTCATCCGGACGCCGGCCCTGCGCGAGGCGATGACCAGCAAGGATCACAAAGCCTGGTATCTGCCAATGGTGCTCTCGGGCTGGGTGGGCACGCCAGAGCTGCATGCGGCATACGGTCGGGTCGACAACATCGTCAAACAAGCCGTCGCCGGGACCACCCTGACGGCAAACCTGACCGGTCCCGCGGCCACCGGCGACGACATGATGTTCATCGGTATTAGCGACATGCATGCGATCGAGGCCGCCGTCGTGCTCATGGTCCTGATCATCCTGTTTGTGATCTATCGAAATCCGGTCACGATGATGTTGCCGTTGATCACGATCGGCGTATCGGTGGGGGTTGCGCAGTCGATTGTGGCGGGAGTCGCCGAACTGGGTTTGGGCGTTTCCAGCCAGACGATTACCTTGATGACGACGATGATGGCGGGCGCCGGCGTCGATTACGCCGTGTTTCTCATCAGCCGATACCACGACTATTTGCGGCAGGGCATGCCTTCTGACGAAGCCGTCGTCAAGGCGTTGACGTCGATCGGCAAAGTCATCGCCGGGTCGGCGGCCACGGTGTCGATCACCTTTCTGGGCATGGTCTTCACCCATTTGGGCTCGTTCAGGAACGTCGGTCCGTGCTTGGCCATTTCCATTGCGTTGGCGTTTCTGGCTGCCGTGACTTTCCTTCCGGCCCTGATGGTCCTGGTCGGAAAACGTGGCTGGATCAAGCCACGCCGCGACCTCTCCAGCCGTTTCTGGCGGCGTTCGGGAATACGCATCGTGCGTCGACCGGTGGTCCATCTGATCGGCAGCCTGACGGTGCTGGTCATTCTGGCCGGCTGCGCGATGTTTGTCCGCTTCAACTACGACGACAGCAAAACACTCCCGCAAACCGTCGAGAGCGCCGTCGGATATGCCACGCTGGGCCGGCATTTTCCGTTGAACGCCACCATTCCCGAGTATCTCGTCGTCCAGTCATCACAAGACTTGCGCAAGCCGGCAGCCCTTGTCGATCTGAAGCAGATGGAACAGCGGGTGGGCCAACTGCCCGACATCGTGGCGATTCGCGGCGCCCCGGTGCCCACGGCGAAATCGACCGACAAAAAATCGCGACATGCCGGCGATGCTGGGCGTGACAAAGGCGACAGGGGCGATAGGAGCGACAAGGGCGACAAGTCCGGCAATTCGGACGGCGACGGAGCCGAAGGATTCCCTAACGTGGCCTCCTTGCTGTACTCGGTTGCCAGCACCGGGGCAGCCGTAACCCCCGACCTCGGCCTACCGCCCGAACTGGCCGCCCTGGCGCCGCCGGCGGCCCCGGCCAAACGACGTCGACGACACCTCCATGTTCGTCAGCACCGTGCGTGCGCTCGGCTTCGCGATGTCGCTCGATGTCGCCGAGATCGCCAACACAGTCAATGCCTCGCCGGTGACGGTCTGGACGTGGTCGCGATCACCACGCGCGACGGTGGAGCACTGAAGAAGATGTCCGATTTCGCCGAGCAGCTGGAAACCTTTCCCGACGCGAACACCATCGAGTCGGCGTCGCGAAATGTGCGCCAATTACTGGACAACGCCAGCAATGACCTACGGGTAGTGGGCAACGACGACTCCGGTAAGAAGCAGCGCACGGCAGAAACGCAGCGCGATCCGCACAATTACGCCGACGCGATTCAGCAGATGATCGACGGCGTAAAGGATCTGATCAAGCAAACCGAGCACACCGGGGGAGGGTTGAACAGCGCGCTGACGGCTTTCATTTCACCCGATGGACACACGGCGCGCTACCTGGTGCAAACCAACCTCTATCCCTTCGGCACCGAGGCGATGGATCAGATTCATGTCATCACCGATGCCGCTCGGGGGCCTCACCCGGATGCCATGTTCAAGCAGGCCTCGATTTCGGCATCGGGAGTCACCGCGATGCTCCGCGACACGCGTGCCTATTACGGTAAAGATATCAGCCTCATCATCGCGATGACCATTCTGATCGTGTTCATAATTTTGGTCGCGCTTCTGCGTGCCGTCGTCACGCCGCTGTATCTCATTGCGTCAGTGGTGATCTCGTACCTATCGGCATTCGGCATCGGCGTCTTCGTCTTCCAGTTCATCCTCGGCCAGAAGTTGACGTGGAGCATCCCCGGACTGACGTTCATCGTGCTGGTCGCAATGGGTGCCGACTACAACCTGCTGCTGATCTCGCGGCTCCGGGAGGAGTCGCCACACGGCATACGCTCCGGCGTCATCCGCACGGTGAGGTCGACGGGTGGCGTGATCACCGCGGCGGGTGTTATCTTCGCCGCCTCGATGTTCGGCATGATGTTCGCCAGCATCAGCACCTTGGTGCAGGCAGGTTTCATCATCGGGACCGGGTTGCTGCTGGACACCTTCCTGGTGCGCACCATCACCGTGCCTGCCATCGCCGTGCTTGTCGGCAAGTGGAACTGGTGGCCGTCCAAGCCGCCGCCACCCGCGCCGCGTGAGCGGCTCCCCAAGCCTGAGTCACCACCAGCGCCCGAAGCGCCGAGCGGCACCGCCGACGACACGGATGTGCGCCGAGCACGGCAGGCATGCCAGGAGCGATCCCGACACTGTCGCGTTGCGCTCGTGAGGCGGCGCGAGCGCACGACACACTCTGCGACACGCCGGGTGCGCGTCGGTGTCCGGTCATAGACTGGCGTCCCTATGAGCCAGTCGTTCGTGCACCTGCATAACCACACCGAGTACTCGATGTTGGACGGTGCCGCGAAGGTCGCGCCGATGCTCGCCGAGGCGCAGCGGCTGGAGATGCCCGCGATCGGGATGACTGACCACGGCAACATGTTCGGCGCCAGCGAGTTCTACAACGGGGCCACTGCGGCGGGTATCAAACCGATCATCGGTATCGAGGCCTACGTCGCGCCGGCTTCCCGGTTCGAGACCAAACGCATTCTGTGGGGTGATCCGGGGCAGAAGAGCGACGACGTGTCCGGCAGCGGCTCGTACACCCACATGACGATGGTCGCCGAGAACGCCGCCGGACTGCGGAATTTGTTCAAGCTTTCGTCGCTGGCTTCCTTCGAGGGCCAGCTGGGCAAATGGTCGCGAATGGACGCCGAGTTGATCGCCGAGCACGCCAACGGCATCATCGCCACCACCGGCTGTCCGTCCGGGGAGGTGCAGACCCGGCTGCGGCTCGGCCATCACCGCGAAGCGCTGGAATCCGCCGCCAAGTGGCGGGAGATCTTCGGGCCCGAGAACTACTTCCTGGAGCTGATGGACCACGGGCTGTCCATCGAACGCCGGGTGCGCGACGGGCTGCTGGAAATCGGTCGCGCGCTGAACATTCCACCGCTGGCCACCAACGACTGCCACTACGTCACCCGCGACGCCGCGCACAACCACGAGGCGCTGCTGTGTGTGCAGACCGGCAAGACGCTCTCGGACCCCACCCGGTTCAAGTTCGACGGCGACGGCTACTACCTGAAATCGGCTGCCGAGATGCGGCAGATCTGGGACAACGAGGTCGCTGGCGCCTGCGATTCCACCCTGCTGATCGCCGAGCGGGTCAGCTCCTACGCCGACGTGTGGGCGCCCCGCGACCGGATGCCCGTGTTCCCGGTGCCCGACGGCCACGACCCGGCGTCCTGGCTGCGCCACGAAGTCGAGGCCGGATTGCGTCGCCGTTTCCCGGACGCGATGCCCGATGGCTACTCTCAGCGGGCCGCGTATGAGATCGAGGTCATCTGCGATAAGGGTTTTCCGTCTTACTTCCTCATCGTCGCCGACCTGATCAACTACGCCAAGTCGGTGGACATCCGGGTCGGGCCGGGCCGCGGCTCGGCGGCGGGGTCGCTGGTGGCTTACGCGCTGGGCATCACCGACATCGACCCGATCCCGCACGGTCTGCTGTTCGAGCGGTTCCTCAACCCCGAGCGCACATCGATGCCCGATATCGATATCGACTTCGACGACCGTCGTCGTGGCGAAATGGTGCGATACGCCGCCGAGAAGTGGGGACATGACCGGGTCGCGCAGGTCATCACCTTCGGCACGATTAAAACCAAAGCGGCACTGAAGGATTCGGCGCGAATTCACTACGGTCAGCCCGGCTTCGCGATCGCCGACCGGATCACCAAGGCGCTGCCGCCGCCGATCATGGCCAAAGACATCCCGCTGTCGGGCATCACCGACCCCAACCACGAACGCTACAAAGAGGCCTCCGAAATCCGCGGCCTGATCGACACCGATCCTGATGTGCGTACGATCTACCAGACCGCTCGCGGCCTGGAAGGCCTGATTCGTAATGCCGGTGTGCACGCCTGTGCGGTGATCATGAGCAGCGAGCCGTTGACCGACGTGATCCCGTTGTGGAAGCGGCCGCAGGACGGCGCGATCATCACCGGCTGGGACTATCCCTCATGTGAGGCGATCGGTCTGCTGAAGATGGACTTCCTCGGGCTGCGCAACCTGACGATCATCGGCGACGCTCTGGTGAACATCAAAGCCAACCGGGGGATCGACCTCGACCTGGAATCCGTCGCGCTCGATGACCGGGCGACCTTCGAACTGCTGGGCCGCGGCGAGACGCTCGGGGTGTTCCAGCTCGACGGCGGGCCGATGCGCGACCTGCTGCGCCGCATGCAGCCCACCGGGTTCGAGGACATCGTCGCCGTTCTTGCGCTGTACCGTCCCGGCCCGATGGGCATGAACGCCCACAACGATTACGCCGACCGCAAGAACAACCGGCAGGCGATCAAACCGATCCACCCCGAACTCGAGGAGCCGCTGCGCGAGATCCTCGCCGAAACCTACGGCCTGATCGTGTATCAGGAGCAGATCATGCGCATCGCGCAGAAGGTGGCCGGCTACTCGCTCGCCCGAGCCGACATTCTGCGTAAGGCCATGGGTAAGAAGAAGCGCGAGGTGCTGGAGAAGGAGTTCGAGGGCTTCTCAGAAGGCATGCAGGCCAACGGATTCTCAGCCAAGGCCATCAAAGCGCTGTGGGACACCATCCTGCCGTTCGCCGACTACGCGTTCAACAAGTCGCACGCCGCCGGCTACGGCCTGGTGTCGTACTGGACGGCGTATCTCAAGGCCAACTATCCCGCCGAGTACATGGCCGGACTGCTCACCTCGGTCGGTGACGACAAGGACAAGGCCGCGGTCTACCTGGCCGACTGCCGCAAACTCGGCATCACCGTGCTGCCGCCGGACGTCAACGAGTCCGGGCTGAACTTCGCCTCAGTCGGCACCGACATCCGCTACGGGCTGGGCGCGGTCCGCAACGTCGGGGCCAATGTTGTTGCCTCGCTGATCAATACCCGCACCGAGAAGGGAAAGTTCACCGACTTCTCCGACTACCTCAACAAGGTCGACATCGCGGCGTGCAACAAGAAAGTCACCGAGTCGCTGATCAAGGCCGGCGCATTCGATTCGCTGAAACACCCGCGCAAGGGACTGTTCCTGGTGCACACCGACGCGGTCGACTCGGTGCTGGGCACCAAGAAGGCCGAGGCGATGGGGCAGTTCGACCTCTTCGGCGGCGACCCGAACGACGGGGGAGCAGGCGCCGACGCCGTCTTCACCATCCGGGTTCCCGACGAGGAGTGGGACGACAAGCACAAACTCGCGCTGGAGCGCGAGATGCTGGGTCTGTACGTCTCGGGGCATCCGCTCAACGGCGTCGCGCATCTGCTGGCCACCCAGGTTGACACCGCCATTCCGGCAATCCTCGACGGCGACGTCGCCAACGAGACCATGGTGAAAGTCGGCGGCATCCTGGCCTCGGTGAACCGGCGGGTGAACAAGAACGGGATGCCCTGGGCATCAGCGCAACTGGAAGACCTCACCGGTGGTATCGAGGTGATGTTCTTCCCGCACACCTACTCCGCGTTCGGTGCTGACGTCATCGACGACACGGTGGTGCTGGTCACCGCTAAAGTCGCGATCCGGGACGACCGGATTTCGCTGATCGCCAACGACCTCGTGGTGCCGGACTTCAGCAACGCGCAGGTCAACCGTCCGCTTGCGGTCAGCCTGCCGACGCGGCAGTGCACCATCGACAAGGTCAGCGCGCTCAAGCAAGTACTGGCTCAACACCCCGGCACGTCGCAGGTGCATCTGCGACTGGTCAGCGGTGACCGGATCACCACCCTCGAGTTGGACGCGTCACTGCGGGTGACGATGTCTCCGGCGCTGATGGGCGACCTCAAGGCGCTGCTCGGTCCGGGGTGTCTGGGCGGCTAGGCGATCACCAGCGCGGCGAAGCCGCGCAGCAGATCGCCGCCATTAACCTAGCTCGGCGAAGGTGACGCTGGAGGCACACTCGTGTTCGGATGTGACGCCAGCGTCACACTCGAGGGTCCTGCCAGCCGGATCTTTGTAGATTCACACCCTCTTTCATCACGAAGTCCACCTGACCGGTGACGTTGATGTCGGCGAAGGGATCACCGGGCATCGCGATCAGATCCGCGATCTTGCCCTCGGCGATCACCCCGAGATCGTCGAGGCGTAACAGTTCGGCGGCCACACTGGTGGCCGCCCGCAAAGCCCGTAACGGTGTGATGCCGGTCGACACCATCATCGGGAACTCGCGCCAATTGTCGTGGTGCGGGAACATTCCGGCGTCGGTGCCGAACGCGATCCGAACATCGCTGGCGGCCAGTCCCTCCGCCGCGTCCAGCAGCGCGCCACGGTATTTCTGCATTTTGCGCCGTGAGTGCTCCGGAAGAGCCGCCCAGAACGCTGTCGCCCTCGTCGCGGCGGGCGCCGGACAGGATCGTGTATTGGGTGGGCACCATGAACACCCCGGCGTCCTGCATCATGCGCAGCGTCTCGGCCGACGCAAGGTTGCCGTGTTCGATGCTGCGCACCCCGGCCCGGACGGCGCGCCGGATACCCTCGTCGCCGTAACTATGTGGCGTGACCGGGATTTCGAGGTCGGTGGCCGTCGCGACCAGGATGTCCATCTCCTCCTGGCTGTAGGTGGCGTGGCCGGGGTCGTCCGAGGGCGAGGCGAATCCGCCGGTGGCGCCGAACTTGATCCAGTCGGCGCCGGCCCGGATCTGCTGTCTGACCCGGGTGCGGATCTCGTCGGCGCCGTCGGCGGCAGCCAACTCCAGTGGCCGGCAGGGGTCTTGATACTCGTCGGCGACCATTCCGCTGAAGTCGCCGTGGCCGCCGCGCGCGGAGATCATGTGCGGCGCTACCACCATCCGCGGGCCGACGACGAGCCCGGCGGCCACCGCGTTGCGCAGGTCGATGGTGGGGTAATCGATGTCGCCGCAACCCAAGTCGCGCACCGTGGTGAATCCGTTCATCAGCAGGGCGCGCAGCACCGGCAAGGACTTCAACGTTTTCGCGATGCTCGAGTCGAGGGCCATCAGCAACCCCACCGGAGGTGCCAGCGTCACGTGGGTGTGGCAGTCGATGAAGCCCGGCGTCAGCGTGTGCCCTGGGAGGTCCACCACCCGTGTATCGGGTGGAGCCTCGATCGCGTCGGCAACACGCTGGATGCGGCCATCGACGACCAGTACCTGGCGTGGCGCGGACTGCGCCGAAATCCCGTCCCAAACAGTGGCGCCCGTGATCAGTGTCGCCGGCATCGTCGTCACCTTTCGAAGTTCAGAAGCGATAGCGCAGGATCCGCGCCGTGCGCGCGCCGGATTTGGTCATGCCCATCAATCGGGTCGCGACTCGGGCCGCAGGCGGATACAGGTCGACCTCCGGCGCGTGCGACAGGCTGGTCTCTTCGACCAGTCGCAGACGCGGGCTCCAGCTCTCCGGGACATGGGCATCGCTGAAACCTTGGTAGACCCATTGGGTTCCGACGGCACTGAAGACGATCTTCATAGCGGCGATGTTGAGCCGGCTGACGTGCCCATAGTCGTTCATCGCCAGTTCGCCGGACCGGAAGTACTCGGGAATGTGGTGGAACAGGTTCACGATCACCGACTCCGGTAAGAACGCCAGTAGGCCGTCGGCGACCAGCATGGTGGGCCGGTCGGGCGGAACCTGGTCGGTCCAACTGTCGTCGGCCAGTGATGCGGCCACCGAATGGGCGCGGTCGTCGGCGGGCACCAGCTCATCGCGCAATGCGATGACATTCGGCAGATCGACGTTGTACCAGTCGACCGTGGCCGGCGGCGCGACGCGCAGCATGGCGGTGCCCAGACCCGCGCCGAGGTCGACGACGACGGCGTCGGGGTGCTCGGCGACGAAATCGCGCACCCGGTCGTCGAGCATCTTGGCCCGCAACGCGGTCTGGCGCACCGCGCTCGCCGGCACACCCAAACCGTCGAAGTCGAAGTCGATGTTGGCGACGATCTCATCGGCCAACGTGTCACCGAGTATCGGCCTGGGCCAACGGCTGTCGAGTGCGCGGGCGTACTGGGTGACAAACGCGGTCTGCTCGACGGGTGTCAAGTCGGTGATCGCAATTCCCATACCGGCAACGTACCTCGGGACTAGCCTCGGCTGAGTGAGCGATTCGAAAATCCAGCTCCGAGCAGGCCAACCACGATGTGCGAGGCGTTTCAGCGCGCCGCGGCAGTGGACCCGGACGCGGTCGCGCTTCGCACCCCCGGCGACACCCAAACACTCACCTGGCGCGAGTACGCCGCCGATGTTCGTCGGGTCGCCGCCGGCCTGCACGGCATCGGGGTCCGCCGCGGCGACACGGTGGCGCTGATGATGGCCAACCGGATCGAGTTCTATCCGCTGGAAGTCGGTGCGCAGCATCTGGGCGCCACCTCGTTCTCGGTGTACAACACCCTGCCCGCCGAGCAGCTGACCTACGTGTTCGGCAATGCCGGCACCAAAGTGGTGATCTGCGAACAGCAATACGTGGACCGGATCCGGGCAAGCGGGGCGAAGCTCGAGCACATCATCTGTATCGACGGCGCTCCGGATGGCGCCCTGTCGCTGGATGATCTCTACGCCGCCGCCGAGGACGACTTCGATTTCGACGCGACCTGGCGTTCGGTGCAGCCCGACGACGTGATCACCCTGATCTACACCTCCGGGACGACGGGGAATCCCAAAGGTGTGGAGATGACGCACACCAACCTGCTGTTCGAGGCCTATGCCCTCGCCGCCGTTCTGGACGTCCGGCCGGATGATCGTGCCACGTCGTATCTGCCGTCGGCGCACATCGCCGACCGCATGATGGCGCTGTACAACCAGGAGCTGTACGGCATCCTGGTCACCGTTATCTCCGACGTGCGCGACGATTGCGTGCCGCATTGCCGGACGCGCGGCCGACGATCTGGGCCGCGGTGCCACGGGTTTGGGAAAAGCTCAAGGCGGCAATCGAATTCGCGGTCGCACACGAGCAAGACGAAACAAAGCGCCAGGCTTTGCAGTGGGCCCTGTCGGTCGCCGCGAAACGCGCCGCGGCACTCGTCGCCGACGAACCGCTGCCCGACGACGTGGCCGCCGAATGGGCGCAGGCCGACGAACTTGTGCTGTCGAAGCTGCGGGAGAAGCTGGGGCTCGACAAGCTGCGGTGGGCGGTGTCGGGTGCGGCGCCGATTCCGCGGGAGACGCTGGCTTTCTTTGTCGGTATCGGCATCCCGATCGCAGAAGTCTGGGGCATGTCGGAGCTGAGTTGCGTTGCGAGCGTGAGTCATCCGCGCGAGGCGCGACTGGGTTCGGTGGGCAAGCTGCTGCCCGGGCTGGAATCCAAAATCGCCGAGGATGGCGAATATCTGGTGCGGGGGCCGTTGGTGATGAAGGGCTACCGCAAAGAGCCGGCCAAGACCGCTGAGGCGATCGACGCCGACGGTTGGTTGCATACCGGCGACATATTGGACAGGGACGCCGACGGCTTCTTGCGGATCGTCGACCGCAAGAAGGAGTTGATCATCAACGCAGCCGGCAAGAACATGTCGCCGGCCAACATCGAAAACGCGATCAAGGCAGCCTGCCCGATGATCGGGGCGATGGTCACGATCGGCGACGCCCGCCCGTACAACACCGCGTTGCTGGTGTTCGACGCCGATTCGGTCGGCCCGCATGCGGCCGATCTCGGACTGGCCGACGCCTCGCCGGCTGCGTTGGCGTCCCACCCGGAGATGCTCGCGAAGATTTCGGCAGGGGTGGCCGCGGGCAACGAGAATTTGTCCCGGGTCGAGCAGATCAAACGTTTCCGCGTACTGCCCACCCTGTGGGAGCCGGGCGGCGACGAGATCACCCTGACGATGAAACTCAAACGCCGGCCGATCGCGGCCAAGTACGCCGCGGAGATAGCTCGGCGAAGGTGACGCTGGAGGCACACTCGTGTTCGGATGTGACGCCAGCGTCACACTCGGGGATCGCTGCCGGCCGGATCCTTGTGAATCACACCCTCTTTCATCACGAAGTCCACCTGGCCGGTGACGTTGATGTCGGCGAAGGGATCACCGGGCATCGCGATCAGATCCGCGATCTTGCCCTCGGCGATCACCCCGAGATCGTCGAGGCGTAACAGTTCGGCGGCCACGCTGGTGGCCGCCCGCAGAGCCCGCAACGGTGTGATGCCGGTCGACACCATCATCGGGAACTCGCGCCAATTGTCGTGGTGCGGGAACATTCCGGCGTCGGTGCCGAACGCGATCCGAACATCGCTGGCGGCCAGCCCCTCCGCCGCGTCGAGCAGCGCGCCACGGTATTTCTGCATTTTGCGCCGTGAGTGCTCCGGAAGAGCTGCCCAGACCGTGTCGCCCTCGTCGCGGCGCGCGCCGGACAGGATCGTGTACTGGGTGGGCACCATGAACACCCCGGCGTCCTGCATCATGCGTAGCGCCTCGGCCGACGCAAGGTTGCCGTGTTCGATGCTGCGCACCCCGGCCCGGACGGCGCGCCGGATACCCTCGTCGCCGTAACTATGTGGCGTGACCGGGATTTCGAGGTCGGTGGCCGTCGCGACCAGGATGTCCATCTCCTCCTGGCTGTAGGTGGCGTGCCCGGGGTCGTCCGAAGGCGAGGCGAATCCGCCGGTGGCGCCGAACTTGATCCAGTCGGCGCCGGCCCGGATCTGCTGTCTGACCCGGGTGCGGATCTCGTCGGCGCCGTCGGCGGCAGCCAACTCCAGTGGCCGGCAGGGGTCTTGATACTCGTCGGCGACCATTCCGCTGAAGTCGCCGTGGCCGCCGCGCGCGGAGATCATGTGCGGCGCGACCAGCATCCGCGGGCCGACGACGAGCCCGGCGGCCACCGCGTTGCGCAGGTCGATGGTGGGGTAATCGATGTCGCCGCAACCCAAGTCGCGCACCGTGGTGAATCCGTTCATCAGCAGGGCGCGCAGCACCGGCAAGGACTTCAACGTTTTCGCGATGCTCGAGTCGAGGGCCATCAGCAACCCCACCGGAGGTGCCAGCGTCACGTGGGTGTGGCAGTCGATGAAGCCCGGCGTCAGCGTGTGCCCCGGGAGGTCCACCACCCGCGTATCGGGTGGAGCCTCGATCGCGTCGGCAACACGCTGGATGCGGCCATCGACGACCAGTACCTGGCGTGGCGCGGACTGCGCCGAAATCCCGTCCCACACAGTGGCGCCCGTGATCAGTGTCGCCGGCATCGTCGTCACCTTTCGAAGTTCAGAAGCGATAGCGCAGGATCCGCGCCGTGCGCGCGCCGGATTTGGTCATGCCCATCAATCGGGTCGCGACTCGGGCCGCAGGCGGATACAGGTCGACCTCCGGCGCGTGCGACAGGCTGGTCTCTTCGACCAGTCGCAGATGCGGGCTCCAGCTCTCCGGGACATGGGCATCGCTGAAACCTTGGTAGGCCCATTGGGTTCCGACGGCACTGAAGACGATCTTCATAGCGGCGATGTTGAGCCGGCTGACGTGCCCATAGTCGTTCATCGCCAGTTCGCCGGACCGGAAGTACTCGGGAATGTGGTGGAACAGGTTCACGATCACCGACTCCGGTAAGAACGCCAGTAGGCCGTCGGCGACCAGCATGGTGGGCCGGTCGGGCGGAACCTGGTCGGTCCAACCGTCGTCGGCCAGTGATGCGGCCACCGAATGGGCGCGGTCGTCGGCGGGCACCAGCTCATCGCGCAATGCGATCACATTCGGCAGATCGACGTTGTACCAGTCGACCGTGGCCGGCGGCGCGACCCGCAGCATGGCGGTGCCCAGACCCGCGCCGAGGTCGACAACGACGGCGTCGGGGTGCTCGGCGACGAAATCGCGCACCCGGTCATCGAGCATCTTGGCCCGCAACGCGGTCTGGCGCACCGCGCTGGCCGGCACGCCCAAACCGTCGAAGTCGAAGTCGATGTTGGCGACGATCTCATCGGCCAACGTGTCACCGAGTATCGGCCTGGGCCAACGGCTGTCGAGTGCGCGGGCGTACTGGGTGACAAACGCGGTCTGCTCGACGGGTGTCAAGTCGGCGATCGCAATTCCCATACCGGCAACGTACTGCAGGACTAGCCTCGGCTGCGTGAGCGATTCGAAAATCCAGCTGAGCAGGCCAACCACAATGTGCGAGGCGTTTCAGCGCGCCGCGGCAGTGGACCCGGACGCGGTCGCGCTTCGCACCCCCGGCGACACCCAAACACTCACCTGGCGCGAGTACGCCGCCGATGTTCGACGGGTCGCCGCCGGCCTGCACGGCATCGGGGTCCGCCGCGGCGACACGGTGGCGCTGATGATGGCGAACCGGATCGAGTTCTATCCGCTGGAAGTCGGTGCGCAGCATCTGGGCGCCACCTCTTTCTCGGTGTACAACACCCTGCCCGCCGAGCAGCTGACCTACGTGTTCGGCAACGCCGGCACCAAAGTGGTGATCTGCGAACAGCAATACGTGGACCGGATCCGGGCAAGCGGGGCGCAGCTCGAGCAGATCATCTGTATCGACGGCGCCCCGGATGGCGCCCTGTCGCTGGATGATCTCTACGCCGCCGCCGAGGACGACTTCGATTTCGACGCGACCTGGCGTTCGGTGCAGCCCGACGACGTGATCACCCTGATCTACACCTCCGGGACTACGGGGAATCCCAAGGGGGTGGAGATGACGCACACCAACCTGCTGTTCGAGGCCTATGCCCTCGCCGCCGTTCTGGACGTCCGGCCGGACGATCGTGCCACGTCGTATCTGCCGTCCGCTCACATCGCCGACCGCATTATGGCGCTGTACAACCAGGAGCTGTACGGCATCCTGGTCACCGTTATCTCCGACGTGCGCGAGATCGCGTCCGCATTGCCGGACGCGCGGCCGACGATCTGGGCCGCGGTTCCACGGGTTTGGGAAAAGCTCAAGGCGGCAATCGAATTCGCGGTCGCACACGAGCAAGACGAAACAAAGCGCCAGGCTTTGCAGTGGGCCCTGTCGGTCGCCGCGAAACGCGCCGCGGCACTCGTCGCCGGCGAACCGCTGCCCGACGACGTGGCCGCCGAATGGGCGCAGGCCGACGAACTTGTGTTGTCGAAGCTGCGGGAGAAGCTGGGGCTCGACAAGCTGCGGTGGGCGGTGTCGGGTGCGGCGCCGATTCCGCGGGAGACGATGGCTTTCTTTGTCGGTATCGGCATCCCGATCGCAGAAGTCTGGGGCATGTCGGAGCTGAGTTGCGTTGCGAGCGTGAGTCATCCGCGCGAGGCGCGACTGGGTTCGGTAGGCAAGCTGCTGCCCGGGCTGGAATCCAAAATCGCCGAAGATGGCGAATATCTGGTGCGGGGGCCGTTAGTGATGAAGGGCTACCGCAAAGAGCCGGCCAAGACCGCTGAGGCGATTGACGCCGACGGTTGGTTGCATACCGGCGACATATTGGACAGCGACGCCGACGGCTTCTTGCGGATCGTCGACCGCAAGAAGGAGTTGATCATCAACGCAGCCGGCAAGAACATGTCGCCGGCCAACATCGAAAACGCGATCAAGGCAGCCTGCCCGATGATCGGGGCGATGGTCACGATCGGCGACGCCCGCCCGTACAACACCGCGTTGCTGGTGTTCGACGCCGATTCGGTCGGCCCGCATGCGGCCGATCTCGGACTGGCCGACGCCTCGCCGGCTGCTTTGGCGTCCGACCCGGAGATGCTCGCGAAGATTTCGGCAGGGGTGGCCGCGGGCAACGAGAATTTGTCCCGCGTCGAGCAGATCAAACGTTTCCGCGTACTGCCCACCCTGTGGGAGCCGGGCGGCGACGAGATCACCCTGACGATGAAACTCAAACGCCGGCCGATCGCGGCCAAGTACGCCGCGGAGATCGAAGGGCTGT
>CAVTEZ010000020.1:0-59549 GCA_963733755.1 uncultured Actinomycetota bacterium
CGCTTCGACTACCCATTGTTGTCAGACGCCGACGGCGCGGTCGCCAATCAATTCGGGGTCAAGCGTGGGCTTTTGGGCAAGCTGGTACCGGTGAAACGCACCACCTTCGTCATCGACACCAATCGCACTGTTCTTGACGTGATCTCCAGCGAGCTGAGCATGGACAGCCACGCCGACAAGGCATTACAGACGCTGCGGGCGCGTAGTTAGCCTGGTATGCCGCTGAACAACGGAGACGCGTTCGCCGGATACACGATCCTCCGGCGGCTGGGATCCGGCGGCATGGGCGAGGTTTATCTCGCGCAGCATCCGCGACTGCCCCGCCGCGACGCCCTCAAAGTCTTACCCCCGCGCTGACGTCGGACCACGAGTACCGGCAGCGATTCAGCCGTGAAGTCTGAAGACACCATGCGCGCCAACGGGTTCACCGATACCGATGGCCTGTTGGCGGTCGATACCGCCAACCACACCTTCGCTTTTCGGCCGCCGGCGATCATGACCAACGGCACCGATGGAACTCGCGTCGACGCCGAACTTATCCGAAAAGAGCGGATCGCACCCGCCGTGCACCACAACGAATGGGCGCGCGCGGCGGTAGCCGCGGCCAACGGACTGGAAGCCGCCGGCTAGATCATCGCGCTGCCGGCGACGAGAGTAACTCCATCATCGCCTGGCCGGTGATGGGCGGGCTGTAGAGAATGCCCTGCGCGACTTCGCATCCCCGGTCCCGCAACCACGTCGCGGTTTCCGCGTTCTCCACGCCCTCGGCAACGGTGGTCACATTCAGTGCGTGAGACAAGTCGATGACAGCCCGCACAATCGCCTCGGCGCGCGGATCGGTCAGGACGTGCCCGATCAGGTCGTAGTCGACCTTGACTTCATCGATGGGCAGCTTGCACAGATAGGTCAAGGCCGAATACCCGCTGCCGAAATCGTCGAGCGCGACCTGAATACTGCGCTCCCGCAATGCTTCCAGCACTTCCCGTGTCCGGTCGATGTCGTCCAGAAGGAGGTCTTCGGTGATTTCGACGATCAACGAGTCGCCCGGTAAATCGTGCCGCGCCAACGCATCAAAGATATGGCCGGGCAGGTTGACATCTCCGACCAATGGAGGGAACAGGTTGACGGCGACCGGCACATCGATCCCCCGGCGCCGCCATTGTGCAGCGTCGCTGAGCGCCTGGTCCAGTATCAGGTCGGTGAAGGTGCGCATCAGGCCGTGCTGGCGCACCAGTGGCAGGAACTGCTGGGGCCCAACCACTCCCGATATCGGGTGCGGCCACCGGGCCAGCGCCTCGGCACCCACCACGTGCGTGGTTTGCAGGTCGACCTTCGGCTGGTACAGCACGGTCAGGGCGCGATGGCCGATGGCCTGGCGTAGATCGCTGAGCAGTCGTACGTCAACCAATCCGCGACGCGACAAATGAATATCGGATGCCGAGAGGCCAGGGGCGCCGTTGTCCCGGATAACGATGTCCGTGCTGAACGTTTGCAGGCCACCGCCGAGTTGTTTGGCCGAGGCCAGTGCGCTGTCAGCGTGTTTGAGCAAATCGGCTGCGCGCAGATCGGGGTCGTTCAGGCCGGCGACCGCGAGGCCTGCGGTGGGTCGCATGAAGATCACTTCGCCGTCGGCGCTGAACGGT
This sequence comes from uncultured Actinomycetota bacterium, assembly GCA_963733755.1. Lineage (GTDB taxonomy): Bacteria > Actinomycetota > Actinomycetes > Mycobacteriales > Mycobacteriaceae > Mycobacterium. The sequence continues at coordinate 1,644 of CAVTEZ010000020.1, forward strand.
CGCTCGAAGGCTTCTAAGATCTGGTAGACGATCAGATGCGCGTTCTCCCCGGCGTCCTCGATGAGCACTGCGAATTCGTCACCGCCGAGTCGCGCCACGGTGTCGCCGCTTCGCACGCATCCGAGCAGTCGTTGCGCGGCTTGCACCAGCAGCGCGTCACCGGCGGCTTGGCCCAAGTTGTCGTTGATCATCTTGAAGTCGTCGATATCCATGGACAGGACTGCGACTGAACGCTGGTCGCGATGATAGAGCTGGATCGCGTGGTCAAGCCGATCACGGAACAAGACCCGGTTGCCCAGGTTGGTCAATGGGTCGCGTAGCGCATGATCCGACATGTTGTGCGCAAGCCGCCGGTTTTCGGCGACCACCATGAATTGGCGGGCCAGCACCGCGATAACCAACCAGGGCGCGGCAGCGAGTGCGGGGTCGGATACCAGACTTTCGCGTAATTCGCCGAGTTCGAGGCCGCCCGCGACAGCCAGCGGAATGTAAGGCAGCCACAGCCATTTGCGGCGCGGTCACCGACGCTGGCGGCTCCGGCGGCGCATAGGGCGGCTCCGCAACGCAGGTGAGCGCAGCGATTCCCACGATCACCACCCCTGCCGACCAGCCGAGACCCACGGGGTTGTCGAAGGCGTAGTTGTTATGCGCAAACAGGTACTCGTAAGCGGCGCCGGACGCGGCAATCAGGGTTAGGCCCACCGTAAGCAGAGCCACCGTCACACGCCAACGGGCGTGCGCTCGGGCGAGCACCAAAACCGCCACGGTGACGGTCACGACCTCCAACACCGGATAGGCCAGCGACACGATCGCGGCGGCGTTTTTCACCCGTGTCGCGGCGTATGCCTGGCGCAGCACCACCAACCAGGACACCACGAAGAGCGCTGCGGCGACGATTGCGCCGTCCAAGAGAATCCGAAACCAATTGCGACCCGGATAACCGGCCGGTAGAACCAGCATCGCCACGCAGGCGGCCACCGGAAATAACAAGAACCCGGCGTTCGCCACCGATGGGTACAGGGGGTGGACACTACCGACCCAGACTCGGTGATAAATCACCACTACCTCACTGAACGCCCAGGCAGCCAGGCCGACGGTCATGTACACCCACGCCCGTCGCTGCCGCCCGCGGCCTCGGCGGGCGGCCAATGCCGTGCACACTGCCGCGAACGATGGGAATCCGAGCCCTCCCACGACTATCAGCACCCGCATCGTTGATGGGCCGCCCCATCCTGCGAGCCACCAGATGGCGAACGCAAGGAAGGCGGCGGCGGGGACCGCAGCGATACGGAGGACGCGTGGGAACGCCGTCGGTGATCTCGCCACTGCACACCCTCTTGGCAGAAAGCTTCGCATATCAGCTGGGGTTGGTTACGTTCGGCGATAAGTGCGGCGAGCGCAGTGTTCGCGGGTGCGCATCATCGCCGTCCGCTTGCCGCAGTAGTCGTGCGGTGGGTCGGCTTTGGCTACCAGCAGCCCCACCCCCCGAAAGGTTTTGGTTAATTGAGCGCCTGGCAGGCTCAGAAAAGGCCGGTCAAGAACTGCAACGCTGCCTCGATGTGCGGCAAGGGATCAAGCAGCGCACCGGAGTGCAGAAGCGGATCAGTAACCGAATCGGGGCTGATCGCACCTGACGGGTCAACGCTGCTGGCCAGGGCCGACGTGTCAAGACTGCTGGCCAAGGCCGACGTGTCAAGACTGCTGAGCGGCGGAGGCATAAGCCGCCGGACGGGGAAGGGATCAATGAACTGGTCGTTGTCGAGGCCTGCGGCCAGGTCCAACTTGGTAGGCAGGGCGTGGGCCACACCGTCGGGTTTCACCGAATACTTGCTGATCACGTCGCCGCTTTGGGAGGGCATGTCGGAGTAGATCAAATAATTCTGGCCACTACCGTGGGTAACCATGTCGAACACCGAGCCGACCGGCGGAACGTCACCGGTGCCGGTGCCCGCGGTGCCTGACTCGACGCCGGTGACGAGGACCGCCTCGCTGAAATGCCCGTCGCTCCTCAAGATGTTAGTCACGTCGGCATCGACGACCCCGATTGTTGACCGCTCGAGTTTGTCAATGTCGAACTGCTCATATCCCTGAACGGCGTTGTCATAAGGCGGAATCCCGTTTACTCCGGAAATGTCTTGAACGGTATCGGTAGTGGGAGTCATGGTGTAGTTCTCGGAAGGAACCTCGAACTTGTTTAGGTCCTCAGACTTGACCACGTCAAGGTCTGAATTGGCGTTCGTGACGTGTTCGTGGCCGTTACTCACGTTGATGTAGCTGATGTTGTCCTTGCCGTTGTCCGGAATGTCGGAGTAAAGCGAATATCTGTCGGGACTGTTGTGGTAGAAAATGTTGTATATCGAGCCGACCGTCGGAACGTCACCGGGGGCGGTGCCCTGGGTGCCTGATAGGTCCTGGGTGACGAGGAGTTGCTCAGTATAGTTACCGAATGTATCTCCAGTGTTGGTCTGGACGGCATCGAAGGTCCCGATCACATCATGGCTCGGGTTGACTAGATTGAATTCCTGAGTTCCCTGAGCGTCTATGTCCAGGGGCTGAAGCCCGTTTACCGCGGTGACGTTTTCATCGCCCGTAGGAACGAACTCGTATCCACTGGTGCCGAGTGGCACGTTCGAGTCCACGTACTTGTCCGAGAGATATTGGGAGGGGTCAAAAGCTTCGTGGTAGGTGTGGGTGCCGAAGGCATTCACAGTGGTCTCGGTGCTCACGTCCTTGCCGCCGGTTGCCGAGGTGAGGTCGGAGTAAATGGTCTCGTTATCAGGACCCTGGTTTTCAATTTCGACCACCGAGCCCGGGTTCAGGGGATTGGTGGCGCCGTTTTGGTCTTGGCCGACGAGGTATAGGTCATCGTCGCGATAGGCCTGGTCGATGCTCTCGTAGCCGTAAAAAGTCCCAGACTCGTGAGTAGTGCTTGTCGGTGTAGTCGAACAGCTGCTCTCCTTGCACGGTTCCGGGCACAGCCGGAGGGGCAGTGACGTTGTGCAATCCGTAGAAACCAGTGACCAGTTCGGTGGAAGACGGATCGGGAGTGATGACGATGTCGTCGGCGAAGGCCAAGGCCGCCGGCAGGTAAGTGGCACCCAGAAGTCCACCAACAGCCGCGCCCAGGGCCCGGGTGATACGACGGCTAGTCATCGAGAATCCTCCTTCAACTCGCACAGCATTTCCCCCACCGTCGGGGAGCTGGTCCGAGCTTAAGTCCTCGCTGGGACGGAGATGTAAAAATCCAAAGAACTTCTTACCTGACTTGGCTCAGTTTTCGCGGCTTCGTGATCGAGCAGGAACATGACCCGCTGGTTTGCGGGGGGATCGGTGAAAATTGCGCACGCCGACAAGGAGTTGCAGACGCTGCGGGCCCGGTCCTCCGCGCCCAGCGAACGACGAACAACTGAAGGGCGCCGACGTCCGACGGACCGAGCCGCTCGATACGCGTTGGGCTGCACCGCGTTTGATCTGGTTTGGGTAATTGAGCGTCTGGCGGCCTCAGAAGAGGCCGGTCAAGAACTGCAACGCTGCCTCGATGTGGGGCAAGGGATCAAGCAGCGCACCGGAGTGCAGCAGGGGATCTGTGACCGAGTCGGCGCTGACGGCTCCTGACGGGTCAAGACTGCTGGCCAGGGCCGAAGCGTCCACACTGCTAACGTCGGCCGAACCAATACCGCCGGAGGCGAAGGGATCAATGAATTGGTCGTGGCTGAGGCCCGCGGCCAGGTCCAACTTGGTCTGAACGGCGTGGGCCGCACCGGTGGCGGCGTTCACCTGGTACTCCTTGATCACGTCGCCGGTTGACGAGGGGATGTCGGAGTAAACCAAGTAGCTGTTGCCGCTACCTTGGCTGACTACGTCGAACACCGAGCCGACCGGCGGAACGTCGCCGGGGGCGGTGCCCCCGGTGCCTGACTCGACATCAGTGACAAGGAACGCCTCGCTGAAATGGCCGTCGCCGCTCCTCAAGGCGGTACTCACGTCGGTATCGACGACCCCGATCTGGTACCGCTCGAGTTTGTAATGTCGAACTGCTCATACCCCTGAACGGCGTTGTCATAAGGCGGAAGCCCGTTTACTCCGGAAATGTCTGTGAATTTCAGGGGTAGTGGGAGTCATGGTGTAGTTCTCGGAAGGAACCTCGAATTTGTTTAGGTCGAGAGCCTTGATCGCGTCAACGTCAGATTTCGTGGTCAAGTCGGATTCCTTGCCGTGATTCATGGCGCTATAGGTGATATCGTCGGTGCCGTTTGACGACGGCAGATCGGCGTAAAGGTTATATTTTTCGCCACTCGCGTGGAAGAAAGCGTTGAATACCGAGTCGACCGGCGGAACGTCGCCGGGGGCGGTGCCTGCGGTGCCTGTCAAATCCTGGGTGACGAGGAGTTCCTCACTATAGTTACCCCAGGTATCGCCAGTGTCGGTCTGGACGGCATCGAAGGTCCCGACCACATTACCGGACGGGTCCTCAAGAGCGAATTCCTGACTTCCCTGAGCGTCTATATCCAGAGGGTCGAGCCCGTTTATCGCGGTGATGTCGTCGCCGCCGCCAACGGTGGTGCCGTCTGGACCAATAGGAACCATCGTATAGCCGTCGGTGAGTGGTACGTTCGAGTCGGCGAATGGCACGTTGGAGTCCACATACTTGTCCGCGAGAAAGTGGGAGGGGTCAAATTTCTCGGCTTGGGTGTGAGCGACCCCGGAGGCTGTCACTTGGGTCTCAGTGCTCACGTCGTTGCCGCCGGATGCCGAGGTGAGGTCGGAGTAAATGGTCTCGCTTGTACCCTGATCTTGAATGTCGATCAACGATCCCGGATTCAGCGGGTTGGTGGCGCCGTCTTGGTCTTGGCCGACGAGGTATAGGTCATTGTTGCGATTGAGTTGGTCGATGCTCTCGTAGCCGTAGAAGGTTCCAGACTGAGTAGTAGTGTTGTCGGTGTAGTCGAACAGCTGCTCTTCTTGCACGGTTCCGGGCAGGGCCGGAGGGGTAGTGACGTTGTGCAACCCATAGAAACCGGTCACCAGTTCGGTGGAAGACGGATCGGGAGTGATGACGATGTCGTCGGCGAAGGCAAAGGCCGCCGGCAGGTAAGCGGCACCCAGAAGTCCACCAACAGCCGCGCCCAAGGTCCGGGTGATACGACGCCTCGTCATCGAAAGTCTCCTTTAACTTCCCCCACCATTTCCCCCACGGCGCGGGAGGTGGTCCGAGCTTAAGTCCTAGCTGGGAGAAAGATGTGAAAATCCGGAGGATTTCTTACCTGAATTTGGCCCACTTGTTCGCCTCAATGTCGCTGCAACCGGATGACCTGCTGATTTGCGCTTGGATCGGTGAAAATTGCGCACCAAGTTCGGTGGCGCGCGAGCTCTGATGCTCGGGCCCGCACACGAAAACCCTGTGCCACCTTCATCATTCGGATCATGAAGCAGATACGTGCTCGCGGGACGACGGCGACACCCCAGAAGGTTTTGGTTAATTGTGCGTCTGGCGGGCTCAGAACAGGCCGGTCAAGAACTGCAACGCTGCCTCGATGTGGGGCAACGGATCAAGCAGCGCACCGGAGTGCAGAAGGGAATCAGTAACCGAATCGGCGGCGGGTGCTCCTGATGAGGCAAGACTGCTGGCCAGCGCCGAGGCGGTGTCAACACTACTGCCGTCGGACAACCACGTGGACATCAGGATCGCGTCGAGGCTTGCGCCCTGAGCGGGGGTGATGTCTCCGGTGGCCACTCCGGCGGCGACCAGCTGGGTGGCCTCGACGGCGGCGTTGTAGGCCGGGCCCTCGTAGCCGGGCACGGTCAAAGCATCGTGGTAGTTGGCCTCCCCGATGGCCTTGGCCTCGGTAAGCGTCTGGTGAAGTTCGGCTTTGGTGACACCAGGTGGCAGGCGGTGAAGGATGTTTGTGACCTCAGTGCCGGGGTCAGCAGGATCAGTGTTGAACTCGTTGGGAACGACCTGGCCGTTGACGATCTGGTCGAGGTGGCCGTAGCCGAGGTCAACCTTCACTTGATCGACCGGCTGGTGCAGGTCGTATTCGGCGTCGCCGTTCGCGCCGTTCTCCAGATCATCGGCCAGCACCGGAAGCAGTTGGTTGGGAATTTCGTGGTAGGTGACGTTTCCGTCGGTGATGGTGGGGGCGTTTTGGATTTCGGCGGGGGTCAGCCCGAGATACATTTTGTGGCCGAGCACTCCGCCGTCGTGTGCATTGGTGACCGCGATCCTGTAGTAGTCGTAATCGGGCTCATCGGCCCATTTGTCGTAGCCGAGCGTGTAGATGTCGGTGGGGTTGTCGCCATAGACACTCGGCTCGTTGTCGGTTACATGGTAGACGCCGAGCCAGCCGTGATCTGTTAGAAATCCGCCGTTGGGGTTGGCTGAATCACCGACCAGTACGTAATGCACCGGGTCGTCTTGTGTGCTTTGCGCGGCGATCGTGGTGAAGTCAGCAGACTGCGAGTAGCCGAACACGTAGATTTCGCCGTCGCTGTTGCCGATGGAGTTGACGTCGTTGACCAAGTCTTGCGCTCCAACAACGTACGAGCCGCCGCCGCCGCCTTCTGGTGTGGTCAGAATCGACAAGTTGGTGCCGTCGTAGCCGTTGGGTTCAAGGTAGAGCTGTTCGGCCGCCTGCGCGTAGCCCTCGCTGGGGGTGGGAGTGTTGGTGGCGCCCATGACCACCCCGGCGTCGAGCAGCTGGATGTCGATGTGCCGGGCGAGGGGTCCGGGTACCGGTACGGGTACGGGTACCAGCAGACCGGCTGTCAGCACCGCTGTCATCGTCATGCGCATTATTGCTCTCCCTCCTCAGACGGATCGAGAACGACGACGTAGTCGCCGGCGAAGGCAAAGGCCGCTGGGCAGGTAGGCGGCGCCCGAAAGTCCGCTGGCAGCCGTGCCCAGGGTCCGGGTGATATGACGCCTCGTCATTGAAAACCTCCTCCACCCGCCCACCAGTTCTCTCACCGTCGGGAGGTGGTCCGAGCATAAGTCCTAGCTGGCAGGAAGATGTGAAAGTCTGAAGGTTTTTTAATTTTTGCGGCGAGGGTAACCGGGGTCCGTCCGGTCGTCGCGATCCGCTGAAAAATTTCGATTTCGCAGGTAGGTCAGCAAGACCGGTCACGGCAGCTCGCGCGATGGCGTCGGCGCGCGGGTCTGTCAAGACGTGGCCGATCAAGTCCTGATCGACTTTGACTTCATCGATGGGCAGCTTGCGTAGGTAGGTCAATGCCGAGTAGCCGCTGCCGAAATCGTCGGGTGCGATGTGAATGCCGCGTTTACGCAAGGCTTCAAGTACGTATTAGTTGTCGTCCGGTTCCAGCAACATATCGGCGTCGAAACAGCTGTGGTCCCCGGTGTGGCAGGCGCCGCCGACCTGGTCGACCACCAGCAGCACCGCGTCGCCGTCGCAGTCCAGCCGTACCGAATGCACCCGCTGGGTGTGGCCGGAGGTGGCGCCCTTGACCCACTGCTCGCCGCGGGACCGCGAAAAATAGGTGCCCTCGCGGGTCTCCAGGGTGCGGGCCAGTGCCTCGTCGTCCATCCAGGCGACCATCAGCACGTCGCCGCTGCTGCGCTCCTGCACGATCGCGGCGAACAGGCCGTCGGCGTTGCGTTTGAGACGTGCCGCGATATCGGGATCGAGTGTCATCGCACGGTGATCCCTTCTGCCGCCATGGCTTGTTTCACCTGGCCGATGGTCAACTGCCGGAAGTGAAACACGCTGGCGGCCAATACCGCATCGGCGCCCGCAACCACGGCCAGCGCGAAATGGGCAGCCGAACCGGCACCGCCACTGGCGATCACCGGCACCGTCACCGCCGCCCGGACCGCGCGCAACATCGGCAGATCGAACCCGGCTCGGGTGCCGTCGGCATCCATCGAATTGAGCAGGATCTCCCCCACTCCCAATTCGGCGCCGCGGGCCGCCCACTCAACCGCGTCGATGCCGGTGCCGCGCCGTCCACCGTGGGTTGTCACTTCCCAGCCCGACGCTGTCGGGGCCGAGCCTTCCGGCACGGTCCGCGCATCGACCGACAACACGATGCACTGCGAACCGAATTGGGCCGCCATTTCGGCCAGCAGATCCGGACGCGCGATGGCCGCGGTGTTGATCGACACCTTGTCGGCTCCGGCCCGCAACAACACGTCGACGTCGGCAACCGTGCGCACACCACCGCCGACGGTGAGCGGGATGAATACCTGCTCGGCGGTGCGGCGCACCACCTCGAGCATGGTCGTCCGTCCCGACGACGACGCGGTTACGTCGAGAAAGGTCAGCTCGTCGGCACCCTCAGCGTCATAGGCGGCGGCGAGTTCCACCGGATCGCCTGCGTCGCGCAAGTTCTCGAAGTTGACGCCCTTGACCACCCGGCCGTCATCGACGTCCAGGCAGGGAATGACACGCACCGCAAGGCTTGTGTCGCAGGCGGATTCAGTACTCATCGGGTCGTCCCACCGTTTGCAGCATCTCGAGCAACTGGTCGTGCACACCGGGGGCGGCGGCCAATGCCGACCGTGACTCGGGGGTCCACCCGTCACCGGCAAGTGTGGTGACTATGCCACCCGCCGCACGTACCAGCGCGACGCCGGCGGCGTGATCCCACACGTGGTCACCGAAACTGATGGAGCCGCCGAGCACCCCGTCGGCGACATAGGCGAGATCGATGCCGGTGGCTCCGTGCATCCGCATCCGCGACGACACCCGGCTGAGCTCTTCGAGTACCGCTACCCGATACCGCCCGGGGAACCGGCCACGGGAGTCGGCGTTGAAGGTTCCGACACCGACGATCGATTCGGTCAGCTCGCCGCGGGTCAACGGCGGTTGCGGCACACCGTTTTTCAGCACCGGTCCGCCTGTCACCGCGGTGTAGCGCTCATTCATGAACGGCAGCCAGGTCAGTCCGGCTACCGGATCGCCGTCATGCAGCAGGCCGAGCAGAATCGCGGCCATCGGCGAGCCGCTGGCGTAGTTGAACGTTCCATCTACCGGGTCGAGGATCCACACCCATGGCGAGTCGAGGTCTGCACCACCGAACTCCTCGCCGTGCACCGGGATTCCGGTTGCCGACACCAGAGCGTCGACCACTTGGCGTTCGATGGCCAGATCGACCTTCGTGGCGAAATCGTCGCCGCGCTTACTGACCGCGGAATCCGCTCGATGGCCGGCGACGAAGGGCTTCGCGGCGACGTCGAGGATTGCCGACGCTTCGGCCACCAGCGCGTCGAGATCCATTGCGGCCCTACCCCGCCACCACTGCCAGCGCCTCTGGCAAAGTGAATCGTCCGGCGTACAGGGCCTTACCGACGATCGCACCCTCCACGCCGCTATCGGTCAGCGTGGCAATGGCGCGCAGATCATCGAGGCTGGACACACCACCGGAGGCGATCACCGGGATGTCGGTAAGCTCCGCGACAGTGCGCAGTAGGTCGAGGTTGGGCCCGGTTAGCGTGCCGTCCTTGGTGACGTCGGTGACGACGAAACGCGAACACCCTTCGCTGTCAAGGCGTTCCAACACTTCCCACAGATCCCCGCCGTCAGTCTCCCAGCCACGGCCCCGCAGCCGGTGATCGCCGTCGAGGATCTGCACGTCCAGACCGACCGCGACCTTGTCGCCATGCTCGGCGATCGCCTGGGCGCACCATGTCGGATTCTCCAACGCGGCGGTCCCGAGGTTGACCCGGGCACAGCCGGTCGCGAGAGCGACCGACAGCGACTCGTCGTCGCGGATACCGCCGGAGAGTTCGACCTGCACGTCGAGCTTGCCGACGACCTCGGCCAGCAGCTCACGATTGGAGCCGCGGCCGAACGCCGCGTCGAGGTCGACCAGGTGTACCCATTCAGCACCGTCTCGCTGCCAGCCCAGCGCGGCGTCCAGCGCTGAGCCATACTCGGTTTCGCTGCCGGCACGGCCCTGCACCAAGCGCACCGCCCGGCCGTCGACGACGTCGACGGCGGGCAACAAAATCAACGGCACTTCATAACCCTTCAACCCAATTGCTCAATACAGCCGCCCCAGCGTCCCCGCTCTTTTCCGGATGAAACTGGGTGGCGGCCAGCGGACCGTCCTCTACCGCGGCCAGGAACGGTACGCCGTGGGTGGCCCACGTCAGGAGGGCCTCGGGCGCGCCCTCCCAACGCTGGGCGGCATAGGAGTGCACAAAGTAGAACCGCGCCTCGGCGTCGAGACCTTTGAACAGTGCGCTGCCCGGTGCGGCGGCTACCACGTTCCAACCCATGTGCGGGATCACCGGCGCGTCCAGCCGGGTCACCGCACCCGGCCACTGTTCGCAGCCGGTGCTCTCCACACCGAACTCGACACCGCGGGCGAACAAGATCTGCATGCCGACGCACACACCCAACACCGGTCGCCCGGCGGTAACCCGCTCGGCGATGACCCGTTGTCCGTTGATCGCCCGCAGCCCGGTCATACACGCCTCGAAGGCGCCGACTCCGGGGACCACCAGTCCGTCCGCCGCAGCGGCTTTTTCGAGGTCGGCGGTCACCTCCACCTCGGCACCGACGCGTTGGAGCGCACGTTGCGCCGACCGTAGGTTGCCGGAGCCGTAGTCCAGCACCACGACGGATTTGCTTCTCACAGAGTGCCTTTGGTGGACGGCACGCCGGACACGCGCGGATCGGACTCGACCGCCTGCCGCAATGCCCGGGCGACGGCCTTGTACTGGGCCTCGGTGATGTGGTGTGGGTCGCGGCCGTAGAGCACCCGAACGTGCAGCGCGATGCGCGCGTTGTTGGCCAGCGTCTCGAACACGTGCCGGTTGATCACCGTGTGGTACGGCACCGAGCTGCCGGCGATCGTGGTGTGCCGCAGATGATCCGGCTCGCCGGTGTGCACAAAGTAGGGCCGGCCGGAGACGTCTACGGCGGCGTGTGCCAGCGTCTCGTCCATCGGAATGAAGGCGTCGCCGAATCGACGAATGCCCTTTTTGTCACCGAGCGCCTGGCCCAACGCCTGACCGAGCACGATCGCGGTGTCCTCGATCGTGTGGTGCCCCTCGATCTCGACGTCGCCCTTGGCGCGTACGGTCAGATCGAAGCTGGCGTGGCTGCCCAGCGCGGTCAGCATATGGTCGTAGAACGGCACACCGGTGTCGACGTGAACAACCCCGGTGCCATCAAGGTCGAGTTCGACGACGATGTCGGATTCTTTAGTGGTGCGCTCAACGCGTGCGCGGCGACCGGTCATGACGCTCCTAACGGCTGGGCCAATTGAGTGGCAGCCAGATCCGCGCTGGCCGCCAGGAACGCATCGTTCTCCGCGGCCAGCCCGATTGTCGTGCGCAGGTATCCAGGGATGCCCACGTCGCGGATCAGGACACCGGCATCGAGGTAGCGCTGCCAGGTGTCAGGTGCATCGGCGAACCGGCCGAACAACACGAAATTGGCATCGCTGGGAACCACCTGAAAACCCATGTCGCTCAACGCTGTCGACACTCGTTCGCGTTCGGCGATCAGCGTCGCCACGCTGCCGAGCGTGTCATCGGCGTGCCGCAGCGCCGCCCTGGCCGCGGCCTGGGTGGGTGCGGACAGGTGATATGGCAGCCGAACCAGCAGCATCGCCTCGATGACCGCCGGGGTGGCAACCAGGTATCCCAGCCGCCCGCCGGCGAAGGCGAAGGCCTTGCTCATGGTGCGGCTCACGACGAGCTTGGTCGGGTATTCCTCGACTAGTGCGATCGCGCTGGGCTGCGCGGAGAACTCGCCGTAGGCTTCGTCGACGATCAGGATCCCGGGTGTCGCATCAAGCACGCGGCGTAAGTCGACCAGCGAAATACTCTGTCCCGTTGGATTATTGGGGCTCGTGACGAACACCACGTTGGGATGGCGCTCGGCGATCGCCGCAACCGCGGCATCGGTGTCGAGGCTGAAGTCGGCGGCCCGGGCGGTCTGGATCCACTCGGTGCGGGTGCTGTCGGAGATGATCGGGTGCATCGAGTACGACGGCACGAAGCCGATCGCGCTGCGTCCCGGACCCCCGAAGGCCTGCAGTAGCTGCTGCAAAATCTCATTGGATCCGTTTGCCGCCCAGAGGTTTTCCACGCCCAGCTGAACCCCGGTCTGCGCACTGAGGTAGGCGGCCAGATCGGTGCGCAATGCCACGGCGTCCCGGTCGGGGTAGCGGTGCAGATCGACCGCCGCATCGCGCACGGAGGCGACCACGTCGTCAACAAGGGCCTTGCTGGGCGGGTGCGGGTTCTCGTTGGTATTCAGCCGAACCGGCACCGCCAGTTGTGGCGCGCCGTAGGGCGATTTACCCCGCAGGTCGTGGCGCAGCGGTAGGTCATCGAGGGACGGTCGGTCGGTCATTGCCCGAACCTCCGCCGGATGGCTTCGCCGTGCGCGGGCAGATCTTCGGCATTGGCCAGCGTGATCACATGCCCTGAAACGTCTTTCAGCGCCGCCTCGGTGTAGTCGACGATGTGGATACCACGCAGGAAGGTCTGCACCGACAGGCCGCTGGCATACGCGGCACTGCCCGCAGTGGGCAGCACATGGTTCGAGCCGGCGCAGTAATCGCCCAGGCTGACCGGCGAATACGGGCCGACGAAGATCGCGCCGGCCGAACGAATCTGGGCCGCCACCTTGTCCGAGTTGGCGGTCTGGATCTCCAGATGTTCTGCGGCGTACGCGTTGACGGTGCGGATGCCGGCATCGATGTCGTTGACCAGGATGATGGCCGACTGTCGACCGGCCAGCGCGGTCGACACCCGCTGCCGGTGCACGGTGGTCTCCAGCTGGGCGGCGAGCTCGGTGTCGACGGCTTCGGCGAGCGCGGTGCTGGGCGTCACCAGGACGCTGGCCGCCATCTCGTCGTGCTCGGCCTGGCTGATCAGGTCGGCGGCGACGTGTGCTGGGTCGGCGGTGTCATCGGCCAGGATGGCGATCTCGGTCGGCCCGGCTTCGGCGTCGATGCCCACCCGCGAGCGGACCAGGCGTTTGGCGGCGGTGACGTAAATATTGCCCGGGCCGGTGATCATGTCGACGGGAGAAAGTTCGCCGCCGTCGGTGTCCTCGCCGCCGTAAGCCAGCAGCGCCACCGCCTGGGCCCCGCCGACCGCCCACACCTCGTCGACGCCGAGCAACCGAGCCGCGGCCAGGATGGTCGGATGAGGTAGCCCTTGTAAACGAGCCCCGTAGCGGCCCTGCGACTGGGCCTGCGGCGGGCTGGCCACCACCAACGAGCCGACGCCGGCGGCCTGCGCCGGCACCACATTCATCACGACGCTCGACGGGTACACCGCGTTGCCGCCGGGAACATACAGCCCGACCCGCTCGACCGGAACCCACCGCTCGGTGACGGTGGCACCAGGCCCCAGCGTCGTCGTCACATCGGAGCGCCGCTGATCGGCGTGCACCGCGCGGGTGCGTTCGATCGCTACGTCCAGCGCTATCCGGACGTCGTGGTCCAGGCCGGCCAGCGCGGCGTCAAGCTCGGCACTGGGCACCCGGACCGCCGGCGGCCGTACTCCATCGAACGATTCGCCGTACTCCAGCGCAGCTTCTGCGCCTCGTTCGACGACCGCGTCGACGATCGGACGCACTGTGGACAACGCAGCTTCCACGTCTACTCCGCCGCGGGGCAACGCCGCCCGCAGCCGGGCAACGGACAAGTCGGCACCCCGTAGGTCGATGCGCGCCATCACGTTCACATCGACCATTGTCCCAGAGCAGAGCAACTACATATCGGGCCGGTACAGTGACCGCACCCGACGAAAACGGAGTCCCCATGTCCCGAAAGGACCATCCGAACAACGCCCCGGGCATCCCGATGCTCTTCCCGGTCTGGTTCGAGAAGTTCCAAATCAGGTACTGGAACCCGGCGGTGAAGCCGTTCGCGCGCTACCTTCCGACGTTCTCGGTGATCAAGCACCGTGGCCGCACCTCCGGCAAGCCCTACGAAACCATCGTCACCGCCTACCGCAAGGGCAACGTGCTGGCGATCGCGCTGGCCCACGGCAAGACCGATTGGGTCAAAAACGTGCTGGCTGCGGGCGAAGCCGACCTGCACTTCATCCGCAAGGACGTCCACATCACCAACCCGCGGGTCCTCCCGGCCGGCAGCGACGGCGCGGGGCTGCCGTTCTTGGCCCGCCAGCAGATCGGCCGGGTCGCGGTCTTCGTCGGCGACATCGCCTAAGCACGGGTAAAGACGGTCTTGCCGGTCATCGTCGGCCACACCGACGGCGCGTGCTCCCACGGAACGACGCGGTCGACGACCGGCAATAGGTCGCAGCCGCCGGCCAGCAACTCCAGAATCTCCGGGATGACGGCCCGCGCGCTCACCCGCCCGGTGATGAACCGCACACCTCGCGTGTAGGTGCGCAGCATCGGCACTTCGACACTCGGCTGGAAGTAGATCCCGGTATCAGTGCACACGCCGTCCGGCCAGGTCGCGCGGAGCGCCGCGGCCAACAGCGACGGATCGCCGGAGGTGTGCACGGTGACCGGGTAGGGCTCCCAGGATTTGTCCGGCTTGGCGGCATCGTGGACGACGGCTCCGAGTTTCTCCGCCACGGCAAGGCGGGCCGGGTCGGTGTCGACGTAATCGACATGACAACCCAGCGCCGCGGCGAGCGCGGCCGCATACATCCCGATCGACAGCCGCCCGATCACCAGCACCCGGCGATCGGCCGGGTCAAGGCCGGCCAGTTCCGCTCGAAACGGGCCGACCGCGCGCCAGCCGTCGGGGATGTTGTCCGAGAGCGAGGCCACCGCGACCGGGTCGACGGTTGCCGGCAGCGGAATCAACATCGCGTCGGCGTACGGCACAAGCACCGAATCGGACATGAACCCGCCACCGTCCAGACCGGCGAGCGGGCCCAGCCCGTACATCGCCATCAACGGCAGCGAACCGCATGAACTCGTCACGCCGCGGCGGCATTCGCGGCAGGCCCCGCAGCTGAGCTGGAACGGCACGACGACCCGGTCGCCCACCGCGACGGCTGAAACAGCGTCACCGACCGCGACGACCTCCGCGATGCCCTCGTGCCCGACCGCGTACCCGGGCGGCAGTGGCGCGGCGCCGCGCGCAACCGCGACGTCCAGGTCGCAACAGGCCACCACCAGGGGGCGGACCAACGCCTGCTGCGGCTGGGTGATCTGGGGATCGGCAACGTCATGCCAGGCATATCGGCCGGCCTCTTCGAACGTCAGCTGCCTCATTCCAGCATTCTTGAGTGATTGCTCAAGTATTGTCAATAGCGTGCCGAGACCAGACCGCAGCCGGGCCGCGTTAATCGACACCGCGGCCACCCTGTTCCGCCGTCAGGGCTACGCAGCGACCGGGCTCAACCAGATCCTCGACGACGCTGCCGTAAAGCCGGGTTCGCTGTATCACCACTTCCCGCGCGGAAAACAGCAGCTGGCCGCCGCGGTCGTCGACGGCACCGGGGCGGCCATCGAGCAACTGCTGCGCAGATTTTTGGCCAGCGAACTGCCGGTGGCCGACATCGTCGATCGGTGGCTTGACCTGCTGGTCGCCGGGCTAACCGCCGACCGGCGCGACGGCTGCCCTATCGAACCGATCGCCACCGAGTCGGTCAATGCCAGCGCACTGGTGCGCGAAGCGTCGGCACGGGCGTTCACCGGCTGGTGCAAAGCGATCGAGGAACGACTGTGCGCCGACGGCTGGTCGCCGGCCGAAGCGGAAAGCGTTGCCGTTGCAGTGATCTCGTTGATCGAGGGTGCCTTGATCTTATCCCGGATCGCGGGGGACGTGAACGCGCTCAACGCTGCGAAACGGGCAGCGCGCCGCCTAGTTAGCCACTAGATCGCGGCGGTCGGCGCGCCTACTCTGGACAGACGGGGCGCAGGCATGACACGTGATGAATTATTCGCCTCGATCGTGGCGGCAGGCCCCGGTCGCGATGACCTCGTGTACCTGGAGCGCCGCGGCGACTCCTACGACTGGCGATTCTTGACCGTCATTGAAACGCGCTCTGGAGCCGCCACGCCCGATGTGTGGATGTCGATTTCCGCCGCCTGGCCCCTTGACGAACCGAAACGGCTGCGCGTGTTCTTCGACGACCTGCTCGCCGAGCTCGAGTCGATGGCCGACACCGCCGACCGGTGTCGGTGGCCGATCGACGAGCCTTGGCCAGATCACGCCCACCAGCACTGAACGGCTGGATAGATGGTCGACTATCGAATCACCGCGGCGGAGCGCACCCGGTTCAAACGCTGCCGACGGCAGTGGGACTTCGCGTCGCCGCATCGCCGCGGCCTGCGATCCGCCGGTGTGGTCGAACCCGCACTGGCTTCCGCTCTCAAGGACGCGCTGGACGTGTACTACTACCCGGGCACCTGGGACTGGCAACACGAGGTAACCCAGCCCTTGGTGCACAAAGCGGTCGAGCGTTCGCTGGGCGAGGCCGGCGCGACGGAGCTGTACGACCGCGCCGCCGCGATCCTGGACGTCTATGACGCCTGGGCGCACGCGGTCGACGACTTCGCGCCGGTCAAGATCAACCTCGATATCGAGGCGCTGGTTCCGGATACCGACGATGTCGAGTCCGGATTGATGGTGCACGACGGATCACCGGTGATCTATCAGTGCCGAATCGATCTGGTCGCCGTCGACGCCGCCGACGAGTACTGGGTCGTCTGCCATCAGATCGTCGACGAGTGGCAGGACATCGACCGGTGGGACCGCGACGAACAGGCGTTGGCGGCGTGTTGGGCGTTCGAGCATGACTACATCGGAGTCCAGGTCACCGGAACCATCCACAACGAGGTGCTCATCGAAGGTCCGCTCGAATTCCCGCCCGCTGGGTCCGCGGTGAAGCGCGGACCGAAAGCGGTCGGCCAGCACGAGGCCAGCGGCGGCGGCCGATCGTTCCCGCAACACCAACGGGTTTCGGCGCAGGCATCACGCGGCGATACGACGAACCGGACCGAGCAAAGTACCGCTGGGATGCTGCGTCGTACCCGCATCCGCCGAAGCCGCCACGAGATCACCTCGGTGGGAACGTTGATCGCTGCCGAGGCGGTGGACATGACCAGTTGGCCAACCATCTATCCGACGTTCGCTGCGCACTGTCGTGACTGCGAATTCAGGGCGCCGTGTTCGGCCATCACCGCAGGATCCGACCCGGAACCGTTGTTGCAGGACGATTTTCGGCGAGCGCCGGATGAAGTCAGTAAACCGAGACTGGGTCAGTCGACCTGGGGTTTCGGACGGGGCGCCGCGCCGCCGCGCTGGTGATCGCCGGACAACGACACTAGACGTCTAGGCCGATGTCGAGCACCCGCACCGAATGGGTGAGCGCCCCGACGGCGAGGTAGTCCACACCGGTCCCGGCGTAGTCCGCGGCGGACTCCAGCGAAAGCCCGCCGGAGGACTCGAGTTTGGTCGCCGGCGCCCGGGTGTCGCGGCGCTGCACCGCGATCTGGGTCTGCCAGACCGGAAAGTTGTCGAGCAGCACCAGTTCGGCGCCCTCGGCCAGGATCTCGTCGAGCTGCTCGAGCGAGTCGACTTCGACCTCGCAGGGCAGGTCGGGCGCGGCGGCCCGCACCGCGCGTAACGCCGCGACCACCGATCCCGCCGCGGCGACATGGTTGTCTTTGATCAGCGCCGCGTCGCCCAGGCCGAGCCGATGATTAACGCCGCCGCCCACCCGGATCGCGTACTTCTGCAGGGCACGTAGACCCGGCAGCGTCTTGCGGGTGTCGCGGATCTTCGTTGTGGTGCCGTGCACCGCATCGACCCAGGCGGCGGTCGCGGTGGCGATCCCGGACAGGTGGCACACCAGGTTGAGCAGGGTCCGCTCGGCGGTCAACAGGCCGTGCATCCGGGCTTGAACCGTCAATGCCGACGCGCCGGGCTCTAGCCGGGCCCCGTCCTCGACCCTGCTGATGATCCGGTAACCGTCGGGGCCGAGCACCTCGTCGAGCACCAGGAGTGCGATGTCCACCCCGGCGATCACCCCGGCCTCGCGGGTGACCAGCGAGGCGGTGGTGACCGCACCTTCGGGAACGGTAGCGGCGGTCGTGATGTCCGGGCCGTAGCGCAGGTCCTCATCGAGCGCGCGGGCGATCGTGGCACGAGCCTCGACGAGCTCGCCGTTAGACAAATGACGCCACTCCTCCTGCTCTGTTCTGATCGCACTGCCCTGTTGATCGTCGCCGGCGGCCGGCCCATCAGCAGACCGCCGCCAACTCCTCAACCTGCGCGCTGTAGTCAGCGTCGAGCCGGACGACCAGGCTGCGCGCCGGTGCGGGAGCCGCATCGGGGTATTCGGCCCGGTGGTGACAACCTCGGCTCTCCTCGCGAGCGAGCGCGGCCGTGGCCACCACGCGGGCGGCGACGGTGAGTGCCGCGTCCTCGAGTCCGGCCCGGCTGGTGACCTCGCTCAGCGGAGCTTCCGACAGCGTGCCGATCAACCGGTGCAGGCCATCGGCGTCGCGGACCACCGAGGCATCGCGGCTCATGGCCCGCTGCAGCTCGGCGCGGACTAGTGCCGCAGCAGTCAGCCGGCTCGCCTGCCGTCGCATGGACACGTCCGAGCAGTGCTGCATGCTCAGCCGCTGCGCGTCCCGCCCGGCCTCCCACCACCAGGCCCTCCAGCAGGCTGTTGGATGCCAGCCGGTTGGCGCCGTGCATTCCGGTGCGAGCGACCTCGCCCGCGGCGAACAGCCCGGACAACTCGGTGCGACCGTGGACGTCGGTCACGACGCCACCGCAGCTGTAATGCGCACCCGGGGCCACCGGGATCGGCTGACGAAGCGGGTCGATGCCGGCCGCCCGACAGGCCGCGGCAACGGTCGGGAAGCGGCGACCGAAATCCTCGATACCCCGCGCATCGAGGTAAACGCAGTCGTCGCCGATAGCGCGCAGGCGGGCGGCGATCGCGCCGGCCACCACGTCGCGCGGCGCGAGATCCCCCATCGGATGCACACCCGCAGTCACCGAATTGCCTTGGCTGTCAACCAATGCCGCGCCCTCGCCGCGTATCGCCTCGGTGACGAGCGGCCGGCGACCACCTTCACGACCGTCGTAAAGCATCGTCGGGTGAAACTGGATGAACTCGAGGTCGCTGACCGCGACACCGGCCCAGAGTGCCAGCGCGATCCCGTCGCCGGTGGACCCGGTGGGATTGGTGGTCGCGCTGTACAGCTGCCCCAGTCCGCCGGTGGCCAGGATCACCGACGGCGCGTGGACGGCGCCGATGCCCCGCCGATCGGCAACCAGCACACCGGTCACGGCATCGGTGCCCGAGGCTGCGTCGTGCAGCAACCGCAGCGCGACGTGGTTGGTCCGGACGTCCAGCGTGTTCGCCGCATGATCGAGCGCCCGTTGCACCTCGGCTCCGGTGGCGTCGCCGCCAGCGTGCACGATGCGTCGCCGCGAGTGTCCGCCTTCACGGCTGAGCGCCCAGCCGCCGGCCGCAGCCTTATCGAATTGTGCTCCGTCGCTCACTAATTCGGTGACGGCCCGAAAGCCGTCCGCCACGATGGATGTCACCGCGTCGGGATCGCAAAGCCCGGCACCGGCCGCGAGGGTGTCGGCGACATGCGCGTCGACCGAGTCGTCGGTGTCCGGCAGCACCACGGCGATCCCGCCCTGGGCGTGGTGCGTCGCCGTCGAACCGGGCTTACGGCCGGCCTTGCTTAGCACGACCACCCGCCGGCCGGCGCGGTGCGCGGCCAGTGCCGCGGCCAAACCGCCGACACCCGTCCCGATGACGACGACATCGGCGCTCTCTTGCCAGGCCGGCCGGATGCTCATTCGCCGCCGCCGGGTCGGCCGATGGCGATCATCCGCTGCACGCTTTGCCGCGCCCGCTGCGCGGTCTGTGCGTCAACGTGCACTTCGTCGGCACCCTCGACCAGGCAACGCAGCAACGCCGCGGGGGTGATCATTTTCATGTACTTGCACGACGCGCGATCGTTGACGGCTTGGAAGTCGACGTCAGGGGCGGCGTTGCGCAGCTGATACAGCATCCCGATCTCGGTGGCGACCAGAACCTGGCGGGCCCGGGTGGCACGCGCGGCGTCCAGCATGCCGCCCGTCGACAGGATCTTGACCCGGTCGTCCGGGAACGCCCCCTCGCCGGCCAGATACAGCGCGGAAGTCGCGCAACCGCATTCCGGATGGACGAACAGCTCAGCATCGGGGTGCTGGCGGGCCTGATCGGCGAGCTCGTCGCCGTTGATCCCGGCGTGCACGTGGCATTCACCGGCCCACACGTGCACGTTGTCTCGGCCGGTCATGCGGCGCACGTGCGCCCCGAGGAACTGATCAGGGCAGAACAGCACCTCGCGGTCAGGATCGATCGAGGCGACGACGTCGACAGCGTTGGATGAGGTACAGCAGATGTCGGTGAGCGCCTTCACCGCGGCGGTGGTGTTGACGTAGGAAACGACGACCGCGCCGGGGTGTTCGTCCTTCCAAGCCTGCAGATCTTCGGGCGTGATCGAGTCGGCCAGCGAGCACCCGGCGCGCTGATCGGGGATGAGCACGGTCTTGTTGGGGCTAAGGATTTTCGCGGTCTCGGCCATGAAATGCACGCCGCAGAACACGATGGTGTCCTCGGGCGCCTCGGCTGCGACCCGGGACAGTGCCAGCGAGTCACCCACGTGATCAGCGACATCCTGGATGGCCGGCAGCTGATAGTTGTGCGCCAGGATCGTGGCGTTTCGCAGATCGGCCAGCCGACGGATCTCGGCAGCCCATTGCTCGTCGCCCTCAACGCCACCGAAACCGTTGGAAGAGTTAGTAATTCCCGCGGCCAGATCGTATGCCATGTCTTTTTCCAGCCCGTTTGATAGCAAGTCGGTGCGATTCACGACTGTCATAGTCGTTCCTTTCGCCTCCTGGCATCGGTTTTCGACTTATAATCGAAAACATGGTCAATGGTAGCACTGAGCACGAAGTGCTCGCTGTCGTATTCCAGGTTCGCGGGCTCGGACCAGGCCCCAAGACACAGAAACCCGAGCTCAGCGTCCTGCTGTGGCAGCGCGCCCGCGACCCACAGCAAGGTGCTTGGTCCCTGCCCGGCGGGCGACTGCGCCACGACGAGGACATGACGACGTCGGTTCGGCGCCAACTCGCCGAGAAGGTCGACCTGCGTGAAGTCGCTCACCTGGAGCAACTCGCGGTGTTCTCCGAACCCACCCGGCTGCCCGGCACCCGCACGATCGCGTCGACGTTCCTGGGCCTGGTTCCCTCCCCTGCCATCCCAGAGCTACCGCCCGACACCCGCTGGCACCCGGTCGCCACGCTGCCGCCGATGGCGTTCGACCACGGCCCGATGGTCGCTCACGCCCGGACCCGGCTGGCCGCCAAGATGTCCTACACCAATATCGGATTCGCCTTGGCGCCAACCGCATTCGCGATGTCGACGCTGCGTGACATCTACAGCGCCGCATTGGACTATCAGGTGGACACCACCAATCTGCAGCGCGTGCTGGCCCGCCGTGGCGTCATCACTCCGACCGGCACGGTCGCGCAGTCCGGCCGGAGCGGCGGCCGCCCGGCTGCGCTGTACCGCTTCACCGATGCACAGTTGCGGGTCACCGACGAGTTCGCCGCCCTGCGCCCTCCCGGCTCCGCGTGACGTGCTCAGCGGCGGGCCGACTGGATTCTTAATGCCCTCTTAAGCAAGAATGCCCTGATGGACATTGGCAACCTCGCGAGCGTGACCGAAACCGGTGCCGAGTGGATCGGTCGGGCGCCCCATGAGGAATTGCGGGCCAAGGCGCGTCCACTACTGCCGTCGAAGGACCAGTTCTACGAGCCGCCGCCCGGTTTCCGGCACGCCACGCCCGGCACGGTGCTGCGTTCACGCGACGTGGAGCTGGCATTTCTCGGCCTGATCCCGCAGCGGACCATGGCCACGCAGCTGCTGTACCGGACCACCGACATGAACGGCCGACCGGAGGCAACAGCCACGACGGTGATCGTGCCCGCTGACGTCACGCCCGACCAGCCCTGCCCGGTGCTGTCGTACCAATGCGCGATCGACGCGGTGTCGTCCCGATGCTTTCCGTCGTACGCGTTGCGGCGACGCGCACGGGCCGTGGGTTCGCTGGCCCAGCTGGAATACCTGCTGATCGCCGCAGCTCTCGCCGAAGGGTGGGCGGTATCGATACCCGACCACGAAGGCCGCACCGGAATGTGGGGTGCGCCGTTCGAGCCCGGCTACTTCATTCTCGACGGCGTTCGGGCCGCGATGAACGCCGAGCGGCTCGGGTTGTCCTCGTCGGCGCCGGTGGCGCTGTTGGGCTACTCCGGTGGCGGTCTGGCGACCGCGTGGGCCGCCGAGCTGTGCGCGGACTACGCACCGGAGCTAGACATCGTCGGCGCGGTGCTCGGGTCACCGGTCGGCGACCTCGGCCACACCTTCCGCCGGCTCAACGGCAGCTTCTTGTCCGGTCTGCCGGCCATGGTGATCGCCGCGCTGGTCCACATCTACCCGGATCTGGACCGGGTCATCGACGAACACGCCAGCGACGAGGGACGGGCGCTGCTGCGGCGGCTGGAAAGCATGACAACGATCGGCGCGGTCATCCGGATGACCAAGAAGGACGTCAGCCAATACCTCGACCGGCCGCTGGAAGAAATCCTGACCATGCCCGAGGTTCAACACGTCTTCGACAGCATCCGGCTGGGCGCCAAGGTGCCCACCCCGCCGGTGCTGATCGTGCAGGCCGTGCACGACTACCTGATCGACGTGGAGGACATCGACCGGTTGGTCGACGCCTACTCGGCGGGTGGTGCCGATGTCACCTATCACCGCGACGCGTTCAACGACCACCTGCTGCTGCATCCGCTGTCGGCGCCGATGGTGTTGCGCTGGCTGCAGGACCGGTTCGCGCGCCGGCCGCTGAGCGACCACCTCGTCAGAACCAAATGGCCGACGATGTTCAACCCGACGACCTATATCGGCATGGCCCGGCTGGCCGTGATCGCGGCCAAGGTCATCACTGGTAAGGCAATACCCCGCCGCCCGCTATGACGGCGGTGAGCTTTCAGCGCTGGCCTTCCGCGGGTAGACCGTGTCGACGGCCGGATAGCCGCCGAGATCGTCCCGCGCGGTCGCCGCAACCGGGACCGCGTACACCAGTGCGGCGGTCGCGGCCGGTAGCAGCAGTGTGCAGGCGCTCTGCAGCCGGGACGGGCCGAAGAATACCGACGGCGCCTCAGTGACGTAATACAGCGGGTGGTCATGGCTCACCGGTACCGCGGCGAGATTGACCGCGCCATAACGTAAATGAGCCAACAGCACGCCCACGCCAATCGCAGCGCCGGCCGCGATCACTACGCCGGTGCACAGCCCGGCGACCATCCCCGGACCCCGATGCGGCCGCCACTGCCAGGCCAGCACAGCCGCCACCGCGGCGACGACGTTCAACAACCCGAGCATCAGGAACGCAGCGACGAAGAAATGATCGGCTTCGCTGCCCAGGTATTCGTGCACCCGCTCACCGCTGTGGGTCAGCGCCACCGCACCCTTGACCGGCGGGGCCAGCCACGCCCACAGGGCACCGACGAGCGCGCCGACCGGCAGTAGCCCCGCCGCCACCGTGATGGCCGCCCGCCGTCGAGAAATTCGTGGCGCGCCGCCGGCCTGCACGTCGGTCATCGGCGCGCATCCAGATCGGCCGAGTCCACCCGGCCGTGCCGCGAACATTTGGCCCACCACCCGTCGGGCCGAACCTGGACCACCATCCTGCGGCCGCATTCGGCGCAGAACCGGGGTGGCTCCAAACCCAGCTGGGCGGCCGTCGGCACGGCGCTGTCGGCCGAATCGCCTGTGTAGACGTTATAAAGGCCCGCCCCTACCGGCGCTGGCAGATCGCGGCGCATCAACGTCTCGTCTACAGGCTGGCGTTGAGGGCCTTGATCGGCATCTGCAGATCGTCGAGCAGTTCCAGATCGGCCTCGGCCGGCCGTCCCAGTGTGGTCAGGTAGTTGCCGACGATCACGGCGTTGATGCCGCCCAGAATGCCCTGTTTGGCACCCAGGTCGCCCAGCGTGATCTCGCGACCACCGGCGAAGCGCAGCATGGTTCGGGGCAGGGCCAGTCGGAATGCGGCCACCGCCTTGAGCGCCTCGCTGGCCGGCAGTACCTCGAGGTCACCGAACGGCGTGCCCGGTCGCGGGTTAAGGAAGTTCAGCGGCACCTCGTCGGGGTCAAGCTCGGCCAGGTTGGCGGCGAACTCGGCACGCTGCTCAATGGTCTCGCCCATGCCGAGAATGCCGCCACAACACACCTCCATGCCGGCCTCGCGCACCATCGACAGCGTCTCCCAGCGTTCTTCCCAGCTGTGGGTAGTGACGACGTTGGGGAAGAAGGAGCGGGCGGTCTCCAGGTTGTGGTTGTAGCGGTGCACGCCCATCGCGGCCAGCCGCTCCACCTGATCGGCAGTCAGCATGCCCAGCGAGCAGGCGATCTGGATGTCGACGGCGTCGCGGATCGCTTCGATGCCCGCAGCCACCTGAGCCAGCAGCCGCTCGTCGGGTCCGCGCACCGCGGCGACGATGCAAAACTCGGTGGCGCCGGTCTTGGCGGTCTGTTTGGCCGCTTCGACCAGGCTGGGGACATCCAGCCAGGCACTGCGCACCGGCGAGGCGAACAATCCCGACTGCGAGCAGAAGTGACAGTCTTCCGGGCAGCCACCCGTCTTCAGGCTGATGATGCCTTCAACCTCGACCTCGGGACCGCACCAGGCCATCCGCACCTCATGCGCCAGCGCCAACAGTTCCTCGAGCCGTTCGTCGGGCAGTTCCAGCACATCGAGCACCTGCTGCTGGCTAAGCCCTTGGCCGCCCTCGAGCACTTGGTGACGCGCGACCGCCAGGATGTCGGTGCTGTCGGGGTCGGATGTTGTCCGAGTCGCCGCCTGAGTCACCAGCTGCTCCTTAGATCTATGTCTTTTTCCCGTTCACGCATGCGGGCCGCAGCGGACCCGGGCTTCTCGCAACCAGCGTTGAACCGTGCCCAGGCTAGGCTAGCGGTGTGCACCTGCACAAACGTGATGTGGTGGGCATGGCGGCCGCCGGGTACCCAACTGGGGTAAACAGTAAAGCCCCGGGAGTGAACGCAATTGCCTAGTGCACACGTCGAGTACGTGTCTCATCATTGGCTTCTGCTGGCCGGGCCGGCGTTCTTGCCGGCGGTGGTCGTCGTCGCCGTGGTGTTGTACGTCGCGATCAAAGACCGGCGCACTCCCGACGACGATCAACCACCCGGCAATACGGCCGAAGAACGGCGTGACTGAACCACGCCGATAGCAAATCGACCGAAGTTTGAGCGAACGACCGGCAGGCTACCTACTGTGAAGTAAGTTCGCGCCCGGAAGACGTCCGGACGGGGCGGCGTGGCTGGAGGTAACACGGTGGTTCTGACATTTCTTGCAGCGGAGCCGCCAGCGCGCGGCGCCGGCCTCAACCAAGTGATCGGCCTATCGGTCGCCGGGATGGTGATCGGCGCGGTGATGCTGTACATCGGCTGGGCGCATCGCACGCACCGGATCACGTGGTTGACCAGCGCTGCGGAATGGCTGGGAGGGAAGTTCAACCGCCCATCGTGGGTCGCACTGCCCGTCTTGGTGTTCACCACGTCGATCATCTGCGCGTTGTTCGGCTTCATCTGGGATGTCAGCTGGCACATCGGCAACGGCCGCGACCCCGGGCCGCTGGCCAACCCGGCGCACTACTTCATCATCATCGGCCTGTTCGGCATCTTCGTAGCCGGCATGATCTCCGTGGTCCTACCGTTCGACAAGCCAGGGCCGGCGGCGCTGCGCATCACCCGCAATTGGTACGCCCCAGTGGGTGGGATCCTGATGGCGGCCTGCGGACTCTACGCGATGATCGGCTTTCCGCTCGACGACATCTGGCACCGCATCTTCGGCCAGGACGTAACACTCTGGGGCCCTACCCATTTGATGATGATAGGCGGCGCCAACTTCTCCCTTTTCGCGGTGCTCATGCTGGAGTACGAGGGCGAGCGGTACCTGCAGGCAAACGCACCCGCCGATGGCGCAGTGGAGCGAAAAGACCGCCCCTTCGTCCGATTCGTGCGCTACCTGTCCTGCGGCGGGCTGCTCATCGGAATGTCGGTCTATCAAATCGAATTCGACTTCGGGGTGCCGCAGTTCCGGCTGGTCTTCCAGCCCATCCTGATCGCGGCCGCCGCCACGATCGGAACCATCGTCGCCCGCATGACCCTGGGCAGAGGCGCGGCGATCATCGGGGCACTGTTCGCGATAGCGCTACGCGGAGCGGTCGCGTTTCTCGTCGGGCCGATCCTCGGTGCTGCGATCAACTGGTTCCCGCTTTATCTGGGTCCGGCCCTGGTAGTCGAATTGGTCGCGCTGACTCCGCTTTTCCGTCGCCCGATCATCTTTGGCGCGGTGTCGGGACTTGGCATCGGCACAGCGGGTCTGTGGCTCGAGTCGCTGTGGATCGGCAAGGTTTATCACTATCCATGGCCAATCGACCTGTGGCGCGAGGCACTACCGACGGCGGTGCCGGTGGCGATCATGGCCGGAGTGTGCGCGGCGCTGTTCGGGATGGTGTTGACCAGCCAGCGGCTGCCCAGCCGGATGTTCGGCATCACCGCGGTGGCGCTTACCGTCCTCGTCATCGGTGGCACCGTCGCTAACGGTCTGCACATCCACGTTCCGAAGCAGGACACCGCAACCATCAAGTTGACCGACCTGCCCAGCCCACCAGGACAGCGTTTGGCGTCGGCTGACGTCCAGCTCAATCCGCCCAACATGGCCGGTGAACACCCGGACTGGGTCACGATCTTGGCTTGGCAGGGCAAGATGCAAAACCACCGCGGCCTGGTTATCAACCGGCTGCAGAAAGTTGGGCCCGGCCATTACGTGTCGACCGAACCGATACCGGTGTGGGGTGATTGGAAGACATTGCTGCGCGTCCAGGACGGCCGGGATCTGGCCGCGGTGCCAATCTGGGCGCCGGCTGACTCCGCTATCCCGGTGCCGGAAATCCCAGTGTTGACCAATGGAACACGCAACTTCGCCTTCGAGGTGTCGATCCTGCAGCGCGAACGGGACCCGGGCGTTCCCGCCTGGCTCTTCACCGCGGGCGGGATCGTCGTGCTGTTCTTCACGCTGAGCGTGGTTTCGGCGCTGACGTGGGGTGCCGGACGGATCAACAACACGGAGAATGCGCCCAACGAGCCCGGAGAAGAGGCAGTCGAGCACTCGCCGCCACGGGCCGCATGAGCGCGTTCACTGGAATTCGCAAAGCGCTTGTCCCCGCAGCAGTTTCGGCGCTGTTGATCGTACTGGCCGGGTGCGGCGGTGCGTCGAAACCGGCCGGAAGCGCCGGGCTGACGATCGACATCACCATCTCACGCGGTCAGGTCACGCCGGCCAACGCGACGATGCAGGCAACGGTCCGCCAGCCGATCACGCTGCATGTAACCAGCGACGCCACCGACGAGTTGCACGTGCACTCGGTGCCCGATCACAAGTTCGACGTGGCCGCCACGGCCAATCAGACGTTCCAGTTCAGCGTTGACGTTCCGGGCAGCGTCGACGTCGAACTGCATCACCTCGACCGAACCGTCGCCACCATCCACGTGCATCCGTGACCGACCCGCCGGCGACGATAAACGGAGCAGTGCGATCCGAAAAGGGCACCAGGAGCGGCGCCATTGACTGAGGTCATCGTCGCTCACGGCCTTGGCGGTTCGAGCGATCTGCCTGTCCCGTATGCCTTTTCGGTGATCGGGGCGGCGTGGGCGTTGACCTTCACCTTCGCCCTCGTCGCTTTCGCCTGGCGCCGACCGCGTTTCGACCCGGACAATCCCACTCGCCCGCTTCCGGATGCGTTGACCACTTTCGTGGACTCGCCCGTCACGCGGGGCGTTGCCGCGGGTGTGGTGTTGGCGTTCACCGGATGGGTACTACTGGCCGGGCTGTGCGGACCGCAGACCCAGGCCAACGCGCTGCTTGGGGTCTTCTACGTGCTGTTGTGGGTTGGGCTGGTGGCGATTTCGCTGCTGCTCGGACCGGTGTGGCGGGTCATCTCACCGATGCGCACGGTGTATCTACTGCTGCAACGCATTACCCCGGAACGCCTCGCCAAGCCGCGGCGGTCCTACCCGGAATCCTGGGGGTACCGCCCGGCCGCGGTGGGCTTGTTCGCGTTCGTGTGGATGGAATTGGCCAGCCCCAACCCGGCCGCGCTGCCATGGGTCAAGACCTGGCTGCTGATCTATGCCGTGGTGTTGCTGGGCGGCGGCTGGCTGTGCGGGCAACGGTGGTTCGCCCGAGCGGACCCGTTTGGCGTGTACAGCATGGCGGTTTCGCGGCTCTCTCCCTTCCGGCGCGACCCGAAGACTCAGAGGATCGCGATCGGCAACCCGTTCGATCATCTGCTGTCGTTGCCGATTCGGCCGGGCATCGTCGCCGTGCTGGCCGTGCTGCTTGGATCCACCGCGTTCGACAGCTTCTCGTCGTCGGTGACATGGCGCAACTTCGCCGACGGGCTCGCCCGCAGTGTTCACGCTGTGCCGGTGTCGGTTTCGTTGTCCGGGTTGCGCACTGTCGGGCTGCTGGTTTTCGTCGCAGTGGTGGCGACGACCTTTTCGCTCGCCGC
Organism: uncultured Actinomycetota bacterium; assembly: GCA_963733755.1. Lineage (GTDB taxonomy): Bacteria > Actinomycetota > Actinomycetes > Mycobacteriales > Mycobacteriaceae > Mycobacterium. Next base: position 30,249 of record CAVTEZ010000020.1, read on the forward strand.
CCGGGCGACGGGTGGAGTCGATCGCGAACAGCGTCGCGAGCTACCCGGCCAGCTGGCGCACTCGCTGATCCCGATCGTGGTCGGCTACATCTTCGCGCACTATCTGTCGTATTTGGTCGAACGCGGGCAGCAGGCGGTATTCGCCCTTGCTGATCCCCTCGGCAAGGACTGGAATCTCCTCGGGCTGGGGCATTTACACGCCGCCTATGTGCTATCTCTACACCCCACCGTGCTGGCAGTCGTCAAGGTGACGTCGGTGGTCACCGGGCACATCGTGGCGGTGATCGCGGCGCACGACAAGGCGTTGCGGCTGTTGCCCTCGGGCCACCAACTCACCGGCCAGCTCACCATGATGCTGGTCATGGTTGGTTACACCTTCACCGGCTTGTACCTGCTCTTCAGCGCCTAGCCGTCATTCCACGACGTCGTCGTGCAGCTCCGCGAAAAGTTCGGCGTTGCGGCTGTAGTCGACGAGCACGTCGATAATCGTCACCCCCGGCTCGGTCAGCGACCGGGTGAATGCGTCCTGGAACTCAGTCAGGCCATGCACACGGATACCTGTGGCGCCGAACGCCGCGGCGTAGTGCGGGACGTCGTAGTCGCCCAGCTGGACACCTGACGTACGGCCGTACTTCAGCTCCTCCTGGAACGCCACCATGTTGTAGGCGTTGTCGCGCATAATCACGTGTGTGAAGGTCAGGCCCAGCCGCGTCGCAGTCTCCAATTCCTGTGCACTGAAAAGGAATCCCCCGTCGCCGGACACCGACACGACCGGCGTGCCGGGCCGCACCAGTGCGGCGGCCATCGCCCACGGCAGCGCCACGCCAAGGGTCTGCTGGCCGTCAGAGAACAGCAGCCGCCGGGGCTGATACACCCGGAAGTGCCTGGCCATGTAGATGTAATGCGACCCCACGTCACAGGCCACGGTGGAGGTGTCGTCGATGAGTTCCCTGATCTTCAAGACAACCGCGGCCGGGTTGACGCCGCTGCCGGTCTGCGGGCGTTGTCTGGCTTCCTCGTCGATGGTGAGCAGCGCGGTCCGCTGTGTGGCGATCTGGGCGCTGATGGCGTCATCCGGCCGCAGGCCCGTCAATGGCCGGGTCAGCTCGGTCAGCGTCGCGGCGATGTCGCCGCGCAACTCGAGTGCCGGCTGGTAGTGGTTGTCGATGTCGGCGGGCATCTCGTCGACGTGGATCAGCGTGCGAGCCGGATCCGAATTCCACAGCCGCGGATCGTATTCGACCGGGTCGAAGCCGACCGTCACCAACACATCCGCATGGCCGATCACGATGTCGCCGGGCTGGTTGCGGAACAGTCCGACGCGGCCGACGAAGCGATCTTCGAGTTCGCGTGAGACCACACCGGCAGCCTGAAACGTCTCGACGACCGGCAGGTCGGCGACGGCGAGCAGCTCACGCAGCGCCGCACACGCCGCGGGCTCGCCGGCCCGTACACCGACGAACAGAGCCGGCCGGTGTGCGGCACGAATCAGGTTGGCAGCCTGAGCAATTCGATCGGCCGGCGCGGGACCCAGCACCGGCACCGGCGTCGGCTCGACGATTTCCGCTGATGTGGTGGCCGCCAGTACGTCTGCGGGTAGCACCACGGCTGCGGCGCCGTACGGCTGAGTGAGTGCGATGCGGATGGCGTTGGCGACTGCTTCGGGGACGTTGTCGGGATCGTTGACCTCGCCGGTGTACTTCGTGAACGGCTTCAGCGCCGCAACGGCATCCATCGATTGGTGGGTGCGCTTGAGCCGGTCGGCCCGTTGGACGGCACCGCAGATCGCCACCATCGGGTCCTGCTCGGTGGTGGCGGTGATCAGCCCGGTAGCCAGGTTCGTGGTACCGGGGCCCGACGTCACCAAGGCGACGCCCGGTGTTCCGGTGAGCCGGCCGACCGCGGCGGCCATGAATGCCGCGTTCTGCTCGTGACGGCAGACGACTAGTTGCGGGCCTCCGTCAGCCAGAGCGTCGTACACGGCGTCGATCTTGGCGCCCGGTACGCCGAAGATGAATCGGACGCCGTAGGCGGCGAGGGTTTCGACCACGCGCTGGGCGGATCGCACGTTGATCAGTTCATTCCCCCTCGGTGCGGCGGATCTGGGTGTCCATGTCGGCCTTGTTCAATTCGGCGGCAAGGAATTCCGGTGTGCGCGGCAGGCTCAGATGCAGATCAGAGCGAACACTGATGTCCACCCGGCCTTGCGTCAACAGGTAGTCCAAGGCGTGTCCGCCGTGGCGCCGTTCGGCGTCGACGAAGTGGGAGTGGTAGCCGGCCACCGAGACACCCTGCTCGTAGTCCGGCATCCGGAATCCGGCCAACGTGCCGGTGGCGTCGCGAAAGGTCACCTCTTGCTGGTCTTGGGTGGCCTCGGTGAACGGTCGGTAGGGCTCGTGTTGCTCGGTCACCGTGCGAGTACGAATGACGCTGAAACTACCGGTGATTCGAACGGCCACGATGAGATTGGTACTCGGCAGCGACTCATCGATGCGTGTTTTGAGCGCGGCGCGGTTGACGGGTTCGGACACGTCGAAACGACGGTCGGCGGCAAACCAGGTGACCACGGCGAAGGGCGTGCGTTGTTCTGGATCGGCGACACGCGCACTGCCGTCCCCGCGCAGTTGATAGCAGACGCCGTCGACAACCAGCATCTCCCCGTCGAGACCATTGAACGTGCCGAGGCCGAAGTCGCCGTGCCGCAACAGTTCTCGGATGGTTACGTCGCCATCGTAGACACCATCGAGCAACGCGCCCATCGTCGACGTCTGGTACACCTCGCTGCCATGCCGATGCGCGAGCATCGCGCGCGCCCAACCACGCAGGACGCCCGCGGCGGACTCGGCCGGCTCAAACGCCATGGTGGCTCCATGCAGTGTTGCTCGTTGACTCAGGCAGCCGTCTGGCTACCGTGGCACGAGAATCGTTGCGTTCATTCTTAAAGCCGTCAACCGCTGTCGCCCGCGTTCGCGCAGACCTCTACCCATTCGTGCTGAACCGGAGTTCAGCGCTGGGCGAAACGGTGGAGGGTTGCAGGAAGGCCGGCAGGCCTATTCAGGCCCGACCTTGCTGGATGGCACGCCGGCGCCCTTTATGTTGCCCGGCGGCTGCATCGACGGTTGTCGGGGATCTAGATCCGACCTTTCAGGTGTCTCACGTTCTCAGATTTGTCACTTGAGCTGCCGAACATCTGACAGCATGGGATGACTTTCGAGTTAGAGATAAATGTCTTAACTACCCCGGGGCATCGCGGAGCGAGGGGGCGCACGCGTGAACGCTGTCGGCCGTGGGCTGCGCGAGAATGATCACTTTGATTGGTTAGCGCTCTACTTGAACACCCGCGGTATCCGGCTGATATGGCGAGCGCTGATTGCCGCGGTGATCTCCTTGATTGCCATAATTCCGATTGTGGTGCTGGTCAGGCCGAGCGTGCCGCATTACCCCGCCACGGTTGTCGTGGCACCGGTCACTGCCGGCTTCGGTGTGATAGTGGCGGTTTTTTGGTTGATCCGCTGGCCTACCCGCGCCCAATCGGTTGCGTTTGCGCTCACCGGCAGCGTCTGCGTCGCAGCGGCGTGCCTCGCGCAAGGCGACCCGCGCTTAGGGTTGCTGGGGTGCAGCACATTTGTGGTGCTCGGCGGCTACATCGGGTTCTTTCATACCGCCCGGGACATGATGATTAACTTCGCGATCGCGATAAGCACCGCCGCACTGCTCGCCGCGCGCCTGATCCCCTACTACGACACCGTGCTGGCGGGCTGTGCGTTTCTGCTCGTAATGGTGCTCAATGTGGCGTTGCCGTTCGCGTTGCATTGGCTGGTCCATGCGCTGGGCAGCGACTTGCGACATTCCAGCCGTGACACGCTCACGGGTTTGTTGATCCGCCGGGCCTTTTATCAGTCGGCATACGCGCTGCTGCTGCGCCGCCGAGAACGACCGAGGTATTTGGGCGTAGCGATGATCGATTTGGACAACTTCAAACGGCTCAACGATACTCATGGCCATTACGCCGGGGACCAGGCCCTCGTCGCGGTCGGCGGTGCCCTTCGCCTCGCCTGCCAACACACCTCGCTGATCGCCCGCTTTGGCGGCGAAGAGTTCGTCATCGCCGACACCTATCCCACCGACGACCTGCACGATATCGCCGAACAATTACGCGAAGCTATTGCCGCCATTCACTACCCCGTTACGGCCAGCATCGGCATCGCCACCGCGCCATTGGCAGCGAGCTTCGACCCCGCCGAACGTGACCTCATCGACCATCTGGTCAACCTCGCTGATGCGGCCATGTACGCCGCCAAACACGCAGGCGGAAACCAGAGCCACTCCACCCATATCCTGCACGCCGACCTCAAGGGCAGCCCCGCTTAAAGACGCCACCCGCGCGGATAGGCTCCTGGTCCGCCGAGGACCCTCAACGTCGGCGCGACCTTGGCACGTTGGGTCGGGTCGGGAAGTCACACGAGGACGCCGGGGGACACGGAAACCTTTCGTCAAGCGCCACCGCCGAAGCGGGGCGCGACGGCGAGCCCAAGCGACCGCAGTGTGCCCGCGAGGTGGGTCTGCACGGCCTCCAGGGTCCGATGGAGATCGCCGTCGCGCAGGGCTTCGGCGATGCCGCGATGCTCGTCAAGGATCGTCGCCATCCGCTGGCGGTCATGGATCAGCGATTCCCCGGTCATCCGCATCTGACGATCACGCAATGATGAATAGAAGTCGGAAAGTATGACGTTCCCCGACTCCTCCAGAGTGACCTCGTGATAGGCGCGGTCGGCCTCGACGAAGTCGTGCCAATTCGGTGCGGCGGCGGCGTCGCGTTGCCGTTGCAATTCCGCTGGACAGTCGCTCGAACACCGCCGTGCATGCCGCCGGCCCACTCGCGACCACCTTGGTGGCTGCGAACTGTTCCAGGAGCAGCCTTGCCTCGATGACTGCGTGCGCTTCGTCCGAGGACACCGGCACAACAAGCGCACCGCGCTGCGGGTACAACCGGAGCAGCCCCTCGGCCTCCAATCGCAGGAAGGCCTCACGCACCGGTGTGCGGGACATCCCGAGAGCGGTGGCGACCTCACCCTCGCTGATCAATTCCCCACCGGGAAACGCTCCGGTGAGCACCTGGGTTTTGACGTAATCCAGCGCGCGATCCTTGGCCGCGGGCCGGCCACTCCCAGTCGCCTTCGGTACCACACCACACCCCTTGCAGCTAAGCCGTATCCCATTTGTATCCCTGGCTGTATTCGCATGTTACCGCCGCTCAGCCGATGTGACGCGGATCTGGCATTCCGTGACGGTTGCAACTGAGATACAAGATAGATACTATTGAGGTACAAGCTACTGAGCAGAGGAGGCAGGCCGTGACCATCACGAACCCGCACCAGTCGGTTGCCGAATCGATGAACTTGGATCCGACGGTGCCAGCGCCGGCGCCGATGACCAACGTCGCCGAGTACGCGTTCGAGGGCCGTTTCGAAGAGTGGGCCGACGATGCACGCTATTTCGAGTACTCCAAGGCCGCCAACCCGATTGGCTCGGGGCACGTGCCGCAGGTGCCGATCGTTCGGTTCGGCCCCGAGCTCTACCTGGACCAGCCGACGGGCGTGGTGCCGTTGGATCTGTCCAAAGAGCTGGGGATCGTCGACGGCGAGGCAACCAGCCCCGCGCTATTGGCCAACTTCTTGCGCATCCGTGCCGGCGAGCAGATCGACACCAGCCCGAACGCCACCAGCCAGCTGTATTACGTGCTGCACGGGCGGGGCTTTGCGGCTATCAACGGCCACCAGGTCGGGTGGGAGAAAGGCGACTTTTTGACCCTGCCCGCCGGATCGCAGGCGGTGTTTTACGCCGACGCCGATGCGACGATGTACTGGGTGCACGACGAACCGCTGCTGCGCTACCTGGGTGTTGACGCAACCCGACCCAGATTCCGGCCCACCAAGTTCCGCGGCGCAGATGCCGCCGCCAAGCTCCAGGACATCGCCTCCTGCCCCGGTGCCAATGAGAAGAGCCGGGTCAGCGTTCTGCTGGCCAATGCCAACCAGGAACAGACCCTGACCATCACCCACGTGTTGTGGGCCATGTTCGGGGTGCTGCCGGCCGGCCAGGAGCAGCGCCCGCACCGGCACCAGTCGGTCGCCCTGGACCTCATCCTCGATGCGCCACCGAGTGGCTGCTACACCCTGCTGGGTACCGGGCTCGACGCGCGCGGCGACATCGCCGACCCGATCCGGGTGGACTGGCAGGCCGGCGGCGCCTTCATAACCCCGCCGGGCACGTGGCACGCCCACTACAACGAGACCGACACGTCCGCGCACCTGATTCCCGTGCAAGACGCCGGGCTGCAGACCTACCTGCGCAGTCTCGACATCAAGTTCACCCAGCGCCGCGATGCGGTAGCCGGCTGACCCCTAGCCAAAGCAACGGCAGTGATGATCTACTGGGCTGCAATGGTTTTGGGCCTCTATCCCATCAAATTGAGTCCAACGATGGCCTCAATATAAAGGAGAAATGTCATGGCCAAAGTACTGCTTGTTTTGTATCCCGATCCGGTGACCGGTTATCCGCCGGTGTACGCGCGCGACAGCATCCCGGTGTTGCACGGCTACCCCGGCGGTCAGACCTTGCCGACCCCGTCGGCGATCGATTTCACGCCGGGTGAGCTGCTGGGCTGCGTGTCTGGGGAGCTCGGCCTGCGCAAATTCCTCGAAAGTGGCGGCCACAAGTTGGTCGTGACTTCAGATAAGGAAGGCCCGGACTCGGAGTTCGAGCGCGAGCTTCCCGATGCCGATGTCGTGATCTCCCAACCGTTTTGGCCGGCATATTTGACAGCCGAAAGAATCGCCAAGGCGAAGAATCTCAAGCTAGCCCTCACCGCCGGGATCGGTTCGGACCACGTCGATCTCGACGCAGCGATTGCCCGGGGCCTCACCGTCGCCGAGGTCACCTTTTGCAACAGCATCAGCGTGGCCGAGCACGCGGTGATGCAGATCCTGACGTTGGTGCGCAACTTCGTCCCGTCGCACAAGTGGGTGACCGAGGGCGGCTGGAACATCGCCGACTGCGTCGAACATTCCTACGACGTCGAGGGCATGGACGTCGGGGTGATCGCCGCCGGCCGCATCGGCCAAGCCGTGCTGCGCCGGATGGCCCCCTTCGACGTCAATCTGCACTACACCGACACCCGTCGGCTGCCCGAAGAAGTCGAAAAGGAACTCGGCGTCACCTACCATCCTGACGCCGCGTCACTGGCGCGCTCGGTCGACGTGCTATCGATCCACGCTCCGCTGCACCCGCAGACCTATCACCTGTTCGACGAGAAGCTGATCGCCTCGATGCGGCGCGGCTCCTACATTGTCAACACGGCTCGCGCCGAGATCTGCGTGCGCGACGCGGTGGTGGCGGCGCTCAAGAGCGGTCAGCTGGCCGGCTACGCCGGAGACGTGTGGTACCCGCAACCGCCGCCACCCGACCACCCGTGGCGGACCATGCCGCACGAGGCGATGACCCCGCACATCTCGGGCACCTCGCTGTCGGCCCAGGCCCGCTACGCCGCGGGTACCCGCGAGATTCTCGAGGACTTCTTCGCCGACAAACCCATCCGGGATGAGTATCTGATCGTCTCCGGCGGCGGGTTGGCCGGTACCGGCAAGGCGTCCTACACCGCGGGCAGTGGCGCCAGTCCAGGCAGCAGCGGCAAGTAGGTCAGCTGATCGGGTAGTCGACGCGTTGGCTGCCGTCCCAGCGGCGCAATCCGGCGAGGTTGCCGTGGATCTCTGACGGTTGACCGGCCAGCCGCAGGACTGGTCCGAGTTGGGCACCCTCGACTCGACGGGCCAGCGTGACGTGCGCCGTCCAATGACCGGGCAGGCTGTGCGGCAACGGTTCCGGCAGGAGATGCGGCCCGCAGATTCGGTGCACCTCGGCGTGCAGGGCGAGGAGTTCGGCCGAGGGCACGACAATGCGGGCGAGGATGGCGTTCGATTGGCCGAACAGCAGCGGCGCCCCGACCGTGCACCCCAGTGGCAGGCGCTGCGCGACGGCCCGCAGCAGAGCGTCGACGTCGGGCTCGATCCGCTCGGCCACCGCCAGCGTGACGTGTGGGCGGCCGGCCGGAGTCCTGCTCGGTAGGTCGGCGGCGGACAGGTCATCCCAGATGCGGCGCAGAGTCGCCTCGGTCTCGGGATCGAAGAGCAGCTCGATGGAGTGGACCATCAGCTGACCAGACTGGTGACCCAGGCCCGGTCGAATGCGTGCGCGCTCATCGCAGTGAATTCGCCCGAGTTCATCGATCCGGCACCGGCGGGCAACGCGGCGCGCAGCGGCGCGAGGCGCACCAGCGCCGACCGGTTGGAGGCCTCCACCACGCCCGGCTGCAGCGGCCAGTTGCCGATCACTAAACCGGCGCAGGAAATTTCATGCGCGGCAAGCGATTCCACCGTCAGCGCGGTGTGGTTGAGGGTGCCGAGCTCAGCGGTAGCCACCACCAGCGCGGCGGCACCCAGATCGGCCGCGAGATCCCGCAGTGTCATGCCCCCCTCGGCGATCTCGACCAACAGGCCACCGGCGCCTTCGACCAGGGTCAATTGCCGCGGACGGTCCACTGCGCGAATGAGTTTGAGCATGTTGCGGCGGGTGGGCAGAGGTTTTCCGGCCTGCTCGGCGGCGGCCAACGGCGCCAGCGGTTGCGGGTAGCGCGCCAACCCGACCACCTTGCTCAACCCGGTCAACCGGGTCACTTCGGCGAGATCGTCGTCGCCGGCATCGGTTCCGGTCTGCACCGGCTTGCAGACCGCGACGTCGACGCCTGCGTGGCGCGCGGCCGCCGCCAGGGCCGCGGTGGTGATGGTCTTACCGACCCCGGTCCCCGTCCCGGTGACGACCAGAACCGTCAACGCCGTGCGGCGGCCAGCACGTCGGTCAGTACCGCGCGGGCCAGCTCGAGGTCGTCGTGATCCAGCGACGCACGCGCGGTCAGGCGCAGCCGCGACGTGCCGACGGGCACCGTCGGCGGCCGGAAGCAGCCCACCCGGACGCCGGCGTCCAGACAGGCCGTCGCGGCGGCCAGTGCCACTTCCGGCTCGCCGAGGATCACCGACACCACCGCGGACTGCGGCACCTCCGCGACTCCACAGATCTCGGCCAGCGTGCCGGCGTGCCGCAGCACCGCCTCGGGCCGCCACGGCTCCCGGCTCAACACCCGCAGCGCCGCCAGCGCGGCGCCCACGGCCGCAGGTGCCAAACCCGTGTCGAAGATGAACGGTCGGGCGACGTCGATGAGGTGATCGCGCACGGCAACCGACCCCAGCACCGCGCCACCCTGGCTGCCCAGCGCTTTGGACAGCGTGGTGGTCATCACCACATCGGGCGCGCCGGCCAATCCCAGCTCGTGCAGCAGCCCGCGCCCGCCCTCGCCGCGCACACCCAGCCCATGGGCCTCGTCAACGATGAGCAGCGCCCGGTGCCTGCGGCACGCCTCGTGCAGCTGCTGCACCGGAGCCAGCGCGCCGTCGGCGGAGAACACCGACTCGGTGATGACGACGGCCCGTTCCTCGTCGCGCGAGGCCAGTGCCGCCTCGACCGCGTCGATGTCGCGGTGCGGGGTCACCACCACCCGCGCCCGCGACAGCCGGCATGCGTCGACCAGAGAGGCGTGCGAGTAGGCATCCGAGACCAGCAGCGAACCCGGACCAGACAGCCCCACCACCGCGCCCTGGTTGGCCGTGTAGCCGGACGAGAACACCAAACCCGCTGCGGCACCGACGAATTCGGCGATGCTGGACTCGAGCTCCTCGTGCAGCGAGGTGTTACCGGTGACCAGCCGCGAACCGGTTGCGCCCGCACCCCAAGTGCGCAGCGCGTCCACTCCGCCGTCGATCACGTGCGGATGCTGCGACAGGCCCAGGTAGTCGTTGGATGCCAGGTCGAGCTCGGTGGCCACCGCGGGCCGGGGCCGCAACGCACGTCGCAGCCCGGCCTTGCGGCGCGCCTCGGCATGCGCCTCCAGCCAGGCCAACGGCGAGGTTTCGATCTGCGTCATCGCCCTAGAGCCTACGAGAACCGCTCAGACGGGCCACCTCGACCATCGCGGAGGTGACCTGCGCGATCTCGTCGGGCGTGCAGATGAACGGCGGCATGGCGTACACGAGGTTGCGGAACGGCCGCAGCCAGACTCCGCGGTCCAGCGCGGCCGGTGTCGTGATCGCCAGATCGACGGGGCGGTCGCATTCGATGACCCCGATCGCGCCGCATACCCGAACGTCGATCACCCCTGGCAATGCCCGCGCCGGCTCGAGCCCGGCGGTCAGGCCGGCACTGATCTGGGCGACCGTCGAACGCCAATCCTGGCCCAGCAGCAGCTCCACCGCGGCCACCGAGACCGCGCAGGCCAGCGGGTTGGCCATGAACGTGGGCCCGTGCATCAGCGCCCCGGCTGCACCAGAGCTGATCGTGTGCGCGACGTCGATGGTGCACAGCGTGGCGGCCAGGCTCAGGTAACCGCCGGTCAGCGCCTTGCCTACGCACATGATGTCGGGACTGACGCCGGCGTGGTCGGCGCCGAACAGTTTGCCGGTGCGGCCGAACCCGGTGGCGATCTCGTCGAAGATCAGCAGCACGTCGTGCCGTCGACAGATCTCCCGTAGGTCGGTCAGGTACCGCGGATCGTGGAAACGCATCCCGCCGGCACCCTGGACCACCGGCTCGACGACCACGGCGGCCAGTTCGGCCGCGTGCCGGGCCAACTGGGCCTCGAACGACGCGCTGTAGCCGGGGTCGTACTCGCGGGGCACCTGCGGCGCGAACACCTGGTGGGCAAGGACATCAGTCCACAAACTGTGCATGCCGCCGTCGGGGTCGCAGATGCTCATCGGCGTGAACGTGTCGCCGTGGTATCCCCCACGCCAGGTCATCAGCCGCCGTTTGTCGGGCTTGTCGCGGCTGCGCCAGTACTGCAGCGCCATCTTCACCGCGACCTCGACCGACACCGACCCGGAGTCGCTGAAGAACACCGTCTCCAAACCTGCCGGGGTGATCTCGACGAGGAGCTGCGCCAACCGGGCGGCCGGCTCGTGGGTGAGCCCACCGAACATGACGTGGTTCATGGTGGCCAGCTGCCTGGTCAGCGCCGCGTCCAGCACGGGGTGCCCATGACCGTGGACGGCCGTCCACCAGGAGCTCATCGCGTCGAGTACGTGGATTTCTTTACCGTCGCGGACGAGTGTGAGCCAGGCGCCGCGGGCGCCGACCGCCACTACCGGCGGCACCGCCTCGGCCCCGATCGTGCTGTAGGGATGCCACAAGTGGGCCGCATCGATCGCGCTGATCTGCTCGGGCGTGAGCCCAGACGTCCCTGCGGCCGCGGAAGTCATAGAGAACGAGGGTAAAGCAGGCGCTTCCGCACCCGGCACGCTCAGCGTTCGGTCGCAGAAATGGCGGGCATCCGGCAGCATTGAGCCACCATGGCTACACCGCAGCAGTTCGACGACCCGTCTCCCAGCCATCACGAGGACTCCCCGCCGCGAGTGCTGCGGCTGCGGCTGGTGCCGTGGGACGTGTTCTCCGTGTTGGCGTTGCTCGCGCTCCTGGCGGCCATCGCCTTCGGGACCGATTGGTATTCCACGCTTTTCGGCTTCCTGAAGGACGTCTGCACCGGAGATTGTCCGTCTGCCCCCTTCGGCGTGGATTTCTACATCTTCCCGGTGGTATGGGGAGGCATCGGCGCCGCGGTCGCAGCGGCACTGCTCGGTCCGCTGGTGTCGCTGCTGAAGGGTTGGTATCTGTCCTTCTGGCCGCCTTTGGCGATTGCCCTCGTGCTGCTCGCCTCCGTGTCCGGCTCGGCGCTCACGGACTACAGCAGCACTTACTGGCACGACGGCCCCGGCGTCGGCGACGTCGGCGAGTGAGAGCGGAATCACAACGGCCGCCCAGGTGTGGGGCTTCGGCCCGCAAGCGATCACCGTTCGGTCACGGTACGACAAAAAATCCCGCTCAGCGGGCCTACGCAGTGGCTCACAGGGGCTTTTGTTGCCACAGTGTCCGTAGTGACTGTTGTGAATTCAGCGGTTCACCGGCGGGTCCACCCCACACCGGTCTAGGTGATGGCATGCGGCCCCCAACGGGGCGGGCCAGCGCATGGGTCTCGGTGGTGAATCGGGAATGGCGGCAGAGGCGTGAAGTCACCGCGCTGAAGCCACAGAGAGGTGATCCATATGAGACGCAGCTTCGCCGTCCCGTCCAGCCTGGCCCTGTTGTTGGCGCTGCCGATGGTCAATCCCCACACCGCCAGCGCTGATCCGGGTGGCCCGACTCTTGTCGGCTACCAGCAGTCGACCAGCTACGTGATCCAGCGCGCGCTTTCTCAGCGCAATGTGCCGTTCCTGTACGGCGGCGGCAACGCCGCGGGCCCCACCCGTGGTACCGGGCTGAAAGCCAACATCGTCGGCTTCGACGCCTCCGGCCTGATCCAGTACGCCTATGCCGGCGCCGGCGTCAAGATGCCGCGCACCTCGGCCGAACAGTGCAGTGTCGGCCGCAAAGTTGCGCCCGCGCAGGCCCGACCGGGTGACCTGATGTGCTACGGGCCCGGCGGCACTCAGAGCGTGTCGATGTATCTCGGCAACGGCCAGATGATCGAGGCCACCGAGCCTGCCGTCACGGTCTCTGCGGCACGCACCAACGGCATGATGCCGTACTTGACTCGCATCCTGGAGTCCTGACCGGGAGCCAAACCGCCGGTTTTCGAGCACGCGTAACCGCCGGCGGGTTAGGTAGATTGGCTGTCAATCATGTCTGTCTCCCTGACCCGTCCGGCCGACGCCGGCGTTGCGCACCCCGCGACGGACAAACGCGCCACAGGGTTCTACCGTCACGATCTCGACGGGTTGCGTGGCATCGCCATCGCCCTGGTGGCGATGTTCCACGTGTGGTTCGGCCGGGTCTCCGGCGGCGTCGACGTGTTCCTGGCGTTATCCGGTTTCTTTTTCGGCGGCAAACTGCTTCGCGCAGCACTCAATCCGGCGTCGTCGCTGTCGCCGTTGCCAGACCTGTTTCGGTTGGTGCGTCGATTGCTGCCGGCTCTTGTGGTGGTGCTGGCCGGGTGTGCGGTGCTGACCATCGTGATTCAGCCGGAGACGCGGTGGGAGACCTTCGCCGACCAGAGTCTGGCCAGCCTCGGCTACTACCAGAACTGGGAGCTGGCCAGCACGGTGGCCGACTATTTGCGGGCCGGGGAAACGGTCAGCCCGCTGCAGCACATCTGGTCGATGTCGGTGCAAGGTCAGTTCTATATCTCGTTCTTGTTGCTGATCTTCGGCTTCGCGTTCCTGTTCCGGCGCCGGCTCGGCGATCGGCTGCGGACGACGTTCGTAGTGCTGCTAACCGCCCTGACCGCGGCATCGTTCGTCTACGCGATCGTTGCCCACCAGGCCAACCAGGCAACCGCCTACTACAACAGCTTTGCGCGGGCGTGGGAGCTGCTGCTGGGGGTGCTCGCCGGTGCCGTAATCCCCTACGTCCGATGGCCGATGTGGCTGCGCACGGCGGCCGCCACCATCGCCCTAGCCGCGGTGCTGTCCTGCGGCGCGCTGATCGACGGCGTCAAGCAGTTCCCCGGGCCGTGGGCGTTGGTTCCCGTCGGCGCTGCCCTGCTGTTCATCCTGGCCGGCGCCAACCGCCAAGCCGATCCGACGACGCGTGACAACTTGCCGCTGCCCAACCGGCTACTGGCGACCCGACCGCTGGTGCGGCTCGGCGCGATGGCCTACTCGCTGTACCTGTGGCACTGGCCGCTGCTGATCTTCTGGCTGGCCTACACCGGTCACGCGCATGCCAACGTCCTCGAGGGCACCGCGGTACTGCTGATCTCCGGCGTGCTGGCCTATTGGACCAACCGGTACATCGAGGAACCGCTCCGGGAGCGCAGAACCGCCAGCGCCGCGCCGGCCGTGCCTTGGCGGACACGGCTTCGTCGCCCCACGATGGTGTTGGGATCGTTCGTCGGGTTGATGGGCGTGACGCTGACCGCGACGGCGTTTACCTGGCGCGAGCATGTCAACGTCGAACGCGCCAGCGGCAACGAGCTGAGCGTTCTGAGCTCCAGCGACTATCCCGGCGCCCGCGCACTGGTCAAACACCTGCGGGTGCCGACCCTGCGGATGCGGCCCACCGTGCTGGAAGCCCAGACCGACTACCCGCCGTCCACCCGCGACGGCTGCATCGGCGACTTCTATAACACCGACGTGATCAAGTGCAGCTACGGCGACAAGAACGCCACCCGGACCATCGCGCTCGCCGGGGGCTCGCACGCCGAGCACTGGCTGACTGCGCTGGACCTGCTCGGGCACAGGCACCACTTCAAGGTCACCACCTACCTCAAGATGGGTTGCCCGCTGTCCACCGAAAAGATGCCGTTGGTGATGGGCAACAACGACCCCTACCCGGAGTGCCGCGACTGGGTGCCCAAGGCGATGGCCGCGGTGGTGGCTGATCATCCCGACTTCGTGTTCACCACCTCGACGCGACCGTGGAACATCAAACCCGGCGACGTGATGCCCGGGACTTACGTCGGGATCTGGCAGACATTCTCCGACAACAACATTCCGATCCTCGCCATGCGAGACACTCCGTGGTTGGTCAAGGACGGTCAGCCTTTCAACCCGTCGGACTGCCTGGCCAAAGGCGGCGACGCGGTGTCATGCGGCATCAAGCGCTCCGACGTGCTCGCTGACCGCAACCCCACCCTGGACTGGGTCGAACAGTTCCCGATGCTCAAGCCGCTCGACCTGAGTGACGCAGTCTGCCGCGCCGACATCTGCCCGGCGGTCGAGGGAAACGTGTTGGTGTACCACGATGCTCACCACCTGTCGGCCACCTACATGCGCACCATGACCAATGAGCTAGGCCGGCAGGTCGGACCGGCCACCGGTTGGTGGTGACACCGCCCGGCGACGATGCGGCCCGCGCAGTGGCCCGAGGTGGGGGGCACGCCCCCTCGCCGCTGCGCGGCTGGGGGTACCCCCACCCGCTTGCGGGGGAAAGCCGGGCAATCAGACACCGCCTGAGGCGGCGAGAGCCAGCAGAGCGATCGGATCCGACCGCCACTAAGGTCGAGAGATGCCCTCGTCAGACCCGACCCGTGGTGCCGCTGCGGCCCCGCCTGCGCTGGCCACCGTGTGGCCAGGAAGCAGCTACCCATTGGGGGCGAACTACGACGGCGGCGGCACCAACTTCGCACTGTTCTCCGAGATCGCCGAGAAAGTCGAGTTGTGTCTGATCGATGACGACGGTCAGGAAACCCGGATCAACCTCGACGAGGTCGACGGATACGTCTGGCACGCGTACCTGCCGGACGTCAACCCCGGGCAGCGCTACGGCTTTCGGGTGCACGGCCCGTTCGACCCCGCTTCCGGGCACCGCTGCGATGCCAGCAAGCTGCTGCTCGACCCGTACGGCAAATGCTTTGACGGCGAGTTCAAATTCGACCAGGCGCTGTACTCTTACGATCTGGCCGCCGCAGCCGAGGACCCCGCTGAGACCGGTACTCCGCCACAGCTCGACTCCTCCGGGCACACCATGACCAGCGTGGTGATCAACCCATACTTCGACTGGGCCAACGATCGCGCGCCGCGCACGCCGTATCACGAGACGGTGATCTACGAGGCGCACGTGAAAGGGATGACCCAGAGCCATCCCGCTATCCCCGAGGCGCTTCGCGGCACCTATGCCGGGTTGGCGCACCCGGCGATCATCGACCACCTCAAATCGTTGAACGTCACCGCGATCGAACTGATGCCGGTGCATCAGTTCATGCATGACCATCGTCTGATTGACCTTGGGTTGCGAAATTACTGGGGCTACAACACGTTCGGATTCTTCGCCCCGCACAACCAGTACGCCGCTAACAGCCGCGCCCGCGGCGCGGTGACCGAATTCAAGTCGATGGTCCGGGCGTTTCACCAGCAGGGCATCGAAGTCATCCTCGACGTGGTGTACAACCACACCGCCGAAGGCAACCACCTCGGCCCGACGATCAACTTCCGCGGCATCGACAACGCCGCCTACTACCGCCTCGTCGACGACGACCTGAGTCTTTACAAAGACTTCACCGGCACCGGCAACAGCCTCAACGCTCGTCACCCGCATACCCTGCAGCTGATCATGGACTCGCTGCGCTACTGGGTGACCGAGATGCACGTCGACGGCTTCCGGTTCGACCTGGCCTCGACGCTGGCTCGTGAGTTCTACGATGTCGACCGATTGAGCGCGTTTTTCGATCTGGTGCAACAGGATCCGATAGTCAGCCAGGTCAAGCTGATCGCCGAACCGTGGGATATCGGCGAGGGCGGCTACCAAGTCGGCAACTTTCCGGGTTTGTGGACCGAATGGAACGGGAAGTACCGCGATACTGTGCGTGACTACTGGCGGGGCGAGCCCGCGACGTTGGGCGAGTTCGCGTCCCGGCTCACCGGGTCGTCGGATCTCTATGAGGCAACGGGCCGCCGGCCCGGCGCAAGCATCAATTTCGTCACCGCCCACGACGGATTCACGCTCAATGACCTCGTCTCGTACAACGAGAAACACAACGAGGCCAACGGCGAGGACAATCGCGATGGCGAGAGCCACAACAGGTCCTGGAATTGCGGCGTCGAGGGCCCGACCGATGACCCGGAAATCCTGGAGCTGCGCGGCCGGCAGATGCGCAACATCATGGCAACGCTGATGCTGAGCCAGGGTACGCCGATGATCGCGCACGGCGATGAGATCGGCCGCAGCCAGCACGGCAACAATAATGTCTATTGCCAGGACTCCGAATTGTCATGGATGGACTGGTCTTTGGTGGACAAGAACAGCGACCTCTTGGAATTTGCCCGTAAGGTCACCGCACTGCGTGAGGCCCACCCGGTGTTTCGCCGTCGCCGGTTCTTCGACGGCGAGCCGATCCGCAGCGGCGACGAAGTCCGCGACATCGCCTGGCTGACACCGGCCGGCAAGGAAATGCAACCCCAAGATTGGGGCGGCGAATTCGGCAAGAGTATCGCGGTATTCCTCAATGGCGATGCGATACCCGAGCCCAACGCCCGCGGTGAACGGGTCGTCGACGAATCGTTCCTGATGTGCTTCAACGCCCACGACCACGAAGTCGATTTCGTCATTCCGCCCGACGACTACGCCACTGAGTGGACAGCCGTCCTGGACACCACCGATGCCACCGGTTCGGTGGAGTTGGTCGTGCACGATGGCGACGAGGTTTCACTGCCCGGGCGGGCGCTGCTCGTCTTGCGTAAGACTAAGTAACGCATGGCATTTCCAATACTGTCCACCTATCGGTTGCAGCTTAGTGGCGCCTCGAGCGGCTGCGGCTTCACCTTCGCCGACGCCGAGAATCTGCTCGACTATCTCGACGACCTCGGAGTGTCGCATCTGTATCTGTCGCCGATTCTCACCGCCGCCAGCGGATCGGGGCACGGCTACGACGTCACCGACCCGACGACGGTCTCGGCCGAACTCGGCGGGGCACAGGGTTTGGCGCGGCTGTCCGCCGCAGCGCAGGCTCGCGGCCTGGGCCTGGTTGTCGACATCGTGCCCAATCACGTCGGGGTGGACCAGCCCGAGCAGAACTCGTGGTGGTGGGATGTGCTGCGACACGGTCGATCCTCGGCGTACGCGTCCTTCTTCGACATCGACTGGGAGCTTGGCGAAGGCCGGATTGTGTTGCCACTGCTCGGTTCTGACGATGACGCCGCCGACCTCACGGTGGACGGCGACCTGTTGCGGCTCGGCGACCTGGCGCTGCCCATCGCGCCGGGCACCGGGGACGGCAGCGGCCCGAACGTGCATGACCGTCAGCACTACCGGCTGATCGGCTGGCGCAACGGGCTGTGCGGATATCGCCGCTTCTTCTCGATCACGTCGCTGGCCGGGTTGCGCCAAGAAGATCGCACGGTGTTCGACACCAGCCACGCCGAGGTAGCACGGTGGTTCGCCGAAGGACTCGTCGATGGGCTACGCATCGACCATCCTGACGGCTTGGCGGACCCGCCAGGGTATCTGCGCAGGCTGCGCGAGCTCGTGGGTCCCGACGCCTGGATCGTGATCGAAAAGATCCTCGCTGTCGACGAGGCGCTGGAGTCGACCCTGCCGATCGCAGGCACCACCGGATACGACGCGCTCAGGGAGATCGCCGGCGTGTTCGTCGATCCCCAAGGGGCACAAGCGTTGACGGCCCTTCTGGAATCCGCCGGTGTCGACTATGGCCAGATGGACGCCATGCTGGCCGACCTCAAGACCGCAGTGGCCACCGAGACGTTGGCCAGCGAGCTGGGCCGGTTGCGGCGATGCATCGTCGCGGCGGCCGGCGCCGACCATCCGCAATTGCCCGCGGCAGTGGCAGCCCTGCTGACCCATATCGACGTCTATCGCACTGACTATCTGGGCCTGGCGGCGATCTTGCCCGTTGCGTTGGCGGTAACCCGTTCTGCTGCTCCGGAATTGGATGCCCCGCTGCAGCTGATCGCCTCGGCGGTCGCCGACGGCGGCGAAGCGGCAGTGCGTCTGCAACAGTTGTGCGGGGCAGTGACCGCCAAGGCCGTCGAGGATTGCCTGTTCTACCGCGACGCCCGACTGGTATCGCTGAACGAAGTCGGCGGCGAACCGCGGGACTTCGGCGTCGGCCCTGCCGAATTCCATCAGCGGGCCGCGACCCGGGCCCAGCTGTGGCCGCGGGCGATGACGACGCTATCCACCCATGACACCAAACGCGGTGAGGACGTGCGGGCCCGCATCGGTGTGCTGTCGCAGGTACCGTCGCTGTGGGCCGAGTTCGTTGCCCGCTGGGAAGCCATCGCGCCCTCCCCTGAACCGGCGACCGGACTATTCCTGTGGCAGAACATCTTCGGTGTCTGGCCGGCCAGCGGCGAGGTCACCGACCAGCTGCGCGACCGGTTGCACGCGTACAGCGAGAAGGCGATCCGGGAAGCGGCCTGGCATACCTCTTGGCACGACCCGGACGCCGAGTTCGAGGATTCGGTGCATCGCTGGCTGGACGCCGTGCTGGACGGCCCGGTGGCGCTCGAACTGACCACTCTGGTGGTCCGACTCCAGTCGCATGCCGAGAACGACGCGCTGGGCCAGAAGCTGCTCGCGCTGACGTCGCCCGGTATCCCCGACATCTACCAGGGCACGGAGTTGTGGGATGACAGCCTGGTCGATCCCGACAACCGGCGCCCGGTTGATTACACCGTTCGCCGAGCAGCATTGAAGTCCATGCAGCACAAGAAAATTCGCGTGGTCAAAGCGGCCTTGCAGTTGCGCCGCTCCCATTCGGACACCTTCCTGAAGGGCGGCTACCATCCGGTGCTCGCCGCCGGCATCGGCGCTGACCACGTGCTGGCGTTCCGGCGCGGTGACGACGTGCTGGTCGCGGTCACCCGCTGGACGGTGCGGCTCGAACAAACCGGCTGGGGCGACACCGTTATCCCGCTGCCGGACGGTTCGTGGAGCAATTCGCTGACCGGCGCGGCGGTCAGCGGGACGACACCGGCAGCAGAGTTGTTCGCCGAATTGCCGGTGGCGTTGTTGGTGCGCGCCGATGCGTGAATTCGCCGTGTGGGCACCGAAACCGGAGCGGGTGCGGGTCAACGTCGACGGGGCGGAGTTCTCGATGACGCGAGATCCCGGTGGCTGGTGGCGTGCCACCGTCGACGCGCCCGCCGGGGCGCGCTACGGGTATCTGCTCGACGACGACCCGACGTTGCTGCCCGACCCCCGGTCGCCGCGCCAGCCCGACGGGGTGCACGAACCCTCACAGCTGTGGGAGCCCGCGCCCCAGGCATGGACGGAGGACGGCTGGGCCGGCCGCTCAGCCCAGGGTGCGGTGATCTACGAGCTGCACATCGGCACGTTCACCCCGGCCGGCACCTTCGACTCGGCGATCGAAAAGCTCGATTATCTGGTCGGTCTCGGCGTTGATTTCGTCGAGGTGATGCCGGTCAATGCGTTTTCCGGCACGCACGGCTGGGGCTACGACGGCGTGCTGTGGTACGCGGTGCACGAGCCATACGGCGGGCCCGACGGGCTGGTCCGCTTCGTCGACGCCTGCCATCGCCGCGGCCTCGGGGTGCTGATCGACGCGGTGTTCAATCACCTCGGCCCGTCGGGCAACTACCTGCCACGGTTCGGGCCCTATCTGTCGTCGGCGAGTAACCCGTGGGGTGAGGGCATCAACATCGCCGACGCCGGATCCGACGAGGTGCGCCGCTACATCATCGACTGCGCGCTGCGCTGGATGCGCGACTTCCACGCTGACGGCCTGCGGCTGGACGCCGTGCATGCGCTCTTCGACACCACGGCGATCCACATCCTCGAGGAGTTGGCCGCCGAAACCGACGCACTCGCCGAGCAGGTGGGCCGGCCGTTGTCGCTGATCGCCGAGAGTGATCTCAACGATCCGCGCATGATCACTTCCCGCCCGGATCATGGCTACGGGATGACCGCGCAGTGGGACGACGACATCCACCACGCCATCCATACCGCGGTCTCCGGCGAGCGTCAGGGCTATTACGCCGACTTCGGGTCACTGGCCACCCTGGCAAAAACGCTGCGCCACGGCTTCTTCCACGCGGCCACCTACTCGTCGTTTCGGCAGCGTCGGCACGGCCGGCCATTGGACACTGCGGTGACCCCGGCTACCCGGCTGCTGGCCTACACCTGCACGCATGATCAGGTCGGTAACCGCGCACTGGGCGACCGACCGTCGCAAAATCTGACCTACGGCCAGCTGGCTGTCAAGGCCGCGCTGATACTCGGCTCCCCTTACACTGCAATGCTTTTCATGGGCGAAGAATGGGGCGCCTCAACCCCGTTCCAGTTCTTCAGCTCCCATCCGGAACCCGAACTGGCTCGCGCCACCGCCGAAGGACGCAAGAAGGAGTTCGCCGATCACGGGTGGGACGCCGACGACATCCCCGACCCGCAGGACCCGCAGACCTTCCAGCGCTCCAAGCTGGATTGGTCCGAGCTCGACGTCGACGAGCACGCGAAGTTGCTCCGGCTGTATCAGGACCTGATTGCCCTGCGGCGCAGTGAAACCGATCTGGCCGATCCGTGGCTGCAGCGGCTGCTCGTCGACTACGACGAAGACGCCCGATGGATCGCCATGCGCCGCGGTCGATTGACGGTGGCCTGCAATCTGGGCGCCGAGCCGGTGACTGTCCCGTACGCCGGTGACCTCGTGCTGTGCTCCGACTCCCCCGACGTCGGCGACGAGAGCACGGAGTTGGCGCCGTATTCGTTCGCGATCCTGCGCGCTGTGGATAACTGACTACCGGCGTCGTCCGCGACCGCTGATGATGCCCGGATGAGCAATTCTGAGCTATTGCCAATCCCGCCCATCCACACCGCCTGCGACCCCGTCCACTCGATCGAGGATCTGCGTGAGCGGTGGCGAGCGCTGATGGGGCCGTTGAGTTTTGGGACACGGCTACTGTGGTTCGGCCTGATCGGGCCAGACCGGTGCTTTGCCCAGAAGATCAGTCGGGTGGCGATCCGCCCGCGTCCTCGGGGCCCGATCGTATGGAACCTGATGTCGTCGCTGCGGACGTTGCTCGACGACCTGGAGCCGGGCACCACGGCGGCCTTGCTGCTGTCGGGGCCTGGACGCGGACCGATCTCGACCATCGAACTGTTGTGGTCGAAGTCGCTGACCGACATGGCCGCGCGGTTCGCCGTCCCGCTAGAGCCGATCTTCCGGGCCAACGACGAATCAATCGCACTGCTGGGCTAGCGCAGGCCTATCAGGTAGCTTTCGCGGATGAGTGAAATCGACTACGGCGCCAGAGCCCGTCTCGATTACATCGAAACGCAACTCCAGGCGCTGTTTCCCCGACAGCTACGTGCCCTTCGCGGAGGCCAGTACCTCCGGGATGCCGACCGCAGTGGTCGCGCTTGCCCGCGCCGGCAACATGATCGCCGCGATCAAGGAATACCGCAGCATCACCGGCGCCGGGTTGGCCGAGGCGAAGAAGGCCGTCGAAGCGATGCGGTGAGCGGCGCCCGAACCTCGCGCGCCTACAACAGATAGCGGTAGGCCGGCGAACCCGGTTCGATCGCCTCGATCTGCATCTCAGTGGCCCGCATGCGTTCCAACAGGCCGTCCAAGCCGGCGGCCGAGCCCAACTCGATACCCACCAGCGCCTCACCGGTCTCCCGGTTGTTGCGCTTGACGTACTCGAACAGCGTGATGTCGTCATTCGGACCGAGCACGCCGTCCAGGAAACGGCGCAGCGCGCCAGGCTCTTGCGGGAAGTCGACCAAGAAGTAGTGCTTGAGCCCGAGGTGGACCAGCGACCGCTCGAGTATTTCGCCGTACCGCGACACGTCGTTGTTGCCGCCGGACACCAGGCACACCACCGTGGAACCCGGCTCGATGTCGGCTTCCAGCAAGCCCGTCACCGCCAACGCACCCGCCGGCTCGGCGATGATCCCCTCGTTTTGATACAGGTCGAGCATCGCCGTGCACACCGCGCCCTCGTCGACTGTGGTGATCGAGACCATGTTGCCCGCGGCGGCCAGCGCGGCGTAGGTCAGCCGGCCGGCCCGGCTCACCGCGGCGCCGTCGACGAACTGGTCGACATGGTCAAGGGTCACCGGACCCCCGTTGGCCAGCGCGGCCATCATCGCGGCGGCACCGGCCGGCTCGATACCGAGCACAGAGGTTTTGCTGGTCCGCTCGGCGAGGTAGGTGGTGATGCCGGCAATGCACCCGCCACCACCGACGGGAACCACCACTAGATCCGGTTCGTCCTCGAGCTGGCTCAGGATTTCGACGGCGATCGTGCCCTGGCCGGCCATGGTGCGCGGGTCGTCGAACGGCGGAACCAGCGTCGCCCCGGTGCGCTCCACGTCGGCGAGCGCGGCCTCGGCCGCCAGATCGTAGGTCGATCCGCCCACAATCAGCTCGATGAACTCCCCGCCGTGGTAGCGGATCCGATCGCGCTTCTGCTTCGGCGTCTTGGCCGGAACGTAGACGCGGCCGCGAATACCGAGCGTGCGACAGGCGTAGGCGAAGCCCTGGGCGTGGTTTCCCGCCGATGAGCACACCACGCCGGCGGCGATCTCCTGGTCGGACAGCTGGACCAGCAAGTTGTAGGCGCCGCGCAGCTTGTAGGAGCGCACGGTCTGCAGGTCTTCACGCTTGAGGTACACATTCGCCCCGGTTGTCGCGGACAACCGGTCGGAAAGCTGCAGCGGTGTGGGCGTGACCACCCCGGCGATTCGCCTCGCCGCCGCGTCGACGTCGGCCGCTGAAGGGCAAGACAGCGGCCCACTACCCCCGGTGCTCGGGCTCTGGCTCAGTTCGGCGGACACCGATCAATGGTGCCACCAAGCTGCGCGTTCAGTGCACAGGGGTGAGCACAAAGACCGGAATTTGCCGGTCGGTCTTCGTCTGATACTCGGCATAGTCCGGCCAGGCCTGCACCGCCCGCTCCCACCAAACGGCCTTCTCATCGCCGAAGACCTCGCGTGCGTCGTAGTCGTGCGTGACGGCGCCGTCCTGCAGTTCGACCCGCGGATTCTTGGCGATGTTGTAGTACCAGACCGGGTTCTTCGGCGCCCCGCCCAGCGACGCGACCACGGCGTACTCGCCGTCGTGCTCGACGCGCATCAGCGGGGTTTTGCGGAGCTTTCCGGTCTTCGCGCCGACGGTGGTCAGCAGGATGATGGGTTTGCCCTTCATATCTGCGGCGTCGGCTCCATCGGATTCGGCGTACTTGTCGGCTTGTTCGCGAGACCAATCCCACGGGCTGGGAGCATATTCACCTTCGAGTGGCATACCGCCACCTTAAACCCGCTGGCCCAGCCCATTGAGATCTTGAGACAACCTTGTTGTGATGCGCACCGTGTAGTGTCTGCGTGCGACACCGACATAGCACGGTCAGACGGACGGCGTAGAGCCGATAAAGCAGGTATAGACAAATGCCCCAGCTGTATGGCTGGCCGTCGCGCGCCGTCGCGCGAACAAGGCCACCCGGCGAGCCGGCGTCAGGCCGGTAAGCCTCGATGGCCATCACCGAAGTATCCGAATACGCCCATCTGAGCGACGCGGATGTCGCCGCGCTCGCGGCTGAGCTGGACACGATTCGTCGCGACATCGAAGATTCGCGCGGCGCCAAGGATCATGAATACATCCGGCGCGCCATCGCCTTTCAGCGATATCTCGAGGTAGCGGCACGGCTGACCATTTTCGCCAGCAGGGGCAGGTTGGGATGGAGTGTCGGAACCGCTGCGCTTGCGGTGGCTAAATGCGTCGAGAACATGGAACTCGCCCATAACATCACCCACGGTCAGTGGGATTGGATGAACGACCCCGAAATCCATTCCAGCACATGGGAATGGGACATGGTCGGGCCGTCGGCACACTGGATGTCCTCACATAATTTCAAGCACCACAAGTTCACCAACGTCGTCGGCGTGGACGATGATCTTGGCTTCGGAGTCATGCGGGTCACGCGAGACCAGGAATGGCGACCGGGCAACCTGCTCCAGCCGTTACGCGCGGTGCTGCTGGCGGTCGTCTTCGAGTGGGGCGTGGCAATGCACGGCCTGTACTCGGTGCAGGGACGGGAGACCACCGAGGCGGCTAAATCTGCCCATACCCGAACGATGATCCGCAAGATGGTCCGCCAGGCCGGCAAGGATTACCTTCTCTTTCCGGCTTTGAGCCGCCGGCGGTGGCGCCGCGTCCTCGGAGCCAACGTGGTCGCCAACGGACTTCGCAACGCCTGGGCCTACATCGTGATCGTCTGCGGCCACTTCGCCGACGGCGCAGAGAAATTCACCGAGTCAGTCCTGCAGGATGAGACGAAACCAGAGTGGTATCTGCGGCAAATGCTGGGTACCGCGAACTTCCGGGCCGGGCGGGTGTTGGCCTTCATGAGCGGCAACCTCTGCTACCAGATCGAACACCACCTCTTCCCCGATCTGCCGAGTAATCGCTTACCCGAGATCGCCGAGCGGGTCCGCGCGTTGTGCGTCACCTACGACTTGCCCTATACGACAGGTTCCTTCCTTCGCCAGTACCTGCTCACGGTGCGCACCATCTGCAAATTGGCGCTGCCGGTTGGATTCATGTCGGCCACCTCCGACGACGCACCGGAGACGGCGTCCGAGAACAAATTTCGGTATGCCCAGTCTCAGCGATCGGTGACAGGCGATGATGCCCCGCGAAGCGGACTGGCGACCGCGATACTCGCCCACCGGAATCGTACGCAAGGCCGGCTGACGTCTAGGCCGGTTGAGTCGTAGATGCGCGCGTGGGCTCGTGGATGTCTGGGCCCGGTTCTTTCGCATACAACTCTTCGATCTCCGCGGCGTACTTGGCCGCGATCGGCCGGCGTTTGAGTTTCATCGTCAGGGTGATCTCGTCGCCGCCCGGCTCCCACAGGGTGGGCAGTACCCGGAAACGTTTGATCTGCTCGACGCGGGACAAATTCTCGTTGCCCGCGGCCACCCCTGCCGAAATCTTCGCGAGCATCTCCGGGTGGGACGCCAACGCAGCCGGCGAGGCGTCGGCCAGTCCGAGATCGGCCGCATGCGGGCCGACCGAATCGGCGTCGAACACCAGCAACGCGGTGTTGTACGGGCGGGCGTCGCCGATCGTGACCATCGCCCCGATCATCGGGCAGGCTGCCTTGATCGCGTTTTCGATGTTGGCCGGCGACATGTTCTTGCCGGCTGCGTTGATGATCAACTCCTTCTTGCGGTCGACGATCCGCAAGAAGCCGTCCGCGTCCCTGTCCAATATGTCGCCGGTATGCAACCAACCGTCGGCGTCGATCGCCTCAGCGGTCTTGGCCGGCTCTTTGCGGTAGCCCTTCATCACCAACGGCCCCCGCACCAGATATTCGCCATCTTCGGCGATTTTGGATTCCAGCCCGGGCAGCAGCTTGCCCACCGAACCCAGTCGCGCCTCGCGCGGATGACTCACGCTCGCAACACAACTCAGCTCCGACATGCCCCAGACTTCTGCGATCGGGATGCCGATACCGACAAAGAAAGCCAGCGTCTCCCGCGGAATCGGCGCCGCACCCGACACCGCCCACCGCAGCTTGTCGAGCCCCAGCTTCTCCCGCAGCTTCGACAGCACAAGTTCGTCGGCCTGCGCCCATTCGGCGGCCACGTCGTCGGGCAGCGGTTCGTCGGCGACGAGTGCCGCGGCGCGTTTCGCGGCGACCGACAGGGCCCACTGCAAAGCCTGGCGCTTTGTTTCGTCTTGCTCGTGTGCGACCGCGAATTCGATTGCCGCCTTGAGCTTTTCCCAAACCCGTGGCACCGCGGCCCAGATCGGTCGGCCGCGCGTCCGGCAATGCGGCACGCAATCTCGCGCACGTCGGAAATAACGGTGACCAGGATGCCGTACAGCTCCTGGTTGTACAGCGCCATAATGCGGTCGGCGATGTGAGCGGACGGCAGATACGACGTGGCACGATCGTCCGGCCGGACGTCCAGAACGGCGTCGAGGGCATAGGCCTCGAACAGCAGGTTGGTGTGCGTCATCTCCACACCTTTGGGATTCCCGGTGGTCCCGGAGGTGTAGATCAGGGTGATCACGTCGTCGGGCTGCACCGAACGCCAGGTCGCGTCGAAATCGAAGTCGTCCTCGGCGGCGGCGTAGAGATCATCCAGCGACAGGGTGCCATCCGGAGCGCCGTCGATACAGATGATCTGCTCGAGCTTCGCCCCGCTTGCCCGGATCCGGTCCACGTACTGCTGTTCGCAGATCACCACTTTGGTGCCGGCATTGCCGAACACGTAGGTCAGCTGGTCGGCGGGCAGGGTGTTGTACACCGAGAACGAGGTGGCGCCCAGATGCTGCGCACCGACTTCCAGCGGATAGAACTCGATCCGGTTGGCCATCATCAGCGCCACCGTGTCGCCGCGGCGGACCCCGATGCCGTGCAGGCCGGCGGCGACCCGACGAACATCGGCGGCGTACTCGCGCCACGTGAGTGTTTGGGTGTCGCCGGGGGTGCGAAGCGCGACCGCGTCCGGGTCCACTGCCGCGGCGCGCTGAAACGCCTCGCACATCGTGGTTGGCCTGCTCAGCTGGATTTTCGAATCGCTCACTCAGCCGAGGCTAGTCCCGGAGTACGTTGCCGGTATGGGAATTGCGATCACCGACTTGACACCCGTCGAGCAGACCGCGTTTGTCACCCAGTACGCCCGCGCACTCGACAGCCGTTGGCCCAGGCCGATACTCGGTGACACGTTGGCGGATGAGATCGTCGCCAACATCGACTTCGACTTCGACGGTTTGGGTGTGCCGGCGAGCGCGGTGCGCCAGACCGCGTTGCGGGCCAAGATGCTCGACGACCGGGTGCGCGATTTCGTCGCCGAGCACCCCGACGCCGTCGTCGTCGACCTCGGCGCGGGTCTGGGTACCGCCATGCTGCGCGTCGCGCCGCCGGCCACGGTCGACTGGTACAACGTCGATCTGCCGAATGTCATCGCATTGCGCGATGAGCTGGTGCCCGCCGACGACCGCGCCCATTCGGTGGCCGCATCACTGGCCGACGACAGTTGGACCGACCAGATCCCGCCCGACCGGCCCACCATGCTGGTCGCCGACGGCCTACTGGCGTTCTTACCGGAGTCGGTGATCGTGAACCTGTTCCACCACATTCCCGAGTACTTCCGGTCCGGCGAACTGGCGATGAACGACTATGGGCACGTCAGCCGGCTCAACATCGCCGCTATGAAGATCGTCTTCAGTGCCGTCGGAACCCAATGGGTCTACCAAGGTTTCAGCGATGCCCATGTCCCGGAGAGCTGGAGCCCGCGTCTGCGACTGGTCGAAGAGACCAGCCTGTCGCACGCGCCGGAGGTCGACCTGTATCCGCCTGCGGCCCGAGTCGCGACCCGATTGATGGGCATGACCAAATCCGGCGCGCGCACGGCGCGGATCCTGCGCTATCGCTTCTGAACTTCGAAAGGTGACGACGATGCCGGCGACACTGATCACGGGCGCCACTGTGTGGGACGGGATTTCGGCGCAGTGCGCGCCACGCCAGGTACTGGTCGTCGATGGCCGCATCCAGCGTGTTGCCGACGCGATCGAGGCTCCACCCGATACACGGGTGGTGGACCTCCCGGGGCACACGCTGACGCCGGGCTTCATCGACTGCCACACCCACGTGACGCTGGCACCTCCGGTGGGGTTGCTGATGGCCCTCGACTCGAGCATCGCGAAAACGTTGAAGTCCTTGCCGGTGCTGCGCGCCCTGCTGATGAACGGATTCACCACGGTGCGCGACTTGGGTTGCGGCGACATCGATTACCCGACCATCGACCTGCGCAACGCGGTGGCCGCCGGGCTCGTCGTCGGTCCGCGGATGGTGGTGGCGCCGCACATGATCTCCGCGCGCGGCGGCCACGGCGACTTCAGCGGGATGGTCGCCGACGAGTATCAAGACCCCTGCCGGCCATTGGAGTTGGCTGCCGCCGACGGCGCCGACGAGATCCGCACCCGGGTCAGACAGCAGATCCGGGCCGGCGCCGACTGGATCAAGTTCGGCGCCACCGGCGGGTTCGCCTCGCCCTCGGACGACCCCGGCCACGCCACCTACAGCCAGGAGGAGATGGACATCCTGGTCGCGACGGCCACCGACCTCGAAATCCCGGTCACGCCACATAGTTACGGCGACGAGGGTATCCGGCGCGCCGTCCGGGCCGGGGTGCGCAGCATCGAACACGGCAACCTTGCGTCGGCCGAGACGCTGCGCATGATGCAGGACGCCGGGGTGTTCATGGTGCCCACCCAATACACGATCCTGTCCGGCGCCCGCCGCGACGAGGGCGACGCGGTCTGGGCGGCCCTTCCGGAGCACTCACGGCGCAAAATGCAGAAATACCGTGGCGCGCTACTGGACGCGGCGGAGGGACTGGCTGACAGCGATGTTCGGATCGCCTTCGGCACCGACGCCGGAATGTTCCCGCACCACGACAATTGGCGCGAGTTCCCGATGATGGTGTCGACCGGCATCACACCGTTACGGGCTTTGCGGGCGGCCACCAGCGTGGCCGCCGAACTGTTACGCCTCGACGATCTCGGGGTGATCGCCGAGGGCAAGATCGCGGATCTGATCGCGATGCCCGGTGATCCCTTCGCCGACATCAACGTCACCGGTCAGGTGGACTTCGTGATGAAAGAGGGTGTGATTTACAAGGATCCGGCCGGCAAGGACCCTCGAGTGTGACGCTGGCGTCACATCCGAACACGAGTGTGCCTCCAGCGTCACCTTCGCCGAGCTAGGT
>CAVTEZ010000021.1:0-291150 GCA_963733755.1 uncultured Actinomycetota bacterium
AGCTGTCTTCGGGTCTGCCCGGCGAGCTGTCATGGTGTACTCGTCGCTAGTGGCGTGAGTCTAGTAGCAGCGGCGGCCGTACTCTGCCCCTTCTCGACCGACGACCCCAAAGGCGGCAAGCCGCTTTCCGTTTGAACCACCACGACACGATACCTATGACCGTGCACTGCAAATCTGACGACAAACCACGACGACGCCGCACGGCCATAACCACTCGACATACTGGGTGTGATGTCGCCGAGCAACCGGAAGTAGCGACCGGCTTGGCTGTTGGTGGTTGCGATGCGTCTGCGCTGGCGGTTGTCGGGGACTATCGTGTAGGCGATGCCTGTCCCTGCATCCGCACCTGCGGCTCATGTGGAGGGCGTCGAACGGTTCTTGGCGAGTTACCGGTCGATTCCCTCGACGGCGGCTGTCCGACTGGCCAAGCCCACCTCCAATTTGTTCCGCGACCGCGCGAAACTCAGCACCCCTGGACTAGATGTTTCAGGGCTGACGAACGTCATTTCGGTTGACCCGGACGCGCGCACCGCCGACGTGGCCGGCATGTGCACCTACGAAGATCTGGTGGCAGCGACGCGCCCGTATGGCCTGTCACCACTGGTGGTCCCACAATTGAAGACCATCACGCTGGGCGGGGCAGTCGCCGGCTTGGGCATCGAGTCGGCCTCATTCCGCAACGGCCTGCCTCATGAGTCGGTGCTGGAGTTGGACATCCTCACCGGCGCAGGAGAATTGCTCACCGTTTCACCCCAGCAGCACCCCGACCTCTTCCGCGCGTACCCGAATTCATACGGCACACTGGGATATTCGACACGGTTACGCATCGAGTTAGAACCTGTCAAACGTTTCGTCGCGTTGCGGCACGTCCGGTTCCTCTCGCTGAGCCACCTGATGGCGGCGATGGATCGCATTATTGACACCGGTGAGTTCGATGGTGTCTCTGTCGACTATCTCGACGGCGTGGTGTTCAACGCCACCGAGAGCTACCTATCTCTCGGTGTGCGCACCGCGGACCCCGGCCCGGCCAGTGACTACACCGGACAACGCATCTACTACCGCTCCATCCAGCATGACACCGGCACCATAGAAGACCGGTTGACAATGCACGACTACTTCTGGCGATGGGACACCGACTGGTTCTGGTGCTCAAGTGCTTTCGGCGCACAGAACCCGCGTCTGCGACGCTGGTGGCCGCGACGCTACCGCCGCAGCAGCGTGTACTGGAAGCTGGTAGCACTTGACCGGCGGTTCGGTATCGCCGACCGCATCGAAAAGCGCAATGGTCGTCCGCCTCGGGAACGGGTGGTCCAAGATGTCGAGCTCCCACTCGAACGCACGACGGAGTTCTTGGAGTGGTTCCTCAAGGCGGTACCGATCACTCCGATCTGGTTGTGCCCATTGCGGTTACGTGATCACGACGGCTGGTCGCTGTATCCGATCCGGCCGGGACACAGCTACGTCAATGTCGGCTTCTGGTCGTCGGTTCCGGTGGGCGCGACCGACGGCGCGACGAATCGATTGATCGAGGAAAAGGTCGGTTCGCTGGCCGGGCACAAATCGCTGTACTCCGACTCCTATTACAGCAGAGAAGAATTCGACGAACTCTACGGCGGCGAGACCTACAAGACCGCGAAGAAGATCTACGATCCGGACTCCCGCTTCCTCGACCTTTACGCAAAGGCAGTGCAACGACGATGACGACCACCAAGGAGCCGGCGTCGACCGCGACAGGCAAGTTGAGCCTCGCTGAGGTCCTGGCGGTCTTCACCCGCGGCGCCACGGAATCATTGCGGTTCACTGCCTACGACGGCAGTAGCGCCGGAGCCGAAGACGCCGTACTGGGAATGGACCTGCTGACTCCTCGCGGTACGACCTATCTGGCCACCGCGCCAGGCGAACTCGGTCTGGCCCGGGCATACGTCGCCGGTGACATCGAGGCGCGCGGCGTGCACCCCGGCGATCCCTACGACGTACTCAAGTTGCTGGCCGAAAAGGTCGAATTCACCAGGCCCTCGCCGCGACTTATGGCCAGTATCATCCGCGCGGTCGGCATCGAGCATCTCCTGCCGGCAGCGCCACCGCCACAGGAGATGCTGCCTCGCTGGCGCCGAATCGCCGAGGGCATGCGGCACAGCAAGACTCGTGATGCCGGGGCGATCCAACACCACTACGACGTCTCCAACTCCTTTTACGAGTGGGTCTTGGGGCCGTCAATGACCTACACGTGTGCGGTGTATCCAGAGTCCGAGGCAACGCTGGAGGCGGCCCAGGACAACAAGTACCGGCTGATCTTTGAGAAGCTGAGGCTGCAACCGGGGGACCGGCTACTCGATGTCGGCTGCGGCTGGGGTGGCATGGTGCGCTACGCGGCCCGGCGCGGCGTCCATGCGATCGGCGCGACATTGTCCGCGGAGCAGGCTGCCTGGGCTCAAACGACGGTCGAGGCTGAAGGGCTCGGCGAACTGGCCGAGGTGCGTCACTGCGACTATCGCGACGTCGACGAAACCGGTTTCGACGCAGTCTCCTCGATCGGATTGACCGAGCACATCGGCGTCAAGAACTATCCGTCCTATTTCGAGTTCCTCAAGTCCAAGTTGCGCACCGACGGTCTGCTGCTGAACCACTGCATCACCCGCAACAACAACAAGTCGAACTTCCGCGCGAGCAGCTTCACCGATCGCTACGTTTTCCCGGACGGCGAGCTGACCGGTTCGGGACGCATCCTCTCCCATATCCAAGATGTGGGATTCGAGGTGCTCCACGCGGAGAATTTTCGTCACCACTACGCCATGACGTTGCGTGACTGGTCCCACAACCTCGTCGCGCACTGGGACCAGGCTGTCGCCGAGGTTGGCATCGCCACGGCGAAGGTGTGGGGCTTGTACATGGCGGCGTCCCGGGTGGCGTTCGAACAGAACAATATTCAGCTGCACCACGTGCTAGCGTCCAACCTCTCCAAGCACGGCACCGACGGCCTGCCACTGCGTCCATGGTGGCAGGCCTAGCCCTGGCCGCCGAGAAACGGTCAAACGCCCAATCGCAATAGCCCTTGCGCCGCAGGCTAATTCGTCACAGTGACGTATTGCGGCCGGCATGGGGCCGAGTGGGGAGGTGTGGCGCGCCGCCCAAACGGCCCGGCAGTCAGGCCTCGAACCTTGTCCAGCATGCGGTTGATTCTCGGGCACCGTGTTACGTGCAGGTCAGTGAGTCGAGCTGGCCTGTGGCCGCCGACAAAACGAGGATGATTCTGATCGTTAAGGGGGGTGCGAGCACTTGCATCAAATGCAACTCAGCATTGGGTTATTGCCGATAAGCGACATTATGTCAACGTAAATCTAGGAGCGCGTTTTCAGCTGTGCCCCAACACCTTTGACTGGAGACGCCGCCCGCGACAGCATGAAGCCGCCCCCTGCGGGTTGATGCACGCTACCCGCCGCCACCATCGACACGGCATATCGCTCCACCACTGGGGCGCTTTCATGCAGATTGTCCTCGGGACCGAGTTTGCGCTGATCCGTCCGGACCCTGAACTTCGACCGAAGCGCCGGCACATTTTCGAGATAGCACAGCGCGGTGGCCTCCCGAGCTATATCTTTGACTTCTACGTTCCGCAGGAATTTGAGCGGAAGCGACGTTCGCCGAAGGAGCGATTGAATGTTTGCTGTCATTGATGAAGCCTGCAGTTCGCGCACTTACAACGAGCTGCCAGACGTGGTGGATGCTGATGCGGCCCTGAAGCCGCTGCGGACCGAACTTAAAGAAGCGATCACGCGGGCATCGCAGGTGTGCCGCGGCAATTCGTTCCCGCCTGAGGCGCTCGGCGGATTCCTTCTCCACAAGCACTGGGACATTGATAAAGAGCAGTCGATGATAGAACTCCCCGGGCTCCACCCCTCGGGTGGTCGTGCGCTATGTACCTCTGCGCGCCCATCGACACTGCTGCGCTCAGCGGCCCCTAGTCGGTTCAAAGTTGGTCAGCATCGCCGGGAGTTAGTCGCCCTCGAGTTCTCAGTTGACCCGCTCGTGCGTGACACGTGGCGCTTACTTAAGGCGCGACCTGACGTGATACAAGCTCTGTGTGAGGTCATCGCCTCGAGTGGCTTGGCAGACAAGATTGGGCTCGGAATTGTAAGTCGCGATCTGCCTCTGGCGAATGGCGAGGCGATGGTCGAAGAGAACTTCAACGACCAAAGCTTGCTCAGCGCTCGGTCCACCCCTTCTGATGACGATGCAACCGTGATCCAGACGGGATGGTCATTTGTCATTGCAGGTGACGGCGGGGAGCCAGTGTGCGTTAGCTACTGCTTCCAAGTGGGCAATGAACCCCACAGCCGCAGTCACTATGCGACTCATCCCGAGTGAATCCTATATTCCCCTAGAATCGCCGCCGACCGTCGACCATCTCATCCAAAGGCAAAAGAATGAGCGAATCCACAACCGCTAAGCGACTATTCGCAGTGCGGATCCACCCCGAATCCGGGCCACCCTCTTTCGTGATCAGTTTGGCGTCGTCACCGGACCAGGCTGAAGCACTCGCCAGGGGCAAAGTCGGTCTCGCGGACGCACCGACAACCGTGAATGAGTGTCCCGAAGGCGAAGCGATTTTTATCTCCTTCGGTGAGGTTACGTTCAAGTAGCCTGGCGCACAACGGCTGTCGGACTTACGACGACCACGAGGGCTAGGGTCCTAACTCGCCGCTCCGCGCCGCGGACGCGCACTGAGCAACAAGCCCGTGGTCACTGTGATTTCGCAAGGTGAGCGAGGTGCTGGCCCCTCTCGAGACGGTGTGGGAGCGAGTCACCTCACGGGAAGGGCAGTTGCCTCTAGCTGCAAAAATATTGCCCGTTGAGCAGACAATTCGACGGTGGCGAGTAGGAACCGGTCAGCACGCCTCTTAGACCACCTGTGGCTGAACCACCGGGTGCTATGGTGCGATTCCAATTCGCGGGGGTGAGAACATAGTGCGTGCCAGATTGTGCCAGGGTGCTATTCCACGTGTGCGAGACGGATTCGCCTGCTGGCAAGTCGAATTCGAGCTTCCAATCGTTTAGTGGGACCGTGCTCGAATTGGTGACGGTGAAGTGGGCGATGAAACCGGTCTGCCACGTGTGTTCCACCGACAATGTCGCCGTGGCCGCAGCCGCATGAGCTTCGGGGGCGACGAGTCCGAGGATGGCAACTACCAATGCCGACACGGTTACGTGAAGTGCTGTGCGCCAGCGCTTCAGGTAACCCGGTCCGGCCATAGCAGCTAACACTAAGGCCAAACAGGCGATATCGGCCTTCGCATCGCGGGCAAGCTGCAGTACCTTTGCTCAACTGAAACCGTCATGAAATTTAGCCTCGATCCACCCTGAACCATGTATCGGCCCGGCCGAAGGCGAACTCGCGGACGGGGAAAGCCAGAACGCCAGCCTCATCGGCGGCGCGGAGTCGTTCAGCCGCCAGCAAACGAGCGGTCTCGCGCACCACCGCTACGGCGCGGCCGGCCGGTATCGCAACATCGACCGCACTTCCCCAGGACACCACATCAATCCGCAGGCCATCATGCACCGACCCGGGTTGTTGGGCATCAACCCACTGGGCTCACGCAACGCCGCTCTGCGGTAGCTCGCCTCTGAAGTCCCCGCTCCCCTGAGCAAGGCGCACACTGGTGGAATGGATTTCATCACGCTGACCGCAGTCCCATTGCCCCCGCCACGTTTCTTGCACCGGGTTCAGGCATCGTCGTCGCGACGGCCGGCGTGATGGCGCACGCCGGAGGGTCTGAGCCCCAGTCGCGCCCCGTACTGAACGGCATCTCGGACGTGCGCGCGTTCTTTCACACCAACGCCGTACCGCTGTACTTCATCTCGCCGACTCCGTTCAACCTGCTGGGCATCGACCGCTGGATACGGAACTTCTTCTACCTGACGTACTTTGACTCTTTCGAGGGCACACATTCGCGCGTGTTCGTGCCCCGACGGCGCGACCGCCTTGACTTCGACTCCATGGGTGATGTCTGCAACCATCTCCTGTCCGATCCCGAGACACTGGAGTTCATCGCGGGCCGAGGCCCCGGTGGCAAGGCCTGCTTTGTGATGCTGGACGAGGAAACCCAGGCCCTTGCCCGGCAGGCGGGTCTCGAGGTCATGCACCCGCCGACGGAGCTGCGCCAGCGCCTAGGCTCCAAGACCGTCATGACGCGCCTGGCCGATGAAGCGGGCGTACCGAGCGTGCCGCACGTGATGGGGCGGGCCGGCTCCTACGACGAGCTGCTGGCGCTCGCGCAGACCGCCGAATTGGGAGATGACCTCGTCATCTCGATCCCATATGGCAACGCCGGCAGCGGCACGTTCTTTGTGCACGGTCAGCGCGACTGGGACGAACATGCCGGTGACCTGACCGCGCAGCAGGAATTCAAAGTCATGAAGCGCATCCGCAATGTCGAGGTGTGCATCGAGGGCGCCGTGACCCGCCACGGCACCGTGATTGGCCCCGCGATGACGAGTCTCGTCGGTTATTCGGAGCTGACTCCGTACCGGGGCGCCTGGTGCGGCAATGACATCTGGCGCGAGGTACTTCCGCCGAACCAGACGCACGCTGCGCGCGAAATGGTGGGAAAGCTGGGCGACATTTTGAGCCGCGAGGGGTACCGCGGCTACTTCGAAGTGGATCTGCTGCATGACCTCGACTCCGACGAGCTGTACCTCGGCGAAGTGAACCCGCGCTTGTCCGGTGCGAGCCCGATGACGAACCTGACGACCGAGGCCTACGCCGACATGCCGCTGTTCCTGTTTCACCTGCTCGAGTACATGGACGTGGAGTACGAGGTCGACGTCGCTGAGATCAACGCGCGCTGGGAGCGGGGCTATGGCGAGGACGAGGTCTGGAGCCAAGTGATACTCAACGAGACCTCAACAGATATCGAGCTTTTCACCGCGACGCCACGCACCGGCGTATGGCGCATCGACGACGACGGCCGCTGCTCCTTTGCGCGGTCCGCCAACGACTGGGCCACGCTGCTCGACGGTTCCGAGGCCTTCTACATGCGGGTCGCCGCTCCCGGCGACTTACGCTCTGAGGGCGCCCAACTCGGCGTGCTCGTCACCCGCGGACACCTGCAGAGCGACGACTACCACCTCACCGAACGCTGCCAGCGCTGGGTCAAGGGCATGAAAGCGAAGTTCGTCTCGACGCCCCTGGTGCCGGCCGCGCCGATCGTCTCGCGGCTCGTCGCACGGGCGTGAGCGACGGCCCCCCGCCGGGTGTCTCACTGGACAACTGGCTGTCGGCGCCCTATGCGCAGTGGTCATTCCAGCACGTCGAAGACTTCGTGCCGACCGCACTAATCTCGCGAGGGACCGGGCCGGCCGCGGCGTTGCCCGCAGCCAGTGCCCCGGTGGCCGAGATCCCGGTGACCAGTACCGATGGGGTGGCCACCACCGTTGGCGCGGTGATGGCCAGCACCGCTACCGACGGGTGGGCCGTCGCCTGCCGCGGGTCGATGGTGGTCGAGGAATACCTCGACGGCCTGGGTGCACAGACGCGGCACCTGCTGTTCTCGGTCAGCAAGTCGCTGGTGGCGACCGTGGTCGGCGCGCTGCACGGGGCCGGGGCGATCGATCTTGACGCGCCAGTCACGAGATACGTTGCCGCCCTGGCGAACTGCGGCTACGCCGGTGCGACGGTGCGCCACCTGCTGGACATGCGGTCGGGTATCGCCTTCTCGGACGATTACCTTCACCCGACCGCGGAGATACACCTCCTCGACGAGGCGATGGGCTGGGCACCCCGGAGCAGTCCGGAGGGCCCCGCCACGTTGTGTGACTTCCTGCTGACCTTGCGGCAGAAGTCGGCGCACGGCGGCCCGTTCGAATACCGCTCGTGTGAAACCGACGTACTCGGTTGGATCTGCGAGGTCGCAGCCGGCCGGCGGATGCCCCAACTGATGTCGGAACTGCTGTGGAGTCGCCTCGGCGCCCTATGCGACGCCACCATCGGCGTAGACACGGACGGCACCGCACTATTCGACGGCGGCATCAGCGCCTGTCTGACCGACATGATCCGGTTCGGGTGGCTGTTCTTGCGCGACGGTGTCTCGTTGACCGGCCAGCAAGTGGTGCCTGCGGGGTGGATTGCCGACACCCTCGATGGCGGGCCCGACTCGCGTCAGGCGTTCGCCGCCAGCCCGGACGACACTCGAATGCCTGGTGGGATGTACCGCAACCAAGTGTGGTTTCCCTACCCGGGCAGCAACGTCGCGTTGTGCCAGGGCATGTGCGGACAGATGATCTACGTCAACCGCGCCGCAGACGTGGTCGCCGCCAAGTTATCCACCCAGTCGGACTCTGGGGACCCGCAGATGCTGCTGGACACGCTGCGCGCATTCGATGCGGTGGCACACGAACTGGCTGGAATCACCAGCTAGCTCTAAAACTGACTGAGGTTGTTGACAGTCTGGGCTCCTGATGGAAGGAGCTGCATGGCTGACCGTGTTTGGAGTGAGAAGGATCTGATCAGACGGGCGAACCGGCGCCTGGCGGTACTACAGCACGCTGAAGAGGTCAGCGGGAATGTGGCGGCTACTTGCCGCTATTACGGCATCAGCCGCAATGTCTTTTACCGGTGGAAGCGCCGGTACGAAGATGAGGGCCTCGACGGACTCAAGGATCGGTCGAGTGCACCCCTGCTGTGCCCGACGATCACTCATCCCGACGTTGTCGAGAAGATCATCCACCTGCGCCAGCATTACCACTTCGGGCCAATGAAGATCCGGATGTACCTCAAGCGCTATCACGACGTGGATATCAGCGCGTCCGGAGTGTGGCGAATCCTCAAGCGGCTCGGGATGAATCGACTGCCGGCCTCACAACGCTACAAGCGTCACAGCGGGCGGTGGAAGCGCTACGAGAAGCAGCGTCCGGGCCATTATGTGCAAATCGACGTCAAGTTCATCGAGCCCATCACCACCGGATCAGGGCGTCGCAAGCGCTACTACCAATACACCGCGATCGACGACTGCACCCGGCTCCGCGTACTCCGCGCCTATCCCCGCTCAGACCAGAAGACCGCGATCCAGTTCCTCGACTACGTGCTGTCACGACTGCCCTTCCAGGTCGAAAAGATCCAGACCGACAACGGCGCCGAATTCCAGTCCAGCTTCCACTGGCACGTGCTTGATCAGGGCATCGGCCATATCTACATCCGCCCTGGCACACCCAGGCTCAACGGAAAAGTGGAGCGTTCACACCGCATTGACGCCGAGGAGTTCTACCGACTACTCGACGGTGTCGTTGAGGACGACGCCGGCCTGTTCAACCAAAAACTCAAGGAATGGGAGGACTACTACAACTACCACCGACCGCACGGAGGGCTCGGAGGCCAAACCCCGTACGAACGACTGCTACAAAAGACCAAGGCTCAGCCTGTCACCGGCCATCGTCAGTCACACAGCTAGCCCACGCTGCGCTGACCGCCGTCCCGCCGGGGCGCCCCAGGTCGAAGACATCCGGTTTCAAGCCCGCGCTGACCACGAGCCGAATACGGCAGGCGACGGGTGAACAGCGGCCGGGTCTCATCATGCTGCTGGGGTTTGTCCCTGCGCGCTCAGTTCCCGCCGCGCCCAGTGCTCTCCTGCAATTCCTCAATCAGCTTGGACGCCTGGGCTTTGGTCAGGTCGTCAGGGACCTCACGGCCTGCCTCCTGCCCCAGTGTGTGCAAGTAACTCCGCTGCGGTCCCGTCATTGGCTCGTCACCTGTGACCCAGTTGGCTGGATCCTTTTCCGCCGTCTCATTCGGCGCCTGCTGCACCTCATCGCTCATGCCGCCATCACCTCCCGCCGCGGAATAGCCATCGCACACCCGTTCGAAACATGCCAACGCCCAGCGGTTCGAGGCGGGTTCTTGGGACACGTTCCAAGCCAGGCAGCGGATCGGCGTTTGCCGCAAGACAAAATCGCAGAGGTGCCAGGAAGGTGTTCCGAACTGTGTGCAAGGGGCCTCTGACGCGGCTGTAGCGTAATGCCGTGAAATCCTCCCGGTTGTACTCTTCGGCCGTCCTCGCCGCCTGCGTCGCGGCAGTCGTTCCGACGCTCGTTTTGTCTGGCACGGCAACCGCGGCCGGCTCATGCCCGACCACGGCACCGCCGAACGGCGGCTCGCCTGATTGGACGTTGCCCGGCAACACCGGCAGCGTTGCGGTCACCGGATCCACGGATACGACGGCTCCGCGCATCAGTGTTACGACACCGTTCAGCGTGAATCAGACCCAGGTGCACACGCTGCACGCCGGAGATGGTCCGATGGTTCCGCCGACGGCCAGGGTCTCCGTCTGCTACGTGGGTGTCAACGGACGTGACGGGTCTGTCTTCGACAGCAGCTTCGAGCGCGGCACCTCGGTCGACTTCTCTCTGGGCGGAGTCGTCCCCGGCTTCCAGAAAGCCATCGCGGGACAAAACGTGGGATCGACGGTTGCGGTCGCAATGACCTCGGCGGACGGCTACCCCGACGGTCAGCCCGCAGCCGGGATTCGCGCGGGCGACTCGCTCATCTTCGCGATCAAGATTCTCAGCGCTTCAAGCTGATCAGGCGGCGACCGGCGATCGGACCGGCGTTCTGATCATGAAGATCGTGACCCTTCTGCACGTGTGACGTCGGTGCCTACCGTTCACGCGTGGCGTTGAGCGTCGGCAGCATCCGGGTCCAGATCCCCCGAGCCTCTACGACGTTCAGGCAGGCGCTCTTTGTTGCCGTGACTGCGGGTCTCGGCTACGGCTTCGACTCGTATGCGGTGAACATCTATGGCCTGGTCTTGCCTGAGATCAAGCAGACGCTGCACATCACCGATGCCCAGGCCGGCTACATCGGTTCGATCTTCCTGCTGGGCTACACCATTGGCACCGTCGGGTTCGGATTCGCGGCGGACAGGTGGGGACGGAAAGCGACGCTCGGGGCGTCGATCCTGCTGTACGGCGTGACGACCGCCTTGGCGGGGCTTGTCACCAACATCGCCGCTTTCACCGGACTGCGATTCCTGACCGGCGTCGGAGGTGCGGGCGAACTCGCCGTCGGAGCGCCATATACCGCGGAAGTCTGGCCGGCGAAAACTCGAGCGATTGGCGTTGGCGGCGTGATCTTTTCGCTCTTCTCGTTAGGTTACGTTCTCGCCGCGGGTGTCGCGCTGGTTTTGGTCCCGCGCTTCGGTTGGCAGTCGGCGTTCATCGTCGCGATCATCCCCGCCGTTGCGCTATTCCTGGTGCGGCGAGGTATCACCGAATCGCATCGCTATGTCGAGGTCCGGGCCAGCGGGACTGCCAGGCCGCGTCTCTGGCACCTGCCCGGCGTCCGGCGACGGTTGGTGGCCGGCTGGCTGATCTACACCGCCAATGCGGTCGGCTACTGGGGTATGACGCTGTTCTTGACGACGTACATCGTGAAGAGGTTCCATGCCACGCCGATCGAAGCGATCCGCTACGCGTTGGTGTTCTTCCTGCTGCAAGCCGTGTTCGCCTACCTTGGGACTGCGCTCGCCGATTGGGTTGGGCGACGGCCGTCGGCGATCCTCGCCGCGGTGATCGAAGTCGCTTCGACCATCCTGGCGGCCACCTCCGATTCGCTGGCGCAGTATCAAATCTTCGGCGCAGTCGCCATCGCCACGCTGGGCTGGCTTTGGGGTGTAGGCGACACCTACATCGCAGAGCTGTTCCCAACGGTGCTGCGCGGCACAGGATTTGGAATCGCCGTCGGCGGTGGTCGCGTCGTCTCCATTGCCGCTCCGACCGTCATCGGCTGGGCCATCATGCATTACGGGCTTCAGACGCCATACCTGGCGCTGGCCGGCCTATGGGTCCTGACGCTGATTGGCTACCTGCTCGGGCCGGAGACGAAAGGCAAAGAGCTCGAAGACCTGACGGACGAGGCCCTGACCGAAGATCTCGTCTCGCTCGGACACTAACTCACTGCGGATGGGTCGCGACGTAATCCGCGGCCGGGATCGATGATGGTGCGGCATAACCGATGGGCAGCAACACATCTCCTGCGGACGTGCGGCAATAGACATCCCAGCGGTAGTAGCCGGCGAACGCGGCAGGATCGGAGCCAATCAGCGCCGCGTACTGATCCACCGCATGCACGTATTGATTGGCGTGGTTGTACCGATAGAGGGCGTGATCGCGGTCATTGGCGAAGTTATTCGCCGCCAGGTAGCGGCCCGCCGCCATGATGCTGTCGTGCGGCGAATGGATGTCGCCGCCCTGGCCGTAAGCAGCGAACGTCGAGGGCAAGAACTGCATCGGGCCCTGCGCGTCGGCAGTGCTGACGCCGTCGATGCTGCCGAAGCGAGTCTCGACGAGGTTGATCGCGGCCAGGTAGTTCCAGCTGACACCGGTGTCCGCCTCGGCTTGGTGGTAAAAGCCGAGCAGTTGATCGGCCGGAGCCGGCGGCACGATGCGCCACGCGGGCAACGTGGACCGAACCGGGGTGATCGCGGTGAGCTGTCGTCGGGCGTCGACGTTGCGGTCGTAGACGTCGAGGAGCGCCGCCGGGATGCGTGGTCGCGTGGTCCCATCCCACTCGGGGTGTTGCCCGATGGCCCGATAGGCGGCCTGCTCGCGGTGCGCCGCCGCCACCAGCGCCGGCTCCCCCGTCGAGGGGTCACGCAACGTGTGCTCGTCGGCGACGAGGTCGTCCGCCAACTGTGCAGGGTCTGAAGCCAACCGAGGCTGTGCACCGTCGGGAGTCTTCGGGGAAGCGGCCACCGTCATGGTGGTGGACGGAGGCGCGGCTGCTGCCGGCGGGGCCGGCGGCCCGGGTGGCTGCGAGCAACCTGCAAGGACGAGCATGAACGTACCGAGGGCTGCCGGCGCCAGGCGCCGTGCCGAATTGCTGGCGAAGATAGTCATCGGCCTACCGCGCTCCAGGTAATGCCGGCCATGGGAAGTCGGGCAGCGGGTAGTTCGGTTGCTGCGCAGGCGGCGGCGGTGCTACCGCTCCCCCTAGGTGCTGCGGGCAGAAGACGCTCTCCGCGATTTGAGTGAATTTCGTCGCGCCGTCGTTCGTGAACCCGGCATTCTGCTGCGACATGCTCTTGATGACATCAGGTTCCGGATGGCCCTGGTCCATCAACTGGCAGGCCCTTCGGCCGATCGCGATCGCGTCAGGTCCGTTTTGATAGGTAATGCTGGCATTGTTGAGCGCGTCCAGAAAGCTGGAATCGGGATCCGGGTCGGCGTGTGCGGGCGTAGCCACGCCGATCAACGCGGCCAGACCTGCGAGGACTACGGGGGGTCGCATTGCTTCATCCTCGTACAAATCGGCGCGGTTGGTTAGGGTCACTCGCCTGCTTCGGGTGCCACCGGCGGCGGCCAGTGCGAACCGGGCGACACGTCGCCGGGCTCGGCATGCTCGCCGCGAGCCAACGGCACCCACTG
This sequence comes from uncultured Actinomycetota bacterium, assembly GCA_963733755.1. GTDB lineage: Bacteria > Actinomycetota > Actinomycetes > Mycobacteriales > Mycobacteriaceae > Mycobacterium. The sequence continues at coordinate 13,414 of CAVTEZ010000021.1, forward strand.
CTCGGTGGGCGCGGGTTGCTCTGACGACGGGAAGTCCCGCAGCTTGCCCGATGGATGGGCATCCCATTTCGCGAACGTCAGTGGTGTCTGCAGCCAGGCGTGCAGCAGGTTGTACGTCGCTTCCAGGGAATCCATGTGAGTGCGTTCCCAACCATGGCTGCCGTCGAGTCCAAAGCCCACCAGCGCGGCACGCGTCCCCGCGCCGGCCTCGATCGCGGCAGCGGCGTCGGATCGGTAGTAGCGGAACACATCTCGCGCGAACGGTATCCCCTGCTCTTCAGCAAGTCGGCACAGCTTGCGGGTGAGGTGGTAGTCGAACGGGCCGTGCATATCGGCCATCGGGATCGTCACACCGTCCTCGATGGAATGCTGGCCCGGCGCGCACACGGCGTTGTCGACTGAAACCAGCTCGGCGACGTCGGAAGGTAGGCCATCGCTTGCTCCATGGCCGACTTCCTCGGTGATCGTGACCATGATCGTGGTCCGGTGCGGCAGCACGACCTTTTTTTCGGCGAAGTTTCGGGCCAGTGCCAGCGCGACGGCGACGCCGGCCTTTCCGTCAAGGTGGCGCGAGACGATGAACCCGTCGGCGGTGAGTTCGGGGCTGGTGATCAACCCGACGAAGTCGCCCACCTTGAGGCCGAGCCGGACCAGGTCCTCCCGCGAGGACACTTTCCGGTCAATGCGGACCTCAACGTGCTCCCAGTCCGTGGGTTGGGTGTCGATCTCGTCGCCGAAGGCGTGTCCACTGGCCTTGAGCGGCAGCACCGTGCCGGTGATGAACTCGTCGGGGTCGTCGCTGAAGATCCGCACGCGCGCGCCCGTCGCGAACCGGGCCGAAAAAGTGCCGACGGGAATCAACTCGAGGCGGCCGTTGTCCTTGAGCCTGCGCACCATGCAGCCGATCGTGTCGGCGTGAACCACCATGGCACGGTCGGTGCTGGCCGACTTGCCCGGAAGTTCCGCGATGATTGCGCCGCGGCGGGTCAACGAGAACGGCACACCGAAGTCGTTGAAGATGTCGCCGATCAGTTGCATCACGGCATCCGTGCGCCCAGATGGACTTGGGGTCTGCAGCAGGGCCAACAGCGTGTCGATCATCCACCCGCGGTCGGCCTCGGGCATGGCCGCAATGTCGCCCACGGTGCCTCCCTTCAGACAAGTCCGGAATCGCGTTCAACCTACCGGCCCAGCCTTGATCCGGCTGGCCCGGGCTGCCAGGCCCCTGGTTGAAGGTGCAGGCGGGCGCCGTCCTGTCACCTATGTCCCAGTCAGCGTTTCGACGCGGTAGCGGCTGGCAGTCCAAGCTGGGGCGCTGGGGGTGGGTGCGAGTGTAATGGTGATCCGAGTTTTGCCTGCGGTCAGGAATTCGGGCACGAAGTAAGTGTCATCGAGCCAACGATGAAAGGTGTTGCTGCGCGGTTGTAACCAGTTTCCGGCCGGGACACCGTCGACGGCAACAATTGCTGATTGATAGCCGGCCGCTTGATCCGACGTGCGGCGCAACAGGATACCGTGATTGTCCGGGCTGATTTGGGCGTCGAACGTGATTAGAGCTCGGGTAGCGCGGACTAAGCCGGTGATGGTGCGGGTGTCATCACTCCCCTCGTACGTGCTGATCAGCGTCTCCTCCGGGGCGTTGGCATCGGTGTAGATGTGCATGATTCGACTTACCAGATCGGTTGGGTCGACTTCGTCGCTGGATGCAATGGTGTCGTCTGGTTGGGTATAAAGGAATGCCGTTGAGCTGTAGTCGGGTTGCACCATGTTGCGCTTGCCGTGCTCAATCCCGAAGCGGATTGCGGAGTGGTAGCCGATGGCGTCGGCGAGCATGAGCCGATAAACCGCTACGCAGTAGTCGGGGCATCCACCGGCCGCGGTCCTTTGATCGGGTTGGCCGGTCAGCGGGTCGCTGAATAAGGTGCCGTTGTTGAAATACCAGCCGCCCTCGTAGAAGTCCTCGGTGCCGGTGCCGTACCACTGGGGCGACGGGGAACCGTCTGTGTATACGCGCTCGGCTCCTTCGAGAAAGTAAGGGGCGCCGTCGCTAAACGACGTTTTGGTGCGAGTCCCCCTGATGGTGTGGCTGACGCCGACGAATTTGCCGTGGCCTTGTTCGTCGGCGAACAACCAGTCCTGACCGAGGGCCGTCGGCCCGGCGTGCGAGTACGCGGTGAAGTAGCCGGCGCGGCCGCTGGCTAGCGCGGGCGCCCACTGCGGATCGGGAGCGGTCACGACATCGGCGTCGATACCCACAACTGGATCGGCGGTTGCGTTGACTAGCGCGACCCGTGCCGCGCGGGCGAAAGGCATTGGCCACCAATCCGATAACGAGATCGATCCGTCGGGTTGTCGGATTGTGGCGAACATCGATGATCGCACGTCACTGGTGCCCAATCCGGCGCCGAAGAATTCGCCAAGTGGTGAGTCCACCGTGGTCCGGTCGTCAAACTCGATCCGCAGCCGTAACCCGTTAAGGACTTGCTCAGCCCGGTTGGGCAACCTTAAGCGCAGTGACGAAATACTGCCTGAGCCAGTCGATTCCGCGATCGTTGCGGCAGCGCCGGCGGCGAGCTCGACGACCCGATTGTGGTGTGCGGCGCTGGGTGCCGGCCGTTTGGGGTCGATGGTGCCCGCGGCGCGCAGAGTAGTGATCACGTCAAGCGCAGGATCGGAGAGTGAGAACGTCCGCACGCCTTCGGCGTCAGAAAACCGGCGATAGTCGACGTGGTAGTACTGCAGATTCGATTCGACGCTGATCCGCATCGACTGCCGGTACGGCATAGGTACCTTGACATAAACCCCCGCAGGCGACTGCGCAGCGTTGGCCACCAGAGGCCAGACGAATGGCGCACCCAACCCACCATCGACTAACGACTGCAACGGTGCATCGATCACAGTCTGCCCGTCCAGATCGATGCGGAATGCTCCCATCCGGGTCACGTTGCCGCTGTCGCGGGTGAACCAGATCGAATCAACCTCGCCGGCGCCGCGATCCTCCGCGATGACACACCCAACGCCACCCGATGCCAGACACCCGCCGCTGCCGTTTTGGTTTCCGGTGGTGATGTCGAAATCCCCGCCGGTCCGATCGAAGCTCGAAACCTGCAGGGTCTCCGTGTCCGCGCTCAGGAATGGCAACCGATCCAATCGGCGGTAGGTATCCCAGCCCACTGCCCTTTCGCCGATTCCGTGGACAACCGGTTCAGCGGGCGCTGCGCCTACGCTAGCTATCACCAATAGCACTAGCGCGAAAGTCGCCGACAACGCCCGAACAGCCAACGATGGGTTAGCCACCGCGGCGCATCGGTACTGGTCAGGGCTAACGCCGCCCGACCCGCGTTTGAGCCCGCTGCCTAGCGTGAAACCTAGCCGCATGGACACCAGTACTTTCATCGAACGACTCAACGAAGATCTGGGCACCGAGTACCAATCGATTGTCCAGTACATCCAGCACACCGCAACGATTAAAGGGCCCGAGTACCACTCGATCACCGAGGAAATGGACAACCACCTGGCCCAGGAGTTGGAGCACGCCAAAATACTGGCTCAGCAAATCGACTTTCTCGGTGGCACGCCTACCGTCAAAGTGCCCGACGTGCCTGATGCAGCCGACGGAGCCGCGGCGCTGAAGGCCGACATGGAATTGGAGCAGCGTCAGCTGGATCGCTACCGGAAGCGTGTGGCAGAGGCCAACGATCTGGGGTTGCCGGATGTAGCCGAGGCGCTGCGGCCGTTGCTGCAGCAAACGCAGGACCACGTGCGGGAGCTGCAAGACGCCTTGGAGGGCTGACTCTTAGCGCCGAGCCGCGCTGGGCGGTCCGAACCAGCGGCTCAGCGCGTCGGTCAAGCCGGCGTCGGAGCCGTCGCCGACCCAGGCGACGTACCCGTCCGGCCGGACCAGCACGGCGTCCGGAGCCTCATCTGCGCCGAGGGCTGGAAGCTCCCATTCACCAACATATTTCGCGTCGACCAGCTGGACTCGATCTGCCCAGCCGGATAGGTCGAGTTCGCCCGGCTCGCCGAAGTTGATCAACACGGCACGCGCATCGTGCAACAGCGTGAACACCCGGCTCGGACTGTCAGCGGCCGCGATGTCGAGATCGGGCATGCGGCGTCCGAGCAGCGGGTGTCCAGGTCCGAGGTCGTAGTGAATATCTAGTCCCGACATCATCGCAGCGAAGCGCCGACGCGGCTCGTCCATCTGCAACACCTCAGACATGATGTCGCGCAATGCTTTTGTGCGGTCATCGGCTGGATCACGCAGCAACGCCATCTGTGCCATCGTGTGGTGCAGCACCCGGGCAGCGACCGGATGCCGTTCGGCCTGATAGCTGTCGAGAAGGCTGTCCGGCGCCGACCCTTTCGCAACCAGGGCAAGCTTCCACCCCAGATTCACCGCATCCTGCACGCCGGTGTTGAGCCCCTGACCGCCGATCGGGTGATGCACATGTGCGGCGTCACCCGCCAGCAGGACTCGCCCGTCGCGATAGGACGCCGCCTGTCGGGTCAGGTCGGTTGCCCTGGAAATCCAAGTGGGGCTGTGTATTCCATAGTCCGTTCCGTAGACGGCGATGAGCGCTTCGCGAAGCTCGTCCAGGGTTGGTTCGGTGCCAGGGCCGAGGTGCTGCTCGGTCACCATCACCCGCACCGATCCCCCGTCGGTCGACTCGCTGAGCGCATGCACACCGACGGCGTCGTGCCGGATGCCCCAGTTTGGCTGGTCGGCCATCTCGACCTCGGCGAGCACATAGCTCATCGTCGGATCCCACCCCGGAAAGTCGATGCCCGCAGACTTCCGGACCGCGCTGCGTCCGCCGTCGCAGCCGACCAGATAGTCCGCCCGCACTCGCTGTCCGCCGCACAGGTGGACGTCGACCCCGGTGCCGTCTCGGACGACACCTGTGACCTGGTGTTCGCGATAGACGGGAACGGCCAGTTCCTCGACCCAGCCGGCCAGAATGCGCTCGATATGGTTCTGCCACAGCGCAAGTCCATAGGGATGTCGGGTGGGAAAATCGCTGATGTCCAGCCGGATCTGGGAGAAACCCGCAACTTGTGCGACCTGGCCGCTCGCCAGGAACCGGTCGGCGATTCCGCGTTGGTCGAGCACCTCAATGGTGCGTGAATGCAAGCCGCCGGCGCGCGAACCGATCAGATCCTGGTTTGCGCGCCGCTCGACGATTGCAACGTCGACTCCTGCCAAAGCCAACTCGCCCGCCAGCATCAGCCCGGTCGGTCCTCCCCCGGCAACGACTACCGCGTGCCCGGCCATCGCTTCGATACCCACTTAACTCCCCCAAAATCGCTCAGTTTTTGCTTTGGCCAGCGATTTTGCGCCATGACCCAGGTCTTGCCGCAAGCCCCGGGGTGCGCTATATGTTGAAGGTGAGGAACTAATCCTTCCCGTTCTGACGTGCAGTCGGTTCGAATATCTGGGCTTGAGAAGCGAATATCCTTCTGCCACAACGTTATATAGCGAATTCTGGATTGCGCCCGGCCGCCGAGATACCTGCCTAGGATGGGCGCTGTGTCATCGAGTGACGTCAGTACGCATCAGCGGTGATCGCTTTCGTCTGTGCGATGCCCATGGAATTGCGGCCACTGCGCCGCCGCCTTCGGTTGCGCAAATCCGGAGCGGGCTACATCGGCAAGGTCGGCGACCGTGCGGTCACCGCATTGGTCACCGGGATCGGCACAGCATTGGCCGGCGGTGCGACGGCCCGATTACTTGATGCGGTCGACGTCGAATGGGTGGTGGTCATAGGCATCACCGGTGCTATCGACGACGACACCCCGATCGGATCACTGGTACTGCCCGAACAGGTCGTCAACGGTGCCGACGGTTCGGTGTACCGACCGACACCGCTTCGCGTCGGTAACGCCCACGGGACGATGTGGACCACCGACGAGTTGCTGACGGATCGGGCCGTGCATGCCGATCTGAGATCGCGTGGCGTGGTGTCGCTGGACATGGAGACGGCTGCGGTCGCAAAGGTGTGTGACCAGCGCGGTGTCGCTTGGTCGGTGGTGCGGGCAATCAGCGACCGGGCCGGCGATGGCAGCGTGGACGCCGAGATTGCGGGCCTTACCCACTCTGACGGCACCGTGAACCTGGCTGCCGTCGCGCGCTACTTGATCTGGCATCGCAATGCGCTCCCCCGTCTTGCTCGGCTCGCCAAAGGATCGAATCTCGCGGCCGGACGGGCTGCGAATGCCGCAATCATGGCCGTAAGCAGCTCGATTAATTCTTGACCAACTCCAAATTAGGTCTTGACCGACTCCAGATAAGAGCGGCATATTGGGGTGCGTGTCGTCGACGTCGACGGATTACTCGGCACAGCTGCGGATGGCCGATCTGCGCGTCACCCGCCCCCGGGTCGCTGTGCTGGAATCGGTCCACGACCATCCGCATGCTGACACCGAGACGATTCTGACGGCGGTGCGGAGCCGACTCCCCGATGTCTCCCGCCAGGCCGTGTACGACGTCCTCAACGCCCTCACCGCCGTAGGTCTCGTTCGGCGGATCCAGCCCTTGGGCATGGTTGCCCGTTACGAGGCGCGAGTCGGCGACAACCACCATCATGTCGTGTGCCGATCATGCGGTGTCATCGCCGACATCGATTGCGCGGTCGGTGACGCGCCGTGTTTGACCCCGTCCGACGACGACAACGTGCTAGAGGGCTTCGTCCTCGACGAGGCCGAAGTCATCTACTGGGGCCTGTGCCCCAACTGCTCGACCGCAACGTCCCGATCACAACCGTGATCACAGCCCAAATCACCCACCCTCGAAAGGAATGCAGTGTCATCCGATACAGCCCACAAGGGCAGCGAAAGCGAAAATCCAGCAATCGATGCGCCGACGCCCAAGGGCGAAGCTCCCCGGACTAACCAGGACTGGTGGCCTAACCAGGTCGACGTGACCAGGCTGCACCCCAACGTGGCAGAGGCCAATCCGCTTGGTGAGGACTTCGACTACGCCGAAGAGTTCGCCAAGCTCGACGTCGACGCGCTCAAGGCGGACCTGGTATCGGTATTGACCACCTCGCAGGACTGGTGGCCCGCCGACTATGGCCACTACGGCGGCTTTTTTATCCGGATGAGTTGGCACGCCGCGGGCACCTACCGGATCTATGACGGCCGCGGAGGCGGCGGTCAGGGCATGCAGCGGTTCGCCCCGCTCAACAGCTGGCCGGACAACGCCAGCCTGGACAAGGCGCGGCGGCTGCTGTGGCCGGTCAAGAAAAAGTACGGTAGCAAACTTTCGTGGGCAGACCTGCTGGTACTCGCCGGCAACGTAGCCCTGGAATCGATGGGTTTCAAGACCTTTGGGTTCGCGTTCGGCCGCGAAGACGTGTGGGAACCCGAAGAGATTTTGTTCGGCGAAGAGGGCGAATGGCTGGGGACCGACAAGCGCTACTCCGGTAAGCGTGACCTGGCGGAGCCGTACGGCGCGACCACCATGGGCCTGATCTACGTCAATCCCGAAGGGCCCGAAGGCAAGCCGGACCCGGTGGCGGCCGCGGTGGACATCCGCGAGACGTTCGGCCGGATGGCGATGAACGACGAGGAAACCGCCGCGCTCATCGTGGGTGGCCACAGCTTCGGCAAGACCCACGGCGCCGGCGATGCCGACCTGGTCGGTCCCGAGCCCGAGGCGGCCCCGATCGAACAACAGGGGTTGGGCTGGAAGAGCTCCTACGGCAGCGGCGTCGGCAAGGACGCCATCACCAGCGGCCTGGAAGTGGTGTGGACACCGACGCCGACCAAGTGGGACAACAGTTTCCTGGAGACCCTGTACGGATACGAGTGGGAGCTGACCAAGAGCCCGGCCGGGGCCTACCAGTTCACCGCCAAGGACGGCGCAGGCGCGGGCACGATCCCCGATCCCTTCGGTGGGCCGGGCCGTGCCCCGACCATGCTGGTCACCGACATCTCGCTGCGGGAAGACCCGATCTACCGTGAGATCACCAAGCGGTGGCTGGATCACCCCGAGGAGTTGTCCGAGGCCTTCGCCAAGGCCTGGTACAAGCTGCTGCACCGCGACATGGGGCCGGTTTCCCGCTACCTCGGACCGTGGATTCCCGCGCCGCAGCTGTGGCAGGACCCGGTGCCAGAGGTCGACCACAAGCTAGTCGACGACAAGGACGTCGCCGCCCTGAAGAAGAAGGTGCTCGATTCCGGTCTGTCCGTTCCGCAGTTGGTCAAGACGGCGTGGTCGGCGGCGGGTAGCTACCGCAATACCGACAAGCGCGGTGGCGCGAACGGTGGACGGCTTCGCCTTGAGCCGCAGCGGCATTGGGAGGTCAACGAGCCTTCCGAGTTGGAGAAGGTGCTGGCGACCTTGCAAAAGATCCAGCACGATTTCAACGACTCGGCCTCCGGTGGGAAGAAGATCTCGCTGGCGGACCTGATCGTGTTGGCCGGGTCTGCGGCCGTCGAGAAGGCGGCCGAAGACGCCGGGTACGAGATCACCGTGCATTTCGCGCCTGGCCGTACCGACGCCTCGCAGGAGAACACCGATGTGGAGTCGTTCGCGGTGCTCGAACCGCGGGCCGACGGCTTCCGCAACTACGCGCGGGCCGGCGAGAAAGCCCCGTTGGAGCAGCTGCTGGTCGAGCGGGCTTACCTCCTGGGTGTGACCGCTCCGGAGTTGACCGTGCTGGTCGGTGGCCTGCGGGCTCTTGGCGCCAACCACGGCGGCAGCAAGCATGGTGTGTTCAGCGACAAGACGGGAGTGTTGACCAACGACTTCTTCGTGAACCTGCTCGACATGAACACCGAATGGAAGGCATCGGAGACCGCGGAGAACGTCTACGAGGGCCACGACCGGGCCTCGGGTGCGCTGAAGTGGACCGCGACCGCGAATGACCTTGTGTTCGGGTCGAACTCGGTGCTGCGTGCGTTGGCCGAGGTGTACGCCCAAGACGACTCAAAGGGGAAGTTCGTCGAGGACTTCGCCGCCGCGTGGGTCAAGGTGATGAACAACGATCGGTTCGACCTCAAATAACGGCCGAGCGACCACTAAAGCACCCCGCGAGCGCTCACTCGCGGGGTGCTTTGCGATGAGTTAGGTTTCCGCCGATGAAGTTTGTGGTGGCAGGCTATGGAAGTCGCGGCGATGTCGAGCCCTGCATCGCCGTCGCTCAAGAGCTGCTGCGCCGGGGTCATGACGTGCGGATGGCAGTGACGGTCCCGCCCGACATGCTGGGCTTCGTCGAGGCGGCGGGGCTCACCGCGATTCCATACGGCCGGGACTGGCAGGCGCTGCTGCGCGACGACAATTTCGTCCGCATGATGCAGAATCCGTCCAGATCCCTTTTCCAAAGCATCGAATACATCGCCCAGGTTTTTGAGGACAAGAGCACGACGTTGTTGTCAGCGGCTGACGGGGCCGACCTGCTCTTAGCGGGCGTAACCGAGCAGGGCTTGGCCGCCAATGTCGCGGAGTACTACGGCATTCCGTTGGCCGCGCTGCACTTTTTCCCGGCGGAGATTTTGGAGTCCAGCGGGCCGCGTAGGCTCGCGACGAGGGGGCCTGAACAATTGCAGCGCCAGGCACTCGGATTACCGGAAGCACCTGCGCCCTCGACGCAACCCCTGGAAATCCAGGCGTACGACGAGCTCTGCTTCCCGGGCTCACGGTCGAAAGCGCGAAAAAGGAAGACCGGCGACCCTTCGTGGGGGCGTTGACGCTGGAGTTGCCGACCGATGCCGACGATGAGGTGTTGGCGTGGATCGCTGCTGGAACCCCGCCGATTTACTTTGGTTTCGGCAGCATGCCGCTGGCATCCCCCCCTGACACGGTCGCCGCGATCGACGCGGCGTGCGGGATGTTAGGCGAGCGGGCGTTGATCTGCACCGGACCGAACGATTGCACTCAGATCCCCCACTCCGGCTACGTCAAGATCGTGGAAGCGGTGAATCACGCTTCCGTCCTTCCCGCTTGCCGCGCCGTCGTCCACCACGGCGGCGCCGGTACCACGGCGGCAGGCCTGCGGGCCGGGGTTCCCGCGCTGGTCCTCTGGACTGCGCTCGATCAGCCGATCTGGGCAGGGATCATCGAGCACTTGAAAGTGGGTGCTGCTCGAGGCTTTTCGGTCTCCAACCAGAAATCGCTGGTTTCAGACCTGCGCTCCATACTTAGCCCGCAATGCGTCATTCGGGCCCGCCAGGTTGCCGCCTCGATGACGAAAGCCGCCGAAAGCGTTGCCAGGGCCGCTGATCTCCTGGAAGACGCCGCCCGGCCCCAGGATGCCACCGGGCGTCGTGCTGACTAGGGAAGCGGATCGATCAGATCGCGGAATCTCGCCGCAGGGCACACGCACGCACCCTCGCCGCGCACCCGGTCGGCCAACGTGGCATCCGACGTCGCAACGGTGATCTCCGAAGGGCGATCGTCGTCGCGCACCATCCGGACGATCTCGTCGTCAGCCGAATTCGCGGTCGCTTTGGGCGCGTGGTGTATGCGGATCACAGACGACTCGATCGGCGGCGAGGTTGGACCCTCGAAAACCACTGTGACTCGGTGGCCATCGGGAGCTGCCCAACGCTCGAGCTGTTCGACCAGCCGGACTCTCGCGCCGTGACGGTTCTTCCACCAGCCATCGGGCCGAGTTCCGATGACATTCATGGCGTCGACGATGCAGTGCACAAAGCCGAACCTACGGGCGCCATTGACACCGCGCTAGACTCGTCGCCGCCAAGGTCCCCCGAGTGAGGTTCCCCCGATGAAATGTGTGCTGGCCGGCTATGGGAGTCGTGGCGATGTCGAGCCTTGCGCCGTGGTCGGTCGGGAGTTGCTGCGCCGAGGTCACGACGTGCGCATCGCGGTCCCGCCGAACATGTTCGGGTTGGCCGAATCGGCCGGGCTTGCTGCCGTCGCCTACGGACCTGACTCTCAGGCACAGTTGGACACGGCCGCGGAATATTTCGTCAGCAAGAATCCCCTTTCCGCGCTGCCCGAAATGGTGGAACGCGTCACGAAAGTCTGGGCGGACAAAGGCGCGGCGCTGGCATCGCTAGCCGAGGGTGCCGACGTGCTCTTGACGGGTATGAACGAGCAGCGGCTCGCCGCCAATATCGCTGAGTCTCACAACATCCCATTGATCGCGCTGCACTTCTTTCCGTCGCGGATACAGCCGTCCGGAGTGCTGAATTCACAGCTCACCAAGCTGTCCGAAGACCCCCTACGTCGGGAATTGGGCCTGCCGGAGGCGCCCGAGCCGAGGGCGGCGTTACTGGAGATCCAGGCCTACGACGAACGATGCCTTCCTGGGCAACCCGCTCAGTGGGCAGAACCGGGCAAGCCATTCGTCGGTGCGCTCACGCTGGAGTCGCCGACGGACGCCGATGATGAGGTTCTCGCGTGGATTGCCGACGGGACTCCCCCCGTCTATTTCGGCTTGGGCAGCACTCCGATTCCTCCTCCTGCCGAGATTGTCGAGATGATCATCGCGGCGTGCGAGCAGTTAGGCGAGCGGCTGCTGGTCTGCTCTGGGCCCAATCATCTGTCCGAATTCGATCACTTCGACCACGTGAAGTTTGTCAGTGCGGTAAATCACGCCGCGGTCCTCCCGGCGTGCCGGGCGGTCGTCCACCACGGAGGTGCGGGCACCACTGCGGCCGCCATGCGCGCAGGCGTACCATCGCTGATCTTGTGGCTTTGGCTCGATCAGCCGGTGTGGGCGTCCGCTGTTGAGCAGTTGAAAATCGGAGCTGCACAACGCTTCTCGAAAGCTACTGAGAAGTCATTGGTGGCCGACCTGAAGGCGATTCTCGCCCCGGAATACTTGACTCGCGCCCGTAACATTGCCGCACAAATGATGTCTCCTCACGAAAGCGCTTCCTGCGCTGCTGATCTCGTCGAGAGCGCGGTCAGCGTGGACTAGATCATCGATCCAGATCCCATTGGCCGAAGTCGGCGGCGAGCACCTCATCGACGTCGATGTTTATGCCGCCGAGGAGCGGGCCAGGGCTCGACGGGCTGTTGACCACTTCCTGGTACAGCACCGCGGTGGAGTCGCGCTGTCCGTGCGACCAGCTCTTGGTCTGCCAGGACCATTGGTGACCTGCCGTGCTGGAGTGCCCGAGCACACCGTCGTTGACAGCCCACTGGCAAGCCTGAAAATGCCCGTAGATCCCAGTCCGCTGTTTACCCAACACCGAGTTGATGCCCCGAAACCAGTTGACAGCCAGACTATTCCAGGTGTTCGAATCGATGTCGTCATCCACACTGAAGAATATCGGAGCGGAATTGCTTCCCCCGGCGGCGGAGTGGAGTCGCAGCGCCGTTTGCGCATCCGCCACGCCCCCGTCGAACCCGCGGGTGAAATCCGACGGCGCGGTTCCGCCCGGTTTGCCGTACTGGAAGTTGCTGACGATGTGTAAACCGGCTGCGCGCAGCGCGTCTGCGTACTCGCGGGCGATGGGCTTCGCCTCGAAGTTCGCGCCCGGTCGCGACTCGGAGACATAGTTCACCACCCCGGCATAGCCAGCCGATTTGATCTCGTTTGGCGCAATTCGGCGCTCAGCGAAATCGATCAGCCGGGCGTTGTCAGCCGATGCCGTGCGCCCGGCGAGCATGACATCCAGCGGTGCCAGGCTCAGGACAACCGCTGCGGCGCCATGTTTGACGAGCTCGCGCCGCGAGACGGTCCGCTGTTCGGATGAGTCGACCATGGTCACGCCGCCCGGGTAAGGAGGGCCGTGGCGCTCCAGGGCCTTCTGCCCGGGTGACGTGGATTGGGGTGCGGCACCCAGAGGAGCGGCCGCATGAAAATCGGCAACCTGCGGAATCGGTTGGCGGCTGCCATCAGCCATTCAGACTCGATAACCCGCCAGCCGAGATCTTCGAAGTACGCCAATCCGTTGTCGGGCGCAAATATGAAGGGCGCGTTCTGCAGCATGCCGGCCATCTTCTCATTCATCCGCTTCTTCAAGCCCGCACCGCCGAAGTCGAACATCCACCAAGCCACCTCGGGGCGGGCGATGGCATCCGAAAGTGCTTTGACATCACGGTCTTCCAGATACATCAACAGGCCCTCGCTCAACAGCAGCGCTTTGGTCGCACCGTCGAGCGCCTCGTCGAAGAACGACTCGCGAGCCGCCGGGTCGGCAAGATCGACCGCCGTCCGGGTCAACCGGCAGCGCGGAGTCTGGTCGGCGAGCAGTTGCGTCTTCTCCGCGAGCAGCTGTGGAAGGTCCGCCTCGATCCACGGAAAATCAGCCGGTAGGTCCAATCGATACGGACGGGTGTCCAAGCCGGCCGCCAGGTTCAGCACCCGGTCACAGCCGTCGGCGATCGCTTCGGTGATGGCGTCGTCGATGATCTTGGTGCGCGCAATGAGCCACCAGCCACTGCGGCTCGTAACCGGAGTTTTCGCAACGATCGCGCGGCCTTGTTCACCCGCAAGGCGTTCGGCCAGTGGATCGCTGAACAGGGCGTCAGCGCGCGCCGATTCGGTTGCCCGATACAGCGCCGTCCAGCGGGCTGTGTCGGAAACATGCGTGATCAAGTGGGCGTCGTCTGACATACGTTGCGTTATAGCACTCAGGCGCTGGTGGAACGGGGGTCGGGTCGTGTACAAGGGTCTGATGGACGATCAGGCCGCCAGGTCTTTCAGTCCGTCCACGCTGCGCGAAGCGGTAGCTCGCCGCTTGTACCGCCGAGCGGCGGTGACAGCACAGATCACGGTTCCCGCCGTTCCCAGCATGATCGACGAATACGTCAAGATGTGCGCCAACGTCTTTGCCGTTGGCGGCGTGCAGTACGCGGCCGAGCAGTCCGCTCAGCTGAGGAAGGTGCTGGAGTCCGAGCTGGCGAAGGCCTTCACGGCTTCGTCCCGGTCGAATATCGTGATCTCATTCCATGCTCCCTTCGGCATCACGATGAACTACCGTGTCGCAACCGAATCCGTGACGATCGGAGGCGCCTACGACGGCTGGGTCGGCACTCGCGAGGGGCCTTTGTTCGGCACCGAACCCGACGCCCGGGTGTGGGCGCTGGCCAGCGACGTGACCGAACCGCAAGCCCATCCGGTGCTCGACATCGGCGCGGGAACCGGTCGCAACGCCCTGGCCTTGGCACGACGAGGCCACCCGGTGGACGCGGTCGAGATGAGTCCGAAGTTCGCCGAGATCATTCGCGCAGAGGCCGAACGCGAATCTCTCGAGGTGCACGTGATGAATGGCGACGTCTTCGAGACCATGGAGGGCGTTCGCCGCGACTATCAGCTGATCATCCTTGCCGAGGTAGTCCCGGATTTCCGGACGACCGGCGAGTTGCGCGGAATCTTCGAGCTCGCCGCGGACTGCCTGGCTCCGGGTGGGCGGCTGGTGTTCGACTCGTTTCTGGCGCGTGCGGGCTACACCCCCGACGACGCGGCGCGCGAACTCGGGCAGCAGTGCAACACCATGATTTTCACCCGAGACGAACTGCACGCCGCTGCCTCTGAGCTGCCCGTTGAGCTCATCGGCGATGACTCGGCCTATGAGTACGAGAAGACCCATCTGCCAGACGGTGCGTGGCCACCTACCGCGTGGTACGACGGGTGGGCCAACGGCCTCGATGTATTCGACCTTGCACGCGACGAATCCCCAATCGAGTTGCGCTGGCTGGTCTATCAGAAGACATGAGGTTCGATTAGCCATGACCGATGCAATCCACTTCGTCGATGCGAACGGGCTGACGTTCGCCTATCTCGAACAGGGATCCGGGCCACTGGTCCTGATGCTGCATGGGTTCCCGGACACCGCGCACACCTGGGACGATCTGCGCGCCCGCATTGCGGCCAAGGGATATCGAGCGGTAAGCCCATTCACGCGCGGCTACCACCCCACAGCGATCCCCGAGCGCGATCCAGACCAAGAGATATTGGCGCGCGACGCCCTTGCGTTGATTGAGGCTCTCGGCGCCAGCAAGGCTGTCGTCATCGGTCACGACTGGGGAGCCAGCGCCGCCTACGGCGCGGCGGCTCTGGGCCCCCAGCAGGTTACGAAGCTGTTCGCAATAGCCATTCCCCATCCGGGTGCGCTCAAGCCGTCGCTGAAAAAGCTCTGGGGCGTACGTCATTTCGCAATATATAAGCTACCTGGTGCACCGGAACGCTTCGCGCGCAACGACTTTGCGGCGTTGCCCGCGATCTGCCGGCGGTGGTCACCGAATTGGAACCCTGACCCGAGCGAGTTCGATCCTGTGCGGGCATGCTTCTCGCACCGCGCGTCCTTGAATGCGGCGTTCGGCTATTACCGAAAGCTTTCGCCGGTACCCAGTGCGTCGCTGAAGACGCGAATTACCGTGCCCACGGTCGCGTTTGCCGGGCTGGGCGATCCTGTGGCAGAGCCCGCCGACTACCGGTATGCCGCGCGGATGTTCACCGGCGACTACATCGTCGAAGAGGTCGAGGGCGGGCATTTCATGCACCGTGAACACCCCGAGGAGTTCGCGAAGCGACTGCTCGCTCACCTGTGACCTGGCTGAACTGCTATTTGGCCGGTCGCCACGGTCGGCTGCTATCGTGCAGTGCCTATGCCCGAGATGGATCGTCGCACCATGATGTTGATGACCGGCGTCGGCGTGCTGGCAGCCGCGGTTCCCGTCCCGCAGGCGTGGGCTTACCCGCGCCCACCAGCCGCGCCATCGGGCGGCTACATCTTCCAAGACGACTTCGATGGCCCAGCTGGCTCAGCGCCTGACGGGGCGAAATGGGCAGTGGCGAAAGCACGCGAGGTAATCAAAGACCCAACGCACTGGGAGTTGCCCGAGAATATCGGCCAATACCGCGACGATCGCCGCAACGTCTTTGTCGATGGCAAGTCGAACCTGGTTCTCAAGGCTGCGAAAGATGGCCCTACCTTCTACAGCGGCAAGGTCCAGAGTCTGTGGCGAGGCGGTGTCGGCCACATCTGGGAGGCGCGGATCAAGCTCGACTGCTTGACCGCCGGCAGCTGGCCGGCCTACTGGCTGGGAAACGAAGACCAGGGCGAAATCGACGTCGTCGAGTGGTACGGCAACGGCAGCTGGCCGGCGGCCACCACCGTGCACGCCAAAGCCAACGGCGGCGAATGGAAGACCCACAATGTGGCGCTGGACAGCGGTTGGCACACCTGGCGATGCCAGTGGGACGCGGCCGGTATCCGCTTCTGGAAAGACTATGCCGAAGGTGCAGCGCCCTACTTCGACGTTCCGGCGGACTCGCTGCCGGACTGGCCGTTCAACGGTCCCGGCTACACCGTCTACCCGGTGTTCAATCTCGCGGTCGCCGGTTCAGGCGGCGGCGATCCCGGACCTGGTAGCTACCCGGCACAGATGCTGGTCGACTGGATCCGGGTCTGGTGAGGCACAAATCGACCTACAGGTTCACCTGGTACCACAAAGTCCTAGAAGTTATTGCAGGTCAAAGCGACCTGGTTGATCAGCGGGAGGTACTGGTTCGCCATGTCCGGCGACGCCGCCTGTGCCTGCTGGGCTAACTGAACGCGCTGGGCTGGCGCCGACCCGAGGTATGTATTCAGAAAGAATTTCGCCTTACCCGAGCTGTTGAATTGCGCTGCCGCGGCCGGAGACTGTGCATTCAGCGCCGCCATCACCTGGTTGTAGTTGCAAGTTGTATTGATTGCCGCCGGACTCAACTCGTCTGCCGCCGCGATCCCCGCGCCTGCGAGCACCGACAACGCCAGACCCCCGGCTACGGCAGCCAGTTTGCTCAACGAACGCGTGACCATATGTGGAACACCTTCCAAGCGATGAACCGTCGAACCTCGACGTGGAGAAACCCAGTTTACCGGAAGGATCCAGGCAGCGGCTTTGTCGAGAACCCGATCAGGTCGGCTGACGTCACACGCCTCCGCTCCCGGGATGCTGCGTCACAGGTACTTTTTGGTCATGGCCGCGGTCCCGCTCCGCAACTCGGCGGTGGACTTCTACCGCGTGTCGGGGGTAGTTCTCATCGTGCTGGGCCACTGGCTGGCCGGAGCGGTGACCTACAGCGACGGAGCTTTCGGCCGGCAAAACCCGCTCGTCGACCAGCCCTGGACTCAATGGCTGACGTGGCCATTCCAAGCCGTCCCCGTTTTCTTCCTAGTCGCCGGCTATGCCGCTGCAGTGTCGTGGAGCCATCGGCATGCCACTGAAGGGCTGCCGCGCCAGATCTGGCTGCGACATCGTCTCGCGCGCGTGCTGGGGCCTTCGACGGTCTATGTCGCGCTGGTCTCCGTCGCTGTTGCCGTCGCGAACGCCTTCCGGGTGACCGGCCCAACCCTGGAATACGCGGGCTGGGCGGTGGCGATGCATCTGTGGTTCCTCGCCGTGTATCTGGTGGTGGTATCGCTGACGCCGATTGCGATTGCGGCCCACCATCGTTGGGGGCTACGGGCACCTGTGGTGCTGGCAGCGGGCGTTGGGGCCGTTGACGTTGCCTCACTGGCCGGCCAGGTGCCATATCTGGGCTTGCTGAACTATCTGCTCTGCTGGGCGCTGCTCTACCAACTCGGAATAGCTTGGCAGAACGGCTCATTAGCTGGACTCAGAGCCATACTGCTCGCGGCCGGATCAGCGTGCGCGTCGTGGCTGCTGATCTGGCTGGGCCCCTACCCGGTCAGCATGATTGGTGTTCCCGGCCAGGCCGTGCAGAACACCGAGCCACCGTCAGCGGCAATGCTGGCGTTCGGGTGCGCGCAGGCTGGGCTGGCGATCAGTTTCGCGCCGCTGCTCAATCGCGCGCTGCGTCCCGGCGTCGTCCAGCGGGTGCTCTCGCTGGCCAACACCAACGTGATGGCGCTGTACCTATGGCACATGATCCCTGTGGTGATTGTGGCGATCATCGGTTACCCGGCCGGACTGCTGCCACAACCGGTCGAGGGCGGCGCTCAGTGGTGGCTGGCCCGGTTGCAATGGGTGGTCATCCTCAGCGTGGTGACGGCGGTCGAGTTGGCACTCCTGTGGCTGGGCCGGGGCTTTTTCGCCGCGCCACTCCCCGCGCTGAATGTGCTCAGGGGTCGCTGGGCCGAGCCGATCATGCTGGCCGGCGCCGCTATGGCGTCCTACGGGCTGGCGTTCCTGGCCTCGGAAGGCTTCGCGCCGTACGGGCACTTCCCTCGCCTGGCCGTCGTGATATTCGCCGTCGGCGTGCTGCTGGTGATGCTGTGCTCGCAGGATCGCGCTAGCGATTAAAGCAAGCCTTTTGTTGCCGTGGCGGTTTGGCGCCTAACTCCGGATACGTGAGTCAGGCGCCAAACCTCCTCAGACTTAGGACGATGCGCTTAGCGCGGCCAGCGCTGCATCGTAATTAGGCTCTTGCGCGATCTCCGGCACCAGCTCCTCGTAGGCGACGTTGCCGTCGGCGCCGATCACCACGACGGCCCGGGCAAGAAGGCCGGCGAATGGACCGTCGGCGATGGTGATGCCATAGTCCTGGCCAAAGCTGTCACGGAACGCCGATGCGCTTTGCACATTCTCGATGCCCTCTGCGCCGCAGAATCGCGCCTGAGCGAACGGCAGGTCGTTGGAGACATTCACCACGGAGACACCGCCGGCGGCGGCGCGTTCGTTAAAGGTGCGCACACTCGTCGCGCACACCGGTGTGTCGACCGAGGGAAAGATGTTCAGCAACACGGGCTTACCCTGAAACTGCTCGCTGTTGACCATGCCCAGATCCGAGCCGGTCAAGTTGAATGCAGGAGCCGGAGCTCCGACGGCCGGCAGCTCGCCGACGGTATTGATCGTGTTTCCACGCAAAGTTATCTGTGCCATGCGCACAGTCTGCCAAGGTCCGCGCACCGGTCTCGGGTCGGGGCTAGTGGCAGCCGCAAGCGATTGCTGACGCCCCGGCTCAAGCTGCGCTCTTCAGGTTGTGAAGAGCGGCTTGCCGACGAATAGGCACTGGTCAGGTTGGCTGGAATAGCTCAGGATCGGCTCGGTACCAGCGACACGGGTCGAATTCTGCCGCCGCCCCTGCGTGCCAGCAGGCCGTCTCATATAGTCGAGCTGTGCCGGAGATGAATCGACGCAACATGTTGGTGACGACGGGGCTGGGCATGATTGCGGCTGCGGCTGCGGCTGCAGTCCGCGGGCCGGAAGCACACGCTAACCCGACCCATGCGGCACCGCCGGCAGCGGGCCCGGCTGGCCCCTACATATTCCAGGACGAGTTCGACGGGCCGGCCGGCCAGGGCCCCGACCTGTCGAAATGGTCGATACAGACCTGGCAGGACGACGTATTCCCGCCGGTCGACGGGATATACCGCGCCCAAAACGTGTTTCTCGACGGCAACTCCAATCTGGTTCTGTTGGCCAACCAGGAAAACGGTGAATACTTCAGCGGCAAACTGCGCGGCAAGTGGCGAGGCATGATCAACACCACGTGGGAGGCGCGGATCAAACTCGACTGTTTGTTCCCCGGCCTGTGGCCGTCGTTCTGGACCGTCAACGAGGATCCGCAGCCAGACGGCGAGGTCGACATCTTCGAGTGGTACGGCAACGGTCAATGGGCCCCAGGTAGCACGGTCCACGCGGCATCCAACGGGAAAACCTGGGAAGGGAAATCGATTCCCGGACTGGTGGACGACGCTTGGCACACCTGGCGAATGCGTTGGGATGAGGACGGATTCAAATTCTGGCGGGACTATGTTGACGGCGCCAAGCCGTACTTCAGTGTTCCGCCCAAGCCCATCCATGTCTACGGCGGCCCTCCCGAGGACCTCCGTTGGCCGTTCAACAATCCCGGCTATTGGATGACGCCCATGTTCACGCTGGCGGTCGGGGGGGTTGGCGCGGGTGATCCCGCCCTCGGCACCTTTCCGTGCCGAATGCTCGTCGACTACCTCCGAGTCTGGTAACAGAGCGTTATCGCGTCGCCTTGATCACCTGAACCAGGTTGAACTGCCAGCGCTCGACTAGCCGGAAGCCCAGGTTGTGTGGAACCGCGAAAGCCGGAGTTGCTCCGAAGCTTTCGCCGGGTGGGAGCATTGAAGCTCGTTCATGATCGGGCCTTGTTTTGTCGGCTTGGGTGATGATCCACACGACGCGGCAGTGGCTCAACGGCTTGGTGACAACTTCCGGGATGAGGTTGGTGTCGAAGACGTCGTTGCGGTCGGTCGCTCGCTGCCACAGGGTGAGGTCGATCAGCTTCCGGTAGGCATCCGGGCGCGCTGCCATCAATGGGCGCATCGGGGCGGGCATGAACGTCACGGTGTCATTGACGAGTAAGCAATCACCTGGCGCTGCCTTCGCTGTGATCAGATCGGCGACTTGGCTGTAGTCCATACCGTATTTCGCGTATGGACCCCGCTGCGCCGAAACATAATTCGGCGCTGCGGCGATGACGAGAAGGCCGACGATAGCCGCCACTGCCCATCGCGTGACGGTCAATGCGCCGATGCAGACACCCAGGATCAGTGCGATCGCCGGCGCGGTGAAGCTTAGATAGCGCGGCGTGTAGATGGGGTTAACCAATGCCGACCAGATGACGACCAAGGCGGTCGGTATCACAAGCCATCCAATTGCCAACGTCAACAGCTGGCGATCTGCCTCCGTTGGGCGTGCGGATGTGAAGAGCCACAACATAATAGCCATCGCAACTACTAGTGCCGACACAATCGCGAACAGGGGGCTTCGTTCGAAATACTGTTGAATAGCCACGTCCTCGATCGTGCGGCGCCCAATCGGCGCGATCCAGCTGATCTGATGCGCTTGGCCAATGGCCTCGACCAAAAATGGCGTTAGGGCGCAACACGTCACAACCGACGTAAGCGCGAAACGTCTTGACACGGTTCGGCTGCGCCGAAAGAGATAGATGAAAACGGCGTGGACGAAAGATAATTGCAGGAGATACACGTCGAGCAGGACCGATACTGCCAGGACAATCCCATAGGACAGCCATACCCAAACGTTGTCACGACGTGTGGCATAAACGAGCAGCACCGCCAGCCACACGGCCGCCATCATCGAAAGCGCATACGGTCGAGCTTCGATGCCTGCCCATGTTGCCCGAGGCAAGATCGCACACACGAATCCGGAGGCAACGGCGACAGTTCGGGACGAAAATTGCTTGCCCAGCACAACGACGCCGGCCGCGGCGCCTCCGACAGCCAAACCGCTTGGCACGCGGGACCAGAATTCCGTGGGCGGAAAAATGCTGAACCAGCCGTGCATGAGCACGTAGTACAGACCTTCAACGGCATCGACGTTGCCCAACATCTGCCACAACTGACTCAGAGAACGACTGTAGGAGGCCGAAATTGTGGCGGCCTCGTCGTACCAGAAAGACGAACGGCCGGCACCAACCAAGCTCACGGTGGCGGCCGACACTGCAACGATCAGCGGGTCAAGCAGAGCTCCCGGCGGTGTTGCGATCAGGCGCCTGCAATACCCGCTGAACACCTCGCCATGGTGCCAGAAGTACAGCGGACGGCGGGGCCGGTCGGGATGAGAAGGTCTACCTGGTGTCAGCGCCGCTGGCGCACCTTGTACGTCGACGGCCACGACTCCCGGGATTCGTCGCCCACTAGAGCCGTTCCTTTGCTTCCTACTTTGACGGCATAGGCCTCCTCGCCGGCGCCGACTTCCCGGTTGGCATGTTCGGTAGCCAAGTAGTACAGCTCGTCGATGGTGGCCTCGTGATAGGCCACGAACGTGGTCTTGCGGACAATGTCACCCGCCGCGGCGGTCATCCAGTCAGGCAGGATCCGAGTGGCGAGCGCGCCCAGGCCCAGCAGCGTGAACGGCACCACCCAGTAGCCGATATAGGTCACGGGTGTGCGGGTGTTGAGGATCGACGCGTCGGCGGCCGTGATCGGCGGGATCGACGACGACACCGTCATACCGCCGAACACCGCAATCCAGATCCAGGTCAGCCGCGCCGTGATCTGGCCGAACACATCGCTGTTGACCACCGCCGGCGGTTGATTTGCTGCGGCGTACTCGTGCACGAACGATGTGCCGAATTGCTTCGTGAGCGCGGTGACCAGCAAGATCCCCGCGAAACTCAGCGGCAGCGCCCAGCGCTCAACCACCGACTGGCTCGCCAGCAAAGTCAGCGCCGTGAGCACTAGAAACGTTGCACCAGAACCGATTTCGAGTGGCCGTCTGGGTGTCCGGGTGAGATATCCGGCGGCCAGGCCGGCGATCGCAATCGCGAAGGCGACCACAGTAGCGAGAAGGAACGGCGCATTGCCCACCAGAACCCAATAGACGATCCACGGCGCGAAGCCAAACAGAATGCCCACGGTTGGTCAGTGTATGAGCGTCGCCACACCGAGGGGGGCCTCGGGTCGCCAAGAGTGATCGGCAAGGTCGTGCCGGCTCAGCGCTGCAGGCTGCGAAGGGTGCTTTTGGCAAACTTCTGCAACACTTCGTCGCGCCTGGACCCTGACTCTCTGGCACTGATGAGCTGTGCGTGTAGACCGATCAGGAAGAAAGCGGCGCTGTCGTAAGCGTCGACGTCGTCGTACAGTTCGCCGCGGATGCGTGCGCGCTCGATTTCGGCAGCAAGCAGCACAAACGTCGGGTGTTTGGTCCAGTTTTCGTCCTTGGGCGCTGCCGGTGAGAAGTAGAGGCTGATCACATCGCGAAATAGCGCAGCGCCCCAGCGGGTCTCGAGCGCGACGACGAGCCTGATGATTTCGTTCAGGACCACCGCCAGATCGCGGCGGGTGTCAAGAAACCGGCTGAGCTCGTCAGCGAGGTAATCCTCGTCTCGTCGAATCAACTCGAGCAGGACATGTTCCTTGGTCGGAAAGTGAAAGTAGAAGGTGCTGCGGGCGACTCCCGCGGCCTCGACGATCGCGTTGATATCCGCCGAACTCGCGCCGGCACGCTGGAACTCCACGATCGCGGCATCGAGCACTCGCGCGCGTGTCTTGCGGCGCTGGGCTTCGCGGCCGGTCGCAACGTCTTGCACGCCCCTATTCTGCAGCATCTGGGGTGCTCGCTGACAGATATCACTTCGATTTGTCTACTCAACGCACCCCGAGCGGTTGCGATTCGCCCTCTTTTTACTGCATATAAGCCTATTTGAGCCGTGCGAGGTGGGCTGTTAACTTGTCGGTGTCTTCCGCCGGATGTCGCGCTTTTCGTTGTTATTTGTCAGTGAGCGTGCTAGATCTAGAACCGCACGGTTTGGTGGCGAATTCGCGTCGGGTGAGGCAGGGACGGACATCGATGAACACCAAAGGTCAACGCATCCTGTTGTGGACAGCGCCGCCGGCGGTGGCGCTATTCGCGCTGGCCTACCTTGCGTTTCCGGTGTTTTCACCGCCACTGTCGCCGACCTTGACGCCCGATCAAGTGGCCGCGTTCTTCCGCGACAACGTCACGGGCATCCTGGGCGTGGCGATCCTCTGCAATCTCATTGCGTGCTCTTTGGTTCCGCTGTTTGCGGTTGCCGCCGTGCAGATCTCCCGAGCTGCCACGTCGAGTCCAGTCCTGACGTATGCGTATGTCATCTGTGTCGGCATCGGCACGACAGCATTCATCCTCGCCGATTATTGCTGGGGAATGGCGGCTTTCAGGCCTGACCGTGATCCGCAGCTGGTCAGTCTGCTCAACGACATGGCCTGGTTTTTCTTCATCGCGCCGGTCGGCACGATCATGGTGCAGAACTTGTGCTTTGCATTGAGCGTCTACCTGGATGAGCGTCCAGATCCGATCTTTCCGCGCTGGGTCGCACACTTCAACGTCGCGACGGTTGTGCTGCTGGCCCCGAGCGCATTCTCGATCCTCTACAAATCGGGCCCACTCGCCTGGAATGGTCCACTGTCATTCACGTTGCGGCTGACGACATTTGCGGTCTACATCGCGGTGATGTTCTGGGCCCTTCTACGCGCTGTCAATCACCAAGGCGACGATCGGGTGGTTCTCGCGTGAGCGGCAGCGTGGCGATGGCCCCTCAACCGGCGGCAGACCAGGCCACGTCGTGGCGCACGAACCGCAAACGTGATCAGTGGATTGCGTTTTGGAGCGTGCCATTTTTCTTCAACTTGTTCGGGCTGGTGTTCGTGCCGCTGAGCTGGATGATGCCGCCACGATCACCGAGCAGCACCACGCCGCACATCGTCGATTTCATGCATTCCCACAATCTGCTCATCGCGTGCGTGGTCCTGACGCTGGCTTATGGGCTTGCCCCGGTGTCCAACGCCTGCTACCTCATGCAGGTCAAGCGGATGTCGGTAAGTCCTGCGTTCCGGTATTCGATGATGATCGGCGCGATCACCGGTGCGATCGTCGGCATGCTCTTCCCGATGTTCTGCTTTGGACTCGGCGCCTTTCGCCCCGGGTACAGCTCGGCGGTTTTGACGATGCTCTACGACTTCGGCTACCTGGCGTTCATCGGCTCGCTGGGATGCTTCTGCGTCATGTGGATGGCCTTTGGTCTGGCCATCATTCTCGACGAGAACAACATTCTGCCAAAGTGGTTGGGCTACTACACCGTTTGGCAATACGTGACCGAGCTGATGGCCGCACCGGTCTGGATCGTCAAATCAGGACCCTTCGCCTGGAACGGCCTGATGACCTTCTGGTTCGCCATGACCCTCTACGTCTCGTGGCAGATCATCGTGTACGTATGCATCTACCGGGCGATCAAGATCCAACCAGAGGCCGAACTCGACAACGCCTCGCCTGAGCTCCGGTCAGGGACGAGCGCATGACCAACGTTGCTGAGGGGGTCGCCCCGGGCGTCGGCAACTCTCGACCGGATGGCAGCAGGCGGGGTCATGTCCCCGGCGACTCAAGCATGTGGTTTTTCGTCATCGGCGACTTGCTCATCTTCGGCGTCTATTTCGTTGGGTACATGTACTTCCGGGGCCAGAATCACGAACTGTTCCTACAAAGCCAGGCTCGGCTGAATCTGGACATCGGCGCTGTCAACACTGTGATGTTGTTGACCAGTTCGCTCTTCGTGGCACTCGGCGCCGAGGCGGCTCGCGCTGGCAACAGAGTGGCTGCGTTACAACGGTTCTGGATCGCATTGGCCTTCGGCGCCGCCTTTCCGCTGCTCAAGATGTTCGAGTGGATCCCCGAAATCCGCAGCGGTTTGACGCCGGGAAAGAACCTGTTCTTCATGTACTACTACGTGATGACCGGCATGCATCTGTGTCATGTCGCCCTCGGCCTGGTCATCCTGTGCTTCATCCTCCGCAACCTGAAAGCATCGAAGGCACCGAAGATCTCGTTCGTCGAGACAGGCGCCACCTATTGGCACATGGTCGATGTCTTATGGCTGGTCCTGTTTGCCCTGCTGTACTTGATGAGGTAGACCATGACGGCGCTGATACGCAATCCATTGACAATCGTGTGGGCACTGCTCACGGCGGTCACTATCGTATCGTCGTTGATCGCCATCGATGGCGGTGCCGCGCATCAGATCAACACTACGGTGACAACCGCTGTATTGCTGATCGCAGCGGTCAAGGCGTACTTGGTGATCCGGCATTTCATGGAAGTTCGCCGCGCTCCCGTTTGGCTCAAGGCGACCACGAGCGGATGGGTTCTCGGGCTTTTCACGCTGCTGCTGAGCTTCTACTTCGCCAGTCTGTGACCAAGCAATATGTGAGGGATTCACGCCCATCACTCAGGCAGCGATTCGTTGCGCCAATTCCCATGCAGTCTCGGCCATCCCGCGATAACGCTTGCGGTATTCGTCGGTGCCGGCCCGCGAATCGGCCGCGTTGCCTTCGACGCCCCGCCGCCATACCCCGGCGGTGATCGAGGCCAGCCGGAACATCGAAAACACCACGAATACGTCGAGCGAGTCTGGAAGCTCAATGCCAGCGTGAGCGCGGTAGCTGTCCAGGAAAGTGCGCTGATCGGGAATTCCGGTGCCAGTGAGGTTTTCACCGATGACGCCGCTTCTGCCGCCGGGTCCGCCCGGCACGTGATATGTGACGCAGAAATACCCAAGATCGGCCAACGGATTGCCGATCGTCGCCAGCTCCCAGTCCAGCACCGCGGCCACCCGCGGCTCGGTCGGGTGCAGCAAGACGTTGCCCAAACGATAATCGCCGTGGGCGATGCACGGCGGCGTGTCGTCGGGCGGCAGGTGCTCGGGAAGCCACTTCGCCAGCAGATCCATCGCCGGCATGTCCTCCATGCGCGCGGCCGCCCACTGACGAGTCCACAGCGCCACCTGGCGTTGCATATAGCCCTCCGGCCGACCGAAGCCCTCGAGTCCGACCGCCCGCCAATCCACCCGGTGCAGCGCCGCAAGCACACGGGCAAGGTCCTCATACACCGCGGCACGGTGCGCGGGTGTCTCCTCGCGCATGACCCGGTCCGGGAAGACTCGCCCCGGAACGTGATCCATGACGAAAAATGTGGTACCGAGGATGGATTCGTCATCGCACAGCAGATGCATGCGCGGCACTGGCACGTCGGTGTCGGCGAGCGCGGCCATGACGCGGTGCTCCCGTTCCACCTCGTGCGCCCGCGGCAACAGCTTGCCGGGCGGCTTCTTTCGCAGCACATAGTCGCCGCCAGCGGTTTGCAGGTGAAACGTGGGGTTGCTCTGGCCGCCCTGAAACTGTCGAACCTGAAGTTGACCGTCGAATCCGGGCAGCCGGCCCCGCAGGTAGCCAGCCAGCGCGGCTTCGTCGAAGCGATGCGCAGGCAGCACCGGCACCAGCTCTGCCATCCCCGCCATCCGTGGCCCCTTGTCGATGCGCGCCTGAGCGTTGAGCGTCCACTCAATCTCGTTTGCGAAAACCCTACCGAGGAGCGATAAAACGACGGCCCGTTTCGGTTAGTCGCTGACCACGCACCTTGATCGAGCTGCCTCGGTTAATGTCCGAGGCATGGAGATCTCCTGTGCGTTCGCTACCTCGTCGGACACCCCGGCGCATGTTCAACTGGCTGAGACACTCGGCTACCGGCGAGCATGGCTCTACGACTCTCCCGCCCTGTATCCGGACGTGTGGATGATCCTGACGCGGTGTGCCGAGCGCACGTCGCGCATCGGCCTTGGGCCCGGTGTACTCGTTCCCAGCCTGCGGCATCCGATGGTCAACGCAGCCGCCATCGCCGAGCTCGCCGGCCAGGCGCCGGGTCGAGTCGCGGTGGCCATTGGATCGGGATTCACCGGGCGGTTCTCGTTAGGTAAGCGGCCTATGCCGTGGCAGCAGGTCGCCGAATATGCCCGCTGTCTGAAGACGCTCCTCGTCGGCGAGACCGCCGAATGGGACGGCGCCAGGATCCGGATGATGCACCCGTCCGGTTCGGGGCCAAGCGGCCGATCACGGTGCCGATCCTGATCGCCGCCGACGGTCCGAAGGGTCTGGCCGTGGCGGCCGAACTCGGCGACGGCGTGTTCTCGGCCGCCGTGCCCCAGCCCAACGCCGTCAACGTGGCCGAATGGCGGGCGTTGCTGGCTTTCGGCTCCGTGCTCGACGAGGGCGAGGAGTTGACATCCCCGCGGGTCGTCGATGCCGTGGCACCCGGAGCTGTGGTGATGTATCACGCCATATACGAGCGCGGTGGTGCCGCAGCGGTCGACGCCCTGCCGGGTGGGCGCGAGTGGCGTGAGGCGGTCGAGGCCCACCCCGCGAACGAACGGCATCTCGCGATCCACGAAGGGCACCTGGTTAAAGCCAACCCGCGCGATGAGCCGTACGTTGCTGATCTCATTCCGATGGCCAGCGCCGGGGCGTTGACGGGTACCGCGGAACAGGTCGCGGCGCGTGTGCGCGACCTTGCGGCGGTCGGGGTCACCGAAGTCGCCTACCAGCCAGCGGGATCCGACATCGAGCGCGAGCTGCGCGCCTTCGCATCCGCCACCGGTATCGCGGGCTGAGTATTACGGTGTAGTGATGATCGCCAAAGTAGTTGTGACGGCTTTGCTCGCGGTACTGATGGGTTTTGCCGGTTCGATCAAGCTTCTGGGAGTTCAGCAATCGCTGACGATCCGCGATCATCTCGGCGTCAACCCGGTGCAGTGGCGTGTGATCGGGGCGCTCGAGCTCGCCGGTGTCGCCGGCATCCTCGCGGGTCTGTCCTGGACGCCGATCGGCATAGCTGCCGCCGTCGGACTGGCCCTACTTCTCTTGGGCGCCATCGGCTTTCACGTGCGGGCATCCGACAGCGCCTCTGACTCGGCTCCCGCGGTGATCGGACTGGGTTTAGCCATCGCGACCGCGATCCTGCAGTCGATGTAATCAAGTAGCTTGTCATGGCCGCCAGCTCACTACTAAGCTGGGCTAAATGAATGACGTCGTCATCGCCGGCGCAGGCCCGAATGGGCTGATGCTGGCGGGTGAACTCGAATTGGCCGGTATACGGCCCGTCGTGCTGGAGTCGCTGGCCGGACCTAACCCGCAACGGCGCGCGAATGGGATTACCGGTCAAGCGGTTCGGCTGCTCGACCATCGCGGCCTCTACAGCGTCCTGGCCGGGACTCCCGATGCGCCTCAGCCGTCCCCGTGGGCGA
This sequence comes from uncultured Actinomycetota bacterium, assembly GCA_963733755.1. Classification (GTDB taxonomy): domain Bacteria; phylum Actinomycetota; class Actinomycetes; order Mycobacteriales; family Mycobacteriaceae; genus Mycobacterium. Next base: position 41,829 of record CAVTEZ010000021.1, read on the forward strand.
TGTTCGCGGCCATGGCGCTGGATCTGACGGGGGTGCCGGATCCGCAGCACTTTATGTTCCCTGTCCAACAACCCCGGCTGGTGCAAACGCTGGCCGAGCGGGTCCGCGACAATGGCGCCGATCTTCGCTGGGGACACCGGCTCGTGGGATTCGAACAGCACCCCAACGGCGTCGTCGTGCAGGTCGACGGTCCCGATGGTCGCTATGAATTGCCGGCGAAGTACCTCGTCGGCGCGGACGGCGGTACCAGTCAGACACGCAAATTCGCGGGCATCGACTTTCCGGGAATGACCTCGTATGACGCCGTGGCCCGAATGGCGTTCGGAGTCGTGCCGCCCGACGATTGGGTCGACCCGGTTACCGGAGCGCTCGAGATTCCCGGCTGGGGGCGTGTGCCGCCCGCGCCGTTCTACCGTGCCGAGCGGGGTGTTTTCGCTTGCCGTCGGATGGGCGACAGGGCGATGCTCATCACTTTGGAACTGGCTCGGTCGGCCCAAGAAGACCGGCTCGACGACTACGACGAGGACGACACTCCGGTGAGCCTGGCCGAGATCGAGGCCAGCGTGAAACGTGTACTCGGAGTCGATGTTCCGCTGCGACCGGTCTCGCCGGACACTCCGCTGGACCTGCGCCGCTTCTACGGTATCAACTCGAGGATCGCGTCGGCGTACAGATCGGGTCGGGTCTTCCTGGTCGGCGACGCGGCGCACGTCCACTCCCCGCTGGGCGGTCCGGGTCTGAACCTTGGCTTGCAGGACGCGGTGAACCTCGGCTGGAAGCTGGCCGCAGTCATTGCCGGTGGCGCCGATCCTGCGTTGCTCGACACCTACGAGGCCGAGCGCCGGCCGGCTGGCGAGCGTGTCGTCATGCACAGCCGCGCCCAGCTGGCTCTGGTGCGGCCCGGAACAGAAGTCACCGCGCTGCGAGGCCTGTTCTCCGAGTTCCTCGGGGATCCGAACAACGCTAAGCGGCTCAGCGATCTGTTGTCCGGCAACGACAATCGTTACGACGTGGGTGCCGATGCGCATCCGATGGCCGGACGGTGGGTGCCCGATTTCGCTGTCCGGAACGGCGGAACGACACGACGGGTGGCCGAGCTCGCGCGCAGCGGCCGTCCGCTGCTGATCGACCTGACCGAGGGTGCAGTCGTTGCCGCCGCGACTTCCGATGTCGCAGAACGGATTACCGTTGCCCCCGGAAGCCCGGTCGGCGAGGTATTGGCCACCGCGCTGCTAGTACGTCCGGATGGCTACGTGGCGTGGGCCTCATCGGCGCCGAAACCCGAGGTTGGACGAACTTCGTCGCGTCCTTCGGCAATGGTTCGGCATCGAGGCAGGCTGAAACCGAAAGTCGGTTATTTCGAATCGATTTCGTCTTGGTACTTCTTGGTCATATGCGCGACGGCGTCGTTCTGCGATTGCGCAAGGCCTTCGCGCGACTTCGCTGGCACGCGTGGCGGCATCCAGTGTCGGTTGCGCCTGACCCTGAAAATGCGGCATCACTTCCGCGGCGAACAGTTCAGCCGACCGTTTGGTCGCCGCCGGGTTGGCCCACTCGTGGCCCATCTGCAGCATGCAGCCGAATCCACCGGACTGATCCCACATCCGCTGCACTTGTTCGCGCGCCCGCTCCGGCGTGCCGATCACCCCGGCGCCGTTGTCGTTGATCACGTCGATCATCTCGTCGATCTGTTCGCCGGGCATGGTCATCTGCGGGAACGCGGCCACCTTCTGGAAGTACCGGAACCACGGCTCCAGACCGAATTTCACGTCCTCGCGGGCCTGCTTCTCGGTTTCGGCGATGTGGAACGGACCGACCAGGCTCCAATTCTTGCGGTCGACCGTGGTGCCAAACGCCGCCGCGCGCTCTTCGACGATGTCCCAGTGATACTGCAGCGCGTTGAAGCCCTCGATCGTCAGCGTCGCCCCGATGGACAGCAGGCCGATGCCGTGCTTGCCGGCCAGTCGCGCACCGGTCGGCGAGGCGACCGCGGCCACCGCCAGCGGGACACCCCCGTCGGAGTAAGGCGCAAGCTGCAAGCGCGCGTTGTGCAGGTCGTGCGTCGGGGTCTTCGCGGACACCGTCTCGCCGCGCAGCAGCCGGACGACGATGTCGAGGTTGGTGTCCAACAACTCTCGCGTGTCGGTCGGGGTCAGCCCGATCATCGACGAGTCGCTGGGCAGCGAGCCCGGCCCTACCCCACCGATCACCCGGCCGTGGGTGAGGTGATCGAGCATCATCAACCGGTCGGCGACCCAGAGTGGGTTGTGGTACGCGAGCGAGATGACCCCGGTACACAACTTGATCCACTTGGTCCGCTCCGCGGCGGCCGCGATGAAAATCTCCGGCGACGCGATGATCTCGCTGCCCGCCGAGTGATGCTCGCCGATCCACGCTTCGTCGAAGCCGAGCGCGTCGAGGTGTTCGACGAACTCGAGATCTCGCTGTATGGCCAGCGTCGGGTTGGTTCCTGCGCGGTGAAACGGTGCGATGAAATATCCAAACCTGAGCTTGGCCATGTGCGGTCCCCTAGCAGTCGCGTTGCCCAGACCCTAAACCCGTCGCGCGCTGAGGGCTAAGAGTTGGAGCCTCGAATCTGCAAAGAGTTTCCGGGCAACGCCGGAGCGGGGTCAGCCGCCGCCGCATCCCACGCCGGGAATGCAGCCGCCGCCACCGCCCGGTCCACCACCGCCACAGCCGACGCCCGGGATGCAACCGCTTCCGCCGCCGGGCCCTCCGCCGCCAGTCGGACCGCCGGGAATGGCTGCCACCGCCACCGCCGGGGCCGCCACTGCCGGTTGGACCGCCCGGGATGCTGCCTCCCCCGCCGTTCGGCCCGCCCCCGCCGCCAGGCCCACCACCGCCGGGAGCCGGCGCCGGCGCCATGCTCGACGACGGACTCGTGGTTGTCGTGGTGGTGGTGGTCGGCCCGCCTTTACCGCCCCCGCCGCAACCGACCGCCAACACGAGCATCGCCGCGCCGAAGAACAGGGTCATCGCTGTCTGTACGCCAGACTTCATGTGCAGTCCCCAATCTCGTCTCGTGCACCCGAGGTACCCGCGACGAGCGCGTGCGAAACGCGTTGAATGCGAGCGGGATCAGGCTCGTCTGGACAACTGAGCGTGGATCAGCGGAGCGATCTTCTCCGCCATGTACGCGTGCCCGGCGTCGTTAGGGTGCACGCCGTCGGGGCCGATCAGATCGGGCCTGCCGACGAACCACCCGTCGCTGATCGGGTCGATGAACGTCGCCCCGGCGTCGTTGGCCTGACCGCTGAGAATGTCGCGGATATACAGGACGTCAATCGGCGGATCGGAGTCCGTCCACGGCGGGCCGATCACCAGCAGCTTCGCCGTGGGCGCGATACGGCGGGCCAGGTCCAAGGTGTCGTGCGCCATGGCCGCCATCTGCGCCGGGTCGACACCATGGTCGTTGCGTGAGCCGAAGAACACCACCAAGGCATCGTCGGGGTGGACGGCCCGGTTGGTCAGGTCCTCGAAGACGCTGCCGTGGTCACCGCGGACGACGTAGCCGGCCCGGCCTTCGGAGGCAACCTCGGGCGCGACCTGCACGCCCTGGCGCGCGAGCGTCAGCCAGGTGCGGTTGGTCCAGGTGTTCGATCCCCAGCCGCCTTCATCGGTACCGGTGGTGTAGGAATCCCCGATCACCGCGACGTGGTCGATCGGGGTGCCGCGGGCCACCGTCTGGTAAGCCTGCGGCGCGGCGGGATGGGGGGTGACCATTCCGGCCGCAACAGCACCCGCGATGACAACTGTGGCTAGACGACCCACCGTTACCTCCACTGTCCACCACCCGGCCGCGTGTCTCAGCCGTATAAGCGGCATCGTAAAAGCACCACGACGAATTTCGCCGTCGACGCGCTGTCGTCCGGTTGGACGCCGCGTGGGAGTCGGTCAGCGCTGGTGAAGCCCCCACTTTGTCGACGGACGCGAGACCCGCAAGGTCTCGCGCCACAAGGGATGCTACTTGATCAAGATTTGGCGCAGTATTGCTAGCTGTACCAGAGAGTTTCAGCCCGCGCGCGCCGAAATCGACTTCGGTCGACCTTCCTGGGTCCCGTCGACCGACTGCAGTTTGCCGCTCGCGAGATGGCGCTGCAGGATCGGCAGCGTCGACCATGGGCCGGCCATCGCCGACCATCCTGCGCATCCAGAGACGGGCGGGCTCCTCAACGACGTGATACAGCACGGCCGCGGCGACGAAGGTCACCGCGAGCACTGCGGCCAGCAGCAGCTTCCCGTCATTGCCGACCATGGTGAGCTGGAACTGCTCGGCCGTCCATATCCACGCGGTGTGCGCCAGCTCGTGAACCATGTACAGGCAGAACGAGATCTGCCCGCCGTAGACCATCGGCCGGATGGACAGCAGCGCCGGCAAGCTGCCGGTGCCGATCGCCAGCGTCATCACCAGCGGCACGAACAAGATGTCGACCAGTCCGCCGGTGTCAGATACACCGTGCAGCGGGTGCGCATCGGACCAGTAAAGAAAGCCCACCACGCCGGCGATCAGCAACACGGACGCATAGCCGGCAGCGCGGCGACCACGGTCGGTTGAGCTGCAACCTGCTGACCGCGGCAGCGACCAGCGCTCCGGCGGTGAACTGCATGACGATGCGCGGCAACCAACTCCAGGGCGTGTAGAACTGGCCGGTCACCAGCAGCGACACCACCGGAGGTAGCGAGGCGGCGACCGCCAGCCAGATCAGGTTGCGAGCGCGGGTCGCACGCGCCATCCGGAAGATCACCAGCACCAGCAGCCCGAACAGGATGTAGGCCAACCACTCGGCGCTGATCGACCATGCCGGCCCGTCCCAGCTCGAATCGTCGAAGAACGGTTGGAACCACAGCTGTACCAACAGGACCTGACGCACGTAGCTGATCGCTGTGAAGCGGTAGATCTCCTGCGACGGCACGTGGCCCACGTGCAGAGTGAAAATGACCCACAGTGCGGCCAAATGCAGGGTGACCAGATAAACCGGCCACACCCTGGCCAACCGCAACCAGAGGAAATGCAGGGTGGCACGGGTCGACCAGGATCCGCCCATCCGGTCGAGGTAGTTCCAGGTCAGCACGAACCCACTCAGGATGAAGAACAGATCCACACCTTGGGCGCCGCAGTTGAGCACCGGTGTGAGTGCGTCGAGAAATCCGGGTGCGGCATCGCGCAACAGCGGCCGGAAGTGAAAGAGCACCACCCACACGGCGGCGACGATGCGAAGTCCTGTGAGGGCCTTGATCTCTCCGCTGCGCACAACATTCTTTCCGTGAGGCCGCTGGTGCTTCATTCACCGCGGCGCATCGTCACAAACGACGGCGTTGGCAGGGTATCAGTGCGCTGGATCGATAGCGAGTTGTCGGCCCGGTGTGGCTCGCAGCGATTAGCCCGGTATCACCGCAGGCAGGCGTCGTATCAAGGCCCTGAACCGGCGAGCGCGAATGGGCGGAAGCGATCATTCACAGCACGCGTTGAGACGGTTAGCGTCAACTCAACACTCGAGCGACATCACGGGAGAAATCATGCCGCTGTTGTACGTCGACCTGATCGAGGGTCGAACTCCTGCCGAGATTCGGACACTGCTGGACGCCATACACGACGCGGTCGTCGAGGCGTTCGGAGTGCCGCCACGGGACCGCTATCAGGTAGTGCGCACGCACCCCAGTCACGAGATCGTCGTCTGGGATACCGGTCTCGGGATCGAGCGCTCCGCCGCGCTGGTGGTTGTGCATGTGGTGAGCCGGCGCCGCTCACCGGAAATGAAGCAACGGTTTTACGAGTTGGTGGCCGCCAACCTGGCCGCGCGATGCGGGCTCGACTCGGCAGATCTCGTCGTGTCGATCACCGATAACAACGACGAGGACTGGTCTTTCGGCTATGGGCGGGCACAGTTCCTCACCGGAGAGCTCACATGAAAACCCGGCTCACCGAGTTCTTCGGCATCGACCACCCGATTGTGTCCGCGCCGATGGCGCTGGCCTCGGGAGGCAAGCTCGCCGCGGCCGTGTCATCGAGCGGTGGCCTCGGCCTGATCGGTGGCGGCTACGCCGACTCGGAGTGGGTAGCGCGCGAATTCGGTCTGGCCGACGGCGCACGGGTCGGATGTGGCTTCATCACCTGGAGTCTGGCCCGCAATCCCGACGTGCTCGACGAGACGCTGGAACGGCAGCCGGCGACGATCATGTTGTCTTTCGGCGATCTGCACCCGTTCGCGGAGCGCATCCACGAGGCCGGGGTCCCGCTTATCGCGCAGGTTCAGACACTCGAGCACGCGCGGCTGGCTCTGGATGCCGGCGCGCAGATACTGGTGGCTCAGGGCAGCGAGGCGGGCGGGCACGGAATGACGGTGCGCACGACGTTCACCCTGGTGCCCGAAGTCGTCGACCTGGCCGCCGAACGTGCGCCCGAAACGCTGGTGTTGGCGGCCGGCGGCGTCGCCGATGGGCGCGGGCTTGCGGCGGCACTCATGCTCGGTGCCGATGGCGTGGTGGTGGGCACTCGGTTCTGGGCTTCCCCCGAAGCACTGGTGTCACCACGTGCCCACGAGCGAGCTATCGGCGCCAGCGGCGACGACACCTACCGCACGCGGGTCTATGACTACGTGCGGCAGCTGGATTGGGCGCCCGAATACAACGAGCGGGCGTTGAGTAACCCATTCGTCGACGGCTGGCACGGCCACGAAGCCGAACTGCAGGCGTCGTTGCCCGAAGTGGTAAGCACATATCAAGCCGCCGTTGCCGCAGAAGATTTCGAGGCCGCTGCCATCCTCATCGGTGAGTCGATCGGCCTTATCCACGCAGTGCGTCCCGCTGCCGACATCGTCGCCGAGATGGCGGCTGAGGCCGACCGAATCCTGAACCGCGAGAACAGCTTTGGGCCGAGGTCAGTACAGGGGTGACCAGGCTGACGTCCGAAGCAGTCGACTCTCCCACTGGTCGCGGTACTTCAGGGCATCGAACATGTAGGTCCCCGGTCCGCGGTGCTCGGGCGGGATGTCGGTAGTCAGTAGATGCTTCAGGGCGGCGTAGTCGTTGGTCGCGTCAATCTTCTGCCACAGCATCGCCTCTCGGCGTTTGTGGCTCCCATGCGCTACCTGGAAGCAGGCTTGGATTTCGAGCACTCGTCTCCCCGGGGGGCGCCTTGGAAAGCACGCGGTAGTAGATCTCGTCCCACGAACGGATGTAGTCGTCCAGCGCGGCATAAGGCCAGCCGGTGTCCTCCATGAACAAACTCTGGGGATGCGTTGCACCATCGGCGGGCACGGTCGTGAGGTCCACTTCTTGCAGCGGCGACCACTCGACCGGCAACAGGATCTTGCCGGTGACCTCGTGGCGCAGGTTGTCCAATTCGCGCATCCACGGCGCCAAGTCGCCGCTTTGCGCCCGACGGGCCAGGGTTTCCCACGCCGCGCCGTCGGCGATCCCGGTGATAGTGACCACGTTGTAAGCCACCCCCGTACCGTGAGCGTGGTTGGCGTACCAGAGCAACCGGGCGTTGTTCTCCCGCGCCAGGGTGGGCATCCAGCCTTCCCGATAGGCCGCCTCGAAATCGTCCTCGCGGGTGCCGACGACATGGTGGGTCTCGTGAAGGAACAGCACGGCGACTCCTCTCGGTGGCTCAGGCGTTCTCGGCGATCAACGCGGCGAGTTGGCGGCGGTTGACCTTGCCGGTCTCGCTGTAGGGGATGTGGTCGACGACGATCAACCGCTCAGGCAGCTTGAAATAGGCGATGCGATCACGACAATGCGACCGCAGCTCATCGAGCGTCACCGGTCGGCAGGCCACCACCACCGCGCCGACCCGCTGGCCCATCTCGTCGTCAGTGATGCCGGCCACCGCTACGTCGCCGATCGCCGGATGGGCACGCAGTGCCTCCTCGACCTCGATCGGCCCGAACTTCTCTCCCCCGCGGTTGATGTGTCCTTGTCCATTTGGATAGATGTCAGCCGACACAGTCCGGCACGACAAGCGGGGAGCGGCTAGCATTGCCGCTCCACCGGACCTGGTAGCTCGGGCACCGCGGTCTGGTTGTAAGACTTGGCGTTTGGCGAAAGCTCAGTTCCGCATGGCCCACAAACCAAGCCAGGCGCGGTCATGGCATCGCCTCGGCCCAGTCGATATGCCCCTCGAAGCCAAGCGTTTTCGCCATGTCGCGATAGCGATCCCGGAAGTCGCGGTAGGCGGGTTCGTCACCACGTGCCCGCGCCAGCAGTGCGCGCAGCCGCAGTAGCCAAATCTCGCGCATCACGAGACCCTCATCTGCTGGCGCGGCCGCTAACCGCTCGATGGCAGCCTCGGCTTCGGCCACGTCAGCGTCGGTGCCGCGGTCGAGCAGTGTCTGCACCAGAACACCGGTCGTGGGAACGCCCAGGCTCAGCAGCTGTCCCTCGCGGAACAGATGGTCGACGGCGGCGCGCATGAGCGGGATGGCCTCGTCGTGATCTCCGCGCCGAGCCCTCTCCCGCTCCGAGTAGGCAGTGAGGAGCGGTAACGCGCCTAAGGCCTGTCCCGTGCGTAGGACCATCTCGCTGACCTCGGCCAGCAGCTGCTGTCCGCGACCACGCTCGGCGGCCGTGTGGCGGTGCACCAGCGCCATGCCCAGCGCTGCCCGGGCTTGGGCCAACGCGTAGTCATCACCGCATCGTTCGGCATTCTGTAGGGCAGCCGCGCTCTCGCGCACCGCGCGATCGTCGGCCGCCACGACTCCAAACGGTATCCCCACGAGGTAGACCCAGGCGACGGCGTTGGCGTAGGACATGGGGTCGGCGCCGCGGGTCATGGCCAGGCCGTGCCGCAGGTCGTCGCGCCATCCGGGACGACCCAGGCAATACCGGGCAATAGCCCGCATCGTGAAGGCGGCCGCCAACGGGGACCCTATAATGAAGTTGCCTTTCGACGGGTCACCGTCGGCCAGGTCGATAGCCCGCTGTGACCAGCGCAGCACGTCACTCACCTCGCCGCCTCCAAACCTGGCGTACATCAGTACGAAGGACAGCCCCACCAAGAGGGTCGGATCGCCGACCGACTCGATGAGGGCCCAGGTTTCCGACGCCAGCTGCGACGCCTCGCCCACCCGGTCGTGATACGTGTGATCGACCACCAGGCCGGCCATCCCGATGGCCAGTGACGCCTTGTCCCCGGCGGCGGTGCACAACTCCCGCAATTCCTCAAACCGGTCCCCGGCAACGTTTTCGTGGACTCGAAAGGCGATCCCGCACAACATGGTGCGCGGGGCGATGCGCATGGCCGCTCGGTTGGGGTCCTCGGCGGGCAGTGCGTCGGCGATCCTTTGGGCACGCTCCCAGCTCAGCCACGCCGTCGCGATGTCGCGGTTGGTCGCCCAGGTTGCGGCCCGCATGTGCCAGCCGTAGGCGGCGTGCCCATCACCGGCGGCCTCCAGATGTTCGGCGATCAGCGCAGCATTTTCATCAGCCGAGGCCGGGTCACGGGCTTCGATTGCGGCCGCGACGCGCCCGTGCAGTTCGGCACGATCCGATTTGAGCTGTGCTTCGCAGGCCACTGTGCGGATCAGCGGATGGTGAAACACAAACTCGGGTAGTCCGGTGAACCTGATCTGATCGATCAGCTCGCCTGCCACCAGGTCCTCAAGGACAGGATCAATACCCAGCGTTTCTAGCAGGTCGAGGCTAAACCGGGAGCCGACCACCGCAGCGGCGCTAAGCGTCCTTTTCGCTTGCGGGTTGAGTCGGTCGATGCGAGCGGCGATGGTCGCCTGCAAGGTGGCAGGCACCGTGGCCTCACTGACATCTGCGGTCGACACGTATGCGCCGGTCTGTCCCTGCAGCACGCCGCGCTCGGCTAGGTCGCGCACGATCTCTTCGGCGAAGAACGGATTGCCGGCCGCCCGCTCGGCGATCGTTTGGCCCAGCGCGCCATTCGAGGGGTCGGGGCCGAGCAGCTCCGAGACAAGTGCCGCGGTTTCTGAATCACTCAGCGGCGCAAGGGCGATGGTTTGAGCACCGTGCACCCGAGCCAACGCCCCCTCGTACTCCGGTCGGTAAGTGGCCAACACCAGCGAGGGCGTCTGTGGGATAACGGTGAGGAAGTCGGCGATCATCGACTCGCTGACTTCGTCGATCCAATGGGCGTCTTCAACGACGTAGACCGCGGGCGTTTCCCGAGCCAAGAAAGCGGCATTCAGCAGCGCCGTCAACCGTCGCCGTCGGGCGTCGGGATCGATTGCTGGTAACGGAGCAGTCGGGTCGGCGATGCCCAGTAGGTCATCAAGCAGCAGCACATCCTCGGGGTCTGCGTCGGGAACGCGGTCGCGCACTCGATCGCGAGCGGTCTGCCCGTCAAGCCCCTCGACGCCGGTGGCCGCGCGTAGCAGCCGCGTCACTGCATGGAAGGGGACCTGACTGGTGTGCGACTCGCAGAATGCGGTGTACACGTCGACACCGCGAGCGGCTGCCATTGCGGCGACCTCACGCACCAGACGGCTCTTGCCGATGCCCGGTGAACCCACCACGCCGACCACCGCGCCGTGTCCATCAATGGCACGGTCCAACAAGCCCTCGACCGCGGCCATCTCCCAGCGTCGGCCGACCAGATTCGACTCCGCAGGCCCGGCGGCGCGATGCCCGTCGGCCATGCCCAGCAGCCGACAGGCCGGCACCGGCGCCTCGGCACCCTTGATCCGAACCAACTCCAACTCACCCAGACTCGCCGCGCCCTCGACCAGTCGCGCCGTCGACGCGCTCAGCATCACCCCACCCGGCGGCGCCACCGACTCCATCCGCTGCGCCATCCCGACCTGCTCACCGACAGTGGCGTAGCCGAACGGGCCCGAACCCATCCCACCGGCGATCACCTCACCGGAGTTCAGCCCAACCCGCAACCGCAGATCGAGACCCTCGCGCTCACGCACCTCGACAGCGAGCCGCGTCGCTTCCTGCTGAAGGCCCAAGGCCGCCAAACAGCCCCGAACCGCGTGGTCCTCCAACGCGACCGGCGCGCCGAACACCGCCATGATCCCGTCGCCCGTCCACTGCGCGACCGTGCTGCCGTACCGCTGCACCACCGCCGCACAACGGTCGGAGAGGTCGGCCATGATCTCGCGCCACCGCTCCGCACCCACCGCCGCAGCGATGTCCATCGAATGCACCACATCGGCGAACAGCACCGTCACCTGCTTGTACTCCGCACGGGCGTCGCGCTCCGTAACGGGTGCACCACAGCCATCACAGAATCGAGCGCCCTCCCGCAGTTCGGTGCCACACGTGCGACACGCGGTAGCTGCGGTCATCCGACCCTCCGCCGCTTCCGGCCCCCGACGTCCCGGTTCACCAGCATAGGGCGCTACACGAGTCGCAGCAGAGGTTTGATCAGGTCGCCATCAGCGGCACGTCTCCGCGTGCTAACGGGACGTATCGCTGAGCCGGCCGCTGGGATAGATGTAGCCGTCGGCATCGCGCCAGGCGAGGTCACCGGTATGCAGCCAGCCTTCGGTGACGTTCTGGCTGGTGTTCACCCACAACTCACCGACAACTCCCGCCTCGACATCGGCACCCGTGTCGGGATCCACCACACGAACTTCCACCCCGGGCAGCGGCCTGCCAACCGAGCCCACCCGGTTGGGATCGCGGTGATCCTGCGGCATCAAACTTGTGTATGCGCCGAGCGTTTCGGTCTGGCCAAACACGTTGGCAAAGCCGACATGCGGCAGTGCGGCCATTGCACGGCGCACCAATGGGACGGGCGCGGCCGCCGCTCCGTAGGCGATGGCAATCAGCGAAGTCAAGTCGGTGTTGGCGAAGTCGGGGTGGTCGAGGACCCGCTGGAGCATCGTCGGCACCAGGAATGCCGTGCGGACCCGATGCTCCTGCACCAGCCGCAACCACTCTGCGGCGTCGAACCGGTCCTGCACGACCGAGGTGTTGCCTGAGTACAGGCTGCCGAGCATGCCCAGGGACCCGCCGACGTGGAAGAACGGGACGCACATCATCGCCACCGTGGGTGCTGAGTCCGCGCGGAACGCTTGCGCCATTCCCCGGATCCGCGCGCACAGTTGCCTGCCGGTGATTCCGACCGCCTTCGGGAGTCCGGTGGTCCCGCTGGTAAACAGGACCAGCGCGTCGCGGTCGTCACTCTCCGCGCTCTCCGCCGCCGTATTCGCTGCGGGAATCAGGCTGTGGTTCAACAGATCAGCGGCTGTCAACACCCTGCTCGCACCCGCTTCATGGAGCCGGGCCGCGTGGGCATCGCCCGCAACCGCGACGTCGGCGCATCCCGCATTCTGCATGAGGGCCCGCAGTTCGGGTGTTGTGAGCGCGGGGTTCATCAGCGCTGCCGCTGCACCGACGCGCGCCGCCGCGAGCACCGATGCGATGGAAAGTAGGCTGCCGCCATCGACGACGGGGACACGGCTTCCGGCCGCGACACCGTTGGCAGCCAGACCCGCAGCACAACGTTGGACGGCGGCGGCCAGTTGGCCGTATCCGATTGTGTCCTTGCCGATGATCAGCGCGACGCGGTCGGGATCGCCGATGGCGGCGGCGTCGCTGATGGTGCCGAGGTTCATCCGCGGCTCAATACAACGGTGACCACGAGGAAGTCCGAAGTAGCCGGCTGGTCCATTGATCGCGCAGGTCTAAAGCCTCGTACATCCAGGTTCCCGGCGCACGGTAGCGAGCCGGGATCTCGTTCTGCAGGAGCTTGAACAGCGCCTCCGGCTGGCGGATCCGTTGCATCAACACCACTTCACGGCGCAGGTGACTGCCCAGGGCGGGCTGGAAGCCAGCCTGAATATCCAGCATCGACTCCGCGGTGTCCAGGCTCTTGGAGTACACCTCGCCGCAGCGGTCGATGTATTCAGTGAACTTGTCCTCGTACGGCCACATGGTGTCCTCCATGTAGAGGCTCAGCTCGTGTTCTCGCCCATCAGTTGGTATTTCGCCGAATGGCACGTCTTGAAGTGGCGACCACGGAAGCGCCACAAGGAGCTTGGCCGCAACGTCGTGGCGGAGTGCGTCGAGCTCACGCATCCACTGCCGCAGATCGCCCCGCTGAATGCGCCGCGCAAGGCGCTCCCATGCCGCTCCATCACGAACGGCGGTCACCGTGACGACGGTGTAGGCGGGGCCGGTGCCGTGGGCGTGGTTGGCGTACCAGAGCAGTCGAGCTTCGTGTCCGGCGCCAAGTGTGGGCATCCAGCCATCTCGAAAAGCGGCCTCGAAGTCGTCTTCGGCACGGCCCCGTACCGTGTGCACCTCGTGCATGAAGAGCATGCCGCGAGACCTCCTGTGCGAGCGCTGCATCGCGCTTCCGCTCAGACGGACGGTAACCCCGGCGTGCCGTCCTGTCCACGGGCGCCAACCTGGACAGTCACCCCAAACATCTGGTTTGCTCGCATCCATGGCCAGGCTTGATGTGCCCGACGGCCCCGGTGGTGAGGCCGCAATGATTTGGACGCTGCGACCGCAACTCGGCGACATGGTCGAGCGGATGATTCGCGGCGCTTACCAGCAGAGCATTCTGCCTCCGGACGAGCGCGAGCTGGCCAGGATGCGGATCGCGCAGATCAACGACTGCGTCGCGTGCTCGGACTTCCGCGCGGATTCGGTGCTCGAGGCAGGCGTCGCGCCGGAGCTGTATGAGAACGTCGCGGCCTACGCCACCTACCCCGGCTACACGGCGCGGCAACGTCTTGCCATCGAATACGCCGAGCGATTCGCGAACGACCACGCATCGATCGACGACGCGTTCTTCGGACGGCTGCGCGAAATCTTCACCGACGAGGAAGTCCTCGATCTCACACTCTGTGTCGCGGTGTTCCTTGGCCTCGGACGCTCGTTGTCCGTGCTCGGCGTCGATCAGTCCTGCGCGATCGACCTCTGAGCGCCGCGGGAAGGACAGCATGGATATCGCCACCGTCGACGAATTGCTGAGCACCACGCGGTCGGTACGCAAACGTCTTGACTTGACGCGGCCGGTCGGTCGCGACGTGATCCTCGAGTGCATACAACTGGCGATGCAAGCGCCGACGGCAAGCAACACGCAGGATTGGCGGTGGCTGGTGATCACCGACCCCGACAAACGCGCCGCCATCGCGGAGATCTACAGCAGCATCGGCGCTGAGTATCTTGCACTCGCCGCCAAGGACACGTCCGACCCGCAAACCCAGCGCGTGTACGCCAGCGCGTTCAGCCTCACTGACACACTGGCCCAAGTTCCCGTGCATGTCATCCCCTGCCTGGAGAACCGCATCGATAACTCCAGCGTGTTGACCGCCGCGTCGGCTTGGGCGTCGATCATCCCGGCCGGCTGGAGCTTTTTGCTCGCGCTTCGGTCTCGTGGCCTCGGATCGGTCTGGACGACAATGCATTTGGCCAAGGAGCAAGAGGTAGCCGAATTGCTGGGCATCCCGGCCACGGTCACACAGGCCGCGCTTTTCCCGGTGGCCTACACGATTGGCACTGACTTCCGGCCGGCCTCGCGACCGCCCGCGGAGACCGTCACCTTCTGGGACAGCTGGGGAGAAAGCTGATGCAATCCTTCACCGTTCGATTCCATGTCGACGCACCCCCGAGGAAGGTGTGGCGGGTGCTGCACCCGCCGGTGCCGCCGAACGCGCCGAGCCCGCGGGTGCTTGAGTGGCCGACCGGCAGCATGGAGATCCTGAACGAAGGCGACGAAGCCGGTGAGGGTCTCGTCCGCACCTGCGTCTTCCCCGTGCCCAAGTACTTGCTGTCGGGTGGCAAAGGGCGCTCGTGGGAGACCGTCACCGAGGCGACGATCAACAAGCTGTCGCGCTATGTGGCGATCGGGAAGCCGCTGTGGTCGCGCGCCGAGGGCTACCACGAACTCGAGGAACAGCCCGACGGCACCACCGTGCTCACCTTCCACGAGACGTATCACGCGTTCAACCCGTTGTTGCGTCTCCTTCTCGAACGACCCGTCCACGCAAAGATTTCTCGCGACAACATCGACATTTACGAGCACGCGCTCAGCTATGTCGGATCGGTCAAGCGACTGGCCTAGCCGGCTCCCCCGCCGGCGAGGTTCGGCACGTCATGGGAACGTACTGGCCAGTAGCTGAAAATTGTTTCTTAGCAAAGTATTAAACGCTGGAACAGGTGACCTTAGAGTAGGCAATTAGCGTCTCAAACAGGTTCGGGTCATCGTTGATCCCGATATTGCAGTAACAGTGTTTGGGGATGGGGGCGTTCTGATGAAGGACTCAATTGGCACGGCAGCTTCGTTGGCGCCGCGGCACGCCCATCTCCCCGTTCGACTGCAACGGCGCCGCGGTGCGCGCGCAATGCCGTCACCTGGCAACCGTCGTGACGATCAGCGGCGCGATCGACGCGAGCAACGTCGACCAGGTCATCGAGTACGCCCAGCGCTTCAACCTGCCGGACAAGCCTTTTGTCCTCGACCTGTCGGGCGTGGACTCGTTCGCCGCGCAGGCTGTGCGACTTCTCCACCGAGTCGACGACGCCTGCAGCGCCGCCGGGCTGGAATGGGCGCTGATCCCCAGCCAAGCAGTCAGCCTGACGTTGCTGGTTACCGGCGAGGACACCAGCTTCCCCACCGCTGCCACGGTGCACGAGGCGCTGCACTACTTCGCCGACGCCAACACTGCCCGTCGCCGGCTATTGCTGCCGCTGCTCACAAAAACCGCATAGCCCGGTAAATGGGCTGCGGCGCTCATTTCGCAAAGTCCGTATGCTGCTATTTGTGACGTCCAAGTCAACTGCCTCAGCCGCTGTGGCGCTGATCGCGCTGGGCTGGGGTGTGTCCGCGGGCCTCGCCAGCGCCGACCCCCCCGCGCCGGCTCCTCCCCCCGCGCCCGCTCCTTCGCCTTCGCCGCCGGCGGCGCCGGTCGGCGGGCCGAAGACGACGATCGACCACGACGGCATCTACAACGTGGGAACCGACATCGTCCCGGGCGTCTACACCTCGGCCGGTCCCGTCGGCAACGGCGTCTGCTACTGGAAGCGGCTCGGCGACGATGCCAAGCAGCCGCTCGACAATGCCATGAGCAAAAAGCCGCAGGTTGTGAAGATCGACGCCACCGACAAGACGTTCAAAACGGACGGCTGCCAGGCCTGGCAGAAGAACGACGCCGCGGTCCCCGATCCCGGTAAGTCACCGGGCGAGGCCGGGCTGTCGCTAGGCATCCTCAACTCGTTGATCGGCGGCGGGGCCGCACCGGCCCCCGGCGGCGCACCGCCACCGCCGGCGCCACCGAAGCCGTAACCCCCTGGCGCCCGAACAACGTAAAGGTATGGAGACCGTCGAATATGCCGCCGGTCGGCAGGCAGACGTCTTCGGGGAAACCTCGCAGCCCACAGTTCTGCTGTGGCACGGCCAGCAGCCCGACGCGCGCTCTTCGGTTCGCCGGCTGGCTGAGCTGATTGCGGGGCACGGTGTGGGTGTGATCGCCCCCGACTGGAATTCCTACGCGGACGACGGCGGCCGTGCCGATCTGCTGCGCTCAGTCCAATTCGCCCGCGAGCGGGTTCATGACCCAGACGATCTGGTGCTTGTCGGCTGGTCCATGGGAGGCCTCGCCGCGGCGGGGCTGACGGTCCATGCGCAGCGGCTGGATATGGCGTTCGCGCACACCGTCTGCCTCGCCGGCGCCTTCATGGTGCCCGACCCGATTTTCAACGAGCTCCCGGCGTCTCAGTTGAACGCTGACGCACCGCGCTCCCCGTTCACCCTGTTGCACGGCATGGCCGATCGCGTCGTCCCGGCTTCGGTGGCCTACGATTTCGAGGCCGCGCTGCGGCAGAACAACTGGCCGGTGCAGGTCGTCGAATTACCGGCTGACCACGGCTCGATCGCCGGCGCGGTCTACGACGCGGCCGCCGGACGCTACTCCGCCGCCACCGATGCCGCGTCGTTAGCAGTCGCCGCCGAGGTCGCTGCCCATATCGCTGACGTCAGCCGACCGGACCGGTGATTGGGCCAGCCAGTCACGCAGCTTCGTGTACACCAGCGGGTGGTTCAGCAAGTCGAAGTGGTTCAAACCGGTCAGCGTCAGTCCATGCTCCGCCTCGAACGGAATGCGTCTCGATTTACCCAGGCCGGCAGCGCTTTTCGAGCGTACGAGATGATCGCCGGCAATCATGCCGAGCAGCGGCGGGGTGACCGTTGACGACACGAAATGGTAGCTGGCGTGAGGCAGAAACGGCGCTTCATGGCAGCGATCGCGGAGAAACTCATCCGGGTCGGCGTCGAGCCAATCCTCGTCGAGACACGCGCCGAAGCGCAGATCCTTCACGCCGTCGCTGCGAGTGTTCAAAAACGTTGCAATTGACCGTGTTTCGGGTAGCTGAGCCAATGCCCACGATGCGACGTTCACACCCTTCTCCAGATCGGCGCCCAGATGCGGTGAGCCTAGGCACACCACCCGGCTGACAGCGTTAGGCCAGCCATGTTCGAGTTCGACTCCGTAGTGGCATGCGCTGCGCGCCACCAGTCCGCCCATCGAGTGGCCCACCAATGCAAGTTCGGTGATAGGAACCGGCCACTGGTCGTGCAACATCTCCAGGATTTCGGCGAGGGTGCGGCCATTGACCGACACATGAAGTCCGGTGTTGTAGCGCAGAAAAACCGGGCTGTAGCCGAGATCGTCGTGCAACCGTTCGCCGTAGGTCCGGCCGTCTTCAGCCTCGCCGGGACGCCGGGACCATGACTGCTCGGTCAGACACCAGCCGTGCACGAACACCGCGATGCGGTTGGTGGCCGCCGGGTATGCCTCCGCGAGACCTTCACTCGTCACGGGAACTGACCTACCGCCGCGCCGGATCACCATCGCGCCGGCAAGCGGGCTGTCCTGCTCGGTCAATGCATCGCCGTAGATTCCATTGACCGCGGCGATCACCGCGGCAGTGGAATCGGCGCGTGACTCCAGAGCTTCGTCGGCCTCATTACCCCAAATCTCGGCAGCCACCATGCCTGCGACGTGGGCCGCGCTGCGAATGCCGCGGTCCACTCCGCTGTAAATCGCCCGAGTCAACCCGTCGTGAATCGTCCTGGTCGGCGTTGCCGACGGCCCGATCGAGTTGAATACCCGGCTGGAGATTCCGCCGTGCATCCCCCGAACCACGGACGTCAAAATCGACGACGCCTCCCCCGCCAGGTCGGCAACGGCCCGGATGTCATTGCGTTGCAAGTGGCCCCCTACTCGGGTGAACGAATGTCAAAATGACCTGTCAAGTTTTCTAGCTGCCCAAACGCCACCAATAGAGCCCGGTCTGAGCTGCCGGTTTGTTCACTCAGTATACAAGCGTTTACTGTATGTGCCAGACGCTGAGCTGACCAGACGCCACAGGGATGCGGGCTCAACAATCGATAGGAGCACTGATGGACGCCACCTTTTCGCTGGAGCTGTCCGATGAAGTGGTGCAGGTCCGTGACTGGGTGCACGAGTTCGCCGAGTCGGTGATTAGGCCGGCGGCGGCCGAGTGGGACGAGCGGGAAGAGACGCCCTGGCCGATCATTCAAGAGGCCGCCAAGGTCGGGCTCTATACCCCGGATCTGTTCGCTCAGATGGCGGGCGAAGCCAGCGGGCTGGGTATGCCGACGGTCTTCGAAGAAATGTTCTGGGGTGACGCCGGTATCGCGCTGTCCATCATGGCTACCGGACTCGCCGCGGCCGCACTGGCCGCCAACGGAACTCCGCAACAGATCGGCGAGTGGCTGCCGCAGATGTTCGGCAGCCCCGGCGATCCCAAACTGGCTGCGTTCTGTTCCTCCGAGCCCGGCGCCGGCTCGGATGTCGGAGCTGTGCGGACCCGAGCGAAGTACGACGAAGCCGCCGACGAGTGGGTGCTCAACGGCACCAAGACGTGGGCGACCAACGGTGGAATCGCCAACGTCCACGTGGTGGTCGCGTCGGTGGAGCCCGAACTGGGCACTCGGGGGCAGGCGACATTCATCGTGCCGCCCGACACCAAGGGCCTCTCGCAAGGCCAGAAGTTCAAGAAGCACGGCATCAGGGCGTCGCACACCGCCGAGGTGGTGCTCGACGACGTCCGCCTTCCCGGCGAGCTGATCCTGGGCGGCCGAGAGAAATTCGAACGCCGGATCGCCAAGATCAAGGAAGGGCATCGCACCTCGAGTCAGGCGGCGATGATGACCTTCGAGCGCACTCGTCCCACCGTGGGTGCGATGGCTCTGGGCATCGCCCGCGCTGCCTACGAGTACGCGCTCGAATACTCCGGCCAGCGCGAACAATTCGGCCGCAAGATCGCCGAATTCCAGGCCGTCGCATTCAAATTGGCCGACATGAAGAGCCGCATCGACGCGTCCCGGATGCTGGTCTGGCGGGCCAGCTGGATGCAACGCAACAACAAGCCGTTCACCTCAGCGGAGGGTTCGATGGCGAAGCTCTACGCCAGCGAGACCGCGGTGTACGTCACCGACGAAGCGATCCAAATCCTCGGCGGCAACGGATACACCCGCGATTACCCGGTCGAGCGAATGCACCGGGATGCCAAGATCTTCACCATCTTTGAAGGCACCAGCGAGATTCAGCGACTGGTGATCGGCCGGGCGTTGACCGGTCTGCCCATTCGGTGAGGCGCGCCGCTAGTGAGCGGCGTTCGCCTCCTCGCCGGCGCCGTTGAGGGCCAGCGCATCATCCCAGCCGTTGACGTGCTCCTCGACCGGACGGCGGCTGCGGCTCGAATTCGCCTTCGTCAAGACCTGCCACCACTCGGATTGCCGCAATCAGCTGCTCGACCAGCGGCGTCTCCTGCGCGGTCGGCGTCGCGCCCTCTTCGAGCTCGTCGGGCAGCTCGCGGCGGAGTCCAAACCCGTTGGCCGCCTCGTGCGCGGACAGCTTGGCGTGGATTCGGGCGTTGTAAAGCTGTTGTCCCAGAGTTGATCCGGGCGCGTCAGCGGCGCGCTCCATCAGATCGTCGTAGCGCCGCCGGACGTCGCTGAGCGCCATCATCACGGTGGGAGTGGGCCTGCTGTGGCTTGCGGCCTCGGTCAACGCTGCGCGCAATTTCCGCATACCGGTCATAACCACCTCGGCGCGCTTCTGGAATTTCTTGTCCTCGGGAAAAGGCAGCGAATCGATCGCCGCCCGGTACATGTGCATCGCCGCCTCGGCGAGATTCACAATGGTTTGCGCTTCGCCCTCGTGCTGATCGAATTCGCCCATAGTCCCTCAACTCTTTGTTGGTGTTCAGCTCAGATCGTGACGGGCTGCCGCCAACTTCCGTACCGACAGCTGCATGGACGAGGGTATCGGTAACGGCGTCGACCCGCATAGGGGTAGTGCGCACGCGTTCAACTGGCAGTCCCGGCCGTGCGAGTGCCTGCCGAGCCCGTTCCGCGTGCTGGCCAGATCACAGCCGAGGTGATTTACTATTATTGCTAAGATAGCGACTGCGAATCTCAAAGGACGCGGTGAGCATCGACTACGTGCGGAACGGTCGCATCGTCACGATCACGATCAACCGGCCCGAGACGCGCAATTCGCTCGACATGGAGCATTTCCGCGACCTTGCCCGCGCTTGGGCGGCCTTTCGCGATGACCCCGACGCGTGGGTTGCCGTTATCACCGGAGTTGGTCGCGATTTCTGTACCGGAGCCGATCTCAAGAAGTTCATTCCTGAGCTGACCGGCGACTTACCGCAGCCTGAGGGATGGAACAAAAGCGACGCTATTCACGCTGTCCTGCACCAGTTTCCGATCTACAAGCCGATCGTCGCCGCCGTCAACGGTGTCTGCGTGGCGGGCGGATTCGAGATGTTGACTTCCACCGATATTCGCGTCGCCGTGCCCGAGGCGCGATTCGCCGTGATGGAGCCGAAGCGCGGATTGTTTGCCGGCGGCGGCAGTACTGTGCGGTTGCCTCGCCAGTTGCCCTACGCGTTGGCGATGGAGTTGTTGTTGACCGCGGACATGGTCGACGCCGACCGCGCGCTCGCGATGGGGTTGATCAACCGGGTGGTGCCGGGCGACCAGTTGATGAACACCGCCTATGAGTACGCCGAGCGCATCGCGGTCAACGCGCCGCTTGCCGTGTCGGCGACAAAACAGTCGGCTGTCGAGGGCCTGGCGCTTGATCTGCACTCTGCCTATGCCAACGAAACCCTGCACAGCGACCGCATTTTCGCGACCGAGGACGCTAAAGAAGGCCCGCGTGCCTTTGCCGAAAAGCGACCTCCGAAATGGCAGGGGCGCTGATCGCCCTCAGTTGAGGCCGTAGAAACGCTGCGCATTGAGCCCGCCGATTTTCGCGCGGGTGTCTTCGCTGATGTCGGGGCGGGTGCGCAGGTGCTTGGTGCTATCCGGCCACTCGCCATCCCAGTGCGGGTAGTCGCTGGCGAACATGATGAAGTCGTCGCCGAGCACATCGATGACGCCGGGCAGGATCGGCTCCTCCGGCTCGCACGTCACGAAGATGTTGCCGGCCTGCACGTACTCCTGCGGATCGCGTTGCCAGCCATGTTCGATCCAGTCGCCGCGCTTTTCGAAATGCTCATGCAGGCGGTCGATGAAGAACGGCACCCAGCCAACACCCGCCTCGAGGAAGGCCACCCGCAATCCGGGATGCCGATCGAAAACACCGCCGGAGACCATCGCGGTCATCGCCGTCATCTGGTCGAACGGAAAGCTGATGCAGTGCACCTGGATGTAGTTGGTGAAGCGGTCGACACCGATCTTCGGCAGATGGATACCGGGTGCGCCGTGAACACCGAGCGGCATTCCGAGTTCGACCGCGGCGGCGTAAAACGGATCGAGGTCTGGGTGGTCGAGGTTGCGCGTCTTGAGTGCCGGCGGGACGAGGGTGGCCACCAGCCCGAGATCTTTGGCCTCCCGCATGACGTCGATCGCCAACTGGCCATGCTCGACCGGGGCTACCGCGACGCCGCGCAATCGGCCGCCCGCCGGGGCGCAGAAATCCGCGATCCACTGGTTGTAGTGGCGCGCGAACCCGGCGGCGAATTCCGGATCCTCGAGGCTGGGAGTGCACAGCCCCATGCTGGGATACAGCACCATGGTGTCGATGTGGTCGCGGTCGGCGTCGCCGAGGACTCCCTCCACCGACCGGCAGTTGATGTCCGACGCCTTGCTGATCCCATGCTCGGGTGGGCAGCCGGCGCCAGGGCCGCTGTCCTCGGGGTAGTTGCGGCCCTCGATGACCAGCCTGGGTTTGCCATCGGCACTGGCCGTGACCCGGTGTGGCCAGCGCTTCATCGCCTCGATCGCGAACGATGGGTTTTCCGCGACGTGTCCGTCGGCATCGATGATGTGCATAGCTCGCTCCCGTCGGCAGGATCCATGGTGTTGTATGCAGCGTGCACCACCGTCGACGTCATCGCTTCCAAAACGCCGGCCAAACAACCCCCGCCAGTTGCCCTAACGGGAATCGAGGGCGGCCGTCCATGTAACACTGCCGTAATGGCTTATTCGATTGCTCGGCCCAAGCTCGAGGGCAATATCGCCGTCGGCGATGATCGGCAGCTGGGGTTTGCCGAGTTCGGCGATCCGCAAGGTCGCGCGATCTTCTGGCTGCACGGCACTCCCGGCGCGCGACGGCAGATCCCGGCCGAGGCTCGCGTCTACGCCGAGGACAACCACATCCGCCTGATCGGCATCGATCGACCCGGCATCGGGGCGTCCACCCCGCATCAATATGAGAACGTCATTGCTTTCGCCGATGATTTGCGCACCGTCGCGGACACCTTGGGTATCGACAAGATGGCGGTGATCGGCTTGTCCGGCGGTGGCCCCTACACGTTGGGATGCGCGGCGGCGCTGCCTGACCGCGTCATTGCGGTCGGTGTGCTGGGCGGCGTGGCGCCCACGGTTGGTCCGGAGGCGATCAGCGGCGGGCTGATGTCAATCGGATCGATGGTGGCGCCGCTGCTAGCGGTGGCCGGCTTCCCGATCCGGTGGGCGGCGGTCGGTTTCATCCGCCTGCTGAAGCCGGTCGCCGAACCCGCGCTGTACCTCTACGCGCGGGTGTCTCCCGAGGGCGACCGGCGGCTGCTGGTGCGGCCGGAATTCAAGGCGATGTTCCTCGACGATCTGCTCAACGGTTCACGCAAACAGATGGCGGCCCCGTTCGCGGATGTCGTCGTGTTCGCCCGGGATTGGGGCTTTCGGCTCGACCAGGTGAAGATCCCGGTCCGCTGGTGGCATGGCGACCGCGACCACATCGTGCCGTTCGCTCACGGGGAGCATGTCGTCAGCCGGCTGCCCGACGCGGAGCTCTACACGTTGCCCGGTGAGAGTCATCTCGCCGGCCTCGGTTTCGCCGAGGAAATTCTGCGCACCATGGTCGAACTCTGGGACAGCATCGAGAAGACCTGATTCCGTCCGACCGCGCCAGTGTTAGATGGTGCGGGTGCCGCGAAATCAGCCGCTCACCGGCGACCAACGGAACTCGTTCATCGCAGCACTGCTGGGCTGGACGATGGACGCCTTCGACTACTTCCTCGTCGTGCTCGTCTACGCCGATATCGCCAAGACCTTCCACCACACCAAAGCCGAAGTCGCCTTCCTGACCACGGCCACGTTGCTCATGCGCCCGGTGGGCGCGCTGCTGTTCGGGCTGTGGGCCGACCGGGTCGGCCGGCGACTGCCGCTGATGGTCGACGTGGTGTTCTATTCGGTGGTCGGCTTTCTATGCGCGTTCGCGCCGAATTTCACCGTCCTGGTGATCCTGCGACTGCTCTACGGCATCGGCATGGGCGGGGAATGGGGTCTGGGTGCCGCGCTCGCGATGGAGAAAGTGCCCGCCGAGCGCCGCGGGTTCTTTTCCGGTCTGCTGCAAGAGGGTTACGCATTCGGTTATCTGCTGGCGACAGTGGCGTCGCTGCTGGTGATGGATTGGCTGGGTCTGTCATGGCGATGGCTGTTCGGGCTGAGTGTCATACCGGCGCTGGTCAGTCTGATCATTCGGTACCGCGTGAAAGAGTCCGAAGTCTGGGAAACCGAGCAGCAGCGAATGCGACTGACACAAACCAGGATTCGTGATGTGCTGCGCGACGGTGCCATTGTCCGTCGGTTCATCTATCTGGTCCTGCTGATGGCGGCGTTCAATTGGATGAGCCACGGCACCCAGGACGTGTATCCGACGTTTCTGTCGGCCACCCACGACGCCGGCGCGGCACTTTCCCACACAACTGCCAAGTCGATCGCGGTGATGTACAACATCGGCGCGATCATCGGTGGGCTGCTCTTCGGCTCACTGTCCCAGCGGTTCGGCCGCCGTCACACCGTGGTGTTCTGCGCGGTGCTGGGGTTGCCGATCGTGCCGCTGTTCGCCTACTCGCACACCGCCGCGATGCTTTGCCTCGGCTCGTTTCTGATGCAATTCGCCGTGCAAGGCGCGTGGGGGGTAATACCTGCGCACCTCACCGAGATGTCACCGGATGCGATCCGCGGCTTCTATCCGGGTGTCACCTATCAGCTGGGCAACCTCATCGCCGCCTTCAATCTGCCTATTCAGGAACGCCTCGCCGAGGCCCACGGCTATCCCTTCGCCCTGGCCGCGACGATCGTGCCGGTGCTGATCGCGGTGGCGGTCCTGACGGCTATCGGCAAGGACGCCACCGGAATTCACTTCGGTACCCGACACAGCAGCGCGGTCGGCGATCATCCGGGTGGGGTGGCTTCGCCGAGTGCTTGACGCAGCATGTGCATCGCGACCGTCGTCGACCGCTCCCGAACGTCGGAACGGTTGCCCGGCAGCCGAAGCGTTCGGGTCGAGGACTCACCGTCGGTCAGCGCGACGGTGAAGCAGACCGTGCCCACTGGTTTGTCGTCGGTTCCTCCGCCGGGTCCGGCGATGCCGGTGATCGCTACCGCCGTGTCGGCGCCGAAGCGGCGCAGCGCACCGTTGGCCATCGCCTCGGCGACTGGCTCCGACACCGCCCCGTGTGCGTCGATCAACGCCGGATCGACGCCGAGCAAGTCGGCTTTGGCTTCATCGGCGTAGGCCACCAATCCGCCGGCGAGGTACGCCGACGAACCGGGCCGCTCGGTGAGCCGGGCCGACAGCAGTCCGCCGGTGCACGATTCGGCGGTCGCGATCCGGCGGCCGGTCAGCAGCTGAGCAACCTGGTCGTCGACCCGGGAGCCGTCTTCGGAGAAGATCTGCTGCCAATGCCGGTCCCGGAGGTAGTCGCTCAACTGGCGGTAGGCGTCGGCGGCGTCAGGTTCGTAGCGGGTGACCATTTCGATCTCCCCGCGTCGCAGACACGTGGTGATCTCCAGGGCGGCGAAATCGGGCACGTCTTTCTCCGCCTCGCGGAGGGTGTCGGCCAGGCCGGATTCCGGCAGCCCGAACATCCGGATGGTGTCCTGGCGGTAGATCGTCCGGCCGGCGATGGCGTCTTGAAAAGCGGGTAGCTGCGCGGCGGTTCGCCACATCGGCTGCAGTTCGCGAGGCGGGCCGGGTAGTACCAGCACCGCCGGCTTGCCGGGAATGATCACGCCCGGCGCGGTGCCCACCGGGTCCAACACCACTGCCCCGACCGGGACCATGGCCTGCTTGCGGTTGGCGGCGCGCACGGCCTCGAAATCGCCTGTCCCGATACTGACCCGGGACATCAGTTTCTTCAGGATCGCGGCGATCTTGGTCTCCAGCTCGGCGTCCAACGCCAGTTCGCGCCCGCAAAACTGCGCGACGATGGCGACCGTCATGTCGTCGGCGGTCGGCCCCAGCCCGCCGCTGGTCACGATCAGGTCGACGCCCTCGTTCGCCAAGAAGTGCAGCGCCGCTTCGATGTCTGCGGCGCGGTCACCGCAGATGGTGATGTGGGCGAGTTCAACTCCCAGTTCGAGAAGCTGATCGGCGATCCACGGTCCATTGCGGTCAGCAACCCGACCAGTCAAAACCTCGGTTCCGGTGACGACAATGCCCGCGCGTGCACTCACCGCTACGACAGTAGGCCCGGCGGCGGACCGTCCGACAGGTGGCGCTCCACCGACTCGGTCTTGCTGGTCATCGCGTCGGTCACGCCCGAGCGCCAGTCCGCCTTGATCACCACACTGACCCGGGTGGCACGGGCGGCGACGGCTTCGACGGCGCGCTCCACTACGGTCATCACCTGGGCCCAGCTGTCGCCTTCGATCACGGTGAACATTGAGTCGGTCTTGTTGGGTAGCCCGGACTCCCGAACCACCCTGACCGCGTCGGCGACGAGTTCGCCGACACCCTCGCCGACTCCGAGCGGCGTGACCGAGAAGGCGACCAACACAGACACATCACGACCCTACTCGGGGCGCATGGCAGCATCGGGCCCATGCGGGTTCTGGTGCAAAGGGTCGCCTCGGCAACGGTGTCCGTGGACCGCCACGCTGTCGGCTCGATTCGGCCGGGCCGCCAGGGGCTGCTGGCATTCGTCGGGGTCACGCACAGTGACGACGTCGACAAAGCCCGGCGACTCGCCGAAAAGCTCTGGCAGCTAAGGATTCTCGATGACGACCGGTCGGCCTCCGACATGAATGCGCCGATCATGGTGGTCAGCCAGTTCACGCTGTACGCCGACACCGCCAAGGGCCGGCGACCGTCATGGAACGCGGCCGCGCCGGGCGTAGTGGCCGAGCCGTTGGTCGCCGCGTTCGTGCAAGCCCTGCGAGATCTAGGGGCCGGGGTGGAAACCGGAATCTTCGGCGCCCACATGCAGGTCGAATTGGTCAACGACGGCCCGGTGACCATCTTGCTGGAGTTGTGAGAGGAACGATTGCATGAGCACATCGCAGGACAAGTGGGGCGTGGACCGCTCCGACGACGACACATGGGACATCGTCAGCAGCGTGGGATATACCGCATTGCTGGTCGCGGGATGGCGTGCCTTACATGCGGTGAGCGACCATCCGTTGGTGCGCGATGACTATGCCAAGTACTTCATCGCGGCATCCGCGGACCCGTTTCTCAACGGCGCCCTCGCCGACCCGGGCACGTCGGAGGGGGCGATCACGTTTCCCCGCCTATACGGCGTGCAGACCCGGTTCTTCGATGAATTCTTCACCTCCGCCGCAGAGCGGGGCATCCGTCAGGCCGTAATCGTGGCGGCCGGCCTGGACTCGCGAGCGTACCGGCTGACATGGCCAACCGGCACAACGGTATTCGAGGTCGACCAGCCGAAAGTGCTCGAGTTCAAGGCGAGAGTGCTTGCGCAGCACGCAGCAAAACCCGCGGCCGACCGGCGCGACGTCGCAGCCGACTTGCGCGATGACTGGTCAATACCGTTGCGGGACAGAGGCTTCGACACCGAACTCCCGGTCGCCTGGTCGGTGGAGGGCATTCTGCCGTACTTGACCGGTGACGCCCAGGACACGTTGTTCAGCCGGATCACCGAATTGTCGGCGCCGGGCAGCCGGCTCGGGATCGGCGCCCTGGGCTCGTGTCTTGACCAGGACCGGCTCGCTGCACTGGAAGTCAGCTACCCGGGCCTCAACCTGTCCGGCGACGTGAATTTCTCCACATTGACCTACGACGACGCGACAAAAACCAAACCAGCGCAATGGCTTGCCGATCACGGCTGGAAGGTCGACCCCGTGCAGACCAACCCGGGACTGCAGCGCGAATACGGCCGGACCCCGGCCCAGGTCGACCTGGACCTCGACGAGATCATGCACTCCGAGTACATCACGACGACGCGTTAATCCCTTACGACGTAGGCAGTCCCCCGGCCCACCCGCTCCCACAGCACACCGCTCTCGGCTGTCACTCCCCCGCGGATCAACTCGCGTTTCAGAATCTTGCTGGTCGCGGTCTGCGGAAGCTCCTTGTTGATCCGGACGAAACGCGGCCACGCCTTTGGCGACAAGTCGGGTTGAGTGGCCAGGAATTTCTCGAATTCATCCGGCGTGAGGGACGCGCCGTCGTTGAGAACGATGGCGGCCATCACTTGGTCGCCGACGTCTCGGTCCGGCACCCCGTAAACCGCGACCTGGTTGACCGGGGCCAGTCGTTGCAGAATTCGTTCGATAGGTGCCGCGGCTAAGTTCTCGCCGTCGACCCGGAGCCAGTCGGCCGTGCGGCCGGCCAGGTAGATCCAGCCGTCGGTGTCGCGATACGCGAGGTCGCCCGACCAGTACATGCCGTGGCGCATCCGCTCGCTGGTGGCTGCGGGATCGTTGTAGTACCCGGCGAACGGGCCGGCCCCTTCGGTGTTCACCAGCTCCCCGACCGCCTCGTCGAAGTTGGCCAGCGCGCCGCGCTCGTCGAAAACCGCTGGGGCGCATTCGGTCACGGATTCCGGGTGGTAGATAGCGACACCGGGGTATCCCTTGCCGATCGACCCGGCGGGCGTGCCGTCTTCGCGAGTGACGATGACGGCGAACTCACTGGAACCGAAGCTGTCGACGACTCGGCAGCCGAACCGCCGGGCGAAGTCGTCGATGTCGCGATCGGTTGCCTCGTTGCCGAATGCGATCCGCAACGTGTTGTCGGCATCGTCGTCGCGCTCCGGTGTGGCCAGCATCAGGGCCAGCGGCTTGCCGACGTAGTTCATGTAGGTGACGTGGTGGCGACGGATGTCATCGAGGAACCTCGATGTCGAGAACCGGGCGGGCACCATCGCCGCCCCGCTGCCGATGGCCACCGCCCATCCGGCGGCGACACCGTTGGAGTGAAACAGCGGCATCGACAGGTAGCAGACATCGTCGGCGGTGACGTCGTACTGCCCGATCAGGCTTGCGCCGCAGAGAATCGCCATCACGTGGGCGAACCGAACGGCCTTCGGATCGCCGCTGGTTCCCGACGTGAAGATCATCATCAAGGTGTCGCCCGGTTCGACCTCGCGCCACGGCACTAGCGGCGGCGCGGCCGCTACCGCGTCGAGGTAACGTTGCGACGCCACGTCGAGCACGGTGATGCCGTCAAGATTTAGACCGTCGAGCAGCGGCAGATAGTCGGAATCAGCAAGCAGCAGTTGACAATCCGACCGTCGGATATCCGACAGCAACCCTGTGCCGCGTCGGGTGGTGTTGATCCCGCACAACACGTAGCCGCCCAACCCGGCCGCCGCCATCGAGCGCAGCATGGCCGGTGAATTACCGAGCAACGCACCGACGTGCAGCGGACGACCGGCGTCGGCGAGTCCGATCAATGCCGATGCTTCGGCGGCGGCTTCGGCCAGGTGCTCGCGCCAGGTCCAGGTCTGATCGCCGTGCGCGACGGCGAGGGTGTCGTCGTGCATACGGGACCGCAGCAAGTGCTGCACGGTGTCAAACATCGGTCGGCTCCGGCCGATATCGGAGCAGCGTGACTCCGGTGTCAGGGATATCGCAGAACACCGGGCTGACCCGCATGGCGATCCGCACGTCGGCTGGGTCCACGTCCACTAACTCGGTACTGATTCGGGGCCCGGCGTCCCACTCGACCACGGCGAGGATCTGCGGCAGCGCGTCCGCCCACGGTGGGCCGGTCGGCCGGCGCGCCACCGTGAAGGTGTAAACCATTCCGGCCCCGTCGATCTCGCGCCACTGCAGGTCGTCGGCCAGTGTGCCCGGGGCCAGCGTGCGCGGATAGAACACGTACCGCCCCAGCGACGGCGAATACTGCACCAGGATGCGGTGTTCGGTGAGTGCCTGCCAGAACGGCGCCGACACCGGGGTGGCTTCGGGAAGCGGCCTTGCTTCGGCCATCTCAGTCACCGCCTAGAACCAGGGCGACTTGTTCGCTCATGATACCGCCGGTGCCACTGACGAATGCATGATTGCAGTCAGCGACCTGCGCCGCGGCAGCCCGGCCCATCACCTGGCGGGCGGCATCGACGACGTGGTGCATGCCTCCGGCCATGCCGGCCTGCCCGAACGAGAGTTGCCCGCCGGCGGTGTTGAGCGGAAAGTCGCCGGCAAAAGTGAGGTCGCGCTGGTTGACCCAGGCCATGCCATCGCCTTTGCCGCAAAAGCCGGCGTCTTCGAGAGTCATCAAGACGGTGATGGTGTAGCAGTCGTACAGCGACGCCATGTCGATGGCCTCCGGAGTGAGACCTGCCATCGCGAAGGCGCGCTCGGCCGCGCGGGCTATCGGTGTCGTCATCAAGTCCTCGGCGTATGTTGCTGTCTTGAAGGCGATGTGCTCGCCGAATCCCTTGATCCACACCGGACGGTGACGGGCGCGACGGGCGATGTCGGCGTTGGCGACCAGAACTCCCACCCCGCCCTGCACCCGCATCACCGTCTCCAGCATATGGATCGGATCGGCGATCATCGGGCTGGCCAGAACATCGTCGACGGTGATGGGCGTGCCGTGGAACACCGCGCCGGCGCACACGCACGCGTTCGTGCGCTGGTCGACCGCAATTTTCGCCAGAGCCGTTGCGTCATAACCGAATAGAGCGGCATACCGCTGGGCGATCTGCGCGTACGGTCCGTTCTGGCCGACGTTGCCGTAGGGAATTTCAAACTCGGCCTGCGGTGAGCCGTACTTGTTGCTGGACGCACCGTGCCACCCCGGCGGTGACGGCGGGTGGCGACTCGACGTCGGCAGCACCGCCGAACCGGGCACGACCGCCAGGACCGCGTCGCACAGCCCGAGCTCGACGGCGACCGCTGCGCGCCACACCATCCCGGCGGATGTTGCGCCACCAAGGTCGACGCGTTCACCGAAATTCACCGGCAGGCCTAGATATTCGGCGAGGGTGGCCGGGGCGAACATGTCGGATTCCGCCAAGCCGTGGCAGATCAGGCCATTGACCACTGCGGCGTCCACACCGGCATCGTCGACAACCATCTTGGCCAGCAGTGCGTATTGGTCGAGGGTGAACGACGGTGGGCGGGATTGCTTGCGCTCGGCGGGCAGTTCGGCGATCCCGATGATCGCGGCATCGCCCCGCAGGCCCGTCACGGTTGGTCTCCGCGCAGCGGCAGTGCAACCGTGGCGGTGCCCGGCATCAGCACGGTGTCGCCGCGTCGCCCGGCGATGTCCAGGTCAACCAGACCGGCGTTGTCGGCCAGCCGCTTTGCGGTCACCGATCCGCCGAAGGTCAGCTCCTCGCCGGCTATCGCGACCGCCCGGTTTTGCACCGAGTACTCGACCAATCGGCCACGCCCGCCGATCCAGTCGGTGATGGCGCGGGCCAGCAGTGCGGCCTGCAGCGGACCCTGCACGATGACGTCGTCATAATCCTCAACCGTTCGCGCCCAGTCTTTGTCGTAGTGGATCCGGTGGCCGTTGTACGTCGCGGCGCTGAAGAAGAACAACTGTCTTTCGTCGGCCGTCACCGCCAGCGTCGGCAAGGTGTCGCCCGGCTGGACGTCCTCGTAGAAGATCTGCTCGCGGACCACAGCGCTCCCTAGGGTCGGGCGATCATCGATGTTGTTGCCTCAGCGACCAATTCGTATCGCTGGTTGCGGTACACGGTTCGCCAGGTGACCAGAACGAATCTGCCGGAGCGCCCGTGCTTCTCCACGATCGACTCGATCGTTCGTACCATCTCGATCTCGTCGCGGTGATACGCGGGCCCGTAAAACATGGTGCTCTCCCCGCCGGCCATGCGTTTGGGAGCACGGGGAAAAGCAAGGCTGCCGGACACGGCTCCGGACGAACCGTCCGGCCGTAACCCGTCTAACGGCGTGACGCCCAGAATCGCGTACTGGAGGTAGAGCGGTGGGCAGATGATGTCGCGATAGCCTTGGGCGCGAGCATATTCGGGGTCGAACCAGAGCGGATTATCGTCGCCGACCGCCGCAGCCCAACGTTGCCAATCGCGCCGGTTGACTTCCCCTGTCGCGGTGGCCGCCACCGTTCCCACTCGCGCCGCCGAGTCGGCGTCGATCAGACTCTGTTCGCTCACGCCTCTTCCTCCAGCCAGGTGGCTGCGACGTCCGCCCCGCCGCCCAGTGTCGACAGCACCCGGGCCCGCTCGGAGAACAAATGTAAATCGGTCTCGACCACATAGCCCATGCCGCCGTGCAACTGGTGCGCGTCCAGCGTGATCAGTTTCGCCGCGGTCGCCGCATGCATGCGGGCAATCGCGGTCTGACGGGTGGCGGTGTGGCCCTTCCCGATCCAAAACACCGCCGAATGGGCGGCAAGCCGCGCCGCGGCCAGCGCGATATGCATATTCGCCACCAGATGCTGTGCGGCCTGAAAGGACGCGATCGGGCGGCCGAACTGCTTGCGGGCCATCGTGTAATCGACCGTGCGCTGCAGCACCGCCTCGCCGACACCGACGAGGTCCAGCGACAGCAACGCCACTGCGGCGTTGGCCAACCGGCGCAGGTCCTGTTCGGCCAGGCCCGCACCGTCGGCCCCGTCCAGCACCGCCGCCGGATCAATCACCTCCACATCGTCGAAGCCGATCCGGAATGTGCGGTGCCCGCCCATTAACCGCAGCGGGTCGATCCACAGGCCTGCTGCGGCCAACGGCACGACAAACGCCATCACCCGCTCCCCCGACGCGGTTGCCGACACGACGAGGTGATCGGCCAGGTCGGCGTCCGCGACGAAATCGACCGCGCCGCTGAGTCGCCAT
Organism: uncultured Actinomycetota bacterium; assembly: GCA_963733755.1. GTDB lineage: Bacteria > Actinomycetota > Actinomycetes > Mycobacteriales > Mycobacteriaceae > Mycobacterium. Next base: position 74,277 of record CAVTEZ010000021.1, read on the forward strand.
CCGCCCCAAGCCTCCGAACGCACTCGCAGCGTCGGTGTGGTCACTGCAGCGTTACGTGGACGCCATAAACATGTTGTGGCACTGATGTTTCCGTCGGCCAGCGAGGGTAGCCAGGCCGCATGCTGATCGGGTCCGCCCAGCAGCTGGATGGCCAGAGCGGCCTGCACCGTGCCGTGCACGATCGTCGGGCACAGGCTGCGGCCCGCCTCGAGGCAGAAGATGCCGAGGTCGGATAGCGCGCCACCGGCGCCGCCGTATTCCTGGGGAAGCAGCAGGCCGAATACACCGGCGTCGGCCAACGACGTCCACAGCCGGGCGGGCATCGACCGTGGGTCCGCGTCGCGAAGTTCGCGGACCAGGCTCGTCGGGCACTCGGCGACAAACAGCGCCGACAGCATCGACGCCAGATCTCGCTCGTCCAGATCGGGTAGCAGTTTCACGCTGTCGTCACCATCAGCGTCCGTAGGACGGCATGCCGTGGCCACGCTGCGCGATCACGTCGCGAAGCACCTCGTTGGCGCCGCCGCCGAAGCGCATCAGCGGCGACACCCGGTAGAGCCGTTCGAACTTCCCGTCGTCGGGCGCGCCGGGACTGCGGTAGGCCAACAGGCCGTCGGGACCGAGCAGGTCGATGGCCAAGTCGGCGATCCGCTGGCGCAATTCGCTGCTGAACACTTTCTCGACGCTGACCTCCACGGTGGGGATCACTCCGCTGTCCAGCAACGAGGCTGCTTGGTACCCCATCAGCATGGCCGCTTCGACATCTGCTTCAGCCTGAGCGAGGCGGCGGCGGAAGCTGGAGACCTGCAGGGGCACCGAGCCGTCCCGGCCCGGCCGGCCGGCCAGCTCGGTCAGCTCGTCGAGTGCGCGGCGCAGATCTCCCGCATTGGTCAGCGCGCCTCGCTCCAGATCCAGCGCGCCGGTGATGTAGGTCCAGCCTCGATTGAGTTCCCCGATCAAGTTGCCGACGGGAACCCGGACCTCGTCGAAGAACGCCTCGTTGGTGCGATACCCCGACCATGCGTAGAGCGGCCGGATTTGTATCCCCGGCAGATCGGTGGGCACCATGATCACCGAGATGCCCCGATGTCGCGGCGCCGCGGGATCCGTTCGCACACAGAGCCATTCATGCGTCGCACGGTTTCCGACGCTGTTCCAGATCTTGGATCCGGTGATGACCCATTCGTCGCCGTCTTGCACCGCCCGGGTGCGTAAATTGGCCAGATCGGTGCCCGCTTCGGGTTCCGAGTAGCCCACCGCGCAGATCAATTCTCCGCGCGCGATCGGCGGAAGGAATTCGAGCTTGTTCTGTTCGGTGCCGTGTCGCATGATCATCGGCGCGACCGATGTCACCGTGAGATCCGGACCCGGAACGCCCCAATACTCGAACTCGCGCATCAGCAGGTGCTGGTAAACGGCGCCGAGTCCCAAGCCGCCGTATTCCGACGGCCAGTTCAGCCCGAACCAGCCCCGCTCACCGATCCTGCGGCGGAATGCCGCAACTTCCCCGTCGGGCATCTCCTGGCCGTGCTCGGCCAGTTCGGAGCGCAGCGCGGGCGTGACGTTCTCGGTGAGAAAGGCGCGCACCTGGGCCAACCAGGCTTCCTGGGCTGCGTCGAGTTCGAAATCCACCATCCTGTTCCTAGCGCGTTCTGGGTGCTTGCGCCCGGAATTTCGAAAAGGAACTTAAAGTACTACGACGTGCCCTTCGAGGATCCGCAGTCGGCGTCGGCCGCCCTTGCAGAGATCGCCGCCAGTCCGGTGGGCCCGGAGGTGGGCGCGTTCTTCGACCTGGACGGCACCCTGGTCGCCGGGTTCACGGCCACCGCGCATGCCGGTGACCGGATCCGGCGCCGTCAGGCCGGAATCGGGGAAGTTCTCGGTGTCGCCGAGGCGATGATGCGATATCGGTTCGGCCGCATGGAGTTCGGGCGCCTGGTCGTGCGAGGCGCCGGCTACCTGCGCGGTGAATCCCTCGCGGAACTGGAGGCAATCGGCGAATGGCTGTTCGCCGACCGGATCGCCTCACGGGTCTTCCCGGTCATGCGATCGATCGTGCACGCGCATCAGGCGCGGGGCCACACCGTGGCGCTGTGCTCGTCGGCGCTGACCATCCATGCTCAGCCCGTAGCCCGTTTCCTGGGCATCACCCATGTCCTGTGCAATCACTTCGCGGTCGACGACCAGGGTCGGCTGACCGGCAATGTTGTCCGTCCCATCGTGTGGGGGCCAACGAAAGCATCTGCAGCACAGAGCTTTTGCGCTGACAACACGATGGCGCTGGATGACAGTTACTTCTATGCCGACGGCGACGAGGATGCGGCGCTGATGGCGTTGGTCGGTCATCCCCGACCGGTCAACCCCCGACCACGCCTGGCCGCGGTGGCCGCCCGGCATGGTTGGCCGGTGCTTCGCGTGACCGGCCCGGGCGCCCGCATGCGGGTCAGGTCAATGATCCGGAAAGGCACCTAATGCAGTTCTGGTCTGGCACACCGTTTATGGAGACCAGCGATGCGCTGGCGATTGCGCGCATGCTCGACGAAGCGGGATATGACGGCGTCATCTGCGCCGACCATCTGATTTACCCGCGCAACTTGACGTCGCCCTACCCGTCACCGGCTGGACGTCCGCCGTGGCCGCCGGAGACTGCCTGGCCGGACTCGTGGATCATGATCGGCGCGATGTCGTCGATCACTCGGCAGTTGCGGTTCTCGAACGCCATTTACGTCGCCCCCTCCCGCCCGCTGGTGGAGGTGGCCAAACAGGTGGCCACCGCGTCGGTCATTTCCGGCGGTCGGGTATCACTGGCTGTCGGCGCCGGCTGGATGCGCGAGGAATTCGACTTGCTGGGGCAGGACTACAGCACCCGCGGAAAGCGGCTCGACGAAATGATCCCGGCTCTGCGGGCGCTGTGGCGGGGCGGTTGGGTGTCGTGGAGTGGTCGCTACTACGAGGTCCCCGAGTTGATGCTCGAGCCTCACCCACCGGCGCCGGTACCGATCCTGTGCGGCGGCGAGTCGGAGGTGGCACTGCGCCGCGCCGCGCGGCTGTGCGACGGGTGGGTGGGTACGGCGTACGCCTGGGATGACGCGGTCCATTACGTGCAGAAGCTGACGGCGTGGCGGCGTGAGTACGGGCGTGGCGGCGAGCCGTTCGACATCATGCTGGCATTGCTCGAGATGCCATCGGCCGATCTCTACCGGCGCGCCGAAGACCTCGGCATCACCGCGGTGATGTGCGCGCCGTGGATGGGTGAAGACGTCGGGCCGAACGATCGCGACGGCTGCCGCGGCGCCATCGAGCGGTTCGCCGAGCGCGTTATCGCGAAGTGCCGCTAGCGGTTAGAACCGGTGCGGGACGTCGTTGACCAGCCCGCCGTCCATCACGAACTCGGCACCGGTCGCGTACGAGGATTCGTCGCTGGCCAGGAACACCACGAAGGTGGCGACCTCCTCGGGAACGCCGGGGCGGCCCAGCGGGACGGTGACCGCGTCGTCCGGGAAGTACTTGGTCATCGGGGTGCGGATGAAGCCGGGGTGGATGGAGTTCACCCGGATGTTCTGCGACGCCAACTCCAGGGCGGCGGATTTGGTCAGCCCGCGTACCGCCCACTTGGAGGCGACGTACGGGTGCACCATCACCGCGGCGCGCAGACCCTCGATCGACGACACGTTGATGATGGAGCCGCCGCCCGCGGCCTTCATCGGCTCGACCGCGGCCTGGATGCCGTGGAACGTGCCGGTCAGGTTGACGTCAATGACGTTGTTCCACTTGTCCACGTTGAACTGTCCCAGCTGACCCGCCGCGACGATGCCGGCGTTGTTGACCAACACGTTGAGCTTGCCGAAGTCGTTGACCGCGGTGGACACCGCCGCGTCCCACTCGGCGGGCTGGGTGACATCGAGGTGGACGTAGCGCGCGGCGTCGCCAAGCTCATCGACAAGCGCCTTGCCCTCATCGTCGAGGATGTCACCGATGACGACCTTGCCGCCCTCGCCGATCAGAGCCCGGGCGTGGGCAGCGCCCATCCCCCGAGCGCCGCCGCTGATCACTGCAACTTTTCCGTCCACGCGTCCCATGCCGCGTCACGCTACCGCAGCCGGTCATGAAATTAGAACTTGTTCCACCGTCGATCGTGAACTGGGAAACAATCAAGCGATGAGCGCTACCACCTCCCTACTGACCGCATGCAGCGGGTTCCTCTTTGCCGTGCTGTGGATGGACCTCATGTTCGATGCTCAGGTCCTGGCAGACAGGTATCCCGGCGGTGAACTGCCTGAGTCGGTGCTGGATTCCATCGCGCGCTACTACCGGCGCGCGGTCACCGAATCGCGGCCGATGAGCCACCTCATCGCCGTGGTCATGCTGGTGCTACTGGGCGGGTTGGGATTCCGGGCGGTCCGGGGGCATGACCCGGGCTGGCTGGTGGCGGTGTCGACTCTGCTGGCGGCCACGCCGATTCTGCTGGCCGCGACGCATACGGTCCCTAATGCCGTCCGACTCGGCAGCCGTTCATGCAGCCCAGGCGCCCAAACCGCCTTGGCGCGGTCTATCTGGCGCGACCATCTGGCGTGCGCGGGCTGCATGTTGGTTTTTCTGGTGCTGTGGGTGGTCCACGACGCCGTGTTCTGAACGGTCCACGCGAAGCGTATTCCCCCGGGTTGTTACAGCCGGCGGAATCCGTACTAAACTAGAACACGTTCCAGTTCGCCTACGCCGCTGTAAGCAACCAGGTAAGGATCAGGCATGCATACTCCCATTTGCGACGAACTCGGCATCGAGTTTCCGATTTTCGCGTTCACGCACTGCCGCGATGTCGTCGTCGCAGTGAGCAAGGCCGGCGGGTTCGGCGTGCTGGGTGCGGTCGGCTTCACTCCCGAACAGCTCGAGATCGAGCTTAAGTGGATCGACGAGAACATCGGCGATCACCCGTACGGGGTCGACATCGTGATCCCCAACAAGTACGAGGGCATGGATTCGCACCTGTCCGCGGAAGAGCTGGCCGAGACACTGCGCAAGATGGTGCCCCAGGAGCACCTCGATTTCGGTAAGAAGATCCTTGCCGATCACGGCGTGCCGATCGAGGACAGCGACGACGACAGCCTGCAACTGCTCGGTTGGACCGAGGCGACAGCCACGCCCCAGGTCGAGGTGGCGCTCAAGCACCCGAAAGTGAAGATGATCGCGAACGCGCTCGGCACGCCGCCGGCGGAGATGATCAAGCACATCCACGACGCCGGGCTCAAAGTTGCCGCGCTATGCGGTTCTCCGTCGCAGGCCCGCAAGCACGCCGACGCGGGCGTCGACATCATCATCGCCCAGGGCGGCGAGGCCGGCGGGCACTGCGGCGAGGTGGGCTCAGTTGTGCTGTGGCCCCAGGTCGTCAAGGAGGTGGCTCCGGTTCCGGTCCTTGGCGCGGGTGGCATTGGCAGCGGCCAGCAGATCGCCGCGGCCCTGGCGCTGGGGTGCCAAGGCGCGTGGACCGGCTCGCAGTGGTTGATGGTTGAGGAGTCCTCGAACACCCCGGTTCAGCAGGCCGCGTACGTCAAGGCCGGCAGCCGCGACACCGTGCGGAGCCGCTCGTTCACCGGCAAGCCGGCCCGGATGCTGCGCAACGACTGGACCGAGGCCTGGGAGGCGCCGGACAACCCGAAGCCGCTCGGAATGCCTTTGCAGTACATGGTTTCCGGCATGGCGGTTCGGGCGACGAACAGGTTCCCCAACGAATCCGTCGATGTGGCGTTCAACCCGGTCGGTCAGGTCGTCGGGCAGTTCTCCAAGGTGGAGAAGACGTCGACCGTCATCGAACGCTGGGTGCAGGAATACCTGGAGGCGACGAACCGGCTCGACGAGCTGAACGCCGCGGCCGCCGTCTGATCAGTCTTCGTCGGCGTTGCCGCTGAAGACTTCCTTGGTTCGCTCGAAGGCGTAGGTCGCGATGTCCAGCGAGTTGTGGACGATGTCGCCGGTGCCGCCGGCGATGTCACCTCTGATGATGTGGCCGGCGTCTTCGACGATGTCCGATGACCGCTCGACAGCGTTCGTCACGATGTCCCTGGCGGCGTCGATGGCGTCTTTCGGTGTGAAGCCCATGGCAGTCTCCTGATTTGTTTCGTCAGCCGGTCTGGCCGGTGTCCGACGGGAAGCCTCCGCCAATACCGTTCGGGAATCCCCCGCCGGTCAATTGTCCGACCTGCCAACCGTGTTGCGTGCACATCATCGGAAGGCCATCGGGCGACTGGGCGGATGAACCGCGTGGGTTGTCGCACTTGGCGCCGACCTGCTGAACTCCGTAAAGCGGATAGGTGATCACCCAGAATCCCGACTGCGCAGCCGGGAGCTGGTTGATGATGAAGTGGCAGGCTTCGGCCTGACCACTCGGGCCACGTCCGAAGATAAACCGCTCGTAGTTGTCGCACGGTGCACCTAGCGACGCGTCGTAGTTCATGCCCGGCACATCGCCGTCGTAGGGCCCTGGGTCGGCAATAGCAGCCGGGGCCAAGCCGACAGCTGCACCGATAATCGCTGACGCGATGAGCAGTTTGCGAATCATGACCCACCTTCGATGTTCCCGAACCAGGGCGATTCCCCGAGCCCGATGACCTCGGGGCAAGCATAGTCAGTGCCGGCCGTGCTACAAGGTGGTTTCGCACGGTGGCATGCAGAGCTAGGTCAGCGGTCGACCGGACGGTAAGTGCAGATCAGGACGCCGGTAGGGGTCGTCGCTGCCGAAACGAGCTCGAGTGCGCGGGCCGAGAGCGTCCGCGACGCCACGTAGTTTCCGATCTCGTTCATCCGGTCGGCGAACGGGTCCCCCGCCCGGTCGGGCCAGGCGGCGGCCATCGCCTGCCAGGTACGACGGCCGAACCAGTGCCTCCGTAGCGCCCATGATTTCGCCCACCGCGGGCCGCCCCGTCTAGCACTAGATCCCAGACCACGGACCGAACCGAAACTCATCGCAGCCGAGTGCGAGAACACGTTCCAATCCATCTCCGGCAATCCGTCGAGAAGCCGTTCCATCTCCGGTGTCGCGGTGCTTTACTGGGCCAGAACCCGTCATATCCAAGCCAATTTCATAGGAGTGCCACTGATGCCGACTCCGAATCTTCCGCCCGGATTCGATTTCACCGACCCCGACGTCCACGCCGAGCGCCTACCGGTTGAAGAACTGGCCGAGCTGCGGCGGACGGCGCCGATCTGGTGGAACGAGCAGCCGATGGGGGCAGGCGGGTTCGACGACGGCGGCTTCTGGGTGGTGTCCAAACACAAGGACGTCAAGGAGATTTCGCTGCGCAGCGACGTCTTCTCCAGCCTGCAGAAGACGGCGCTGCCGCGCTACAAAGACGGCACGGTCGACGAGCAGATCGAACGGGGCAAGTTCGTCATGCTCAACATGGATGCGCCACAGCACACTCATTTGCGCAAGATCATCTCCCGCGGCTTCACACCTCGGGCGGTCGAGCGTCTTCGCGACGACCTCCGCGAAGGTGCCCGACAGATTGTGGAAAACGCGGCAGCTCAGGGATCTGGCGACTTCGTCGAACAGGTGTCGTGCGAGCTCCCGTTGCAGGCCATCGCCGGGCTGCTCGGTGTGCCGCAGGAAGACCGGATGAAGCTGTTCCACTGGTCGAACCAGATGGTCGGCGATCAGGACCCCGAATTCGAAGACAACGACGGCATCACGGCCTCCGTCGAATTGATCATGTACGCCATGCAAATGGCCGCCGATCGCGCCGCAAACCCGGGCCCCGACATCGTCACCAAGCTGATCGAGGCCGATGTCGACGGCCACAAGCTCTCCGACGACGAGTTCGGGTTCTTCGTCATCCTGCTCGCGGTCGCAGGTAACGAGACCACTCGCAACTCGATCACCCAGGGCATGATGGCCTTCACTGATTTTCCCGATCAGTGGGAGTTGTACAAAAAGGAGCGCCCTGCCACCGCCGCTGACGAGATCGTTCGATGGGCCACCCCGGTTACGTCGTTCCAGCGGACCGCGCTCGAGGACTACGAACTGTCCGGTGTTCAGATCAAGAAGGGTCAGCGCGTCGTAATGGTTTACCGCTCAGCCAATTTCGATGAGGACGTGTTCGACGACCCATTCGCCTTCAACATCTTGCGCGACCCCAACCCGCATGTGGGCTTCGGCGGCACCGGTGCGCATTACTGCATCGGAGCCAACCTCGCGCGGATGACGATCGACCTGATGTTCAACGCCATTGCCGACGCCATGCCCAACCTGGAGTCGATCGGGACACCCGAACGCCTGCGCTCGGGCTGGCTCAACGGCATCAAGCACTGGCAGGTCGACTACCACAGCGATGGCGCAGCGAAATGCCCTGTCGCGCATTAGGCTACGGCTATGTCGTCACATAAAGCAGTTCAGGTAAAGTCCGCGGGGGCCGCGCTGGAGCTCGCAGATGTCGAGACAAGGTCGCCGGAACACGGCGAAGTGCGCATCAGCGTTGGCGCCTGCGGCATCTGTGGCACCGACGCCCACTTTGTTGCCGGCGACTTCCCCGGCCTGTCCTGGCCGCTGACCCTCGGGCATGAAATCGCCGGCAAGATTGCCGAAATCGGCCCGGGCGTTGATGAATTCGCGGTCGGTGACCGCGTCGCCGTCGGCTGGTTCGGTGGCAACTGCAACCACTGCAAACAGTGTCGCAAGGGACTGTTCATCCACTGCGTGAACGGGAAGGTACCGAGCTGGCACTACCCCGGCGGCTACGCCGAATCGGTGACGGCGCCGGCCACCGCCCTGGCCCGGATACCCGCGGAACTCTCCGACGCGGAAGCCGCTCCGATGGGGTGCGCCGGCGTGACAACCTACAACGCGCTGCTTCACACCAACGCGTTGCCGGGTGATCGGGTTGCGATCCTCGGCGTCGGCGGACTCGGCCACCTCGGGATCCAGTTCTCCCGGGCAATGGGTTTCGAGACGATCGCGATCAACCGCGGCACCGCCAAAAAGGACGATGCGATCAAGCTGGGCGCACATCACTATATAGACGCCACCGACGGCGACGTCTCCGAGGCATTGAATGACCTCGGCGGGGTTGCTGTCGTGCTGGGCACTGCGGGAGCGTCGAAGGCCATGGCCGCGACGGTCGGCGGCCTGCAACCGCGGGGTGAACTCATCACCATCGGGGTCACCCCCGAGCCGCTCCCGATCAGCCCGCTGCAACTGATCACACCCGGGCTCAGCATCGTCGGCCATCCGTCCGGGACCGCCAGCGAGATCGAAGACACGATGCAATTCGCGGTGCAGACCGGGGTGCGCGCCTGGATCGAAGAGTTGCCGCTGGCGCAGGCCGCCGAAGGCTATGCGGCGCTGGAACAAGGCCGGGCGCACTACCGCACCGTTTTAACGGTTTGACTCAGGGCGACAGTGCAGCGTGGAGCCTCGACGGCTCCGACGGTGAGCTGCTGATCCGCACCGGTGTCGGCGGTCCCGCGGCGGCGATGGGACATCGACTGACACTCGCGATGCGGCGCTGGCGGGCGACGACGCGGTGGGATGCCGACAAGCCGGTGAGCGCGGAATTGACCGTCGAGGTCGGTTCGCTGGAAGTTGTTCGCGGTGAGGGCGGCGTCACGCCGCTGTCCGCGCCGGAGAAGATCGTAGTGCGCAGCAACGCTCTGCGTTCGCTTGAGGCGAAGCGGTTCCCGCGAATCACATTCGTTGCCAACACTATTGACCAGACCGACGACGGCTACCGGTTGGCCGGAGTCCTGACCATTCACGGCGAGACACGACCACAGACGGTGGACGTGCGCACCGATGACCTGGATGACAATTGGCGGCTGTCCAGCGAGACCACGGTCCGGCAATCCGAATTCGGCGTCAAGCCGTACTCGCAGCTCCTGGGTGCCTTGAAAGTCGCTGACGACGTCACTGTGTCGTTCACCGCGCAGTGCGCCAAACAATTCTGGCGGATGGAGTGACGATGCGGATCGGAGTGGTGTTCCCGCAGACCGAGATTGGTGGCGACGCGGGTGCCGTCCGGGCCTACGCCGAGCACGTCGAGGGGCTTGGGTTTGCCCATCTACTCGCCTACGACCACATCGTTGGCGCCGACCCGGATGTCCACACCGGCTGGGACGGTCCGTACGACCTGCACAACACGTTCCACGAGCCGTTGGTGACGTTCGGTTACCTCGCTGCGGTGACCACCTCCCTGGAGTTGGTCACCGGCGTGGTGATCCTGCCGCAGCGTCAGACGGTTCTGGTCGCCAAGCAGGCGGCCGAAGTGGACCTCCTAAGCGGTGGTCGGCTGCGCCTGGGAGTGGGTCTGGGCTGGAACGCGGTCGAGTATGAGGCTCTGGGAGAAGACTTTTCGACCCGGGGTAAACGCTGCGACGAGCAGGTCGAGTTAATGCGCAAGCTGTGGGTCGAGCCGAGTGTCACCTACCGCGGCAGCTATCACCAGGTGACCGGGGCCGGGCTGGCGCCACTGCCGGTACAGCGGCCGATACCGGTGTGGTTCGGGGCGTCGTCGCCGCCCGCGTTGCGACGCGCCGGCCGACTCGGCGACGGCTGGTTTCCGATGGTGGGTCCCGGGCCGAAACTCGAACAAGCACGTCAGCAGGTCGCGCGGGCCGCGACCGAAGCCGGTCGAGACCCTGGTCAGATCGGCATGCAGGGCCAGGTGTCGTGGAACGGCAGCGTCGAGGACCTCGCCGACGGCTTACGTATCTGGGCGGAAGCGGGTGCCTCCCACACCTCGATCAACACGATGGGTGCTGGTCTCGCGACAGTCGACCAGCACCTCGCCGCATTGACGACCGCGGCTGAAATCGCCAGCGACCACCCGGATTAACGCTGCGGGCCTGCCCGCTAGGGCGACGGCGCTCCGGGTGGCGGAGGCTGTTGGTCGGGTGCTTGCCCGTGCAGGTGTTCCAGCAGCTTCGTCAGCCGTGGGTGCGGGTCGGGTGGATCCTGCGGCGGCGGGGGCGCCACCGGTGGTGGCGCCGCGGGGGGCGGAACCGTTGCGGCGGCAGGTACGTCGACTGGCGCCTGAGCGAGGACGGGCTGCTGCTGAACAGCCGGTTCGTGCGCCGGTGCAGGCTGCGGGGCCGGCCGCGCTGCCGGCTTTTCAACCGGGGCCGGCCGCAGAGCCGGGGCCTCGGCGACAGGCGCGGGCGCTGCCCAGTGAGCTACCGGCCTGATCGGGTCGGGTGCATGGATCGGCACCAGGTGTGGACCCAGCGCGAGCGACAGCGATGCCACGAACGTGGCCGCACCGGCACCCAGCATCGCCACCGCTCCGGCATACGCGGCCTGCCGGGTGGCTTCTTGGTCATGTCGCCAGCCGTTCACCCTCTGCAACATCTCGGCGTCGGTGAATTCGGTGCTCTGCGCCGACGCCAGCGCAGCTCCCCGTGACAGGGCCAACTCGGCGCCCGGCTGGGTGATAACCGGGACCGGAGCGATTTTCTCAAGCCGCGCCGACAACGCGTCGAGGTCGTGTTCGGCGCCGACGATCACGACTCCACCCGGTTGCCAGGAGCTGCGGTCGAAGAGAGCGCTCAACCATTCGACGAGACGACCGGGCCCACCGGATAGCTGCTTGATGGCCGTCTGCGGCTCACCGTCGTCATCGTCGACCATCACGACGATCGTCGATTCGCCGTCCAACACGCACACGGCGGCCTTGTCATAGCCGACCACCGGGGCGATCGCCCGGGCCAGCATGTCGCACGCATCATGAAACCGGACCGGGACAATATTGTCGAAACCGGCGTCGGTCAGCGACTCGAGAAGCAACGCCGCCTCCGCGGCCGCATCGTCGCTCCAGGTCACGCCGACAACGCGAAGTCGCTGCTCGCAACGGGCGGCTGAGGCCTGCGCCTCCAGCACGGCCGCGCTCGCTTGTTCCGAGGTGTGAACCGCCTGCACCCCAGCAGTGCGGAGCACGTCGAATTCGTCATGATCAAGGGTGGTTCCGTCGGCGTCACGGCCCTCCACCAGGACCCAGCCGACCGACGTCGATGTCAGCGACAGCCCAAGTACGGTATCCAAATCTGCACCTCAATCGCGGCCCAATGCCCGAGCGCCGCAACCAGCGACCAGCGGAGTCAATGCGTTGGTTCGCGAGCGGCGGAAGGACCGGGACAGCGTGATCTCGTCGGTCTTACCCCGGGCGAGCCTACGCGGTCGTGGCCGCGAAATGCGACCGGGGATCAACACCTGTGCAATCACGCGCGGCCGCAAAATGTTGCCACGAATAGGCATTTAGCGTGCCTAGCACAGGCTTCGTGCAGGTAGCAGCGGTCGACGCGAAATCGAGACACATTTGCGTCTTGATCGACATATGAACGACCGCACGGTAAGTTTTGCGGTAACGCGCGACGCCTGACGAAGGGGCCCGAGGCATGGCATACGGAAGTAACAAGATGCGTAGGTGGATGCGGCGGCTGACAGTCGCCGCTATTGCTGCCACCGCACTACCGGGCCTGATCGGCCTCACCAGCGGGGCGCCGACGGCGGGGGCGTTCTCCCGGCCCGGACTTCCGGTCGAGTACCTGCAGGTGCCGTCGGGCTCGATGGGCCGCAGCATCAAAGTCCAGTTCCAGACCGGGGGTAACGGCTCGCCGGCCGTGTATCTGCTGGATGGTTTGCGGGCGCAGGACGACTACAACGGCTGGGACATCAACACGCCCGCGTTCGAGTGGTACTACCAGTCCGGGCTGTCGATCGTGATGCCGGTCGGCGGACAGTCCAGCTTCTACACCGACTGGTACAGCCCGGCCTGCGGCAAGGCCGGCTGCTCGACATACAAGTGGGAAACCTTCCTGACCAGCGAGCTGCCCGGATACCTGGCCTCGCAGAAGAGCGTCAAGGCGAACGGCAGTGCGGCGGTCGGTATCTCGATGGCCGGTGCATCTTCAATGAACCTGGCGATCTACCACCCGGGGCAGTTCATCTACGCCGGTTCGCTGTCGGGCTACCTCAGCCCGTCCACCGGGAAGGGCCCGATAGGCCTGGCGATGGGTGATGCCGGCGGCTACAAGCCCAGCGACATGTGGGGGCCAGACGGCGACCCGGCATGGGTACGCAACGACCCCACGCTCAACGTCGACAAACTCGTCGCCAATAACACCCGGCTCTGGGTGTACTGCGGCAACGGGACTCCGAACGAACTGGGCGGTGCCAACTTGCCGGCCACGTTCCTCGAGAGCAATTTCATGATCGGCGGGAACAGGAAGTTCCAAGATGCCTACAACGCCGCGGGCGGCCACAACGCCGTGTTCAACTTCCCGGCCTACGGCACGCACAGCTGGGAATACTGGGGAGCCCAGCTGAACGCCATGAAGGGTGACTTGCAGGGTGCGCTAGGCGCTCACGCTGGCTGAGACCTCCGAGCAAAACCGGGCTTGACGGGAATCCGTCAAGCCCGGTTTTCGGTGATTGGCCTATTCAGTGCAGTCGGTCGGTGACATCGATCCATCCGGACCCGCCGCGGGGACTGTTCATGTCGTGGCACCGGCCGTAGATACGCGCAACACCGTGCGTCGACGAGTCGCGATCCGGATAGAGAACCGCGTTGACGCCGTCCTTCGACAGATTCCTGCCGAACATGTGCTGGTTGGGTGGCAAACCCTCCCGCCATCCGTGGGCCGCCATGGCAGCCGAGACGGTACGGAAATACTGGTCGGCGGTGGTGTCGGCTGGTAGCAGAAAATCCAGGTAAACAGCACCCTGATACGGCGGATTGTCGCGGTCCTTGCACGACATCAACAGGTAGCCCGCCGTTGGCTGCTGAAGTCCTGCGATCGCGACGAAGTCTTTCGCCTGTTCGACGACTTCGGTCTCGGTCTGCGCCTCGGTGGCGGCGGGACCCGGGTGCTCCACAGCGTTGGCCGCAGACGAGTGCAGCCGATCTATCACAAAGAAAGCCGCGCCGACTACGACGGCAGTCGACACGGTGACGGCGATCAGTGCCCGCGCTGCCGGCGAACGTAAGCCCGCCGACGAGTCGCCGACGTCAGTCACGGGTGGACACGCACTGGGCGAACCGTCGTGGCGGCGTCAGCCCCCGAGCGCCGCGAGGAGTTCTTTGATCCGGGCCGCCTCGTCGTCGGTCGGAATCTCCTCGGCCTCGATGGCGTCCAGCAGTTCGGGTGTCAGTCCCGCGCCGTTGGCGGTTTCCTGCGCCGAGAGCTTCGCTCGCCGCCGTACGACATAGAGCTGTTGGCCCAACGTCGCGCCGGGCGCTTCGGACGCCATCGCCATCAGGGCGTCATAGCGTGTCCGAACTCCGCTGAGGGACACGATGACTGACGGTGTCGCACGACCGCGAGACGCCGCCGTGGTGAGTGCCGTCTGCAGCTTCCGTAGGCCGGAGAGGATCACGTTGGCACGTCCGGAGAACTCTGGATCGCTGGTGTCGGGCAAGGCGTCGATGGCTGCGGAGAACATCTGCATCGCCGCCTCGACCAAGCTGACAATGACAGGCGCCTCGCCGTCATCCAGTCCACCGTTGTTCTTGGACCGCTTTGTGCTGTGGAAGGAATCGTCGATGATGATCACTCCGTCCGAAATCGCGATTGGAGACGTCGAAACGCTAGCGCGGATCCATCGTCTGGACAAGGTTGGCCCCACCGGGACGATCCGGGCAGCGCATCGCCGGGAGTCGAACACGACAGCGCAATTTCCGACATTTGCCCCGCCACCCATTTTGGTGGCGACCCGTGGGCGTTTTGCGTATTTCGCGTGGCACACAATGCCGGACTGGCGTCAACATCCGCATTTCCGCTCACCGACTGCACGCGAGCATGCTTGGATCGGCCCATGCAGGGCTCTGCGACAGTTCACATGGCCGCACCGGCGGACCAGATCTGGGACCTGATCACCGATGTCCGCCACATCGGCCGGTACTCCCCCGAAGTGTTCGAAGCCGAATGGCTGGATGGCGCCAACGGGCCCGCGCTCGGCGCGCGGTTCCGCGGCCACGTCAAGCGAAACGAGATCGGCCCGGTGTATTGGACGGTCTGTCGCGTCACGGCATGCGAGCCCGGTCGAGAATTCGGCTTCGAGGTGCTCGTGGGCGACCGAGCGGTCAACAACTGGCACTACCGGCTGGCGGCGGCTGGTGACGGTACCGATGTCACCGAATCATTCCGGATGACCTCCTCGCCGCTGGTCGGCCTCTATTACTGGGTATTCGGCGGCTTCCTGCGTCAACGACGAAACGTCAGGGATATGACCAAGACTTTGCATCGCATCAAGGATGTGGCCGAAGCGTGAATGGGCAGTGGTCGCGCGAGGAGATCGAATCGGCCTTCGAGCGCCATAAGCAAGTCGTTGTAGAGATCGGTTCGAGTTGGGATTGGTCACGGTTCGCCGACCAATTCACAAAGGACGCAACCTACGTCGAGCACACCTACGGAACGATGCACGGTCGCGAGCAGATCCGCGACTGGATCGTCTCGACGATGAACGTCTTTCCCGGCAGCGAGATGCCCTTCTATCCGACGTCTTGGCACTCCATCGACGTCGATCGAGGTTGGGTGTTCTGCGAGTTCCAGAACCGCATGCGCGATCCCGGCGACGGGAGCATCCACCAGGCGGCCAATCTGTCGGTCATGAAATACGGCGGCGACGATTTGTGGAGTTACGAGGAAGACGCCTACAACCCGATGAACTTTCTGCCGATGGTGCGCGAGTACGTCCAGCGCAGTTACACATTGGGCAACGCCAGCGACGACGCGCTGACATTCGCGAAAAACATGAACTGGGAACTCGGCTGACTGCCGACCTCCGCAAAGAGCCGTAGGCTTGCCATAGCATTGCGCGACGATGTGGAGGGCTCGATCCGTGGCTATCGCACTGAAGCAGAGGTTGCACTGGCTGGCGCTGCACGGTTTCGTGCGTGGTGGCGCCTCGATCGGGGCTCGACGCGGCGACCTGCAAGCCCGGTTGATCGCCGATCCGACCGTGAAAGCCGATCCGGTGCCTTTCTACGAGGAGGTGCGCTCGCGCGGGCCGTTGGTGCGATCCCGGATCGGCTACATCACCGCAGAGCATGCGATCGGACACGAACTGCTCCGATCCGACGACTTTCGGGTGCTTGCGATCGGATCGAACCTTCCCGCGCCGTTGCGGTGGCTCGAGAGTCGTGTTCGCGACGATCTGTTGCATCCGCTGCGTCCGCCGTCGTTGCTAGCCGTGGAGCCACCGGACCACACCCGCTATCGCAAGACAGTCTCGTCGGTGTTCACCCACCGCGCGGTGTCCGCGTTGCGGGACGGGGTCGAGCAGACCGCGGAATCGTTGCTGGAGCAGCTTTCTCGCGAGCCCGGTGTCGTCGACATCGTCGACCGTTACTGTGCCCAGCTTCCAGTGGCGATCATCAGCGACATCTTGGGCGTGCCGGAGAACGATCGTCAACGCATCCTCGAATTCGGTGAGCTCGCCGCGCCCAGTCTGGATTTCGGGCTGCCCTGGCCGCAGTACCGTCGCGTGCAGCGCGGGATCGCCGGATTCAACTTCTGGCTGGATAGCCATCTGGCGCAGCTGCGGCGCACTCCCGGCGACGATCTGATGAGCCAGCTGATTCAGAAAGCTGAAAGCGGTTCGCGGGAAACGTATCTCGATAACGACGAGCTTCGAGCGGTTGCCGGTCTAGTGTTGGCTGCCGGTTTCGAGACCACGGTTAACCTTCTGGGCAACGGGATTCGCATGCTGCTTGACAATCCAGTGCATCTGCCCACGCTCAGTCAGCGTCCGGAGCTGTGGCCCAACGCAGTCGAAGAAATCCTGCGGCTCGAATCGCCCGTACAACTCACCGCCCGGATAGCGCTGAACGACACCGAGATAGCGGGCCACCCGGTCAGCCAGGGCGAAATGGTCGTGGTCTATATCGCCGCCGCCAACCGCGATCCGGCGGTGTTCGCCGACCCGAACACGTTCGACATCGAGCGTGAGAACGCCGGCAAGCATCTGGCGTTCTCCGGTGGCAGGCACTTCTGCCTGGGCGCGGCTTTGGCCCGCACCGAGGGCGAAGTAGGGTTGCGGTCGTTCTTCGAACGCTTTCCCGATGTGCGCTCCGCCGGCGCGGGCAGTCGCCGTGACACCCGGGTTCTGCACGGGTGGTTAACGCTGCCGGTCGCGTTGGGTCCGGCCCGGTCGATGGCCGCCCGCTAATCGCGGGATTTACCGCCGAAGTAACACTCCAGCGTCATCGTGCACACCAGTTGGCCGGTGCGGTTGAACATGGTGCCCTGCGCCAACCCGCGGCCGCCGATGCCGCTGGGTGAATGTTGTTCGTAGAGTATCCAATCCGATAGGTCTGGCGGGTGGTGAAACCACACCGCTAAATCCATCAGGGCTGAGAAGCCCGGTCCCAATGGAGTCGTGCGGTGGGCGATCATCGCCGACTCGAGCAGCGTGCGTCCCGCGACGAAGGCGGCCAGGCAGTCGGCGACCACCGGGTCGACAGGGGCAATACCATTGGGACGCCACCACATTCGGATGCGGGCAGGCGGCCGCTCGGCCATGTCGGAAGCCAGCCTGGCCGACGGATCCATGTACCGCCAGTCGATCGGCTGCTCGCGCACCCACCAGCCGCCGCGTTCATCGGCGTAGTCGCTGTGTTGCTCGGCGAAGGTCGGCACGGATTCAGGATCCGGTAGATCTGGTGGAAGTTGCTGGTAGACAGCGCTTTCAGCGGACCTACTGAACGACGCGATGCCTTCGAGCAACACCGAGCCGAACTGGCGGGCGGTCACGCGCCGGGCTGAGAAGGTGCCGCCGTCATGCAGCGCGGTGACCTCGAAGTCCACTGGATGCCGAGCGTCGCCGGGGCGGAGGAAATACATGTGCATGCTGTGCGGTAAGCGGTCGGGCACAGTGCGACTGGCTGCCATCAGCGCCTGTGCCGCGATGTGGCCACCGGAGATGTGGTGCTCGATTTCGTCGATCTGTTTTCCGACGAAGAACTCCGCGTTGACCTGTTCGAGGTCGAGCGTGTCGAGGACTTGGCTCAGCGTGATGACGGGTGGCGGATTGGTCACGGACGCATCATGCCGTTAAGACAGGTAGCGGCCAAACCATTCCAGCACCCGTCGCCAGGCATCCTCGGCGGCAGTCGCGTTGTAGCGCGGGCCGGTGTTGTTGAAGAACGCATGGTCGGCATCGGGTTCGACAACGATGTCGTAGATCAGCCCGGCGCGCTCGAGTGCGGCTTTGGCCGCCGGCTCCGAATCCGTGACGCGCTTGTCCAAGGCTCCGTAAAACGCCAGCACCGCAGTTGCCTTGTCGCCGCTGAAGTCGGGATTGTCGGGATTGTCGGGAAGTGGCCCGTAGAACGGCACCGCAGCGGACAGACGCGCCGTGTGCGAGGCCAGCAGTTGCCACACCAGCCCACCGCCGAAACAGAAACCGGCCACCGCGATTTTCCCGCCCGGAACCCGGTTCTGTAGTTCTTCGACACCGGAGTTCAGGTCCCCGATGAACCGGTCCTGCGGCGCGGCGGCCAGTGCGGCGGTGGCCTTGGCGGGGTCGGCGAACTGGCCAGTGCCGCCTTCCTCGGACAGCAGGTCAATGGCCAGCGCCGAGTAGCCGGCCCCGGCGAAGCGTTCGGCGACCGACCGGACCCAGTCGTTGAGCCCCTTGTTCTCGTGGATGACCAGCACCCCGCGACGGGCATTGTGGGCCTGTGCCCAGGCGCCCTGCAGTTCGCCACGTGGGCCGTTCCAGGTGATCGGCTCGGTGGGCAGCGCCTGCTTCGCGCCCGGCGGCTCGACCCCCTCGCCCGATTGCGAATGAAGGGGTGGGCTTTGCCTGTCGTCGCAGGCCGCGATCAACGTGGCCGCAGCACCGGCGCCCAACCCGAGCAGCCCCAGCCGGCGGAACGCTTCACGCCTGGTCAGCAAGCCGTCGACGTGGTCGGCGGCGATCTCCTCGGCGATGTATTGCCGTAGTGAAGTCATCACCGCGAGTATGCGCCACAAACTGTCGTTCTGCCCGGATCGCCCTGCCGCACTGGGTCAGTCGAAGCTGTTCGGGTCGGCCGTCGGAATCAGCAGATGCGACGGAGTGGGACCGCCTTGGTGAAGTTGATAGGTGCCGCCGGCCAGGGCGCGGCGCGCGGGCGCGGTGGGGACGAGGCACGGGAAGTCGAACGTGGTCACCGTGAGTCGCAGCCGGTGACCCGACTCCAGCAGCGCGGCGGTCGGGAAGACCTCGATGTCGTAGCGAGTGAGCTCGCCCGGAACGACGGGCTGGACCGCCGCTTTGGTGCTGATGGAATGCGGCTTGAGCACCGTGCCGTCTTGCAGATACCAGGTGCGCTCCGGGTCCAGTGCGCGGTGCGAGCCCAGTAACGCGCCCTGGGTCAGCGGTCGGCATGCGCCGTCGGGTGCGACGTCGTCGATATGGGCGACCCATAGCGATTCGGTGGTATCGGCGGTCGCGTGCAGGGTCAGCGTGATCGGCCCGGCGATCAACGTCGGCGTGGCGAAGGCCTCGGTGGTGTACGTGAGCGCGCCGCGCTGCACTCGGCGGTTGTCCTGGTCGTAGCGGGTGCTTCCGCCGCGCTGAGTGCGGATGAAACTGGTCATCCCGAGCGTCCACTGCTCGACGCTTCGGCCGGCAACCGGACCGCGCCCCACGTATTTGACTGTCGCCGTGGAGGTTTCAGATGCGCAGTCGGTGGTGAGTCGGCCGGCATCGGAGAGGTAGAACCGGGTCGGTGTCGCCGCGGCAAGCGGATATTCGCGGGCGTGAAACCACCGCGGGCTACCGATGGGCTGAAAGGTCAGCGGCGCCCCGGAGATCTCCGCCTCGGCGTCGTCGTTCAGCCAGTAGTCGAACCAGCGCAGCTGTAACGCGTGGATATGCAGCCCGCCGTAGTCGGAGACGTGGTACCAGGGGCCCATCATCAACCGCAGTTGCTCGGACACCGGCTGGCCGGGCTGCATCGGCTGCTCGTCGGCCCGTCCCGCGTACGCGTTCTGCAGCGCGGCGTAATTCAGCGGAGCGCCGCGCTGGAAGGCGTCATGCCAGCCGCCGACGAGGAAGACCGCCACCTTGTTGGCGACGATCTTCGGTAGCACCGTGGCGGGCCGCAGCGCATCCCAGAATTGTTCGTCGAAGGCTGTGTCGCCGCCAGCCATGGCATCGGCAATCAACGGCCGGAAGTAGCCGCGCTGAGCGCGTCCGCGCTTGCGCACACCGGCAACGCCACCGGCTCGTGGCCGCGGATGCTTGCCGCGATTGATCACCTCCAATGCCGGGTTGACGACGTTGAGCAGCCGGTAGACCCCACCGTAGGTCCGCACCGTGCGCAGGTGGGGCGCCCCGCCCATCGCCGCCGCATCGCGGTAAAAGTCGCGCGCGGCCATCACCGGAAAGATCGCCTTGAGCGCCGAATTCGGCCCGACGGCGGCGGCGGTGAACAGCTGGTTGATCGCCAGGTACGACGACCCGAACATGCCGACCCGCCCGTTGGCGTTGGGCAGCTTGGATGCCCAGTCGACCAGCTCAACCCCGTCCTGAGCTTGCCGAGTGCCGAACATCTCAAAGGAACCGTCGGAGACGCCGCACCCCCGGACGTCGACGGTCACCTCGATGTAGCCCCGCCTGATCAGATACGGAGTAGGTCCGGCACCGAGTTGGGCGGCCGGCGGCGGGGCCTTCTTGCCGTACGGCGTCATCGCCAGCAGCACGGGGAACGGCCCGGCGGCGGGCCGGCCGGTATCCGGCTCGGTGGGGTAATGAATGTCGACCCGTAAGTCGACGCCATCGCTCATCGGGACCGCGACGTTGTGCTGAATGCCCGCCCCGTATTGCGCTGCCCTGGGCTCCCACGACGGCGAATACGGCGACGGACTGGTTTTGCGGATACGTCTGCGTCGCGATCGCAACGTCGGCATCCCCACCTCCCTCCCGCATGATCGCCTGGCCAGACTGTAAAGATCCGCTGATCCTCGACCGGCACGGGGGTTGCTCTGAAAGGCTTGGTACGTGTCGGTGGAGAAAGCAGTGCTAGGACTGTGGCAGGCCTTATCGGGCCGGCACTGGGAAGCCGTGAAGATGTTCTTGTCCGCGGACTGCATTTATGTCGACATGCCGGTCGGGCCGACCCTCGCCGCTCGAGGGCCCGACGACATCGTCAAGCGACTCAAAGTCGGGCTCGAGCCGCTGGCGGGCTACGAGAATCACGATGGGCTTCTGGTGTCCAGCGGCTCCGACGTCATGTACGAGCATTCCGAGACGTGGAATTGGAAAAGTGGTGAAACGGCTGTGCTGCAATTCGTTTCGGTACACCGCGTCGAAGACGGCAAGGTGACGCTGTGGAAGGACTATTGGGACATGGGCGGCTTGACTGCGCATGCGCCGCCGACCTGGTTGGAGGATCTCGGGACCGCCGATACGTCATGGATATTCGACGCGACGGGATTGATCTGACCGCTTCGGCTTGCTGCCCGAATTCTCCTCAGACCGATGGGTGTTCGAGTTCTGTTCGGGCCTGGTCGATTTGGTCGTAGGCGTAGGTCGCGATGGCGGCGGTGGTCATCGTCTCGCCCTTGCGGGCGAGCGATTCGTAGGTCGCCTCACCGAGCACATCGCGGAGGTGGGTGATCGTGGTGGTGATTTCGGGGACCGTCGCTGCGGCGAGGGGACTGAGGGCGAAGCCGGCGACGGTGGCCGCCGGTTCGTAGCGGCCGAGCCGGTCGAAAAGAGCGGCGAGGATTGCCAGCGGGACGCAGAACGTCGTGGTGTCGCCGCAATCGTGGTAGTTGCGGATCGCCAGAGTGAGGTGATCGAACGCGGACACGGTGTCGCCCTGCTCGGCCTCAAATCGTGCCAGCAGCGTCGCCAGCGATGACGCGTTGATGCGGTTGCCGCTGTCTAGCGCGACCACCAGACCCCGGCCGAAGGCGTTAAGCGCCCGGACGGGATCTGAGTCACGGAAAGCCACACCGTAGACAGCCAGCGCCCACGCGAGCACGTGCGGGTTGCCTGTTGCCTCTGCAGCCTCGATGAGGCCATCCGCGGAATCCATCGCCTCCCCACCACAACCGGCCAATGCAAGGGCGCCAACCAGAAATGCCCGGATGTACACCGGGGCGTCGCGGCGGCGTGCCAGCTGGGCGCGGCACCACTCGGCCAACCGCTCGGGCTGCCCGATGGCTAGGTATACAGCTCCAAGAAAGGCTTCGATGCAGTACGGCGGCGGCTCGCGGCCCCTGCCGAGAACGATCTGCCCCGCGTCGCAGTAACCGACAGCCGCCTCGATTCGTCCGGTCATGTAGCACCACGACGCAATCACGTACAGGAACGCCAGCCGCGGGTGGTCGACGGCGCGGGCGGGCTCGATCAGCTCTTCAGCCCAGGCGATCGGCTCAAAGGTTTGGACCGCAGTGCCGAGCCACCCCGCATAGGTGGCGATGGTGGCGGCGACATCAAGGTCGCCTTGGTCGGCGGCCCAGCGAAACGCGGTGCGCAGATTGGCGAGTTCGATGGTGAACCAGTCGTAGGCCTGACGCTGGCGGGGGCTGTCCCACAGGGCCAGGATGTCGGCTTCGCGTCCGGCGAAATACCGCGAGTGGGTGGCCCGAATCTCGAATGCTTCGCCGCGGGCAACCAGTTGTTCCTCGGCGAACTGACGGATGGTCTCCAACATCGCAAACCGGGTCCGCCCCGAGGACCGGTCAGCGATCAGCAGCGACTTGCGCACCAGCGCATCGAGCAGGTCCAGGGTGGCGAAGTCGTCGGGGTCGTCAGGGAATCCCGCTACGGCGCAGGCACTTTCGAGGTTAAAGCCGCTGGCGAACACCGAACACCGATCCAGCAGCGCCTTTTCCGTGTTATCGAGCAGGTCGTAGGACCACGCGACGGCGTGGCGCAGGGTGTGGTGGCGTTCCAGGCCGCGCCGTGAGCCCACCAGCAGCCGGAACCGCTGATCCAGCCGATCATGCACCTCGCGGGCGGTCATCGACGCCATCCGCGAGGCCGCTAACTCGATGGCCAGCGGGATTCCGTCGAGGCGGCGGCAGATCTCCACCACCTCGGCCGCCTCGCCAGCGTCGCCTGCCGTGAAGCGCGGCGACACGTGCTGCGCCCGTTCGACGAACAAGGCCACCGCGGCCGAGTCGACGCCTGCACCGACATCCAGCGAAGGCACCGGCCACAGCTGCTCGTCGGCGACTCTTAGTCCTTCGCGGCTGGTCGCCAGAATCTTGACGGTCGCCGAGTTCGCCAGGATCGCCTCAATCAAACCGGCTGCGGCGTCGAGGATGTGCTCGCAGTTGTCGAACACCAGCAGCCGCGACCGGCCCTCCAACGCGGAGGCCACCGACTCGCTCACGCTCTTCCCGGGCTGTTGGGTGATGCCCAGCACCGCCGCCACCGCGTCGGGCACCGCCGCCGGATCGGTTACTGCGGCCAGCTCGAAAAACCACACCCCATCGGGAAATTCGTCGACCAGTCGCCCCGCGACTTCCAGCGCCAGACGGGTCTTGCCGACCCCGCCCACCCCGCTCAACGTCACCAGCCGATGAGCCTTCACCGCGGCTTGCAGCTCGCCGGCCTCGGACTCGCGCCCGATCAAGCTCGTCGTCGCGCGCGGCAAGTTGCCCGGACTCACATCCAGCGCCCGCAACGGCGGAAAGTCCGTGCGCAAGCCCTCTGCTTGGACCTGGAACACCTGTACCGGGATTGGGAGATCCCGCAACCGGCGCGCTCCCAGATCGATCAGATCAACGCCGCTGAGTAGACCTGCCGTCGAGTCGGCTAACAGGATCTGACCGCCATGCCCGGCCGCCATCACCCGTGCGGCACGATTCAGGACCGCTCCGAAATAGTCGCCCTCTCGCAATTCGGCTTCACCGGTCGCCAGCCCCATCCGCACCGGCAACTCCAGCGCCCGCTGCGCGGCCACCGCGGCATCAACCGCAGACCTGGGTGAGGCGAACGCGGCGCACACGCCGTCTCCGGTGTGCTTGAACGACCAGCCGCGGTGCGCCTCGATCGCCCGATGTAGCACCTCGTCATGGGCGGCTAGGGCCTTCCTCATGCCCTCCGCGTCGGCTTCCCACCGACGGGTCGAACCCTCAACGTCGGTGAACAGGAACGTCACGACACCCGAAGGAGCGGGCACCTCTGCAGAATGTCACAACCAACCCTGTTTCCACACATCACAGGAACAGCCCAGACAACAGATCATGAGGCTGGACCGGGACGACCGCGACGCCTGCGATACCGCGCTCAGCCGCCGAGCTCGGCAAGTTGCTTGAGCCGCTTGAGGGTATCGGCTGCGATGCGACCCACCTGGCCCACCGCGACACGGTCGGCGATATATCCCCAAATCCCACCGGGCGCCTGATACGACAGGCGGAACGTCGCTTTGGTTTGGCCATCCCCCGCATCGCGTAACCGGATCCGACCGCGCAGCGTCACTCCGGTGATACCGACCCATGCCAGGTCGCGTCGGTCGTCGAACTCCACCACTTCCATCAGCCCGCCAACCGGCACCGAGCCGACCTTCCAGTGGACGAAATAGCGGGCGCCGACACCCAGCGGCTGGTCGTTGGCGCTTTCCCAACGCTCCAGGCGCGTCATGAAGGACGGGTAGCTGTCCGGATCGCTGACGATTTTCCAGACCGCGTCGCGATCGGCATTGATGACGTTGCGGCGTTCGACGCGCATCAGCCGATCACCGGAAATCGGCGTCGGGCAGCAAGACGGTCGACGCCGGCCTGCAGGCTGGCCATCACCTTGTCGTGCACGGCCTGATCGTCGCCGTCGACATCGATGGGATGCTGCACTTCGATGGCGATCTTGGTGGGCAGCGGGATGTGCCCGGCCAAGTCGCTGATGTTCAAGCCCCACGGCAGCGCCAATGAGATCGGAATGCTCTTGAGCCGTAACAGTTTGTCCGCCATCAGCAACTTGGCCAGCCCCTGTCCGCGGGACAGGAACAATGCGGCTTCCTGGCCGCCAACGCTGGCCACCGGCACAATAGGCACCCCGGCTTCGCGCGCCAGCTTCACGTAGCCCATGCGGCCGTCGAAATCGACCTTGTGCCGTTCCCACGACGGCCGGAAGACCTCGTAGTCTCCGCCTGGATAGACGAGCAATGCGGCTCCGGACTCCAACGCCAATCGCGCGTTGTCGGGGTTGGCGGCGACGGTGCCGAATTTGCGCAGCCATCCCAGCGGCGGCGCCGAGACGACGAGATTGTGCGCCAACTGATAGAACGGCCGCTCCACGCCGAAGTAGGAGCAGAACGCCAGCGTGAAAACGAAGGTGTCGGGCGGGACGTTGCCGCCGCTGTGGTTGCCGACGAGCAGCACTGGCCCCTCGGCGGGAATCCGGTCCAAGTGCTGCACGTCGGCCCGGAAATACAGCGACGCCAGCAGCCATGTTCTGGGCAGCTGGTCACGGATGTAGTCGGGGTCCCGTTGGTCCAGATCAGCCTTTGGGACACGCGATGCGACTTGCTCCCGCACCCAACCCTTGAGGTCGCCCAGCGTCGCCATAGCCGCTATATACCCGCCTCGTGTGGCGTTTATGCCTGATTCATGCATCGCTCAGGCGGTAGATGCGGGCCGCGTTGTCGCGGGCGATCAGATTAACGACCCGCATTGCATCGGTCAGGCTCCAGTCGGCGTCATCCAGGAATCCGCTCAGAACTCGATGGATGCCGTTGCGCCATAACGTTGCAGAAAGGTAGTGCAACTCGGCCGGGCCGAACCCGTCCGATGAGTAGACGATCTTTCGGAACGGCGCCAGCTCCAGCAACCGGGCGATGAACGCCGGTGCTCGTGCGCCCAAATGGTTGATACTCAGCCCGCCGTCCAGATAGACATTGTTGAACGCTTGGGCCAGATAGCCGGCCTCACGCTCGTAGGGGTAGCAGTGCAGCAACACGATCGGGGTGTCGCCGGACCGGCGCAAAAACTCAAGCAGATACAGCGGATTGGCGGCGTGCAGGTCGCAATCCCGGTCGCCGAACCCGACATGAAACTGCAATGGCTTGCCCACCCGCAGCGCCTGATGCAGCCCGAAGCGCAGCAGTACCCGATCGATGAGCCGGCGCCCGCCAGCATCGCGCCATCCGGCCGCCGCCGCCGCGACCTGGGCCGCTGATGGCTCGCTCAGGTCGCCGTCGAATCCGCCGCGGTAGGCCAGGATGGATTTGGTACCGACGGCCCGTTCGGAGCGCTGTCTCAGGATTTGTTCGAATGCCGCTGCGTAGTCACCTGGGGAATCCGCGGCCTGTTCGGCCACGTGTTCGAGGCGCACCACTTCATGGGCGCGGCCCGTGGACAATTCGGCAACCTGCGCCACGTCGGCGACACCCTCGGCGTAGCCGGTGTCGATCAGCCAGTCGCTGACGCCGGCGGCGCGCAGAAAGATTTGCGCCAGCTCCGCTTCGGTGAGACGGCTGCGGCGCTCCCAATAGTCCTGCGGCTCAGCATGTTTAGTGAGACCGAGCAGCGGCGCGCAATGGGCGCGAACGGCGAAGCCGAGCTGTGTGTCGAATCCCGAGTCGAAGTCGGCGAGCGGCTCGGTGTTGGCCTCGTTGAGAGCGTTTTCAAACCGCCGCCTGTCCCCCGCCGCCAGCCAGCAGCCGTGTGCGTGCTGATCGATCAGGGGTACGCCGGCGATGTGCTCCGCCAGGGCCGGCACCGTCATACGCTCCAGGCCATCCGGAACTTATCGGCTAGTTGTTCACGGTTGAGATGGGCGTAATGCTCGTGCTCGAAACGCCGGACCGCGACCACGACGTCGACGGCGGGATCGCCGAGAATGCTGCGCAATAGTTGCGAATTGTCGAGTGCCGCAATGGTGTGCGCCTGCGATGTGGACAGCCGTGTGATGCCGGCACGGCTACGCTCGGAGTCGCTCAGTGCGGCCGGGTCGGCTTTTGTTTCGCCGGGCAACACCGCATTCTGCGTGATGCCGTCCAGTGCCAGGCCCAGGATGGCGGCCGTCGCGAAGTACGGGTTGGCTGACGGGTCGACGACCTTGACTTCGAGGTTGCCGCCGTACGGGTTCGCCGGGCCGCCGACGACGAAGCGCAATGCCGCTTCTCGATTTTCGGTGCCCCAGCAGACGTAGGCGCCGGCCCAATTGCCGGGCTGCAGTCGCAAACCGGACACGATCGAACCGCAGAGGATCCCTTGGGCTTCCGGTAGCCCTCGCAGCAGACCCGCGACGGCGCTTTCGCCCTTGCTCGTCATACCGTGCGTGCCTGCCCCGTCGGAGAACAGCGGGCCGGCCGAATTAGTCAACGAGAAGTGTTGATGGGCACCGCATCCGGCACTGCCGACGAACGGCGCCGGCGACATGCTGACCCGCAAGCCGTAGCGCCGGGCGATACGGCCGACGATGATGCGGATCAGCACGAGCTGGTCGACCGCCGAGACCGGTGATTGAGGCGTCAGCGAGATCTCAAACTGATTGGCCCCGTACTCGGGGTGGAATTGCTCGATAGCGACCCCGGAAACCGACGTCGCCGCGATGACGTCGCGAACGAAAGCTTCGTGTTCGAGGACACCGGCCAGTCCGTACTGCGCCCACACGGTGGACGGGAGCCGGTGCCCGTCCGGCTGAATCAGCAGAAACTCGATCTCGTGGCCGACCAATGCCTGGATTCCAGCCTCAGCAAGGGACGCCTCTACCCGTGCCAGCGTTCCGCGGCTGCAGGCCGGAACCGGTGTGCCGTCCTGCTCGAAGAACGAGCCGGGCGCCCAAGCCAATCCGTCGCCGAGAATCCGCAACGCGGACAAATCAATTCGGATGCGCTCATCGCCCACAACCCCGATGTGATCGGTGAACGCGATGCCGGTCTGATCGATGGCGAAGCCGTGCCACACCCGACTGGCGCCAAGACCGGGGTCGGCAAAGGCGTTGGTCCGGCGTATCGGGACGGTCTTCGCCTGAGTAAGCCCGGCCGGGTTGACCACCGTGCCGATGACCGCGTCCACCCCTTCGGCCTCGAGTTGGGCGATGGCCGCGGCGGCGAGCGGTGTAGTCGTCATCTACCGGGAAGCGGGAGCTGACTTCGGGCTACCGGGCTCGGTGGGTCATACCCGGCTTGGCAGGGTGAGCTTGCAGGACTGCGCGATGTCCAGGGTGCGCAGCACCCGTCCCATCCCCACCCACAGCGCGCACGACAACGCCAGATCAGCGAGCAACTCCTCGGAAAAGTGCTCGCCGCAGCGGGTCCAGAACTCTTCGTCGTCGCGCAGCGCCGTGTGCTCGGTGGCGAACCGGTAGGCGAACTCTGCGGCCAGCCGCTCCTGTTCGCTGTATCCAGGCCAGGTGCGCCACTCGTCGGCGTGGTGGTACAGCTCTTCATCTACACCGTTCGCGACTCCGTCACCGTCACGGGTGTTGACGCAGACTACGCATTCATTGCTGTGTGCGATGACCATCCGAGCCAGTTCCCGCGTTCGCATCGGCAACCTGCTCCGGTTGTAGACCGCGTCACTGAATGCTCCGATCGCGCCACCCAGTTCCGGGGACTTCAGGATCCAGCCGGCGAGGTCGTCATCTGGGAATGTTCCGATTCGGCTCATGGCGAGATGGTACGCCGGAAGCTCATCGTGGAAGCCCGAGAGGAAGTTTCTGGGTAGCGAGCTGGGATGGCTCGTCCCAGTCCGGTTGCGCGACAATCCGGTGAGTGATCCGGTTCAGCGCAGCCTCGACTTGAGCCCGGTCGGGTCGGCCCTGGAAATTCGGTGAGCGGGTGAGCTTGTCAAT
This sequence comes from uncultured Actinomycetota bacterium, assembly GCA_963733755.1. Classification (GTDB taxonomy): domain Bacteria; phylum Actinomycetota; class Actinomycetes; order Mycobacteriales; family Mycobacteriaceae; genus Mycobacterium. Next base: position 103,000 of record CAVTEZ010000021.1, read on the forward strand.
GATCCACCCCTGCAGCAGCGACGAGACGAAGTCGACTTCACGGGCGCCGGACGGGGTGAGCCAAAACCGGTCGACGTCTCGTTGCGCGTAACCGCCGCGGACCAGCCGATCGAAGGTGGGTTCGAGGACCTCGTAAGGAATCCCGAACTGCTCTCCGATGTCGGTGATGCGAGCGATACCCAGTGCCCGCTGATAGCGGTTGATGCGCAACAGCGCCCACAATTCGGCGACGTCCAGCCGGCAGTCGGGCCGCATAGCGATGCTGCGCAACCGCATACCAGGTTCGCCACGCATCAGGCGCCCGATTGCGGTTTCCAGCATCTCCTCCGGTGTCTGCGTGGTTGGCATCGCGAAACCGTCACCCAGGTCGGCGGCGTTGTTGCCGATATCCCGCAACGGGACCTCGCGGAGGAACAGCGCCAGCGTGAATCCGACGAGCGCGACCGGGACCGCCCACAAGAACACCTGGGTGAGCGACGCGGCGTAGGCGCCGACGATCGGCGCGGCCGCCGCGTGCGGCAATCGGTGCAGCGCCTCCGGCGAATTCGCGGCGGCCGGCGAGGCGCCGCTCGCCGCCAAGGCCGGACCGATCCGGCTGTGCAGGAAGTTGGTGAACAGCGAGCCGAAGATGGCCGCACCGAACGAACTGCCAATCGTGCGGAAGAACGTCACCCCCGACGTGGCGACGCCGAGGTCTTCGAAACTCGACGTGTTCTGCACGATCAAAACCAGCACCTGCATGCACGATCCGATACCGGCCCCGAGGATAAACAGGTAAACCGATTGCAGCAGGGCTGATGTCGAGGAATCCATCCGGGACATCAGCAGAAATGCCAGCGCCATCAGCGCCGTTCCGGCGATGGGAAAGATCTTGTATCGGCCGGTCCGTCCGACCAAGACGCCGCTGCCGATCGACGTCGAGAGCATTCCCGCGACCATCGGCAGTGTGCGCAGACCCGAGGTCGTCGCCGACACCCCGTCGACGAATTGCATGTAGGTCGGAAGGAAGGTCAGCGCACCCAACATCGCGAACCCGACCACAAACGACAGCACGCAGCACACCGTGAAGACCGGATTGGCGAATAGCCGGGTCGGTAGGATCGGCGCGGATTGCGGTCCAGACGAACGGCTTTCGACCCAGGCGAAGATGCCCAGCGCGGTCACGGACGCGGCGAACAGCCCGATGATGGTTGGCGACGACCACGGATAGGTGGTGCCACCCCAGCTGGTAGCCAGAGTCAGACCGGTTGCGCCCAGCCCGACGAACAGGATGCCGGCGTAGTCGATGACCGGTTTCGTCCGTGCAGCCAGCGACGGGATAGCCGCAGCCGCAACGAAAAAGACGACGATCGAGACCGGAACGTTGACCCAGAACGCCCACCGCCAGCTCAGGTGGTCGGTGAAATATCCACCCAGCAGTGGCCCGATCACCGTGGTCACGCCGAATACCGCGCCCAGCGCGCCCTGATAGCGGCCGCGATCCCGCAGTGGAATGACTTCGCCGATCAGCGCGGTGGCCGTGACGGTGATGGCGCCGCCGCCGATGCCTTGCAAGGCCCGAGCGGCAACCAGCATGACCATCGACTCCGACAGCCCGCACAACACCGATCCGATGACGAAGAACGTCACCGCCGCTTGGAAGATCGCCTTGCGGCCGAACAGATCACCGAGCCTGCCGACCAGCGCCGTGATGATGGTCGAGGCCAGCAAATAGCTGGTGACGACCCACGACTGATGGCCTGCCCCACCCAGATCCGCGACGATAGTGGGAAGCGCGGTGGCGACGATGGTTTGATCCAGCGCCGCCAGCAGCATGCCCAGCACGATCGCCAGGAAAACGAAATTTCGGCGCTGCGGGCTGACCAGTGCGCCGCTGGTGTCGGGGTCTGCCGTCTGCGCTCTTGTCATACGGAGCGCCTATACCCGCTCAGTCGCCGGCTTGACCCGTCGTCGGCGGACGCGAAACACACTGAGCCGAGTACAGCTCCTCGCCGAGCTTGTCCATCAGCTGCAGCTGCGTCTCTAAGTAGTCGACGTGGTTTTCCTCGTCGGCGATGATGCCTTCTAGCAGGAAGGCGCTGGTCGAGTCCTGCTTCTCGCGGCACATGATGACACCGGGCTTGAGCCGATTCAGCACGTCGTATTCGATCGCCAGGTCGGCCTCGAACTGCTCGCGGAGCGTCTGACCGATGCGCAACGAGAAAAGCCGCTGGTAGTTCGGCAGCCCGTCCAGCAGCAGGATGCGGTCGGTGATCGCCTCGGCATGGCGCATCTCATCGAACGATTCGGCGCGGGTGTGGCCCGCCAGCTCGGTGAAACCCCAATTCTCCTGCATCTTGGAATGCAGAAAGTACTGATTGATAGCGGTCAGCTCGCTGGTCAGTTGTTCGTTCAAAAGGCGCAAAACATCAGGATCACCTTGCATGATCGCTCCTCATTCTCCCCTGGCGCGGTTTTCGACTCGTGGCGATCGACGGTGAGGTTGGGCTGGAACGCCACCGCTTGCCGACCTTGAATCTAGTCCAGTTGGCGGCTGTGGGCGTGCTGATTCGGGCGGGGCGGGCGAACCAATTTTATTAAAAGTGCTGGTCAAAGCCTTACCTAAGTAAGGATAGCCTTCGCGAACAAAGTTAGGTTAGACTTCCCTACATGCGGGCTGATCGGTCATCGGAGACCCAGAATATTGGGGCTTGCTGATGTACGTCTGCCTGTGCGAGGGAGTCACCAGCCAGACTGTTTCTGACGCGGTCGCCGACGGCGCATCGACGTCCAAAGAGGTCGCCGCCAAGTGCGGAGCGGGTCTGGACTGCGGACGTTGCCGGCGCACCCTGCGGTCGATCATCGAGGCCGCCGCGCAGCTGCAGCCCACTGGTTCGTAGCGATCAACTACCCCTTTTGGCGGTGAAGTCCGCCAACGCTGCCGCATTCGCCTGTCCACCCAGAAGCTCTGCGAAGTGGGCATTTTCCCGCTCGGTCGCCGCGGCGATATCGGGAATCGTGGGTTCGACAATGGATTGTTTGACCGCGATTAGGCTCGAAATCGGCCGGGCGGCAAGGATTTCAGCGTGTCGACGGGCCTCGGCGAGCAGCTCTTCGGGTTCGCACACCTTCCAGACCATGCCCATCGCCAGCGCTTCCTGCGCGCTCACCCACTCCGACGACAACAGCAGCCAGGCGGCGTTCTGGCGGCCGATCAACTGCGGCAGCAGATAGGACGAAGCTGCCTCCGGCGCGACGCCCAAGCTGGTGAACGGGCATTTTAGCCGGGCCGTCGCCGACATGAATACCAGGTCCGCGTAACCCAGGATGGTGGTGCCGATCCCGACGCCGACGCCGTTCACCGCACAGATCAACGGTTTGGGGAACCGGGTCAGCGCGTCGATCATCGCGGTGAAATGCGATCCCTGATTGGCCATTTCGGGGTCGGTGATGCGCGCCTGCATCTCGTTGAGGTCGTTGCCGGCGCTGAAGGCGCGCCCAGCACCGGTTAACAGCACGACCGCGACGTCGGGGGCTTCGGCGGCCACCCGCAATGCCTCGGCGGTGGCTTCGTAGAGCGCCTCATTGAACGCGTTGAGCACATCAGGCCGGTTCAGGGTGAGCGTGCGTACCCGGTTCTGATCGTCGACCTGGAGTATCACGGGTGTCTCCTCAGCTGTGGAAGGGTGTTTTCAGCACGTAGCGACTGGTCGGCACGGTGTCGATGTTCTCGTTGGCGCCGAATGCCGTTGTGCTGGCGACCATTCGGGACAATCGCTGCTGCAGGTCGGCGTCATCGGTCGCGCCGAAGAAGGCCTTCAGGTCGGTGATCGCCTCGGCCGGGAACAGCTCTTCGACGATGCCCGCCAGCGGCGGCGCATTCGGAGTCAACGCACGCACCACGGCGTTCTGCGTGTAACCGAAGGTGGACTGAGTCTCGATCGCCACTGGCGTGTGGTCATGCTGCCAGCGCTTTAGCCAACTCGCCTGGTCCAGCTCGGCCGGTCGGCGCAGCAACGCGACATTAGCCAAACCTGTTGTCCGGCAGCCTAATTCGAGGGGCGCATGTAATGGGATCGACTCGGTGACCAGATAGGCCGCCAGTTGATCGCACTCATCTTCCAGCAGTTGCAGCGCCGCGGCGATCTGGTCGCCGTAGCACTGGTGAGTCCACATGCTCACCACGGCGGCTGCCGGTGGGTCAAGGGTCGTCAACGTCATCATCGAATGACTTACCGCTGCATCGCGGACATTGACGGTCAGCCCGGAAACCCCCAGCGCAACGATCGCCTCGGCGACGGATCCTCGCTGCCGCTCGCACCAGTCTTCGTCGCGGTCGGCGGCCATGAGTACCGCCACTACCTTTTCCATAACCGAAACCTATTCCGTGCGATCCCGCGCCCAGCGCGGTTGGATGAATACGCCTTCGGCCTCGACGGTGATTCCCTCATCGTCGGCGAGGTGGCCGACCGCATAGGTCTTCACCCCGTCGGTTCGGACGATGGTGGCCTCGGCATGGAGCCGTCCCAACCGGGTGGCCCTCACGTAGCGGAAGCTGATCGTTCCGGTCAGACGTGGATTGATGCCATCGCTGGCGGCCTCCCCCAGCAGGTGATCGAGCACCAGCGCGGCGACACCACCATGGACGTGGCCGGGCGGCCCCTCGTACGCGGCGCCCAGATGGAAGTCGCACACGGATTTCCCGGTCGGGTCGCGATGGATCTCGACCGGCGGCGCGATGGGGTTGCGCAGCCCGATCACCGCGTTGCCCCAGGCCATCCGCTCGCCGCTGGCGAGATAACGCACACCGAAGCTCCCGTCCGTCTGCTTTTGGCGCAAACGCTCGGTAGCCGAGTCGATCTCGGCTTTGGCCGCGGCGACGGCGTCTTCGTCCATCTCGGTTCTGACCGTCGCGTCGATCAACTCCCGGACGGATTGAGCGAGGGCTCCGTAGACCGCCCGCAGCCGTTCGACCTCCTCGGAGCTGATGTTCTCCAGCGTGAAGTCCAGCATCAGGCGAAACTAGAACACGTTCACTTTGGCCTGCGTGGTGGGGTGGCCGTCGCTACCGCACTGGGCGTACCTGCTGGTCGTGTGCGAGCAGTTCGCCGATCAATCCGGCAAGTTGGCGGTACGGCCCTTCGCGCCCGCTGGACGACCGGAACGCCAAGCCGATGCGGCGTCCGGGGCGAGGGGCGGCGAAGTAGGCCAGCTCCAGGTGGCCACGCGCGGTCTCGACGGGTATGGCGCTCTGCGGGATCAACGTCACGCCCAGCCCGCCGGTCACGCACTGCACCGCCGTGGCCAGCGACGCGGCCCGGGTGTTGGCGAGCTCGGCACGCACACCCGCCTTGCGGCAGACATCTAGTGCCTGGTCGCGCAGGCAATGGCCCTCGTCGAGAAGCAGCAGCGGCAGCTCGGCCAGCGCGGTCGGCGGCACTCGTTGCTTGCCGGCCAGTGGATGCCCCGGCGGCAGAGCGAGGACAAAATCTTCGTCGTAGATCGGGATTTCGGTAATGCCGCTGGCCTCGGCCGGCAGCGCGATCAGCGCCGCGTCTACCGAACCCCCACGCAGGCCGGTCAAAAGCCGTTCGGTCTGGTCCTCGATCACCCGCAAGGTCAGTCCGGGCAGTCGATCGGCCAGCCCGGCAAACAGCGTGGGCAGCGCGTAGGGCGCCACTGTCGGGATCAGGCCGAGCCGGACGGTTCCCTGCAACGGATCGGCGGACCCCGCGGCCGCTGCCGTGAATGCCGTCGCCGCCTCGATCACCGCCTGCGCCTGCGGCAGCAGGGCCTTCCCCTCCGTCGTAAGGAAAACGCGGCGCGTGGACCGCTCCACCAGCTGGACTCCCAGGCCGGTTTCCAGTCCCGACAGCGCCTGCGAAAGTGTCGATTGGCTGACGCCGAGAGTTGTTGCAGCACTGCCAAAGTGCTGCTTCTCGGCGATCGCGACGAAGGCCCGAAGTCCGGCAATCGTCGGCTGATAACTCTTATCGGTCATGCCGATCAGTGTAGTGGGAAAGATCACCTTTCATTCAAAGTGTCGTTACGGCAGGATGGTGGCAGCGGAATTCTGGACTAAATCCAATTTGAGTTGAGGAGCGACATGGCATTGCTGACTATCGGTGACCAGTTCCCGGCCTACCGGCTGACGGCGTTGATCGGTGGCGACCTCTCCAAGGTCGACGCACAACAGCCCGAGGACTACTTCACCACGATCTCCAGTGGCGACTTCGAGGGCAAGTGGCGGGTGGTGTTTTTCTGGCCGAAGGACTTCACCTTCGTGTGCCCGACCGAAATCGCCGCCTTCGGCAAGCTGAACGACGAGTTCATCGACCGCGACACGCAGGTGCTCGGCGCCTCGGTGGACAGCGAGTTCGTGCACTTTCAGTGGCGCGCACAGCATGACGAGCTGAAGAAGCTGCCGTTCCCGATGCTTTCCGACCTTAAGCGCGAATTGGTCGAAGCGACTGGGGCGCTCAACGCCGAGGGTGTGGCCGACCGCGTCACGTTCATCGTCGACCCCAACAACGAAATCCAATTCGTCTCGGTGACCGCCGGTTCGGTGGGTCGCAACGTCGACGAGGTGCTGCGCGTGCTCGACGCGCTGCAGTCCGACGAGCTGTGCGCGTGCAACTGGCGTAAGGGTGACCCCACGCTGGACGCCGGCGAACTGCTCAAAGCATCGGCCTGATCGGGGGATCTGATGACTGTCGAGAATCTGAAGGACGCACTGCCCGATTACGCCAAGGACCTCAAGCTCAACCTTGGTTCGATCAGCCGCAGCACCGTGCTGAACGAAGAACAGCTGTGGGGCACGTTGTTGGCCAGTGCCGCGGCGACGCGGAATTCCCAGGTGCTGGCCGAGATTGGTGCCGAGGCGGCCGACATTCTGTCGTCTGAGGCCTACCAGGCAGCGCTGGGTGCCGCATCGATCATGGGGATGAACAACGTGTTCTACCGTGGCCGCGGCTTCCTAGACGGCACGTACGACGACCTTCGTCCCGGTCTGCGGATGAATATCATCGGCAACCCGGGCGTAGACAAAGCGAACTTCGAGCTGTGGTCGTTCGCGGTCTCCTCGATCAACGGCTGTGGGCACTGTGTGACCGCCCACGAGCACACCTTGCGGGAAGCCGGCGTCGACCGTGATGCGATTCTGGAGGCGTTGAAAGCCGCCGCCATCGTCACCGGCGTTGCTCAGGCGATCACCGCAGCCCAAACACTGGCGGCCGCGGGGTAGCCCCGCCCGTAGACTTCGGCCTTGTGGTCGTCAGCGACGTCGATCTAAAACACCTGCGGCGCTGTGTCGAGCTTGCCCGCACCGCACTGGACGCCGGACACGGTCCGTTCGGTGCTGTGCTGGTGGGCGCAAAAGGCGGGACGCTCTACGAGGACCACAACCGGGTCAGCGATGACGACCAAACCCTGCACGCCGAATTGGGAGTGGCCCGGTGGGCGATTGCGAACCTTTCTCCGGTGCAACGCATTCGAGCCACTTTGTACACGTCGTGTGAGAACTGTCCGATGTGCGCGGCCGCGCATGCGTGGGCGGGATTGGGGCGCATTGTGTATGCGACGTCGAATGCCCAGTTGACCGACTGGCTCACCGAATGGCATGCGCCGGCACCGCCGGTCGCCATGCTGCCGATCAGCATGGTCGCCCCCCGAGCAGTGGTCGACGGCCCGGCGCCCGAACTTCAGGACGAAATGAAAGCGCTTTACGAGGCCAGGTACCGGCGATGAGCGCGCCCGCCTGGGTTGAACACGCTATCTGGTGGCACGTCTACCCACTAGGCTTCGTGGGTGCGTTTCCGGCGTCCGTTGCACCGGATCCCGATCAACACCGACTGCGGCATATCGCCGAGTGGTTCGATCACGCGATCACGCTTGGCGCATCGGGAATCGCACTGGGGCCGGTCTTCGCCTCACGCACCCACGGCTACGACACCACCGACCACTATCGGATTGATCCGAGACTCGGCGACGACGACGATTTCGACTACCTCGTCGCCGAGGCGCGGCGGCGCGGTCTGCGGGTGCTGCTCGACGGTGTGTTCAACCACGTCGGAGCCGACTTCACTCGGCATCGCGAAGCGATGCACGACGACGCGGCAGCACGCTGGTTCCGTGGGAGGCCGGGCCGTTTCCATACGTTCGAGGGCCATGACGGCCTATTGACGTTGAACCACGACAACCCCGAGGTCGTCGACTACACCGCCGACGTCATGGCCCACTGGTTGGGCCGCGGCGCCGACGGCTGGCGGCTTGACGCTGCTTACGCTGTGCCGCAACAATTCTGGACAGCGGTTCTGCCCAAGGTTCGTCAGCAATACCCGAACGCGTGGTTTGTCGGAGAGTTGATTCACGGCGACTACGCCGCGGTGGTCCGTGAAACCGGCTTCGACTCGGCTACCCAGTACGAGCTGTGGAAGGCAATCTGGAGCGGCCTCAACGACGGCAACTTCTTTGAGCTGGACTGGGCCCTGCAGCGCCACACCGAGTTCGTAGAAAGCTTTGCGCCGCTGACCTTCATCGGCAACCACGACGTCACCCGTATCGCCAGCAAACTCCAGCGCCCCGAACACCTGGCGCATGCATTGGTCATCCTGATGACCGTAGGCGGTGTTCCCAGTATTTACGCGGGCGACGAGTTCGGTTACCAGGGCGTCAAAGAGGAGCGGTTCGGCGGCGACGACGCGGTGCGGCCCGAATTCGGTTCTCCCCCAGTGCAACTAGACTCCCGCGGCGCTGAAGTGTGGTCGCTGCATCAATACCTGATCGGGTTGCGCCGACGACACCCGTGGCTGCACGCCGCGTCGACATCGGCTCTGCGGTTAGACAACCGGCACTACGTGTACCAGACCCGTAACGGTGACCAGGCGCTGATCGTCGCGCTCAACATCGACGAGACCCCGCTGCGCATGGAGTTGGATTCCGGCCCTGCCGAGGTTATCGCCGGCAACGGGGTGCCGCCGCAAGAGGTCGTCGATAAAGTGTCCGTCGAGCCGCACGGCTGGCGGATCCTGCGGCAGGCCTAAGTCAGACGCTGCAGAGTCAACGGATCCTCATGGCCGTCGTAGTAGCGGGCCAGCAACTCGACGAAATCGCTGTTGTCCTCGGTCGCGTGGGCGAACAACGTCATCGACGAACGCACCTTCATGTCATCGGGAGACCCGAAGATCTCGCCGATCGAGCGGTCCGGAACGGCGTTGACCAGCCGGGTGCATTCGCGCAGTCGCGACCCGAGAACGTCGTGGCGGAGATAGGCGCGGGCCTCGTCGAGTGAGGAGATCGCATATCTGGCCGCGGTGGCGCTGCTGCCCAGGCCGGCGATCTGCGGGAACACAAACCAAATCCAGTGGCTGCGTTTGCGGCCGGCGCGCAGCTCGTCGAGGACGGTCGGGTACACCGGTTCCTGCGCATCAACGAAACGCTGCAGATTAAAGCGGTCGCTTGCGGATTGCATAAGACCTACCGTGACACAGTGGTCAAACGACGGGTACCGAAGCCGCGCGACCTCGCGCCGCTGATCCGCTTCCGCAAGCCCCAGCTGGACCGCGTACAACGTCGTCTTGACGGCGCGCAGACCATCGACGACCTCCGGCTACTTGCCAGGCGACGGACACCGAGGGCGGCGTTCGATTACACCGACGGCGCGGCCGAGGATGAGATTTCACTGGACCGTGCGCGACAAGCCTTTCGCGACATCGAATTTCATCCGACGATCCTGCGCGACGTCAGCACTGCCCGCACCAATTGGCAGGTGCTGGGCGGGCACGTCGCGATGCCGTTCGCGATAGCCCCGACGGGGTTCACCCGGCTGATGCATACCGAGGGCGAGCTCGCCGGCGCCCGAGTCGCCGCGGCGGCCGGCATCCCGTTTTCGCTGTCGACTTTGGGCACCGCTTCGATCGAGGACGTTGCCGCCGTTGCGCCGCAGGGCCGCAAGTGGTTTCAGCTTTACATGTGGCGCGATCGGGACCGCTCGATGGCACTCGTCCGACGGGCGGCCGAAGCCGGTTTCGACACTCTGCTGGCCACCGTCGACGTCCCGGTTGCCGGCGTGCGACTCCGCGATGTCCGCAACGGGATGTCGATTCCGCCGGCGTTGACGCTGCGGACAGTTTTCGATGCGGCGCTGCGACCGCACTGGTGGCTCGACCTGTTGACCACCGAGCCGCTGTCGTTCGCGTCGTTGGATCGCTGGTCGGGAACCGTCGGCCAGTATCTGGACACGATGTTCGATCCCAGCCTGACCTTCGACGACCTGGCATGGATCAAATCGCAGTGGCCCGGCAAGCTCGTCGTCAAAGGTATTCAGACCATTGATGACGCACGCGCAGTAGTGGATCTTGGTGTCGACGGCATCGTGTTGTCGAATCATGGTGGCCGCCAACTGGATCGGGCGCCGGTGCCGTTTCATCTGTTGCCCGTCGTCGCGCGTGAGCTCGGAGCCGATACCGAAATCCTGGTCGACACCGGCATCATGTCCGGCGCCGACATCGTCGCCGCGGTCGCTCTGGGCGCACGCTGCACCCTTATTGGGCGGGCCTACCTGTATGGGTTGATGGCCGGGGGCGAAGCCGGCGTCCGCCGGGCCGTCGAAATCCTGTCCGGCCAGCTGACCCGCACCATGAAACTGCTCGGCGTCAGCTGCCTCGATGAGCTCTCGCCGAAGCACGTGACTCAACTCCGACGGCTGCTGCCGGTGGCCCCGCCGGACTAAGGTGCGTATCGGACCGCTCTGTACCGGACAGATCCGATCACCGACCGTGAGTTACACGGCCTCTCAGTACCCCGGTGGTCGCGCCGACGCGTTAACTTGTCGCGACCGACGATCGACGGCGCCGGAGTACTTTAATCGGCGACGGTCCGCCCGCCCTATGCCGAAGATCACAAACAGCATTACGGCCACGAACGCGATAATTCCGATGACAACCAAGATATCGGCCATGACACAATCTTTGCGCGTTACCTGGTCGTAACGTGGAGAAACTCTGCGGCTCGACGGTGAAGAATCGGTGAACCTTGATCGCGGTGCCGAAACTGATCTGCGCGATAAGCGGCCACCCCAGCCGAGGTCAGAGCGTTTCGCGAGCGCCAGCGCCCGCCGAATCAACCGTCTCCTGACGCAGCTACCCGGCGTTTTTTCCGCCGTGAGCGTAACCCTCGGACCACCATGTGCGGACCAACAGCCGAGTCGACTTGATTCCCGGGGCGGGTCACTTTAGTCGGCCCGCAGGCCCCGGGAACAATTCCGCGGCCATCCAGGTTGAGCGCATCAGGCTTAACTTTGGAGGAATGATGGCTGAAGCCAAATCGGTACCGGTGTTGTTCGTCAGCGATCCGATCGTGCTGCCCGGAATGGTGGTGCCGATCGCACTGGACGACGCCGCTCGCGCCGCCGTCGATGCTGCGCGTGCCACCGAGTCAGGCACGCTGCTGATTGCCCCCCGACTCGAGGATCGTTACCCGTCCTATGGCGTGCTCGCGACCATCGTGCAGGTCGGCCGGATACCCGGCGGTGGCACCGCAGCGGTCGTGCGTGGCGAGCGTCGCGCCCACATCGGCACCGGCGCCAGCGGGCCGGGTGCTGCGCTGTGGGTCGAGGTGACCGAGGTCGCCGATGCCGAGCCCAGCGACGAGACCCGAAAGCTGGCCGGCGAATACAAGAAACTGCTGCTGGCAATGCTGCAGCGCCGCGAGGCCTGGGAGCTCGTCGACGTCGTCAACAAGCTCACCGATCCGTCGGCGCTGGCCGACATGGCCGGCTACGCGTCCTACCTGACCGACGTGCAGAAGCGCCAGCTGTTGGAGACCGAAGACGTCGCAGAGCGGTTGAAGGCGTTGATCGACTGGACCGGCGACCACTTAGCCGAAGTCGAGGTCAACGACAAGATCGCCGAAGACGTCCGCGAGGGCATGGAAAAGCAGCAGAAAGAGTTCCTGTTGCGCCAGCAGCTGAACGCGATCCGTAAGGAGCTGGGCGAAGGTGAGCCCGAGGGCTCCGACGATTACCGCGCCCGCGTCGAGGCCGCCGACCTGCCGGACAAGGTCCGTGTAGCGGCGCTACGCGAGGTCGGCAAGCTGGAACGCTCCAGCGATCAAAGCCCCGAAGGCGGCTGGATCCGCACCTGGCTGGACACCGTGCTCGACCTGCCGTGGAACACCCGTACCGAGGACTCGACCGACCTCAAGGCCGCACGCGAGATCCTCGACGCCGATCACCACGGGCTGGACGACGTCAAGGACCGCATCGTGGAGTACCTGGCGGTGCGAGCCCGGCGTGCACAGCGCGGCCTGCAGATCGTCGGCGGCCGCGGCTCCGGCGCCGTGATGGTGCTGGCCGGCCCCCCCGGTGTCGGTAAGACGTCGCTTGGCGAGAGCGTCGCCCGCGCGCTGGGCCGAAAGTTCGTCCGCGTCGCACTCGGTGGTGTGCGCGACGAGGCCGAGATCCGCGGCCACCGTCGCACCTATGTCGGCGCGCTGCCGGGCCGGATCGTCCGCGCCATCGGCGAAGCCGAGTCGATGAATCCCGTTGTGCTGCTTGACGAGATCGACAAGGTCGGCTCCGACTTCCGCGGCGACCCGAGTGCGGCGCTGCTGGAGGTCCTCGACCCGGCGCAGAACCACACCTTCCGGGACCACTACCTGGACCTGGATCTGGACCTGTCCGATGTGGTGTTCCTGGCGACCGCCAACGTGATCGAGAACATCCCGTCGGCGCTGCTGGACCGGATGGAGCTGGTGCAGATCGATGGGTACACCGAGGACGACAAGGTCGCCATCGCCCGTGACTTCTTGTTGCCGCGCCAGCGTGACCGGGCCGGGTTGACCGATGACGAAGTCACCGTGACCGATGCGGCGCTGCGCAAGATCGCCGCCGACTACACCCGCGAGCCGGGCATGCGGCAGTTCGAACGGCTGCTGGCCAAGGCACTGCGCAAGGTCACCACCAAGATCGCGCAGGATCCGGTGACGATCGACGAGCCGGACCTGGTGGATTACCTGGGTCGCCCGCGCTTCACCCCCGAGTCGGCCGAACGCACGGCGGTGCCGGGTGTGGCGACCGGCCTGGCGGTGACCGGGCTGGGTGGCGACGTGCTCTACATCGAAGCGGGCGCCAACGACGGCGAATCGGGTCTGCAGCTGACCGGTCAGCTTGGTGACGTGATGAAGGAGTCGGCGCAGATCGCGCTGTCGTACGTCCGTTCGCACGCCGCGGAGTTGGGCGTCGACCCCACGGCGCTGAACCGGCGGATCCACGTGCACGTGCCCGCGGGCGCCGTCCCGAAGGACGGTCCCTCGGCCGGCGTCACAATGGTGACCGCGCTGGTGTCGATGGCCACCGGACGACAGGTCCGCGCCGATGTCGGGATGACCGGCGAGGTGACGCTGAACGGCCGCGTCCTGCCGATCGGCGGCGTCAAACAGAAGCTGCTCGCCGCGCAGCGAGCCGGGCTTTCGACAGTGTTCATCCCGCAGCGCAACGAGCCAGACCTGGACGATGTGCCTGCCGAGGTGCTCGAGGCGTTGGACGTCAAGCCGATGACCGACGTGGCCGCAATCGTCGCCCAGGCGCTGGAGCCTGCGTCGCAAGCGGTGACCGCTGCTGCCTGAGTCGGATAGCCTGCGGGCATGACCGACCTGCAACAGCTCAAGCGGCGCATCGTTCACACGGCTCAACGCCTGGTGGTCAATCCAGTTGGTCGACGGTCACCGATGACCATGCTGGAGACCACCGGGCGAAAGTCCGGGGAACCGCGACGCACCGCGATCGGGGGCCGGGTGATCGGCAACCAGTTCTGGATGGTCTCGGAGCATGGCGACCATTCGCACTATGTGCTCAACATCAAAGCCAATCCGGCAGTGCGCGTACGTATCCGCGGCAAGTGGCGTACTGGAACCGCCCACCTACTGCCGGGCGACGACGTCAACGAGCGGTTGCGGAGTCTGCCCGGGGTCAACAGCGCTCTGGTGCGGTTGATGGGTAGCGACCTGCTGACAATCCGGGTCGACCTGGACTGAGCGGCAACATGACGGCTTATCTCATCTCGATCTGCCGAAGCGTCTCTGATCGTGATCGGCTTGAGGACTACTGGGCGCATGCCGCCGCGACCTTTGAGGGGTTCGATACCAAACCGTTGGTGACCTACGCTCCGTTTGAGGTGCTCGAAGGAGACTCTGATGCGAAAGGCATTGTCCTGCTCGAATTTCCATCCATGGACGTTGCCAGGCGTTGGTACTGCAGCGACGCATATCAAGAGGTGAGGCAGCGTCGCCTCGGGGCCGCCGAATTCGAATTGATTCTTGTCGACGGCGCGTTGAAACCTGCCGGCGAACGCATGCCGGACAACAGATAGACGCGCATGGCGTACGACACTGACCTTGCCGATCGCATTCGCGAGCTGCTTGGTGCACTGCGCGGCGTCGACGAGAAGCGGATGTTCGGTGGTCTGGCCTTCCTGATCAACGGCAACATGGGGGTGGCGGTCAGTGGGCAGGGCGGTCTAATGGTGCGGGTACCGCCGGAACAGACCGAGAAACTCCTGGGGCGAGCCCACGTCAGCCCGATGGTGATGGCCGGACGCGAAGTGCGCGGGTGGATCCGCGTCGACGCCGACGGCGTCAAGACCAAACGGCAATTGACCGGCTGGGTGACCCGCGGCGTCGACTACGCGCGAGCCCTCCCGCTCAAATAGTCGCCACGTTTGCGAACCCCAACTACGGGTACGCCGTGGATTATGGACCAGCACAAACAGGTGGTCCGATGTCTGCTGAGCATCGCCGGCACCACGTATGCCGTCGAAGCGGGTGTCCGGATAGCCGACAAGCCGATGCCGCTGTTTCAGCTGCTCGTGCTGTGCATGCTGGCCAGCAAGCCGATCGACGCGACGATCGCCATGCGCGCCGGGCATGAACTCTTCAGCGACGGACTCAAGACACCGAAGGCAGTCTTGGACGCCGACCGGCGAACCATGATCGACGCGTTCGGCCGTGCGCACTATGTCCGCTACGACGAGAGTTCGGCGACGCGGCTGACCGACATGGCGCAGCGCGTTGTCGAGGAGTATTCCGGTGATCTGCGCGAAATTCCTCGACGCGGCGCCGACGACGTCGACTCTGCCAAGCGAAAACTCAAGGAATTCAAGGGAATTGGTGACACTGGTGCCGACATTTTCCTGCGTGAAGTCCAAGACGTGTGGACGTGGGCGCGACCGCATTTCGACAAACGCGCCACCCGGACCGCCAAGGCACTGGGATTGCCGACCGATCCAACAACGTTGGGTGCTCTCGCCCCGCGTGCTAACGCCCGGCTGGCCGCAGCGCTGGTGCGGGCTTCGCTCGACGACGACGTACGCCAGCAAGTAGTAGATAGGAGCGATCGTGGCTGATTCGAGAACCTTCGTCATCGTCGGCGGCGGACTGGCCGGAGCTAAGGCTGCCGAAGCGTTGCGCGAGAAAGGATTCGACGGAAAAGTCGCGCTGCTCGCGGACGAGGAACACCTACCCTACGAGCGACCGCCGCTGTCCAAAGAGTTCCTTGCGGGCAAGAAATCGCTCAGCGACTTCACCGTGCATGACTCAGACTGGTACCGCGACAACAAGATCGACCTACGTGTAAGTACCGAGGTGTCGGCGATAGACCGGAAGGCCCACATCGTCACTATCGCTGACGACACCAATATTCGATATGACAAGCTGCTGCTGGCCACCGGATCACGTGCGCGGTGGTTGTCGGTTCCGGGTTCTGATTCCACTGGCGTACACCATCTGCGGAAATTCGATGACGCTTCGAACCTGAACACGGCGCTCAAAGAAGGCACATCGCTAGCAATCGTCGGGGCCGGCTGGATCGGGCTCGAGGTCGCCGCGAGCGCCCGTGAGCGCGGCGTCGACGTCACTGTGGTCGAGACCGCGAAGGCGCCGCTGATCGGTGCAGTCGGCGAAGAAGTCGGCAATGTTTTCGCCCAGCTACATCGCGACCACGGTGTCGATCTGCGGCTGGACATCGAGGTCAAGGAAATCACCGTGGAGGACGGCAAAGCCACCGGTCTGAAGCTGGGCGATGGCTCGACTATTACCGCCGACCGTGTGCTGGTCGCTGTCGGGGCGCAGTCCAACATCGAACTTGCCGAGGAGGCCGGTCTGTCGACCGGCGACGGTGGGGTGCTCGTCGACGCGTCGCTGCGCACCAGCGACTCCGACATCTACGCGGTGGGCGACATCGCCGCGGCCGAGCATCCACTGTTCGAGGAGCGAATCCGGACGGAGCACTGGGCCAATGCGCTCAATCAGCCCGCCGTCGCGGTCGCGGGCATGCTCGGCGAATCCGGTGAATACTCCGAGCTGCCATACTTTTTCACCGATCAGTACGACCTGGGTATGGAATACGCTGGGCACGCGCCGGGCTCCAATCGGGTCGTATTTCGCGGCGACGTCAACAGCCGGGAATTCGTGGCCTTCTGGCTCGACGCCGACAACCACGTGCTGGCGGGAATGAACGTCAACATCTGGGATGTGCTCGACGACATCAAGAGCCTGATTCGTAAGAAGACCGCTGTGAACCTGAACAAGTTGGTGGACCCGCAGGTGCCGTTGGGTGAGCTGATCAGCTGACCGCGATGACGTCGGGCAGGCGTTGCCCTTGGAAACGCTCCCGCTCGGCACGCCGGCGTTTGATCCGCAGCCGTGCGTCAGAGGGAATCGTGACCGCTTCGTCGCACGTCAGGTAGAACACCTCGCCCGGAACGTCGATGAGTTCCGCCGCGGCGAACCGGGAGCCCAACTCCCGCAAGGTCATTCGTAGCTCATGAGTAAACCGAATAGTCGTGTCGTAGGCCACTTCTCGGGACGCGCGCGCGCTGGCTGCCATCCGTTCGGTTAGCTTCGGCTCCGATCCGGCTGCCGGCGTCTGTTGCGGAAGGTCGGTCGCGGCGCGCCCGGCGGCGGCGAGCAGCATCGGTGGATCGTCACTGAACATCAGGTTGGCCAGTTCGACCTCGCCCGGGCCGCGGTGCCCGATCCCGCTGACCGCGGAGGTGAACGCGGCGCCAATTGCGGGTGATTGGGCGCTGACGCCGTCGAGGTCTCGTTCCAGAGCTCGCGCGCACAGCTGTGCATCGTCGCGGATCAGGGTTGCCAACGACAAGGTCTTGGCCGCAACGGCATCGCTGTCCAATAACGCACCGATCCCGGAGACGGTGACGCGCAGACCGGTGCGTTCCACCGTCGCCGCGGTAACGCCGCTGTCGATCAGCCACAGCCCGGTTAGACCCCAACCCTGATGGATCCGGTCCCGCAGTAGCCGGACCCGTGCCTGCAGCTGGGCGTCCGACTGCGAAATCAGTTGCGCCGCATTAAGATGCTCGGCCGTCGCGGCCGCGACGTACGCCTGGGTGTCGGTCTTCAGGTGTCGCAACAAGGCCAAAGCCCGTTTGACGACACCTGCTCTAGCGGCATAGCCGACGAGTGGCGGGCGCCCCAGCGGCAACAGCGCATCGACAGGTGAATCGCCCTGCGACGCGCGCCTGACGTCGTCTACGTCCCAGCCGGGGAATTGCTCCGCGACGATCACGCTCGCCGAGACGCCGACGTAGGGGCGGTGACCGAACACCGCGATCGCTCTGCTCCGCCATTCCCCGGCGAGGACATCGCCGCCGGTCATCACCAGGCTCATCACCCGTGCGGCGGTACGTAGCCCGGCGAGTTGGACGTCGAGCGTCATCGGGGTCAATGGCCCGGGCAGTGTCTCGGCCAGCGGTGCCGCGCTGAAAACCGGGAAGCGGGGGTCGACCCGGTCGTCGAACTCGCCTTCCAAGCCGTCCGGTGACGCCGACCGCAACACGGTGCCATCCAACGGCTCGGTTCGTGGGCCAACCTCGACGGGCATCGGCAGATGTCCCGGCAGATCGAAAGTCCCTCGGGTACCGAGCTGGCGGCCCGCCAAGCCCCGCACTGCGTCGGCGACAGCATCGCTTGCGCTCCAACCGAATTCGAACCGCCACGCCTCTTGCGCCGCGGCGACGTCGAGTTCGGGGATCAGCTGGGGCCAACTCGGCAGACGCCCGAGCCGCGGGCGCTGACCGACAGGCCGCAGCAACTGCCGTGCCGCGACAATGTCGATGGTGTCCGGAGTCGCAAGGTCAACCACCCCGGTGCGATTAGTCGCCACCGCCAGCACCAGGATTCGGATCAGGTCATCGAAATGCAGCAGGCGCACCGGCTCGATCGATGCCTTACCGTGCAGCAGGCTGCCGATAGTGCGACAGGTCATCCAATCGAGTTGGCGGCCCATCAGCGGCGCAATCCGCACGACGAGGCTAGGCGCCCAACCGCTGGACACCAAGGTCTCGGCTTGCCGATAGAGCATCGGCCGTCCGGACGAGGCCGACACGTAGATCAGCCGAGCACCCGCACGGGATGCGGCATGAGCCACCCGCACCAGGCCGTTGATCCCGGCGCTGCCGGGCACCGCGTTCTCGATCGGGGCGAGGTGGAGCACCACGTCAGCGGTGCCGGCCAGCCGCTGTAATACCGGGTCACCGAGCGAGGCGCAGACAAAGTCGACATCGGGATGCAGGGCGTCATGGGGGTGCGCTGCGATGCCGGTGACCGCGTGCCCGGCTGCGATCAACTGTCGGGCCATGGCACGCCCGAGCAGTCCGGTGACGCCGGTCAGCAGGATCCGCACGCCCTAGCACCTCCACGGCGTCTTAGTAGACAGAAAAACAATAGACGGGCCAGCCGGTTCCCAGGTGCTTTCAGCTAACACCGATAACTCATTGCAATGTGGCGGTGCCGTCAGCCGCAACCGTGACCTTGGCGCCACCGATGTCCTCGTCCACCGTGGCCGCAGCTGTCGTGGCGTCGGTGATCAACGCCAGCGTGCGACGGTCATCCGGAGTGCGGACCGACAGGTAGGTCTTCTCCGGTCGGCCTTCCCGGTCGAACGGTGTCGTCCAGGCTTCAACGGTGCCCACGCCTTCCCAATCCACTGCCGCCGTCCGGGTTGGCTCCTGGTCAACCGCGGATTGCGTTTCTTCCCAACGGAACTCGGACGGCGGGGGTTCGGTGCCGTAGACGCCGAAGCTGTGCTTGGTCAGGTAGCCGCCGTTTGCAGTGATCAAGCCCCGTTTACCTGGATGGGCCGTGAGCACTTCGGCCATCGTCGCGATCGAGTGAGCGACGTAGTTGCTCCACGGCCCGCCGGCGAAGGTCAACCCACCGGTCACGGTCAGCGGCCGTGCCGGATCGTCGACCGGCAGTCCGAGTTCGGCCGCCGCGATCTGGACCGCGGACGGAAAACACGAGTACAGGTCGACGTAGTCCACGTCGTCGATGCCGAGGTCGGCCAGTTCCAGCGCCCGCGCACCGGCGATGCGGATCGCCGGCGACCGGTGCAGTTCGTGGCGCTCACTGATCGCGTAGGTGTCGTGCGCGTCGGTGCCCGCATACGGGTATACCCACCGATCCGTGGGGATTCCCAAGCGGTTGGCCGCATCCACCGACGTCAGGATCAACGCGGCGGACTGGTCGACCATGTTGTTGGAATTCATCAGCTTGGTGTACGGCCAGCTGACCATCCGATTCGTTGGTCCGTCCTGCCAAATATCTTCGGCCGTAACAGGTTTACGAATCCAGGCATGCGGATTCTGCACCGCCACCTCGTTGAACCGCGCCCATAATCCGCCGATGCGCTTGCGGTGCTCGTCGACCGGCTCCCCCGTGCTGATCCGCAACGCCTGCTCGAACATCGGGTAGATGTAGGCCGGGCGGTCCAGGCCGATGCGATCCTCGGCCGGGCCGGCCATCGGCACGTTCTCGTCGCTGCCTTCGGGCATCGGAATCGAGTCGTCCTGCTCGGTGTGGCCGAGCCGTTGGTCGTTGGCGCGGAACCGTGTTCTGGTTCGCCACATCTCCGCGCCGGCCACCAACACGACGTCCGCGTGCCCTTGTTGAATGTCCACGCATGCCCCGTTGACGAGAGTCTGCGGCACGTTGCCGCCGATGCCGCTGTAGCGGGTGCTGAAACGATCGGCGCTGATCCGTCGGCCGAGCAGCAGCGCGGGGTCGCGGTAGCGCACCGACAACAGGTTGACCACCCGGATGGAGTCGACGGCCTCGAGCACCCGCGCATCAGCGGCGTCCCGCGCTGCCGACACCATCAAATCGATTGGCTCCGGGGTGTTCTCTGGCGCGGCCGACTCTCGGTAGTTCACCTGGCCGTAGCCGACCAGCACGGGTGTTCTCGGGTTGACGGGCATCAAGGAACCTTCCGCGGTTGTCGCCGGGCGAATGCTAGGCGGTGTCTGTGGATGCAAACAGCACACGAGCGTTGATCAACTGCTCGGTTTCTTCACTGCTCATCCCGAGGATCTTCTGGCAGATTTCACGGGTGTCCTGACCGGGCAGCGGCGCGGGCCGTTGCGGTGCCGCCGGGATGTGCCGAAACGGAGCGGGGCCCGTCTCGGCCGGCAGCGAATGGTCGAACAGCGGATGAGTCATGTCGCTGAACAGCTTTCGCGCGCGCAGCTGCGGGTCTTCGAGGACGTCGGGCGGGCGGTTCATCTGACCGGCCGGGACGCCGGCGGCCTGCAAGGCCTCGGCGACCTGCGACGGGGCCCGACCGCGGGTCCATGCCGACACCTGCTCGAGCAAGTCGCCCCGATGCGCCCGCCTTGCCTCGCCGGTTGCGAACCGCGCATCGTCAGCCAACTCAGGGAATCCGAGAACCGCACTGGCCGAACGCCAGTCGGCGTCGGTACGGATCGAGATGACACACCATTCGTCATCGCCCGCGCACGGGAAAACCTCATGAACGCTGGTGTCGTCTTCCAACGCGGCATGACCGTCGGCCCGTGCCGCGTCGGTGACGTACCGGGCATCGAGTTGATTGACGACGGCCTCGGCTTGCGAGACATGCACGCGGGCCCCGGTAGCGGTTCGATCGCGATGGATCAGCGCGGCCAGCGCGCCGATTGCCGTGATCCGCCCGACCACGTGGTCGGGGAAAACCGTTGTGGCGTCGTAGAACCGGTGCCGGGAGTCTTCGGCGTGGTCCGGTTGCCGGTGCTGGTCTGTCCACAGCTTGCTGACGCCAGCGGTGGCGCGGACCAGCGGGCCGTACCCCATCCGGTTGCTCCACGGCCCGGTGTCGCCGAAGGCACTGCTTTCGGCGAGCACCACTTGCTGATTCAGCGTATGCAGGGTGTCGTACGGAAAGCCCAGGGCAGCAAGCGTTCCGGGCTTGAAGTTGGCGAACACCGCGTCGGCGTCGGCAACCAATCGGCTGAAGACCTGCTTACCTGCCTCGTCGCGCAGATCGACGCCGAACGCGAGATTGTTGCGATGTGTCCAGGCGAAGGACTCGCTCATCGCGTCACCGATTCGGGCCTGTCGCAACCCGTCCGGATAGGCCGCGCTTTCGACCTTGATGACCTCGGCGCCCAGATCGCCGAAGAGCCGGCTGAGTTCGCCACCGGCGACGATGATGCCGAGGTCGATGATGCGCAGCCCCTCGAACGGGCGCGGGGCGGACTTGCCGCGGGCAGCGATCGTTGCCGGCTCGGCGAGCCAGCGAGCCTGGTGGTGGCCGGCGATCGGAGCGGGCGTGCGGAAACCGATGTGCCGGCCGTTGATGGCGTAGTAACCGGTCGGAATGGTGCTGCGTACGCCGGGGACCAGTTCAGCGTCGGCGACGGCGCCCACCGCCTGGAAATGGTCGGAGGCCAGGATCTGTGCAGGCTCGAGCACGGCGGAGATCGGCACGCCGTGCGACTGGCCTGCCGTTACCAACTCTTTCATCGTCTGCCCGGCGAACAGCCGCTGTACCAGCAGACCGATCTGTGGCCAGGCCGCGAACCGTGCAGCGATCACCTCGAACTTGGGGTCCTGGAACTCCTCGGGCTCTCCCAGCCAGTGCCGCAGCCCGTGCCACTGTCGTGGCGACATCACGCACAACCGGACGAAGCCGTCCCGGCACGGGTAGATCGGGTAGGCGTCCTGGTTTTTCGGACGTCCGCGCCACCGGTCCGGCCGACGGATGCCCGCAGCGGCCTGGCCGTGCGCCCCAAACGCCGGGTCGAGTGCCATCACGAGGGCGTCCAACCGGGAAAAGTCAATGTAATCGCCTGTCCCACAACGTAATCGGTTGTAGTATGCAACCAACGCGGCCCATGCAGCCTGAACGGCGGCGGTAGCCGAGGCGATACCGTCCGGCGGGGATACCGGCGTGCCCGTGGTGGGGCCCGACCGGGACAACGACCCCGACAGTGCACAGAGCACCGGATCGGTTGCCCGCCATGATGCGCGCGGCCCGGTCCTGCCGAAGTCGGTCACCGACATGGCCACCAGTTGGGGAAAGCGATCGGCCAGGTCCTCGCATGAGGTCCGGTACGCCGCGGCCTGACCGGGGGTTCCGCTGTCGACCACGATGTCGGCTGTGCCGGCGAGTTCGATCAACCGCTCGCAGTGTTGTGGGTTCGACGGATCGAGCACCGTGCTCCGCTTGTTCGCGTTGTGCAGAGCGAACCGCACGCCGGTGCCGCCCAGCGTCGGCCGCTTGCTGCGCGACGGGCTGCCGCCCGGCGGCTCCACTTTGAGGACGTCGGCGCCCAAGTCGGCCAGCAGCCGGGTGACAGCGTCGCCCTTGTCATCGGAAAGGTCCAGCACCCGCAGCGACGCCAACAGCCCTTCGCTCCCGGGCATCTCAGCGTCGTCAGGCATCAGGCCAGCGTAGTTCGAACCCCGCTTCCCGCTTCGGCTACCTCGGCGTGCCGGAGATACGTCGGTAGCCTGGTGGGATGTCTGGCTACGAGAGCGCCGCCGCGGAACCGCACCCGCTGCTCGCGCAGCTCTCGGCGCTGCACCAATTCCGCGTCCGGGTCGACGTCGCGTTGGTCGTGGTGGTGCTGGCGTGGGCGAACCTGGTGGCACATTTCACTACACCGTGGGCGGGTGTCGTGACGGTCCCGGCCGTGGCTATCGGACTGGTCGCCTGGTTGCGAATCAATGGTCTGGGCTGGGCCGAACTCGGGCTGGGCCGCGATCACTGGAGGTCCGGCGTGGCGTACGCGATCGGCGCCGTTGCGCTGGTCGTGTCGGTGATCGTGATCGGCGCTCTGCTGCCCTGGACCCGGCCGATGTTCATGAACAACCGCTACGCGACGATCTCTGGCGCTCTGGTCGCCTCGATGCTGGTCATTCCGCTGCAAACCGTCATTCCCGAGGAGCTGGCGTTCCGCGGCGTGCTGCACGGCGCATTGAATCGGGCGTGGGGATTCCGTGGTGTCGCGGTGGCGGGTTCGCTGTTGTTCGGCCTTTGGCACGTCGCCACGTCGTTGGGTTTGACGAGTAGCAATGTCGGCTTTACCCGGCTGTTCGGCGGCGGAGTCATCGGCATGCTGGCCGGGGTCGTGCTGGCGGTGGTCGCGACCGCGGCGGCCGGATTCGTGTTCAGCTGGCTACGACGGCGCAGCGGCAGCCTGCTTGCGCCTATCGCGTTGCATTGGTCGCTGAACGGGGTCGGGGCTTTGGCTGCCGCGTTGGTGTGGCACCTGTCCAGCTGATGCGTTGCTAGACGAGCAGGACGGCCGCCCCGGCGATGCGACCGGCGCTGAGATCCGACAGCGCCCGATCCGCTTGATTCAGGGGATATTCCGGCGTGGTGACCGTGATGTGGTGTTCGCCGACAAAGTCGAGGAAGGACCGGGCATCAGCGCGAGTATTGGACGTTACCGAGCGGATCTGGCGTTCCTGAAACAGGTGGTGCTGATAGTTCAAGGCAGGTATGTCGCTCAAGTGGATTCCGGCGATCGCCAGCGTGCCGCCGCGATCCAGCGCTTCCAATGCCGGCAGCACCAGTTCGCCGACCGGGGCGAACAGGATTGCGGCGTCGAGACTTACCGGTGGCGGATCAGCCGCACCTTGGGCTGACGCGGCCCCCAACCGCAGCGCCAGTTCTTGGGCCGCCATGCCGCGAGTCATCACATGCACCTCGGCGCCCTGGGCCAACGCGACCTGTGCGGTGATGTGCGCGCTGCCGCCAAACCCGTACAGCCCCAACCGACCGCCGGGCGGAAGAGCTGCCCGCTGTAGTGACCGGTAGCCGATGATGCCGGCGCACAGCAGCGGTGCCAGCTCGCTGTCGCTGTAACCGATCGGCAGATGATGGGCGAAAGCCGCAGGGACTGTTGCGAATTGAGCGTAGCCGCCGTCGGCGTCCCAACCGGTGTAGCGCGAATTCGGGCACAAGTTCTCGTCGCCGCGTTGGCAATACGTGCAAACGCCGCAGGTATGCCGTAGCCAGGCGATCCCGATTCGGTCACCGACGCTGAATTCGTCACCTGCGTCGGCGCCAACCTCGACAACCTCGCCGACCACCTCGTGTCCGGGCGTCACGTTCGCGCGGTGCACGGGAAGGTCGCCTTCGGTGACGTGCAGATCCGTGCGGCACACGCCGCACGCGCGCACGGCGACCAGAAGTTCGGACGGCCCGGGCTCGGGCACCGGAGCACTGACGTGTTGCAGCGGCTCGGTGCTCATCGGACCGGGCCTGCAGACCTGCCACGCGCTCATCGTCGTAGGCATCGCCGGGGGCGTCATCAAGTCATCGTCGCGCCGATGGTCCAATCTCCGAGGAGTTGCAACCTGTTTAGCGCGCTCCCTAGGAGCGCGACTTAACCAACTTGTAGATGAACAGCAGCAGCACGGCGCCGACAAGAGCACCTAGGAACGAATGGTTGATCGGCGGGGTGACGGTGAATTGGTGCGGCGGGAAAACCACGCTGCCCAGCGTGCCGCCCACATAGGCTCCCACGATGCCCAGGATGGCTGTCGCGATCACGCCCAGTGGCTGACTTCCGGGAACGATCAGTCGTGCAACGAGGCCGACGATGAGGCCGAGGATGAGCATCCAGATGATGTGCAAGATCACGACCGGCTCCTTCACCTATTGATTTGTGACTAGCCCACTGCCGGACTGTATTCGGGGTACTTCGTCAGCGTATCGCCCAGCCGCTTGACTAGGTAGACACCGCTCGCGGAGCCGGCGCCGCAGCGTTGCCGCCCGCGGGCTGTCCGGGTGGCGGCGGGGCTGCCGGTGCGGGCGCGTTCGGGGCCGGAGCTCCCGGCGCCGGAGCCGGAGGCGGCGCTCCCGGGGCGGGTGCGGGAGCCGGCGCTCCTGGCGCGGGAGCACCAGGGGCAGGGGGCGGCGCTCCTGGTGCGGGAGCCGGAGCGGGCGCACCGGCGGCAGGGGGCGGCGCGCCTGGAGCAGGAACGGGAGCCGGCGCCAGCGGCCGGACCGACTCAGCCAATACCTTGGCCCCGGCCTTGTCCACCGGGTCATTGCCCGTACCGAGCCACACCACGAACCAGCGCTGATTCGCGGCGGCCGCCGGCACGTTGGGCCCGGACGGACTGACCACGCCTGCCCAGATCTGACCGTTCGGCTTGCTCGCGTCGCTGAACTTCACCTCGTAATACGACGCACCCCCGGTGACACCGTTGGCGCCCAGGGCGGTGGTCTCCTGATTGACCCGGGTGCCCGGGTACGGCATGAAGAATTCACCCATATCGGATGCCAGCCGCGTCGCGGCCTTGGTGTTGTCGGCTTCAGCGCTCGCGTACAGCTTCTGGTCCAGCTTGCCGAGCACGACGCGGGTGTCGTTGGCGACCGGTGGCGGCTGACCCGGGCTGGGCGCGCCGGCGATCTTGCTGAGCAATGCCGAACCGTAGTCGAGGTGAGTGGCGTCGGATTCCACCCAACCCGCGGGCAGGGCGAAGCTGAACCCGCCAACCGGGTTGTCGATCCGTCCGGCATTCGGGTCCACCGGCGGCGGCGCGGGCGCGTTCGGGTCGACTGCTGGTGGTGCCCCGACAGGGTCGGCGGCCGGAGGTGCTGCAGCGGGCCCGGCTGGACCGGGGGCCGCATCTGGCGAGGCGGGTGGGTTGGCCGGCGCAGGTGCCGGCGCGGGCGCCACGGCAGTGGGCGGCCCCGGCGGTGGTGGCGGCACTGGGTCGGCGCTGGCTGTAGTCGGCAACGCGAACGTGATTGCTCCGGCACCACCGAGGGCGGCGATTGCGAGCGTCGTCCAGCGGCTTTTGGGCCGTGTCGACTTTCGATCCACCTGGTCCATGAGCAAAAAACCTACCGTGTTACACCCGTGACGCAAGTGCGAATTGCTGAGGATGAGATTAATATGTCGGCCGCTGCGAGCGCAGGATGCATCGCAAAGCCGCAGCTCACCGGTTCGGCAGTCGAATGTGCGCGGTCGTGGCGACGGTCTGCGATACCGAGTGCCGCCGGGCGCGTCACGAGGACCGCCTTTTTGCCCGCTCAGGGGCTTGCGAAGCCGGCCTGGGTCAACACTCGTTGGCCCGTCGGACCGGTCACCAGGTCAACGAATTTCTGCGCCAGCGCAGGCTGCGAAGTGTGTTTGAGAACGACGATCGGATAGATATTCACCGCGTCTTCCGATTCGGGAAACTTGACCGTGCTGACTTTGTCGCCCGCCTTGTGCGCGTCGGCGAAGTAGACCAGGCCGGCATCCGCCTCGCCGTTGGTGACCTTGGCCAGCACCCCGGACGACACCGGCTCTTCGCTGAACGGGTTGAAGTGCACACCGGTGTTGTCCTCGATGCGTTGCGCCGCCGATCCGCATGGTGCCGACGCCTGGCACACTGCGACGCGTAGATCAGGTTTGGCGAGATCGGCGAACGACCGGACCTGCTTCGGGTCGCCCGGGGCGGTGACGATCACCAGAGAGTTGGAAGCAAAGTTGACCGGATCGCTGCCCGTCAGGTCGGCCTTGACCACGGTGTCCATCTGGGCGCTGTCTGCTGAGGCGAAGATGTCGGCGGTGGCACCCTGGCTCAACTTGTTCGCCAGCTCCGACGATGTCGCGAAGTCGAAATCGATTGTGGCGCCGGGGTTGTCGGTTTGAAACTTACCGGCTAGCAGGGTGAAGGCCGGCTTGAGCGTGGCAGCGGCGAAAACGACGATCGCATGGCGGGCCGGTGGGGATGCCGCGGTCGACGGCGGCGACTTGTGACCACATCCGGTCAGGCTTGTCACCACTGCCAGCGACACCAACCCGGCCATCCCGCACGCTCGCGCGTTGCTGAGCGGGGACGTCACGGTGCACAGCGTTGTCCAAAAGGTGACCCCGCCGTGAGGGATTTGGAGTTTCATATCTAGCTACCGTCCAGTAACATAAGGAAACGTTAATGCCACACACGCCCTGAAATCCCGGGGACCGGCGTTGCGGTGTGCCACCATCGAAGCATCGGAAGACCGTTGCTCCAGGCGGAACCCGCGGTGTTCTTTACGCGCCGGCACTTGGATTCAATGCTGAATATGAGGAGGTCATGGCGATGGAGGTGCTGGTCACCGGAGGCGACACCGAACTGGGTCGCGTCGTTGCTGAGGGATTCCATAACGATGGTCACACCATCACGCTGCTGGGTGCGCGCCGAGACGATTTGGAGGTAGCCGCCAAGGAGATCGAGGCGGAAGCCATCGTCTGCGACAACACCGACCCCGGCGCTCTGGCGGAGGTTCGTCACCTGTTCCCCCACCACCTGGACACCATTGTCAACATTCCGGCGCCTCGCTGGAACTCGGGAGACCCGCGCGCGTACTCGCTGTCTGACATGGCCGCCGCGTGGCGTAACTCCCTGGACGACACCATGGTGTCGGCCGTGCTGACCCTCGAGACCGTGGGCGATCACTTGCGCTCCGGCGGGTCGATCATCAGTGTGGTGCCGGACAACCCCCGCCCGGGCAGCGCCGAGGCCGCAGTCAAGGCCGCCCTCGCCAGTTGGGTCGCCGGTCAGGCGACTGTCTTCGGCACTCGCGGAATCACCGTCAACGCCGTCGCCGCCGGACGCAGCGCGCAGCCTGGTTACGAAGGCTTGTCCAGCACTCCGCCGTCGGTGGCCGCCGAGATCGCGAGGATGTCGCTGTTCCTCACCAGTGGCGCCGCCCGCCATATCACGGGACAGATGCTGCACGTCAGTCACGGCGCGCTGATGCAGTTCGCCTAGCGCGTAATCCGCGTGCGCGACCCTCGTTGCTGAGCGGGGGTTACTAGGCTGGATTTCGTGACTATCCGTCTTGGCTTTCAAATCCCCAACTTTTCCTACGGAACAGGCGTCGAGCAGCTTTTCCCAACCGTAATCGCGCAGGCGCGTGAGGCCGAATCAGCCGGATTCGACTCGGTTTTCGTGATGGACCACTTCTACCAACTGCCGATGCTCGGCTCCCCCGACCAGCCGATGCTGGAGGCCTACACCGCCCTTGGTGCGCTAGCGACGGCGACCGAGCGTGTTCAGTTGGGCGCGTTGGTGACTGGCAATACCTACCGCAATCCCACGCTGTTGGCCAAGGCCGTCACCACGCTGGACGTGGTGAGTGCGGGCCGGGCGATCCTTGGCGCGGGAGCGGGCTGGTTCGAGCTCGAACATCGCCAACTCGGCTTCGAGTTCGGGACCTTCACCGAACGGTTCAACCGGCTCGAAGAGGCGCTGCAGATACTCGACCCGATGCTCAGGGGCGAGCGGTCGACCTTTTCCGGCAAGTGGTACACGACCGAGTCCGCGCTGGCCGAACCGCGCTATCGCGATCACGTTCCGATCCTCATCGGCGGCGGCGGCGAAAAGAAGACGTTCGCCATTGCGGCGCGCTACGCCGACCACCTGAACATCATCGCCGGCTTCGACGTGTTGCCGGGCAAACTGGATGCGCTGGCCAAGCGGTGCGACGAGGCGGGCCGCGACCGCTCGACACTGGAGACCAGCATGCTGCTGACAGTGCACGTGGATGACAACGCCAAGCCCGACCCGAGCGGGCGCATGCTGGCGGGCAGCCCCGAACACATCGCCGAGCAGGTTAAGACGAAGGTGCTGGACGTCGGCATCGATGGCGTGATC
The DNA here is from genome assembly GCA_963733755.1 of uncultured Actinomycetota bacterium. Classification (GTDB taxonomy): domain Bacteria; phylum Actinomycetota; class Actinomycetes; order Mycobacteriales; family Mycobacteriaceae; genus Mycobacterium. The sequence goes on from CAVTEZ010000021.1 coordinate 131,914, forward strand.
ATCAACATGCCGCGCTACAAGCCCGGAGTGATCACCTCGGTCGCGGAGGCGCTGCGTCGAGTCATCGGTGTGTGACACCTCGCAGCGAGGTGCATCACATGCGACACTGCGGGTGTGGGCGATCACACGCCGTTTACGTCGATAATTGCAGGTCCAGGCGACTACCGTATAGGTGAACCCAGTAGCCGCTGAGGAGCAATTACGCCATGAACGCCCAACTCGAAGACACTGCACTCAATCGTCGACACCGGGTTGTGGTTATCGGTTCGGGATTCGGTGGTCTGAACGCGGTCAAGAAGCTCAAGCGGACCGATGTCGACATCAAGTTGATCGCTCGTACCACCCACCACCTGTTCCAGCCGATGCTGTACCAGGTGGCGACCGGTATCGTGGCCGAAGGTGCGATCGCTCCCCCGACCCGGATGATCCTGCGCGGTCAGCACAACGCCCAAGTTCTGCTCGGCGACGTCACACACATTGACCTGCAAGGCAAGTTCGTCGTCTCAGAGTTGCTCGGCCACAGCTACGAAACCCCTTTTGACAGCTTGATCATCGCTGCGGGGGCCGGCCAGTCTTACTTCGGCAACGACCACTTCGCCGAATATGCCCCCGGCATGAAGTCCATCGACGACGCCCTCGAATTGCGCGGTCGCATCATGAGCGCGTTCGAAGCGGCCGAGCGGTCCAGCGATCCAGAGCGACGTAGGAAGCTGCTCACCTTCACTGTCGTCGGCGCGGGACCGACCGGCGTCGAGATGGCCGGCCAGATCGCCGAACTCGCGGACTTCACGCTGAAAGGCGCTTACCGCCATATCGATTCAACGAAGGCACGGGTAATTCTGCTGGATGCGGCCCCGGCGGTACTGCCGCCGATGGGCGAGAATCTTGGCAAGAAGGCCGCCGCACGGCTGAAAAAGTTGGGCGTCGAAATCCAGCTTGGTGCGATGGTGACCGATGTCGACCGCGACGGCATCACAGTCAAGGATTCCGATGGAACTACCCGTCGCATCGAATCGGCCTGCAAAGTGTGGTCGGCCGGTGTCTCGGCCAGCCCGCTGGGCCGCGACCTCGCCCGCCAATCGGGCGTCGAACTCGACCGGGCAGGCCGCGTCAAGGTGTTGCCCGACCTGTCAATTCCGGGTCATCCCAACGTGTTTGTGGTTGGCGACATGGCCGCGGTCGATGGCGTGCCCGGGGTTGCGCAGGGCGCCATCCAGGGCGGCAAGTACGCTGCGCGCGCGATCAAGGCTGAGTTGGCCGGTGCTGACCCCGCCCAGCGCGAGCCTTTCCAGTACTTCGACAAAGGTTCGATGGCCGCGGTTTCGCGGTACTACGCGGTGGTGAAAATCGGTCCGCTCGAGTTCGGTGGCATCATCGGCTGGTTCGCCTGGCTGCTGTTGCACTTGGTCTACCTGATTGGGTTCAAGAACAAAGTCACCACGGTGCTGTCGTGGATGGTGACGTTCCTGAGCGGTCGGCGTGGCCAGCTCACGATCACCGAGCAGCAGGCCTTCGCCCGCACACGGCTTGAACAGCTGGCCGTATTGGCAGCCGAGGCTCATGAGGGCGAGACGGCCAAGGCCGCCAGCTAGTTCTCGGCTTCGAGGTTTTGCAGCCGCACCTGACCGCGGGCCACGAGACGGTCGTCGGAATCGACGATGGCGACAATCCACAGCTGCTGACGCCGTCCGCGATGCACCGGAGTCGCGGTGCCGTAGACCGTCCCGCTACTGATCGCACGCAGGAAGTCGGTGTTGTTGTTGACGCCGACGACCGAGCCGCCGCCGTTGGCCGCGATCCACGTGTATGCGGCCACACTGGCCAGGCTCTCGACCATCGAGCAGTAGACACCGCCGTGCACGATGCCCATCGGTTGGTGCAGCTTGGGCACAACCTCCAGTTGAGCGCGCGTGCAATCGGGGCTGATCTCGGAAAATACCAGGCCTAATTCCTTGTCAAAGGGCGCTTCTGGCAGTGGCTGCATGCATGTGTTAATACACGGCCCGCGAGGATGCGGGTTAGTCTGGGGTGTTGGAACTTCCGTGCGAGAGCATTCAGCAATCGATACGGTGAGCTCGGCTTAAAAAGCGCTGTGAGCCTGGCTCGGAAACGTTCGAGAAGCAGCAGGGGGAATTAGATGGTTACGGCTACGACCGAGCCCGTGCGGCTACCGCCGGGTCCGCGGATACCGAAGCCCGTCCAGGCCATCAAGTTCTTGGCTTCACACCATGGAATGTATGCCGGTCTGAACCGACGGTACGACAGCTCGACTATCAGCGTGAATTTGCCGGGCGTCGGCCATGCGGTGGTGATCAGCGACCCAGCCCTGGCGAAGGACCTGTTCAGCACCAGCACCGATCTGGTCGAACGCCCGACGTGGGGAGGCGGAAGCCTGGGCGACGCGGTCGGCCCGGGGTCGACGTTCAGCCTTGGCGGCGACCAACTCCTCGCGCGCCGCAAGGTGATCGTCCCGCACTTTCACGGCAAGCGGATGCGAAGCTACGAGCCCATCATCGAAGAGGAGGTGATGCGCGAGATCGCGACCTGGCCCGAGGGCCGCGAGTTCGAAACACTGCACTCGATGACGAGCATCACTCTCGGCGCGATCCTGCGTGCCGTGTTCGGCGCCGAGGGCCCCGCGCTCGACGAGCTTCGCGACCTGCTGCCCCCTATGGTCACCGCTGCCTGCGTGGTGTTAACGGTGCCGCCGAGGCTCCGGCGCGACTTGGGTCCGTGGAGTCCGTGGGGGCGGCATCTGCGGTACCGGCGCCGCCTCGACGCTATCGTCGACTCGCTTATCGCCGCCGCGCGGGCCGACCCGGCCCTGGAAGAGCGCAGCGACGTGCTTGCGCTGCTGGCGCAGGCCTGCTACGAAAACGGAGAGCCGATCCCGGATCGGCACATCGCCGACGAGTTGTTCACCTTGGTGGCCTCCGGTCACGAGACAACCGCCGGATCAATGGCCTGGGCACTGGAACGGTTGTGCCGTCATCCACAGCTGCTGTCGCGGCTGACCGAGGAAGTCGACGCCGGCGGCTCTGAATTACGGCAAGCCACGATCTGGGAAGTGCAGCGAGCCCGGCCAGTTCTCGACTCTTTTGTGCGGCGCACAAAGACGCGAATCCGGTTGGGAGACTGGGTAATTCCGGAGAACGTCAACTTGGTGGTAAGCATCCGACTGGCTCATGACCGAGAAGAGAGTTTCACCGACGCGGCCTCGTTCAACCCGGACCGATTCCTCGGCAGCGCGCCGAAACCCGCTACCTGGATCCCCTTCGGAGGCGGCGTCAACCGTTGTGTAGGCGCGGCGTTCGCCAACATGGAGATGGACATCACCCTGCGCACACTGCTGCGCGAATTGCGTTTCGTGCCAACCGATGCGCCGGACGAAGGCGAGCGCTGGCGGGGTGTGGCGACCGTGCCGGCAAGGGGCGCACGAGCGGTGGTCTACCGGCGAACCGCCAAGCCGTCGAGTGACGTGAGTTCTGCATCCGTGGCCGACCACGGCGGTGCGTAATGCGGCTGGCATACTGGCCGCTGTGACAGGCACTTTCAGGCAATACGTCAAGCCCATCGGCAGTTACTCGTGGTTCAAAGCAACCATGAACAAGTACTGGTACCCCTTCATCACCCGCCGGTGGAATAAAGAGGACGTCATCTTTCTCAACTGGGGCTATGAGGAAGATCCGCCGATGGGTCTGCCACTGAGTCCTGAAGATGAGCGCAACCGGTACTGCATTCAGCTCTATCACCGCACGGCGACCCAGGCCGATATCAGCGGCAAGCAAGTACTCGAGCCCAGCTGCGGCCACGGCGGTGGAGCCGCCTATCTAGTACGTACGTTGCACCCGGCCTCCTACACCGGGCTGGACTTCAACCCAGATGGCGTCGCATTTGCCCGAGAAAGGCACAACCTACCGGGGCTGGATTTCGTGCACGGCGACGCCGAAAAACTGCCCTTCCCCGATGAGTCCTTCGACGCGGTGATCAACGTCGAAGCCTCGCACGCTTACCCCCATTTCGACCGTTTCCTTCCCGAGATGGTGCGCGTCCTGCGCCCGGGAGGGCATTTCCTCTACGCCGATTTCCGCGGGTTCCTCGAATATGACGAGTGGGACGCAGCACTGGCTGCGCTGCCGATGCGAATGGTTTCGAAGCGCGAGATCAACACGGAGGTTCTGCGCGGGTTGGATAACAACTCGCCGCGGTACTTAGACCTCGTCGGTCGCCATGTGCCCGTGGTGCTGCAGTCCTTCGGCCGCCTGTTCTCCGGCGCGCCAGGCACGCTGATGTACAAGGAATTGCAGCGTGGGCGGCTGTCCTACCGGATGTACCACTTCATTAAGGACTGACGTCCAACGGCTTCGGTCGAAGCGTCTCCCAGGTACAGGCGAGCCCCGTGCGTGATGCACGGGGCTCGCCGATCGAACAGACCGGGGGTCACTGCAGCCCTCAGGACTCCGTCGCGGTCATTTATCGCTCGATGCCAGAAGCATAGGCAAGGCTGCCCTAATTTCGCAAGGGGTTGCCCGGGTCCTGACGTAGGCCGCTGGCAGACCGCGCACCGGCAGGCCGAAGCCGACCAGCGCGTCGAGCACGGCCTGACCGCGGCGCATCGCGGCCAGTTCGTCGGTGCCGGCCAGCTGTGGCACTTGAGTGGCGGCCGCCACCACCATCGACCCGACGATGTGCCACATGGTCGCGATCGACAGCGCGCCGCCGCTGACCGCGTGCAACTTGGCGAACAACGGCGCCAGGGTGCGGTGGCAGCGGTGGGCGACCCACGTCGTCAAGGCCGCCTCGCTGGGCAGGCGCACCACGCCGTCGCAGCGGGTGGCGTATGGGTCATCGGGTAGCACCCGCACCGTCGGGTCGACCACCCCGGCCCAGTCGATGACGCCGTCGGAGTCGACGTGAACCCAGAGGTTTTCCAGCCCGGTATCCCATGCCCTGGCCTCCACCACCACCAGCGCGACCACCCGGCCGATCACGGTGTGCACCAGCGTCGCCACCAATTGCCTTGCGGCACTGCGGCGATCCATGTCGATAGCGGCAGCGTCGAACATGGTCTGCAGGCGATCGGTGCTGAGAGCCGATGTCAGTGGCCACCACCGGCGGACCGACACATCGCCCAGCACCGCGACGCCGTAGACCCGCGGGCACTGTGGATACAGTTCGCGCAGCCGCCGGGCGGACTCATGAAGTGGCAGCACGCGTTGAATGGCCATCGCCGCGATGAGCGGGTCGTCGATCAGTATCGTCACTGTTACCTCCTCTTATGAGGTTAGCCTAACCATAGAATGGATGCGACAAGCACCACGCTTTCGAGTGCCATCGGGTGCTGTCGGTAAGAGAGGTACGACCGTCGGTAGTAAGACGAGTACTCTGGCGGCATTGCCAAGGAGATGAGCGAACATGGCTAAGCTGACGCGGCTCGGGGATCTCGAGCGCGCCGTGATGGACCATCTATGGTCGGCTCCGCATCCGCAAACGGTCCGCCAGGTGCACGAAGCGCTCTCTGAGCAGCGCGATCTGGCCTACACCACGGTGATGACCGTGCTGCAGCGGCTGGCCAAGAAGAATCTCGTGTCTCAAATCCGAGACGACCGCGCGCACCGGTATGCGCCGGTACACGGGCGTGACGAGTTGGTCGCGGGGCTGATGGTCGACGCGCTGGATCAGGCCGCCGACAGCGGGGGCCGACAGGCGGCGCTGGTGCACTTCGTCGAGCGGGTTGGCACCGATGAAGCCGAGGCGCTTCGGCGTGCGCTCGACGAACTGGAATCGGGCAACCGGATAGCGCCGCCTGGTGGCGCTCGGCCCGAGGACTAAGGGAGACTGAAAAGGTGTCCGGGCTGGCCTTCACCCTTCTTGCGGTGATGCTGGTCGGCCCGGTCCCGGCCCTGTTGGCGCGCGCGACGTGGCCGCTTCGCGCCCCCCGCGCGGCGATGGTGCTCTGGCAGGCAATTGCCGTTGCCGCGGTGCTGTCGGCGTTCAGCGCCGGCATCGCGATCGCTAGCCGGTTGTTCGTCCCCGGAGCCGACGGGCGGCCGACCGCCAGCCCCGCCGCCGAAATCGGTCGGCTCGGCTGGCCGCTGTGGCTGCTGGATGTCGGCGTCTTCGCACTGACCCTGGTGATCGGCGCGCGGCTGGCGGTGGCCGTGATTCGGGTGGCCATCTCGACGCGCCGGCGGCGGGCCCATCACCGGATGTTGGTTGACCTGCTCGGCTTGTCGAGCGACGCGGTGTCCGTACGAGCGTGCGCCCGCGGCCGCGATCTGCGGGTGCTGGAAGTCGCACAGCCGCTGGCCTACTGCCTGCCCGGCGTTCGCGGCCGCGTTGTGGTCAGCGAGGGCACGCTGGACTCGCTCACCGAGTCCGAGGTCGCCGCGATCTTGAGCCACGAGCGTGCCCATCTGCGCGCACGACACGATCTGGTGCTCGAAGCGTTCACCGCGGCGCACGCCGCATTTCCCCGATTCGTCCGCAGCGCAAGTGCTTTGGATGCGGTGCGACTGCTGGCCGAGCTGCTCGCCGACGACGCAGCGGTGCGGGTTGCCGGTCGCGCTCCCCTGGCCCGGGCCCTGGTGACCTGCGCGTCGGGCAGCACGCCGTCGGGTGCATTAGCCGCCGGCGGCCCGCACACCCTGTTGCGGGTACGACGACTGTCCGGCAGCGGCAACAGCCTGTGGGTGTCGACGGCCGCTTACCTTGCCGCCGCTGCGGTACTGGTCGTACCGACCATCGCGCTGGCTATCCCCTGGCTCACCGAACTGCACCGGCTGTTCACCGCTGCCTAACCCGGCAACCGGGCAATGACCGTGCTTTGGCGATACTTTGCAGATACCTGAATCCCGCTGTGCCACAGTGTTCGGTGCAGGGCGTTGGATCACCGTCACGAATTGAGAGGCGCACACATGAGCTCGTCGGAATCGAAGACCGGGACCGCGCAGATCGGCGTCACGGGCCTGGCCGTGATGGGCTCGAACCTCGCCCGCAACTTCGCCCACCACGGCTATACCGTGGCGCTGCACAACCGGTCGATCGCCAAGACCGACGCATTGCTCAAAGAGCACGGCGGCGAGGGCAAATTCGTCCGGTCGGAGACCATCGAAGAGTTCCTGGACGCGCTGGAGAAGCCGCGGCGGGTGATCATCATGGTCAAGGCCGGTGATCCGACCGACGCCGTGATCAACGACCTCGCCGACGCGATGGAAGACGGCGACATCATCATCGACGGCGGCAATGCGCTGTACACCGACACCATCCGCCGGGAAAAGGCCATCCGTGAACGCGGTCTGCACTTCGTCGGGGCCGGTATCTCCGGCGGTGAAGAGGGCGCGCTGAAGGGGCCGTCGATCATGCCGGGCGGCCCGGCCGAGTCGTACAAGTCGCTGGGCCCGCTGCTCGAGGAGATCTCCGCGCACGTCGACGGCGTCCCGTGCTGCACGCACATAGGTCCCGACGGCGCCGGGCACTTCGTCAAGATGGTGCACAACGGCATCGAGTACTCCGACATGCAGCTCATCGGCGAGGCCTACCAGTTGCTGCGCGACGGGCTCGGCAAGACCGCACCGGAGATCGCCGACGTGTTCGCCGAGTGGAACAAGGGCGATCTGGACAGCTTCCTCATCGAGATCACCGCAGAGGTGTTGCGTCAGACCGACGCCAAGACCGGCAAGCCGCTCGTCGACGTCATCGTCGACGAGGCCGAGCAGAAGGGCACCGGGCGCTGGACGGTGAAGTCGGCGCTGGACCTCGGTGTGCCGGTGACCGGTATCGCCGAGGCCGTCTTTGCCCGCGCGCTGTCCGGCTCGGTGCCCCAGCGCAAAGCCACCACCGGGTTGGCGTCGGGCGACTTGGGCGCCAACCCCAGTGATGCCAAGCAGTTCATCGACGACGTGAGCAAGGCGCTCTACGCGTCGAAGATCATCGCCTACGCGCAGGGCTTCAACCAGATCCAGGCCGGCAGCGCCGAATACGACTGGGGCATCACCTCTGGCGACATGGCCACCATCTGGCGCGGCGGGTGCATCATTCGGGCCAAGTTCCTGAACCGGATCAAAGAAGCCTTCGACGAGAATGCCGATCTGCCCACGCTGATCGCCGCGCCCTATTTCCGTAGCGCTATCGAATCTGCCGTCGACAGCTGGCGTCGTGTCGTGGTGACGGCCACCCAATTGGGTATCCCCATCCCAGGCTTCGCCTCGGCGTTGTCCTACTACGACGCGCTGCGCACTGAGCGGCTACCCGCCGCGCTCACCCAGGGCCTGCGGGACTTCTTCGGTGCCCACACCTATGGACGGATTGATGAGGACCCGAGCAAAAAGTTCCACACTCTCTGGAGTGGGGACCGCAGCGAAGTGCCGGCCTAGCAGGGCCAAGCAGGGGGTATACCGATAACGATGAGGTTTCTGGAGGGGCACCGTCCTGCGTACGACCTGACGTACAACGACGTCTTCATCGTGCCGAACCACTCGGATGTGGCGTCACGCTTCGACGTCGACTTGTCCACCAACGACGGCTCGGGAACCACGATCCCGGTAGTGGTGGCCAACATGACCGCAGTCGCGGGTCGGCGAATGGCCGAGACAATAGCTCGCCGCGGCGGGATTGTCGTTCTGCCGCAAGACCTTCCGATCACCGCTGTGCAGCAGACAGTGGACTTCGTCAAGAGTCGCGACCTGGTGGTCGACACCCCGGTGATCCTGGCGCCGGAGGATTCGGTGTCCGACGCGCTTGCGTTGATCTCCAAGCGTGCACACGGGGCCGCAGTCGTGGCATTCGAGGGACGCCCGATCGGACTGGTCACCGAGTCGTGCTGCGACGGGGTGGACCGCTTCGCGCGCGTTCGCGATATCGCGATCACCGACTTCGTCAACGCCCGGGTGGGGACGAATCCGCGCGAAGTCTTCGAACTTCTCGAGCACGCCTCAGTCGATGTCGCGGTGCTGACCCACGCCGACGGCACGCTGGCCGGAGTGCTGACCCGGACCGGCGCGATCCGCGCCGGCATCTACTCGCCGGCGGTCGACGCCAAAGGGCGACTGCGAATCGGGGCCGCGGTCGGCATCAACGGCGATGTGGTCGCCAAGGCCCAGGCGTTGACCGAGGCGGGCGTCGACCTGGTTGTCGTCGACACCGCTCACGGGCACCAGGTGAAGGCAATGGACGCGATCAAGTCCATCGCATCGCTGGACCTCGGCGTTCCACTGGTCGCCGGCAACGTGGTGTCGGCGGATGGCACCCGCGACCTGGTCAACGCCGGCGCGTCGATCGTCAAGGTCGGGGTGGGCCCGGGCGCGATGTGCACCACCCGCATGATGACCGGTGTGGGCCGGCCTCAGTTCTCCGCCGTCCTCGAATGTGCCTCGGCGGCAAAGCAACTCGGTGCACATGTGTGGGCTGACGGCGGGGTCCGTCACCCCCGCGACGTGGCGCTGGCGCTGGCGGCGGGCGCGTCCAATGTGATGATCGGATCCTGGTTCGCGGGTACCTACGAGTCCCCCGGCGACCTGATGCGTGACCGCGACAATCGGGCGTACAAGGAGAGCTACGGCATGGCATCCAAACGCGCGGTGGTAGCCCGCACCGGGGGGGACAGCGGATTCGAGCGGGCCCGCAAGGCGCTCTTCGAGGAAGGCATCTCGACGTCGCGGATGGGGCTGGACCCTGCCCGCGGTGGTGTCGAGGACCTGCTCGACCACATCACCTCCGGCGTGCGCAGCACCTGCACCTATGTCGGTGCGTCGACGTTGGCGGAGTTGCACGACCGGGCGGTGGTGGGCGTGCAGTCCGCAGCCGGCTTTGCCGAAGGTCATCCGCTGCCGCTCGGGTGGTAAGCCGTGCGGTCAACGGGCGTGTCGGCACGGCAACGAGCGCTCGGGCGCGTCGCGCCTTCGCTACCATCGAAGTTCACGTCATCCGTGGCTACGTCGAAGGAAGGGTCCCCGTGCCGCAGGCACCCGCGCCGTCGGGCGTGTGTGACGCCGACTCCGAGGAGCCTCCTTCTGGTCGGGGGCCTCGATGAATCTCGTCGTCACCCTGCTCAGCCTGCTGGCCATCGTGATACTCACGGCCGGTACCGCACTGTTCGTCGCGGCTGAATTCTCGTTCACCACCCTCGAGCGCAGCACCGTCGAGGCCAACGCCCGCGCCGGCCGTCGCCGCGACCGCTGGGTACGCCGCGCCCACCACACTCTGTCGTTCCAGTTGTCCGGAGCCCAGCTGGGCATCTCGATTACCACGCTGATCACCGGCTACCTGACCGAACCGCTGGTCGCCGAATTGCCGCACCCGACCATGGATGCGCTGGGTGTGCCCGACCGGGTAACCGACGCGGTGATCACTTTCTTGACCCTGTTGGTCGTTACATCGCTGTCGATGATCTTCGGTGAGCTGGTTCCGAAAAATCTAGCTGTGGCCCGGCCATTGCCGACCGCACGCGCGGTTGCCGGGATGCAGTTGCTGTTTTCCTGGTTCATGACCTGGCCAATCCGCGTGACAAACGGAGTGGCGAACTGGGTTCTGCGCAAGCTGGGCGTCGAGCCCGCTCAAGAACTGCGATCGGCGCGTTCCGCGCAGGAACTGGTGTCGCTAGTGCGTAATTCGGCTCGCAGCGGCTCGCTGGATCCCGCCACCGCGGCGCTGCTGGACCGTTCTCTGCAGTTCGGTGATCTGACCGCCGAGGAGCTGATGACTCCGCGCTCGAAAATCGTTGCGCTGCAAGTTGATAACACCGTGGCGGACCTGGTGGAAGCTGCCGCTGAGAGCGGATTCTCACGGTTCCCGGTCGTCGATGGTGACCTCGACGAGACGGTCGGCATCGTGCACGTCAAGCAGGTTTTCGGAGTGCCGCCCACCGAGCGTGAGCTCACGCTGGTCACAGCCGTCGCGCAGCCGGTCGCGAAGGTGCCCTCCACGCTGGACGGCGACGCGCTGATGGGACAGATCCGCGCCAACGCCTTGCAGACCGCGATGGTCGTCGACGAGTACGGCGGCACCGCGGGCATGGTGACCGTCGAGGATCTGATCGAAGAGATCGTCGGCGATGTCCGTGATGAACATGATGACGCCACACAGGATGTGGTGGCCGTCGGCAACGGCTGGCGCGTGTCCGGCCTGCTGCGCATCGACGAGGTGGCAACCGCGACCGGCTATCACGCCCCCGAGGGCGAATACGAGACGATCGGCGGGCTGGTTTTACAACAGCTGGGCCGCATTCCCGTGATCGGCGACGAGGTGCAGCTGAGCGGATACGAGCACGACGGCCTCTCGCACGCGTCGGCCTGGCGGGCCAGGGTGCTGCGGATGGACGGTCGCCGCATCGACCTGCTCGAGCTGACCCAGCTGCCGGACCGCGCCGATTCCGCCGCAGTGCGAGGTCGCTGATGGGCGATCTACTCGAGTTGCTGGCCACCATCTTGCTGGTGGGTGCGAACGCGTTTTTCGTGGCCGCGGAGTTTTCGCTCATCTCCGCGCGACGGGATCGCTTGGAGGCGTTGGCCGAACAGGGCAGATCAAGCGCGGTCACCGCGCTGCGGGCCGGCGAGCAACTTCCGCTGATGTTCGCGGGAGCCCAACTGGGCATCACCGTTGCGTCGCTGCTGCTGGGACGGCTGGGTGAGCCCGCCGTCGCCGACCTGCTGCAGCGGCCATTCGACTTGGTCGGCGTCGCGCCGGCTGTGCTGCACACCGTGTCGTTCATGGTGGCTCTGGCGGTCGTGGTGACGCTGCACGTGCTTTTCGGCGAGATGGTCCCGAAGAACATCGCCATCGCCGGCCCGGAACGCGCTGCGATGCTGTTGATCCCCGCTTATTTGGCCTACGTGCGGGCCGTCCGGCCGATCTTGGCGTTCTACAACTGGTGCACGGGTCTCACGCTGCGCGCGCTACGGGTGCAGCCGCGCGACGAGCTCGACGTCGCAGTGTCCACGGTCGAGCTCAGCGAGATGATCGCCGAATCGGTGTCGGAAGGTCTGCTGGATCGCGAAGAACACACCAGGCTCACCCGGGCGCTGCAGATCCGCAACCGCACGGTCGCCGATGTGGCGGTGCGGGTCGGCAACATCTACGCCGTGCCGGTGGCTGCGGCCGGAACCGGTCCCACTGTCGGAGTCGTCGAAAAGGCTTTGGCCGCAACCGGTTACTCACGGTTCCCGGTGGTCGGTGTCGATCACGAATTCCTTGGATACCTGCATATCAAGGATGTGCTCTCACTGGCCGGCGAGCCGCACGCCGTGATCGACCTGGCCAGAGTCCGACCGCTGCCGCGGGTTTCCGAATCAGTGACGGTTCCCGAGGCGCTGTCACGGATGCGCCGCAGCAACAGTCACCTCGCGTTGGTCACCGGTCGCGATGGAGCTGTGGTGGCCATGGTGGCGCTGGAGGATCTGGTGCGGGATCTGGTCGGCGTCGTGCGTGACGGGACGCAGCGTGCCTGATAACGGCGAGCTGCTGGATGCTGAACAGTGGACTGCCCGCGCCGATGAATACGCCGCGTGCGTCGAAAGATTCATGGCCCCGCACGCCAGGCGAGCACAAGTGGGCGAGCCGCATCCGGTGTGGGACTTCTTGTTCAGCTATTACAGCCTGCGACCGAGGCAACTGCGCTGCTGGCACCCTGGTTACGGGGTCCGGTTGGCCGGTGGCGAAGCGATCCGTCGATACCGGGGCCGTCGCGGCTACACCGTCGAGGTGTCTGGTGTCACAGTGACCGACGCATACCTGCGTAGCCGGGTGGACACCATCTCGTTCGTGGCGGACCTGTTGCGCGCGACCGCCGGGCGGCCCGCCCAGCTGAACTGCTTCGGGCTGCACGAATGGGCGATGGTCTACCGCAGCGACGCCGTACGTCACGACCGTGTTCCACTGCGGCTGGGCGCCGCGGGCACCGACACCGTGGTCGAGGCCGAGATCGCCGGACCCTTGCGGTGCAGCCACTTCGACGCGTTCCGCTTCTTCAGCCCCGAGGCCGCGCCGCGCAACGCCGGCTCTCCCAACCGCGCCGAGCAGCAGGATTGGGAGCAGCCCGGTTGCCTGCACGCGAACATGGACCTGTACAAATGGTCCTACAAGTTGAGCCCGTTGATCGACTCCGAGCTGCTGCTCGACTGCCTGGAGTTGGCTGCGGCCGCCCGCGAAATCGACATGCGAGCCAGTCCGTACGACCTGAGCGACTATGGGTATCAGCCAATCCCCGTCGAGAACGCGGCGGGCCGCGCCGAATATGTGCGTTGCCAGAAGGTCATCGCGACGCGTGCTGCGCCGCTGCGGGCAGCGCTGCTGGCACGGTGTGACCTGCTGCTGCAGGCCGCCGGTTACAGGTAGTCGGGTTGCCGGCCGGTAGGCTGAGATGTGATTTCGATAGGTAAGTGCGGAGGAAAAGATGACTGATCGCGTGTCGGTGGGGAACCTACGCGTCGCCAAAGTGCTGCATGACTTCGTCAACACCGAGGCGTTGCCCGGCACCGAGATAGACCCGGACAGCTTCTGGGCGGGTGTCGACAAGGTGGTCACCGACCTGCAGCCGCAGAACCAGGACCTGCTGGCGCGTCGCGATCAGTTGCAGGCGCAGATCGACAAATGGCACCGTCAGCACGTCATCGAGCCGCTCGACCCTGAGGCGTACCGCGAATTCCTCACCGAAATCGGTTACCTGCAACCGGAACCCGCTGACTTCACCATCACCACCGCCGGGGTCGACGACGAGATCACCACGACGGCCGGCCCGCAGCTGGTGGTGCCCGTGCTCAACGCGCGGTTCGCGCTCAACGCCGCCAACGCCCGGTGGGGCTCGCTTTACGATGCGCTGTACGGCACCGACGTGATCCCGGAAGACGACGGCGCCGAGAAGGGCGCCAGCTACAACAAGGTCCGCGGCGACAAAGTTATCGCCTACGCACGTAAGTTCCTCGACGAGGCGGTTCCGCTGTCTTCCGGCTCCTGGGCAGACACGACCGGGCTCAGCGTCGAAGACAGTCAGCTGCAGGTCGCGACCGCCGACGGCTCGGTCGGTCTGGCCGACCCGGACAAGTTCGTCGGCTACACCGGGGAGCTCGGTTCCCCTGACTGGTCAGTGCTGCTGGTCAACCACGGGTTGCACATCGAGATCCTGGTGGACCCGGAATCGCCGATCGGCAAGACCGATGCCGCCGGCATCAAAGACGTGGTCCTGGAGTCGGCGATCACCACGATCATGGACTTCGAGGACTCGGTGGCCGCCGTCGATGCCGACGACAAGGTGCTGGGCTACCGCAACTGGCTCGGTCTGAACAAAGGCGACCTGTCCGAAGACGTCAAGAAGGACGACAAGACCTTCACCCGCGTGCTCAATCAGGATCGCACCTACAAGACGCCCGACGGCGGCGAGCTGACCCTGCCCGGTCGCAGCCTGCTGTTCGTCCGCAACGTCGGTCACCTGATGACCAACGACGCCATCGTCAGAACCGATGCGGACGGTAAAGAAACTGAGGTGTTCGAAGGCATCCAGGATGCGCTGTTCACCGGCCTGACCGCGATCCACGGCCTGAAAACCGGCGACGGCAACGGGCCGTTGGCCAACAGCCGCACCGGGTCGATCTACATCGTCAAGCCCAAGATGCACGGGCCCGACGAGGTCGCGTTCACCTGCGAGCTCTTCAGTCGCGTCGAGGACGTCCTCGGACTGCCGCAAGGCACGCTGAAGGTCGGCATCATGGACGAGGAACGCCGCACCACGGTCAACCTCAAGGCGTGCATCAAGGCCGCCGCCGACCGAGTCGTGTTCATCAACACCGGTTTCCTTGATCGCACCGGCGACGAGATCCACACGTCGATGGAAGCGGGCCCGGTGATCCGCAAAGGTGCGATGAAGAGCACCACCTGGATCAAGGCCTACGAGGACAACAACGTCGATACCGGTTTGGCCGCCGGCTTCAAAGGCAAGGCACAGATCGGCAAGGGCATGTGGGCCATGACAGAGTTGATGGCCGACATGATGGAGCAGAAGATCGGCCAGCCGAAGGCCGGCGCCACGACCGCGTGGGTGCCCTCGCCGACAGCGGCCACGCTGCACGCCATGCACTACCACTACGTGGATGTGGCCGCCGTGCAGGAGGAACTCGAAGGCAAGAAGCGGGCCACCATCGACGAGCTGTTGACGGTCCCGCTGGCCAAGGAACTGGCCTGGGCTCCGGAGGAGATCCGCGAGGAGGTCGACAACAACTGCCAGTCGATCCTGGGCTACGTGGTGCGGTGGATCGACGCCGGTGTCGGCTGCTCGAAGGTGCCCGACATTCACAACGTGGCGTTGATGGAAGACCGTGCCACGCTGCGGATTTCCAGCCAGCTGCTGGCCAACTGGCTGCGGCATGGCGTCATCACCGAAGAGGATGTGCGCGCTAGCCTGGAGCGAATGGCTCCGCTGGTGGACGAGCAGAATGCCGGGGACTCCGGGTACCTGCCAATGGCACCCAACTTCGATGACAGCATCGCCTTCCTGGCCGCTCAGGAGCTGATTCTGAACGGCACCCAGCAGCCCAGCGGCTATACCGAGCCGATTCTGCATCGGCGCCGGCGCGAGTTTAAGGCCCGCGCCCATGAGTGACGCCTGTCCGGGGAATATCGATCACCTCCATGACTAGCGGTTGCAGGCACCTCAGGCGCGCAGGAGAGGACCGGCGTGGGTAGGCACAGAGCTCCCGACGACGACGAGCCGTCCGACGACGTTGCCCAGCCGGAGGACTTCGGGGATGCCGGCGGCTATCGCGAGTCCGAGGACTTTCCGGCGGAGGAATCTCCTTTCCCCGATTCATTTTCGGCACCGCGCGATCCGCACCGCCCGCCGGACGACTTCCACGACGACTTTGCCGACGGCTCAGGGTTTTCCGACTTCGACGAGCCGGCAGATGATCACCCCGACGACTTCGACGACTTCACCCGCCAGGAACGGCCCGAGCCGGATCTGCCGCCCATCGATCCGCCGGACGACTTCCCCGGCTTTCCGCGTCGTGACCAAGGGCCACCGACTCCGCCTCCCCCGTCGCAGACCGGCGGCCATCGAGGCCTTCCTGGTTTCAGCGGCGGTCACCGCAACGAGGACGGGCGGCGCGGTGTCAGCATCGGAGTGATCGCGGCCCTGATTACGGTCGTCGTCGTCGTGGGCGTGATCATCTTGTGGCGCTTCTTCGGCGATGCGTTGTCCAATCGTTCGCACGGCGCGCGATGCGTCGGCGACAAACAGCCGGTCGCCGTCATCGCGGATCCGTCGATCTCCGACCAGGTGCAGCATCTCGCCGAGCGGTTCAACGGCATCGCCGCGCCGGTCGGCGACCACTGTGTCGCCATCGGCGTCAAATCAGCCGGTTCTGATGCCGTTGTCGACGGGTTCATCGGAAAATGGCCCGCAGAACTGGGCCAACGGCCGGCGCTGTGGATCCCCGGTAGCTCGGTATCAGCCGCGCGGCTCACCGCTGCGGCGGGCAAGGAGACGGTCACCGACAGCCGGTCGCTGGTCACGTCCCCGGTGGTGCTCGCGGTACGACCCGAACTTCAAAAAGCGCTCGGCGACCAGAAGTGGGCCACGCTGCCCGATTTGCAGACTAAGCCGGACTCGCTGGCGGGATTGAAGTTGCCGACGTGGGGTTCGCTACGGCTGGCATTGCCGCTCGGCGGTAACAGCGACGCCGCGTTCCTCGCCGGCGAGGCGGTGGCGGCGGCATCGACGCCGCCGGGTGCGCCGCCGACCGACGGTAGCGGCGCGGTGCGCACGCTGATCGGCGGTCAGCCCAAGCTTGCCGACAATTCGCTGGACGAGGCGATGAAGGCGCTGCTGAAATCCGGTGATGCGGCGACCGCGCCGGTGCATGCGGTGGTCACGACCGAACAGCAGCTGTTCGCCCGGGGACAGTCGCTGCCCGACGCCGGCAGCTCGCTGAGTTCGTGGCTTCCGCCGGGTGCCGCCGCGGTCGCCGACTACCCCACCGTGCTGCTCAGTGGGTCGTGGCTGTCGCAGGAACAGGTCACGGCGGCCAGCGAATTCGCCCGATTCATGCACAAACCCGATCAACTTGGCGAGTTGGCGAAAGCCGGCTTCCGCGCCGAAGGCACCAAGCCACCCAAGAGCGATGTGACCAGCTTCCCCGCGCTGCCGTCCATGCTGTCCGTCGGTGACGACGGCACGCGCGCGGCCCTGGCCAACGCCGTGTCCGCGCCGGCGAGCGCACCGGCGGCCATCATCATGGTCGAGCAGTCGATGATCACCGAAGAGGGCGACAAGACCCGGCTGGGCAATGTCGTCAGTGCGCTCGAAGACCGGCTCAAGTCACTGTCCCCGAATGCCGTGATCGGGCTGTGGACCTTCGACGGCAAGGAAGGTCGCACCGAGGTGTCGGCAGGCCCGCTGAGCGATCAAGTCGACGGACGTCCGCGTTCCGAGGCGCTGACGGCCGCATTGGATCGACAGCATGCCTCGTCGGGTGGAGCGGTGTCGTTCACCACGTTACGGCTCGCCTACCAGAATGCTCAGACCAATTTCCATGCCGGACAGACGAATTCGGTGTTGGTGATCACGGGCGGACCGCACACCGATCAGAGCCTGGGCGGTGAGGGTCTGCAGGCATTCATCAAGCAGAGCGCCGACCCAGCCAAGCCAGTGGCGGTCAACGTCATCGACTTCGGTTCGGACTCCGACCGCGCGACCTGGGAGGCCGTCGCCAAGCTCTCCGGCGGCAGTTACCAGAATCTCGCGACGTCGGCGTCGCCCGACTTGGCTACTGCGGTGACCAACTTCTTGAGCTGACCGGCTGTCTGGATAGGGAAGTCTGGATGGCACCCTGACCACCGCTTTGGGCTCGATTGAATCCAACCTGGGCACGATATCGACCGGCGTAGCAGGGTTGGGCACTCAGTTGACCGGCATCGATTCGGACCTCAGCACCGGGTTCGTGAACCTGGAGAACCTGCTGTCGCCGTTGACAAGCGATCTGTCGTCGCTGACCACCGAACTGTCAAGTCTGTCCGGCCTCACCGGCGATCTGTCATCACTGTCGAGCGAACTGACTGGCCTCACGGGCGACATCACGTCGTTGACCACCGCCGTCGACGCACTGAACAGCCTCCTCGATCTGGGCGGAGGCTTGGGCGGCCTCTAACACCAAAGGTGCCGACCACTTCGTCTCTGCCCCGTCAGGCGTAGGACTCCACCGGCGGGCAGGAGCAGACCAGGTTGCGGTCGCCGTAGGCGCCGTCGATGCGGCGTACCGGCGGCCACACCTTGGGCCGGAAGCCCTTCCCGAGCGGGTAGGCGGCAACCTCGCGGGTGTACGGGTGCTCCCACTTGTCCACCAGCAGGCACTCGGCGGTGTGTGGCGCGCCGCGCAGCGGATTATCGTCCACCGGCCACTCCCCTGCGCCGACCTTGTCGATCTCGCCGCGGATGGCGATCATCGCATCGCAGAATGCGTCCACCTCGGCGAGGCTTTCGCTCTCGGTGGGCTCGACCATCAACGTGCCCGCGACCGGGAAGCTCATGGTTGGCGCGTGAAAGCCATAGTCCGCCAAGCGTTTTGCGACATCGTCGACGGTCGCGCCGGTCGACTTGGTGATCGGCCGCAGGTCGAGAATGCACTCGTGGGCGACCATGCCGTTCTCGCCGGTGTACAGCACCGGGTAGTACTCGTCGAGGCGGCGGGCGATGTAGTTGGCCGAGGCGATCGCGGTCAGCGAGGCTGCCCGCAGACCGGGCGCGCCCATCATCCGGATGTAGGACCAGCTGATCGGCAGGATGGACGCCGACCCGTAGGGCGCCGACGACACCGCCGGACCGGACGGCAATTCGGGCGCATACGGGTGGCCGGGCAGGAACGGCGCCAAATGTGAACGCGCCGCCACCGGCCCGACACCCGGGCCGCCGCCGCCGTGTGGAATGCAGAACGTCTTGTGCAGATTGAGGTGGCTGATGTCGCCGCCGAATTTGCCTGGGCGGGCCAGGCCGACCAGTGCGTTGAGGTTGGCGCCGTCGATGTAGACCTGGCCGCCGGCGTCGTGCACGGCCGCACAGATCTCGGCGATGTCCTGCTCATACACGCCGTGCGTCGACGGATAGGTGATCATCAGCGTCGACAATCGCTCGGCGTGCTCGGCGACCTTGGCGCTCAGGTCGTCGAGGTCGACGTCACCGTTGGATCGGCAGGCCACCACGACCACCCGCATGCCGGCCAGCGCGGCCGATGCGGCGTTGGTGCCGTGCGCACTGGACGGGATCAGGCAGACATCGCGCTGCGGTTCGCCGCGGCTGGCGTGGTAGGCGTGGATGGCCAGCAGGCCGGCGTACTCCCCCTGAGATCCCGCGTTGGGTTGCAGCGACACCGCGTCATAGCCGGTCATCTGGACCAGCCAGGTCTCCAGATCAGCGATCAGCTTGCGCAGACCTTGACTGTCGGATGCCGGCCCGAAGGGATGCTGACGGGCAAACTCCGGCCAGGTGATCGACTCCATCTCGGCGGCGGCATTGAGCTTCATCGTGCACGAGCCAAGCGGAATCATGCTGCGGTCCAACGCAAGATCCTTGTCCGCAAGACAGCGCAGATACCGCATCATGGACGTCTCCGTGCGGTATCTGATGAACGCCGGGTGGGTCAGAAACTCCGAGGTCCGGTTCACGATCCCCGCGCAAACGGCCTCGGCTGCCTTGTCCCCCGCAAGCGGGCGGTGCCCCCAGCTGAACGCGTCCAACACCGCCGCCACATGGGCATCCGTGGTCACCTCGTCACAAGTCACCGAGACGTGGTCGTCATCCACCCGCCACAGGTTGATGTTGTTGGCTTTAGCCGCCGCGACGACCTCGTCGGCGCGGCCGGGCACCCGGGCCAAGACGGTGTCAAAGTACTTGTCGTGCACCAATGCATCGCCGAGCCCAGCGGCGATCGCCTCGGCGTGGCCATGCACCCGGCGGGCGATCCCGGTCAGTCCGTCGGCGCCGTGGTAGCTCGCATACATCGCGGCCATCACCGACAGCAGCACCTGAGCTGTGCAGATATTGCTGGTCGCCTTGTCCCGGCGGATGTGCTGCTCGCGGGTTTGCAGTGCCAGCCGGTAGGCGGGCGACCCGTCGGCGTCCTGAGAGACGCCGACCAGCCGGCCGGGTAGTTGGCGAGCGTGCTGGGTGTGCACCACCAGGTATCCGGCGTGCGGGCCACCGAATCCCATTGGCACACCGAAACGTTGCGTGTTGCCGAACGCGACGTCGGCGCCGATCTCCCCTGGCGGCGTGATGAGCGTCAGCCCAAGTAGGTCGGCGCCGATGGCCACCAACGCGCCGCGATCGTGCGCCTCAGACACCAGTGCCGACCAGTCGGTGACCCGACCGCTGGAACCCGGCAGCTGAGCGATGACACCGAAGAACTCCCCTTCTGGGAGTCCGTCGCGCAGGTCGGCGGTGACGATCTCGATGCCCAACGGCTCGGCGCGGGTGGCCAGTATCGCCGCGGTCTGGGCGAACACGTCGACGTCGACGGCCAACCGGTTGGCGTTGCCTTTCACCGCGCGGCGCATCAGCGTCATCGCCTCGGCGGCCGCGGTGCCCTCGTCGAGCATCGACGCGTTGGCCACCTCGAGACCGGTCAGGTCGGCCACCATGGTCTGGAAGTTCAGCAGCGCCTCCAGCCGGCCCTGGCTGATCTCCGGCTGGTACGGCGTGTAGGCCGTGTACCAGGCGGGGTTCTCCAAGATGTTGCGAAGCAACACCGGTGGTGTATACGTGTCGTAGTAGCCCTGTCCGATCATCGACACTGCGACGGTGTTCGCGTCGGCCAGTGCCCGCAGCTCAGCCAGCGCTTCGGCTTCGGTGGCCGCCGGTGGCAGCTGGTCAAGACCGGGCGCGGCGCCCGAACTGGTCACCCCGTCGAGGATGCCCGCAGGAAGCGCCCGGCGAGCCAGTTCTTCCAGCGAGTCAACGCCGATGACCTCGAGCATTGCCGCGACGGCATCGCTGTCCGGGCCGATGTGCCGGTCGGCGAAAAGCGGGTTGGTGTAGTCGGACATCGGCGAACTCCTGACAAAGGCAAAGGAAGGCAGGTCCTCCCCCTCTGTCGTCTACCCGAACCGGGCGCCTGAGAGATTCGACATCGAATGTCTTTCCCCATGGGCGGGCAACCCGAAGGTCACCGCTTTCCAGAGGCATCGGGGTCTTTCGCGGTCCGGGTGCCTGAGAGGTTGACGGAGAGGTATTGCTCCTTCGGCGCCCGTGGCTGGCGGCCACGGAACTCTCCCGCGCAAGAACGATGCGGTACCGAGTTTACCCACTTGTCGCGGCCAGAATGGCCACCGGGAGCAGATATGCTCCGGTCAGCCGATCTTGCGGTCGCGGTGTTTGCGCCGCGACGCCAGCTCGTCTTCCGGGGCGGTGATCGACTCGCCGCCGTCGGCGCGTTCCCCGGGGAAATCCGCGATTGCGCCGGTCAGCTCGCGCATCGCTCCGGAGACGGCGATGCCGAATACGCCTTGGCCGCCCTGCAGCAGATCGACCACTTCTTCGGCCGACGTGCACTCGTACACCGTGGTGCCGTCGGAGAACAGCGTGATGTTGGCCAGGTCCTGGACACCGCGCTGACGCAGGTGATCGACCGCGACGCGGATGTTGTGCAACGAGATACCGGTGTCGAGCAGACGCTTGACGATCTTGAGCACCAGGATGTCTTTGAAGGAGTACAGCCGCTGGCTGCCGGATCCGGCGGCGCTGCGGATCGACGGCACGACCAGCGAAGTCCGCGCCCAGTAGTCCAACTGGCGATACGTGATTCCGGCGATTTGGCACGCACTCGGACCGCGGTAGCCGACCAGCTCGTCGGGCACTGAATCGTCGGGGAACAAGCCACCTTGCACCGGTTCGCTCGAGACACGGATTGCCTGATCGGGATGGGGTGCTGAACCGTCGTCGAGCGCGCCCAAAGACTCGAGATCCAGTTGATCTTGGCGTGGCTGGTCACCCACGGTGCTTCCTCTCGCCGATCGCGCTCGTTACGGGCTGCCGGTTTCCGCGTTTGCTCAAACGAGTGCTTGTGAGCATACGCTTTTCGACTAGCTCTGGTGTTCGTAGAACTAATCCGTCGAATTCAAAGTATGGCGGTCGTGGTGGTGACTCCACGCTAGCCACCGGGCGTGTCGAGGTCGAACTCGCAGTTGAGACGTATCCGTGATGTATGGCCGGCTCGATAAAGACGGCCCTGCATATTCTGCGGGCTGAGGTCGATTTCAGCTCAGCGCGCGTTAAGTGGCTTTGAAATCGTCGGGCGAGACGCTGTCCAAAAACTCCTTGAACTTCTCCACCTCGTCCTCGCGAACGGCGCTGGACGGCTCGTCGTCGTTCTCGTCGGGTATCAGCAAACCCGCCTCCGCGAGGACTGCTTCTTCGACGTAGATCGGCACGCCCACCCGTAAAGCAATGGCCACCGAATCCGATGGCCGCGCCGAAACCGTGATGTTCCGGTCAAAGATCAGGTCGGCGTAAAAAGTGCCTTCCTGCAGGTCGACGATGCGCACCTCTTTGAGCGAATGACCAAGCGCGGCAATGAGATCCCGAATCAGGTCATGGGTCAACGGACGCGGCGGTTCAACCCCTTGCTGCTCGAGGGCGATCGCAGCGGCTTCGGACTGGCCGATCCAGATCGGCAGGTAGCGGTCGCCGTTAGCCTCGCGCAGCAACAGCACTGGCTGGTTCTGCGGCTGCTCGACGCGAATGCCGACGACGCGAACTTCACCCATCTGTGTCTGCCCTCCGCACGTGCTGCCGTGTCCGATCAGACCTGCTCCGACGTCACGGTGCAAACACCAAGCCGCCGTACGCATGCTGTGGTTCGAAGTCTAGTCCTTCAGCGGTGGAGAACGTCGCGCACTGCGGACTTGATCAACGAGGTGTGCAGCGTGATCGCCAGGGCGGCGACTTCGCGCGCAAGGTCGTCGGCGCGGTCCCGCGACCCGGTCTTGCCGCCCTTGACGAGGGGCCCGGCGATCTGGGCGATCAGGTCGGATTGCCGGTCGGCGGCTGAGCGGAATGCCCGCAGATGACGCGGCTCGACTCCGTACTCGGCGAGCGCTCGGGCGCACTGCAGGATCACCACGGCGTGCTCGTCGAAAAAGCCGCCCGGCCCGGTGGTGATTACTCCCGCTCTGACCAGCGCCGTCAGCAGCTCGTCGTCCACGCCCGAGCGTTCCAGCAGATCCTCGCGCCTCAGCCGGATGCGGGCGGCTGCCACCGCTGCGGAATCCGCGGCCGGATCTGCGTCTGTGCCGTCGCCCACCGGCACCAATCGCGGTACACCGTAAGGTGATCCGGCCAGTGGTAGCTCGCCGTCTGGCTGTGCGTCCAGCTGTGCCTTGATCACCTTCAGCGGCAGGTACTGGTCACGCTGGGCGGTCAGAATGAAGCGCAGCCGCGCGCAGTCGTAGGCGGTGAATCGTCGATAACCCGATGCCGCGCGCTGCGGCGTAATGAGACCCTCGGCTTCCAAGAAACGGATCTTGGAAATCGTCACATCCGGGAAGTCCGGCCGTAGCAGGTCGAGGACCGCTCCGATCGACATCCCGCTCAGTGCGGAGGTCTCGGGCGCGGTCACTAGCTTCCTGGCCCTCCGCCGTCTTCACCAACCTTGGGCCCGGTCAGAAAGACGAGGCGGAATTTCCCGATCTGAACCTCGTCGCCGTTTGCCAGCACAGCCGAGTCGACCGGCTCCCGGTTGACGTAGGTGCCGTTGAGGCTGCCGACGTCGACCACGTGAAACTCGTCGGTCTCCAACCGGAATTCAGCGTGCCGGCGACTGACGGTGACGTCGTCGAGGAAGATGTCGCTGTCAGGATGACGGCCGGCCGAAGTGGTCGGTTGGTCGAGCAGGAAGCGCGAGCCGGCGTTCGGCCCCCGCTTCACAACCAGCAGCGCCGAACCGGCCGGCAGACCTTCGACACCGGACACCGCGGTCTCGGAGCCCGACTGCGCGGGAGCGTCCAGTTCATTGAGGAAGTCGGCGCGGAAAACAGATGTTGTCTCCACGGTGACTTCATCAGAAGTCTGGTCGTTGTCCTTGTCCGTCACCCGCTGCTCCTCACTGGCCGCTGCTGCGTTGTCTGGTTGGGTCCGGTCGACCGGATTCCCACCCGCTGTGACCGTCGATGTGACGACCGTACCGCGCACAGGAGCCCAATGTGCCGTCCCCCGCCGGATCGGCGGCGACATCTGATCGCTGTCCGAGTCCGGCCCCGGTCCGGCATCCGTCTCTGCCGGGCGCAGGGAACGATAACAAGGGTCATTCGGCCAGCGTGCCGCGGTAGGCCTCGGCGTCCAGCAGGTCCGCGAAACCCTTCTCCAGCGCGTCGGAGTCGACCTGAAGGTCAAGCAGCCAGCCGCCGCCATACGGCTCGGCGTTGACTAGCTCGGGGCTGGCGTCCAAATCTTCATTCACCGCAACGACTTTCGCCGTAACCGGTGCGTACAGGTCCGACACGGATTTGGTCGATTCGACTTCGCCGAAAGCGTCCCCAGCGGTCAGGTCGCTACCTACATCGGGGAGCCGGACAAAGACGACATCACCTAGGGCAGCCTGGGCGAAGTCCGTGATCCCCACCCGGACGATGTCGTCGCCGGTTCGCCGAATCCACTCGTGTTCGGCGGTGTAGTGCAAATCAGGCGGGATTTCGCTCACGGTTTTCCTGTTCTGGTCGGGTACTACTTGACTGGCTGAGCGTATTGGCGCGGTTTTGGTTGCCGCAAGACGGTGATGTTTACCTTGTCCCCCTGCTGCACCGACATGGCGCCGCCGACGCGCTTGACGCTGTCCACCGCGCCGCCAGGGATGTTCATCGCCGCCGCGAGGGTCGGTGGATCGCCAATGGCGACAACCGAATACGGCGGTGTCAGGGTTTTGCCGTCGACGGTCAACGCGCCGGGGGCACCGACGATCCAGGTATCCACACCGGTTCGCACCGCCTGGTGTCGGTCGCTGATCTGGATCGCCTCGGCTCCGGCGGCCCGTAATTCGTCGAGCACGTCGAGCATCGCCTGCGGCGCCACTCCCGGGCCCGGATCGTCGATCCGCACGGTGACACCGGGTCCGGTGGCGCCGACGGTACCGATCAGGATCGACAACGCGGCCAGCCGGTCCTGAGCATTCTGGATGGCGGCCTGGTCGCTGCTGCCCGAAGCATGCAAAGCGTTCAACGAGCGCTGCAGTTCGGCGACTTCAGTGTTCAGCGTGGCTTCGCGTTGACGCAGGGAATCCAGCAGCACCAAGAGGTCCGCGGGACGGGCGGTATCCAATGAGTCACCCGAATTGGTTTGGTGCACCTGGGTTGCGATGGCCACCCCCAGCAGCAGGCACAGCATCAGGGCCAGCGTGCCGAAGACCGTGCGGCCCCGCCGCAGAAATCCGCGAGGTTTCAATTCGCCGATCGCGGGTGCCGGTTGGTGCGGACCCAGTTCATGCCGGCCGTGCTGCTCGTCCTCGTCGGCACCGTGCTCGTGGGCGGTGGTGTCGTCGGCTTCAGGATCGGTGTCGCTCATGTCGTCCTCATGCCCGTCAAGCCCCCAGCAGTCGGCGCCGCAGTGCCGCGGCGTTGCCGAAGATGCGGATACCCAGCACGACGATGATCGCAGTCGATAACTGTGTGCCAACGCCCAATTGGTCGCCGACATAGACGACCAGCGCTGCGACCAGCACGTTGAAGACGAACGAGACCACGAAGACCTTCGGATCGAAGATCCGCTCCAGGTAAGCCCGCAACCCGCCGAACACCGCGTCGAGCGCGGCGACGACCGCAATCGGCAAGTACGGCTGGATGAGCTCCGGCACGCTGGGATGGAAGACCAGGCCCAGCACGATACCCACGGCCAGTGCTGCGATACCGATCATCGGTGCTCTGCCCCCGCTGTCTGGATTTTTTGCACTAGGACCCAATCTGTTTGGCGAACTTGACATCTCGGACCGCCCCTGCCGGCAGCGTGAGGGTGTCCTTGGCGCTGACGTTCACGCCGACGCCGTACGAGGTCTCCAGCAGCCGCAGCCGGCGCAGACCCGGACTGTTGTCGAACACGTCTTGCATGGCATGGGGTGGCCCGACCGCGAGAACGGCGTACGGGCTGGTGGTGGGGTTGTTGTCGACCAGGATCGCGCCCCCTGCCTGCCGGATTGTCACGTTCGGCCCGATCCGGATCCCGTCGACGGAGATCGCCTCGGCGCCACTGGCCCACAACGAGTTGACTACCAGCTGCAGGTCCCGGTCGAGGATGATCTGCTGGCTGCCGGCGACCCGCTGCTTGGACACGTCGGACAGGTTCGGCCCGACACCGGGTTCGGTCACCGTGACGCTCAGACCCGGACCGGTGACCGGGGTGCTGGCGGCGGCCAGGCTGAGCCGGTCGAGACTGGCGAGCAGCTGCTGGCCGGCGGCGTCTGCGGCCAGCGCGCGTCGTTGGACGTCATCGCGTTGTGCGGCAAGCGTGTTGCGCTGTGTGGTGAGTGCGCCGGTCGTTGCCTCTTCCGAACGTACGCCGGCCGCCAACACCCGTTGCGCGGCACTGACTCCCGGCGCGACCAGCCGGGCTTGTGCGACAGCCGCGGCGAACACCGACGCCACCAGCAGCGCGGCCAGCGCTTGCCATATCCAGCCCATGGCGCGGGCTCTACCGGTCTGCGGCTCGTTGGAGCGATCCCGCTGGGCGGCCGCGGCCGCATAGCCGGGATCCAGATGCTCGGAAAGCAGGGCGCGCAGCAGCGACGGCACCGGGATCAGCTGGGGTCGTCCGGCATCGTGCGCACTGAGCCCCGCATACGGGTCGTAGCCGCCGAGCGCCTGGTCACCCATTGCGGGCCCTCACCGGCGGCATCCGGTGCAGCACTATGACCACCTGCCACGCATATACGAAGAACGACCACAGGTACATGTAGGTACCCCAGATCAAGAACGCCCAGCCGCAAGCTAATACAACACGACTCCACAGCGCGTCCCATTGACCCAGCAAGATCAGCGGGAAGGCCGACATCAACGCGAAGGTAGCTGCCTTACCGACATAGATCACCGGCAATGCGGTGATGCCGCGGGTACGCAAGAGTGGCAGTTCGGCGGCCAGCAGTACATCGCGGACGAGCAGGATGGCGATGATCCACCACGGCACGATGTGGCGCAGTCCGAGCGTGATCGGCACCGTCACCATGTAGAGCCGGTCGACGGCGGGATCCAAGTACTCCCCTAGCCGTGACGACTGGTTCAGGAGCCGGGCAATCTTGCCGTCGGCCCAGTCGGAGGCGCCGCTGAACATCAGGATGACCACCGCCCATGCATCGGCGTGGGCGAACAGCAGCAAGTAGATGAAGACCGGGATCAATGCCAGACGGAGTCCGCTGAGCACATTGGGCACCGTTAGAAGCCGGTCGTGTCCGTGCGGCCGGTTCATGTGCGGTGACCTTATCTGAAGATGCCGGGCAGGCTCAGCGCGGAAAGCGAGTCGTCGGCCAGCGGGTTGTCGTGCACCATGTAAGTCCACGTCGAGGTCGGACGGGCCAACTTGGACAGATCCACGCCCGGTTCGTCTTCGATCGACGGCGAGGTTTCAAAGGTCTGCTGGGCCGCTTCGATTGCGTCGGCGGCCAGCGACGCGAACGCGTCCACGGCCATCCGGTGGAATTCGTCGAGTGGGTTCTGCCGTCCCAACGCACGCAGATGGATGCTTTCCCGGATGTCGGCCAGGTAGGCGAGGTGGTCGGCCCAGCCGCGGTCGAGGTGATACAGCATGATCAGCCGGCAGATTTTCTCCAGCTGTTCTTCGGAAAGCTGATCTGACAGCTCGTCGTACCGGTCGGGAGTCAGCGCGGCCAGCTCTTCACGAGCGGCGGCAGTGCTGAGCAGCGTGTTGCGCCGCTCGACGATGATCGCGCGCTGCTGGGCGATCAGCTGGTTGTACCGCCAGGTGTTTGCGTGGACGTCGAGCAGACGGCCCTCGGCGACTCGCTGGGCATGCTCGAGCAGTGCGGCGACCTTGTTGCTGACGATGCGGCCGTCCTCATCGGTCTGCATCGGCAGCTTATTGGGCTCGAGGTTGGCCGCGGCGACGTCGTCTTCCCAGCTGGAGAAGAACACCGACGAACCAGGATCACCCTGACGGCCGGCCCGGCCGCGCAGCTGGTTGTCGAGCCGCTCGGTGTGGTAGCGGCCGGTGCCGACGACATGCAGACCGCCGAGTTCGACCACCTTCTCATGGTCGGCCTCGTCGGAGCCGCCAAGCCGGATGTCGGTGCCGCGACCGGCCATCTGCGTGGACACCGTGACCGCGCCGAGCTTGCCGGCCTCGGCGATCACCGCGGCTTCCTCGGCGTCGTTCTTGGCGTTGAGCACCACCGCGGGGACACCGCGACGCTGCAGCCGTTCGTGCAGCTCCTCGGACTCGGCGACGTCGTGGGTGCCGACTAGGACGGGCTGTCCGGTCTCGTGCATGTCGATGATGTGCGCGATGATCGCGTCGATTTTCGCTGCCGCGGTGATGTAGACCCGGTCGGTTTCGTCCTCGCGGATGTTGGGCGTGTTCGGCGCGATCGGGGAAACACCGAGCTTGTAGAACTGGCGCAGCTGTTCGCCTGCGGCCAAAGCGGTTCCGGTCATGCCGCACACGGTCGGGTACCGATTGATCAGCGCCTGCACGGTGATGGTGTCGAGGACCTCGCCGGTTTCGGTGGTCTCGATGCCCTCTTTCGCTTCGACCGCGGCCTGCAGGCCGTCCGGCCAGCGTTGCAGTTGAGCGATGCGGCCGCGGGAGGCGTTGATCAGGTGCACGGCGTCGTCGCGGACGATGTAGTGCACGTCGCGGTGCAACAGGACGTGCGCGTGCAGCGCGACATTGACCTCGGTGAGTGTGGTGCCGACGTGCTCTTCGGAGTAGAGATCGATTCCGCCGAGCTGCTTTTCGAGTTTGTGCGCCCCGACCTCGGTCAGGTGGACGTTGCGGCTGTCGGAGTCGGTGTCGTAGTCGTCGCCGGGGTGCAACTCGCCGACCAGCCGGATGATCTCCAGCCGCGGCTTCTCGCGGTGGCTGGTGCCGGCCAGCACCAGCGGCACCAGCGCCTCATCGACCAAAACCGAGTCGGCTTCGTCGATCAGCGCGACGTCCGGGTTGGGCGACACTAGGTCGTCGACGTCGGTGACCAGCTGATCGCGCAGCACGTCGAAGCCGATCTCGTTGACCGAGGCGTAGGTGACATCGCACTTGTATGCCGCGCGACGCTCTTCGGCGGTCGATTCGCCGGTCACCCAACCGACCGTGACGCCCAACGCCTCCAGCAGCGGACCCATCCACTCGGCGTCGCGGCGGGCCAGATAGTCGTTGATGGTCACGACGTGGACGTGCCGACCGCCCAACGCGTAGCCGGCGGCGGCGATCGCCCCGGCCAGCGTTTTGCCCTCACCGGTCGCCATCTCAACGACGTCGCCGGCCAGCATGCGCAGTGCCCCGAGCAGCTGCACGTCGAATGGCCTTAGCCCAGTGGCGCGTTCGGCGGCCTCCCGCGCGATGGCGAGGAACTGCGGGATGTCGTCGGCCTCGGCTAGGTCGTCCAGATCGAGCAGGCCGGCGGCTTTGCGCAACTGCTCGTCGTCGAGGTCGGCGGCTTTCTCGTCATAGTCGGCCGACGCGGTGACCTGGGCCAGTGAGCGGCCCTGGTTCTTCTCGGTGGTGGCGCCGAGCAGTCGCCAGAAGCGGCCGCTCATCCGGCCGGACGAAGAGCTGGTGGTCTTTGGCACAGGTCAACGGTACGTCAGGCGCGTCAGGCCAGATTGGACCGGCGGGGATAGGCGACATCAGGATCGGTGAGCACGTTGACGACGGCGGGCAGACCGCTGCCCAGGGCGCGCGTCAGCGCCGGTCGCAGCTCGGCAGGAGTCGAGACCAGCTCGCCATGCCCGCCCAGCGCACGCACCACCTCGTCGTAGCGGGTGCCGGGCCGCAGTTCGGCCACCACCGAGTAGCCGTACAGCGCCTTCATCGGATGGTGCTCCAGAGCCCAGATGCCGTTGTTGCCGATTACCGAGACGACCGGAACGTTGTGCCTGGCCAGCGTGTCCCATTCCATGCCGCTGAATCCGAACGCGCCGTCGCCCTGCAGCAAGATGACCTGGCGGTCCGGCCGGGCCAGCTTGGCGGCCAGCGCATAGCCGGGACCCGAACCGAGGCACCCGAACGGCCCGCTGTCGAGCCACGCGCCCGGGACGAAGCTGTCGATCACCCGGCCCGCGTAGGAGCCAAAGTCACCGGCGTCGACGACGACGATCGCGTCGCGGTCCAGCAGCGGCGCGAGCTCGGCGTAGACCCGCATCGGGTGCAGCGGGCTGCGGTCGTCGGCGAGCTCGTCGTGTTCACGCTCGCGCGCCGCGGTCTCGGTCGCCCGCAGCTCGGCGACCCACTCCTCATGACTGGCCGTGTCGGCACGCGGCGTTTCGCTCAGCACGTTCAGGGTCGACGACAGGTCGCCGTACAGCTCAGCGGCGACCGGCCGCGGGTGTTCGCGGTGGGGTCGCACCCGATCGGCCACGATCAGCTGGGTGTCTTGCCCGAACACCCCGCCGAATCCCAGCCGGAAGTCCATCGGAACCCCGATGACAACCGCAAGATCGGCCTCCCCCAACGCTTTTGAGCGTGCCCGCGAGAACGCCAGCGGATGGTCGGCCGGCACGGTGCCGCGGGCCATGCCATTCATCAGCACCGGGATCCGTCGTTGCTCGGCCACTCGCAGCAGCGCTGCTTCGGCATGACCCCACCAGACGTTGGTGCCGGCCATGATGACCGGGCGTTGCGCGGCGGCCAGCAGGCTGACCGCGCGGTCTAGGGCGTCGCCGTCGGCCAGCGCCGGCGGCGGCAACGTGGTTAGCGCACCGGGCTTTCCGGTGTCGGCGGCGACGGAAAAGACGTGGTCCATCGGAAAGTCGATGAACGCCACTCCCGATGGCGCGCCGACGGTGGCGCGCAGCGCGTCGTCGATCAGTCCGCTGACGGCGTCGGCGGACTGCGCGGTGGCGGCGAATCGGGTCAGCGGTGCCACGAACGGGACATGGTCGATCTCCTGCAGCGATCCCATCCCCCAGCGCCCCGCGGGCGCCCGGCCGCCCAGAACCAAAAGCGGCGAGGAGTTCTGCTGGGCGGCGGCCATTGCGCTCATCCCGTTCGTCACGCCAGGGCCCGCCGTCAGTGCTGCCACGCCCGGCTGACGCGTTACCTTCGACCAGCCCTCGGCTGCGAACGCCGCGGTCTGCTCGTGGCGGGTGTCAATGAGCCGGATACCCTCGCTGCGACAACCGTCGTAGAGCGAGAACAGGTGACCGCCGGACAACGTGAAGACGGTGTCGATTCCGCTGGCTTTCAGCCGGCGGGCGATGAGTCGGCCGGCATGGAAGGTGTCTTCGGCGTCGTTGCCCATGGGCGCAGCCTATCGGCCGTGCTGGGGTACTTTCGCGGGGAAGCATCCACGAGACGTCGCTCGGACAGCCTCGTTAGCAAGGAGACGTGACCTTGGAGCCAAAGCCGTTCAAGCCGTCTATCGACTGGTCCTTGGCGGCCCCGGAATCTTTGTGGTGGCTCGCCAGGGGCTGGGTGATTGCCGCGATTTGCGTCCTGGTGGTACTGCTCCTGTTGCGCTATCTCACCCCGTGGGGCCGCCAGTACTGGCGGATTACCGGCGCCTATTTCACCAGAGAACATTCGGTGCGCGTGTGGTTGCATTTGGCGGCACTGCTGTTGTTGGTTCTGCTCGGGGTGCGCCTGACGGTCCTGCTCAGCTATCAGAGCAACGACCTGTACAGCTCGCTGCAAACGGCGTTCGAGGGCACCGCCCTGGGCAACGACAAGATCAAACACTCTGGAATGCATGGCTTTTATATGTCGTTGGTGCACTTCAGTGTGCTGGCGACGCTATTCATCATGCGTTTGTTGGTCGACATCTACCTGACGCAGCGGTTCATCATCGCCTGGCGTATGTGGTTGACCGCCCACCTCACCGACGACTGGCTGAACGGGCGGGCCTACTACCGGGACCTGTTCATCGACGACACCATTGACAACCCCGACCAGCGGATCCAGCAGGACGTCGACATCTTCACGACCGGCGTGGGCGCGACTCCCAACATTCCTTCCAACGAGACTGCCAACACGTTGCTGTTCGGCGCGGTGCGGGCGGTGGTATCGGTGGTGTCGTTCGCCGCAATCCTGTGGCACCTGTCGGGTCGCCTGGACGTCTTCGGTTTCCAGATTCCCCGCGCGATGTTCTGGATTGTCCTGGTGTACGTGCTGATTGCCACGAGCGTCGCGTTCTGGCTCGGACGTCCGCTGATCTGGCTTAGCTTCAACAACGAGAAACTCAACGCCGCATTCCGCTACGCGCTGGTCCGGTTACGCGATGCCGCCGAGGCGGTCGGTTTCTACCGCGGCGAACGGGTCGAGCGAGCGCAGCTGTGGGGGCGCTTCATCCCGATCATCGGTAACTATCGCGCGTTTGTTCGCCGAACCATCGTGTTCAATGGCTGGAACTGGTCGATGTCGCAGGCAATTGTCCCGCTGCCGTGGGTAATTCAGGCACCGCGGCTGTTCGCCGGTCAGATCGCCTTCGGTGATGTCGGGCAGACAGCCACCGCGTTCGGCGAGATCCACGACTCGCTGTCGTTCTTCCGCAACCAGTACGACGCCTTTGCCGCGTTCCGCGCGGCCATCCTGCGGTTGCACGGATTGGTCGATGCCAACGCCAAGGGCCGAGACCTGCCCGCGGTGCTCACCCGGCCCACCGTCGACGGGTCAGTCGAATTCGACGGTGTCGAGGTGCGCACACCCGATGGTGATCCGCTGGTCGACGCGCTGGACGTGCGCCTGGAATCCGGTGAGACGCTGGTGATCACCGGACAGTCGGGTGCCGGCAAGACCACGCTGCTGCGCAGCCTGGCCGAATTGTGGCCGTACGCCTCGGGGACACTGCGGTGCCCGGACGGCGACAACGCGACGATGTTCTTGTCGCAGTTGCCCTACGTGCCGCTCGGCACGTTACGGACCGTGGTGTGCTATCCGAACTCGCCGGCCGACATTTCCGACGAGTCGTTGCGCGACACCTTGACAAAGGTAGCTTTGGCGCCGCTCAGCGAGCGCCTCGACGAAGTCCGTGACTGGGCCAAGGTGCTCTCCCCCGGTGAGCAGCAACGCGTGGCCTTCGCACGCATCCTGCTCACCAAACCCAGAGCGGTGTTTCTGGACGAGAGCACGTCGGCGCTCGACGAGGGCCTCGAACACGCGCTGTATCAGTTGCTGCACAACGAATTACCGGACTGCGTTGTGGTCAGCGTCAGCCACCGACCCGCGGTCGAGCTGTTCCACGATCGACACCTCGAGCTGCTCGGCGGCGGCCCGTGGCGACTCGGCCCGGTGAGCAAGGAACCGGCACCGGTCTAGCGCAGCGCCTTACCGGTTGGCTGCCGCGTGCGCTCCCGCGCGGCGGCCGAAGAACGATCCCTCGCCGAGCTGTGTTCCGCTGGCGTACCCCTTGCCGTCCTGGGCGATGTTGGACGCGCATGCACCGACCGCGTACAGGCCCGGGATGACGCTGTTGTCGCTGCGCTGCACCTGGCCGTCGACGGTGACCGACAGACCGCCCATGGTGAATCCCGAGTACATCGCCCGGCCGAGGGACAGGTCGAACACTGCCCACGGGCCATTATCTTGCGGCGCAACATATTCCGGCCGTTTGTGGAAGTCCGGATCCTCGCCTTTGGCAGCGAACTGATTGTAACGGTCCAGCGTCGCCGCGACGTTGCCCACCGGAATCTCGAGCGCAATCTCCAGTTCGGTGATCGTCTCGTAGCCGTCGAGGAAGCGGATCAACGGCATCGCGGGCATCTCGGTGTGGGCTTCGTCGACGATCAGGTATGCGATTTGCTCCGGCTGCTCGAGCACGAAAGCCGATGTGCGCGAATGGTAGGAGTCCTCGGCGACGAAGCGCTTGCCGTCCCTGTTCACGATCACACCGGTCAGCAGGACTTCGGGCGGATAAGCGGCTGCGGTGATGAACTTTTCGTTCATGTTCTCGGCGACGCCTCCCGCCGATATCCCCATCCGCAAGCCCAGTCCGTCGTCGTTGGGGTTGCCCAGAATGTAGGGCGCCACCAGCCCGTGGTGTTTGGTGCGCCGCGGCTTGCCCAGCGCGGGGGTGTGTTCGGCGACCATCTCCGGGTTCATCGCGAATCCGCCGGCGGCGATGATGACCGATTTAGCTTTGACCGCACCGGTTTCGGTGAAGTGTTTCCATCCGACGCCGACCACGGCGCCGTCGGTGTCCAGGATCAGGTTGGTGGCTCCGGTCTCGTATCGAATCTGCACGCCCAGGTCGTCGGCGCGCTTGACCAGGAGGTCGATCACCATCGACGCACCGCCGAGCTCGCCCGGCACCGGCACCGAGTGCCCGCGCGGCGAGGGGACGGCCTGCTCGCAAAACGGCCAGACCTTTTCGTTGCCGGTATAGCTCAACCCTTCGGTGCCCGGCGGAACGACAACCTTGCCCGGGTAGAAGCTTCGTTCGAACTGAAAACCCAAGTCCTCCAACCAGTTGAAGTGCTCGACGCTGCCGTCGCAGTAGGCGCGGATCTTCTCGTGATCCGGCTGACGCGACACCGCGACCAGGTATTTGTACATCTCCTCGGCCGAGTCGGGATGGCCGGTCGCCTGCTGGACCGCGGTGCCGCCGCCGAGGTAAAAGTGCCCGCCGGCAAGCGAAGTCGTGCCGCCGGCCGCGGCCGCGCGTTCCAGCACCAGTACCCGTGCACCGGCGGCGGCCGCGCTGACCGCCGCGCAACCGCCCCCGATGCCAAAGCCGATCACCACGACGTCGACATCGTCGGACCAGGACGACACATCATCGACTCTCAGAGTTGCTGGGATCTCAGTGCTCATTGGCGCTACTCCTCATCACTACGCTTTGCATCGTCGCCGGCGCGGCTCACCGCTGCTCCTGCTTGATGTAGTCGAAGAACTGTCGCATCTCGGTTGAGAAGTGCGCGATCTCCAGGAACGGAACCCCCGATTGCGGGGCGGACAGATAGGCGAACCGCAAGCCACCGGGCATCACGCCCTCTTGTGCGACGGCAGCGCCGTGTTCGGTGGCTGAGGCCAGCGTGGCATCGAAGTTCTCGAGGCTGTCGGCCTCGACGCAGATGTGATGCAGACCCGGCCCGCTGTCCCGCAGAAAGTCACTATAGATATTAGGGCCC
This sequence comes from uncultured Actinomycetota bacterium, assembly GCA_963733755.1. Classification (GTDB taxonomy): domain Bacteria; phylum Actinomycetota; class Actinomycetes; order Mycobacteriales; family Mycobacteriaceae; genus Mycobacterium. Next base: position 167,161 of record CAVTEZ010000021.1, read on the forward strand.
CGGACCGGTTCGATCAGTTCGAGCTGCATGTTGCCGAGATAGCTCAGGGAGATGCTGGCCACGAAATCGGCCGGGCTGCCGAGGTAGCTGCAGGTCTCCGGTGCGAAGTGGACGTCAGGCAGCCGCACCCACTTCTTGACCCCTAACAGGCCGGTAAGGGCCGTTTCCGTGGCATTCAGGTCGTTGGTCACCCAGGCGACTTGGACCGGCGACCCGAAGGGAAGGCTCATCGCCTCGCAGGATATCGCAGCGTCTACCCCGGCAGAAACCACCGGAAATGATGTTGCCACTGCCAGGAAATTGCGGCGCCGGAATTCATGCTGAACATGTTCTAATTCGGTGCCGAAACCCCGAATGACTGCGTGCGGACATCGGGCTGGTTCAGCACGCCGACCAGCAGTCGCATCTGGGTGTCGAACACCGTCCGCGGGTCGCTCAGCGTGTCGGCACCGTACTGTCCGAACACCTCGAGGCTGATCGCACCGACCACACCGGCCCAGACCGCGAAGCATTTCGCGATGACGCGATCGTCGCCGGGAAAGCCGAACTCCTGCCGTAGTCTTTCGAAGTCTGACGATATCGGTTGTGGCGCAGGGTAATTCGTCAACTTGATGTCGCCGGTCGCGATACCGGCCGCCACGGCATCGAGCAATGCGCCGACCACTCGCGTTCCGGGGCCGACCGTTCGCTCGGCCGGCGCGTGGTAGCCGGGCACCGGGCTGCCGTACAGCAGCGCCCAGCTGGCCGGGTGAGCGATAGCCCAGCTGCGGGCCGCATGCGTGATCGCCACGACGTCGTCGCTCCACACCTCGGGCATGGCATCGCGGGCGTCATCCACCGCGTCGGCGAGCTCGGAATAGGCGTCGACCAGCAGCAATGTCAGCAACTCGTCGCGGCTGGAGACGTATCGATACACCGCGGACGACACCATCCCCAGATCGCGGGCGATGGCCCTCAGCGACAACCTGGCCGCGCCATGCTCCACCAAATGGCGCCGGCCGAGCTCGATGATCTGCGCTTCGATGCGCTCGCGAGATTCGCGCCTCTTCGCCATCTGCCCATTCTTGCACAAAAGAGAACAGTGCTCTTGTTTTTCCGGCTTGAGTGTGTCAAGGTAAGCACATCGAGATCAGTGCTCTTGATTAGGATCTCCCGAAAGGAAGCATCATGTCGGCGCGATACGACGAACCCAACCGTGCGGCCAAGACCGCCAATGCGCTGATTCGCTGGCTGGCGGAAGCCGGCATCAGCATCGCCGGCACCCGGGCCCTTCGGGTGCGTGGTCGCAAGACGGGCCAGGTTCGCAGCGTGGTGGTCAACGTGCTGACCGTCGACGACCGCGACTATCTGGTGTCGCCGCGCGGTACCACCCAATGGGTGCGCAACGTCCGGGCAACTGGCGCGGTCGAGGTGGGGCCGCGTTGGCGTCGCCGCAAACTGCAGGCCAGCGAAGTGGGCGATGCGGCGAAGCCGGAGCTACTTCGGCGGTATCTCGACAGGTGGTATTGGGAGGTCAAAGGCCACATCGCGGGCTTGACTCCAGATTCCAACGACGAGCAGCTAGCGGCGGCCGCGTCGTCGATCCCGGTTTTCGCGCTGGCTGGTATCGGCTGATTGCTAAATCGCCGGACCGCCGATGCCTACATCCTGGCGGATCTGCTGGGTGGTGGACTGCCACGACACCGCAGCCGGGAACCCACCCCACACGCTGTTGAAGATGCCGACAATCCGGGCAGGCCCAGGGCCGCCGGTCAGATACACCGGGCCGCCGGAGTCGCCTTGCTGGCTGACGGCGCCATGCCCCATCGTGAACCAGCCGTTGTTGACGCTTTCGACGGTTCCGCAGCTCTCGCCGGTGACCACGCCGAAATGGCAGATGGGCTCGCCGGGTGTCACGACCAGTCCTGGATCCGACTGCAGCACGCGTCCACCGGGGAGGATGTTGTTCACCGCGACGTCGGGCGCGAGCACGATCGACTCGTAGTCGTCGACCTGCTGATCGGTCTTGACGACGGCGCCGTTCGGTGTGTTGTCCCGGAATGTTGCGACGTTCCCGATGACCTTGTTGTCCTTGTCGAACACCGGGCCGCCACCGTGGCAATGGCCGGCGGAGAAGGCCACTCGCAGTCCAGGGTCGACGTAACCCAGAGTGCACAGGTGGGGGCCTTGGTGGATTTCCATCCCCGGGTAAACCAGAACCGGGTCAGCGTTAGCGATGGCGGGAAGGCAAGCGGCGGCCAACGTGGCGATAACCGTCGCGACGAACGCGAGGAATGCCGGACGGCGCACCGTCGACTCCGATCGGTTGAGGCCGGCGCTGCACCGGCCGGCTCTTAGGCTACCTAGCCAATATTAAGCAGATAACGCCGCGGAGCCGATCGGTTGGGAACGCGCCGGCCGAATTACCGGCCGACGCGCTCCCCCGTTCCGATCAAGGAATAGTCAGCACCTGTCCCGGCTGGATCAGGTCCGGGTTGGAGATGCCACTGGCATCGGCGATGATTTGATACTTGTTGCCGTCGCCGTAGAACCGCTCGGAGATCGCCCACAACGTATCGCCGGATTCGACGGTATATGTGCGCGCGGCTTCGGGTTCGGGCTCGGGCTCGGAGGCAGCGGCTTCCTCGACAGCAGGTTCGGGCGCGGCCGGTGCGGCGGCTTCGGGCTCGGGCGGCGGCGGAGCGTCGGTCTCGGTCTTGCTCGACCACGCTGCCCCGTCAGCCGAGTAGAGCACTAGATTGCGGTCGTCCTGCAGGACGAGGCGCACGTTCTTCTTGCCCTTGGTGTCGGTGTGCCACACCGGCTTGTCGGCGGTGTAGAGGACGAAGTTGCCGTCGGTTTGGACCTCGGCGCGGACTACGTCCTCCCCGTTGGTCTTCGACGACCAGATCGCATGGCCACGCGATGCCAGGACCAGGTTCCCGTCATCTTGCAACGTCAGGGTGTAGGCCCCGTTGCTTGAGGTAAGCGATTCACCTTTGACAAGTTTTTGCCCTTCGGTGAGCGTGTCTCCCACTGCAGTCCTCCTAGTCGTCGCGGCCTGACCGATACCGGCCTCGCCGTCGAACTTAGTGATCTTGGCTTGGCCATGGGGGCTTTCGGCTCGCCGGAATAAAAACGGTGGATGAACAAGGGCTCACCCGAGGGCCTCTCGACTACCTGGACGGTGTCAGTGGAGCGGCGCCGGCCGTACGTCGGGTGGTGGAGGCCGGCTGCCAGCCCGGAGGTCCGAAGACGTACCCGAGGCGGTCGCGCAGATGCGTCGCTGACCGGAAATCTCTGGCGATAGAAAGGTATTCGTGCGTCTGCAATTTCCAGACGTTGAACGTATCGACTTGCTTGGTCAGCCCGTAATGCGGACGAAATGTCTCCTGCCGGAAGCTGCCGAACAGCCGATCCCAGACGATAAAAATCCCGCCATAGTTCTTGTCGAGGTATTCAGCGTCCATGCCGTGGTGCACACGGTGATGAGACGGCGTGTTGAAGATGAATTCGAACGGCGCCCACATTCTGCCGATCCGTTCGGTGTGCACCCAGAACTGGTAGATCAGATTGATCGAGAAGCTCAAGAACACCATCCACGGCGCAATGCCCAATAGCGGCAACGGGATCCACATCAGGATCTCGCCGCTGTTGTTCCATTTCTGGCGCAGCGCGGTGGCGAAATTGAAGTACTGGCTGGAGTGATGAGCCTGATGCGTGGCCCAGATCAGCCGAATCCGATGCGCGAAGCGGTGATACCAGTAGTAGAGCAGGTCGACGCCGACGATCGCCATCAACCACGTGTACCACCGCGTCGCCGGTAGGTGCCAGGGTGCCAGGTAGGCGTAGATGGCCGCGTAGCCGAGCAGGGCGACGAACTTCCAGCCGGCTGTGGTGGCCACCGAAATCAATCCCATCCGGATGCTGGCCCACGAATCCGCCGTCAGGTAGGCACCCGAGCCCGCACGATCAGATTGCGCATGGGCTTCCTGCTCGATGCGCTCGAGCTTGCGGGCCGCCGTCCATTCCAGGATCAGCAGCACGAGGAAGAATGGAATCGCAAACAACACCGGGTCCCGCATCTGCTCCGGCAGAACGGATAAGAATCCGGCGATCGCGCTCACGCCACCTACCCTACGACGTCGCTGACCTGTGCTGAGTAACCGATCGGGCTAATCGGTCTGCGGTGCCCGCGGCATGCGGTCATCCTGGTCGCCCGCATACCAGTGCACGGCCTGCACCCCCTCCTGCAGAGACAGTTCCGCGACGAGTTGCTCCAGCCGGGACGGCGCATGGCCGTCGCTGAGCAGGTAGGCGGTCAACGCGACGCTGTCCTCGCCTGCGCGGCCGGTGTGGATGCCACGCAGCACCAGGCGATCGCCGCCGAATCCGGTGCGCTGCACGATCTGAGCGCGGGCGTACTTCGCGGACTTGGGGCGACAGATCACCTGCAGCTGATACGTCTGGTCATCCTCGTCTTCCTCCACCACGCTGTCGCCGTGGTCGATCAGGTGGCCCAACGGCCGCCCCAACAGGTGAATTCCGACGATAGTGCCGGTGGCGATCAACGCAAACACCAGATGCCCACCGGCGGCGAGGACGCCGACCGCCGCCGAACACCATAACGTCGCCGCGGTATTGAGCCCGCGCACGTTGAATCCCTCACGCAGGATCACACCACCGCCGAGGAAGCCGACCCCGGAGACGACGTAGGACGCTACTCGGGTGGGGCTGCTGTCGTTGGTGGCAACGGCATACAGCACGAACAGCGTCGCCCCGGTGGCTACTAATGCGTTGGTGCGCAGTCCGGCCCGTCGTGCCTGCCACTGCCGCTCGATTCCGATGAGGGCGCCGCAGCCGAGCCCCACCCCTAGTCGCAGTGAGAACTCCGCGATACTCAGCGTCTGCATGATGCGGCTCTCCTTTCACTCTGGGCCGAGGTGCCTACCAGTGTGGACGAAACCGCCCGCGATTGGCGCTTACCACGGCCGTGTCGTGGTGCGGCAATACCAATTCCGCGCTTGCCACATCTTGCTCCTGGCCCGAAATACGTTGTGCTGGTTTCTATATCGGCCATCGACTCAGCCGACCGCAGCCCACGACGGGACCATCGGCGGGCGGATCAGGAATCGATTGTCCGCGATTGTTGTCGTTCCGGCCCGGGCCCCCATACCGGCACCCGTCGGGGCGACCCCAGGTACGCCCGCCGCGACCTCCGGAGGCGCGGCCAACGGCGTGCTTCCCAGCGCCGAGGCAACCGGTGACGCCGGTGCCGGAGCCGCCGCAGTCCAGCTGGGCGGCACCGACAGCGGTCCGATCGATGCCCCCTGCCCCACGCCCACCGACATCGAGGAGCCGGTGGCGCCAATTCCCGTCATGCCGGAGATCGTCGGCGTGCCCGAGCCGAGCCCGGCCGCCATGCCCAACGGCGAAAGATGGCCCAGTCCTTCGCTTCCCGCCAGGGCGCCGGGTCCCAGGAAACTCGCGCTCGTTACCGTCTGTGCGATTTGCGCCGGGTTGAAGGTGCCGGTTGACGTTAACGTGTTCCAGACGTTGGCATTCGGACCCCAGGCACTCCAGAAGTTGTCGAGCTGGGAATTCCCGGATGAGCCGCCGCTCAGCAGGCCCTGGAGCTCCGAGAGGATCGATGTCGACGACGACGTTGCTGCCGCCGGCGAAGCCATTCCTTGCAGCGTGTTGGGTACCGCAGAGGTGAGTTGCGACAAGGCCGCCTGCGTGTTGGTGCCGGTGGCCTGGGCGGTCGCTGTCGCCTGCCCAGCGAGCGCTCCGGGAGCCGTGGTCTGCGGCGCAGTGCTGAACGACGGCACCTTGGTCGCCGTCGCTGATTGCGTTGCATAGCCGTACATCGCCGCCGCGTCCTGCGCCCACATCTGGCCGTAGTGGGCCTCGGTGGCAGCGATCGCCGGCGTGTTCTGGCCCAGCAGGTTCGTCGCGACCAACGACGCCAGCTGGGCCCGGTTGGCGGCGATCACCGGCGGCGGCACGGTCATCCCGAAAGCGGCCTCGTAGGCCGCAGCCGCCGCCTTCGCCTGGCCGGCGGTCTGCTCGGCCTGCGCGGCTGTCGTGTTCATCCACGCCGTGTACGGCGCGGCCGCAGCCGCCATTGTCGTCGACGCCCGACCCTGCCAGCCCTCGCCGGTCAGGTTCGAAATGATCGAGCTGTAATTGGCTGCTTGCGAACGCAATTCAGACGCCAGATCGTTCCAGGCCGCTGCGGCAGACAGCATCGAAGTCGAGCCTGGGCCGGCGTACATCTTGGCGGAGTTGACTTCCGGCGGGAATGCGCCGAAGTCGAATACTGCAGTCATCGTGGCACTCGTTTCAGATAGTTGAACCGACGTTGGCGGCCTCGGTGGCCCGGTAGGAATCGGCGCCGGCGCCGAGAGCAGTGACGAAAAGTTCGTGCACCGCCGCCGCGTGGGCGCTCACCGCTTGATACATCGCGGCGTGCGACGCGAACTGTGCCGCGGTCAGGGCCGAAACCTCGTCCGCCGCCGCCGGGGCCACAGTCGTCGTCGGCACCATCGCCGCAGCGTTCTGTGACGTCAGTTCTGAGCCGATACCGGCCAGTTGGCCGGCTGTCGCCGCGACCATGTCAGGCTGCGTCGTCACGAAAGTCATCGGGTTCTCCTTAACGAGGGCAGGCTGAAACCGCGCCAGTGCTACGGCACGACAAATGGACGCGCGCGTGAAAGATCAAGCACGCGAGGCTAATCGAAGCGAAGCGAGCCGATTCAGGGTATGAAGTGGGCGCCGGGGCCGGATCCGAACGAAACGGTCACCGGTCTCGGATACGGACTATCACTTGGACTCATTTCGCCTCACCTCCTCGCGGCCAGGGCACACGGGGGTGCCAAGACGGTGCACGCGGGACGTAGCGGATCCGGCAGACGAGCCGGTCGCTGCACCCCTCTCGACAGAGCTTTGGCACTGCACGGCGTATCCGGGAAATCCCGGAAGCCACTTGGGCTCAACCCTTAAGCCGGGAGGAGCTGTCCTGACCCTGGGCGTCTTTCGACGTTCGAGGTCAGTGGCCTGTATCCGTGCAGACGCCTCACCTAGCGAGGTGCTTGCTTCGGCAATAGTTCCACCAAGATCGGCGAGAGTCAACCTGGCTCGGCCAAACTCAAATCGGTCATGTGCCACACGGCAAACGCAGCTCTGGTTCTGGCGCAGAGTGTTTGGATCAGCGAGACCGAAAAATGCTGCGCACCAGCGGTCTTCGTGTGACCGACTAGTCGCTCTTCTTCTCCGCTACCGCGGCGCTCAGCGCCTCAGCAAGGTCGTCGCGAGTCAATTCCTTGAATCGGCGCAATTGGTCGTCGCTGAACTCGTCGAATTCACTGGCCAACACGGCGTCGAGATCCTCGTCGTCGAGGCGGAAGCTGCGGTGATCGCGGGCCTTTTCCACCACGTTGCGCACGAACCCGGCATTACCCAACGTGTCGATCCCGCGGATCAGGTCGCCGTCGGAGGAGATGGTCTCGTCTTCGTAGAACCTCGTGTAGGCCGGCAGCAAGACGTCGACCGCATCGTCGGTGATGACGTCTTCATTTTCCCGGCCCATCAACTGGGTCAGCGCGATGAGCTCTTTCGGGTTGTAGCTGTAGAACTCGATGACGGTGGAAAACCGCCGTCGCAGACCCTGGTTGACCTCCAGCATCTTGTCCATCGCTTTGGCGTACCCGGCGCCGAAGACCACCAGCTCGTCGCGGTGGTTCTCCATGTAGAGCAACAAGGTGTTGATGATCGCGTTGCCGTACGCGTCGCCGGTGGAGTAACCGCTCTCATGCAGGTTATGCATCTCATCGAAGAAGACCGCCCCGCCCCGGGCCTCCTCGAGCATCTCCTCGGTGTTCTTCTCGGCGTCAGCCATGTAGCGGCCCAACAACTTTGCGCGGCTTGTCTCCACCACCAACGGCTTGCGCAACACGGTCAAACCGCACAGCTGCTTGGAGAATGCCCGCGCCACGGACGTCTTTCCGGTGCCGGGAGGTCCCAGCAACAACGTGTGCCGCGACGTCACCGGAACCGGCAGGCCCATTTTCGCGCGGGCGAGATTCACCTTCGTCGTCGACTTAATCAGCTTGATTTCCCGCTTGGCCTGTTCCATGCCGAGCATCGCGTTGAGTTCGGCGTCGCCCTCTTCCAAATACTTCTTGGCCATCACGGCGTGACGTGCGGCCTCCGCCTCCTCGCGGGTCGGCGCGGTGTCGGCATCCCACGGATCCGTTCTGGCCTCGATGGTTTCTGGGTCCGTCAGCACCAGCCGATAGTTGGCGTTGTCCAACGCCTCGCGCGCCGGCGCGAACCTGGCATCCCGTGAATAGACCCGGCGCAGGCTCTCGACGGCTTCTTCTTCGCGGCCCAGGTGCCGGAAACACATTCCCTGCGTGTACATCGCGACGTTGGCAGCACTGGGCACCCGGTCGCCCTCGATCGCTTCCCGAGCGCGGCGGGTGGCTTCCTCGAACACCCCGAGGGAGGCCAGCGCGGTGGTGGCCATGGCGGCACCGGCGGCCTTCAACTCTGGGTGACGCCAGGCGGCCCCGGGCGGGAACTGGACCAGCACATCCGGCCAGCGGCCGGTGCGGAAGTGCAGCAGCCCGCGCACATACTTGATCAGTTCCTCATCGGAGGCGTGCCGTGGGGTAATCGAATCCAACAGCTCGGCGGCCTCTGCGTACCGCTTAGCCTCGGTGAGCGCCGCCGCGTAGCCGGCAGCCAACGATTCGACGCTGGTGACCGCCAGCTTCAGGAACATTCCGTCGGAGATTTCCGGTCGGAACTCTAACTCCGTCAACCCGAGGCGGCGGATCTCCCACCCGTACGTCTTGACGGATTGCCACGCGCCGGTGAGCACGTCGATGGTCTGGTCACCGGCCAACACCCGTGCCAGCCAGGCGTCGCACATCTCTGGGTCCAGACTGGTGGCCGTCGTGAACATTCGCAGGGCCACCTGCGGATTATGGCTGGGCTGTAGCCCATTCACCGAAATGCCGGACGCGAGGAGCCCTGCGACCATCGCGTTGCGGGAGTCCGGCGCGGTGGTCTGCGGTCGGGTCATCCTGTCATCGTAAGGCTTCCAAGCCGACCGCTTATTGCCCCGCCGCTGCGCCGACCGGAACCAGGATGTCCTCGCTGTCGTCCAACGTGCGACTGGGCATCGGCAGCGGCCGGCGCGACGTCGGTGCCGGCAGGCTGGCAGCGACTGCACCGAGCTGGCGCCCAGTGAGCCGGTTCAGTCCGTTGAAAGTCTCCTTACGCAGGCGCTTGTCGCTGTGGTAACGCACCCACACCGACACGTCGGCCTCGCGGCCCTCCGCGATGATGCGGATCGTCATCACCGTGACGTCGGCGTCCGTGAGCCACAGCTCCTCGAGGGTTTCGCTGGTGATGTCGCCAGGTGAAACCCAGAAGCTGGTGACGTAGCCGTCCGGGGTTTTCAAGTAGCGCCAGAAGGGCCGAACGTGAGCCGGTTGGAGCCCAGCCAGCACAGCGTCGTCCACATCGACGATCTCGTCGGCAGTCAGCGGCTTGGCGACGCAGCTCCGACCGTCGAGGTCGTGCGCCAGCCGCTCGGTTGCGGCGGCCAGGGTGCAGGCCACCGAGTCGCGGGCAGCGACGGCGCTGACGTTGTGCTGCGGGTCCATCCGCAGCACCAGCCAGGTGTTGCGCTGCTCGATCGGGCGTCGATCGCCGCCGGCCCCGAAGTCATCGCGAACGGCCGATTGGACGCCCTTGCTTGAGTGGCGCGTGCCCACCGAAACGACGTCGACGCTGTCCAGACGAACATCGAACTGCCGCAGCGACGTGACGACGGCCTCGAGCGGGATGGTCGTCGCCAATGCGTCCCGATGGCGATGCCGGCCCGCCTCTCCCGCGCCGTCGACGGCGATCACCGCGATCAGCTGGCCGTCGTACTCGCGGATTCCCACGGTCTCGCGGCTGAATTGGCGACGGTGATCGACCGCTGGGGTGCAACCAACAGTCAGCGCCTCCGGGTCGGCATACCAGTTGCGGACCCGGGCGATCGGGGCCGACGAAACGGGCACTCCCCCGTTCGTCAGCAGGGCGACGATCGTCACGATCACCGCCAGGCCGACACCAACCCAGAATGCAAGGTTGCGACCGGCCTGCCAGGAATCGGGCAGGTGACTCGTAATCACCAGCAGCGCAACGTCAATGAGGAATACCGTGGTTACCCGCGCCCACGACAGGGATAGCCCGTACTCGCGTTGTGCCTTCATTCCTGTCTCCCTGTTGTCTTTCTCATCAGGACCGCTCCACCGAACACCAGGCCGGCCAGCAGCAACGCACCACCAAGGCCACCGGCGGCAACCCACACCGGCGTCATATTGCGCGGGGCGGGGACCGGAGGTAGCGGCTAGCGGCTTCGCCGAATCTTTCGGCAGGACAGAGCCATCGGGCACGTCCCAGGTGAGCGCGGCGACCGGGTCGACGACCCCGTAGCCGATTTGGTTGTCCACTCCGCGAGCAGGTGCCCTCGCGGTGCGAATCAACCGGTTGATGACCTGGTGCGACGACAGCTGCGGGTACTTCGCCCGCACCAGAGCCGCCACGCCGGACACGATCGCGGTGGAGAAACTGGTTCCGGACGGCACCAGCAAGGTGTTGTCCGGACCGTCAATTGCATTGATCAGATTGTCATCTCGCGGCGAGAGCCCGACCACGTCGGTACCCGGTGCCGCTATCGACACCCACGGCCCGGCCACACTCAGCTTGTCCATCGGTGTGCCAGAGGCGTCCACCGCGCCGACAGTCAAGACGTAGTCGCTGAACCACGACGGGGTCACCACTGTGGTCACGCCGTTCCAGTCGCGAGTATCGCTGGGGTGCAACGGATCAACTAACGGGTTCTCTTTGCAGTCGCGCTGACTGGTGTCACCGGCGGCTGCGACGATGACCGCATCCTTGTCGACCGCCGCGTAACGGACCGCGGCACCGAGGTCGGGCGCGTCGATGAGGCTGCGCGCACTCATGCACAACACCTGGGAGATGTTGATCACCCGCGCGCCCATGTTGGCCGCGTGCACGATCGCCCGCGCCATGGTGAAGATGTTGTCCCGCTTCTGCCGGGTCTGCGGATCCTCATCGCCGGTGTAGGCGTCCTTGAGGCCAAACGCCTGACTGGACTGGCGGATTGAGATCAGGTCCACGTCAGGGGCGATACCGCTGTAGGCGTCGCTCGGTGCCGGAGGCGGGGGTGGATCCAGCGGTGGCGGCGCGGCCGGCCGCGGGTAGTCCACCGAGACCACCTGGCCGTGTTTGCCACCGGAGAAGCCGGGCAGTACCGCTTTGCCGTGGCTATGGTTTGCCGCCCCGGGCGCCTGGTTTGCCGCCCCGGGCGCCTTGGGCGCTGGCGGGCACCACGGACAGGCCGGAGCCGGCTCCTCCTGCGACGCCGGTGACGGGGGAACCATCGTGATGGTCTGCGGTGGCGGCGGGGCCACGCTGATCGTTTGTGGTGGCGGCGCCGGCGGCGGTGGTTCCTTGGTCGGGACCGGAGGTGGCCGCCGTGGGCCCGGGGCTTCGGGTATTTCAGCGGTCCCTGGCGACGCGGCGATCATCGACGCCACGAGCGTGCCGTGCGCGTCGCAGTCGGTCAGCCCGTCGCCGCCGCCCATCACGTAGTCTCCGCCGGCGATCAGGTGCGGCAGACGCGGGTGCGGGGTCACGCCGGTATCGATGACGGCGACTCGTACCCCGGCGCCGCGTCCGAATTTCCACGCCTCGGACAGGTTGAGCATGTCCATGTACTTCGGCTGAACCCGAAAGTCCGTGCCCGGCAACACCCCAACCTCGGTGCAGTACGAATTCTGCTTCATCGCCTGGGACGGTCCAGGCGGACTGTCCCCCGGCGTTGCGCCCGGGTCGATCCCGGGCGGGTTGATCGCATAAGCAGGGAATCCGGACAGTGCGACCGAAGCGACGATCAGCGTGGTGGCAGTCACTGCGGCCGCGCGAAGCGGCCGCAGTTTGCGACTACCGGTACCGGATCGCTGCATAGACATTCATCAACCACAATGCCAGCGGGAAAATTGGCATCAGGCAGAGGTATTCAACCCACTCAACGAGCTTGCGGAATAGCGGGCTGTAGATGGTGTTGGGCACTGTCGCCGCTGCCGTCAGTCCCGCCGCGGGCAGGAGCACCGCGAGGCCGGCTGTCACGGACACCGCGGCAGTCGAGGACAACACGAGCGAGTAGCGCACGACGACGGCGCCGACGATCAGGACCGACGTCACCGCCAGGATGATCGCCTGCCAACGGTCGACGTATGAGCGGCCACGCAGCATCAGGAAGCCCGCAGTGGTAGCGACCAGCAGCAGCGGCAGCCAGCGATTCTGAGCGCGCGGGTCGGAAACCCCGGCCAAGGACACGATCGTCAGAACTCCGAAGCCAACCAGGAGTCCGGTCAAGAACGATCGGGCCCGCTCGGCCCGCAGCACGACGTCCTGGATGGACTCGGGGCCTTCCAAGGTCGGACGGCCGCCGTCGATGCCGTGCGCCACGGTGGTCGGCAGGTCAGGCCGGGCCTCGAACACCCAGCGACTGGTGGCCGAAGGAAAGACGGGCAGCCGGATACCGGACAGCCAGCGAGACATCGCCGGCGCGCTGTGGTAGCCGAACACACAAACCAGCAGGATGCTGGTCAGCAGCGTCACCGCTCCGGTGTTGAACGCCATCCGGGCCAAGCTCGCTACCGTTCCGCGCGAGCGCGATGGTGACGATCGCCGTACCAGCCGCCAGCCGCCTGCCGGTGAACCGCATGATCAGCATCGCTGCGACGCCGGCGACCGCAAAACCCATCACGGCGTGCGGCGAGCCCACTGGTCCGGGGGGTGCCGACGCGGCGGCCACTGCAAGTGGCGCGATCCCGCTCCACAGCAGCATGTCTCCGGCGCGACGGTTCTGCACGGTGTGTGAGCGGTTCAGGATCAGCAGGGCCACCGTGACCACCAGCACCGCGATGACGGTCGCGTAAGGCGCCGGGACCCAGGAGTCGTGCCGCAAGCGGAACCAGCCCAGCAGCAGCGACGCCAAAAGCACGCCGGTTCCGACCATCGCCGCACCGACCTGGATGGCCACCGGGGGGTTGATCGAGGAGAAGCGCTTGCTGAGGTTCACCGAGACAGCCGTCGAAATGTGCTCGATGACCTGGGACCGGTGCTCGGTGTCGTCGACGAACCGCAGCCACAGGCGGTCGCCGTCGTAGACATCTTGTTCGGTCAGCGACTGGGTGGCCCGCAAAGGCGTCCCGTCGACCAGGCACAGGGCCCAGCGGCCACGCTGCTTGGCTTCCAGCGCCGCGAGGCCCAATTCCCGAAGCCGGATGTTGACGACCTTCAGCAGCGGGTCGACCATCACCGAAACCGGCGCATTGGCGTCCAACAGGACACCGATCTGCACGCCCTCGCCGGCGATGATGCCGATCACGGCCGATTGAGGCGATGAAAGTGCCTCTGTGCCAGGCTGTGGTGCCTCAGCTACTGCGGTCATCGGTGCACCCCTCTGTCGACGAATTGTGGGTCCATGTGTCTTGCCTCGCTATGTGGAATTGTGACATCGCGTCGCAATTTGTTGAGCAGATTCTAAGAGCATTTTGCGGCATCCGCATCTTTGCTAAATGCTGCATCGAAAATCTTTGGCGTGCGCGATATCTGCGTGAAGATTAGTTAAACTCTGCTGTGCGTCTTCCACTCTCCGTAGGGAAGGGTCTCCAGGACGGTCTTCACACCCACCTGCACCAACTGCGGAGTAGCCGGGCAGATCGCGAGCCAGGCCTCGTTCGAGCCGGCGGTCCGCGCCTGCTGATACATCGCGATCCGGCCGCCTGATCCGTCCTTCAGCGAGAGCACCGAGGCGCTCGGCGCCTTGTCATCGTCGCGGTATTGCCTGGCGTAGACCGCAGCTTCGGCGGCCGGGTCTGACAGCGCCTGGCCGAGAGCGGCCACGGTCGCTGCGCTGATACCCAGCCGGCGCAAATCTCCGCCGGAGAAGACGTTAAATCCTGAGCTCTGCCACGCTTTCGTGATCTCGAGCATTTCGTCGAGCGGCACGTTGACAGCGTTGATCGCGGCGGGTTCGGCGTGGTGGATCGACTCCAGCGCATCGAATACCAGCGTCGCGATCGATGTGGTGTCAGCGACCGCGACGTCGTCGACGGTGATCTCGTCGCCGACTCGCACGGCCGATACCCAGTGCTGACCACGGCGGGCCAGCAGGACCCGAAACTCGTTGTCCGGGATGTCGCGGGAACCCACCTGCTCTTCCTCCCCGCCCTCGTCCTTTTCTTTGACGCCGTAGAGCAATTTGCCCCGAGACAGCAACGCGACGATTTCAAGATCGGGAGCGGCCAGCACGCGCATTCGCGCTGCCACCGCGTCATTAACCGTCTCGCCGCTCACGATGCCCTGTTCGCGCATCACCGCCATGCCCGGATGCTCGTTGAGCCAGTCCATGGAATCGGTGGAGACGAATGGCCGACATCGCAATTCCGGCGCGACGTGGCGAATATCCAGCAACGCTTGCAACATCCAGAAACCCTCGACGTTGACGGTGATGTCGGTGCGTGTGCTCTGATCCATCGCTTCTCTCGTGTCTCGAGTGTTATCTGCTATCGCACAACGCGGCAGCACACCTGAATCGGTGTGCTGCCGCGCCCTGCGTTGACTGTCAGGCCCAGCTGGAGCCGACGGCAGAGTCAGTGCTCGACATGTTGTTGCCGGCGGTCTGCACGCTCTGGCCGTGGGCGTTGGCTTGTTCGTAGATGACCTGGAAGTTGCGACCCAACTGGGTGATGAACTCCTGGCAGGCCACCGAACCCGAACCACCCCAGAAGTCACCGGCAGCCAGCACATCGCGCACGATGCTCTGGTGCTCGGCCTCCAAGGAAGCGGCCTGGGAACGGATCATCGCGCCGTGGGCATCGACGTCGCCGAACTGGTAGCTAATCGACATTTATCTGTCCTCCTGTGTGTGAAAGCTTACGCTGGTCAGCGAGCTAGTGGCCCAGAATCTGCTGAGAGGCCTGCTCTTGGCTCTCGTAGTTGTTGGCGTCGCGGATCAACCCGTCCCGGACCCCGTGCAGCATGTTGACGATGTTGCGGAACGCGGTGTTCATCTGCCCCATGGTGTCGTAGGACGTCATCTGCGCGGTACCACTCCAGCCGGCCCCGGCAATGTTCTGCGAGGACGCCCACATCTTGCGGGCCTCGTCCTCAACAGTCTGCGCGTGCACGTCGAAACGGCCCGCCATCGACCGCATCTCGTGCGGGTCAGTCATAAAACGCGTAGGCACTTACCTGTCTCCTTGGTTGTGTAGTGATCGACTGCAATGAACGTGGTAGTCGGACGGGTTACCTGAGGTAACCGCCGACTTGGTACACACGGCTGTTCCCCCCTTCCCGCTTCACTGGCTGCCACCGCGCGTGGCGCCACAGTGGGATGGTCTTCATTGGCGGCACTCAGCCTGCAGCGGCCGCGTTGGCGGCCTCGGTGGCCGCGTAGGAACGGGCGCTGGTGCCTAACGTGTTGACAAAAGCCTCGTGGATTGCCGCTGCCTTAGCACTCACTGCCTGGTAGAGCTGAGCGTGCGCGGCGAACTGCGCGGCGGTCAGAGCCGAAACCTCGTCGGCTGCAGCCGGAACGACGCCCGTCGTGGGAGCCGCCGCAGCGGCATTCTGGGCGCTCATCGCTGAGCCGATTCCCTGGAGGCTGGTGGCTGCTGCCGACAGTGCCTCCGGCTGTGTGGTCACGAAAGACATCCCGACTTCCTCCTGAGTCAGTTCCGGCAATCTGTCCGTGCATGAGACTAGACGCGTACACCGCTCTGTGCTGGGACAGGAGCTGCGTGTTTGCAACTGTTCATCCGGCAGCAACAACTGTTCATCTCCGGTAACGACCGAGTAACAGTGGCGGCGCTGAGAACACCGGTTGGCGCCTCTAAAAGGCTCGTGACGTGCGCGAACGTGTTGGTCTCAGCCAGGCAACGGTCTCGACGCGCTCGTCGCCGCATTTGCGCGCCACCCGCAGCCGGCGGCCCGGTGGGACCTCGGAGCGGAAAAAATCTAGCCGCGATTAACGTTCGCAGAAGCTCGGCTATAGCGCTTCAACTGGGCGTTTGCATCCCGCTAGGTCGCCCGGAAGGCGGAGTTGCGGGCCTGTGGCGGTCGGTTGCCGGTGGCCGATGGTTTCGGGGTGCCGCGCGGCGGCGGGCGTGGTTAATATCTGGCCATGCCGTTCACCAGCGGCTCGACCTTCACTGGATACAGCGTCCTGCGGCTTTTGGGCCGCGGGGATACGGGCGAGGTGTACCTCGCTCAGCATCCGCGGTTACCGCACTGGAACGCCTTGAAGGTCTTGCCTGCCACGCTGACCGAAGACCGCGAGTTTCGTGACAGGTTCATGCGCGAGACCGCGATCGTCACCAGCCTGTATCACCCCCACATCCTCGGCGTCGAGTATCGCGGTGAGTCCGACGGGCAGCTGTGGGTCACCATGGACTACGTCAACGGCACCGACGCTGACGAGCTGATCGCCAGCCGCTACCCCACCGGCATGCCCGCCGGCGAGGTGCTGGCGGTCGTGACGGCTGTCGCTGATGCGCTCGACTACGCCCACAGCCGGGGCATGCTGCACCGCGTCGTCAAACCCAGCAACATCCTGTTCACCAACCCGGCCGACGGTGAGCAACAGATACTGCTCACCGACTTCGGGCTGGCCCCGCAACTCGGCGACCCCGACGGGCCGGACCTCACCGGTGAGACCGTCGCCTACGCGGCGCCTGAGCAGTTGATGGGATCCGACATCGACGGACGCGCAGATCAGTATTCGCTTGCGGCCACCGCGTATTACTTGCTAACCGGTGCGCCGCCGTTCCAGCAGTCCAATCCCGTCGCCGTGATCAGCCAGCACCTGACCGCGCCGCCGCCCAGTCTGCGTGACCAGCGCCCCGATCTCGCACGACTGGACAGCGTGTTCGCCGTCGCACTCGCCAAAAACCCCCGCGATCGGTTCAGCAGCTGCCGCGCCTTCGCGGACGCCCTGAGCCATGGCGCCGGTGCGTGGACCGGGGATCGCAGTCCGGAGGCCTACCTCACGGTCGTCGACTATCCCGAGGATCACGACACGCTCGACGCCCAGCCTGCAGCGCAAGAACAGACGCCTTCAACAGCCGCATTCTTCCCGTCATGGGCCAAGACGGTGCGGCGCCTGGCGCAGCATCACCAGACGGTTAAAGACGAAGTCGCTGTTGATGATTCGATAAAGTCGGCGGAGCCCAGGCGCAGCCGGTGGCCGTGGGTCATCGGGTTGGGTACCGCGGCGGCGTCCCTGGCCCTGGGTCTGGTCGCTGTCGGCGTCATCATCGGTCGTGACGATGACACCGGCCGCACGCATGCTGCGGGCCCGCTTGGGCCAATCCGGAATTCGGCGCCCAAAGCGGCGCCTCCCGCCGGCAGCCATGACTTTCCCATCGCGGGTGAGGCGCTGGACGGGTCGTACCGCATCGACGTAAATCGCAGCCAGCAGTCCTATAACGGCGCACCCGACCCGCAACCGCCAGACGTCAACACCTGGTGGGCATTCCGAACGGCGTGCACGCCCAAGTCGTGTGTGGCCACCGGCGCGATGCTTGATGAGACCGGTCACCTACAGCTGAGCGAGACCGGCGGCAGTCAGGCCGTCGTCATGGACTTCCACAACGGTGCCTGGCAGTCGCGGCCGGACACGTTGCTCTTCGCATGCCTGAGACTTGACGGATCGACCGCCAAACAAACCACCACACAAGTGATTTCGTTGCAGCAGGCCCACGGCACGTTTCACGGCAAGATGACCGTCACCGTCGAAAGCAACGAGTGCGGCCAGCAAGGCGCGACGATCGAAATCCCAGCGGTGGCCTCTCGCGTTGCCGAGGTTCCGCCCGGCGTCGAAGTGCCCACTGCGCCGGGCGCCCCTCCCCCTGCGCCGGCACCGGCGAAGCCACCTCGCTGATACGCGAAGCGGCGGTTCAGCCGAATCGCAGTGGTAGCCGGGTGAGCGCGAATGTCTTGCTTGGGAACTTGATCTCAGGCTGGTAGTCGGGCGCCAGTTCGAATTCGGGGATTCGCTTGAGCCATTCGTCGACGATCACCGTCAGCTCCATGCGAGCCAGATGAGAGCCCAGGCAGCGATGCGGCCCGCCGCCAAATCCCCAGTGCCGGTGCACTTTACCATCCATGACCAGCTCGTCGGTGGAGATCGAGTCGCTGCCGTCCCGGTTGACCGCAGCCATGCAGAGATGCACCGAAGAGCCTGCGGGCAACGTCATTCCACCGACGACAGTGGTCTCGGTGAGTACTCGCGGCGCCACCGGCGCCGATGGTTCCAAGCGGACGATCTCTTCGATGAAAACCCTTATCTGCCTTAGATTGCCGCGCAGCTGTTCGCGAAGCGCCGGTCTGCGCGCCAGTTCCAACAGCGAGAAACCGATCGCCGCAGTGACCGTGTCCAGCCCCGCCAGGATCAGCAGGTGACTCATCCCCAGCAACTCGAGATCAGAAAAGTTGCCGTCACCGGTCATCACCGCCGACAGCATGTCTGAACCGGGGTTCTCCCGACGCTGTTGGATTGCGTCGGTGAGGTATTCGTAGAGGTCGCGCGCCGACGTGATGATCTCGGCGTCGGTGACATGGGGGTTGTCGGCGATTACGGCGTCTTTCCAGGCGATCACGCGGTCCAGGTCCTCCAACGGCAGACCGTAGAGGTCGAGGAAAACTTGGAAGGGGTACGGGCTCGCCAGATCTTTCATCACCTCGCATTGGCCCCTACCGGCGATTGCGTCGATCATCTCAGCTGCATGGCGAACCAGTACCGGGCGTGACTTACTCAGTCCGAGCGGGCTGAAAAACGGCTGCAGGATTTTGCGGTATCGGGTGTGCTCTGGCGGGTCGAACGCCAGCGGCAGCACCGGGATCGGGCTGCCTGGGGGCTGAAGCGCCAATCGCGACGAGAAGACCTTGGGATTGCGCAACGCGGCCAGCACATCTTCGCGGCGAGTGATGTAGTAGTAGCCGTTCATGAACACCACCGGCCCGGCGTCGCGCAGGACCTTCCATCCGACCCCGCGATCCGCGGTCATCGGAAGAGCGGTGTATTCAAGCCGGGGAAGGTGAAAGCCGCTGCCGTACAGGCTTTCATCAATGGTGCTCATACCCGCGTACTTCCCTTGTCCGCTCGTTGTTCCGCTGGCGCCGTACCGCTGATGGCGATAGTGACCATGGTAGGTGTTCACACATTGCGCGGCCGCAGGGCGTTGTCGGGCGACGCCGCCGATGTTCGCCGAGTCTTCTAGAATCGACGTCGTGTGCAATCGATGGAGGATCACCCGATGAAGGTTCGGCTCGAGCAGTCGAGATGTGTGGGGCACGCGCAGTGCTACGCGGTCGACCCGAACATTTTTCCGATCGATATAGCCGGCAACTCCATCCTGGAAGAACACGAGGTCGCACCTGAGGACGTGCAAGTAACTCGTGACGGGGTGGCGTCCTGCCCGGAGATGGCGCTGATCCTGGACGAGGATTGACGGCAATTGGCTTGGCAGCAGGCGAATTCAGATCAGTTAACGGTCTGGCTTCGCATGCGGAAATCGTCCTTGCAGCGCCCGAAGCAGGCGATGCAGTTCGTCGAGGCGGGCGCGTATCTGCGCCAGATCCTGAGGCTGCTCTAAGCTGTCGGCGTCGGGTAGCTGATCCTCGGCTCGCCCGATGCGGTGCGCGAGCTCCTGCAGTTCGGCGCATTCGGCTTGTAGGAGCCTTTCGAAAGCCCGCGCCTGAGCGACCTCAGCCGGGTGGACCGGGTCTGTCAACGCGCGTGCCGCGCTGAGCGCTCGGTGACTTTCCACGGGTTTGGGGAGGACACGGGTGGCGCCGCGAGGCCTGGTTGACAAGGCGAGCGAACCGGATGTGTCAGCGCTTCGTGTCATGCGTCGCTCCTGCCCCAACCCCGATTGTTCACCCACGGGAAACCTACGCCACCGATTTTCGCATTGATTCGACGCTTCCGGACATACCCCAACTGTTCATATTTGAGTCATGTACGTGACATCAGTGATTCACTGCACTTCCGAGGCATCAAATACGCTTTGGGGCGCCACACTCAGAGTGTGGCGCCCCAAAGGCGCATTGAGCTAGTCGATGATCAGCCCGCGAACGGCGGGCGGGACATCACCGTCGGCTTGAACCCGTATCGGGGACCCGCGCCGCCGCCCAGACCTCCGGCCCCTGCACCGGCCAACGGCATACCGCCGAGCAGGTTGCCGCTGCCGCCCTCCGGGGCAGCGCTGACACTGCTGACCGGTAGCGGAGCGTGCGGGGCCGCCAGCGGGGCTCCGCCAATCCACGACGGAGGCACCGCAAGCTTGCCGACCGCGCCGGCACCACCCAGGTTGGCGGCGACTCCGCCCGGCATGGTAGCGGCACCGCCGCCACCCCCGCCCAGCATGCCGCCGAGGCCACCCAGGCCGCCGGTTGCCGCCGGCGCGGCGGCCGCCGGGGCCCCGCCGCCCAGCATTCCGGTGCTCTTGGCCATCTGGACGCCGAAGTTACCCATACCAACACTGAAGTACGGCAGACCCTCGGTGTTGTAGAAGAAGCTCGCATACGGCGAGTAGTTGCTCAAAAACGCCGAAAGACTCGTGGGCAGGGTACTCGTCCCGAATAAGAAGGCGTACAGGTGTTGGAACAGAGTCTCGGTGGCCGCGGGGGAGGCCGCCGAGACGGGCGACGCGAGGCTTTGCAGCGAGTTCGGCACTGACGAGGTCAGCTGTGACAGGACCTGCTGGCTGCTGCCGGCTGCCGACGTACCGGTCGCCTGGCTGACTGCGGCGGCCTGATTGGCCGTGCCGGCGGGATTGGTGGTCGCGGCCGGCGCAGCGAACGGCGTCACTTTGGCGGCGGCCGCCGACTGGCCCGCGTAGCCGTACATGGCCGCGGTGTCCTGCGCCCACATCTGGCCGTACTGCGCCTCGAGCTGAGCGATCAACGGGGTGTACTGACCGAACACGTTGGCCTGCGTTGCCGCGGCGGTCTCAGCGCGGTTAGCCGCGACGAGCGGCGGCGGCACCGTCGCCGCGAACGCCTGCTCGTATGCGGCGGCGGCCGTGCGGGCCTGGGTTGCGGCCTGCTCGGCCTGCGCGGCCGTCTCCTGCATCCAGGTGACGTACGGCTGCGCCGCACTGGCCATCTGCGCCGAGGCCGGCCCCATCCACCCGTCACTGCCCAGTTGCGTAATCACCGTGTTGTAGCCCTGGGCAGCCGACTGAAGCTCGGCGGCAAGGCTATTCCACGCCGATGCCGCAGCCTGCAGCGACGACGAGCCTGGGCCCATATACATACGGGCCGAGTTGATCTCAGGCGGTAGCGCCCCGAAATCCAACATTGAGAGCCTCCTAGCCGGCCGCAGCCGCGTTGGCGGCCTCGGCAGGCTGCGTAGGAACCGGCGCTGGTGCTTAACGTGTTGACGAACATTTCGTGGATGGCTGCCGCGTGCTGGCTGACGGACTGGTACAGCTGCGCGTGCGCGACGAACTGAGCTGCTGTCAGCGCCGAAACCTCGTCGGCGGCAGCCGGAACCACTCCGGTGGTCGGGGCCGCGGCGGCGGCGTTCTGGGCATTAACCGCCGAGCCGATCCCGTGAAGACTGGTGGCAGCTGCCGACAACGCTTCCGGCTGCGTGGTTACGAACGACATCCGGTTTCCTCCTCAATCACCGTGAAAGTCTTCGACCTTGGGCAAGGTCGTTCCACAAAAGGGTAAATGGTCACACTCGGATAACTCCCTCGCCGAGGCAACTGTTCACGCCCAGACGGCGAGTATTCATACTCCGATATCGGTTGTTCACCGCAAGTTTGGCTGACGGTCGACCTACGGCAACGTAGTAGTTTGCCCGGCATTTGCCGGCACGGCGTTGCGCAGCTGGCCGGGCACTGGCTCGGCCGAGATCCGCCGAAATCACCGCTCCGAATTTGAGTCAATGAATTCATCTGTGGCGCAGCTGCTTTCGGTCTAAGGGTGCATCGGCGGTTGCTTGTCACCGCTGACGGTGAAGTTGCTTTGGACGCCGCTTGGGGCTGGTGTCTAAACAGCATGGTCACCGTTCCGCCGGAACGTGATGTTCACCTCCGTTGCGGTGCGAAGCTGGTCCTGGGTTAGCCCGCTGAGGGTGGCCGCGGCATCACGCTGTGCCGGAATCCGTACTTGACGACGTATCCCCCGCCGCGCCGGCCGAGCGCGCTCGTGCCGTTCGCCATCGGCATACCGTTCAGCATCGCATTCGAAGTCGGCGCCGCGATGGGGCGGAAGGTGCTCGCCAGTTCGGCCTCCTCCATCTCCGCGGGCGTCGCGCCCGGCCAACCCGGTGGCACCGAGAGTCGGCCGAGCGTGCTCGCTTGGCCGATGCCCGCCGACACCGGGGCACCGGCATTGCCGAAGGCACCCAGCCCGGCGAATTGCGGCGTCGGGTACCACGCACCACCCGCACCCGCCGTCGCACCACCCGGGCCGAATGTCAACTGTTGGCCGATGCTCATGCCGAAGTTTCCGAGACCCACGCCGAAGTAAGCCTGGAAAATTTGCCTCAACGAGTTCAGGTTGGCGTTCGTAAAGCCCAGACCCAGCCCGCCGGTGGGGTAGTTGGCGATAGTATTCTTTATGAGTTCCTGGATCCACGCAAAGAACCCGGTTGCTGGAGTCGTCGCGCCGCTGGTCGCACCGGTGCCGATGGTCGCCGTGGTCGCCGCGGTCGTCGCGGTGGTCGTCTGCGTCGATGTGGTCGGCGCAGCTGCGGCGGCGTTCTGAGCTACCGTCGCGGCTTGGCTCGCCGGGGTGGCAGCGGCGTTGGCCACCGCATTGGCTTGGTTGCTGGTGCCGTCGTCGGCGGCCGTTTGTGGCGGCGCGGCGAATGGGGTGACCTGTGCGGCAACCGCGGAGGCGCCCGCGTAGCCGTACATGGCGGCGGCATCCTGAGCCCACATCTCGACGTAGAGGGCTTCGGTGGCCATGATCGCCGGGGTGTTCTGACCGAAGAAGTTCGTTGCGACGAGCGCCATTAACAATGCGCGGTTGGCCGCGATCGCCGGCGGCGGCACCGTCATCGCAAACGCCGCTTCGTACGCGGAGACGGCCGCGCGGGCTTGGTTGGCGGTTTCCTCCGCCTGGGCTGCGGTGCTGCTGAGCCAAGTCACGTAGGGCGTGACCGCGGCCATCATGGCCAACGATGTCGGACCGATCCAGTTGCTACTCGTGAGCTCTGCGAGCGTGGCACCGTAACCGGCCGAAGCGAAGCCCAAATCTGCTGCCAGCCCGTCCCAAGCCTCCGCAGCGGCCAACATCGGCCCCGGTCCGGGGCCCGAATACATCCGTCCGGAGTTGATCTCCGGCGGCAACAGCCCGAAATCCAGCACTAATCCCCTCCGTCAACAAGCCGGAATTGCGTTGGCCGCTCCGGCCGCAGCATTACAGCCGCGGCGTGCAGCACTGTCGGTGTCGTCACGAACTTTTCAGCAATCGGCGCGCCCAAGCGGTATGCGGTCACGGACGAAGCGCTTTCTTCCCTCGGTAGCCCTCAGCAACAACAACATTGAGCTCCGACGTTCATCACTGAACAGTCGCTGATGGAGACACTAGATGGCCTCGGGGGCGATCAGCGACGCCTACGCCGACTATTCATTCCTCTATAAGGAGTGTTCATCCATCGGCTACTGCTGTTCACCTGTTGTTGGGTTTTGCGCCACCCACTCGACGAATCTCGGTGGGGCCGATCACAATCGCCTATCCAGCCGCCGGCGTAAAGGGGATGACGGTGGAACGGAGTTCGAAACGCGTGGGTGTGGGGGCATCCTGGCGTCCGCCCATCGCAGTGATCGGCATCAGCGGCGGCATGCCCGCGTGCGCGCCCGCTTGGACTGCCGGGACCGCGCCGGCACCGCCGAACGGTGTCGACGCGGCGATGCTGGCGGTGGGCGCCGCGGCGGTCCATGTGGACGGTGCCGACAACGCGCCGACGGACGTGGCTTGGCCCATGCCTGCGGAGACGGCCGGCATGCCCGTGCCGATGCCGCCGATGCCCGTCAAGGTCAATGCGCCAGTGCCCGAACCGATTCCGGCTGACTGGGCCGCGCCCAACTCGTTGGCCGCGGTGCTGACCGCCCGCGCCGCGGTGGCCGTGCTGCCCGTCGTGAAGAGCTTGGAGAGCATTCTCATCGGCATCATCGCCATCCGCAGCGGCGTGCTGAGCTCGTTCAGCATCGATAACGAAGACGTCGAGGATGACGAACCCGACGACCCGGTCGTTTTGGAGGCGAGGGCGCCAAGGGTCTGCGGCGACGAGAGGCTTTGCAGGGCTTGCGGCGTCCCGGAGATGAGTTGCGGACCCGACGACATGATCGTCTCGATATCGGTGACCTGCCCGGAAAGTCCGCTCGGGTTGGTGGTCTGCGGCGGTGTGGTGAACGGAGTCACTCGTGACGCGGTCGCCGAGGTGCCTGCATAGCCGTACATGGCGGCGGCGTCCTGGGCCCACATCTCGGCGTAGAGCGCCTCGGTGGCCGCGATCGCGGGGGTGTTCTGCCCAAGCACATTCGTCGCGACAAGCGTGGCCAGGGCTATGAAATGTCCACCCCCACAACGCAAAGGTCCCCCGCCCTTACGAGCGGGGGACCTTTGAGCGATCCTGCTATCGACGCAGATCCGTAGCGGCGACCTGGACGAACACCCCGGTGTCCTCGGCCATCAGCAGGCCACGACCGCGGGGCAGCGGTCCACCCTTCATCTTGCCGCGGATGAAGCCCTCGTCGGGATCGGCGTCCATCACCAGCAGCGGTGCGTTGGCCTGAGCCAGCGCCCGCAGCATCGGGTCGCTGCCCGCCGACGACCATCCACCGAAGGTCCGGGTGACGATCACGTGCAACCCGACATCGGCTGCCCGAGTCACCCACGGCGCGGCCTTCTGCAGCGGTGAGTCGAAGCCCGGCGGCAGCTGCTGAACGTCGTCGATGATCAGGAAGATCTCCGGACCGCTCCACCAGGCGCGGGACAGCAGCTCTTCGGCTGACAATCCCGGCGGTGGTTCACGACGGGCCAGCACGCCGCCCAGTTCGTCCATCATCGCCGCGACGCCGTCGAGGTTGTAGGCGAACTTCTCGACGTAGTCCGTGCCCAACGTGGTCAGCAATTGACGACGCGGGTCGACCAGCCACACCTGTGCCGATGGGCGTGACGTTGGTTGCGCGACGCTGGCGCCCGGCTCATACACACGTCCGATCTCGGACATGATGGTCGCCAGCGTTGTGGTCCGGCCACATTCGCGTCGACCCGTCACCATCAGGTGCGCGTTCTCGGCGAAGTTGAGGTAGACCGGCTGCAGGTCCAATTCGTTGATGGCCCAGGCGATTCCACCGACGCCGACGTTCTGGCGCCGATCTGCCTGTGCCAGCGTCCGCACCTGCTCCAGGCCGAACTTCGCGGGAAGCCTGCGCACCGGCGGTGCGTGGCCGGCCGCCACTTGGCTGACCGCTGCCGCAACGCTGTCGGATGCGAACACGTTGTCCGGCGTGCTGCTCAGCGCTGGCCTGGCGACCAGCGTGTGCAGACCCGATTGCGGATCGCTATCCAGCCGAACGTAGTTCACGGCGACCATGCCGCGACCCGGCTTGACCGGAACATCCTTGGCGAATCGCGAGCGCACCAGCTTGGCGTCCTCGACCGCAGCCAGACGCAGCTCGATCCGGGATCCGAACCCGCTGCGCACCGGGGGCCGCAGTTCGGACTCGCGGTCGGCCGTGACCACCACGTGGATACCGAATGACGGACCCTGGTTGATGATCTGGTTCACCTGCTCGATGAGCACCTCGTTCTCTTCGGCGAGTGCCCGGTAGTTGTCGATCACCAGGAAGATGTCGCCGAAGCCGTCGTTGGGCACGCGGCCCGCCTCACCGAGGAACTTGCGCCGCCGGAAGACCTCCATCGACGGAACGTCGAACTCGAGGAAGGTGTGCTTGCGCTCACGGAGCAACGCGAGCAGCTCGGCGACCGTGCGGCGAACACCGTACGGGTCGGTGGGGCCGACGACCTCACCGACATGCGGCAGCCCGGCCAGCGTCGTCAGCGCGGTGCTGCTGTACGCCAGGACATAGAACTGCACCTGCTCCGGCGTGTGGGTCAGCGCGGCCGAGGTGATCAGCGTTTGCAACGCGGTGGTCTTACCCGACCCACCGGCGCCCAGGATCAACACGTTGGCACCGGGCCCGGAGGTGTCCACCGTCCACGGCGGCTGGTCGTGTTTGAACGGCCGGTCGATGATCCCGACCGGGAACACCAAATCCAGTGCCGTGCCGTACTGCTCCTGCCACGGCCGATCCAGGAAGCGGTTGACCAGTTCCTCGATCGGCACCGGCCGATCCAGCGGCGGCTGCCACAACCGGTAAGGCTCGAAGTCGATCCGGCGAAGCTGATCGATGATCACCGTGCCGACCTTCGGCGTCCTGATCGCTTCTTCTTCCTCTTCTTCGTCGGGTGCGCCGGCACCGTTACCGCCGAAGGCCTCGTCATGGCTATCGCCGTTGGTCAGGGCGGCGAACTCGTCCGGTCCGGTCACGCTGACCTCGATTGGCGTGAAGCCAGTCGTAAACAGTTGCGGCCGAATGTAGTCGACGGAATGTGTCAGCATTGCCGGTCCATCGTCGTCGAGCGATACGCCGCGACGGTAGTCGCGCCACAGGAACTCGGCCTGGAAGCGGATGATCTCCTCGAGGCTCTTCCGGAAGTAGCCCAGACCGGCCTGCGCGGGCAGGTTGACGGCGTTGGGAACACCGGCGGCCTGCGCCGCGCCGGCGGTACGCGCCTTCAGCACCAACCGATAACCCATGTTCTCCATGAGCTTTTCGGCCCGGCTCTCGATCGTCTGGGAGGCCATCATCAGGTGGATCCAGTACGCGCGACCCTGTCGGCCGATGGAGTCCAGCACGTCCACCGCGGTCGGCATGATGCGGAACCACTCGTAGAACTCGTCGATGACCACCACGAGCATGGGCAGCGGCGGGATGTCCTGACCGCGTGCGCGCATCCTGGAGCGCATCTCGTTGTATTCCTTGGCGTCGTCGACACCGGCGTTGTCGCAGACCGCCTTTCGACGGGCGATCTCACCCCACAGCGAGTCCAGGAACCGCTCCATCAGCGCCTGGTCTTCTTCCAGGTCGGTGATGATGCGCGACACGTGCGGCACGCCGCCGAACGGCTTGACCGCAGACCCACCCTTGAGGTCAGCGAGCACGAACTGCAACTCGTCTGGCGGATGCGCGAGCATCAGCGACTCGAGGACGGTGCGTACCAGCGTCGACTTACCCGAGCCGGTGGTTCCCGACATGACCCCGTGCGGGCCGTCGCCACCCTCGTCGAGGGATTTCATGTCGAGGAAAAGCAGTTCCCCGTTGTCGGAACGGTTTCCGAACGGGATCCGCAGTCGAGAGCGGCTGGTCAGGGCGTCGCGACGACTGCTCCACAGCGCTTCGAAGTCGATCTCAGAAGGATCTTCAATCCCGTAGTAGGACAAGATGTCTCGGGCGCCGATCTGGGCCACCCGCTGACCGATCTCCTCGTAGGCCTCGGCCAGTCGCCAGCGGGCCACCCGTTGCGCGAACTGCTCGGCCTCGGGCTCGGCCAGATTGTCGGCGAGAGCGAAGAACCACCTGTTGTCGTCGATCACCATCCAGGTGTCACGGTCGCGGGGCAGCGCTTCGATCACGCCGATGTCGTTGGTGAACTTCAGCACTCGCTCCGGATTGCCGGTCCACAGCGCAGATCCGGTCAGGTCGAAGAACGTCACGCCGTCAACACCGTCGACGCTGATGACGTATTCCCATTGCGGGTCGTCGACGTCGGCGATGATCACGTGGTGAGGTGTCGGTGTCTCCGCCGACGAACTTGCGTGGCGGGGCGTGAAAGAGCCACGGCCGGCGAACAATTCGGCTTGGTCGGCGGCGAACTCACGCACTGACCCGTACACCATCCGGGCGTTGCCGGCGGCGTCGCGACGGCGCGGGTCACCGAAGTGCGGCAGCCACTTGACCCAATCCCACTTGCTCATATCGGAAGTGACAACGATCATCTGCAGATGATCAGGCCCGTGTGAGAAGGCCAGCTGGCAGATGATCGCCCGCATCAGGCCGATCGTCTGCTCGCGGTTGCCGATCAGCGCGTACCACGGCTCGACCAGCAGCGACACCATCTTCGGCAGGTTGTAGACGACGCTTTGGTAGCGCCCGAATTCCTGCAGCGCCTTACCAGTCACCGGCTCCAGCTCGATGTCGGTTGGCATGTTCTGCGGCTCGCCCCAGGTCACCTCGGGGCGGGTCATACCGACGCCGATTCGGGCGACACCGAAGTTGAGGTCTTTGCCGTCCGGCTTGCGCTCCCACATCCGAGCCGATCCGACCGCCGCGGGCAGCGTCGTCGGCTCCGGGTGGAACCACCGGTAGTTGGCGTCCATGCTGTCGGCCGACTCGTTGGCGGTCTCGCGCAGCATGTCGAGCATCAGCATGAACTGGGCGCGCATCGCGTCCAGCTTTGGCCGGCTCATCTGCTGCTGGCCACCGAAGCGGCCGCCGAACATCATCATCGCGACGCCGCCGATCATGAAGATCGGGAAGATCGAGCCGGCGCCCAGGAACATTCGCGAACCGTTGGCGACGGTCATGGCGACCATGCCGACGAGCAAGCCGACCACCAGCACGCCGACCACGATCAACCACCACGGCTTGCCTTCTGGCGGTGGAACACTCAGTGGTGTCGGGAGGACGATGTTTTCCGGCCGGACGGCGGGTGCTCGCTCGGGGGTCGGACGTGCGAAACCTTGCTTCACTTGGGTACCACCAACTCTGCTGGGTTCATATCGGTCGGAAGGGTGTCATGACGCACCAACGCGTCGGCGCGGGACAGTGCGGGGCCCGGTGCCAGCAGACGCAGCGCCACCCACGGCGCCGGACTCGGCTGGGATGTCAATCCCAATGCCGAGCGGGCATCGCGCGAATTGTCCACGCCGAACCGCACACCGGAACTCGAGAGCCACCACAGTGATTCGGATGTGCTCGAGCTTGGGTCATTACCGGTGACCACGACCCAGTTGGCGTAGTCGGGGCCGAAGAAGACGTGATCAGCTTCGCGGCCGGAGGGGTCCGCCTTGACCAGCGAGACGACCTTTCCGGTGGCGCTGTTAGGCACCGGGATCGTCGGCCCGGAGATCACCTGAACGCGCGCGCGCTCCTCACCGGCGGTCTTCTGCCACCACCAGCATGTCGCGGGATTCTCTTTCAGATCGATCGGGTTGAGCGGGGCGTCGGGGTAGGCCGACAGGTCCAGCCCGTTGACGACCGGCATCTTCGCCAGCGAGGCGGGGGCCACGACCACCGGTGAGTTACCAGCCGGGGTGCCGGCGTTCTGCAGGATCTGCGCGACCAGCGAATTGACCGTCTGCACGCCATCGGCCAGCACCACTGAATACTGTTGCGGCCCACTGATTTGCGGCGTCACGATCACGGTTCCGATCGGCCCGGGTGCATTGGTGAATGCTGCCGGTTGGCCGGCGCCCGGGACCCTGGGCACCGTCAACTCGGGGCCGACGGGCAACGCGTCGTATAACGCACGGCTCATCGGATGCGCCTGGCTGACGTGCTCCGGGGTCAAGCCCAGCGGCAGCAACACCGCGCGGTTGGTCGAGTCGATGCGCGACCGACGCCCCTGCCGGACCACGTAGGTGTCCCTCTCGTACCTGAGCACCACGGCCTCGGACCCGTTCAGCACGTGGCGACGGTTCGACAGGTCGGGCGTGCCGTCGATGACGGTGACCGCCACCGGCGGCGCAGCAACGCCGGCCGTCGGTGTCACCGAGTCGCACACCAGCCACGACGACGTCGCCGGGGTGGTCGGGGAAAACTCCGACGGTGCGCCGGGGATGCCGACCAGCGGGCCATGCGGCTGCTCGGCGATCTGGCTCCCCCGCACCTTGTGCGGGTTGTCGGCGCGTCCAGCGATCAGCCGGGCGGATGCCAGGTTCAGCGCGGGATACAGCTTGTCGCCGACCCGGACATACAGTGCTCCCGAATCACGGTCGGCGATGATCGGTGTGTCGTTCAGCTGCCCGGAGGGGCTGATGAACGAGTACAACAATGCGCCCAGGCAGACCACCAGGGCCGCGGAAATTGATGCCACCACAGCCAGTGTTTGGCGCCGACCGGGCTCGATTTCCATCCGGACCCGCCAGCGCGTCAGCGCCATCGCGGTGCGGCGGGCCAGGAATTGGTAACCGGTTACCTGAGTCCGGGTTGAGAGTCCGAGGCCGTAGCCCGACCCCCGCTGCTGGTCACCGGCCATGTTTGATCACGCTCCAGGCTGACGCGACGCTGGAATGCTGTCTGGTCCCACGATTCACAGGGATAACGGTAGGGCACCCCGCGCGACCTCGCCACGCGAACGTTTGAGCGCGGGCGATATTCATTTCCGCGCCGTTTGTGGTTTGCGCCACAGTGCTGTCACCTGCCATTGGTAGTGGGGAGATTCGAGGAAATCTTCACTGCGCATGGTACGGCTACGAGCAAACTCAGCCCGCCGGAAAAGCGACGTCAAGGTGAACACTCGGGTCGCATTTGCGTCATCTCGACAAGCAAGATGGCGGTATGAGTCAAATGGCGCCTTCGTTGACCGAACTCGCCGGTCGGTTCGGGATCGCTACCGACTATGAAGACTGGAGCGGTCGCCGGATCGCTGTCCCGGAGAGCACGTTGGTGGCCGTTTTGGCCGCGTTCGGCGTCGCCGCTGCTGACGAGCCGGAACGTCGTGCGGCGCAGACCGCGCATGAGCGCGCGTATTGGTCGCGCGCTCTGCCGCCGACGATTCTCGGGCGGCCCGGTATCCAGACGACGTTTTGGGTGCATGTGACCCACGGCGAGCCGGCCGAGGTGTGGTTGCAGCTCGAAGATGGCACCGTTCGCACCGGAATACGTCAGGTCGACAACTTCACCGGGCCATTTGAACTGGACGGACGCTGGATCGGCGAAGCCAGCTTCGCGCTGCCTGACGATCTGCCGCTCGGTTACCACCGGGTGTATGTGCGCTCCGGGGCGGACGAGGCCAGTGCTGCATTGATCGTGACACCGGGCTGGCTGGGGCTGCCCGAGCGGCTGGGAGCCCGCCGCATCTGGGGGTTGGCAACCCAGCTATATAGCGTCCGGTCCCGTCAGTCCTGGGGCGTCGGCGACCTCACCGATCTCGTTGACCTGGCGGTGTGGTCGGCGTCGTTGCACGGCGCTGGGTATGTCCTGGTCAATCCGTTGCACGCGGCCGCCCCCACCACGCCCATGGAGCCGTCACCGTATTTGCCGACGTCACGCCGGTTCGTCAACCCGCTGTATCTGCGGGTGGAGGCCATCCCCGAGTTCGCGCAGCTGCGCAAGCGCGGGAGGGTACGGCGGCTACGTGACGGCGTTCAGAAACACGCCGCGTCGCTGGACGCGATCGACCGCGACACTGCATGGTCGGCCAAGCGGGCGGCCTTGGCGCGGGTGTTCGCGGTTCCGCGGACGGTAGGCCGCGAGCTGGCGTACGCGGCATTCTGCGCTCGGGAGGGTGCCGCATTGGACGACTTCGCCACCTGGTGCGCGCTGGCCGAGGAGTATGGCGGTGACTGGCATGAATGGCCCGAGTCGGTTCGGCATCCCGGCGCCGATGGCGTCGCCGATTTCGTCGCGCGGCATCAATCGGCCGTGGATTTCCATCGCTGGTTGCAATGGCAGCTCGACCAGCAGCTTGCGGCCGCACAGTCCCAAGCTGTCTCGGCAGGAATGCCGCTGGGGATCGTCCACGATCTCGCCGTCGGCGTGCACCCAAACGGAGCCGACTCTTGGGCGCTGCAGGACGCCTTGGCCCTTGGCGTGTCCGCTGGTGCGCCGCCGGACGAGTTCAATCAGTTAGGCCAGGACTGGTCGCAACCGCCGTGGCGCCCCGACCGGCTCGAAGAGCAGGAGTATCAGCCGTTCCGTGCCCTGATTCGCAGCGTCCTACGGCACGCCGGCGGGGTGCGGATCGACCACATCATCGGATTGTTCCGGCTGTGGTGGATTCCAAAGGGCCAGGCGCCCACCGAGGGCACCTATGTTCGCTATGACCACGAGGCGATGATCGGCATCGTTGCGCTGGAGGCCTACCGCGCTATGGCGCTGGTGGTCGGCGAGGATTTGGGTACCGTCCAACCGTGGGTCCGCGACTATCTGCGGGCGCGCGGCATACTCGGCACGTCGATTCTGTGGTTCGAGCTCGACCGCGAGGGTGACGGTCGGCCGCTCCCGGCCGAGCGCTGGCGCGAATACTGTCTATCCTCGGTGACCACTCACGACCTACCGCCGACCGCCGGTTATCTGGCCAACGAGCATGTGCGCCTTCGGGATTCGCTGGGCTTGCTGACCCGACCGGTCGAGCAGGAGCTGGCGGCTGCCGAGACCGAGCGGGCAGCCTGGCTGGCGGAGTTGCGTCGAGTCGGCCTGCTGGCGAAACACGCCGACGACGAGCAGACGGTGCTTGCCCTGCACCAGTATCTGGGCCGGACGCCGTCGCGGCTGCTTGGGCTGGCCCTCACCGACGCGGTTGGCGACCAGCGCACTCAGAACCAGCCGGGCACCACCGACGAGTACCCCAACTGGCGGGTTCCGCTGAGCGGTCCCGATGGCCGGCCAGTACTGCTCGAAGAGGTGTTCAGCGATCACCGCGCGATTGCGCTGGCCGAGGCCATGCGGGCACAGACGGCCGTGAGCTCGACTGAAACCACCTGTTAGCTTCGGTCTGCCATGAAGAACGTGAAATTCGCCGTGGTCGCCCCCGTCGCTGCCGGGGTCACGGCCGACCCGCGGTGGATGGCGGCGTTCGCGCGGCATGTCGAAGCGTGCGGGTTCGAATCGATTGTGGCCGTCGAACACACCGTCCTGGCCGCTCGCTATGACAGCGTCTATCCCTACGACCCTTCGGGTCGGGTGGAATTGGTGTCCGACTGTCCGGTCCCCGATCCCCTTGACCTGTTGTCGTTTTTGGCCGGTCACACCGACCGGCTCGGGCTGGCCACCGGGGTTCTGGTGCTGCCCAACCACCATCCGGTGGTGCTGGCCAAAAGGGCAGCGACCGTCGACGCCTTGTCCGGCGGGAGGCTGCGGTTGTGCGTCGGAGTGGGCTGGCTGCGAGAAGAGATCGAGGCGTGCGGCACCGAATTCGAGAGCCGGGGTCGACGTGCCGACGAGCAGATAGCAGTGCTGCGGGCGCTGTGGGATCAGCAGCCGGACGGCGTCACCCACCACGGTGAGTTCTTTGCGTTCGAGAACGTCGTATGTAGTCCGAAACCGATTGCCGGGCAACACCTTCCAGTCCACATCGGCGGACACAGCAAGGCGGCGGCTCGGCGGGCCGGTCGGTTCGGCGACGGCTTTCAGCCTTTGGGTGTGACCGGTGCGCAGCTGGAGGCCCTGTTGGTGCTGATGCGCGACGAGGCGACGGCTGCCCGGCGCAACCCCGCGGACATCGAAGTATCGCTCGGCCACTTGGTCACCAAAGTCGATCGCGAACGTGCCGAGCGGTTGGTCACCCAAGGTGCCGATCGGTTGGTGCTGGCCATGCCGCCGATTACCGACCTCGAGCAGGCCAGAGACGAGTTGTCCGCC
Source organism: uncultured Actinomycetota bacterium (assembly GCA_963733755.1). Classification (GTDB taxonomy): domain Bacteria; phylum Actinomycetota; class Actinomycetes; order Mycobacteriales; family Mycobacteriaceae; genus Mycobacterium. The sequence goes on from CAVTEZ010000021.1 coordinate 200,913, forward strand.
TGCGCTCAACGGCTTGCCCTGTCGACGTGACGCTCAGTGCGCCCGACCGGGCAGCCCTCAGCGATCTGGTGCACCGCTACGCCGCAGGTGTCGACGATCGACAATTCGATTCTGTTGCAATTCTTTTCGCTGACAACGCGGAGCTGATGCTGCCCGAGCCGCCGAGACAGTTGGAACCGGTCCACCAGCACCGCGGTCGCGCTGCCATCAGGGATGCGGTGGCTGCCGTCGCTGCCACAATCCGCACTCAGCACGCCATTGTCGGCGAGGTCTATGACGCCGGTCCGCGACCCGGAACCGCCCACGGGCGCATCGCCTGCATCGCGCATCACTGGATTCAGCATGACGATCAGGTCCGCGATGTGACGTGGCATCTGCGATACGACGACGAGTATCAGTACGTCGACACAGAGTGGCGGATTCGCCGGCGGGATCTGACGATCGACGCCATTGACAACAGACAGGTGCGGCAGGTCCGGCCCCAGAACTGATCATCCGTTGAGGCCGCGACGGGCGGCTGCTTCGAGGAGATCGGCTGTGCTGGAGAGGCTCTCGGCAGGTGTGGTCATTTGAGTGGCGATCGCGCGCGACCGCGCGGCGTAGTGCGGAGAGAGGATTCGGCGCAGGTCCGCGGTCAGAGAGTCCAAACTGGATTCCGAAAAACGCCGTCCGAAGCCGACATCGAGGTGCTCGACGGCCGCCGTCCACATCGGCTGATCGAGTCCGTTCCAGAGGATTAACGTCGGAGTTCCCGCGCGCAAGCCGGCGGCCGTGGTGCCGGCGCCGCCGTGGTGAACGACGGCGCAACACGCGGGAAACACGGTTGCGTGGTTCACCTCCCGCACAACCTTGACGTTCGCCACATTCAGGGTGTCGTCAAAGCCATTGGGACCGAGGCAGATCAACGCGCGAGCGCCTTGACGTGTGCAGGCTTCGGCGATCACGGCGATCGTGTCGGCGGGCGCTGCCATCGGCGTGCTGCCGAAGCCGAAATAGACAGGCGGCGGTCCGGACGCGATCCACGACAGCACCTCGTCGTCGGCGTCGGTCGGTAACTGCAGCGTCAGCGCCCCGACGAAGGGCCGTCGATCGTCTTCAGCCGCCCATTCGGCTGCCAATGCGGGTAAGCAAAGCGCGTCGTAGGCCTGGATTTCCAGCGGTCGCGCGGTGGCCTCGGGTTCGGCCGGCAAACCGAGCGCCTGACGTTGAGCGCAATCAGTTTGCGTCGCCACGCCTGGTCCGGCCTGCAGAATCTGCGACGGGAAAAAATGCAGCGCCGCAAGCGGAATGCGCCGGTACTCAGCTACGTTGGCTGCCGGCACCTGCTCCGTCATTCCTGCCACCAGCAGGTCGGCATCATCCGTCAAGGACACCAACGTCGTGTGCTTCTCCGCCACCACTTCGGCAACGTACTCGACGGCCTGCGGGATTGCGCTGATTGGATTCTGCAGCATGCGGGTGAAGTCCTCGTCGCTGAGCAGTTCGTGCCAATCCCGTCCGTACGGGACCGAAACAAGACCCGCAGACTCGAAGTACGCACGCATCTCCGGGGGGACCGTCACAGCCATGCGTACCTCGTGCCCGCGGCGCCGCAACTCTGCACCGACGGCGATGGTCGGCTCGACATCGCCTCGGCTGCCATAAGCCGCTACGACGATCTTCATGGGAGAAAACCTAACTTGGCGTGAAGGCCCTCAGTCGGGCGGTGCCTGCCAAGAGCGGCGGGTGGTTGATCTCAACCGGTTTTCGGTAGCGGAATGCCTTCGCTGGTAGAGAATTCGGCGTCGCTTTGTGTTGCGAGTCCCAGCGACACGATGGACCGGGCGAACAGCGCGTCAGTCAGATACGCCAGCGCAACCGACCAACGGTTGACCCCTCGCGGTATCGCGTAGAGGTGGTAAGCGCGGGTGACGAACTTGGCGGGAAATCCCGACAGCTGGATTTTCAGTGGGTTTGCCACTGCCTGGTGCGGGCCCAGGTCGACGACCAATCCCATATCGTGGTGCTTGTATTCCCGATTCTTCCCATGGCCGAGGCTCGCGGCCACGTTGTTGCCCAGCACTTTTCCTTGCCGGATCGCATGCTGGGCGGTGGGTGGCGTGATCTTGCCCGGTTGGGTGACGTCGGGCACCGCGGCGGCGTCACCGGCGGCGAACACATCGGGATGTCCGGGCACTGCGAAATCACTTTGCACCTTCAAGCGGCCTTTCTCAGTCGGCAGGCCCAAGGTCTCGATGAGCGGCGCGGCGGTCACTCCGGTGACCCATGCAACAGTGCGGGTGTCCACCCGCGAGTTGTCACTGAGCACGACGTGGTCCGGTTGAACCTCGTTGAGCGTCAAGCCCAATCGGACGTCGACGCCGCGTCGGCGCAATACCCGCATCGCGCGGGCTCCCAGCTTTTCGCCAACCTCGGGCATCACCTGCTCGGCGAGGTCCAGCAATAGGAACTTCACCTCGGACGGGTCGAAGTTCATCTGCGTGGCTGCTGCGTCGGCCAGTGCGCGAAGCTGCACGACGAGCTCCGTGCCGGAGTAAGAAGCGCCCACCACCACGATGGTGCGTCGAGCTCGCGCGAGTTGGGCGTCGTCTTCCAAGCAAGACAACTCCAATTGCTCCAGAACGTGGTCGCGCAGATACAGTGCCTCAGCCGTCGACTTCAAACCCCTTGCGTACTGGGCTAATCCAGGAATATCGAACAGTCGGGTGACTGATCCCGGGGTCAATACCAGTCGGTCCCACGACAGCGAGCGAGAACGCTGTTCCAGGTCAGTGAACTCCAATCGGTTCTGCGCTAGATCTACGCTTTCGACGCGTCCGCGAATCTTTCGCACGCCGTTGAGGCTGCCCGCGAGTGGAATCGTGACAAATCGCGCGTCGACCACGCCGCCGGCCACGTCCGGAAGCAGCGGCGTGTACAGCATGTAGTCGACCGGCGAGATGATCGTAACGTCGACCTCGGTTTTGCGTAGTCGGCGGACCAGCCGCCGGGCACACTCGAAGCCGGTAAATCCACTGCCCACGATCACAACCGACGTCACTCTGTCAATGTTGCCATCCAGCAGCCACCACAAACCGGTTTCGCTGGGCGACTAGCTGCGAAGCAGTTTTCTAGCTGGGTTTTCCGGGTAAGCCAGCAGAACACTCACGACGCGAGTGCGACTGAAGGAGAGACGTATGGGAGACACCGCGAGCGATCCCATCGGCCACGACCGGACTACCCAGCCACTCGCCGGCGAGACGATGAAGAACACGGCGAAGACGCCGGGGTTGTTTCTTGTGGCGGTGGCCGTAGTGGCATTCGTGGTCTGCCTGGCCGGCTTTGCGCTCCACCAAGTCGGCGTCGGACTCGGCGCCGCGATCGTCACACTGCTCGCTGCCGGCGCTGCGCTGGCCTGGTTGGCCATGGAAGCGCGACGAGTCCGCGAGGTCCAAAGGGAATGGAGCAGCACGCACCGCGACGCTCAACCGCAGCGCTGACTACTCGAGAGCGGCCAAGTTGCCTACCGATTTGCGAACGTCGGCCTTGATGATTCGCGCCACGAGTCGTCCCAGCGGCCCGTTGAGCAGACCACCACCGAGGTCGGCGGTCAGATGGAAGGTCGAACCCGGCTGATTGTCGCTGACTTTCATGGCGACCCTGATTTTGATCCCGCCGCGTCCGCGACCGGATAGTTCGATCGCTTTCGGCTCGTCGTATTGGGTGACGGTCCAGTGAATGACGTTGCGAAACCCCTTCACCTTGATGAGAGACGAAACGCAGGTACCCTTCTCGATCTCTTCTGGGACCTCACTGCGCCAGCCGCCGAATATCGTCATCCAGTCGCCGAATCGACTCAGGTCTGATGCCAGCTTCCACGCGGATTCCGGTGAGAGATTCGACGATGTCGAGAAATCGACTTGTGCCACGTCGTCTCACTCTCTCCTGTGGGCGACTCCTGCCGCCGCGCTGGGCGTGCATACCCTAACGTGCCCGGGCGATAAACCCTGATTCTGTTGATCAGATTCCTTTCCAGGTCTGATCGAGTTGTTCGGCCACGTCGATGACTTGCGCCGCTTGGGATTCAGGCGCATCGATTTCTTCGTTCACGTATTGCGCGATGAAACGGCGGATCTCCGCGTCGACGCCCGCGACGATGCGCAGCAGCTCGCCGCGGATGCTTTTCGATGCCACATGGACCGTGATGTCCGACGGGCGTGGTTTGGCGACGTCGACAATCAGCAGTAACGGCTCGGCAGCCCGCGCTGTCGCGCTCAGTCCGATGTCGCCGTCGACCGTGAAGCGCTGCTTGTCGATTCGCAGGTCGACGAGCAGATCGATCAGCAGGGGGATGTGAATGTCGAAGGTAATGCTGTCGTCGACGTTACGCGTGACTTGCGGCTGCTTGATGGTCACACTGGCGCTTACTTTGGCGATCCTGCCCGGACCCTGAGCCATCGGGGGCATATCGAACTGGCTGCCGGCGATCGCGGCGAATGCGGCACCGACGCGTTCCTCGGTTACGGCCACCTCGAAGAAGCGTCGTCCAAAAGTCTCGTAGCTGACGTACTCGAAGCCCTGCATAACTAGATACCGTCTCATGTTGTCTTCCGGGACGGTGACTGATCTGACCGTGTCGGGCGAGCCGGACCGGCAACGGCGTTAGCCGGGTGCCGACGCTGGGTAAACGAGTACGGATGAACACGCAGCGAATCGACGCGCGCATGCCGCGTCAGAGATCAGCGGCTCGGCCTTAGCGATATCCAGTGAGGCTGCGCAGAAGCACGGTTGGGGGCCCGGGACTTCGTCGCGTCCGCCGCGGCCGCGGCTTTTCCTATCTTGATGACGACCGGGACCGCGTCGAGGACGCCGAGGTCCTGGCACGCATCGAGGCGCTGGTGATTCCGCCGGCGTGGAAAAATGTCTGGATTTCTCCGCACCCGAATGGCCACATTCAGGCGGTCGGCACCGACGTGGCCGGCCGCCGTCAGTACCTCTACCACGAACGCTGGCAGGCCGAGAGATCCGAGGAGAAGTTCGAACGGACGGTGACCCTGGCCAAACATCTCCCCGAATGGCGCCTCGACCTGCTTACCGACCTGCGTGACCGCGGCTTGGAGCGCGGTCGCGTGCTGGCGCTCGCGCAGCATTTGATCGACCAAGGATATTTCCGGGCCGGCGGCGAGGAATATGTCGAGGAGAACGGTAGCTACGGACTGTCCACGTTGTTACGTGATCACGTCCGATTGCGGCGCGACCGTGTCGAATTCGACTACCCAGCCAAAAGTGGTGTGCGACGGACGATTTCACTTGAGGATCCCCTGGTGGTTCGCGCCGTTCGCGCGCTCTTGCGGGCTGAGACGGCCAGTTCCCGACTGCTCGTTTACCGCACTCCCGATGGCTGGTCGGAGGTCCATGCCGATGACATCAACACGCGATTCCGGGAGCTCGTGGGTGAGGATTTCAGCGTCAAGGACTTGCGGACATGGCACGGCACAGTGCTGGCCGCCGAGGCATTCGCTATCGCGCGTGAACCGAAGTCGAAGACGGCTCGTCGTCGGGAGGAAGCCGCGGTGATGCGCGCGGTGGCCGATCAATTGGGTAATACGCCAGCGGTAGCGCGGCGTTCGTATGTGGATCCGCGGGTGGTGGCAGCTTATGAACAGGGCACAACCATCGCTCCGGCCCTGCGTCGAGCCCAGCGCAAGCGAACGCCGGAGGCACGACGAGAAATCATCGAGCAGGCTACCGTGCGAATGATCCGACGCGTTGGCCAGGGCTGATCAAGCGATACTCTAAGGGTCTGTGGTTCAACGTGATACGCATTGATGCGCAAGATCGCTGACCGACTCACTGGCAACGCCGAAAGCGGGAGGCATAGCGAGCACCGTTGCGGGCTCGCTGCAGGCGATACGCACTAATGCAACGCATGCGCCACCCTCGGCTGATCCGAGAATCTCACGTGGCAGTTCCCGCGCCGATTTTGGTCACCGGCACGATCCAGAAACGCGACCCGACGGCGCTAGATGTCTGCGCGGCGGTAGTTGTGAGAGAATCCAGCCGTCGCACCGGTGCGATCCGGTATGGGCAATTCGGTTGCGTATGTGAACCGCACCACACACCCACCCGCTGATTCGATATCCACGGCCGTGGCCTTTCTGGGCAGATTCTGGAGGTACCTGACTCCGATGTGCGCGCAAATTGCTAAACCACGAACCCCAGGCTCGCCGGTAGTGGCCTGGCTCACCTGGCTGGGTGGCGGCGACCGCCTTGAACTCAACGAACGTCACGAGCGGTCCACACACGCGGTCGCCGGCGTGGTTGTGCTGGTCAATGTCGTATTGACGTGGTTAGTGACGACCCTCGCTGTCATGCCGGCGGTGCACATGTCGGCGCCGGTCGTGGTGCCGTTCACCTTGGTATTCGCCCTGTTGGTGGGCGCGACGGCCCGGGCGATCGCGACCGGGCCGACGCGCGCTGCTGCCGGAGGCGGAGCGACGGCGGTGGCCGTGGTCCTGGTGATGGCCTTGGGTGGGGTCGTCGGCGAATTCGCGGCGCTTGCGCTGTTCTCCGGCTCGATTGACCGCGTGATTCAGCAACAGGCCGCGCGCAACGCCGTTTTGGCGCCGGCCGTTGTCCAACAATCGACCAACTTGCAGCAGATGCGTGAGGCACGCGTCGCGCTCGACAAGGCCGTCGACGCGGCCCGTGCACACCGCGACGAGGCCCTGATCGTCGCACGCTGCGAATACCATCCCACTCCGGCGTGTCCGCAGACCCGAATCACCGGCGTACCCGGTTCCGGACCGGAAACCCGAACGGCCAATGAGCTTCTCGCGGACTCCCAGCGCGAACTTGACTATGCCATCGCGACTCGCGACCGACGAGTCCCTGGGCTGGAGGTCCAAATCAACCGCGGCGAGCGGGTGCTCGACGAAGCGCGTCAGAGCGCGATCGCGGATTTGGATCACGGTTTGGGCTCGCGTTGGGTCGCCATGCAGCAGTTGACGTCGGCCGGCGCAGGCACACTGGCATTGCGCGTGCTCACGGTCGGCTTCTTCATGGCCCTGGGCGTATTGCCACTGATCCTGCGACGGTGGCGCGGGGATACGAGCCATGACCGCCACGCTCAGGCCCGCGCCGAACGTGAACGCGCCGAGTTGGTAGCCGACACAGCGATCGCCGTAAAGCGAGCGCAGGTGCGTGCGGCCGCCGAAACCATGTGGGCCGAACAGCAACTCGAACAAGCCCGGCTGGCCGCCGAGGCACAGACGGAAATCGACCGCGCGCAGCTACGTCATCGGGTGAATGCCGCGATTGAGGTCGCCACACCCGACCCGGAACCGGTGGACGACGACATCTACCTGCCGATCGCCGCCGAGGCGCACGCCGCGAGTCTCGCTGCCCCGGTGTCGGCGACCACCGAGGTGAGCGAGCCTAGGAATCTACCGGCAGTGGTCGAGCCGCCCGATATGCCTGCCACGCAGTCGATTCCAACTATCCCCGATGTCACCAGAGCAGCTGCTCGCTGGATCCGCCCACTGGTGCCGAATTTCGTAGCTCGCGCGATCGACACGTCAACACATCCGCTTCGCACCGCGCGCCAAGTCATCGAAGAGTTCGAGGAAATCACATTCTCGCTCAAGAGAACTCGCAAGATCACCGTCGAAACTGAGGAGGGTGCCGGCGCGTCATCCGTCTACAGATCGGTTTCGGTCCATTCGCAGGACGATCGTGACAACAGCGACCTCAGTGTGGGCGCTGCTGCGGCCCAAGCAGTTTCGTCGCATCGTCCGTCAGCGGAGCGTGCGGAAGGCCACTCGTTGATTTCCGGAAGTCGGGAAACGCAACGCCAATTAGCCGAACGTGACGGACCTGCCGAGCTGCGTGCATCCGACGAACCGCGGCAATTGCCACCTGCTCAATAAGCAACGCACAGAGTGCAGTCCGGAAAACCTGACAATGATAACGAACGACGGGCCTGTCCGGCGTAACAAAAAGTTGACACGCGCGGCGCTTGGCCTGCGTAGATGCGCCTAACCAAGGCGCTTAACCGAGATTTCCGTCACAGCGATAGATAACGCTTTGCACAACACGACTTTTGGCTTAAAGTTGCTGCATCTAGGGACATTGCTTACCGAAAAGTCAAGAACGGGTTACTCTTCCACGCATGTAGAATGATGGTTTCGAAAACCCTATCTAGCAGGGCTTTTTGAGCAGACTTGTAGCGCACGTCATTGGTCTACGGCAAAAGTGATGGCGCGCACAAATTTTGGCCGATTATTGATCTTGTTTGTAATGTCCCGGCTCATGTTTGTTTTAGCGACGCTGATGAGCCTGATTCAGCAGATGTCAGGCACCCCGTACGTCACCGGCGGAAGTTCCGAGGCGGGTACGGACTGTTCCGGTCTGGCCTCCTTGGTATCGAACGTTGCAACCGACCGGCCGGCTTTCGGCAGCAGGTTCAACACCGGAAATGAAGAGTCAGCGTTGTTAGCACGTGGCTTCAAGTACGGGACCGCGCCCGGCGCTTTGGTGATCGGCTGGAACGGCGGCCACACCGCGGTGACCCTGCCCGACGGAACTCCGGTCTCCAGCGGCGAAGGCGGTGGCGTGCGCATTGGTGGCGGCGGTGCCTACCAGCCTCAGTTCAGCCACCACATGTACCTGCCGGTGGACGGGGCTTCCGAGGATGCCCCGGCGCCGGTCCTGGTGAACATGCTGTCTCCCGAGCCGCCCCCGCCTGGTCCCGGCCCGACCGATGCTCCCCCGCCACCAGCCCTGGACGCCGCTGCGGCCCCGGATGCCGCCCCGGATGCCCCGCCGCCGCCCCCGGATGCGGCGCCGGCGCCGCCGGAAGCCGCCTAGCGCGGCCATGCCAAGAAGCGCTCGCTGTAGCGGGCGAACCGGGCGGGCAGGTCGTGCTCGTTGAGTCCGAACATTTCGGCTGACGCCGCGATCCTGCCCAATCGCCCTCGCTGATGGTGTGACAGGTAGTCAGTGATCGCCGTGCGGGCCGTGTCATCGAGCGGCTCGCCTGCGAGGTGGTAAATGCGTCCGGCGACTCCGGGCTCGTCGGCCATGAAGTCGTCGAAGCGAACGTCCATCGAGCGCTCCGGCGGGATGACGTCGCGGTCGCGCACGAGCGCGTCGAGCATCTGCTGCAGGCGGTCGGCCCACGACACCGCGATCTCGTGCACCGGCACCGGGGACCGATGCATCCGCGCCGTGTAGGTGAGCATCGCCAGCATCGACAGCACAACCGGCACCGGGTCGCGGTGGGTAAACACGACGACCACGCCGGGAAAGATGGCGTCCAGGACGGGTAGCTGCTCGAGGTGCTGGGGCGACTTCAGCAGCCAACGACGGCCGCCCCGAAGGAACTGCAGGGCTTTCAACTGCAAGCGCAAGTGCTCATAGGACGACGTCTGGTCGTGCGCCAGGTAATAGTCGCGCCAGCGCGGCACGTGGGCCAGCGTCTCGAACAGCATCGTGGAGAAGTCGTTGGCCAACAGCTGGATCTCTTCATGGACGTGCTCGGTAGTCATCTCGTGCATAAGAGGAAAGTGCGGCATCGCGGCGTTCATGAACTCGACGGCGGCATCCATGCGTGCCCGGCGCGGATCAGGCTCGATCCCAAGCTCAGCCGGCAGCGGATAAGGCTCGACGCTTTCCCAGTACGGGATAGTGCGAAACGTTGGGCCCGCTGCCAGCAGGTTGTGCAAATGAGTGGTGCCCGTACGCGGCAGACCCGCAATGACCACCGGCGGCAGCAATTCGATGTCACGGATCTCGGGATGCCGCGCGAGGAGGTCGGTGAGCAGCAGCCGATTTTTGAGTGCCTGCAGCACCTGCGCGTGGAAATTGACGATTCCGGCGCCGTGCAGGCCATCGATCTCGCGCAACGCCGCGAGGTAGGTCTCGAGGCGCTCCCGGTAGTCGTCGGGCCCGAAGTCGGTCAGTCCCGTCTCCGCCGTCGCTTTGGCGTGCAGCGTAATGGCGTCCAGCGGGCAGTCGGCCGCCATTTTCGCCATCAGGTCGCGTATCTGGTCGATCTGCGGGCTAAAACGCGGCTCGGCCAGGTCATCGAGATACACCAGGGCCGCAGCGGCGTCGGTCATGGCGACTTATGTTACTTTGAGTTCCGTAATGACAACAGAGCTTGGCCGACCCCGTGACAAACGCATCGACAGCGCGGTGCTGCGCTCCACCGTTGAGCTGCTCGCCGAGACCGGCTACGCCGACCTTTCAGTCGATGTGATCGCGCGGCGGGCCGGCACCAGCAAACCGGCGATCTACCGGCGGTGGCCCAGCAAGGCGCATCTAGTGCATGAGGCCGTCTTTCCGATCAGCGATGCCACCGCCCTACCCGACACCGGATCGTTGGCTGGGGATGTGCGTGAGATGGTCAGCCGCACGACGGATCTTCTGACCACCCGGGCTGCGCGGGCCGCGCTGCCGGGCCTGGTGGGCGAGATGGCCGCCGACCTGACGCTGCACGCGGCGCTGTTGGAGCGCTTCGGCGACATCCTCTCTCGCGGATTGACCGACCGCCTGGCAGATGCCGTCGAACGCGGTGAGGCACGACCCGACGTCACCGCTGCCGAAATGGTCGAGGTGGTCGCCGGCACAACCTTTCTGGCCCTGCTCACCCGTGGCGATGCGCTTGACGACTCCTGGGTAGACCGCACCGCGGCACTGATAACGAGAGGAATCAGCGCATGACCAAGAGCGAGCACGAGTCCACCGCCGCATGGCGCGAGTTACTGGACACCTTGAGCGGGCTGGATCGCTCATTCCTGGACGGAGAGCGCGCTGTCGCCGATGACCGGCAGATCGCCGACGGATACCGGATGCTCGCGACCACTCTGGGCGTGGCGTTCGACACCTATTTGTTCGGCGAGCCGAGCCGGCCGATGTTCGTGGCAGTCAACACCCCCTTCCGGCGCGACCGGCGATGGGGAGGCGACAACACCGACGCCTACTACTACATGTGTCCGGTCGATCCCGGGCGCCGTTATCGAATCAGCGGCAACCGCGGCGACAGCGTCTACTTCTCGCTGACGGCTTACAACGAGCCATCGCCGGGGGCGTGGTCGGACCGGATCGTCGCGATCGTGCGCGATGACGACCTCGACATCGACGCCGCGGGTAACTTCGCGTTCGAGCTCGGCCCGACACCCGACGCGGCAGTGCTGATGACTCGCGACTACCAGGCCGACCCTTTGACCGGTCGGCCGGTCAGTTGGCGGATCGAGGCACTCGATGAGCCGGACCCCATTCGGCATGGGGACGCCGAAACCGCAGCAAAGCTTCGGGCAAGTGCGGCCTGGATGCGCACGATGTTCGCCATTGTCCCGCTGGCGGTGGGTGCGCGGGTTGACGATTCGCACGCGCTCGGCCACGAGATCGCTCACGCGGCAAACCAGTTCGCCGACCCTTATCAAGTGCCGGACGCCAATTTCGGGTGGTCCGCCCGCGACGCCTGCTATTCCTACGGCAGTTTCGTCCTCGACGAGGACGAGGCGCTTGTCATCACTCACCGGCCGCCACAATGCCGATTTTGGAACCTGGTGGTATGGAACCAGTTCATGGCCACCCACGGCGCCACCGACGCGCGTTGCTCGATCAACGGCCACAGTGCCGTGCTCAATGCTGATGGCACTGTGACGATCGTCATATCCTGGGGAGTTACGGGGCATCCCAATTCGCTGACCACGCTTGACTATCCCCGCGGAAACCTCGCCTTCCGGTGGTTCCTCGCCGACGAGGTCCCGGCGCGACCGGACGTGCGGCTGGTCAAGCTGGATGATGCGCCCACCAGCGTTGACCCCCCTCGAAGTTGAATCACGCTGGCCCAGCGGTCAAGTGGCCGCGCGGTAACACGCGCAGGCTGCTACGGTATTGCCGAATCACAGTTATGCGGGAGTGCTCAGACTATGCGCAGAAACTTCTTAGTTTGGACAAGTAGTCGTATGGGAATGTGGTGCACCATGATGGTCCGTCATGTCCCTTCCCTCGTAGGTGCGGCGGTATTCACAGCTTGGGGCCTTGGGGCCTCGGTCTTGCCGGCCGCCGCTGTTCCCTCCGCGTCCGCCCAGCCATGTCCCGATACCGAGGTAGTGTTCGCCCGCGGTACCGGTGAGGACCCGGGCCTCGGCCCCACCGGCCAAGCCTTCGTCGATGCGCTCCGGGGCCGCCTGGGCGGCAAGTCGATGGACGTCTACCCGGTCAACTACCCGGCCAGCGACCAATGGTCGACCGGGCTCGACGGCATCCGGGATGCGGGGTCGCACATTGTCAACGAGGCCAATGTCTGCCCCAATACCAAGATAGTGCTCGGCGGTTACTCGCAGGGCGCGGCCGTGGCGGGCTTTGTCACGTCACCGGCCGTTCCTGACTCGGTGCCACAAGACGTCGATCCGGCAACGATCCCTAAACCGTTAGATCCCGCGCTGGCCAACCACGTCGCGGCGGTTGTGCTCTTCGGCACGCCAAATGTGCGCGCGATGAACTTTCTTGGGCAGCCCAAGCTGGTAATCGGGCCGCTCTACCAGTCGAAAACCATCCAGGTGTGCGCGGTCGAGGATCCGGTCTGCTCGGACGGGGTGAATTTCGCCGCACACAACACCTACGCCGACGACGGCAGCGTGATCTCCCAGGGTGCGGATTTCGCCGCGAGCCGTCTGCAAGGAGCGGCCGTTCAACCCGCGGCACCGCAGCACGGCTTCGGCAACTAAGCTAGCCGGCGATACCGACCGTCAGCTCCAGTTTTTCGAGCCGGCGCACCAACAGGCTCGGTAGCCACAGCCCCACGTCGGCGACGTCGATTGCAGTAGTGCGTTCAAGCAGTCGGCGCAACACGACCGTCGCTTCCAGGCGGGCGAGGGCGGCGCCGACGCAAAAGTGCGCTCCTTTCCCGAAGGTGATGTGTCCTTTGCCGTCGGCGCGGTCGAGCCGGAACTCGTCGGGTGCGTGGAAGTGATCGGGATCCCGGTTGGCCGCACCCCACAACAGCAGCAGACGCGATCCTGCGCGCAGCTCCGTGCCGCAGAGGGTGGTATCGACAGCGACGTGCCGGTAATGGCCACGAAACGGCGGCTCATACCGCAGCGTCTCGTCGATGAAAGCTCCCAGCAATTCTGGGTTTTCGCGGACCTGCTGCTGAATATCGGGCCGCGTGCCCAAAATCCACACCGCGCTGCCGAGCAGTGAGGCGGTGGACTCACCACCGGCGGCGAACAGCGTAATCATCATTCCAAGGGCAACGACGTCGTCCAATTCGCCTGCGGCACATGCGGCGGCGAGGTCGCCGAGCAAGTTGTCCCGTGGATTGGCGGCAGCCCGCGCGAAATGGTCCGTGATGTAGCCGCCGAGTTCCATCACCGACGCGGCTGCGGTGCTGAGCTGGTCAGCGGAGACCAGGCCTTCGAGCAGCTGGGTGCCCGCATATCCCCACTCGACAAGCTTGTCGACATGCGCCTCGGGTACGCCAATGAGCCGCGCGACCACCATCATCGGTAGCCGGTTGGCCACGGCACCCATCCATTCGATGGACCCATCGCGCAGGCCATCGGCCCAACGTTGCTCGGCAGTGTCGGACACGAAGCCCTCGAGGGCGCGAACCTTCTTGGCGGCCAGGTGCGGGAGCAGCAGCTTGCGGTGCGCCGCGTGTGCCGGATCGTCGGCGACGGCTAGCGCGTGAGACGGATCGCCGAGGGGTGCCATGGTGAATGGCGTAATCGTCCCGTCAGGCTGGTACACCATGGTGGCGGTCAGGTTCGACGAGAACTCATCGACGCGCGTGATGGCCTCGACTACCGCGGCCCAACTCGTCACCGCGTAGAACTCCGAATCGCCGATCCGACCGACAGGTCCGGCCGCGCGCAGTCGGTCGTAAAGCGGATACGGGTCCTGCAGAAATTCGGCGTCAAACAGTGCGATGGCATTGTCAACCGTCATTTGTCCAGGTTGAGCGGCCAGCTGCGGCATCGTCAACGGTCTCGGTCGAAGTCGAAAACCGAGAGTGCGCGGGCGTCGGTCGGGTTCGTCTCACGCACCTGCCGGACCTGCGCTTAGACTGAGAAAAACTTCTAGCTTCGTCTCAGTTGTGAGAATCAGTGTCCAGATATTCTCTGGCGTCAGGAGGCCCAGACGATGCCTCGTGACGATTGGGTCGTCGGCGGCGACCGCCGCAAGGCCGCGGCCGAGCGCATCTACGACGTGGCTACCGACCTCATCACTCGAGAGGGGCCGGAGGCTTTCGACATCGAGACACTCGCGGCGCGTGTGCACTGTTCTCGGGCCACCATCTATCGCTACGCCGGCGGCAAGGCCGAAATTCGCGACGCGGTGGTAGCCCGCTCGGCGGCCCGCATCGTCGAGATCGTTCGTCAAACCGTCGTGAATCTGCATGGGCCAGAGCGGGTTGTCACAGCGATTACCGTGGCGCTCAAATTGATTCGGTCAGATCCATCGGGCCAGCTCATGTTCAACTCGATCCGGGCCAATGACGTGGTGTGGCTCACCGGGTCGCCGTTGCTGGCCGGCTTCGCCACCGAGCTCACCGGTTTGACCGACCGTGACCCGCAGGCCGCGCAATGGGTGGTCCGGGTGGTGATGTCGCTGCTGTGCTGGCCCATCGGAGATACCGCCACCGAGGGCGAGATCGTGCAACGATTCGTCGCGCCGGCCTTTGCGGTGGGCTAGCGTCAAGGTCGGTTTACCGCTCTTATCCCGTGACGGAGGACATCTATGGCGATCCGGGTCGCCCACGTCGGCACTGGAAACGTCGGTCGATTGGCGTTGATCGAGCTGATCACCAACCCACAGTTCGAGCTGACCGCGGTGTGCGTCTCGACACCAGAGAAGGTCGGCAAGGATGCGGGTGAACTCGCCAGTCTGGACGTGTCCACCGGCGTCGCGGCGGTCAACGACCTCGATGCGTTGCTCGCAACCCGGCCGGACTGCGTCGTGTATTGCGCGATGGGCGACACCCGTCTGCCGGAAGCGATGGCCGACGTCATGCGCATCCTCGCCACCGGTATCAACGTGGTGGGGTCGTCGCCCGGGCTGTTGCAGTATCCGTGGGGCGTTATGCCGGACAAGTACATCGCACGCGTGGAAGATGCTGCTCGGCAAGGAGATTCAAGCCTTTTCATCAGCGGCGTAGATCCGGGATTCGCCAACGACCTCATCCCGTTCGCGCTCGCGAGCACCTGCCAACGGATCGAGCAGGTGCGTTGCATGGAGATCCACGACTACGCGAGCTATGACGGCGCCGAGGTCATGCACTACATGGGATTTGCCCGGCCTCTGGACGAGATTCCGATGCTGCTGCAACCAGGTGTGCTCAGCATCGCCTGGGGTACGGCGATCAGGCAACTGGCGGCCGGCCTCGGCATTGAGATCGACGAGATCACTGAGTCTTACCAGCGCGAGCCGGCGCCGGAAGACTTCGACATCGCGATCGGCCACGTGGCGAAAGGCACCCTTGCCGTCTTGCAGTTCGAGATTCGCGGCATGGTCAACGGCTACCCCGCCATCGTCATCGAGCACATCACCCGGTTGCGACCTGATCTGCGACCGGACCTGCCTCAACCCGCCGCGGGCGGAGGTTCGTACCGCGTCGAGATCACTGGTGAGCCTTCGTACGCGGTGGACATCATCCCGAGCAGCCGCTACGGCGACCACAATCAGGCGGCGATCTCCGGTGCGGCCGGCCGGATAGTCAATGCCATTCCGGCCGTGATCGCCGCCCCGCCCGGAATCAGGACCACCCTGGATCTGCCGTTCATCACAGGACGCGGGCTCTACGCCCGGGAGGACGTCGTCGCGAGGTAGCTGAAAAATAGTGGCGAGCAGGGCCGTTCACGGCGATCCGGAGAGCCCCGGTCACGAAACGGTCCGGCCCGCCAACCGCGGGCCGGACCGTTTCCTAGAGAACTATTGGTGCTTCTTTTGGCGTTCTTCGGCCGCCGCCGCACCGCCACGGGCTGACTCGGCTTCGGCTTCCTTCTTCGCCGCGTCGCGCTGAGCATCGGCCTTGTCCTGCTGAGCCTTGCCTTCTCGAACGACGTCATCACGACCGGCGAGGGTTCCGCCGACCTCTTTTGCCTTGCCCTTGACGCCTTCGACCGCGCCTTTTACGGCTTCTTCAGGTCCACTCTTTTGATCCCCCATCGATCCTCCTTCTATGTAGTTGGGGAGCTATCGCTCAGATATGCGGATCGGGCAATATGCGCGCCAATTATGCTGTGCCATTCGAACATTCGCATTTCAGCGCACATCGGTCAGTCAAAACCCGATCGCAATCATTGGTTTCCCGCGCTGACGCCCGGTCAAACTACGTCGACGCTATCGATTCCGGCGCTGGCGCTGGCGTACGTTGCGAGCCCGGTCACGTGCGAAAATGACGTTAAGCTTCCGCCTCGTTAAAGCAGTTGACTGTCCCAGAAACACCCGCTCTGGGATACCGTTGCCGTTACCTGAAGCAAGGAGCACGGTGCAATGAGAATTCCCCTGACGGTGATGGCCACGACAGCCGTCGCGACGACGTTGGCGGGGATGTCGGTCGCCGGATGTGGCAGCCACTCGCACTCGTCGACGCCGGCCTCGGGGTCTGGTGCCAGCACCACGCACGCCGCGATCAGTGACTACACCAAGCTGCTGATCAAGGCCAGCGATATCAAAGCTCCCGATGCTTTCACTGCCGGCCCGGCGACCAAAGATCCGAATGGTAACCAAGGCGCCACCATCACGTTTACTGACCAAGATCACAGTCACTCGATCATCGACACCATCCAGATTCTGCTCGACCCCGAAGCGACCGCCAACGCACTGGATTCGGCGAAGGCGATTCACCGTGAATCCCTGCGCACGAAGGCTCTCAACGCTGAAGTCGGCGTCGGTGGCGTGACGATTTCGGGATTGTCGGAGGACCACTCCAAGGGAGTGACGGTACTGCTCTTCACCGAGGGCAAGGCCCTGGTCACCATGGAGTTCGACGGGCCCTCTTACGCGCTGGCCCCACCGGAATTCGTCACCGAGATCGGTCAGAAGCAGGACGAGGCGATCAAGAAGGGCCTAGGTGGCTGACGCTCAACGGGTTTCGTGAGCTTGAGCCAGCAGCGCTCGGGCGCTGTTGACGCACGGCAGTAATCGGTCATAAGCGCTGACACCCGCCTCGGCCCGGGAACGCAGCGGAATCTCCAGCCCGACGACACGATCGGTCGGGAGGGCCGCGAGCATGTCGGCCAGCGGCAACTCCCCCTCGCCGGGCACCATCCGTTCGAACATGGCTTCCTCGGCGTAAACGTTCATCCTGGGCAGCAATGTGGTGTCGCTCAATTGGATGTAACCGATCCGCTGCACAGGCACCGACCGAAGATCGTCGGCAGTAGCGCCGAAGCGTGCCACGTGCATCGTGTCGATGAGCAGACTGATCTCGTCCCGGTCGACGTGGTCGATGGCGGCGAGTGCTGAGGGCAGGTCCGCGATACTAAGGCCGACAACGGGTTCGATGCACGTCGCGATGCCCCGGTCAGCGGCCAAAGCAGTTAGGGCCGCCAACTCGTCAAAGGTGCGCGAACGATCCGGCTCCAAGCTGACGGTGTTGATCCGTGGGATCCGCAGCTCGGCCATGATGTCAAGGTCGCCAGCGTAGGAGCGAACGTCGACACCCGGCGCGATGAGCAGACCCTCACCCAGCGATATCGACACGCCGCGGTCGTCCATCGCCGCGAGAAGATCTCGACGAAGCCGTGGATCGTCGCGCAGCGAATAGGGTTGATAGTCGAGAGCTTTCAGTGGGGCGAAGCCGACCATACCGGTCGTGATATAACGGCACCCCAGGTCAGCGACGAGGCGGACGAATTCGATTGGAGGCATGCCGAAGACACTGAGCATTTCGATACCAAGGCGGTCCATGTTGTCGTGCCCGCTCAACCACCCACCATGGCGAGGCCGCCATCAACTGGGATCAGCTGGCCGGTGATGAACCCGGCCCCTTGGCCGGCTAGGAACACCAGCACCGGACCCAGATCGCTGCCGGGATCGCCGAGCTTGCCGCCCAGTGGAATTGACAATCTCATCTGCTGGTCGATGAAGGCGGCGGCGTCGGGGCCCAGGAAGTTCCGCAGCCGATCTGCGCCTGGCGTTTGAACCGCCGGCGCAAGCGCATTAACGGTGACGCGGTCTGCACCCCACGCTTTGGCAGCCGAGCGGGTCCAGGCTTGAACGGCACCCTTGGTGGCTGCGTACACTGCTGCGATGGGGCTGCCCATCACCGCTTCGGCAGACCCGAAATTGATGATTTGTCCGCCTCTTTCGCGCATTGCAGCGTGGGCGGCCTGATTTGTCAGAATCGTTGCTTTGACGTTGGTTTGCAGTAAAAAATCGATCTCGTCGCTGGTGATGTTGCCGGGCACTCCCGGTTGCCACAAGCCGGCGGCGTTGACCAGTACATCCAGGCCGCCGAGTTCGCGTACCGCGCTGCCGAAAGCGGAGTCGACGGAGTCGCTGTCGCGAACATCGCACCGCAGCCACTTCACCGCGGGCGCGTCATCAGCCGGAACAGTGTTGTGATACGTGGCGGCCAGCCGTGCTCCCGCGGCGTGCAAAACCCGTACCGCGGCCGCCCCGATCCCGGTGGCGCCGCCGGTAACCAGAATGCGCCGCCCACCCAGCGATGGGTGCGGTACCGTCATGGCCGCGGAGTCTATCGGTCTGCGGACAACGAAGTCAGGTAACGGACCATGTATTCGATGCGTTTTGACATGCGCGCCCCTGACTTTGGCGCACCACCAAAAGAGTTGTACGAGGCCGCCGTTGATATGTGCGAATGGGCGGAGACGCGGGGCTGCCTGGCGGCGGTGATATGCGAGCATCACAGTTCACCGGATGGCTATCTGCCTACCCCGTTGATCCTCGGTAGTGCCATCGCCGCACGCACGAAGCAGTTGATGATGACGCTCATCGCCATCCTGCCGTTCTACGATCCGGTTCGGCTTGCTGAAGAGATCGCGGTGCTCGACATCATCAGCAAGGGTCGCGCCGCCTATGTGTTCGGGCTTGGCTATCGGCCGGAGGAATACCAGCATTTCGGGCTCGACCTGAAAGCCCGCGGACGAATCGCCGACGAGAAGCTTGGGCTGCTGCGCCGTCTCCTTGCCGGAGAGGCTGTGGAGCATGACGGTCGGCGAATCAGGTTGACACCTCTGCCGTTTTCCCCGCAGGGTCCGCTGATGATGTGGGGCGGAGGCAGTTTGGCGGCGGCTCGGCGGGCCGGTCGCTATGGGCTCGGCTATCTCGCGCAGGGCGATGCGCCCGGTTCGCAGGAGGCCTACGAAGAGGCCTGTCGTGCCCACGGCCATGAGCCGGGGATGACCCTGCTGCCCAATCGGGATACGCCGAGCGTGTGTTTCGTCGCGCCAGACGTCGATGTCGCCTGGCAGGAGATCGGCGAGCACCTATTGCACGATGCGCGCATGTATGCCGAGTGGAATCCCGATAACCAGACTTCGGCGGGTATCACCGATGTCAGCGACGTTGAGGAGCTGCGGGCGACGTCGCGTACACACCGCATCTTCACCGCCGATGAGGCGGTCGCGCATATTCGCGGTGGCGGCATGCTCACGCTGGCACCGCTGTGCGGCGGCATCCCGCCCGACATTGCCTGGAAGTACCTGCGTTACGTCGACGAAGCGGTGATGCCCGCGCTGCGGGTCAACGACGACTAACGCCGAGCAGCGCTTGACGCTCACCCTCTGGAATTTCTGTTGACATAGACGATCAAGCCCACGGCGGGCAATGTGCCGAGCGCGAAGATTGCGAATTGCCACACCCAGACCTTGGCTTTGCCTCCCAGGTCTATGTTGTGGACGACCTCGTCGCCGCCGGGTATTTTCGCCACACAACCGCCGGTCTTGGCCCACCAGTCGAAATGCTCGAGCTGATAGCCGTGGCTATTCACCCAAGTGTGACAATCCTGGCCGACGCCCCGGAATCCGTAAATAAGCGCTCCACAGGCGCCGATCACTAAGGCGACGAGCGCAATCCCCCACTGCACCATCCACCATCGACTGGCCACTTCAGAACGACTCTGGATCCCGCTGCACGTCGGGTGGCACCGGATGTTGGTACAAGCGCGAAGCGTTCTCCCAGGTGAACTTGCGAATCAAGTCCGACGACAGGTCGCCGATTTGCTCGTGCACCGTCTCCTGGGTGTGCGGCCAGGTCGAATCACAGTGCGGGTAATCGGCTTCCAGCATGATGTTGTCCGCGCCGATGCGATCGTGCTGCACGAACGAGGACTTGTCTTCGACCGCGCAGAACCAGAAGTTGCGGGTGAACACCTCGGCCGGAGTCAGCTTCTCCCCCAGCGCCGCCCAGGTGCCATACATTGCGTGATAGCTCAGCATGTGGTCGAGACGATCCAATAGTCCGGCGACCCAGCCGATTCCGCCCTCGGACAAACAGATCTTGAGATCCGGGAATCTGCTTGGCAATCCGGAATACAGCCAGTCGACCGCCGCGGAGATCGCGTAGGCGAAGAACAGCACGCCCTGTACGTCCGGCGGCGCGTCGTCGGTGGTCGACGGCGACGATCCCGATGATCCGATGTGCAGGTTCACCACCGTGCCGGTGTCGGCGCACGCGGCCATCATCGGATCCCAGTGACCGGAGTGGATGCTCGGCAATCCCAGCATGGATGGGCTCTCGCTGAACGTGACAGCGTGGAATCCACGCGCGGCGTTTTCACGGACCATCTCGGCGCCGAGCTCAGGATCCAGCAGCCAGGGCAACTGACACGGAATGATCCGACCGGGATGCGAACCGGCCCACACGTCGTGGTGCCAGTCGTTCCATGCCCGCACCGAGGCCAAAGCCAGGTCGCGATCGTTGGTCACCTGCTGCAGTCGCTGGCCGGCGAAACCCGGCAGGAACGAGGGAAAGTTCAGCGAGGCGTAGATGCCGTTCAGGTCCATGTCGTTGACGCGCTCATCGATATCCCATGCACCCCTGCGCATCTCGTCGAAGCGGACCGGCTCAAAGCCGTACTCCGACACGGGTCGTCCAACGACAGCATTGAAACCGACATTCGGCAGCACCTGGTTGTCGTAGACCCAGGTCTGGCCGCCGTCAGCAGTGTCAACCACTTTCGGAGCGCGGTCAGCGAACCGCCGCGGCAGACGTCCGGTGAACGTGTCCGGGGGCTCGACGATGTGATCGTCGACGGAGATCAGCGTGTAGCGGCGGGGTGCCCTCGGTGGGTCAGGCAGAAAAGTGACCGAGCGATCCTCGCCGGTCTTGGCGGTGGTGAAGCTCAGGTTCGAGGCCAGCTCATCGATTGATTTCATCGCAGTCCGCTCAGCTCAGAACGGCGGGATCGGCTTTGATGGTCATCCGGGCGGCCCCCGCCCAATACACGTCGGCGGCTCGTTCGATCAGCGATCTCTGCATGCCCGCCATGTCCGACCAATTCATCTGCACGGGTTCCTTACCGGTGAGCATCACGTCGTAGGCCAGCTTGCACACCCGCTCGATCGAGGCGGCGCGATAAACGGCCTCAGCGAGGTTGCGGCCGGTCGCGATGACGCCGTGGTTGGCCAGAATCGTCAGGTTGGCGCCTCCGATACGGGCCGCGAGATCGGCTGCGCGCGTGGGGCTGTCAATTTCGCCGTCGTATGAATCGACCAGGCATAGGTCGTCGAGGAACAGCGAGCCGGTCTGATGCACCAGATCGGGTAGTCTGCCGAGCGCGGCGAGCACGCACACGTAGTACGGGTGATTGTGAATCACCACTCGCGCGTCCGCACGGACGCGGTGCAATTCGGTGTGGATGTGGATCGCCGGCGTAACGTCCCAGCGGCCGCGGATCACGCGGGCATCGGCATCGACAACGCAGATATCCGACGCGGTGAGCTCCTGCCACCACAGTCCCCAAGGGTTGACGAACATGTCGGTCCGTTCATCGGGTTGCCAGGTGATGTGCCCGGCCAGATTCTCGGCGAACCCGATACCGGCCAGGTGACGAAACGCCACCGCGAGCGCCTGCTCGTTCGAAAGGTCAACTCCAATCGGCGGAACCACCGACGGTGCCCATACTTCCAGGCCACCTCGCCGAGCGTTAGGAGTGTTCATGATTGGCCTCCGTTCTGGCCTTAATATCCGCGCGAAGCGCGCTTTTGGCGATCTTTCCGCCAGATGATCGTGGCAATTGGTCGACCACGATGAGACGCTCAGGCAGCAGCTCCTTGGAAACCCCTGCGGCCACTAGGTACTCGACGAGCTCTGGCAGGTTGATCGTGTACGAGTCGACGAGTTCGGTGTAGAGGCAGACCTTTTCGCCGAAAACCGGATCGGGCATCGCGACCGCCGCCGCGACCGCGATCGCGGGGTGCGTGGCAGCGGCGTCTTCGACCGCGGATGCGCTGATGTTCTTTCCGCCACGCAGAATGAAATCCGACGTCCGGCCGGTGACGCTCAGGTAGCCTTCAGCGTCGATTTCGCAGATGTCGCCCATCCGCATCCAGCCATCACGGGTGAACAGCTGGTCGTGGTCGGTGCCGCCGAGATACCCGAGGCTGGTCGCGGGACCGCGACAAGCGGGCTGACCCTTGCCGGTCTCGGTGACGTCCTGGTCGACGTCGAAAAGCCGGACCGACATCTCGGGAACAATCCGTCCGCCCGTGCGCAACCGATGCTCCTGCGAGTCGTTCACTGTTGTGGCGCTGAGCAGCCCGGTCTCATTCGACCCGTAGAACTGCAGAATCGTTGCTCCGGTGAGCTTTTCAAACTCGGCGGCCGGCCGGTACGGCAATGCCTCGCCGCCGGTGAAAACGACACGCAACGAACTCAGGTCACACTCGCGGGAAGCGCGGTCGGCCATCAGCATCGTCAGTTGCGTACTGACGCAACACAACACGGTGACCCGGTGTTCGGCGATCGCCTCACACGTCGCTCTCGCAGTAAAACGGTCCAGGATGACGGCGGTGGCGCCCAGATAGATCGGGCTGGTGTGGCTAGTCCAGATTCCGAACCCGAACGGCATCGGGATGACCGGCAGGAAAACATCGTCAGGCGTCAACTGCCCGTTGGCGACGGCCTTCTGATGAAAGTAGTGCCAACGATTCTGGGTATGCACCACGCATTTAGGCAGCCCGGTGGTCCCAGACGTCGAGTTGATCAAGAACACGTCGTCGGAGCCGAGCGCGGCGTCGATCGGCAACGGCGCGGGCTCTACATCGATGCTCAACCGCGGACCGCGGTCGCCGTCCCCCAGTACCAGCACCGGGAAGTCAGCGCGACCGGCGGTGGCCTGGGCCGCGGCATCGCGGCGCTGAGGGTCGCTGATCAGCATTTTTGGCCGCGAGTTGTGCATTATCGCGACAACCTCGCGCGTGCCGGCACGTGCGCCGATCCCGACAACGACGGCGCCGCAACGTTCCACGGCGACGAACAGCAGGTGGATGGCCGCGGAGTCGCCGTGCCACACCGCGATCCGATCACCCGGGCTGATTCCGGCGCCGGCCAGCTGTTCAGCCAGAGCGGTTGCCGCGGAATCGAATTCACGCCATGTGAATGACCCGCCAGGGTGATCGACGTAGGCAAGGCGCTCGGAGAACTGCTCGGCGTTGCGGGCTACCGCGTCGGACACTGTCATGTCCGACCACCAGCCGGCGGCGCGATACCGGGCGGACTCCTCGTCGGTGAATGCCGGCGAGCTCACGGTATCCAGGCCGCCGCCAGTGCTCATCACCCGATGATATGGCGCTAGATCTTGCCTGCCATCGGCTTTGTCGACTTGAAGCTGGGGCCGGCCGATGTCGGGCATCCTGACGCATATGAACGGATTACTGACCGGCAAGGTCGCGGTGGTCACCGGCGGCGGTGGCGGCATCGGTGCGGCCACCGCGCGGTTGTTCGCAGACCACGGCGCGCAGGTGGTCGTCGCGGATATCGACGCCGAGCGCGCTCACCAGACCGCCGACCAGATTGCTGCGTCGGGCGGGTCGGCTTTCGCGATGGCCACCGACGTGTGCGATGCCGGTCAGGTCGCTGATCTGGCGCAATCGGTGCGTCAACGTCATGGTCGGGTGGATGTATTGGTGAACAATGTCGGTCACTGGCTGCGCCATCCGGGCAACTTCGTCGACACCGATCCACAATTGTGGGACGACCTCTACCGGATCAATCTGCATCACGTTTTCCTGGTCACGCACGCATTTCTGCCCGCAATGATCGATCGACGTTCCGGTGCGATCGTCAATGTCTCGTCGGTCGAAGGGCTGCGCGGCTATCCGGAGGACCCGGTCTATGCCGCCTTCAAGGCCGCGGTCATCCACTTCACCCGCAGCCTGGCGGTGCAGGTCGGACGCGGCGGTGTTCGTGTCAATGCGGTTGGACCCGACGTCACCGAATCGCTGCAGGTGCCCTACTCGCAGTGGCTTTCGCCTGAAGAGCAGGCGCAATGGCCGCAGTGGGTTCCAGTGGGGCGGATGGGCCTGCCCGAGGACCAGGCCCGGGTGATCCTGTTCTTGGCATCGGATCTGTCGGCATTCGTCACCGGCCACACGATCCCGACCGACGGCGGCACCGGCGCAGCGGGCGGATGGTTTCGCTCGTCGCGCAGACCCGACCGGGAATGGACTAATCGACCCGTCGCGCCCTAGCGCGCCGGCAGATCAGCTCGGTCGGCGCAGTGGCAGACCGGCCGCGCGGTAGATCGCGTCGATGACGGTCATGTTCTCGACCGCATCCTCGGGCGTGGTCTTCACCGGTTGGCCCCGCAGCACTGCCGCAGCGAAGGCATCCAGCTGATACGCATAGGACGGGCGGCGAGGAAAACGTTCGACACGTCTGCCGTCGGGCGAGCGAACGGACAGCCGGTGCACGAAATGCGGTGTCACCGGGTTGAACAACTTCAGCTCACCCCGGTCGCCGACCACGCGAGCGCTGATCTCCAGCAGGCGCGACGACCACATCGAGCAGCGGACCTGACCGGTGTGACCATCGGGAAAGCGCAACTCGGCCGTCATCGCTCTATCGATCTGGGGATCGCGCAGTTTGGCCTGGGCCGAAACAACTTCCGGAGTTGATCCTCCGAACGTCCGGACCATGTGGACTGCGTAACAGCCCGCGTCCATCAACGCGCCACCGGCAAGCGGGAAGTTGTAACGGATGTCGGAGAACTTCGGCAACGGGAAACACAACGACGCTTCGACGCGCTCCAGCTTCCCCAACACGCCCGAGACGATGATCTGCTCCGCACGTAACGTCAGCGGGTGGTAGCGGTAGTGAAAAGCCTCCATGACGACCCGGTCCGACGTGGCGGCCAAGGCGGCGATCTCGCGGGCTTCGGCGGCGTTAGCGGTGAACGGCTTCTCGCACAGTACGTGCTTTCCGGCGCCGAGTGCGGCACGAGTCCACTTGCCGTGCAACCCGTTCGGCAGCGGGTTGTAGACCGCGTCGACGTCGGGGTCGGCGATCAGCGCTTCGTAGCTATCGTGCACTCGTGCGATGCCGTGTTTGGCAGCAAATGCCCGGGCGCGCGAGCTGTCGCGTGCGGCTACCGCAGACACCACAACGTCTGCATTGTCTTCAGCCGGTTTGATGAGCGCCGATGGTGCGATGCGGGCGGCGCCAAGCACGCCGATTCGTAGTGGTCCTCGATGTTCGGGCACGGACCGAAGCTAACACTTGGATACGGCGTCGGCCCGCGAAACATAGGAATGCTCAGTTTGTTTCGCAAATCAGCACTCACGATGACGGCGCGCACAGCTGAATTTTTCTCAGCGAGTCCACCCGAAATATTAATGTCGCACGCAGGGATGACGCTTAACGTCGCCCTATGTCTGCGGTCGGTGAACTGGTGAGGTTACCGTCGACGCACTGGGCGGCCCCGCCGCCGACCCGCTGCCCACGCGGTCGACTGATGCGGCCCGAACGAATAGTCGCGGACGGTGCAGTATGTTCGTGCGGGCGACACGAAACATGGCGATGTCATTGCGGCACAATGACATACGAGCCTGCCATAGGTGCAACATGCGATCTGCCTCGCCAGGCCGATGCCGGTGAGACGAGTCGTGTCCCGTTGGCTTAACGGATGATCGCCAAGTCGTGGACTCCGGTGGCAATTGACGCGTGCGGTAAAAAGCTGGGGGCGTAAACGGCATGTCAAAGTCCCGTAAAAAGGGTCCAACATCGCTCGCCGAGTGGCGATTGGATTGCGTACATTTTTCATATCGGATTGTCGGGCGCGAAGCCCGTCCCGGCCAAGGGAGAAGGTCATGATCCCCGTTGACTCGCGGCTCCAAGCTGAATTGCGCAACTGCGCCGTTGAGTTGCGGCAACTCGCTTACACGCTGCAAAACGGGGTCGGCGAGCACGATCTGCTTCGCCTGTCGGAGAGGATGCGTGCCGCGGCCGACGAAGTCATTCCGAGCGGCGTTTAGTTACCCTCGGCGCCAGGCGGTTTCGGAGGACGGCCTTGGCCGGTCAAGTATTTGGGGCAGTACTCACCGGCCGCGAGCATGATGAACTTCGCCGCGCCGTTGCCGGTGAACGACGGGTTGCGCAATTGAAGGTTCTTCTCGATGTCGGTGTCGGGTGTTCCCTTGTCGACCAACTGGCATACGTCTTTGGCGACCGCGACCGCCTGCGCCGGGTCTTGATCGGTCAGCCCGGCAGCGGTGAGCTGCTTGAGGAAGTCCGCGTCGTTGTTGGGCGGAGGGTCGGCGTAAGCCGGGATCGCCATCGTGATGGTGGCGGCGCTGAGCAGCATCAGCAGACGTTTCATGGTGCCCGAGTCTTCCAAAGTTGCGATCAGGGCGCAGCCCGCCTTCGCACATCTGGATCCGTTACTGGCGCAAGTTCAGACGGCGTTAACGACGATGTGGCTCCGTCGATGCTTTAGCCCCGCTATGCGGACTCCTCGTCGCGTTCAGCGTCGGCCACCGTCAACGGCAAAGCCAACTCTTCGAGCGGGCGTTGTTCGGCGGCGACGCCGAGCCACAGTTCCACCAGGCCTGCCACGGCCATGACTGCAGCGCCGATGAGGAACGACCACATCACCTCGCCGCGCTGACCGGAATCGATCAGCTGGCCGAACAGCAGCGGGCCGCTGATGCCGCCGATCCCGGTGCCGACGGCGTAGAAGAACGCGATCGCCAACGCCCTGGTCTCCATCGGAAAGATCTCGCTGACGGTCAGGTACGCGGCGCTCGCGCCCGCCGAGGCCAAGAAGAATGTCGCGGCGAGCACGCCGATGAAGGTCCACACGCCGCCGGTCTGAGTCACGAACAGCACGGCGAGAAGAACGGCCACAACGGCCGAGCCGACATAGGACAGGGTGATCATCGGTTTGCGGCCGACGGTGTCGAAGAGTCGTCCGAGCACTAAGGGGCCGAAGAAGTTGCTCAGCGCCCAGAGGACATAGAACTGCGGCACCTTTGCGGCGTCGATCCCGTAGAAACCGCTCAGCAATGTGCCTAGATTGAACGTCACGCCGTTGTAGAGAAAAGCCTGTCCGATAAACAGCGCCAGCCCGAGGATCGCTCGCCGCGGGTAGAGCACGAATGCGACCCGGGCGATTTCAAGAAATGAAATCGTCTCGCGCTGACGGACTTTGAGTGGCTTGCCTTGTGGTTCCGGAAGCGGTTGGCCGGTTTCTCGCTGAACGTCGGCTTCGATCTCGCCGACGATCCGCTCTGCTTCCTGGTTGTGTCCGTGGATGAACAGCCACCGTGGGCTTTCGGGAACGTTACGCCGGACCAGCAGGACAAAAATGCCGAAGATGGCGCCGATGCCGAATGCGAGCCGCCATCCGATGTTGGCCGGGAAGTTCGACGTGTCCAGCAGGACGAGGGCACCGCCCGCTCCGGCGGCCGATCCCAGCCAGTAGGTCCCGTTGATCACCAGATCCACCCGACCGCGCACCCGCGCGGGGATCAACTCGTCGATGGCTGAATTGATGGCCGCGTATTCCCCGCCGATGCCTGAGCCGGTGAAGAACCGAGTGAGGAAGAAAAACCACGGCGCAAACGCGAACGCCGTGGCAACGGTCGCGGTCAAGTAGACCGCGAGGGTCAGGATGAACAGATTGCGCCGGCCGAAGCGGTCGGTCAGGTGACCGAAGAATAACGCGCCCAAGCATGCCCCGGCGATGTAGAACGCGGCGGCCATGCCGATGTCCGCGGGGGTGAGCGCAATGCCGCTGCCGTGCTCGGTGAGTCGCGACGACACGTTGCCGACCATCGTGACCTCGAGCCCGTCCAGGATCCACACCCCGCCGAGGCCGACGACGACACGCCAGTGAAACCGCGACCACGGCAGCCGATCCAGGCGTGCCGGAACACGGGTCGTAATTGTTCCGGTTTGGGCGCTTCCGCTCATGCTTCTCCGTTCTGGTCAGATCCCGCGGACTTTCAAGTGATCAAGCCGGGCGGATCAGCAGTGTCGGCAGAGCCCGGCAGATCGCGTTGCATCCAGGCGACGTCGTGCCAGCGGTCGTGCTTCCATTCAACGCGGCGATACAGACCGACGTCCTGGAACCCCATCGATCGGTGAAAGCCGTTGCTGGCTTCGTTGGGCTGAGTGATGCCGGCGAACGCTCGCCGGTAACCGCGCTCGCCGAGGCGGTTCAAAAGTTGCGTGTACAGCTTGCGGCCTCCTCCGCAACGATGATGATCGTCGGCGACATAGAGCCCGGTCTGGACCGACCACTGATAGGCGGGAATGCGATTCAAGGCGTGCCCGTAGGCGAATCCAATTGTCCGGTCGTCGCTTTCGAGGACGAGCCACGCGTGCGTGTCGCAGGCCGCTGTGATCCTGCGCGGCCATCTCATCAACTGTTGGTATGTCGAGTTCCCAACTCACCGCGCAGTTCTCGACGTAGGGACGGTAAATCGCCAGGCATCCGAGCGGCGTCCTGCGGGCCGGCTTGGCGTACACCGGTGCTGATGGCTTGCATGCCTTCAGTCTTGCAGTCTCGCGACAGGAGCTGCGCCGGTCGCGACGAACAGCCGGATCCTGCGGGTGGTGTTAGGTTCGAACGGCGGACGGAAGGAACGAAATGCTAGGTACGGTCACGTGGGGTCTTCTGACGTTCATTGCCTTCTGCGTGGATTTGGTCTTGCTGACAATCGCCTTTGTCTATGTGCGGCGGTTGGAGCGGCAACCCACTCTTCCGTTCAGCGAAGAGATCGGAGCGGCACCGCGCGTCATCCGCAAATTGCGCAAACGTGAGTCCTTGACGCCGGAGGAGTTCGAGTACGCCCAGCGCATCGTCGCGATACGCGGCAACCCGATGGCGTTAGCCATCCCCTTCACCCTGTTCACGCTGGGGTGCTATTACGTGCTCGGTAGTCTCGAATACCTGCAGGGCGCGCGCCCGTCGGAGCGAACATTCATTGGGATTATTCCGATGTTGACCTCGACAAACCTTGCCATTCAACTCTTGCGCGCGCGACGACTCAAGGGCCGTCTGCGGACTGCGCAAGTAGCGGCCTGAGGCTCAATCGTCTGGGCTGCCGACCGCGCTGACAGATGATAACGTTCCCACGTTGTAGCCGTGTCCGTTCAGTACCTGGTAGCGTCCTAACCGCCGCATATCAACCTGATTGATATAGATGCTGAGCCGACGGTGGGTGTCGGATCGAAAGTACGAGGTCCGGGGAAACGCGTTCCGAAAGGTGATCGAGTGAGCCCTCGTTCAGTCGGGAGGACTGTCCTAGCGCGAATCTGGATGCCGCTGGTTGCCGTCATCGCAGTGAGCGCCGGCTTGTTGCTCATGTACAAAGTGCATCAATTCTCCGAGCCGGAGCCGGTGATCACCGTCAACGGTCCTCAGGCGCCGGAACAATTCAACGTCAAGAAGCTGACTTATGAGGTGTACGGGCCCGTCGGGAAAGCCGGAAAGATCGTCTACGTCGACATCGAAGGGCATCCGCATCCGGTTGATGTCACATTCACGACTAAGCCCTGGAGTCACGACGAGACCACCACGCTGACAGTGGCGTCTGGCAGCATTTCGGTGCACGTGCACGGCGGTCCGCTGCGCTGCCGAATGCTGGTGGATGGTGTGCAGCCCAAGGATCCCGAGTCCGAAAATTCGGATGACCATCCGGACGCCGATGTCGAGTGCAGGGTGAAGTCCGCGTGAGTGAGCATCGCCTAGACGAACCCCAGGTCAAACGCCCATTCATCCCCAGGATGGTGCGTACTTTCGCGATACCGATCATTTTCTTCTGGGGCTTTCTCGCGGTCACGATGACTGCCTTCACGCCCAAGGTGGAGGACGTCGCGGAAGAACTCGCCGGACCGATGGTTCCGCACTACGCCCCGTCGCAGCGGGCGCTACTGCACATCGGCGAAAAGTTTCAGGAATCCAACTCGACGAACTTGACCATGGTGGTGTTCGAGACCACCAACCGCCAACTCGGCGACCAGGATCATGCGTACTACGACGATTTGGTGAAGCGCTTAAAGCACGACACCAAGCACGTGCAGTACGTGATGGATCTCTGGGGCCAACCGTTCACGGCGGCCGGCGCGCAAAGTGTGGACGGCAAGTGCACGTACACGCTGCTGCGTCTGGCCGGCGACATCGGCCAGATGGAGGCCAATGAGTCGGTCGACGCGGTCCGCGACATCATCGCCAAGGACCCGCCACCGCCGGGACTGAAGGCATTCGTCAGCGGTGCGGCGCCACTGGCGTCGGACACGTTGAGCATCGCCAACGCCAGCCTGAACAACGTCACGATCATCACGATCATCCTCATCCTCGTGATGCTGATGCTGGTGTACCGCAGCCCGCCTACCCTGCTGGTGCCGTTGCTGGGCGTCCTCATCGAAATGCTCTTCGCCAAGGGTCTGATCTCGACCCTTGGGCATCAGGGATACATCGAGTTGTCCTCGTTCGCACTGAACATCGTCATCGCACTGACCCTGGGAGCCGGGACGGACTACGGCATCTTCCTGATGGGGCGCTATCACGAGGCGCGGCAAGCGGGAGAGAGCCGAGAAGACAGCTTCTACATCGCCTACAAGAACGTCACGCCGATCATCATCGGTTCGGGGCTGACGATCGCCGGCGCGTGTTACTGCCTGACGTTTGCGCGCCTGAACTATTTCCACACCATGGGTCCGGCTGTCGCGATCACCATGCTGTTCACCATCGCCGCCGCGCTGACGCTCGGTCCGGCAATTTTGACGGTGGGCAGCCTGTTCGGGATGTTCGATCCGCGACAGGCCGCCAAGGCGCATCTGTATCGACGGATCGGCGCGAGCGTGGTGCGCTGGCCGGTGCCGATCCTGGTCGCCAGTTCGGCCATCGTGATGTTAGGGGCGATCTTCGTGCCGACCTATCGGCAGAACTACGACGATCGGCAGTACCAGCCGCAAGGGTGCGCCGGCGAATCTGGGTTTCCAGGCCGCCGACCGGCACTTTCCCAAGAGCAAATTGTTCTCCGAGATGATCATGGTGGAAAGCGACCACGACATGCGCAACTCGGCCGACTTCATCTCGCTGGACCGAGTCCAACGAGCTCTGATTCGCCTGCACGGAGTAGCGCTGGTGCAAGGCATGACCAGGCCCTTGGGCCGGGCGCTCGAACACGCCAGCATTCCCTACCTGTTCACCACTCAGGGCAGCGGCAACGGTGCAGCAGCTGCCGTTCAACAGGGAGCAGAACACCAACACCGATCAGCAGGCACAGATCCAAGCGGACTCGGTTGCGGTGTTGCGGAAAGAGATCGTCTTCTTCCAGAAGGTCTCCGATGAACTGCATCAGACGGCTCTCACCATCGCGGATCTGCAAAAGGTCAGCGAAGACGTAAGGGACGACGTAGCAAATCTTGACGATTTCTTCCGTCCGATCAAAAGCTATTTCTACTGGGAGAAGCACTGCTTCGACATTCCGATCTGCTGGACGTTCAGATCGGTATTCGACACGATCGACCAGATCGACAAGTTGGCCGAAGACATCAACTACGCCAGAATCTCCATCGATGAGATCGACAAGACTTTCCCGAAAATCATCGCGCAACTGAAGGCCACGGCCGACGACACCGAGGCGCTGAAGGCGAAACTGGTCAACAGTTACGGATTCTGCGGATCTGCAGTCCCTTGCGACCGAGCAGACCTACGATGACTCGATCAACGTCGGAAACGACTGGGACAAGTCCCGCAGCGACGACTTCTTCTACATCCCGCACGAGGGCTTCGACAATGAAGACGTCAAAACGGGCGAGAAATTGATGATGTCGCCGGACGGTAAGGCAGCCCGCTTCATCGTCACCCACGAGGGTGACGCGATGGGCCCCGAAGGCGTGGAACATGTCGAAATGTTCCCCGATGCCATCAAAACGATCCTGAAAGAGACGTCACTGGCCGGTGCCCGGGTCTACATCGGCGGCTCGGGATCCAACGACAAGGACATCAAGGAATACGCGACGTCGGATCTGCTGATCGCGGCCATCGCCGCCTTCGTGCTGATCTTCCTGATCATGATGTTCATCACGCGAAGTCTGGTGGCGGCCTTGGTGATTCCCGCCACGGTGGCGTTCTCCTATGCCGGTGCGTTCGGGTTGTCGATCCTTCTCTGGCAGCACCTGATCGGGCTCCATCTGCACTGGCTGGTCCTGCCGTTGACGTTCATCATCCTGGTGGCGGTGGGGTCGGACTACAACCTGCTGCTGATCAACCGGGTCAAGGAAGAGCTGCACGGTGGAATACATACCGGTCTGATTCGAGCGCTCGGCAGCACCGGTGGTGTGGTCACCTCGGCGGGTTTGGTGTTCGCATTCACCATGCTGGCCATGCTCACCAGCGATCTCAGAACCATCGGTCAGGTCGGGTCTACCGTCTGCATCGGCCTGCTGCTCGACACGCTGATCGTGCGGTCATTCGTCGTGCCGTCCATTCTCGCCATCCTGGGGCCGTGGTTCTGGTGGCCGACACTGGTGCGCCGCCAGCCGCAACAGCAGCCAGCCAACCCCTAGACGTCACCTGCTCGTAAGAAACCGTGGGCAGAATTAAAAACTATGCCGACGCCATCAAGCCGGGTGCTCCAAATGCGGGCAGTCGATCTCACTAACCGGTTGCCGGGTTATCAACTCCGCGAGCAAGGCGAAGATGACGACGCATGGAAGCGGGTCAAAACGAGGGTTGTCTGCGAGTTGGCTCCGCACGACGGCGACTTCCTGCCCGAGGTGTGCACAGTGAAGTTCACCGACGGAACCGAGCGCTACTTCAACCCCAACGACCAAGTCGAAATCCGGCCATAACGGTCAAGCAGGCACCTTGACGGCGTAGAGCTGGTGGGTTCCCTGGAGGCCTTTGAGTTCCGCCTCGCGTGATCCGCACAGGGTGATACCGGGCGCACCGTCGAGCGCTTCACGCACCGCTTCGCTAACCAGGATCTCGCCGCCGCCGGCTTGCCCGGCGATCCGGGCGGCCATCGCCACATTGCGGCCGAATAGATCATCCCCGCGCCTGACCGACGGTCCGATGTGAATACCGATCCGGACTCGGATGTCCGCCCACTGCTCGGCGTTCTTGAGCAGCGCGCGCTGTATGCCGATCCCGCACAAAACCGCCTGTTCAGTGTCGGCGAAAGCGATCATGAATCCATCGCCCTGGGTCTTGACCACGTGCCCGCCGTGATCGGCGACAAGTTTCTCGATGAGCCGGTTGTGTCGCTCCAGTACCTTCACCCATTCCCGGTCCCCCAAAGCTTCGTTGTGTGCTGTGGAGTCTTCGATATCGGAAAAGGCGATCACGACGTCGCCGTCCGCTGTCAGCCGAGCGAGATCGGGACGTTCGACCTGCGCCCACCCGGCCAGATCCTCAATCGAGTTACGTACTGTTGCGCCAATGCCTTTGGTGATCAACGAGTCCGCTGTCCGCCATGCGGTTCTCAACGCGAACGGCGCGAGTCCAGGGCGCCCTCGCCGCCGGGCAATCCTGGGTTGGCGAGCACGCTCGAGGTCGGCTCGAGTTTCCTTCAGCTGATGCCGCGACACGATCAGCAGCACCCCAAGTGCAATGATCCCGCCGAGTTCGACGACAGCAATGCCGCT
Source organism: uncultured Actinomycetota bacterium (assembly GCA_963733755.1). Classification (GTDB taxonomy): domain Bacteria; phylum Actinomycetota; class Actinomycetes; order Mycobacteriales; family Mycobacteriaceae; genus Mycobacterium. The sequence continues at coordinate 234,975 of CAVTEZ010000021.1, forward strand.
CGCGAGCAGGGCCGCATTCATTGGTAGTCCGCTACTGCGAACGGTGTTGTCACCAGTCGATTATGGCCGTCGGCCTCACCCGAGCAGCGAGCCCATGGCGCTGACGTGCCCCTCCTATGGGAAACAAAGCCGAGCCCGGGGTGATTCGAGGCTTTCTAACCAAGCTAGAGCGAGTGATCCCACGAGCCGGCGATTCAGGCTCCGGCCGTCGCACCAGCACCGGTTGCCCCTGCCGCGCCGGCACCAGCGATGGCACCCGCACCGGCGCCATCACCGTCAACGTCGAAGTAGGCGCGGTGCAAGATGTGAGGCGTGAGCTGGTCGAGGTACGAGGGAAAGGCGCCCGCGGGGATAACTCTCTTCGGACCCGCACGAGACGCTGAGCTCGAAGACTTTATTCGCCTGCAGAATCCGCATCTGACCGATGTCCGTTTAGAGCAGGCGACTGCTCTCGAGGTCGACCAGGCCGAACTCGAGCCCGATCGGCAGTGGTATGTCGTCACGTACCTGGCCGACGATGGTGAAGGCCATTCGTCCAAGCAGTGAGCCACAATTGCCGAACGGATGACCCTCGGCTAGTCGTCCGCACGGGATGCAGGTTGTACCGTCGCGATGTCGGCCAGGCCGGTGATCGAGAGGACCCGCATCAAGAAGGGATGAACGATCAGGTGCAGGTGGTTGATTTCGTCGGCATGCTTGAAAAGCACGTTGACGCCCGCGCTGTCCAGGTATTTGACCGCGCTCATGTCGACGGTGATCGGCTCGCTGCCGCCCTCGCTGGCGGTGGTCAACGCTTCGGTGAACACGTGGATGTTGCTGATGTCGATTTCGCCCGTCGCAATCACCCGGGGTGTCCCATCGACGCCACGGTCGGTATTAAGGGTGAGCGGGGTCATCATTAAGTGATCCTTGCGTACATGTGAACTGTAGTACCCGAATCGTCGGAATGGATGCTCAAGTCCTGCACCAGACATCGGATGAGAGAGATGCCGCGACCGCGATACTCAGTCGGCACCTGGCGCGGTATTTTCCAGACGCCGGAGTCGATGACGCTGACCTGAAGCCCGTCGGCGAGGGCGGTCGCCCGTAGCGAGATGATGCCCTCGGGGCGGCCACGGTGGCCGTGTTCGATCGCATTGGCGACGGCTTCACCGGTAGCGACGAGCATGTCTTGGATCTGTTCGGGCTCAACCCCCGCCTCGGTCAGCCAGCTTCGCAAAGCGGCACGGCTCGGGGCCAGATGCCGGACGTTGGCGGTGAAGTCCATCTCCAACGGCGCGGGCTGGCGATACAGCAATATCGCCACGTCGTCTGGATAGCCGCCGGTGGGTTCGAGCTCAGACATCAGTTCGTCGGCAACATCGTCGAGCTCGTGTGAACGGCCATCCCCCACAAGGTCGGCAGCGCGGGCTATGCCGTCTTCGATGGAATTGCCGCGACGTTCGACCAAGCCGTCGGTGTAGAGCAACAGCGTCGAGCGCGCGGGCATCGTGATATGGGCTTCGGGCCGGGTCTGGTCCGGACGGATGGCCAGAGGAAATCCCTGTCCGCTCTCCAGCATCTCGGTGGTGCCATCGGCGTACACCATGATGGCCGGCGGATGCCCTGCGCTCGAGTACACCACTTCGCCGGTAGCCAGCGTGAGCACCGCGCAGAAAGCGGTGGTGCAGTCGGCGCCCGGCAGCCGCGCCGCGAAACGGTCGAGTCCAGCGAGCACGACGCTGGGGCTGGACTTCTCGAGCAATAGTGCCCGGCATGCGCTGCGCAGCTGACCCATCACGGTGGCCGCGGCCAGGCCGTGGCCGACGCAATCGCCGACGATCAACGCCACGCGGCCCGCATCGATGTTGACGACGTCGTACCAATCGCCGCCGACCTGCAACGGGCGGCTTGCCGGGTGGTAGCGCACCGCAAAGCCGCCGGGCAAACTCGCGGGGCCGAGCATCGCATGCTGCAGCGCCACAGCGGTTTCGCGTTGCTCGTCCACCTCGTATACGCGCTGCAGGCCCTGTCCGAGGCGTCCCGCCAGCACTGTCAGCAGCGTGTGGTCTTCAGCGGTGAACGGCCGCTGCTCGGTCAACTCGACCCAGAACACCGACACCCCGCGGGTGTGGCGAAGTGTGATGCCCGCGGAGCCCGGTTCCCCGGAAACGGTGGTCAGCAGGTCGGCGTCGCGCAACGACTCGATCAACTGCCGCTCCCGCGGCAGCAACTCGGCCCAACCCACGGGCTCCCCCGCGCACATCACGTCGGGCGCAGCGGATTCCTCGGCGCCTGCGAAGGTCGCCACGAGAACGCGCCGCGCGCGCCACAACCGGCGCAGCTCCTCGGCCGCTCCACGCAGGGCGTCGTCGACCGTATCAGCTTGAGCCAGTTGCTGATTGAGTGCGGCCAACGCGGTCTGACGTTGCACGACGTAGTGCTCGGCCGTGACGTCCCGCATCGTGCCGACCATGATCTGTTGGCCCGTGTCAGGATCCTCTGCATGGTTGAAGGTGGCCGCGACCCAGACCCGGTGCCCGTCACGGTGGTTGACCGGAACGGTGAAGGCACCCTGCGCGTTTCCCAGCATTTGCTCGAACGCGGTTTCGACCAGCTGATGAGCTTCGGGATCGGTGTCGGCGTCGGGCCACCACGGATGAGTGGCGGGATACGGCAACTGTTCAGTGCCGTAGCCGAGGATCTCGGTGAAGGCGTTGTTGAGTTCTACGACGGCGCCATTCTCGTCGCAGACGAAGAACCCCTCCTGCAATGAGTCAACCAGGGCCGTGCGCCACCGGGCCTGATGGCTACGCAGCCGCGCCAGCTCGATGTTGGCGCGCACCCGCGCCAGCAGTTCCGCGGCCGCGAACGGTTTGACGAGGTAGTCGTCGGCGCCGGCCTGGAGACCCTCGATGGAAGCTTCCTGTCCGGCTCGCGCGGACAACAGCAGAACCGGAATGGCGGCGGTTCGCGGCTCCGCTCTTAGCGCTGCCACCAGTTGCAGGCCATCCATTCCGGGCATCATGACGTCGCTGATGACAAGGTCGGGAATCTCGGCCCGAATGGCCTCCAGGGCCGCGCGGCCGTCGACGACCTCACCGACGTGATAACCGGAGTTTTTGAGCAGATTGGTCAGGTACTCGCGCATGTCTGTGTTGTCATCGGCTACTAGCACCCGTGCGCGGTCGCCGTCGCCCTCGGCGGGCGTGACAGCAGCGATGGTGGCTCTAACAGGCGTTTTGCTACCGGCGTTGGACGGCAGCCATCGTAATGCTTCCTGCACGTAGGGATCGGCGATCACGCCCGAGCTCGCACGGGTGACCGGCGCCGTGACGAGTTCGTCGACCGACAGATGGGCCGTACGGAATGGCAGGCGCACCGTGAACGTCGTGCCCGCCCCTTCCTGGCTGTCGGCGGTGATGGTGCCACCGTGGATGCCGACCAATTCTTTGACCAGAGCCAGCCCGATTCCACTGCCCTCGGTCGACCGGGAGCGTGACGATTCGATGCGATGAAAACGCTCGAACAGCCGGGGCATCTCCGACGTAGGTATTCCGATGCCTGTGTCGGTGACGGTCACGATCGCGTCGGTGTCGTCGTGGCCGACCTGGACGGTGATGGAGCCTTCGAAGGTGTACTTCAACGCGTTGGACAGGAGATTGAGCATCACCTTCTCCCACATTTCGCGGTCCAGATCGACCGGCCGGTCCAGCGGCGGACAGTCCACGGTGAAGGCCAGCCCGGCCCGGTCAATCGCGGAGCGAAAGACGCTGGCCAGCTCGGCGGTGAGGCCTGGCAGGTCGGCAGGCTCGAAGTGGGCCTGCATGCGACCTGCCTGGATACGCGAGAAATCGAGCAGCGTGTTGACCAGCTTGGTCAGTCGCAGCCCGTTGCGTTGAATGAGCTCCAGTTCCTGTCGCGCGTGCTCGTCGAGATCGGCCGCCTGGTTCAGCAACTCGTTGACCGGCCCGAGGATCAAGGTAAGCGGAGTGCGGAACTCGTGGCTGACGTTGGAGAAGAACGTGGTTTTGGCCCGATCGAGTTCGGCCAGCTCCTCGGCCCGCTGCTGCTGGCCCTGGTAGCTCCGCGCACTACCTACTCCCGCGGCGATGTACCCGGCTACCAGCTCGACGAAGCCTCGGTAGGCGTCGTCGAATCGGCGATGCCGGTTGAGCGCTGCCACCAAGAACCCCTGCACCACGCCGCCTTGCTGCAAAAGCGGCACGACGAGCGCCTGTGCGGGCGGCTCGCGCCAGGCGCCGGTCGGCAGATCCAGTGATAGGCCGTCGAGCTCGATCAGCTCGGATGCACCCTGTGCGGCTTTCTCGACCGGCCACATCGTTGCGCCGCTGGTCGGGAGTGTCTCCGGCGCCGCCGGATGGCCGGGCGCAATGCCACTTATCCCGGCCAGCTGAGCGTCGCCGTCGTCGCCGAATAGATAGGTAAGCGTGAACGGCAGGTCGTAGGGATTGCGTGAAAGCTGACGGGCGGCGAAGTCCAACATCTGTCGCTCGGAGCGCACGACTGTCGGGTCGGAGCCCAGCTCACGCAGCGTCGTCATCCGCCGCTCGGCGACCGCGCGCTCGGTGTCCTCGCTAACCACACAGAGCATGCCGACCACGGCCGATGCGTCGTCGCGCAACGGGCTGTAGGAGAACGTGTGGTAGGACTCCTCGCGGTAGCCGGACCGTTCCACCAGCAGCATCAGCGACTCGTCCCAGGTCGCTTCACCGGTCGACAGGACTTGCTCGATCCTGGGGCCGATGTCAGCCCAAATCTCGGCCCACACTTCGCGGGCCGGCCGTCCCAGCGCCCAGGGATACTTGGTGCCCAGGGTGTCTCGCCGATAGGCGGCGTTGCAGAAAAACGTCAGGTCCGGACCCCACGCCATCCACATCGCAAATCGGGACGACAGCAGAATGTTCACGGCCGTACGCAGGCTTTGCGGCCAACCCTCCACTGGACCCAGCGGTGTCGCCGCCCAGTCGACGGCAGAAAGATCGCATCCGATCTCCTGGTCCGCGCGGAAGACCACAGCCGTCCCTTTCATATCGTGGCAAACCGCCCCGGAGGGCAATCATTTGCCGCTGTGGCGCTAGTTAGGGTCGATCTCTTAAGACAACCATCGACCGAGCTCGTGGCGTCGGTATTGCTGAGAGGTCTGATACCCCAGTAAGGGCATCTCTGAACTTCCGCGTGGCGATACAGCAGTTTTCCGGCGTCTCGACCGATGATGACCTATGCGCCTATCTACGTCACCCCGCTGGCTTGAGTGAGGGCGCCGATCATGAGTCCCTCGACGCCCAAAGCAGGCGCGGCTGCGCGGAGCGTTCACATCGTGGCACTACTCGCCATGGCCATCGCCGCATCGTTGGTCGCATCGAACAGCGCCGTCTACGCCGCTGCGGGGCGTCCCGTCAGCCACCAGCTCGGGATGTACGGTGACCCCATCGCCGCCGCGCTCTACTGGCGCCAACAGCACTCCTCCAACTGCGGAGAGATGGCGGTGGCTGACGTGGTCGGCCAGCTCACCGGACACGAGCCCACCGAACAGCTCATCACCGCATTGGCCGAGAGCACGCCGAGCACAGCACGTCCCGGCCCGATTTGGAATGTCCCCGCAGGCACCGATATCAGAGATCTGCCTGTACTACTAGCGCACTACCTGATCAAGGCCGACAACATTCAGACCACTATCGACGCGCTGCAGCAAGATCTTGTCGAACGACGCGGGGTCATCGTCATACTGAACGCGGAAACCATCTGGAACCGGCTAGGCAACCGAAATGCCGCGAACCACTTCGTCGTCGTCACCGGCATAAACCCCAGAGAAGGTCTGGTGCACCTCAACGACAGCGGCGTCCCGAACGGCCGGGATGAGCGGGTCCCGATCGCCACGTTCCAGCAGGCATGGGCGCCGAACCACAACTCTGCGATCGTCACGAGATAAGAGCTCACCAGCCGAGCCCGAGCCGCCGGCCCGCCCGCAACCTGACGGCGGCGGGCCGGGCCCGATCGCCTTCAGACGTTTACCTGCGGGAACTTTGGTCGGACTGACAGGATTTGAACTTGCGACCATGTAGATGGCACGGACCCGGAGGAGAAACGATGGCCCGAGATGGTCTGAGCAGTCTCGTCGGCTTGTGCGCCGCGTCCCTCGCGATTGCCCTGTCGCTTCCCCCAACTGCTGTCGCGGACGCTGCGTCCTGGAACGGCGAGTACGCGATCACGTTCATGGTTGGTCCAAAGTCCGGGAATAGCATGGCGGCCGGAGATCCTGAGGTGCAGCATACGGATACCTATGGGTTCCGCTCCAGCTGTGCGAGCGGAAAATGCGTCGCCACGATCGTTAGCGGCCCTCCGCCGAGTAATCCGACGGTTCCGCAACCGGTTCAGTTCACCTGGGATGGGTCGTCCTGGACGCAAGTCAGCGAGTTCCAGTGGGACTGCATGATGCACGACACCACGATCCAATGGAGTCCGGCCCGATCCAATGTGCGCTACACGCCCCAGGCCAACGGAACACTTGCCGGGGTGATGCATACCGACATCTTGAGCGGCCCGTGCCAGGGCTGGATCGAGATGGACATGACCGCCGAGCGCGTCTGAAAGTACGTTGGCATGCCACGACGGTACGAGCACATCCGGAGTGGGGCGCTTGAACGTGCTGCTTGCCCCGTGGATACCGCGCCCGGCGAGGTCGCGGGCCGCCGAAAAGCGCTGAACTGGCGGGCTGAAATTCGTTGAGGTCCATCGATCCGTCCAACTGCTAGCGAATCTGTGTCCACAGACGCACACTTACATTTGCGACTTGTGAGCCGACCTGGTCCACCCATAACTCGCGTCCTTATCCGGGCAGTACTCGACAGCAGGAAGTCAGAAAAATGGCTGACAGCAGAAATCGGGTTGACCAAACAACAGTGGATCGGTTGCCGACCGATGATGACCACGCCTCCACCAATGGCCACGCAGTCGACGTCCTGGACAAGGCTCTGCTTGGCGGTGAACCGCAGCGCGTCGGCAGATTCGAATACCGTTACGACAGCGGCACTTGGACGTGGTCGGACACCGTCGCAAGGATGCACGGCTATGAGCCCGGCGAAATCGAACCGACCACCGAACTCGTCTTGAGTCACAAGCATCCCGACGACTTGGCCCGGGTCAAGGGTCTGCTGCAGCAGTCGGTGGCTCCGTTCAGCAGCCGGCACAGAATCCGCACGACCACCGGGCAGATACGCAAGGTGGTGGTGGTGGGCGATCCGATAACCGATGCCGACGGCCGCATCGTTGCTACCCGCGGCTTCTATGTCGACGTCACCGAGAGCTTCAACGACGATCTTCAGCAGTCGATCAGCGACGAGATACGGGTGATCGTCTCTCATCGCGAGGTCATTGAACAGGCCAAGGGAATGCTGATGGTGACCTACCAGCTCGGCGCCGACGCCGCCTTCGCAGTCCTTGTATGGCGATCCCAACAACTCAACGTCAAGCTCTCGACGGTCGCCGAAAAACTGGTCGCCGCGTTGCCCGACCTACTGAATGCCCAACCGGGGATGCGTGCACCTATCGACCACTACCTGCTGACCCTCACGCCACCAGAAAAGTAAGCGTCAGGTTGTGTGAGGGCACACCTGATCGCGTGCGCCTCAGCGCGGTTCGGGTGGGATGGTGGTCCACATCAGTTCGGTGATGTCGGTGATGCCGATCAGCAGTATCTGGTCATCGGCCCGCGCGAATAGTGTCTCGGATATCACGCTGCGAACCGGGAATCCCTCCGCGTGGAGCCAGTCGACGACCACCGTACCGGCGCTGCGCAATGCGGTGACACAGTCACGCGGCGAGATCGCTGAATGTCCGGCCAACATTTCTGGGAGCCGTTTTCCAGTCAACGTAATGGTGTCGCGATGGTGGCCGAGCATGGTCGCGAAAGCGGGGTTGGTATAGACGACGACGCCGTCGAGTCCGGTGGCGAGCATGGGTACCGGCAATCGGTTCAGCAGTGTCAACGCGGGCAGCTGGTGGAGGTATCCGTCCGGGGTGCTCGGCGGGGGTCGGCGGCGCCGTTCGGTGCTGCACGCATTTACGTCCACGCACTTGTTGTGGCCGTTGACGCTGGTTTCGCCGTTGTCGGGTGCAGCGGGGTGCCCGGCGGTCTGGTCGCTTCGGTGCTCAGCAAAATTAGGTGATGTGGTCATCGGGATCCCGGCGTGCAGACGATCACCGTGCATGTCGGGTACGCAGAGGCGGGAGCCCCTTGAATTCTGCGGCGTGTGGGCGGCGGAACTCATTTCCCGACCGGCTGAAATTCCCAGCGGCTCCAATCTACCGAACTGAGCGGGTTGCCGGAGGGGTTAGACGTAAAGGCGGGTACCGGATCGCAGAAGCGGCTTGGTCAGTGGGCGTCGGACGGCAGAACAGATTCTGCGGACCCGCTGGTGATCAGCTCTTGTCAGACCACCGGAAAACTGCGAGGCAGGCTGCTAGACCGCCGGCAGTCCATGCTGTCAGGACAGCGAATGTGTGCCAGTGTTCCCAGTTGCCGGCGGGTTCGAAGGCGGCCATCTTCGCGGGCAGCAGGACCGAGCGGAAGCCTTGCGCCATCCATTTGACCGGAAAGATGGAGCCTAGGGCTAACATCCACGTCGGTAAAACGGTGAGCGGCACGTACGTGCCCGACACGAACTGCAAACCTACTGCCGGACCGTTGGTCACGACGGCGGCAGCGACTGCGTTGCTTGCCAGATTGCTGATGAAGATGCCCAAGAGTGAGCAGCTGACGATCCCCAGCAGAAATACCCACGTCAGCGTGAACCATCCGAAAGCGGTTGTCGGTAAATGGAGGTCGAAGAAAAGCAATCCCACCGACAGAAGGACGACGGCCTCGGCAAGGCTGGCGATGGCAACGAGAGCAATCTTTCCGATGAAATACGACAACGCGGTCGTTGGCGTCGCACGGAGCCTTCTCAGGGCGCCGGTCTCTCGATCGGAGGCAATGCTGATGCCAAGGTTGATGAATGATGTCGACAGAATTCCGTAGGCGAGCATGCTCGCCGCGATCACGGCGCCGGTGCTCGTCTCGACCTGAGGAAGTTTGGTGGAAAAGATCGAGCCCAACAGGATGCAAATCACTGCCGGCAGCGAAAACGTCAGAACCATCTGCTCCGGTCGACGGTAGAACATCTTCAGCTCGGGGATGACTCGCGACAACCCGATGCGCAGCGGAGAAGGCAGCGGCGTCTTTGACATGGTCATGTCGACGCTCATCACACCATGCCGATCAAATGCAGGTAGGCGTCTTCCAGCGTCGGTCGAGAGACTGTCAGCTCAGCCAACTCGGCCCCGTCCGCCGACCACTTTCTGATCAGGTCGGTGGGATGATCGGTTGTCTCCACGTGGATTTCGTTGCCCATCTTCCACTGGACCGTCGCAGCCGGGCTCACGTAATTGATCAAGTTCCCGGGTGAATCGACTGCCACTACCCTGCCGCCGGCGATAACCGCGACGCGGTCCGCCAACGTTGCGGCTTCTTCGAGGTAGTGGGTAGTCAAGAGGAACGTAGTTCCGTCGCCGGCCAATAGCCGGATGAGGTCCCAGAAATGTCGTCTGGCTTCCGGATCGAACCCGGTTGTTGGTTCGTCGAGAAAGACCAATTTCGGCAGGTTGATAATGCCGAGCGCAACGTCGAGGCGACGCCGCTGCCCTCCGGAGAGCGTTCGTACTTTCGAATCGGACACCGAGCCAAGCCCGACAAGTTCGAGTAAATCCTTGGAAATACGCACTGCCCCATAGCATTTCGCGAACATCTGCACGGTTTCAGACACGGTTAGCATTCCAGCGTCGCTGACTTCCTGCAGCACGATGCCGATTTTGGCGCGCCAGTTCCTGCCTGCGGTTCCGGGGTCTTCGTCCAGCACCCGCACCTGCCCAGAGCCCCGCTTTCGGTGACCCTCGAGGATTTCGATTGTCGTCGTCTTGCCCGCCCCGTTGGGCCCGAGAATCGCGAATATCTCGCCGTATTCGACATCAAGATCCAAGTCCCGCACGGCTTGTAGCCCGCCGTAGGACTTCGATAGACCCCGGACGTGCACCGCGGGATTCACGAATGCACCTCCCCGTTTTCCTGCTCGGCCGGTTGCCTCTCGAGTTCCGCCAGCAGTTCCCGCAGCTCGGCGTCGGATAATTGCCCAATCAGTCGTTCAACATCGTCGTCGGCCGCGGTGGACGCTGGCCTCTGTTCAACGACCACGGCCGGGTCGCCGCTGGCCAATTGCAGATCGGCGAGGATTCGAACAGCCAGCGAACTGACGGTTACGCCTCTGAGTAGCTCCAACAGCGGTAGATCAATCGCGAACATCGCGTTGACCCTGAGTCTGAAATCCATTGCCATCATGGAGTCGAGGCCGATGTCGTCGAGGGCGTCGTCGGGTCCGATGTCGGTGACAGCGAGCTCAAAGACCGCGGCGGCGATGTGCTGAACGTGGCCGACGACCACATCGAGCCGGTTGGCTTCCGGGCATGCCGACAGGAAGTCGAGTAGCGAAGATTCCGAATCGCCTGCGTCGAGCGGGGTTTCGGCGGTGCCCAGTTCGGAGAACATCGGCGGCAGCTGCCCGCCGAGGCCGGCGCGCCGGGCGCGCATCCAGTCGGCGCTGATGGCAATGATGTTGGCTGTGTTCTGGTTGATGAGCCGATCGAGGATACGAGCGCCCGCCGCGGGCGTGATGAGCTCAATCCCCCGCTGTGTGTACATTTTCTCCAGCTTGAGCTCTTCGACCATGCCGACCGACCATGGGCCCCACCCGATCGTGAGTGCCGGCAGACCCTGAGCCTGCCGGTAGTGCGCGAAGGCATCGAGGAATGCGTTGGCGGCGGCGTAGTTACCTTGACCGGGCGACGCGATGACCGACCCCGCCGACCCGAACATGACGAAGAATTGCAGGTCGTGGTCGTGGAACGCCTCGTGCAGCACGCGGGCACCACGAATTTTCGGGGCCATCACCGTGGTGAAATCCGTTTCGGTCATGTTCACCAGAAGCCGGTCATCGACAGACCCTGCGGCGTGGACGATTCCGCGTACCGGTCGGCCTCCTTCTCGGATGTGGCGACTCAGCCACATTGTCATCTGGTCGGCGTCGGTGATATCGACACTGGCAGTTGTCACCCGAGCACCGAGCTCCTCGATCTTCCGCATCGTGTCGACGGTTGCGTAATGCCGATGGTCGTCAGAAAGCGACGCCCACTGGCTTCTCGGTGGAATCTCGCTTCGGCATAGCAGTGCAATGTGTCGTGCCCCGTGCTCAGCCAGGTACGTGGCAACGATGCGGCCGAGGGCTCCCCCTCCGCCGGTCACCACGTAGGTCGCATTGGGCGTGAGTTTTGTTGGGAACGCTTGGGTCAGGCTCGTGCTCGGGCGAAGACGCGGAACGAACGTTGTTCGGCCGCGGATGGCGATCTGGTCGTCGGGTTCGTCGGCAAGAATGTGCTCGCAGACACGCGACGCAGTCTCCGCTGGGTCATCCGCGTCGTCGATGTCGATCAGCCCGCCCCATCGGTCGACGAACTCCTGGTGGCCGATAACTCGGCCGAGCCCCCAGATGGCGGCTTGGTCGACGGCCAGTGCTTGAGTTCCAGGGGCCGATTGGGCGTTGGCAGTGATCACATACAGGCGGGGCCGAACAGCGTCGTGGTCGGCGATGGCTTTGACGAGATGCAGGATCGTGAAAACGCCTGTGCGGTCGTTTATTTCCGAGGAACCCGCGTCGGCGCAGATGTCCAGCGGCCAGCAGTTGACGACGCCGGCTAGGTCGCCCTCGTTGTCGACGTGCGTTTCGATCAGCTGGTGCAGATGCCTGGGTTGCTCAGCATTCATCGCGTATCCACCGTCGACTTCTGTCAAGGCGGTGACGGGTCGATGTACCACGGTACGCACGCGGTGACCGCTGCGACGCAATTGCTCGGCGACCGCTGTCCCCGTGCCGATTTTGTCAATGAAGACCAGCCAAGACGAGTTGCCCGGTTGAATCGCTGTGTCGCGCACGTCGTGCTCGATCTCGGAATGGTCGACCCATTGAACCTCGTACAGTCCCTTGTCCACCCGTTCGGGCGTCATGCGAGACGAGGCATTCAGGGATTGGAGGATGAAGCCGGTGAACACAGCCAGCGTCTGTCCGTCGTCGCCGGTGATCGTGATGTCGCTTTCGATTTCGTCCGTGGTTGTCGACACCACGCGGACGTGGGCGGTCATATTTTTTTCGGGCGCGCAGTAGATGGCGCTTTTTCGGATTCGGGTCGGAAGGTAGGGGCTGTCATCCGCGTCGTGTCCGAGAAGAGTTGTGCCGATGAGTGTTTGGAATGCGCCATCTATGAGCGCCGGGTGGAATCGGTAGCGATCGAGTTCGTCGATGAGCTGCGCGGGGGTGGCGAGATCTGCTTCCGCCCAACCATCTCCGGATCTGATATCGGTGATGGTCTGGAACGCGTCCCCGTACGCGAACCCGACGGCGTGGGCGCGAGCGTAGAACTCGTCGCGGTCAATCGTGGTGACGGGCTCTGCGCGCTGGTTCTCGGCGCGGTCAGAAGGCGCGACGAGTGTATTGAGTTCTGCGGTCGCGGTGATCGTCCACTTCACGTCACCACCGGCCGTCGCGGTGAACGCGGCGAATTCCAAAGTCCCCGCGTCTCGGTTGAGAGTGGTTCTGAGCACTGGATCGCAGGTGTCATCGAGGATGAGTGGCCGTCGAAGCATCAGGTCGTCGACGCTGTAGTCAACTGAGCCGTAGATGGCTTGGGCTGCGGCCAACGCCATTTCGATGTACATGGCGCCAGGCACAAGAGTGCTTCCTTGCACTTGGTGATCGGCGAGAAAGGGTAGGGAGGCGATGCTCAACTCGACTTCCCAGGTCGAATGAATCCCACTCACCGGCTGCCCCAACAGCGGATGCACCGGGTGGTAATGCAAGTCCTCGGCCGCTTCCTCTGTTTCGTTCCAGAAGCGCTTGGATTGCCACGGGTACAACGGAAGCTTCAGCAATCGCGCCGCCCGCCGGGGGTAGAACGCATCCCATGCAATCGGATGGCCGTGGCAGTGCAAAGCGCCAACGCACGTCATCAGCGTACGACTGTCGTCTTCGTCGCGCCGCTGGGCCGCGGCGACGAGAACGTCTGTCTGATGAGTTCCGGCTATCTCCAGCAGCGATGCGGCGAGAACAGGGTGCGGGCCCAGCTCGACAAAGCGGGTGTATCCGTCATCAATCATCCGGCGGACTGCGGGTTCGAAAAGGACTGTAGCGCGGGTGTTTTGCCACCAGTAGGCGGCACCGTCGGCATAGCCCTCCAGTTGTTCGCCAGTGACGGTGGAATACAGCGGAATGGTTGCCGCGTCGGGAGACAACCCCTCGAAGGCGCTGTATAGATCGCCTTTTATCGCGTCCATGAAGTGGGTGTGGTACGGCACTTTGCCGGTGAGAAAGCGATTGAAGATCTCACGCTCGTCGAGCTGGCGGGCGATCTCGTCGAGGGCGTCGCTGTCACCGGCGACGGTGACAGCTGATGGGCTGTTGATCGCGGCGATCGATATTCGCTGTCCGATGTCGTCGAGTGTTCCGGCATCGATTGTCTGCATGAACAATTCGGCGCTGAGGCCGACTGCGAGCATGCGTCCGAGTCCGGTTGTGCGTTGCTGCAGGCGACTTCGGTGGTAGATCACGTGGACCGCTTGCTCGAAGGTGAGGACACCGGCCAGATAGTGGGCAGCCACTTCGCCGGCGCTGTGGCCGATGACCGCGTCGGGGTTGACGCCACACTGCTTCAGCTGTTCAGCGAGGGCGACCTGGATGGCGAAGTTGGCGGGCTGTGCGACCTCTGTTTCGCCCATGCGAGAACGGGATTCGTCGGCGCAAAGTTCGTTGACCAGAGACCAGTTCGTGTACTGGGACAGCTCGCGATCGGTGCGCAGGATGCTCGCGGTGAACGCGGGATAGACATCAAGCAGTCCACGGCACATCTTCCACGACTGCGGACCCATGCCGGTACAGACGAACGCCAACTTCGGCACCGTTGGGGTTGCGCGGCCGGCGAAGATCTGTCCGCCATCGGCGAGGGCTTGAAGTTGTTCTTGCGCATCGGTAATGCTGCCGGTCACGAGGGTGGATCGATAGTTCAAGTGAGAGCGGCGCTGACTGAGGGTGTAGCCAAGGTCGAGCAGCGTGACGTCGCGATGAGCGGCCAGGTGTTCGGCCAACTGGCCGGCGGTCGCGACGAGCGCTTCCTCCGTGCGTGCCGAGATCGGCAGGACAGCCAGTGGGAACTGCTGGGATGTCTCCGATGCACCGGCGCTGACGGGGGCAGGAGGCTCCGCGAGGACGACGTGGGCGTTGGTGCCACCGAAACCGAACGAGTTGACGCCTGCGACGCGTCGATCGCTGTCGGGAAAGGGGCGACCGGTTCTAGGAATCTCGATGCTGAGGTCCGCCAGCGGAATCTGCTCGCTGGGGTGCTTGAGGTGCAGATTCGCGGGGATGTACCCGTGTTTGAGGACCAGCGCTGTTTTGATGAGCCCGGCGACCCCCGCCCCGGCCTCGAGGTGGCCGATGTTCGTTTTGACCGATCCGATCAGCAGTGGATCCGTTGCCGGGCGTTCGGAGGCGAGCGCATTGGCGAGAGCCCGGACCTCGACTGGGTCGCCGACAGGTGTTCCGGTGCCGTGCGCCTCCACATACCCGACGTCATTGGGGTGGACGCCGGCTCGTCGCAATGCTGTCGATATCGCCGCTTCTTGTGCTTCGGCGCTCGGTACGGTGATGCCGTCGGTATGGCCGTCTTGTGAGACCGCCGTGCCCAGGATCTGCGCGTAGACCTCGTCACCATCGCGGACCGCCTGCTGGAGGGGTTTGATGACGACCACTGCGCCACCTTCGCCTCGCGCGTAACCGTCAGCGGACTGGTCAAAAGCCTTGCACCGGCCGTCCGGACTGAGAAATCCGCTCTTCGATTCCGCGATCGCAGTGTTGGGACCGATCATGATATTGACGCCGCCGGCAAGGGCGATTTTGCATTCGCCGTTCCAAATGCTCTGCGCCGCAAGGTGTACTGCGACCAGCGAGCTCGAGCACGCGGTGTCGATCACCATGCTGGGACCGCGGAAGTCGAATGCGAACGAGATCCTGTTGGCCAGCATCGTCATCATCATTCCGGTGGCGGAATGGGTCTTAAATCGGTAACGGCTGGTGCGGCCCTGGTTTTGCAGGAGTTGGTAGTCAAGCGTGAAGCCGCCGACGAACACGCCGACGTCAGTCCCGGCCAGCCTTTCGGCGGGAATTCCGCCGTCTTCCAACGCCTCCCAGCTGGCCCGTAGCAAAAGGCGCTGCTGCGGATCGAGTAAGTTCGCCTCTCGCGGCGAGATGCCGAAAAATTGCGGGTCGAATTGATCGATCTCACTGAGGAACCCGCCTCGACTTGTAACCATCTTGCCGACCTTGGCTGGGTTCGGGTCATGGTATTTCGCTGCGTTCCAGCGTGTTTCCGGCACCGTGCACGTAGCGTCGGTCTCACTACACAGCAGTTCCCAGTAGCTTTCCGGGTTATCGGCCCCGCCCGGAAACTGGCACCCGATGCCGACGATTGCGAGCGGTGTCTGGATGCCTTGTTCGGCAAGCATATTCATCCTTTCGACCTAACGCCCCACCGTGATACACAGCGGGCGTGAGGCCACGCAGCCGCACTCACATCTCTTGCCGACATGTTTGCGCCGGATCTCAAGCGTGGGCCCTTCGCCCGATCAACTGAATTCAAGGGCAGGTACGGCCCGGATAATCCACTCCTCGCTGAGCGGGCTGATGCTTTGCTCGTCACGATAGGTAGACCGAAGTTCGCGCAGAAAGGAGTCCCGTTGCCACTCCTGCACCTGCCGCATGACGTCGTCAGCGAAAGTGCGGCATTTTTCGGTCAGTACGGTGTCGATCAGCTGGCCTGCCAGCTGCTGCAGCAGCCCGACATTTTCGTCGAATTGTGCAGTGAAATCGGGGGCTTTCCCCATCATCGCGGTGTGAAGCGTCACCATGAAATTCAGCGGCGCGTACAGATCGACGAACTGGCTCGACGGGCGCGCACTCTCGACTGCGGCCCATTCCCGGAAGAACCGTTGCATGCGGTTACTGAGCGCGATGAGACCCTCGAGGTGCGGCACCACACCTGGGTCGTCCGCGACGCTGACGAATCGGTCATTGCTGTACAGGAAACCCAGGAAACCCCAGTAGAACGCGATGTCCCAAATCACCTTTGCCGTCATGACAGCCGGCGAGCCCATCAGGAAGTACTGGTCGCAATACACATTGAGCCACATGCCGGTGAGGGAGCGAAACAGCGAGTCGTTGATCCCGGACCGGGCGATGACATCTTCACCGTCGAGTTCGCGGGTGATCATGTCGGTAATAAGGCCGTTGCCGATCGCGATGAGGTCTAATCCAGACGAGTACAACGGATCGAGGAAGACTCCTGAATCACCGGTCAGGCACCAACGATGCTGTGCGTCATATACTTTCGTGACACCGTGACTGTAGTTCTTCATCACCCTGAAGTCTTTGATCAGGTGTTCGTTCTCGGCCAGGACCGCGGCGCATTGCGGCTCGTGCTCAGACAGCCACGACTGGGCATTGGCCAGAGTGTTGAAATCGCCGAACGCATGGAAGGCAGGGTCGGCAACAATGCCGACGCTGGTCGATCCGGACGCAAGCCGGATCAGCCACACCCAGTACCCCTCGCCCATCAGGTGATTAGTGGACATCGCTCGATCACCTTCGACGAGCCGCGCCTGCCAATTCGGGTCATCGCTCCACTGGCCGACGTCGATTTCAATCCCGACACGCAACCAGACGGCGTTGCAGTGGTGCTCGTTACCGCGTTTCAGCTCTAACTGCCGGGGCAGTGTCCGGTTGCGTCCGGATGCATCGACAACCCAGTGAGCCGTGGTCTGGCTGGTCGTGTCACCGCGCTGAACGCTGAGAGTGTGTGGACGATCCCCGGAGCACAATTCGACGGATCGGACTCGGCCAGAGGTGATCTCGACGCCTTCGGACAGACAGCGCCGGTTGAGCTCGTTCTCCAGCCTGCCGCGGTCGATTTGGTAGGTGACCTGCGGTGTGAATGACGAGCTGCCCAGTTCCATCCGTTGCGCGATGTCGGTGTTGCCGTCATGTGAGAAAAACATTCGCAGCCCCATTTTGCGCAGCTGTGAGGTGTTCAGATGGTCGGCCAGTCCGAGGCGATCCCGCAGGTACTGTGCGGCAATTTCGACTGTCGACTCACCGACCGTATGGGTGATCTCTGGTACCGGGTGAGGATGCGGCTCGATGACGAGAATCCGGGTGTGCGGACGCGCGCGGCGCAGCTCGAGCGCCAGGGTCAGGGCTCCCACTCCCCCGCCGACGATCGCGACATCGTGATCCGTCGACGCGCTCTCGGTGCCCGAAAGCTGTGCCTTGATTTTCCGCGCCAGTACCGCCCGCGCCGCCGGGCTCAGCTGCGACAGCTGCGCTTGCACGTCCACATGTCCACCCCCTGCTCATCGAGATAGAACAGTTACTTAATATTTAAGTAGGTTACTCTTATGGCGGTCCCTGGCAAGCGCAGATCGCAGACCCAGGGCAACCCAAGGTCAACCCGCGAGAAGGGTCGATGACAGACGTGCCTAGTCGTGAACGGAACCGCACTCCAAGCCCTAGGACGTGAGCCGTGCCAGCAGCAACCGCCGTTCACTTCTTCCTCGAGTTGGCCGCCATCCTCGTGACGTGCCGTCTTGTAGGGCTGTTGTCGCAACGCCTCGGGCAGCCGCAAGTCGTCGGCGAGATGGTTGCCGGCGTCTTTCTTGGGCCCTCGCTGCTGGGTCGCCTAGCACCCGACATCCAGCACCACTTGTTTCCGCCAGGACCGTCGAACATCGTGCTGTACACGGCGGCGCAGATCGGCCTGGTGCTCTACATGTTTCTCATCGGCCTCAACTTCGATGTCAACCTCATCAAGCATCGTGTTGGCACCGCGGCCGCGGTGTCGTCCGCGGGCATTTTGACACCGCTCGCGTTGGGGGCATTGATCGCTGCACCGCTTTTGGCAGGCGGAATCTATTTCGACAAAAGCGTCACACTCATTATGGCGATGATGTTCCTGGGCGCGTCCATTGCTACTACAGCATTTCCCATGCTTGCCCGAATCATCTACGAACGAGGGCTCTCTGGAACACCGTTGGGCACGCTCGCGCTGGCCTGTGGCGTAACTGACGATGCGCTGTCTTGGTGCATTCTGGCGACGGTGCGGGCCATACACCGTGGCAGCGTCGCCGTAGCAGCCACAGCAATCATCGGCGGAATTCTATATACGTTGCTGCTCTTGACAATTGGGCGCAAAGCATTGCGTGTTCTCGGGACGGCATCCGAGCGTCGGAACACGATCACCCCAGCGGTGCTGAGCACAGTGCTGATTCTGCTCATGGCATGCGCCTGGTTCACCGACGCCGTTGGTATTTACGCCATATTCGGTGCGTTCATCCTTGGTGTCGCCATGCCATCCGGCTTCTTCGCGCAACATCTCACAGGCATCCTCGAGCCGCTTGTGACCACATTTTTGCTGCCGCTTTTCTTTGTCTACTCAGGGCTGAACACGCAGATCGGCCTATTGAACAGCCCGACGCTGTGGGCGGTAACCTTGGGAATTCTCGTCGTCTCGATCGCCGGGAAAGGAATCGCCTGCACGGTGGCTGCGCGGCTGAATAAAGTTCCGTTCCGCGAATCTGTCGCCTTGGGCACCTTGATGAATGCCCGTGGCCTCATTGAACTCATCCTGCTCAATATCGGGCTTCAGGCCGGCATTATCACTCCGACGCTCTTCACCATCCTTGTCTTTGTCGCAATTGTCACCACGCTCATGGCGACGCCGATCTTCGAATTCGTCTACGGACGTCACCGGAAGTCGTCGGAGGACAGTCAGATCGAATCAGACCACGCGGAGGCTGCGCGCCGCGAAAGCGCAATCACCGCAACCTGATCGGCGCCGAACAATGGTTGCCTTGCCGATTCAGTCGGCAAGGCAACCATATTCAGTCACTTAAATGCAGAGGCCGATCAAGCACGGCGGAGGCGGGCCCCAGCCACGGCCGCCGAAGCCTGGACCACCGAAGCCTGGACCACCGAAGCCGCGGCCAAAGCCCGGACCACCAAACCCGCGGCCAAAGCCTGGGCCGCCAAAGCCACGGTTGAAGCCAGGTCCGCCGAAGCCGCGGCCGCCACCACCGTGAAAGCCACCGCCGCCACCGTGAAAGCCACCGCCGCCGCCGTGTCCGCCGCCCCAGCCGGCCAATTGAGCCTGGTGGACCACGCTCGGAGCGGCCTGCGGAGTCGGCGCGGCGTTCGCGGCACCGGCTAGGCCAAGGGCCGAAAAGCCAAGTGCACCAGCGATTGCACCCGCGCCAACGATCTTCTTCAGGATCATCAAGATCCCCTCTCTGATGTCAAACTCGTGGCCGGGAAACGTGCCCGGTTGTGACCCTGCGTCATGTATGCGACGGTGGCGACGCGCGAAACTGAGGGGCCCGGTCCGCGCCAGACGGGTCGCAGTGATCGCAGACCGTCCAGACCGTCCAGACCGTGAAGAAGCTCGCAGTTAGTCGGCGTCGGTGACGGCTTCGAGGCGGTCGTTCACCCGAGCCAGCGCCTCGTCGAAGATCTCCACCTTTTCGCCGCGTTTCTCGTTGGCGGGCTGGGCGGCGCCGCGGCCGCCTTCGGCCTTCACGCGGGCCGCACCCTGGCGCCGCAGCAGGCTGAAGTTCTTCTCGCGTGTTTGCCTGAGCTTGCTCTGCAGTTCCTTCAGTGACTTCTCGTCCATGCGTGCCAGAACATCGGGATGAGTCCCGTCGATCAACGAATTTTCCTGTGGGGTCAGGTTCACATGCTGGTTGCTCACCGTTGATTCATAACCTGCGCCGCCATACTGGTATGGCGAATCGCTCGACGGCGCGCCGAATCGTCACGCCGGGGCCACTTCATGTTCACGTCCCTCGCCATAGATACGGTGCCGTCCCTTGCCCGAGGCCATACTTGCGCCAAGCGGGCGGCACCGTTCGCTTTTCTGTTCGGTTCGGTTGTGTCGCAATTCTATTGAGGACTTCGCGGTGGGTGAGCACCAGTTGGTAGGGATAGGCGTGGCTGATGCCGAGCACTTCGGCAGCACGCGCGATGCTCAGCGTCAGTTCGCTTGGACGAATCTCCGGCGTTGCCGAACCCCATATGCCGCCGCCTTCACGGCATCGTCGTCCTCCATCCCCGATCCCACAGCACCGCCCAACGTTGCAACTGCCGCCACCAACCACGCCATCATAAAGAGGGATGAGAGTCCCACGGGGTGACCGATGATTTGACTGACCATTTCCGGCGGTATCGTCCACCAGGCGGTCATCAGCAGCAGGATGAACACCCCGGCGTGGAAGATGATGACGCCGATTGTCAGGGTGACGACAGTCGATGCGTTGTACAGCACCGCGCGCTCACGTTCGCCGGCCGACTGCGGCCGTTCCCACAAGTTGTGTTCAACGATGAGCCAGGCGATCATCGCTGCGCTCGCCAAGAAGGTTGCGGCGATCAATCGCTGCGGGCCCATCGTGGCGGACAGTCGCCACATCGTCGAATTCGCGAGGCTCAGAGCCCCAGTGGCGAACGCCACCATCATCACCTTCGACATGCCAGTAACCAATCGCCACGGTCGATTGGCGTAAACCATGCCCGCAAGGAGCCGCAGGCGTGACAGGGCTGAGGGCGCGACATAGTGGACGACGTCGACGTCCTGTACCCGCCTCAGCCGCTTCACCGGCGCTTCCTGCTTGGTCGACTGACACGTCACCTCGGCCACGACGGTTCGCGCCAAGTTCCTCACCTGGCGCTCGATGAACACACCGCCTAACCCGGGAATGGAAATCACTCCGAACCGGTCGGGCACGCTGATGTCAGCTAGCACCGGCGTCGTCCCCTGACGTCGGGGCAGATCGGTGAGATAGATGACGATGTCCTCCGTCTCCCCACCCGGGTCAATGGTGCCGACTACCTCGGAAA
Source organism: uncultured Actinomycetota bacterium (assembly GCA_963733755.1). GTDB lineage: Bacteria > Actinomycetota > Actinomycetes > Mycobacteriales > Mycobacteriaceae > Mycobacterium. Next base: position 256,046 of record CAVTEZ010000021.1, read on the forward strand.
CCTCGGTGTGCTCGTCGATGGGGTAGGTGTGATGCCGCACAGATACTTCCCAGTTGCCATATGCGAGCCCGTCGGTCGGCGGATTCGTTAGCGAATCGGACAGACGTTCGGCGATGACCGCCGGGGCGCCGGGATCTGCGATCAGCAAGATTGATGACGGCTCGCCTGACATTGGACGCGCATACCCTCACCCCAAAGGGCCAAACGTCCCTGGTTACCGGTCTGCGTCACACCACATTTCGCGGCAAACCAATGGGTGGACTCGGGGCTGGAGTTCACCACCGAGCTGGGCGGCGCCGTGGACCCGCGCAACCTACTGCGTCGACGCCTGATCTAATCGTCAGACACACCTGAGTGGCAAGCGACTCAGGGATGATGCTGGGCGTTCGTCTCGCAGGGTCAACTCGACCCCATTACCTTGTGTTTGGGGGCTGAGGTACGCGGCCGCGTCGTTGGGCAAGGTACACGTTGGTGGGTGTTTCCGCCGCCACCACCGCCTTAGGAGGAGCCCGATATGACGACACAAGCTGGCCTTGAGAAGAAGGAACGCGACTTCCTGGCGTCGTGCGTGGCCGATGCATACACGATGCTGGACCTCGTCCCCGGTGTGAACCCCAACGGTCCCGCCCTGGTCTGGCTTGCCGATCAGTTCGTGATCTTGCGCCGTGGCGATTGCCCGCCTGCGCACGCGATGACGCTGTGATCACAGCGGAGACAGTCAACCGAATAGTGGGCTTTCGCGGGAACGGGATGCTGTCATCTCGTTATATGCCGTCGTGCCGTGCGAGCCTCAGGACCGCGGCACAGTCGTTCGCAGCAAGGTAGACAGCCTGCTGCACGAAATTCGGCCGATGGCGCAAGACCACCAACTCGATCACGACGTGATGCTGTCCGTCCGTGCCGATATCGAGCGGTTCACCAAGGCGGTCAAGGAGGACGACCGTTGGTCGCCGGTTCGGTTGCGCTGTTCTGGTGCAGCGGTCGCGACTTTTTCGAGGAAGTTCAGCTTCCCCGCAGCGTGCACGACAGGATTGTGGTCGATGAAACCCCTTGGGTCCGGCCAATGTTGGCGGTGCTCGACGAGTACCACCGCTGTTGCGTCGCGATCGTCGACCGAAAGACCGCTTGGATCCGGCAGCTCTACCAGGACGAGATGTCTGACATCGGCACACAGCGGGTTGGCGCGGACCCCGGCCGCAATCAAGACAAAGCCGAGAAGCTCACCAAGCGTCACTCCCGCGACGTGGTCACCATGCTCGACCAGCCGCACCGCGACGATGCATTCGAGCTGTTGATCGTCGGCGGCCACCACGCGGAGGTGCCGTGCTTCCTTGATGCAGCAGGCCGCCGCGATACTCGACCGCTATGAGCGCGACGAGGCGTCGGCTGCCGCACCGTTGGCTCACATGGAGCTAAGTACAGACAGGTGGAAATGCAGTACCGGACTACTGGTGTGCCTGGTTGCGGTCACTAAGAAAATACGCACAGGGGGCTGAGGAAAGAGGACGACCCATGTTGCGTTCTCGTGGTCTCGGTCGGCTAGCGATGCTGGCAGTGGGGTTGCGTATTGGGGCGGCGTTGGCCGCCAACACTTATGGGCTCCCGAAAAAGCTTGCGAGCGATTTATGCGCTGCTATTCCACACGCGTTAGTTAAGGATATCTTAACAGTACCTGAGAACACCCTTCGGTCGGGAGGTTGGGCGGTGGTTGGTCAGCCATGCCCGAAGCGGAATCGTCGGCTCCGTAACGCGAAGGCACTCCGTCGTGCTGTGGTCGGTTTGATTGCGAGTGCCGGCGCGGTGTTGGCGTTCGGGATGGGCCCCTTGAGCACCGCGCCGCCAGTCAAGGCCGATGTGCTTGATGTGGTGATTGATCCGGTCATCAACCAGCTACAGCAGGCGGTGGCCGGTGTTACCGATGCGGTGTCAGCGATCGATCCCAGCGCCACGATGGACGCCTTTGCGGGTCTGGATCCCTCGATCGGTTTGTCCGGCGTGGATATCGGCAGTGTGGGCCTTGACCCCAGCACGGTTGCCGTCAGTGCCGTCGATGCGGCGGGTTCGGCGACGTCGGCGGATGCGGTGGCGGCGGCGGTGTCGTCGTCGGATCCGCTGGCCAGCGCGGCGTCGTCACCGGATCTGTTGGCGAACGCGGCGTCATCCTCAGATCCGCTGGCGACCACCGCCGCTGCGCATGGGGAGTGGTTTAACGACAACGTGTATGTGCCGTTGCACACCGATATGGAGGACTGGATTAATAGCCAGTTCGGTACGCGGGTCGACGATTTCATCAACACCGTGTCTGGGCATGATCTGATCGGCAACGGTGCCAATGGCACCGCGGCCGATCCCGATGGCGGTAATGCCGGGCTGTTGTTCGGTGATGGCGGCAACGGGTACGGCCCGACCGGGGATGGCGGTAACGCCGGCTGGATCATGGGCAACGGCGGCAACGCCGGGGAGGCCACCGACGGCGGCGCGGGCACGGTCGGCGCCGACCCGTCGGCGACCACCTCAGCTGATCCGGGCGGCTCGGCATCATCAGATCCCTCCAGCTCGACGGCGGCTGACCCGCGCCCGATTAACGGCGCCAACGGCGCCCATGGCGGCAATGCCGGGCGTGTGATGGGCGACGGCGGTAACGGCAGCGACGGCCGCAACGGTGAATATGGCGGGAACGGCGGGGCTGGGGGGGCCGGCGGCAGGGGCGGCACACTAGGCGGTGAAGGCGGTACTGGTGGCTACGGTGGTGTGGGCGGTGCGGGGACCGCGACGCATCCCGACGGCGGAACCGGCGGTGCCGGTGGTGCCGGCGGGCGGGGCGGACCCGATAGCGACGGCGGTCAGGGCGGTCCGGGCGGCATTGGCGGGGCCGGCTATAACCCCGATAACGGCTCCCAGGGCGGGACCGGGGGGGTCGGCGGCGTCGGCGGTATGGGTGGTGAGGGTGGCCGCCACGGCGGCGGCGGTGACGCCGGGGCCGGCGGCAGGGGCGGGGTCGGCGGCACGGACAACACCGGCGGTGTGGGCGGTGCCGGTGGGGTCGGCGGCAAGGGCGACGGCATGACCACCGACGGCGGGAACGGCGGGCAGGGCGGCCAAGGCGGCAATGGCGGGCCCGGCGCGGTCGGTGGGGCCGGCGGCGCAGGCGGTGCACGCGGTACCGGCGGGGCCGGCGGCCTCGCCGGTCAGGACGGTGCGAATGGCCCGTCCGGGGCGACCGGGTCTAATTTCGTCGCCACCATCGACGTCGGCACTGCCCCGGAGGGGGTGGCGGTCAGTCCCATCGGTCCGGAGGCCGGCGACATCTACGCCACCAACTTCGGCTCCAGCACCGTGTCGGTGATCGACCCGTCGGACAACACGGTCGTCGACACCATCGGCGTTGGCCTCCCTGGCAGTGGCCCGTGGGGGGTGGCGGTGAGCCCCACGGGTCCCGAGGCCGGCGACATCTACGTCGCCGACAGCAACACCAACAGCGTGTCGGTGATCGATCCCTCCACCAACGCGGTCGTGGCCACTATCGACGTCGGCCCTTCGCCGATTGACGTGGCGGTGAGTCCCACCGGTCCCGAGGCCGGCGACGTCTACGTCACCAACGGCAGCAGCACCACGGTGTGGGTGATCGATCCCTCCACCAACACCGTCGTGGACACCGACGACGTCGGCTCCTTCCCGGATGGGGTGGCGGTGAGCCCCACCGGTCCGGAGGCCGGCGACATCTACGCCGCCAACTTGGACTCCAGCAGCGTGTCGGTGATCGATCCCTCCACCAACACCGTCGACGCCACCGTCACCGTCGGCGCTTCGCCGTCTGGGGTGGCGGTCAGTCCCACCGGTCCCGAGGCCGGCGACATCTACGTCACCGACAGCGACGGCGTGTCGGTGATCGATCCCTCCACCAACACCGTCGTCGCCACCGTCCCCGTCGGCGATGCCCCGGACGGGGTGGCGGTGAGCCCCAGCGGTCCCGACGCCGGCGACATCTACGTCACCAACGAGGGAAGCGACTCCGTGTCGGTGATCGATCCCTTCACCAACACCGTCGTCGCCACCGACGCCGTCGGCACTGTCCCGACTGATGTAGCGGTGGATCCCACGGGTCCCGACGCCGGTGACATCTACGTCGCCAACTTCGGCTCCCACACGGTGTCGGTGATTGCGCCTTAGCCTTGCCTTGTCCTGGATTCGGGTGTGTCACCACCAGTGCGGCGAGCGCGATGGGCGAACTTGGGTGGGCGGTGCTGTGCAGGCGATCAGGGGTCAATCGCCGATAAGTGTTTGTGTGGCCGGCCCGGTGCTGGCCGACGGGATCGGTGTTGGGGCCGCTCGGCGATGAAACCGGCGCCCTGCGGGGGTGTCGCGTACCAGCGCCAGGGTCAACGCACGGGACAGCACCCCAGGGCCGCGGCGGCGGGCATATCAAGGCTGTCGCCGATCTGCTTGGGCACTCGTCGGTTGCGATTACCGGCGATGTCTATGGACACACCAGCGACGACACGGCTCGCGCCACAATGGAAGGACTCAGCGGTGCGTTGGGACTCTGACACGGTTGCTGTATGTCAAGTCCCGGCACCCGCTTGACGGATGAGTTCCGGTAGGTGCTTTACAGCGGAGACGCGTTGGGGTTGTTTCCCGCGTCGTTGCGGTGAGCGCCGTTGGGCGCATCCTGGCGCAGCTTGCGGGGACGACCGTGCGGTGTGGCGTAGGCGCCGTGCTCCTTAGCTCGGTCGTGGCGGATGGCGTGGGTGCGCACGATCGTTCCTGCGTAGGCGATCTGTACCGATCCCGCCACGATCGATACCTCGACCTGCTTTCCCCGCCAAGGCCTCCCGGCCCGATACATCGTCCCGGCGAAAGACACATCCCCGTTGTTGTCCACGACTCTGATCACTACGATCCCGCTGGTAGCCGCCCGCGCAGTGCGTCTGCCCTGACGCGGCGGCCGCGGCGTGCTGCCGGCAGTTTGGCGCTGCACATGGGAGGCGACCAGCACGTCGCGGTGATAGATCTGCACCAAGTTGTCCGCCACGACCGCCTCCACCGGCTCACCGGCCAACACGATCGGCACCCGATACCCGAACCCCGCCAATCGAATCAACCCGCGCTGATCTACCCACCGCTGCACGCCGGCACTGCGCAGATCCACACGCTCAGACGCGGCGCGCCGTTGCCCATTCGTGGCGACCGCGGCGACGGGCGCCACAACGTCAAGAACAGGACCGGTAGCCAACGCAAACCGTTGCGCCGGTGGACGCATCCCCAGCGACTGATGCGGGCGCTCGGTGTTGTACTGGGTCACCCACCGGTCTAGCGCTGCCTGCAGTTCACCGATTGTGCCGAACACGCGATCGGCCTCGCCGAAGAACTCCGCCCGCATCGTCTTATGAAGGCGCTCAACCTTTCCCGTCGTAGTCGGCGAGCGCGGGGCGGTCAATAAATGCCGGATCCCGTTTTCCACGCAGACCCGATCGAACAACACTTCCGACGACGAACCACCCGGGCCGAAACGCCCTGTGAACACCTTCCCGTTGTCAGTCAAGACCTGCTCGGGCACACCGTGCCGGCTCAACGCCTCCAGCAGCGCCTCACAGACCGGACGCGCGGTGGCCCGCGCGACCACCTTCGCCGAAACGACAAACCGGGAATTGTCATCAATCCCGGTGATCACTTTCACCTCCACACCGTCACCCAGATGCACCCCACCGACCACGTCCATCTGCCACAGCTCCATCGGCCGACCCCGCTCCCAGCGCTTGTAATCACTGCGCCGCCGACGACGCCTGGCCGGATCAATACGCCCATTACGGACCAACGCCCGATACACACTGGAACGCCCCGGCACCGCCACCGCGCCCTCGCGGGCCAGCTCATAGACGATGCGGGTCGGACCCCAGCGCGGGTTGGCATCGCGCAACACCAGCACCCTGGCCTCCAGCTCCGCCGCCATCTGATGAGGACACCCATGCGGACGAGACGAGCGGTCCTCCAGATTCAGTACCGCCCCATCACGCGCATACCGACGCAACCAGGCATGCACCGTCTGCCGTGACACCCCATAGCGGCGGGCCACAGTGCTGATCACCGCCCCATCCAAGACCTCAAGCACCGCCCGATAACGCAGCTCGGACACCCGCAGCTCCCGCAACATGCCGGCCCCTTTCGCAGTCCACCAACGACTACGAAAGAACCCATCACCACCCGGAGGTGTAAAGCAGCTACCGGAACTGGTGTCGCAGACCTACCGGAACCGCGTCCCAGCACCGTAAAGCACCAACCGGAACTGAAATGTCAAGCATGAACCGGGATCGCACAAACACGGTTGCTGTACCCGTTGCTGCACATACCCCTCGGGGGTACGACTTCGGCAACGGCGCGGACCGCCAAAATGCGTTCTAGCTGCTTAAACGTTTGTCGGGCTGACAGGATTTGAACCTGCGACCACTTGACCCCCAGTCAAGTGCGCTACCAAACTGCGCCACAGCCCGAGGCCACCGATGGATCACCGGCAGCAGGTGGAAAGCCTACAGCAGACCGCGAAGCGGTCCCCAACCCAAATGCGACGTGGCACGATCGCGCAGGTGGCCAGCAGAACCACCGAAGACCAACGCCTGCGCGACCTCGCGAGGCTGCGCCGCGTCCGGGACCGGATCGACCGCGAATACGCGCAGCCGCTGGACCTCGAAACGCTCGCCCGCGACGCCAACATCTCGGCCGGCCACCTGAGCCGCCAATTCAAGATCGCCTACGGCGAGTCCCCGTACTCCTACCTGATGACGCGGCGCATCGAGCGTGCGACGGCGCTGCTGCGCCGCGGCGACTTGAGCGTCACCGAGGTGTGTTTCGCGGTCGGATGCTCGTCGCTGGGAACATTCAGCACCCGCTTCACCGAGCTGATCGGCTTGTCCCCCAGCACCTATCGGGACCAGACAGCTCACATCGAGGCGGGACTACCGTCGTGCGTGGAGAAGCAGGTGACCAGACCGGTCAGGAATCGAGAAGCGCCCGCCGCCGCGCTGCACCTAGCGTGAGCGCCATGGACATCACCATTCATTCGAGCATGCTGCCCCATGACGATCCCGAAGAGTCGCTGGCGTTCTACCGCGACACCCTTGACTTCGAGGTCCGCCTCGATGTCGGCAAGGGCAAGATGCGGTGGATCACAGTCGGCCCGCCGAATCAGCCTGGCACGTCTATTGTTTTGAGCCCGACGGCCGCAAACCCAGGAATCACCGACGATGAGCGACGGACCATCGCCGAGATGATGGCCAAGGGCACTTACGCAATGATCGTCCTGGCCACCAAGAACCTCGACGGTGTTTTCGAGCGGCTACAGGCGACCAACGCCGAGATCGTTCAAGAGCCCACCGAGCAGCCTTACGGGATTCGCGACTGTGCCGTCCGCGATCCCGCGGGCACCATGATCCGCATTCAAGAGCTGAGCTAAACCGATGACGGCTCGCTCAACTTGACCAGCATTTTGCCGATGTTGGCGCCAGTGAACAGCCCGTTGAGGGCGTCGACGCACGAGTCGATGCCCTCAAAGATGGTCTGGCGGGCCTTGATTCGGCCCTCGTGGCCCCACTCGCGAAGCGACGCGAAAGCTTCATCGAAGCGGCCCCACTGATCGAGGGCATTGAACCCCTGCATGGTCGCGGTCTTCGACAGCAGGTTCACGTAGTTGGCCGGCCCGGGGTGGTCGCCGGTCAGGTAGCTGGAGATGATGCCGCACAACACGACCCGCGCATTCATGGCCAGTCGACCAAGTACCGCATCGAGAATGGGCCCACCGACGTTGTCGAAGTAGACATTGACCCGCTTGGGACAGTGCTCCTTGAGCGCGGCGTGCAGGTCGTCGTTCTTGTAGTCGATGCACGCGTCGAAACCGAAGTCCTCGACCACCGCCCGGCACTTCTCCGGCCCGCCCGCGATGCCCACCACGCGGGCACCGGCGATCTTGGCGATCTGGCCTGCCACCGACCCGGTGGCCCCGGCGGCTGCCGAAACCACGACGGTGTCTCCGGCCTGAGGCCGGCCGACGTCAGTCATCCCGATATAAGCCGTCGCGCCGGTCGGCCCGTAGACCGACATGATCGCCAGCTGATCGCTCTCGCCCGGGATCGGTGTGCTGAACACGTCGTCGCGGACGATCACGTATTCCTGGAAACCGGTCAGCGTGGTGATCACGTCGCCGACTTCGTAGCCCTTGCAACGCGACGACACGACCTCGCCGATTCCGGCCGCGCGAATGACTTCGCCCAACTGCACGGGCGGCAGGTAGCCCTGCTGGTCGTTGAGCCAGGTGCGGACTGCGGCGTCGAGGCCCACGTAAGTGGTGCGGACCAGAGCCTCGCCCTCGGCGGGCTCGGGCGCCGGCATAGTGACCAGTTCGGTGTCTCCAGGCTGGACGAGCCCGGTCGGACGGCGACGCAGCAGGATCTGACGGTTGGCTATATCGGGCACGATGCAGAAACTACCGAATGCGAATGCCCTATTCGTCGTGATCTTGGTATGCGAGCATCGGTGAATGAAATCCGAGGATGATCCCGAAGCCCGAATTCGGGACCTGGAGCGACCGCTGGCCGAGGCGGCACGAGCTTCCGAGGCCGGCGCGAATCCGCCGCCCAGCAAATGGGCGCCACCGCCCGGCCCTCCTTTGCCACCGCCTGGTGGTCCGATGCCGCCACCGCCGCCGTCGCCCTACGGTGGCTCATTCTCGAGCCCGTCGCGGGGAATCCTTCCGGGCGGCCAAATTCGTTGGATAATGCTTGCTGTTTTCGTCCTAGGCATGATCGTTCTGCCGATTGCGATCTTCTCCTTTACCTCGCACCAGATTTCGCGCGGCGGCCTGACGACTCTCTTACCCGTTCCGAGCATCTCCCCGGAAAGCCCCACTGCGTCCGGGACCATGCCAACGAATGCGACTCCGCCGTCGATGCCAACAACATCAGTGTCGACCGCGCCGGCGGGTGAAAACATCACTGTCTCCGGCATCAGCGAAGCCCGGACCATCGCCTGCAATGGGGGCAGCGTCAGCGTCAGCGGAATCACCAACAATGTCGTGATCACCGGCCACTGCGCGAGCGTGAATGTGTCTGGTATCCAAAACCAGATCACCGTCGACGCAGTCGATACGATCCAAGCCTCAGGCTCCGGCAACCAGGTCACTTACCACACTGGATCTCCGACAATCGGGAATTCTGGTTTCGGTAACGTCGTTCAGCGGGGCTGACCCTTACACGTTAAGCAGCCGGTAGAGCCCGATGAGGCCAACAATGACGATCACGGCGCGCAGCGCATTCGGCGACAGCCGACGGCCATAGCGCGCACCCAGCCAGCCGCCGAGCAATGACCCTATCGCGATGAGGCCGGCTACCGGCCAGTTGATTCGATGGAAAGCCACCATCGTATAAGCCAGCGCCGCAACAAGATTCACGATCAATGTCAGCAGGTTCTTCGCCGCGTTCATCCGCTGCACCGATTCCGGCAGCAGCGCACCCATCGCGCCGACCAGCAGAATCCCCTGCGCGGCAGTGAAATAGCCGCCATAAACGGCGACCGCGAAAGTGCTCGACACCACCGCGGCCATCCGGCCACGCGAAATGTGTTCGGCCGACTGACCTGCCTTCGCCGCCCGTTCCTGCGCCCAGGCTTGGATACGCGGACCGATGACCACCAGCACCAGCGCGATGATCAGCAGCACCGGCACCACGGCGGTGAACAGCTTCTCCGGGAGATGCAAGAGCAGCCAAGCACCCAATATCGCGCCGACAACCGAAGCAGGAATTTGCCATACCAGCCGGCCACCCTGACCGCGCAGTTCACGCCGGTAGCCCCAGGTGCTCGAGGCATTGCCCGCAACCAGGCCCACCGCGTTGGACATCGTCGACGTCACCGGCGGATAACCCATCGCGACAAGCGTCGGAAAAGTGATCAACGTGCCCGAACCGACAACGGCATTGATCGCGCCGGCGCCCACGGCGGCGAGGACGATCAAGATCCCTTGCGACAACGGCACTGACAGACTTTATCCGGCTGCACTCATGGATAAATATGAGTTTCAGCACTGCTCGCGTCGGCGTTAGCGCGACTTGGGCTTGCGCTTTTCGCGTGCCCGGACGTTGATGCGAATCGGGCTGCCTTCAAATCCGAATGTCTCGCGCAGCCGTCGCTCCAAAAATCGGCGGTAGCCCGCTTCCAAAAAGCCCGAGGTGAACAGCACGAACGTCGGCGGGCGAGCGGCGGCCTGGGTGGCGAACAGAATCCGCGGCTGTTTACCGCCGCGCACCGGCGGCGGTGTCGCCGCCACGACTTCCTTGATCCAGGTGTTCAACTGGCCGGTACCGATCCGGGCATCCCACGATGCCAGCGCACTTTCCAACGCCGGCACCAACTTTTGCACCGCGCGTCCGGTCTTCGCAGAAATGTTGACCCGTTGCGCCCACTGCACCTGCGCCAGTTGGCGGTCGATCTCGTTGTCCAGCTGGTAACGCCGCTCGTCGTCGACCAGGTCCCACTTGTTGAACGCCAGCACCAGCGCTCGCCCGGCCTCGATGACCATCGACAGCACTCGAAGGTCCTGCTCGGTCAGCGGCACCGATCCGTCGATCAACACGATCACTATCTCGGCGGCATCGATGGCGCCGTGTGTGCGCACCGAGGCATAGAACTCCTGCCCGCTGGCTTGGCCGACCTTGCGGCGTAGTCCGGCCGTGTCGACGAAACGCCAGACCTTGCCGTCCATCTCGATCAGCGAGTCCACCGGATCGACCGTGGTGCCGGCGACGTCGTGAACCACCGAGCGCTGATCGCCCGCCAACCGGTTCAGCAGCGAACTCTTCCCGACGTTGGGCTTGCCGACCAGCGCCACCCGCCGTGGACCGCCGTGCGCTGAGGTTGCCTCGGCGACCGTCGGTAGCGCGCCGACGACCGCGTCGAGCAGATCGGCCACACCGCGACCGTGTATCGCGCTGATCGCGTGTGGCTCACCGACGCCCAACGACCACAACGCGGCGGCATCGGCTTCGCCTTTCTCGCTGTCAACTTTGTTGGCGGCCAGGAACACCGGCTTGCCGGAGCGGCGCAGGATACGAGCCGCAGCTTCGTCACCGGCGGTGGCGCCCACGACCGCGTCCACCACCAGGATCACCGCGTCGGCGGTACGCATGGCCACCGATGCCTGCTCGGCCACCAGCAGCTGTAGGCCCTCGGCGTCAGGCTCCCATCCCCCGGTGTCCTGGACGACGAACCGGCGTCCGGTCCACAGCGCGTCGTAGGACACCCGGTCACGGGTCACCCCGGGCACGTCCTGAACGACAGCTTCGCGCCGACCCAAGATCCGATTGACCAGCGACGACTTGCCGACGTTCGGCCGGCCCACCACCGCCACCACCGGTGGCGGACCACTGGTCGCATCATCGACAGAATCAACGAATTCAGTTGATTCCCAGTCGCTTTCGTCGATCCAGCTACCGTCCTCGCTCATGTGCGCCACTCCCCGGCTTCGCCGGCATCATCGTCGTGGGCGCGGCTCACCGGACTGCCTCGCTTCGCTGCTTGACCAATTGCAGGAGGTGAGCCACCACTTCGGGTTCGGTCATCTCGCTGGTGTCGACGACCAGCGCATCCGGCGCGGCCCGCAGCGGCGAAACCGCGCGGGTGGAGTCCAGGTGATCGCGGCGGCGAACGTCGGCGAGCACGGCGGGGTAGTCGTCCAACAAACCTGCAGCGACGTTTTGGTCGTTGCGGCGGCGGGCCCGTGTTTCGGCTGATGCCGTCAGGAAGATCTTGACGTCGGCATCGGGCAACACCACGGTCCCGATGTCACGTCCTTCGACCACGACGTTGCCCGGCCCCCCGATCAGGGTTCGCTGTAAATCGACGAGCCGGGTCCTGACGGCGGGAACCGACGACACGGCGGACACCGCCTTGGTGACTTCGTCGCCGCGGATCTCTGACGAAACGTCTTCCCCGTCAAGGTAACTACGATCTTCGTCTGGGTCGTAGCCCACCGACAACTTCGCGTTGGACGCGACGGCTACCACAGCCGCCTGGTCGGTGAGGTCGATTCCGGCGCGCAGCACCGCCAGCGTGACGATGCGGTACATGGCGCCGGTGTCGAGATAGCGGGCTCGCAGTTCGTGCGCCAAACCTCGAGAGACCGAGGACTTTCCGGTGCCCGCCGGGCCGTCGACGGCGACGACGACTGTGTTCACAGCCCTACCGCTTTGTAGAGCTCCCCGATTTCGTTGCGGCGCAACGCCCGAATGCTGCCCGGTCGCTGCTCGCCCAGCGCCACCGCGCCGATGTCGGTGCGGACCAAAGCCTGCACCGGGAATCCAGCCTCAGCCAGCATCCGCCGCACAATGCGTTTCCGCCCTTCGTGCAGCGTGACTCGTAGCAGCGTCTTACCGGGTATGGCGTCCACTACCGCGAAATCGTCGACCGCTACCGGGCCGTCGTCCAGCTCGATTCCGGCCCGCAACTTCTTGCCTAGTCCGCGCGGCACCGAACCGTTCACGGTCGCCAGGTAGGTCTTGGGTACTTCGAAGGATGGATGCATCAGGCGGTGCGCGAGCTCGCCGTCGTTGGTCAGCAAGATCAGACCCTCGGTGTCGGCGTCCAGCCGCCCTACGTGAAAAAGCTTCTTGTTGCCGCGAACCCGGTGTTCGACCAAGTCGCCGATGCAGGGCCGGCCGCGGTCGTCGGACATCGTCGAGTGCATGCCTCGCGGCTTGTTCAGCGCCAGATAGACCAGCGAGTCATCCAACATCACCCGCGCCCCGTCGACGCGGATCACCGATGCATCCGGATCGACCCTGGTGCCCAGCTCGGTCACCACCTGCCCGTCGACCTCCACGCGGCCGTCGATGATCATTCTCTCGGCAACCCGCCGGGACGCAATTCCGGCCTGCGACAGCACTTTCTGCAAGCGAACCCCGCGGGGCTCGCTGTCTGTGACCATCACTCGTGATCCACGTCGAAAGACATCGGCTGATCATCGGAAACTGGACCGCCGGTCAGCTTGATGAAACGTGGCTCCGCATCAAGGGATTCGCTCAGATCGTCGATCATGTCGACATCGGGCAGCAGTGGTGCGATATCCGGGAGATCGGTCAGCGACGACAGCCCGAGGCGTTCTAAGAACAGCTCGGTGGTCGCGAAGGTCACCGCGCCGGTGTCAGTGTCCGCGCCCGCTTCGGTAATCAGCCCGCGCGCCAGCAGCGTGCGCATCACCGCGTCGACGTTCACACCGCGTACCGCACTCACCCGTGCACGCGTCACAGGCTGCCGGTAGGCCACCACCGCCAGCGTCTCCAAAGCCGCTCGGGTGAGCTTCGAGCGAGACCCGTCCAGCAGCAATCGTTCAACATATGGCGCGAACCGGGCGCGGGTGTACATCCGCCATCCCCCGCCGGCCTCGCGGAGGTCGATGCCACTGTCCCTCTCGGTGAGTTCATCGGCCATCAGCCGCAGCTTGGCGGCCACCCGATAAGCCCGCTGTTCGGTGGCCGCGGCGAGTGCCTCGACGGTCACCGGGGTGTCGACTACCAGGAGCAGCGCCTCGAGCACCGCACCGAGCTCGGCGTCCTCGAGCTCCGGCGCTGTCGCAACGTCGATACCCAGGTTCGCGCCGGGCACGTCAAAGCCCCGGTCCAGATCGGGCACGTCGATCGGCAAGTCAGTCTCGGGCGCGTCGATGCTCAGGTCTGCATCGAACGGCTGGCTCATTTGGCGCCACTTCTCTTCATCGCGTCGCTCGGCATCGTCGTCGTTGCGCGTCATGAGTATTGGTCCCGCAAATCGTTGCTGTCCGGCTGTTCTCCGGTCCACGAAATCTGGAGCACGCCAAGCGGTTCTGACTGGTCGAATGCTACCGCCCGGGACCGATACAGCTCGAGCAGAGCCAGGAAGCGTCCGACGATCTCAATCGGCGCCTTGCAGTCGGTGACCAGGTCAGAGAACGATGCCCACTGTCCGATCCCACGCTTTTCCAGCAGCGACAGCAGTTGTTGGGCCTGTTCGGGTACCGACACCATCAGCTCGTGCAGGTGCTCGGTGGCTACTGTCGGCACCGGCTGCGGTGTAAACGCAGTCGCTGCGATCTCGGCGAACCGCTGCGCGTCGACGCCCAGCATCACCTCGGGCAGCAGGTCTTCGTATCGGTCCTCCAGCGACACCGCTCGTGGATAGCTGCGCAGCGCGGCTGCCTCCAGCTCGGCGAACATCTCCGCCACATGCTTGAACGCTCGGTACTGCAGCAACCGGGCGAACAGCAGATCCCGGACTTCCAGCAGGGCCAGATCCTCGGCGTCGTCGACCTGGCCGGAAGGAAGCAGTCGCGCGGCCTTCAGGTCGAGCAACGTGGCGGCCACGACGAGGAAGGTGGTGGTCTCGTCGAGTCCCAACTCGGAGCCGATCGCGCGGGTGTACGCGATGAAGTCATCGGTGACTTGGTGCAGCGCCACCTCGGTCACATCGAGGCGGTGGGCAAAGATCAGCTGCAGCAGAAGGTCAAACGGCCCTTCGAAATTGGTCAGCTTGACCTGGAAGCCTTTGTGGGGTGATGCCTCGCAGGTCGCCCCGCCGTTCACGCGCCGAACCGGTCGATCACCTCGCGGGCCAACGACCGGTAGGCGGCCGCGCCGCCCGATTTCGGTGCCCAGCTGGTGATCGGTTCGCCGGCGACGCTGGTCTCCGGGAAACGGACAGTGCGGGAAATGACGGTGTCGAACACCAAATCGCCGAAGCGCTCGACCACGCGAGCCATCACCTCCCGGGAATTCACGGTTCGCGGGTCGTAGCGGGTGATCAAGATGCCGCTGATGTCCAGCTTCGGGTTGAGTCGGTCGCGGACCTTCTCGACGGTATCGGTCAGCAAGGCCAGGCCGCGCAGCGAAAAGAACTCGCACTCGGTGGGGATGACGACGCCGTCGGAGCACGCCAGCCCGTTGACGGTCAGCAAGCCCAGCGACGGCTGGCAGTCGATCAGGACGTAGTCGTACCGGTCCAGCACCGGGTGCAGCGCGCGGGCCAGAGTCTGCTCCCGGCCCACCTCGTTGACCAGCTGGATCTCCGCGGCCGACAGATCGATATTGCTCGGCACCAGGTCCAGGTTCTTGACGCGCGTATGCATCAGCACGTTGTCGAGCGACACCCGTGGCTCAACCAGCAGGTTGTGGATGGTGTGCTCGAGCTCGTAATGCGGCACACCCAGGCCCGCGGACAGCGCGCCCTGCGGGTCCAGATCCACCAGCAACACCCGGCGGCCGTATTCGGCGAGCGCGGCGCCGAGGTTGATCGTCGACGTGGTCTTGCCCACGCCACCTTTCTGGTTGCACATCGCCACGACCTTGGCCGGTCCGTGTGAGGTGCGCGGCTTGGGTTCGGGGATCGGCCGCGCTGGGCGCCCGGTCAGGCCGACTCCGGTGCCGCTGTCGGCGTCGTCAGTCATACCCGGCTACGGCTCGGCAGCGCGGATCGCCTCGGCGTGCGCGGCGGTCGGGAAATGGCGGACATCGCAGCAGAGTCTAACGGGTATACGCGCTCCTGCCGGGAGACCCGCAACAACGTCACCAGCGAATTTGGGGGCAGCCCGGTTTCAATGCCCAGCGGGCTAGTGTGGCGTCCATGAGTCTGAAGCAGCGCATTCCCCTGTTGCGGTGGTCGTTCTGGCGGATGGCGACGACCGGCGTCCGCAATCTCACCACGACGGGCCAGATCGGCGACGGGCGCGAAGCCGCCGTTGTCGACTATGTGCTGACCCACGCTCGCGCGGGAGATATCGACGACGTCTTGGCCACCATCGACCGATTCGGCTACGAGAAGTCGATCCTGATGAACGTCGGAGACGAGAAGGGCGCGCTGCTCGACGCCGCAGTCCGGCGCGCTGACCCCAAGGTGGCACTTGAACTGGGCACCTACTGCGGTTACGGCGCCCTGCGCATTGCCCGGTCGGCGCCGACGGCCAAGGTGTATTCCGTTGAGCTCGCCGAGGCCAATGCCGCCAACGCACGTCAGATCTGGGCGCATGCGGGGGTGGCTGATCGGGTCACCTGTGTGGTCGGCACCATCGGCGATGGCGGACATACGTTGGATGCGCTGGCCGGCGAACACGGGTTCAGTTCTGGCGCACTTGATTTCGTATTTCTGGACCACGACAAGGCTGCCTATCTGCGGGACCTGCAGAGCATCCTCGACCGCGGATGGCTGCATAAGGGCTCGATCGTGGTGGCCGACAACATCAAGGTGCCAGGTGCCCCGAAGTACCGCGAATACATGCGACAGCAACAGGGCACGCTGTGGGAAACGGTCGAGCACAAGGCGCATTTGGAGTACCAGACCTTGATCTCGGATCTGGTCCTAGAGTCGGAGTACCTGGGCGGCTAATGCGCTCGCGGGTGGGCCTCGGCCCACACTTCGCGAAGCGCGTGCACGGTGACCATGGTGTAGATCTGCGTCGTGGTTACCGACGCGTGTCCCAGCAATTCCTGCACGACGCGGACGTCGGCCCCGCCCTCCAACAGATGGGTCGCGAATGAATGCCGCAACGTGTGCGGGGACACCCCGGCGGTGATGCCGGCTCGCTCCGCGGCGTCCTGCAGGACTTGCCATGCGCTTTGGCGCGACAGCCGGCCACCGCGGGCGTTGAGGAAAATCGCGGGCGTGCCGCGGCCGCGACGCGACAACTCGGACCGCCCCCGCACCAGGTAAGCATCCAGCGCTTGCACGGCGGGCCGTCCTATCGGCACCAGCCGCTGCTTGCCGCCCTTGCCACGCAGCAGCACCGACCGGGCGTGCGTGTCGATGTCGTCGACGTCGAGTCCGACCGCTTCTGAGATGCGCGCACCGGTCGAGTACAGCAGTTCGAGCAGTGCGCGGTTACGCAACGTCAACGGTCCGTCGGACGGACTGTCGCCCCCGGCGCCCGCCAGCAGGGCGAGCACCTGGTCAAGGCTCAGGCTTTTGGGCAGCCGTCGACCAGGTGTCGGTGGCTTGACGGCCTGAGCGACGTCGAATTCGGCAAAACCTTCGGCCGCGGCGAACCGGTGTAGACCGCGCACCGCGATCAGAGTCCGCGCTGCCGACACCGCCGACAAGGGTGCGACACCGGAATCTGGATCGCCGCGTCGTAATGCCATCAGGAACTCGCTGACGTCGTCCTCGCTGACCTTGGCCAAGTCGTCAACGCCGCGCATCGTCAGGTGCTCGAAGTAGCGGCGTAGGTCGCGGCGATAGGAGCTCAGCGTGTTGGTCGCAACTCCCCGCTCGATCGTCAGGTGATCGAGGTACCCCCGCAGCTGGGCCTCCAGCGGCGGCGCCAGCGTCGTCACCCGCCGGCCTTGCGTGCACTGAAGGCCGTCGGCCTGTCGATCCACGGTGCGTCCACCGGCCGCGGCTCGGCGACGCCCTCGCTGACCGCATACGCCGCTAAAATCCCAGCGACTGCAAGGGAATTGACGATCTCGCCGCGGAAGATCCGCTGCACGGCCTCGGCGAGGGAGTACCACTCCTTGGTCATGTCGGCCTCTTCGTCATGCGCCTCCGGAGGGTCGACATCGGTCAAGCCGGTGGCCAGGTAGACCCGGACGGACTCGTCGCTGAAGCCTGGGGAGGAATTCAGATCGACCAACACCTGCCAGGTCTCCGCCTGCAGGCCGACCTCCTCGCGAAGCTCCCGGGCAGCGCTCAGATGCGGGGCCTCACCGTAGACGTCGAGCAGACCGGCGGGCAACTCCCACAGCCGCCGACCAAACGGGTGGCGATATTGATAGACCATCGGGATTCGGCCGTCGTCGTCCATAGCGACGATCGCCACGGCGCCGTAGTGTTCGACGACTTCTCGCGTCACGCTCTTTCCGCCGGGCATCCGGACACGATCGGCCCGCAACGCGAAAATCTTCCCGACATACAAGATTTCCGACGAGGTCGTCTCGAAGACGTGCTCACCCACGGGGAACAGGTTCGGGTTCAGACAGCGACGACTCGGCCTCATCGTGTTGCTCGCTGCCGTTGGCCCGCCGCTCGGGCATCTCCAGGGACAGCCGCTCGGCAGCCTTGTAATCGATCGCCGCGCCGATGAAGCCGGTGAACAGTGGATGCGGACGGGTCGGCCGGCTCTTGAGCTCGGGATGCGCCTGGGTACCGACGACGAAGGAATGCATCTCGGGCGGGTACTCGACGAACTCGACCAGGTGCCCGTCGGGAGATGTTCCAGAGAATCGCAGGCCGCTCTCGGCGATGCGATCGCGGTAAGCATTGTTGACCTCGTAGCGATGCCGATGCCGCTCCGACACTTCGGTCGATTGATACGCCCGGGCGACAATGGAATCCGGCTCGAGCACTGCAGGGTAGGCTCCCAGCCGCATGGTGCCGCCGAGGTCGGCTTCGCCCGCGACGATCTGCTGCTGATCGGCCATCGTGGAGATGACGGGGTCGGGGGTGTCCGGGTCGAACTCTGCCGAGTTCGCGTTCGCAAGGCCCACGGAACGGGCCGCCTCGATCACGATGCACTGCATGCCGAGGCAGAGCCCCAGCACGGGCAGCCCGCGGGAACGCGCGTGCCTGATCGCCCCGATCTTGCCCTCGATTCCCCGGATGCCGAAACCGCCCGGGATCAGGACGCCGTGGACATCCTCGAGCACCGACGCCGCTCCGCTCGCCGTTTCGCAATCGTCGGAGCCCACCCACCGAATTTCCACCTTTGCCCGGTGCTTGAATCCGGCCGCGCGCAGAGCCTCGCTCACCGACAGGTAGGCGTCTGAGAGGTCAATGTACTTGCCCACCAACGCAATTCGCACCGTCTCCTGCGGGTCGTGCACCCGGCGCAGCAGGTCGTCCCATTCGGTCCAGTCGACGTCGCGGAACGGCAGGTTGAGCCGGCGCACGACGTACGCGTCCAGCTCCTCTCGGTGCAGAACTTTCGGGATGTCGTATATCGACGGTGCGTCGGGCGTGGAGATCACGCCGTCGATGTCGACGTCACACATCAGCGCGATCTTGTTCTTCAGCGGTTCGGGCACGTCGCGATCGCAGCGCAGGATCAACGCATCCGGGGTGATACCGATGCTGCGCAGCGCGTTCACTGAGTGCTGGGTGGGCTTGGTCTTCAGTTCCCCGGACGGTGCCAGGTAGGGGATCAGCGACACGTGCAGGAAAAAGACGTTCTCTCGTCCCATGTCATGGCGAACCTGGCGTGCTGCTTCGAGGAACGGCTGCGACTCGATGTCGCCGACGGTCCCGCCGATTTCGGTGATGACGACATCCGGCCGGTTACCGTCGGCGTCCGGCTTGGCCATCTCCAGGATGCGACGCTTGATCTCGTCGGTGATATGCGGGATGACCTGGACGGTGTCGCCGAGGTATTCGCCGCGACGCTCTTTGGCGATGACGGTCGAATACACCTGCCCGGTGGTGACATTCGCCGAACCGGAGAGATCGCGGTCGAGGAAGCGCTCGTAGTGACCGACGTCGAGGTCGGTCTCGGCGCCATCCTCGGTGACGAACACCTCGCCATGCTGGAACGGGTTCATGGTGCCGGGGTCGACGTTGAGGTAAGGATCGAGCTTCTGCATCGTCACTTGCAGCCCGCGAGCGGTAAGCAACTGTCCCAGGCTGCTCGCGGTCAGTCCCTTACCGAGCGACGAGACGACCCCGCCGCTGACGAAGAGATGCTTGGTGGCGGTCTGCGGATGCTTTCGCAATGTGGCGACCTCCGTGAAGACGGCGCAGGGCTAGCCTCTGGTGAGGGCTGTTTTCCAGCTTTGGGCCTGCCGACCCACGGAAACCCACCCTAACAAACACTGCGCCACCTCGTCGCTAACACGCCCGGCGGGGCGGCTACATCGACTGTCCGCCTCTCCCCCTCGCATTGTCGGCGGCTACGACGCGACGGTGAGCCCGGTATTGCGGTGACCGGTGCCGTACTGGCCGGTCCGACCGCCGTTGATCAAGTCGGCGGCACCCAGTACTGCAGTGACTCGACCTGATTCGGCGTCAACGTCGTCAACAGTGCTGATCACGGGGGTCACGGTGGCGTCGGCGCGGGCCACCCCGACCGCGGCCGGACCATCCGATGAGCCCTCGCGTCCTGCCAGCACCACGCCCGAGCCGTGCGGCGCGAGCGCCGCGGCGAACCTGGCCACGCTGACGCCCTGGTTGCCGGCGTCGTTGCCGAGCGACCCGCCGGTGATGACCGCGGCCGCGTTCGCCGCGCCGATGTGCTGGTTCCCGTATCCGATGAAGCCAGTGTCACGCAGCGCCGCCAGCACGGTGTCGCGCTGTGCGTCGTCAACCGGCGGGACCGCGGGATCCCGATTGATCAGCAGGGCGATGCCCAGCAGGTCGCCGGCTTGGGAACCTTGGTCGACCAGCTTGGTGCTGAGCTGGGCGCCGGCGGGCAGCACCGACGCGTTGACCACCGAGTGCATCTTCTCTGCGGAGTTGGCATCGACGAATTCCTGGGTCAACACGACCGTGCCGGTAACCGCCCCCCCGGCCTGCCCGACGATTTTCGCCACCGCGTCGACGTCCTCGTCCTTCGCGTCGGGAGCGCGGAAAATCAGCATCGACTTGCCATTCATCGCATCACGCACCATGCGGCCGGCCATCTGGGTGTCGAAAGCGTTGGCAGAGAACAGCTTTCCGTTCAGAGCGTTCTTTTCGTCGTTAAGCGTGTTGACCTGGTTGTGCAGATTCCGTGTTTCGCCACGCAATCCGGACAGCATCGTGTTGGAGAGGAGCCCTGAGCCGAGCACAACTCCGACGGCCAGTGCGAGGAACACCGCTGCCAGCGAAATCGCGTGCTGACGTAGAGATATCACTTCGCCACCGTCCTAATGGATAAAGCGCTGCATCCAGATCAAGAAGTGCTTCCAGTACTCGGCGGCCCAATGCAGTACCACGGTGTCGGTGCGCGACACCCACAACGCGGCGATGACCGCGATCAGCATCGTCAAGATCAGCAACGCGATCGCTCCACCCGAAATCCGGCTGTGGTATAGCGTCGCAACGGCTTTAGCGTCCACCACCTTCTCCCCCACACGCAACCTGGTAAGGAAGGTCGAGGGATTGCTGTGCTGGCGCGTCCGGTCGAAGAACGTCTCGATGTTGGCCCGGTGGCCCGCGGTCACCAGCAATGCGGCACCGTGGTGGTCGGCCAACAGCAGTGCCAGGTCAGCCGGGGAACCCGCG
Organism: uncultured Actinomycetota bacterium; assembly: GCA_963733755.1. Lineage (GTDB taxonomy): Bacteria > Actinomycetota > Actinomycetes > Mycobacteriales > Mycobacteriaceae > Mycobacterium. The sequence goes on from CAVTEZ010000021.1 coordinate 277,238, forward strand.
GCGGGAAAGGTCATCGCCCCAACGCCGAGGTCCTGGATGCGCTCCAGACCTGGCGCGTGGCCGTCGGCGTCGGCGGGCAGCACGACCTGAGCGCCGCTCTTGAGGACTTCGGTGCTCAGATTGCTCGGATCGCCGACGATGAGTTGCGGGCGATATCCGGCGTTGCGCAACACATCTGCGCCGGTGCCGACTCCGATCAGGACGGGCTGATATTCCTTAATGAAGGGCTTAAGCCGCTTGAGGTCATCGGCGGCGTCGTCCTCCTCGGCGACCACGACGACGTGACGGCGGCGCAGTTCGATGTCGACGTCGGGAATGCCAATCCCGTCAATCAACAGCGGGCTCTCGCTTCGGATGAACTCAATGGTGTTGCCGGCGAACGCCTCGAGGTGGGCGACCAGCCCACTCTTGGCTTCCTGCATCAGCTCGGCGATCTCTTGGTCGGTGCGCTCGGTGCCGCGGATCAGCCGGCGGTCTCCGGCGTACACGCCGCCGTTGTAGAGACGCACCTTCGTGCCGTCTTTGACCTTCTTGAAAACGTCGGTGCCGGTCTCGTCGATGAGCGTGACGCCGTTTGCCAGGAGCACCTCGGGACCCAGATTGGGGTAGCGGCCCGACACCGACGGGGATGCGTTGATGACGGCAGCGATCTCGGCGTCGACGAGCGCGTCAGCCGTGATCCGGTCCAAGTCCAGCACATCGAGCACCGCGATATCGCCGGGGCACACCCGCCGCAGCAGCCGGTCGATGTCGCGGTCGACCCGGGCGGTGCCGACGACTCCCGGTCGCGAGGTATTGCGGGACAACAATGAGGACAAGGTGGTGGTCACGCTCATGGAGGCGATTCTGTCGGTGAACCAGACTGCGAGCCGGGAGGCGCGCCGTAACAAGGGCCTCAGAAGTTATATCTTGTCACATCTGTCACAAGGTCAGATGCGGTATTCAGGTCGCAATCCGGTCACAGTCCGCGGCCTCGAGCAGCTCGCGGGCATGGGCGCGTGCACTGTCCGAATCACCCAGCCCGGCCAGCATTCTCGCCAGTTCGGCAACCCGGTCGTCGCCGTCGAGGCGCCGCACTCCGCTGGAGCCGTTTTTCCCGCCGCTATCAACCATCAGGTGTATATCCGCGTAGGCCGCCACCTGCGGTAGATGCGTCACTACGATGACTTGCCGGTTGCGGGCCAACCGCGCCAGTCGCCGACCGATCTGCACCGCCGCCCGGCCGCCGACGCCGGCATCGACCTCGTCGAACACCATCGTGGTGCCAGTCATGGAAGCAGCCAGAACTACCTCCAGGGCCAGCATCACCCGCGACAGTTCACCGCCGGATGCACTCTTCGCCAGCGGCAGCACCGTCATGCCGCGATGCGCGGCGAACCCGAACTCGACCTGGTCGACGCCGTCGCCTCCGGCATGGGCGTGCATGCCGGAGGAGAGCGTCAGCGCGGCGGGATCGTCGACAGCGGCCGGCATGGTCGACACCTCGATGGTGAATTCGGCATCGGCCATCGCCAGCCCGGACAACTCACCGGTGACTTCTTTCGCCAGCCGCTTGGCGGCCTGGCTGCGTGCCTTGCTGAGTTCGCTTGCCGCATCAGCTAATTGGAGTGCCAGTTCATCGACCCGTCGTTGCAGGCCGGCCAACGCCTCCTCGGAAACATCCAAGTGCGCCAGCCGATCTCGCGCCTCACCGGCCCACTGCAGCACACCGCCGATGTCGGCGGCGTATTTACGAGTCAGCGTGCGCAGCTCGGCCTGCCGGGCGAGCTTGGCGTCTAGCGCGCTGGCGTCGGCAGGCAGATCGCCCAGGTAGCCGCCGAGCTCACGCGCGGCATCGCCGACCACCGTGAGCGCTTCCTCGAGCTGAGTGGCCAACCCGCGCAGCGTCGCGTCATCGGTCGACTCCAACGCCGTCTTGGCCCGGGCCACACTGTCTGCCGCCGACGTGGGTTGCCCCGCCGGATCTGCGGTGGCCTCGTCCTCCGCCCCGGCCAGCGCGGCACGCGCCCCGGACGCCGCCTCGCGCAGCGCATCCAGCTCCGAGAGCCGACGGATGTCGGCGATCAGCGCGTCGTCTTCACCAGGTGCGGGATCGATCGTGTCGATTTCCTGCAGCGCGAACTTGAGCCGGTCGGACTCCTGCGCCAACTCGCGGGCCCGGTTACTCCGGTCGACGAAGTCACGGCGTGCCGACTGCCAGGCGTCCCGTAGCTTGCGATAGCGCTCCAGCCTGGCGTCGGAGCCCGCGAACCGGTCGAGTGCCCCGCGTTGCTCATCGGGTCGCATCAGCCGCAGCTGATCGTTTTGGCCGTGCAGTGTCAATAGCTCGGTGGTGAAGCCGCTTAGCGATTTCGCGGGCACGCTGCGTCCGCCAAGGTAGGCCCGCGACGGGCCGTCGCGGCTGACCGACCGCAACGCAATGATGCTGCCGTCCTCGTCGCGTTCAGCCCCGGAGGCATCAAGCATCTCGTCGATCTGCGCGACAGCCTTCTCGTCGAGATCGACAGTGGTGAACCGCCCTTCGACAACGGCCCGCTCAGCCCCGGAACGCACCCGGTTGGCGTCCGCGCGAGCCCCGCCGAGCAGGTGCAGCCCGGTGACGACCATGGTCTTGCCGGTGCCGGTTTCCCCAGTCAAAACCGTTAGACCACAATCGAATTCGGCCGTCGCGGCGCTGATGGCGCCCAACGACTCGATCCGAATTTCGGAAAGCAACGTTACCGTCCGCGCCAACCGGTGACCGGTAGGCGGAATTTGCGCACCAGACGGTCGGTGAACGGTGCGCTGTCCAACCGGGCCCATTTCACCGATACATCGCAGCGCCGCACTTCCAACCGCGCACCGGCCGGCACCAGCATCTCGCGGCGACCGTCGCAGAACACCAGCGCGTCGGGTCCGTCACCCTCGATCTCGATGGCGATGCGAGCCTCGGGGCTGGTAACCATCGGCCGGGCGAACAATGCGTGAGCGTTGTTGGGTACCACCAACAACGCTTCCAGGTCCGGCCACAAGATGGGTCCGCCCGCGGAGAAGGCGTAGGCCGTCGATCCGGTGGGTGTTGACACCAGCACTCCGTCGCAGCCGAACGTCGACACCGGCCGCCCGTCGACTTCGAGGACTACGCCGAGCACCCCCAGCCGTGGCCCTTTTTCCAGGCTGGCCTCGTTAAGAGCCCATCCGTGCGAGACGATCTCGCCCTTGACCCGCACGGTGATGTCGAGTGTCAACCGCTCTTCGATGCGGTAGCTGCGCGCGACCACATGCTCGAGCACGCTGTCGATGGCCTCTGTCTCGGCTTCGGCCAGGAATCCGATCCGGCCCAGGTTGATGCCCAGCACCGGGACATTGGAGTTTCGCGCCAGCTCGGCGGCTCGCAGAAAGGTTCCGTCGCCGCCCAGACCCACAACCAATTCGCATCCGTCGGCGGCGTTGGGGTCGGCGTCGACCACGTCGATGTCCACACCGAGCGCGCGCATGTCGTCCGGAGCCAGCACCGACGGACCGCGGTCGACTGCCTCAGCGGACAACACTCGAAGGCCAATGTTGTTGTCGTTCAATACTTTTTCTACCCGACGGGCGGTCTCGGTAGCTTCTTCGCGACCGGTGTGCACCACGAGTAGGACAGTGCGTTCATGCGTCATTTTGGACCGGCCTCAACTGCGTCGCGGACCGCACGTTCCAGCTCATCAGCAGACAATCCCCGATCGGTTTCAGCGCGCAACCACAGGAAGTATTCAACGTTGCCCGACGGACCCGGGAGCGGGCTCGGGGTGACCCCGACGGTGTGCCAACCCAGCTGGCCGGCGCGACCCGCGACGGTGAGCACCGCGCTCGCCCGCAGCTCAGAACTGTGCACGACGCCGCCAGGCCCCACCTGACCTTTTCCCACCTCGAACTGCGGCTTCACCATGGGAACGATATCCGCGTTGGTCGACGCGCATCTAGTCAGAGCGGGCAACACTGTGGTCAGCGAGATGAAGGACAGGTCAGCGACGATGGCTTCCACCGAGCCGCCGGTGACGTCCAGCGTGAGCTCCCGCGCATTGGTCCGCTCGACCACCACCACCCGTGGGTCTGATCGCAGCGACCAGGCCAGCTGGCCGTAGCCGACGTCGACGGCCACGACTTCGCGGGCGCCGCGATCCAGCAGGACTTCGGTGAATCCACCCGTCGAGGCCCCCGCATCCAGACAACGGCGACCGTCCACGCTGATGCCGAAGGCGTCGAGCGCCCCGATGAGTTTGTGCGCGCCACGAGACACCCAGCCGCGTTCCGCCTCCCCAATCACCTTGAGCGCTGCAGTCGCCGCGACGGCGGTGCCCGGCTTGACCGCGGGCATACCGTCGATGCTCACCTTGCCGGCGCCGATCAACTCCGCGGCCTGCTGGCGAGAGCGAGCCAGTCCACGACGGACCAGCTCTGCGTCGACCCGGGTACGCCGCGGCACGGCGGGCTCAGGCCTTCTCCGCCGACTCCAGAGCCTGCACCAGCATGTCGTGCGCCTCAGAAAGCCGGCGCGCAAGCTCTTCTAGATCGGCTTCGGCGGGTAGGTTCTCGGTGTTCGCCGGATCGGGCAGCTCGGCGAGCAGGGCGTCGATCCGTGCGCGAATTTCGTCTGGGTCGGTACTCATTGCTGTTCTACGCTATCGGATTTACGTCAGGGACCACCGTTGCAGGGCGTCTTGGGCGGTCTTGTCGCCGGCCTTAATGGTGAGGGACGCTCCGTCGAGGCCGCCCGACCAGAGCGCATTAGCGACGGCGCGAACAACGGAAAGTCCATCGTCTGCCGCGTCGGCGTGTGCGCTGGTGACCGTTACCGATGAGCCGTCGGTGTCGACGTGCCATGCCGGCTGCGGCGCCACCGCGAGCACGTTCGCATCTTGGTGCAACGAACGAAGGTCGTAACCGATGTAAGTCGCGCGTTGCTCACGGACGGCGTGAACCGCGTCACGCGCGGAATTAACCCCGGTGAGCACCATCAGGCTGGGCAGCTTCGCGGCGTTGGCGCCGGCGATGTCGGTGTTCAACCGGTCGCCGACCACTAATGGCGTCTGAAAGTGACCGCGCGCCAACGCATCTAGCAACAATGTCGGGGCCGGCTTACCCGCGATCTGCGGCTCGGCATCTGTCGCAGTTTTCAGTGCGGCCACCATGGAACCGTTACCGGGCAGCAGACCGCGTTCGGTGGGCAGGGTGGCGTCGACGTTCGCCGCTACCCACAGCGCCCCGGCACGGATAGCCAGCGCCGCCTCTGCGAGGTCGGCCCACCCAGTTTCCGGGGAGTGGCCCTGCACCACCGCATCCGGTTTGTCGTCATAGCTGCGTACCGGCCGCAGGCCCACGGTCGTGATTTCGGCAGCCAGCGACTCGGTACCGACGATCAGTACCCGCGACTCGGGCGCCAGTTGGTTGGCGAGTACGTGGGCGGCGCTTTGCGCGCTGGTGACGACATCGTCAGCGGTCGCCTGAAGACCGAGGTCATGTAGGTGGCCGGCGACCTCGTCGGCGCTGCGTGACGCGTTGTTGGTGACGAATAGCGTTCTGCTGGGCGCTTTTTCCAAAGCTTCGGCGGCGCCCTCGGTCAGCTCATTGCCGCGGAACACCGTCCCGTCCAGGTCGAGGAGCAGGCAATCATGTTCCTGCGCAAGCGTTCCCACGTCAGCCGAGCTCGCTCACTCTGTCCTCGGCATCGGTGACACCCTCGATGTCGGCTTCGGCGGCGTGCAGGAACCACTGCACGGCCTCCTCGCCGCGGTTGAGCGCCAACAGCGTGTCTGCGTAGGCGTAGAACAGCCGGGCGGCGATCGTGCCGACGCGCGTCGGGTCGAGTTGCGGGGTGGACAGAACCGTAAGGGCTTGTTCGAGTTGACCGAGGTCTGCACGCGCACCTGCGGTGACGATGCGCATCTCGTCGGCCTCGTCACCGCTGAGTTTCGCCGCCTCGGGTCCTCGCGCCAGTTCGAGCGCCCGTTCCGGCCGGCCGAGGCCGCGTTCGCAGTCGGCGATCAGCGGAAGTAGCGGGGACTTGCTGCCCATCCTGCGTGCCGCCCGCAGCTCTGCGATGGCTTGTGACCAGTCACCGCACTGGTAGGCCGCGATTCCAACGGCTTCCCGCACGGCGGCGATGCGGCCGGAACGGGCCCGGGCGGCGCGAGCATGGCTGAGCGCGGCTTCAGGGTCGCCGTCGATCAGTTCCCCCGCCGCAACCAAGTGGCGAGCGACGGCATCGGCGGTGACACGGTCCAAAGTGCTGAGCTCGCGGCGTACTTCGGGTGCCAGCTGCTTGGCCTCGATCTCGGGCGGAATCCGGGGTCCTCGCTGGCCCTCTTCGTCAGCTCCATGACGGGGTCGTGCTCTGGGAGCGCGATCAGGTCCCGAAGTGAACCCGTGGGGTCGTGGCGGTCGCTTCGGTCGTCGTGCCCCGTCGCCATGCCTGTCCTCGACCACTCGTACCCTTCGCCTCGAAATACGTCAGTACCTGCCGACAAAGGATACGGGCTGACCTGAGCTGGCCCGCGCGGCGATGACCGACTGGGCCTGTGATCGCCTTGGACTGGCGTTCATCCCCCCGGCCAGCCGTGGCGCAAGGGCATATCGAATCTTCAACAGCAGGGTCCGCGACGAATGCCTCAACATCGACATCTTCTGGTCGCTGGCGCCCAGGGGTTAGGCGTGGCGGGCTACTTCTTGGACGAGCTGCACGCGGGAGGTCACCCCGAGTTTGGTGTAGACGTGCGCTAGGTGGGCGTGCACGGTCCGCGGTGAAACGAAGAGTCGCGCGGCGATGTCCTTGTTTGGCAGTCCATCGCACACCAATCGCACGACTTCGCGCTCGGCCAGTGTCAGCGACTCCCAACCGGTATTCGGGCGTTTGCGTTCACCGTGACCGCGCTGCGCGTAGGCGATCGCCTCCTCGATGGACAACGCCCCGCCCTGGGTCCAGGCGGCGTCAAACTCATTCTCGCCCATAGACTCTCGCAACGTTGCCACTGAAACCTGGTAGTCGGCATCGTAAACCTTGAACCGCGCCATGCCCGTGCGCTGCCGGATGGCGTCTGCAGCACCGAAGAGCCGCGCTGCTTGTTGATGGTCGGTGGCGCTGGCCAGAAGGGCGACGCATTCGAGGGTGTCCGAAACACCCAGGTACGCCTGAACTTCGACGGCACGTGCCAGGGCATCATGAGCATCCCGTTCGGCCGCTCGGCATCCCCCTGCGCCATCGCCACCCGGGAGCGCGCCGTGAACGCCACGATCTGGTGCCAGCCCGAGGTCGTCGCGACGGCGTCGTCGGCCCAGCGACGGGCGGCGTCCAGGTCCCCCACGGCCAATGCGGCCTGCGCGTTATAGGCCCGCTGCACCAACGCGTTTCCCGTCGTCTCATTCAGGTACTGCCAGGCCGCGTCACAGGCCTCGTGTGCCGTCTGGCCATCGCCGGCCGCCAGGGCCGCGACCCCCAACGCCGAGTGACCAAGGCCCGCAATGAACCCGACCAGCTCCGACGCGACCACGAGGGACGCGTCGGCCGCGGACCGAGCCGCGCCGACATCGCCATGCCACGCCAGCGCGAAACCCTGGCCCGCCAGGCCGTATGCCCGATAGATGAGATCGTGTGCAGCCTCGGCCTCGTCGTTGATCACGCGGAATTGTGCGCCGGCTCCGGTCGGATCACCCTGGTTTAGCTGCGCCATTGCGAGCCAGTAGCGACACTGGCGCGAGTCGAGCCGATCACCGATCGTGTCGGCGAGATCGCGTCCTTCCTCAGCGGCCACGCGCGCTCCGACCGGGTCACCAGTGGCGAACGCTGCGTACGCCTGCCATGCCAGGATCTGGCTGAGCCGCCACGGGTCGCCTAGTGCCCTGGCGAGGCCGACGGCCTCCGTGAAGTACGGTCCCGCTGCTTCACCACTTTGCACGGCAACAAAGCCATAGGCATTCAGCGCGCGGGCCAGCAGAGCCGGATCATCGAGTTCGCGGGCCAGCGCCAATGCCTGATCGGCCTGACCCTTGACGTCGGCGACGCCCATCCACGCGGAAAGTAGCGCTTTGTCGGCGAGCGCCCGCGCACGGGCCGGGCTCGCCCCGTCTGCGTTTTGTCCGCCCGGATCGCCGAGGGCGGCGTCGAACCAGGCAGACCCTTCACGGATGCGGCCCCGTGCGAGCCATAGCGGCTGCAGCGATGATGCCAGTGTCAACGCCTGCTCGATGTCGGAATTGTCCAGGCTCCAACCGAATGCGCTGCGCAGGTTGTCGATTTCAAGATCGGCCTGTTGGAGACGCTGCTCATAATTGCTCCCCGCCGGTGCGTCGAGCGAGGCCGCCATCGTGCTGTAGTACTCGCGATGCCGTATCCGGACGGTATCGGCCTCGCCCGATTCGCCGAGTTTTTCCTGCGCGTACTGGCGCACAGTTTCGAGCAGCCGGTATCGCGTTCTGCCGCCGGCGTTTTCGGCGACCACCAGCGACTTGTCGACCAGCAGGCTCAACAGGTCTAGGACTTGGTAGCGCTCGACCCCGTCGGCGCCGGTGACCGCCTGGGCGGCATCGAGGTCAAAGCCACCCAAGAACACTGCCAACCGACGAAACAGAATCCGTTCGGTATCGGTCAGCAATGCATGCGACCAATCGACCGACGCCCGCAAGGTCTGCTGGCGGCGCACCGCCGTGCGCGAACCACCCGTCAGCAGCCGGAAGCGGTCATGCAGGCTGTCGACGATCTCGGCGAGCGACAGCGCGCGAACGCGCGCGGCCGCCAGTTCGATGGCCAGCGGCATCCCGTCCAGGCGCCGGCAGATCTCAGCCACAGCGGCGGCGTTGTCGGCGGTGACGGCGAAGTCGGTCTTAGCTAGTTGTGTGACTGACGATGGCCGGTGACAGGCTGAGCCTTGGTCTTTTGTAGCAGTCGTTCGTACGGGGTTTGGCCTCCGAGCCCTCCGTGCGGTCGGTGGTAGTTGTAGTAGTCCTCCCATTCCTTGAGTTTTTGGTTGAACAGGCCGGCGTCGTCCTCAACGACACCGTCGAGTAGTCGGTAGAACTCCTCGGCGTCAATGCGGTGTGAACGCTCCACTTTTCCGTTGAGCCTGGGTGTGCCAGGGCGGATGTAGATATGGCCGATGCCCTGATCAAGCACGTGCCAGTGGAAGCTGGACTGGAATTCGGCGCCGTTGTCGGTCTGGATCTTTTCGACCTGGAAGGGCAGTCGTGACAGCACGTAGTCGAGGAACTGGATCGCGGTCTTCTGGTCTGAGCGGGGATAGGCGCGGAGTACGCGGAGCCGGGTGCAGTCGTCGATCGCGGTGTATTGGTAGTAGCGCTTGCGACGCCCTGATCCGGTGGTGATGGGCTCGATGAACTTGACGTCGATTTGCACATAATGGCCCGGACGCTGCTTCTCGTAGCGCTTCCACCGCCCGCTGTGACGCTTGTAGCGTTGTGAGGCCGGCAGTCGATTCATCCCGAGCCGCTTGAGGATTCGCCACACTCCGGACGCGCTGATATCCACGTCGTGATAGCGCTTGAGGTACATCCGGATCTTCATTGGCCCGAAGTGGTAATGCTGGCGCAGGTGGATGATCTTCTCGACAACGTCGGGATGAGTGATCGTCGGGCACAGCGGGGTGCACTCGACCGATCCTTGAGTCCGTCGAGGCCCTCATCTTCGTACCGGCGCTTCCACCGGTAAAAGACATTGCGGCTGATGCCGTAATAGCGGCAAGTAGCCGCCACATTCCCGCTGACCTCTTCAGCGTGCTGTAGTACCGCCAGGCGCCGGTTCGCCCGTCTGATCAGATCTTCTCACTCAAACACGGTCAGCCATGCAGCTCCTTCCATCAGGAGCCCAGACTGTCAACAACCTCAGTCAGTTTTAGAGCTAGTCGCGCCCGGTCGGCAAACAGTTCGATGGCGTCGTCGGCCAACGACAACGAGGGCACCTGCCACATCGCTTCGCCTGTTACGCCGAGCGGCTCACGGCTCGTCGCGAGCACCAACATTCGCGGCGCGCCGCCCAACAGGGCGACGACTAACGCTGCACTCGCGTCGAGTAGATGTTCGCAGTTGTCCAGCACCAGCAGTATCTGGCGGTCACGGAGGTGCCGCACCAGCGTGTCCACTGTCGAGCGACCCGGTTGATCGGGCAGCCCTAACGCAAGGGCGGCCGTGACGGGCACGACGTCGGGATGGGTGATCGGCGCCAAATCCACATAACAGACCCCGTCGCTGAACTGCCCCGCCAGATCTGCGGCGACATGCGCAGCCAGGCGCGTCTTGCCCGCTCCTCCGGCGCCGGTCAGGGTGACCAGCCGATTGCCCGCCAGCACTTCATACAGGCTCCTGATTTCAGATTGTCGCCCAACGAAATTCGTGAGCTCGATCGGGAGATTATGGGAGACATCAGAGCTGGTTGTGCGCAGCGGCGGGAACTCGTTGCGCAGATCGGGATGACATAACTGCACGACACGTTCGGGTCGCGGCAGATCGCGCAGCGAGTGGGTGCCCAGGTCGGTCAGCGTCACATCGGGAGGAAGCTGATCGACAATCAGCGGCTCGGTCGCACCCGACAACACGGTTTGCCCGCCATGTGCCAGGTCGCGCAACCGAGCCGTGCGGTTGATGGTTGGTCCTATGTAATTACCTTCGTCGCGGAGCCTCACGTCGCCGGTGTTGATCCCGATGCGCAACCGGATCGGTGCCAGCGGCGCCCGCTGCAAATCCAGCGCGCAACCCACCGCGTCAGCCGCCCTAGAGAACGCGATCACGAAGCTGTCGCCCTCGCCCTGCTCCACCGGGCGCACCCCATGGTGGGCCGCGACGACGTGCGACAGCATCTGGTCCAACCGCGCCACAGCAACGTTCGTCTCATCCGGATGGGTCTCCCACAGCCGCGTCGACCCCTCAACATCGGCCAGCAGCAACGTCACCGTTCCGGTCGGCAACTCGCTCACACCCACGTCGCTCCAGTCAGTTTCGCTCATGCTAGCGAGCATGCGATCAAGCGCATCGCAGAACATCAGCAAAATTGCCTATAGCGCTCAGGCGGTCATACCTACGTAGGGATCCGATCACCCGGCAATTAGGTACTCCTACCGATGGTCTGCCGCCGGCACCGCGCCCAAAACAGGCCGACTCGCTGATCGCTCACGGTCGATTGATTCACCCCGGCCACGCGTGTCGTTTTGGTGTGGGTATGCCCGTGCCCCCCAAGGGTTTTGGGGGGCACGGGGCTTGTTGTGTGTGTTCGGCGGTGTCCTACTTTTCCACCCGGGTGGGTAGTATCATCGGCGCTGGCAGGCTTAGCTTCCGGGTTCGGGATGGGTCCGGGCGTTTCCCTGTCGCTGTGGCCGCCGTAACTTTATGGAGTTTGTGTTTGGTGGTGGGGTGGGGTGGTTTGCGCTGTGGGATGGTGGTTGCGTGTGTGTAAGTTTTCGGCCGGTTAGTGCCAGTTCCCTGCGCCCCTTGCGGGGTTTTTAGGTCTGGTCTATTGATCCCGTGGTCTGCGGGGGGCCTTATCCCACTTAAATGGGTGAGAAGCCTGGTCTTGGAGGGGGTTTCCCGCTTAGATGCTTTCAGCGGTTATCCTGTCCGAACGTGGCTATCCAGCGGTGCCCCTGGTGGGACAACTGGTGGACCAGAGGTTCGTCCGTCCCGGTCCTCTCGTACTAGGGACAGGTTTCCTCAAGCTTCTGACGCGCGCGGCGGATAGAGACCGAACTGTCTCACGACGTTCTAAACCCAGCTCGCGTGCCGCTTTAATGGGCGAACAGCCCAACCCTTGGGACCTGCTCCAGCCCCAGGATGCGACGAGCCGACATCGAGGTGCCAAACCATCCCGTCGATATGGACTCTTGGGGAAGATCAGCCTGTTATCCCCGGGGTACCTTTTATCCGTTGAGCGACACCCCTTCCACTCGGGGGTGCCGGATCACTAGTCCCGACTTTCGTCCCTGCTTGACGTGTCAGTCTTGCAGTCAAGCTCCCTTGTGCACTTGCACTCGCCACCTGATTGCCGTCCAGGTTGAGGGAACCTTTGGGCGCCTCCGTTACATTTTGGGAGGCAACCGCCCCAGTTAAACTACCCGCCAGGCACTGTTCCTGAACCGGATATACGGTTCGAGGTTAGAGGTCCAATACGATCAGAGTGGTATTTCAACAACGACTCCGCAATTACTGGCGTAATTGTTTCACAGTCTCCCACCTATCCTACACAAACCGTACCGAACATCAATACCAAGTTGTAGTGAAGGTCCCGGGGTCTTTTCGTCCTGCCGCGCGTAACGAGCATCTTTACTCGTAGTGCAATTTCGCCGAGTCTATGGTTGAGACAGTTGAGAAGTCGTTACGCCATTCGTGCAGGTCGGAACTTACCCGACAAGGAATTTCGCTACCTTAGGATGGTTATAGTTACCACCGCCGTTTACTGGGGCTTAAATTCTCCGCTTCACCTTGCGGTTAACGGGTCCTCTTAACCTTCCAGCACCGGGCAGGCGTCAGTCCGTATACATCGTCTTGCGACTTCGCACGGACCTGTGTTTTTAGTAAACAGTCGCTTCTCACTGGTTTCTGCGACCCCCTGCCGCTGCCCCGGGCAAGCCGGTTCACGGTGTGGGGGTCCCCCTTCTCCCGAAGTTACGGGGGCATTTTGCCGAGTTCCTTAACCATAGTTCTCTCGTACGCCTTGGTATTCTCTACCTGACCACCTGTGTTGGTTTGGGGTACGGGCCGTGTGTGTGCTCGCTAGAGGCTTTTCTCGGCAGCTGAGGATCACCGAATTCACCTCATCCGGTTATGCATCACCTCTCGGACTCCTGACACCCGGATTTACCTGGATGTCGTCCTACGGGTTTGCCCCAGTATTACCACTGACTGGTACGGCTACCTTCCTGCGTCACCCCATCGCTTGACTACTACCCATCCGGGTCCCACGCAGCCGGCGGCTGTCTTTTCCCTCGAAAGGGATCCGATCGGCCACCTTTTGGGTGGTTAGCAGAATGGATTCATCACGGGCGCGCACACACGGGTACGGGAATATCAACCCGTTGTCCATCGACTACGCCTGTCGGCCTCGCCTTAGGTCCCGACTCACCCTGGGCGGACTGGCCTGGCCCAGGAACCCTTGGTCTTTCGGCGGGCAAGGTTCTCACTTGCCTTATCGCTACTCATGCCTGCATTCTCACTCCCACACCCTCCACCACACGATCACTCGATGGCTTCACTGGATGCAGGACGCTCCCCTACCCAGCCTTACGGCTGCCGCGACTTCGGCGGTGTGCTTGAGCCCCGCTACATTATCGGCGCACAATCACTTGACCAGTGAGCTATTACGCACTCTTTCAAGGGTGGCTGCTTCTAAGCCAACCTCCTGGTTGTCTATGCGACTGCACATCCTTTTCCACTTAGCACACGCTTAGGGGCCTTAGTCGGCGATCTGGGCTGTTTCCCTCTCGACGCACGGAGCTTATCCCCCGCCGTCTCACTGCCACGCTTTTGACTTACCGGCATTCGGAGTTTGGCTGACGTCAGTAACCTAGTAGGGCCCATTGGCCATCCAGTAGCTCTACCTCCGGTAAGAAACACGCAACGCTGCACCTAAATGCATTTCGGGGAGAACCAGCTATCACGGAGTTTGATTGGCCTTTCACCCCTACCCACAACTCATCCCCTCAGTCTTCAACCTAAGTGGGTTCGGGCCTCCACGCGGTCTTACCCGCGCTTCACCCTGGCCATGGGTAGATCACTCCGCTTCGGGTCCAGAACACACCACTACACCACCCCAAGGGTGGATACGCCCTATTCAGACTCGCTTTCGCTGCGGCTACCCCTCACGGGTTAACCTCGCGACATGTCCCTGACTCGCAGGCTCATTCTTCAAAAGGCACGCCATCACCCCACCCAAAAGGGAAGGCTCTGACGGCTTGTAG
>CAVTEZ010000022.1:0-25727 GCA_963733755.1 uncultured Actinomycetota bacterium
TGGTTCGTCGTCTTGTAGTTTTAGCCGCGATCGGTCAGCTCACATCTCTGGTGTATCCGCGAAGACATGCCTTGATGGCTTCGATGTTCTCGAGCCGCTGAACGCGTTGGGTCAGAGTGGGTTCGGTCATGGCTGGTCTCCCGTGTCGGCGCACGTGTGGTGATGTTGTGCCGCAGTGCAGGACACGCGTGCGAGTGCGCCCGTCAGCGCCGCGGTGGGGTCGGGCGGGGCGGTGACGGCGCGCCAGGCGATATAGCCGTCCGGCCGTATGAGGCTCGCGCCGTCGGAGTCGACACCGTAGGCCGTCTGGAAGGCGTGCGGCTCTGCGATTTTCACATCGGTGCCGATGCGGGTGAAAGTGACCTCGATGCCGAGCTCGGCGGCGGCTTGCGACGCGGCGTCCTGCCAGCTCCGGTCATGGGAAACCAGGATCCAGCCGTGCTGGAACAGGTCCAACGTCGACCCTTCGGCGCTGTCGATAAGGACACTCAGGTGCGGCGCGCGGGTTCCGGGTTGGCCGGCCCACTGGTCGGGCCGCAGCGCACGTGGCAGTTCCGGGCCCGCACCGAGCACCGCGGTCGAGCGGTACAGCTGCCCGAGTTCCATGGCGTCGTCATCGATGATCGGCACGTCGGCGACGGGACCTTGCAGGCGAGCTTTGTAGTCGGCGCGGGCGAAGATCTGCTCGTGGCGCAGCCAGGCTATCGGTCGGCGCTCGGCATCGTAGGTGTCCAGCAGTTCCGGAGTCGATCGGCCCGACAGGACGGCCGCGAGTTTCCAGGCCACGTTGTGTGCATCCTCGATGCCGGTGTTGGCGCCGTAGCCGCCCCGGTTGGGCGGCAGCTGGTGGGCGGCGTCACCGGCGAGGAACACCCGTCCGGCGCGGAAACGGTCGGCGATCAGCGCTGCCAGCTCCCAGCGTCTAGTGGTGCACAACTCGATGTCGATGTCAGTACGGCCGATCGCCTGCCGAATCAGTGCCCGCTGCGCCTCCTCGTCACGCTCGCGGTCGTCGCTGATCATCAGCACCCACCGGCCGTCCCGGTAGGTGGTGAGGAAGGCCTTCAGGTCGGGTTGATCGATCCCAAATTGCGATATCCCAGATTCGAGGTAGTCCTCCAACGGTGCACGGAACAGGAGGCTGCGCTGCACAGCCAGCAAACCTTGTCCGCTGCGACCGATGCCCAACGCCTCACGGACCGGGCTGCGCGCACCGTCGGCGGCCACCAGATACTGGGCGCGCAGTTGCGCCTGATGTCCGCCGTGCTGCCGCACGGTAGCGGTGACACCGTCGTCGGACTGGACGACCTCGATCAGCTCGGTGCTCAGCCGGACATCCGCGCCTAGTTCGATCGCCTTATCGCGCAGGATCGGCTCGAGGCGGTCCTGGGCGATAGCGGTGGCCCGGCACGGCGAGTACTCGATCCCGGGCCGGGCCGTGCCGCCCGGCGACCACGGAAACTCCTCGTACCATTGCCCGGCCAGGCTTTCGACGCGCGCCCGGCGCGGGGCGGTGCGGTGCGCCTTCCCCGGCTCGCCGCCACCATAGGGCGGCAAATGGATACCGACCGCGGAGAACAGTTCCAGTGTCCGGGTCGTGTAGCCGATGGCCCGCGGATGGGCCGAGCTGCCAGGGTGTTTCTCGACAAGGACGGTGGGGACGCCCCGCCAGGCAAGAAACGTGGCCGCCGACAAGCCGACCAGCCCACCTCCCACGACGAGCACCGGCGTGGAGTCGCTGCCAATGTTGCCGGTCAAGGTCATCAGGCTGTCCCCTCATCTGTGGCGGAAGCCGCCCGAAAGCCAGCCGCGTTCGATGCCCGCTGCGCCAACGAAACCACAACCAAATCAATAGCACAACTGACTAAATTTATTGTGCGAGTATCGCCTTGGTAGGATCGCGCGGTGACCGCAGCGCCGCCGACGATGGGCCGCCGGGCGCGCAAGCACCTCCAAACGCGCCGGGCGATCGCCGACGCTGCCCTGCGACTGTTCCTGGAACGCGGCTACGACCAGGTCAGCGTGAAGGAGATCGCCGACCTGGTCGACGTTTCGGTGCCGACGTTGTTCAAGTACGTCCCCGACGGGAAGGAAGCGTTGATGTTCGACGACGGCGTCGAACGACGCGAAGGCCTGCTCGCGGCGGTGCGCGAGCGCGCCGCCGGGCAGTCGGTGATGGCCGCGCTGCGAGAATTCATGTCAGGTCGTGGCCCGTTCGTCGAAGATCCGAACCCCGAGTTCCGCCGCATCCTCGAGCTGATCACGAACACCCCGGCACTGCGCGGCTACTCGCGCACACTGTGGCTGCGCTGCGAACATGATCTGGCTGCGGCCATCGCCGCCGAGATCGACCGCGCCCCCGACGACGTCGCCGCGCGCGCCGCTGCCCGCTACGTCCTGGAGATTCCAGAATTCATCGGCAACCAACCCGGTCCTGGCGACCTCGACGCCATCTTCGAGCTTCTGGAACATGGCCTGCCCCGATCGCCCCGGCAAAACGTGGCGCCCAGGTCGCTGTAGCGACCGACTCCGGTTCGATGCGCGGCAGGATCGTCAGCAGCGTTCAAGACTTTTTACTGAGTGAACCAAACCGCACGACGGTCGCTTCCGGCTGATTTTTATTATTAGCGCCAGCGGCTATTCAGCTGGAAGTTGATTGTTGTTCAGCACCGAAACAGCGCTGAGGACGGCATGTATGTCGTCTTGCAATCGCTCAATACTGCCCAGATGATGACACCCCGACCGCTCATTGGCCCGCACGGGCCAGACGTCGCCAATTCGTCACTGTGTCGTACTGGCCGGTGCCGCGGGTGGTGGACGAAATCCAGAGTGCGCGATCGACATTGAGACACAAGTGCCTAGCGGACCCTTGGTGTCGATCAAAACAGCCGAGCCGGTAGCCACCCCGTCGTTGCTGTAGTGAGTAAGTGACGCCAGTCCGACGTGTGACCCCTCCGGAAGACGACTCAGCGTGAGCGTGTAGTCGACATTGATGAACTGCAAGGCGTGTGTCCCCCAGTTGGCGATTGCGGCCGTCACGTCGCCAGCCATCGCCGCTCGGGTAAAAGGGCTGAGTGGTTCCCCGTCGATCAACGCACGCGTCTCCTCCAACCACGTGTATTTCGGCCCAGACCCTTCAGGCCATTCGGGATCCGGATTCTGCACCCCCGCGCCCCAGCCGTATGTCCGCACGAAGAGCGAGGGGTGGTCAGCTTCATCGATCGGCAGAGGTGGCATTTCTATCGGTTGCGACCATATGTTCCCTTCCGGCTGCGCGCCGCGTCGGAGAAACAGCGCGCTGCCACGGGCCACGGGAGCGTCCCGCTGAATGAGAACAACCTCGACGAGGCGTAATCGCCGCCGATCGTGATGAACGCGGGTGTGCACCTCGACCGGTTCTAGCGCCGTCGGTGCGGGCAGATCGACAGTCAGCCGTGCCGGATGCAGTCCCGGGTCATCCACGGCGCGCTCGACCGCACAGGCCAAGAGACCGCCGACAACGTGACCGCTGATTGAGGGGCCCCAACCGCCACGCGCGATTTCCGTTGGGACATAGCGGTCTTGGTCGCGCCGAAAGTACGGTGTCATCGCGTCTGCAATATGCTCGTCGGCTACGATCTTCGTCTCGGTCATTGAGATCTCCCGGCCATGGAACATACCGCCAGTGTGGCGGTACAGATTTACCGTGAGCACTATAGTATGCGCCTCCGGACAATGGTGGCTCCGACCGGGATTTGGACTACGATTAGAACGCTTCGTTACTGCGACGCTTCTCCCCTGATTCAGGCAAATATGCAGTCAGGCAGAAGATTTGGCCGACAGGTATTCGATCGCATCAGGAGCGAAGGCCCGCCCGGTCGAGGTCAAGGCGGGTAATCCACTACCCTAATCTGCGGTACTGAAGTGACAGACGGGCGACACGACCAGACGAAAGCGATACCACCTGTGACGAAAGCAGAAGGCGCCGGGGACTCCCCTTCACAGCTGATCGATGCCCGAATCGCGGAGCTCGACGACTGGCGCGGCCAGACGCTAGCCCACATCAGGAAACTCATCGAAGAGGCCGACCCGGACGTGGTTGAAGATTGGAAATGGCGTGGCGTCCCGGTGTGGTACCACGGCGGAATGATCTGCACCGGTGAGACTTACAAGAACGTCGTCAAGATGACATTCGCCAAAGGCGCTTCACTGGACGACCCGTCGCGACTCTTCAACTCCAGCCTGGATGGAAATACCAGGCGTGCCATTGACATTCACGAAGACGACGAGATCAACGAAAAGGCGCTCAAGGCACTCATCCGCGCAGCCGTCGCGCTGAACACGTCCTAAACGCCGGCTCTTGTCTTCCCGGCTGAGCCCTTGTCAGGCAGCTTTGTCGATATCCGCTTCGTCCTCGGAGTGCTGGACATACGCTGCCGCCCGCACCGCCTCATCGGATTCCAGAGCCGCACCCAGGGCGCCCCCGATCATCGCCAATGAAGAAGTCAGCCAAGCTAATTCGAAGTAGTCCCGGAGCGCAGCCGGATGACCGACCTGGTCGCGCCAGATCTGCGGCATCACGAACCAGTACGCAGCGGCGAGCGCCAACACATAAAGCGCGACATACAACACCGTCACGCCGATCAGGACGGTGACGACGGTTGCGATGTTGAACAAAATCACTTGCTTGCGCACCGCACGACTGACTATCGGCTCCCAAAGCTCAGCGCCGATGATCAAGGTTGCGACCGTCGCGACGATGGATATTAACGCCGTACCTGCTAGCCGGTCCCACCCGTAGGCGTCCGAGAGCCGCCAAATGTCGGCGGTCACCAAGCCGAAAATTCCCGCAGCCACTGCGCCGGTCAGCGCCCGAGAAAGCCGTAGCGACAATCGCCACGGTTGGTTAGCCGCCACCATCCCGCTGATCAACGTCAGATTGCCGGTCAACACCCGAGCGGTATAGAAAAAGGCTTCATCAGACGGGTCGCTACCCAGCTCACGCACCCGCTGTACGGTCACCCGCCGTGAGCGCCGGCCCACCCGTTGCGCGTCCGCACCGCGCTCCTCGGCAGATCCAAGAAGCCGCACCAGCAGCCGCCCGATCACCTCGCGGATGCGGTTGCGCGCCCCCCTCGCCCCCAGCGCGGGCACTGACACAATCGCCACGTTTAGTACCGGATTAGCGTGCGCGACGACGGGGCGCTGTTCGACGTGCAACGGAAGGTCCGTCAGGTAGACGATGACGTCCCAGTGCTTGTCGAGCAAAGTTCTACGCGCAGCCTTCACGATCTCGGCGTCGGTCGCCGGCGGCTGCACCAACCGCCCTTCCATCACCTCGATGCACCACCGGGCGCCGGCCAGCCGCTTGTCCAGCTCGGTATGCAACGCTGTGTCGGCGAGCTCGCGGGCTAGCGAGAAGGCCGCACCAGGATCACCGACGATACCGAGCACGATGTGTGGATCCGAGTCGGTGCGGACCGGGTCACTTGCGGGCGTCATGCCTTGATCGTTGCATCCTTGCCGCCACTGGGCCGCAGCGGCAAGACCGTGAGCCACGAGTCCGAGAGCAGCTCCAGTAGCTGCCCGTCTGGGTCGCGGATCATCGCCGACTGATCGGAAACAGTGCCCTCGACGATCGATCCCCCGAAATCCTCCACTGCCGCGAGTAACTCGCTGAGGTCAGACACCGACAGCGACAGATGAGTAAGCCCGACTTGGTCCATGACGCGGTCCGACCCCGCGCGCAGGACGCGGTGCGAGTAGGCGAGCAGCTCCAGCACCAGACCGTCGCGGACTAGATATGTCGCATGCAAGCCGATCGGCGTGTTCAGCTGCAGTAGCTGGCCGGTCCCCTCGTCGGGCGGCTCGAGTTCCCACCAGTACCTGAAACCCAGCAGACCTTCGTAGAAGCGGCGCGATCGCGCGGTGTCGGCGACGCACAATCCGACGTGGTTGAAAATTATTCGCTGACTGGCCATTTCAACCTCCAACGGGTATGCGGGCGACCCCTAAGGTATCCGTAGTGGGAAAGGGTCATTGGCGAAATCGATTTGGGCTGCCGGATTGGCGAGGGTGGTGGTCATCGCGGATCGAACGCACCCGAGCGATCGAAAAGGGTGGGCGTGCCGACAGCGATGCCGTCCGCCGCCCAGTGTGAATCGGCCTTCATCCCGATCCAGTGCCCGACCGGCAAGCGCGCCAACCGCATCCGGACCATCGTCAGGCGTGTGAGCACCGGCGATTTTGCAGACCACGCAGTGAGGCCGTCTGACGGCCACAGTCTAAGCACCGCTCTCCCTCGACGATTGATCCGGTATGAATGCCGGCCCACGCAAAACTACTTGATAGTGCAACTACCTTCGCCCCAAATCAGCGAATTTTGCTTTCGCCCTGACGTTTACATTAATCACTGGCGACCTTCGGCATACCCGTTCAGGCGCAATCGACTGGCACGCTAACATCAGCCTGATCCTTCACGTGCGACCAGAAAGACGAGAGGACCTTTCCTGATGATGGGCCGTCGACAGCGCCGCATTCTGGCAGCGATTAGCACCGTGGCAACGGCGCTGGCGGTCGGGGCGTGCGGCAGTCACACACCATCATGGTTCCCCATGCAGGCGCAGAAAACTTCAAAGACCCACGCCCCGGACGCAGCACCGGCCACTCCGGCTTCGGACGTAAAGCCGTTGCTCGCCAACAACATCAAAAGCTTGATCTTGTCGAACGAAGACGTCAACGAGATTGTCGGGCTGCCTCTGACCGATAGGTCGCAGTTCGAGTCGCCCACCGCCTCGGCGAGCGACTACAGCAAACCTGACTGCGCCCTGACCATGGGAATCACCAAGGATGCCCTGGGGGACGGAGAATTCACCGCGTATCGCGCAATCCGAAACCAAGCGTCCAAAGATGACAGCCTCATCGGGATGTTTTCGCAGAATATCGCGACATTCGAGACGTCCGATAAAGCCGGCGAGATTTTCCACAAAGCGTACGCCAGGCTGGGCCAATGCAATTCTGGCACGATCGCTGCCAAAAATAATCCCGCAAGCTGGAAAATTTTGGCCCCCGGTCCGTTCAACGGCGATGTGGTGACATTCGGCGCCCTGCAGTTCACCGACAAAAACCAACCTCTCGGATGGCGTTGCGACCACCAGGCTCGCGTCAAGAACAACGTCATCGTCGAGACCTCGATGTGTGCATGGGCAAACGGAGCACCCGCGGCTGCAGCCGGCGTCGACCAAATCAGCGCGCGGATACCGCCTCCAGATAAACCTGCCCCTCCGGCCCCGCCAGATTTCTTAGCGCCGAACAAGATCAAATCCCTGATCGTCGGGGTCCCGGAAGCCAGCAAAATCCTCGGTGCCAACCTCGGCGATAGCAGCACGGTCCTTTATCCGCCGGCTCCCCGGGACTTCGGCGATAAATCCAACTGCAGCGCATTGGAAGGCCCCGATGCGAGTTCTTTCGGATTAGACGTCGACTACACCGCATATCGCGGGACCGACTACCGCGAAGCCAAAGACAATTACCAGCACATCGTCGACCAGCAGGTCGCGACGTACCCTGATACCCAAACTGCGGCGCGCATCTTCCACGACGCCTTCAACGGCCTTAATGGCTGCGACGGGGCCCGCGTACCCGGCGAGACGGGGAGTAACGCCCAGTTTCAACTGCAGGCCCCCAACATCACCGACGGCAAGGCTCAATGGGTGTTGACCGGAATATCGAGTGGTCAGCCGGACGCGTGGCGCTGCGCCTTCAATTTTCGCACCCAGAGCAATGTTCTCTTCGTCGCGAAGGTCTGCCAGAACGGCGATCCGACCGACATCGCCAATCAGATAGCCGATCAGATGGCTGGTGCGATCCCCAAGTGAGGCCCCATCCGCTATAGCAGACGACCACCGTCGACACCGAAGAAATGCAGGTGTCCAGGTTGCGGATGTAGGCGCACGCGGCTGCCCCGCGACGGCGGGTCCTGCCCGTCGGCGCGCGCGACGATCTGCTGAGCGAATGTGTTGTCGGGGCCGGTGATTCGCCCGTATAGATAGGCGTCCGCGCCAAGTTCCTCGACCACATCAATCTGCATCTCGACACCTGTCCCGCCGACTGCCAGATGCTCCGGCCGGATCCCGACCACGACTTCTGCTGCGGTATCGGTGATCTCACGTGGCAGCGGGATCGACCAGTCACCCAGTGCGGCGAAGTGATCGACGACCGGAAGGGTCAACAGGTTCATCGCCGGTGATCCGATGAACTCCGCCACGAACATGTTCACCGGATTCCGGTATAGCTCCCGCGGTGTTGCGCACTGTTGCAAGATACCGTCGCGCAGGACTGCCACGCGGTCGCCCATCGTCATCGCCTCGACTTGGTCGTGGGTGACATAGACGGTGGTGGTGCCCAATCGCCGTTGGAGTCTGGCAATCTGATTTCGGGTTTGCACCCGTAGTTTCGCGTCCAAGTTGGACAATGGCTCGTCCATCAGGAACACCTGCGGTCGGCGAACGATCGCGCGCCCCATCGCCACCCGTTGGCGTTGTCCTCCGGACAAATCCTTCGGTTTGCGATCCAGGTATGGCTCAAGGTCGAGTAATCGGGCCACATCCACTACCCGTTCTCGGATCTCACTTTTCGCTAGTCCGGCGATCTTGAGGGCGAAGCCCATGTTCTGGGCGACGTTCATATGCGGGTACAAAGCATAGTTTTGGAAAACCATTGCCACATCGCGGTCTTTGGGATCGGCGTTGGTGACATCTCGGGTGTCGATCAGGATCCGCCCGGAGTCGACCGTTTCCAGCCCTGCGATCATGCGGAGCGACGTGGTCTTGCCGCACCCGGACGGTCCGACCAGTACGACGAACTCGCCGTCGCGGACGCTCAGGTCCAAGTGGTCAACTGCGGGCCGTTCGGCACTTGAGTAACGCCGGGTCGCCTGCTCGAAAGTCACTGACGCCATTGGCTATCCCCCCAGCCCGGTGACGGCGATGCCCCGGATGAAGGCGCGTTGGGCGACCGCATACACCAACAACAGCGGCAGCAGAATCAGGATCGACGCGGCCATCAGAACGGGCCACCTGGCGGTGTATTCGCCCTGCATCCGAACCAGCCCAAGAGTGAGGGTCGCGATACTGTTCCGCTGAATCATCAACAGCGGCCACAGAAAGTCGTTCCATACGTTGACCCAGGTAAGCACCGCTAGCACCATCACCGCAGGCTTTGCGTGCGGGAGCAGAATCCGCCAATAAATCTGCCACGGAGAGCAGCCATCGAGAATCGCCGCTTCTTCGAGTTCGTCCGGCAAGGTGCGGAAGAACTGCCGCATCAGGTAGGTGCCGAAGGCGCTGCCGAACAACCCCGGCACGATCATGGCCCACGGTGTGTCGGTCAGCCCTGCCATGCGCATCAGGATGAACTGCGGGATCACCGTGACAGTCAAGGGCACCATCAACGTCCCCAGATACAGAACGAACAACGTGTCCCGGCCCCGAAATCGCAGTCGGGCGAAGGCGTATCCCGCCAGTGAGCAGAAGAACACCTGGCCGATGCTGACACAGCCGGCGTAGAGCACAGAGTTGAAGAACATTCGCCAGAACGGCATGACGGCGAATACTTCGCGGTAGTTGGACCACTGCGGCTGGGCGGGAAACAGCGTCGGCGTAGTTATCTCGCCCACCCGCTTCAACGAACCCGACACCGCCCACAAGATGGGAAATAACGCGCACGTGGCGATCGCCGTCAGCGTCGCGTACAGCACGACACCTCGAAAGACGTTGGGCCTGAACACCCGTCCTACTATGCCCACGATCGTTCCTCCTGCGCGGCTCGACGGCGCCCGAGCTGTAGCTGCACAACGGTCAGCACCAGCAAGATTGCGAACATCACCCACGCCAGCGCCGACGCGTAGCCGAACTCCAGGAAGGCAAAAGCATGCTGGAACAGCATGATGCCCAGGACATACGTCGCCGTCTCGGGTCCCCCGTTGCGTCCGGTCAGAACGTAAACGAGATCAAAGGCCTGGAATGCATGGATGATCGAGATGACGACCACGAACGACACCGCGCTGCGAATCAGCGGCACGGTGATCGACACGAACTGACGGAACTCCCCCGCCCCGTCGAGCCTGGCCGCCTCATAGAGGTCCTCCGGCACACCCTGCATGGCAGCCAACAGGATGACCGTCGCGAAAGGGACGCTGCGCCAGACGCTGACGATGCACAGCGAGGCCATGGCGTATTTCGGATCGACCAGCCACGGGATCGGGTCGATGCCGATCCAGCCGAGGATGATGTTGAGCAGGCCGTTGTTGGTGTTGAACACGAACTGCCAGACGACCGCCATCACCACCGACGACACCGCCAGTGGCAGAAAGATAGCCGTTCGAAATATGCCTATTCCCTTTATTTTTCGGTTGAGGACACCGGCTACGCCGAGGCTGATGAGCACCGTGGGCACCACAGTGCCGACGGTGTAGACCACCGTATTGCGTAACGCGATACTGAACAGCGGGTCTTCGCCGAAGAGGATGCGGTAATTCGCCACGCCGACGAACTTGGCCGGGGTGAACGCATCCCAGCTGTGAAAGCTCATGTACAGCGAGAATCCGAGCGGGAACAGCATGAACAGTGCGACCGCCGTCAAGTTCGGTGCGACGAAGAGACGGCCGGCCCGGGCGCGCCGTCTCGATGGCCCGCGGCGCCGGGTCACTGCGGTGGCGGATTCATCGATCGATGTCATGGTGTCCGGAGCACCTCGTCGATCTTGTGCGTCAGGCCGTCAGTCAGCGACGTCGCGGGCCGCGAGCCCCGCAGAACCGGGCCAAGATTGCGGTCCATCAACGCCGCGATCTTCGGCCACGCCGGAGTGACGGGCAGGCCCTCAGCGTGTGCCGGTCCGCCGGTCAGGACCGCAAGATTGTTGATTCGGTTGTGCGCCTTGGCGAAATCGGGTGACTGAAGCGCAGACCGCAGCACCGGTACGAACAGTCCGGTTTCGCCGATCACCGCTTGTCCGACGGGCCCGGTGGCGAATTTCACGAACTCCCACGCCTGTTTCTTGCGGGGGCTACTGGAAGCGATAGCCAGCCCGGTGGTCCCGATATTCGAATGTGCGGCATGGCCTTTCGGGCCGGTGGGCAGCACGGTGACGTCGAAGTCCAGGTCTTTGGCCCGCACCAGCGTTTGATACCTCCAATGCCCGCCGAGCGCCATCGCGGCCTGGCCCGAGGAGAACAGGTCCGTTTGTGACATCGACTGGGTCTCTGATGCGGTGGGCGCAACCCGGTGCCTGTTCGCCAGATCGGCGTAGAACTGGATACCCTCGATGAACGCGTCATTGTCGAAGTTGAGGTGCGACGGGTTCATCCGCGGATCCGACCACGGGACTCCATTGTTCATCCCGAACAACATGGCGGAGTAATACGGCGCCCAGGTGTCGACGAATCCCCACTGGCCGACCCGGCCCGATCCGTCGCGCTTGGTGAGTGCCTTGGCGGTGTCCAAGAACCCGCCGAAGCTCCATGTCTCGTTCCAGTGCCCGGGCGGTGGGCGCACGCCGGCCTCGGCGAACAACTTCTTGTTGTAAAACAAGAAGTTGCCGGACCACTGCTCCGGGAATGCATATTGTCCGCTGCCGTAGGTGAATGTCTCGTACAACGACGCGACGCTGTCCGCCCTGAGCTCCGCGGCGAAGTTATTGTCCTGCGCCAGCATCGTGTTGAGGTCCAGCAGCACTCCCCGCTCGGCCAGTCCGGAGTAGGTGAATTCCCATGCCATCAGGACATCTGGACACTTGCCGCCGGCGCAGTAGATGGACACATGCTGCAATGCGTCCGGCCCGGACAACAACGTCCGAACCTTGATGTCGGGATGCCTGCGCTGAAATGCGTCCACGACGCGCAGCCGGGCATCGGCTTCTTCGGGGTTGGCCGCGAAGAAGAAGGTGAGTGCGTCGTCATCGGAGCTACATGCAGTCGGGCAAATCGCCAGCGACGCAGCGCCGAGCGCACCGGCGCCACGCAGTAGCGTCCGCCGATCGAAGGGCTTGCCGCAGCCATGTCTGGTGTTCGTGGTGGGTCTCCGGCTCGCAGTGACGGTTACGTGGTTCTTTGGTAGTCGATCCGGCTGTGGCGTTCCTGCATGCCGTCGATGGTCGGCGCGGCCATCACTGCGGGAAGTACCGGACCCGATGGATCCCCGTGCCGCGTCGGGCCACATTGGCGAACAGAACCCCGCGGCGGTGGCCCGTCGTCACCGAGGCTGCAACGGTGGAGCCCGCAGCAATCAGCTTCGTCGCGCTCGCGCCGGAACATCGCTCGATGAGCTCGGCGACCTCGACGACCTCGTCATCGCCGAAAGTGATTGTCGCACCGGATGACAATGCCTGGAGCACGCCGAATTTGTCGCCTCGTCCGACGGCGTTCACGAACGTGTCGACCAAGGTTTTCTGCCGAGACCCCACCCGGCGAAAACCGGCGATGAACCCGGCGATGCCCCGCAGTCGCTGATTGCGGATCAGCCCTCGTGAGAGTTGGACGGTGGCCGGCACGGCAGGTGCGCCGTTGCGCAGGAACTGCAACATCATCGCGGGCAGCTCCCAGTACGCGCGCAGCATCGCGACCTTCCAGTCGCCGTCGACCTGGCTCAAGTCGTACCGCAGGAACGCCGGGATCGTCATCGTGACCGACGAACCCATCGCTACCTCCAGATCGAGATCGCGGATCACCGACGATCCGCGGACAATGTCGAGATCGCGATGAAACGCGATATCTCGTGGGCCGATGAAGGTGTCGTAGAACCGGCCGATCTCGGCCGGGCCCGTGTGCGGCCGCGAACCGACCGGATCTTCGACGCGACCTTCCGCGGTGAACAGGGACACCCAACCCGTCCGGTCATGGGCGGCAGCGGCCTGCGGTGATCGCTCCACCGCCGCCAGCAGCGTCTGCTCCACCGGCCCCATCATGTGCACGCCACAATCGCGACACCCGCTGCGCGCAAGGCTTCAATGGCCGCGGCGGTGGACTCCTCCCCGACCCCTGCCGTCAGATTCACCAATACCCGAGTCGCCAAGCCTTGTCCCACAGCGTCTTCCGCGGTCCGGCGTACGCAGTGGTCGGTGGCGATACCCACCACGTCGACCTGGTCGATGTCACGTTGCCGTAGCCACTCCGCCAGCGGGGTCCCGCGTTCGTCGCGCCCGCTGAACCCGCTGTAGCCGGCGTCGTAAGCGCCCTTGCGGAAGACCGCGTCGAACCGTCCGGTGTCGAGATCAGGATGAAATTGCGCGCCGACGGTATCGGCAACGCAGTGCGGTGGCCACGATGAGATGTAGTCCGGATGGTCGGAGAAATGGTCACCGGGATCGATGTGAAAATCCTGCGTGGCTACTACGTGGCGGTACTCGCTGCTGGCATCCAGGAATGCGTTGATAGCGCCCGCCAGCGCCGCCCCACCCGTTACAGCCAGTGAGCCGCCCTCGCAAAAGTCATTCTGAACGTCCGCCACGATCAGCGCGCGCATGACACCACGGTATCGCCGGCGGGGACGTGCAGGAGTCAGCGCGACCGTTCATCTCAGTAGGATTGGCAAAGTTAACGCCGTTACCTCTACATTGCATCAGGTAGCTAGTCAAACTATAGTCCAGACACGTGTCCAGAAAGTTCGCCGACGCCTCGCCCGAATCGCTCGCCGTCACCCTGATCGGCAACGCTGCACCGGATCGGGCTTGAGTATGCGGATTGCGCTGCTCTCGTATCGCAGCAAGCCGCACTGCGGCGGCCAGGGGATTTACGTCCGGCATCTCAGCCGGGGCCTGGTCGAACTCGGACACCATGTCGAGGTGTTTTCCGGACAGCCCTACCCCGAGGAACTCGATCCTCGGGTCGTGCTGACCGAGGTGCCCAGCCTCGACATGTACCGCGAGCCCGACCCCTTCCGGATACCGCACCCGCGTGAAATCCGAGACCGCATCGACTTGCTCGAGTTGGCCGGAGTGTGGACGGCGGGCTTCCCTGAGCCGCGCACCTTCAGCCTGCGCGCCGCGCGGCTGCTGGCCGATCGACTAGATGACTTCGACGTCGTGCACGACAACCAGAGCTTGGGCGTCGGACTGCTGAAAATCGCGGCGGCCGGCCTGCCCGTGGTGGCGACCGTGCACCATCCGATCACCCGCGACCGGCTGCTGGATCTCGCCGCGGCACGCTGGTGGCGTAAACCGTCGGTGCGCAGGTGGTACGGCTTTTTAACGATGCAAGAGCGTGTAGCTCGCAGCATCCCCGAATTGTTGACCGTCTCGTCGTCCTCGGCTGCCGACATCACCACCGACTTCGGCGTGCGCCCCGACCAGCTTCATGTGGTGCCGCTGGGCGTTGACACCGACATGTTCGCGCCGTCGGCAGAGCCGCGAATTCCCGGTCGCATCATCGCAATTGCCAGCGCCGACCGGCCGCTCAAGGGCGTCGGGCACCTGTTGCAGGCGATAGCCACCCTGCGGACCGAACACGACCTGGAGCTGCAGCTGGTTGCCAAGCTCGAACCTAACGGCCCCACTGAGAAGCTGATCGCCGAGCTGGGGATCTCGGACATCGTTCACATCTCTAATGGGCTCTCTGACGCAGAATTGGCACGGCTGTTCGCCTCCGCTGAAATCGCCTGCATCCCATCGCTTTACGAGGGTTTCTCGCTGCCAGCCGTGGAAGCGATGGCCAGCGGGACGCCGATCGTGGCCAGTCGTGCCGGCGCACTGCCCGAGGTCCTCGGACCCGACGGCGGTTGCGCCAGGCTGGTGCGTCCCGGTAATGCCGCCGAGCTGATTCGGGTAATCGGCGAACTCTTGGTCTCACCCGATCAGCTGAGGCGACTGGGCACCGCAGGTCGCCGCCGCGCTGTCGAGGTGTTCAGCTGGGAATCGGTGGCCGCGCAAACCGTGCGCGTCTACGAACAGGCCATCGCACGGAACGCACCGTCCGGCGACCAGCGCCAGGCAGTGGGCGAGCAGTGCTGACGGTGGATTTCGACCGTCTCGGAATCGGTCCCGGCACCAACGTCATCGACGTCGGCTGCGGGGCCGGCCGACACAGCTTCGAGGCGTACCGGCGAGGCGCTGACGTGGTCGCATTCGATCAGAACGCCGTCGAGCTCGGTGAGGTCGACACGCTATTCCGGGCCATGGCCGATGCCGGCGAGGCGCCGCCGTCGGCTCACGCGGAAGCCGTCGTCGGTGACGCACGGGAGCTGCCGTTCCCCGACAGAACGTTCGACTGCGTCATCGCCTCGGAGATCCTCGAGCATGTCCCGGCCGACGATGCCGTCATCGCCGAGTTGATTCGGGTACTCAAGGTTGGCGGCCAACTGGCCGTCACGGTGCCGAGGTGGTTGCCCGAGCAAGTCTGCTGGCTGCTCTCGGACGACTACCACAGCAACGAGGGCGGCCACATCCGCATCTATCGGGCGAATCAGTTGCGCGACAAAATCGCCGGCCGCGGCGTGAGGTTCACCCACACGCATCACTCGCACGCGTTGCACTCACCGTTCTGGTGGCTGAAATGCATGGTTGGCGTGGATAATTCCGAGCACCCGGCCGTCGCCGCCTACCACAGGATGTTGGTGTGGGACATGATGCAGCGACCGCTGCTGACTCGGGTGGCTGAATCGACATTGAACCCGTTGATCGGCAAGAGCGTCGCCCTGTATTTCGAGAAAGCGGTACCCGCTGTTGAGCTGGTCTAAAGCACCGGGCGTCGCAGGCGTCCTCTCCCCCGCGCAATGCCGGCAGACAGCGGAATCAATTGTGGCACTTCAATTCTCATCCGGCGAGATCCCATGGTCGGAAGGCGGGCACACCGACCCGTGGGATCATGTGGAATGCGCGATGGCACTGACCGCGGCCGGCCTGACTGCGCAGGCGCGACGGGCCTTCGACTGGACGCGTCGCCAACAGCGCGCGGACGGCTCCTGGCCGATCCAGCTCCGCGCCGGCATCATCGAGGACGCGAACAGCGACAGCAACTTCTGCGCGTATGTCGCAGTCGGCGTCTGGCACCATGTACTGGTCACCGGTGACCGGGGCTTTGCGACCGCGATGTGGCCGACGGTGCGCGCTGCCATCGACTTCGTCTTGGACCTTCAGCTCGAAGGTGGCGAAATTTGCTGGGCGCGTGGCTCTTCGGGGCCATTGAACGAGGCGCTGCTAACCGGTTGCGCCAGCATTTTCCACAGCATCCGCTGCGCGCTGGCGTTGGCGAACGTGGTCGACGAACCACAACCCGAGTGGGAGCTCGCGCTCGGCCGACTGGGCCACGCGATCGCCGCCCACCCCTCGGCGTTCACCGAGAAGCCGCATCACTCGATGGACTGGTACTACCCGATCCTGGGTGGCGCGCTGCGCGGTCGCGCGGCGGAAGCCCGGATCGCCGACCGGTGGGACGATTTCGTCGTCGACGGTCTGGGCATCAGGTGTGTCGATGACCGGCCGTGGGTTACCGGCGCGGAGACCTGCGAACTGGTGTTGGCCCTTGATGCGATGGGCAACCGGCCGGCGGCTCTGCAGCAGTTCACTGCCATGCAGCACCTGCGTGAGAAGGACGGTTCCTACTGGACCGGACTGGTATACAGCGATGGAAAGCGTTGGCCCGTCGAGCGAACCACGTGGACGGGAGCGGCGGTCATTCTCGCAGCCGATGCGCTGTCGTCGACAACCGCCGGCAGCGGCATCTTCCGCGGCAGCGATCTGCCGCGCGGCCTGGAGAGCTACTACGACTGCGAGTGCGCGACCAGCCAGCCCGACCGCTAGACCGCGACTCCGGCCTGGCCTGCTGTCCGCTCCAACACGCGCATCGATCCGGTAGCGGACTTCTCTGCAAATGCACCGCTGGCCAGTGCGCGGCAATAGATTTCGTACGGTGGCCGACCGCCGTCGCGCGGGTCCGGGAAGACATCGTGGATGATCAGCGCGCCTCCGATGCTCACCCACTTCGCCCAGCCGTCGTAGTCCTTGCGCGCCGCGTCCTCGCTGTGGCCACCGTCGATGAACAACAGTTGCAGCGGGGTACGCCAGCCCCTAGCCACCACGGTTGACTTGCCGACGACCGCGACCACATTGTCGTCTAGGTCTGCCGCGTCGAGGGTGTGGCGCAACGTCGGCAAGGTGTCGAAACGTCCGGTCACGGCATCAACCATCGACGTGTCGTGATACTCCCACCCGGGCTGGTGCTCCTCGGAGCCATGGTGATGGTCGACGGTGTAGATCACGCTGTCGCGGGCATGCGCGGCGGCACCCAGCAGCACCGTCGACTTGCCGCAATACGTGCCGATCTCCACCGCGATACCGTGATCGAGGTAGCTCAGCGCCGCCGCGTGCAGAGCATGACCCTCATCAGCAGGCATGAAGCCGGTGACCTGCTCGGCCAATGCGAACAACCGACTGGTCAGCTCGTCGTGAGCAGCGCGATCTGAGGAGGTTGTCATCTCCTGAACCGTAACGCATCCGGTTGCCGCACCTGGGTGGGTGTAGTAGTGTCCGGACACGTGTCCACCCCGGTTGCTCGGGAATCGACCAGGCGCCGACTGAGCGCCAAGCAAGCCGACACTGTTGACCGGCTGGGCCACGCCGCGATCAGCGTGCTGAGCCGAGAAGGCTTCTCCGGATTGACGATTCGAATGGTCGCGGCCGAAGCCGGAGTTGGTGCGGCCACTGCGTACACATATTTCTCGTCCAAAGAGCATCTGGTAGCCGAAGTTTTCTGGCGACGGTTGGCGTCCAGCCCGGTTCCGCCGACCGATTCGCCGAATTCGACCGTGCGGGTGATTGCGGTGCTGCGCCAGATCGCGTTGCTGGTCGCCGACGAACCCGCAGTTGCAGGCGCGGTGACCAACGCGTTGCTGGGCAAGGATCCCGAGGTCGAGCATCTGCGGCTACGTATCGGGCGCGAGATCAATCAACGCCTGGTCACGGCCTTGGGCCCGGCCCAAACCCCCGACCTGGTCGAATCGCTCGAGCTGCTGTACGCGGGAGCCCTGGTACGCGCCGGCATGGGCTACGCCTCCTACGCCGAGATCGCCGACCGGCTGGAGGCATCCGCGCGACTTCTGTTGGCCGAGAAGCCATAGCTGCGGCTTACAGACTGGCATGATCAACGCCCATGGACGTCGTCGACCATCCCGAACGCGATCAGCCCTGGGATACCACGGCGCGATCGGAGACTGAAGTCCAACGGCTGGACCGTAATTGGATCAGCCTGTTGCAGGAGTTGCGAGTCGTTCAGACCGGCGTGCAACTGCTCACCGGTTTTCTGTTGACGTTGCCCTTCCAGGCCCGCTTCGACGGGCTGAGCACCACCATGCGCGTGATCTTTTTGGCGACGGTGGGCTGTTCGATCGCCGCCACGGTGTTGTTGGAAGCTCCGGTCGCGATGCATCGCTTGTTGTTTCGTCGGCACCAGACCCAGTTTTTGGTGTCTGCCGCTCACCGATTCGCCTACGCGGGGCTGCTGCTCATGGGCATGGCGCTGACCGGCGTCGCGGTGATCATCTTCGGCGCAGTGGCCGGTCCGGTCACCGGTGCCATCGCCGGGGCCTGCGCGTTCCTGGCTCAACTCGGCTTTTGGGTGGTGTTGCCCCTGTGGGCAAGACATCAGGCGCCCCCACCGGGCCCATAACGACCGCCGCTGGGTTTGCCGGCCCGGTTTGCACTGCGGGTAACCCGGGAACACAGCTGCCATGTTGCTTCGCAGAATCGCCCGTCCCCTGCTGTCCGCGGTATTCATTGGCCAAGGTGTTGAGACGTTGCGCAACCCCAAAGTCACCCTCGATGCGGCGCAGACCGCTGTGACGACACTACAGACGTTGCCGGATCCGGTCGGAAGCAAGATTCCGTCGGATCCCGAGACGGTCGCGCGGCTGAACGCGGCCGTCCAGGTCGGCGGTGGACTGTTGCTTGCGACCGGCAAGCTGCCGCGGATCGCCTCGGCGGCACTGGCGTTCACCGTCATACCCGGCAGTCTTGGCGGACATCTGTTCTGGAACGAACCCGACCCGGAACGCAAAGCCCAGAAGCGACGCGACCTGCTCACCGATCTGAGCCTGCTCGGCGGGCTGATCATCGCGTCGGCCGACACAGCGGGTAAGCCGTCGCTGGGATGGCGTGGTCGACGGGCCGCCAGTCGGCTCTCGGAGAAGGTGTCCGCTGCCTTACCGTTGGATGGGTCCGACGACTCGGTGCTCGATTCCGAGCTGGCCGAACAGATCGCCCACGGTCTGCGCGTGGGCGCTGAGCGCGGTCGCGAGCTGGCCAGCACCGCCGCCGAGCGCAGCGCGCCGCTGGTCGAGGCCGCCCGCAAGCGGGGCGGCGAGCTAGCCAGCACAGCCGCCGAAAAGAGCGCACCCGCGGTCAAGAAGGCGCGCAAGAAGGCCCGCAAGCGCGGTGCTCAACTCGCGGAGGCAGTGCGCGAACACGGAGCCGAGCTGGCCGACACCGCACGCGAGCGCGGTGGCGAATGGGCTGACATCGCCCGCGAACGTGGCAGCGAGTGGGCCGACATCGCCCGCGAACGCGGTAGCGAACTCGGCGAACGAGCCTACGAACGCAGCAGCGAGCTGGCCGATACCGCCCGCGATCGCGGAGAAGAGTTGGCTCATCGTGGACGGGTCAAAGCTCGTCATTGGCACTGACCGGGCGATCGACGAGGCCCAGCTAGCGGGGTAGATTGGCGGCCACCGCTGCTAGGAGCCCTCCCATGACGTCAGCTGACTTCGACCCGCAATACGGTTATCCCCGGGCCGGTTCGCCACAGTCGCCTCATGGCCGCGCCGGCGGACTCGGTGCGCGATTTTTTGCCCGGCTGATCGACGGCATCCTGGTGAACTTAGTGGTGTTCGTGGTGTCGCTGTTCTTGTTCGATCGCGACTACTGGTGGCTGGTGACCGGGCTGTTCTCCGGAGTGCTGATGTTCGGCTACTTCGTGCTGCTCGAAGTCACGCACGGCGCCACCCTGGGTAAGAGGCTGCTGGGGCTGACGGTTCACGGCCCGGGCGGAGCGCCGAAGCCGGACGTCACCCAGTCGGCGATCCGCAACTCGTTCACCTTGCTGGCCGTGGTGCCTTACCTCGGCCCGCTGCTGGCATTCATCGCTTATATCGTCATCGCCGTGACGATCAGTGGCAGCCCGACCAAGCAGGGCAAGCATGACGAGTTGGCCGGCGGTACACAAGTGGTCAAGGGCTGACCGACAGAAATCTCACGAATGCCTCGATGATGGTGTCGACGCTCTGCCCGACGTCGATGGCCATCCCCCGCTCGTCGGGATCCAGCGGTTCCAGCGCGTCGAATTGGGACATCTCCAACGACGACGGCATGAAGTGACCCGGTCTGTCGGCCTGTCTGCTGCCGATCAGTTCCGGCGAGCCGGTCAGATGCAGGAACACGATATCCGCTCGGTACGAACGCAACTGGTCGCGATACCGACGTTTGAGCGCCGAGCAGCTCATCACGCCGTCATCGTGGTCCACCAACCATTGCCCGACCGCATCCAGCCACGGGTGGCGGTCATCGTCGTCGAGCGGGGTGCCCGCGGCCATCTTCGCGACATTGGCCGCCGGGTGGAATGAGTCGGCATCGGCACACGGAACGCCGAGACGGTGCGCCAGCGCCACGCCCACTGTCGATTTGCCGGATCCAGAGACGCCCATAACGACGACCGATGTGCTTGATGGATAGAGCTTTTCAGCGCACACACGTACCCACTACTGCGTCGGCAGATTACGGTTCCACTCCAGCCAGCCCACGCCGGTTCGCCCGTCGGCTGTGGTCACGTTGGCCCACACCCGCGGAAATTGACTGGTCCGCCCGTCTTGAGCGACCAGGCGTATTGGTGCGTGTCCGCGCACATCGACGGTCGCCGTGATGCCACCGGGTTCGATCGCCAGCGTCGCGCCGACCGGCAGGCCATCGGCGTCGAATGTCTGTACCGGAGCGATGGATTGCAACTCGGTGACCGCTCCGCCGCGGTCCTGGACGTAGCCGATGCTGACCGGCGGAACGCCCGGTATCTTGATGTCTACCGCATGCAGGTGGGTCCCGTCGGCGAGGTGCAGGGCGCTCCAGATCCAGTCCATGCTCCACCAGTCACGCACTCCCCACGAGTGGTCCCGCTGCCCGGGTACCGAGTCGAAGGTGTAGCGATGGCCGTCAATGGTGACGGATCCCGTTACAGCGCAGGGTATCTCGTATCGGGTGGCCAGACGATACTGGTACGGCGTGCCGTCGGTGGTCCACTCCAGATCGATCTCCACCTCGGACGGTGCGCCCTGTTCTGCGCGCAACAACGCGGCCGGGTCCTGGTGGGACTCACCCTGTCCGCGCAGGGTCATACGGTAGGTACGCAGTGGCTCGTCGGCCGAATGCGTGAAATCGATTGCACTCGTGCGCACCGCCCACGGGTTGGTGGGTAGCGGAACCTCGAAGTCGACCACGGCGACCGTGGGCAGACCGGGACCACACAGCAGCGCGTGCAGCCAGGCCTTCTGTTGGTTAGGGATCAGGCCGAGTCTGAGCCAGCCACCGAATCCCTTTGCGGCATCGGCAAAATCGGCATACCAACTTTCACTCCACAGCGGCTCGTCGGTAGCCGTGTGGGCCGATTCGTCATCATTCGACGGGCACAGCGGTTCGATGGCCGCCGGTGCGGGAAGGACGGCCAGTGCGTCGGTGTCGAGCACATGCTCACAATGCCGCTGCAGCATGGTCATGAACATCGCGTCGCCACGTTCGGTGCGTTCCACCAGCATCGACGACACGATCGCCATCATCACCCCGAAGAAGCTCTGCCTGCGCACACCTTCGCGGACGTCGGCCAGAGTGATCGGCGCATCCGGCCCCAGCGCCCGGTGATAGTCGCTGAGCAGCGCGTCGTAGTGTTCTCGCCGGTCCGCCACCGACAGAGCGCAACCAAGGAAGTACGCCAGATCGGTCATTGCCGGAGCCCAGGTGACGGTCTGCCAGTCGACCACGATCAGCGGGCGGGTGGCGCCGTCCTGGCCGAACAACATGTTGTCCAGCCGATAGTCGCCGTGCACCAGACCATGGAGGTTGTCTGCGGCTGCCTCATCGGCCAGGTAGCCGTCGAATCCGCCGACCAGCCGGTCGCACACCATGCGGTGCTGTGCCGCGATCTGGTCGCCGTACCGATCGACGAAGCCGGCGTGCAGCGCGGCGATCAGCGCCTGGTTGATCGGTGCATCGCGATTCAGCCACGACGCGTCGGCGAGCGTGGCGTCGCCCAGCAACGGGCCCTGTAGCCGGGCCAGTTCGGTGACGGCGATCTGGGCCTGCGCCGGTGTGGCGCCGCGTATTTCATCGCCGACAACGGCAGGATTGGCGTCGCCCAGCAAGACGTCGAAAATTCCGGACGCCGCGTCGAAAGCGCTGTGGTAGCACGACGCCACCGGTCCGTGCAGCCGTGGAGCGATATCGCGGTAGAAGCGCACCTCGCGCTCATAGAGTCCCAACGTCATGCCAGTCTGGCGGCTCATCGGGTCGGTGGCGGCGACCTTCAGGACCACCGAGTCCGGCCTGTCGGTGCTTGGCGCAGAGTCTGCGTAGCGCAACTGAACCCGGTAGCACTCGCTCATCTGGCCGGTGCCGATGCGCTCGAGGGTGAAGTCTGCGATATCCCCGGCGCCGATAGCGGCCGAGAGCCAGGCAGCGGTGAGGTCAGCCGGCCGTTCGACGACGTCGTCGGTATGCGATGTCATGGCTCGTCCACGAAATCACATTCGCGGTCATCGCGCCAGGGAAAAGCCCTCCCACGCCATGCGCCGCTCAGGATGCGGATCGAACTCCAGATGTGACTTGCGGTCGAACACCATCACCGCCCGGTCAGTGTCGGTGTAGACCGGCCAGTCGTCACCGGGGTTGCCTGTACGGCTGAATGCCCGCCAGCGCCTTTGCACTTCGCTGGTAACCCGCAAAGCGGACCGCCGATCGACGGGCGCGGTGAGCAGCGCCCCGAGCTTGGTGCGATAGACACCGAACACCGCGAGCAGTTCGGTGGCGTGAGTGGCTCCCAACCCAGACCAGCGCAGCACCCGAGGTGCGTAGTCGTACCGGTACACATACGCGGGCGCGTGCCTGGCGTGCGCCTCGGCGATCTCCCATGCCGCCGAGCTGAATGCGAAATCGCCGCCGAGCCGGATACACGCAGATCGGTCCGGGTAGTCCGGGTAGGCGCCGGTAATACGTTCCCGCGCAGCGGGTTCCACCTCAGCCAGCAGCGCTTCGATCATCGGTTCGGTCGTCGGCAGCAATTGCAGGAAGCGAGTGAACAGGCGTCCCTCTTCCGCGTTGGTTCCCACGATCAGCGGAACCCGGTGCGAACTGCCCTGTCGCATCGCTTCGACGGGATCAAGCGGCAGGTAGTCGTCGCCGAACACGGGGCCAATAGGAAAGGCGCCCAGCATATCTCGCACACCGTCGTCGATCAGCCGATTCTGTGCTGCCACCAAGTCTGCGGGAGACGCTTTCATCAACGCGTGGGCGGCGTCCTGCTTGCCGGCACCCAGTAAGGTGGCGAATCGCGCGGCGAATTCCGCGGCGACCTCGCTCGACCGCGTCATGCCGCTGGCCGGGCTCTCCGAAATTGCCTGGGCAAAAAGCCCTTTCGCATCAGGTGCCGCCAGTAAAGCCGCAACCGCATGCGCGCCGGCGCTTTCGCCGAACACCGTCACATTGTCCGGATCACCGCCGAACGCCCCGATGTTGTCTTTGACCCAGCGCAGCGCCAGCACCACATCACGCAGAAACAGGTTGCTTTCGAGGGTGACATCCTTGGTCGACAGCGCCGACAAGTCCAGGCAGCCCAGTGCTCCGAGCCGGTAGTTGACCGATACATAGACACAGCCGCGGCGAGCCAGAGCCACCCCGTCGTAAATCGGAGTGGCCGAGCTGCCCAAGATGTATCCGCCACCGTGCACGAAGACCATGACCGGAAGCGACTCGCGGTCGGGTACTTCGGGTGCGACGACATTCAGCGTGAGGCAGTCCTCGCCCATCGGCTGGTATTTGCCGACCCCGAGCATGGTGTAGCGGCGTTCTTGAGGAGCACACTTGGTGAAGCCGTGGCAATAGCGCACACCCGGCCACGGCTGGGCAGGCTCCGGCGCCCGAAATCGCAGCGCACCGACCGGCGGGCGGGCATACGGGATCGATCGCCACCGGTGCACGCCGCCGCAGGTGAAGCCTTCGACAGTGCCCGCGGCTGTCGTCGCGCGGACGGTGTGTTCGTGCATCACCTGACGGTAGCGAACGTCAGGGGGTAGCGCCCGGCAGGTCCGGTTTCAGGACGTGGATTGTTCCGCTGGTGCCGTCGACCTCGACCAGCGCCCCGGGCGGGAGACGTCGTGTCGCGTCGTGCGCGTCCACGACGCACGGGATGCCGAATTCGCGTGCCACCACCGCGGCGTGCGACATCGGCCCGCCCAGCTCGGTCACGACGGCGCCGGCATAGGAGAACGCGGCGGTGTAGCCGACGTCGGTGACTTCGGCGACGAGGATCTCGCCGGCTTCCAGGTCATCGATGCTCTCGGGCCTGACGATGCGGACCCGACCGCGGACCCGCCCGCCGCTCACGCCTGCCCCGCTCATGCCCTCGCCGGGTGAAAGTACTGATGCCGTGACGGCTGTGGGCCGCCAATCGCCGCTGAAGACCGCGGGCGGCATCACCTCGGCCAGCCTGTGCTGTTCGGCGCGGCGACGCGCCACCAGGGCGGCGGTGTCGGCCGGCAGCGCGTCGAGTTCGTCGACCAGCAGATAAAACACGTCGTCAACGGTCTCGAT
Source organism: uncultured Actinomycetota bacterium (assembly GCA_963733755.1). GTDB lineage: Bacteria > Actinomycetota > Actinomycetes > Mycobacteriales > Mycobacteriaceae > Mycobacterium. The sequence goes on from CAVTEZ010000022.1 coordinate 24,805, forward strand.
CGCCCCCGATTCCACCAGCCTGCGTCCGAGCTCACGAAGTAGGTTGCGCAGCACCCAGTTCGCACGCACCAAGCGGTCGCGGCGGATTTCGCGGTCGCGAACCTGGTGGGCGGCGAGTAGTGCCACCGGCCGAGCGCGCAGCGGGATCACTGGGCGGCCGGTCTCCGAGGGGGCAGGCGTGTCAACTGTTTTCGACACCATGCGGAGTAGCAACTCGGGGTCATCGGCGTAACTGGACGATCGCATCTCCAGCTCCGCAGGACCACGGTGTCCGAACGCCTTCAGCTCGGCGAGCAGGGTTCGGTGAAACTCCGGGGCCAGGGTAGCCAGCTCGTCGAGGTGATCACCGGCGCCCGCCAAAATCCGGAGCACGACGGGATTACGTCGCGCGGCATCCGCCAGTCGATACACGGCGCTCAACAGACCTGCGCTGGCCAACTCTTGACCGACCCGCAGCACCATGTCGCGTCTGTTCAGGCCACGCAAGACCGTGCTGAGCGCAGCGATCGCCATGAATGACCCGGATGCCAGCACCCAGCCGTCCACAACGTGGTCGCGGGCCAACAGGATCAAGCTCTGCAGTCGCGGTTCGGTGAGCTGCGAAAGATCGCCCGCCGCAACCTCTTCCAGTCGTGCGATGTCCTCAACGAAGTCACCCGTGTCGCGGTCTGCACCGACGATCAGCCCGGCCAGGTTGACGCCGAACACACCCAGGTTGCGGATGGTGCGCAACGGGCCTGCGGAGGTGCGCGATTCGCCCGGTAGCTGCTGCTCGCCGTGGATCGGCTTGGCGACCAGGCTCGGGCCGAAGTACTGGCTTTGCCGGACCACCGTCTCCGGCTTGACGAAAGGCACGACTTCGGCCATGTAGTGCGCGGTGGTGATGGCACCGTACAGGCGGTGGGCGAATACTCCCACCATTC
>CAVTEZ010000023.1:0-24234 GCA_963733755.1 uncultured Actinomycetota bacterium
TCGAATCGACGTGGTCGAGGTCGATCTTCTGCAGAACTTCGCGGCGATAGGCCCGGTAGCCGGCGGTGATGTCGTGAATGCCGATACCCAGCGCCAGCCGCGCGTACGTGTTGGCCGTCCAAGACAGCGCCCAGCGTCGCCACGGCCAATTCTGCACGTTGCCGCCCTCGACGTAGCGCGAGCCGATGACCAGGTCGGCGCCGCCGTCAACGGCGTCGAGCAGCCGGTGTAGTTGTTCGGGCGCATGACTGCCGTCGGCGTCCATCTCGACCAGCGTGGTGTACTGCCGGCTCAGCCCCCAGGCGAATCCGGCCAGGTAGGCGGCGCCGAGGCCGTCCTTGACGGTGCGGTGCATAACGTGGATCCGGTCGGGACTGACCGAGGCCAGCTCCTCAGCCAGCTGTCCCGTGCCGTCTGGGCTGTTGTCGTCGACGACCAGCACGTGCACCTCAGGACAAGCCGAGTGGAGTCGTTGCAGGATCAGCCGAAGGTTCTCCCGCTCGTTGTAGGTGGGGATGATCACCAGGGTGCGCAGGGTGGGGCGATCGCCCGCAACCCGTGACACCGGATCGCCGGTGGTCATATATCTCCTCTTTCTGGCCCTTGCCGGGCAGAATATCGGCCGTCCTCGTCGAGCTCGGCGTCAGGCGGGCCGCCGGCTACCACATCGTCGCCAGGCGGATCGTCGTCGGATTCTTCCGACCGGGGGCCGAAGCGCTTCGCCAGCCCTGACAGGCGCCGGTTCAGATCCGCGAACCATCCATTGTGCAGCATCGCCGCGAACAGGACCGCGAGAGCAGCGAGGACCAGAGTCCCCTGCACGATCGGGCCCCACCGGGCGGCCGGCGTCAGCGTTGTCTTGAGGCGAACCTGGCTATCCAGGTAACCCGGGGTGAAAAACTGGGTTCGCTGAAGCTCTCGGCCGTCGGGGGTGACCACGGCGGAGATCCCGACGTTGCTGGCGATGACGGCGTAACGATCCAGCTCGACCGCGCGAAGCTTGGAAAACGCCAATTGCTGCTCGCTCATCGTCTGGTTGAAGTTGGCGTTGTTGGCGGGTACCGCGAGCAGTTGAGCGCCGTTGCGGACCGAGTGCTGCAGGGCGCGGTCGAAGATGACCTCCCAGCAGGTTGCGATCCCGATCGGAGTGCCCGCGGCGTGCACCACCCCGGAGCCTTTGCCGGGGACGATATAGCCGGCTAGGTCGGCGAGCCCGGTCAGATGCCGGAAGAAGCCCCGCCAGGGCAGGTATTCGCCGAACGGCTGCACGATCCGCTTGTCGTGCCGTTCGTCCGGTCCCGCCTTGGGATTCCAGACGATCACCGTGTTGGTTTCCGCCGGCGCGTCGGCCGGCCGGCCGGCGACGTCGAGCACCGTGCCGACCAGGATCGGCGCTCGTATCGCCTCGACGGCCGCCGAAATCTCCTGCGCCGCGTCAGGGTTCAGTAGCGGGTCGACCTCCGACGCGTCCTCGGGCCAGACCACGAAGTCGGGTTGGGGTATGCGACCTGCGCGCACGTCGTCGGCCAGCTGACGGGTTTCCCGGACGTCGTTGCCCAGCACGGCAAGACGCTGCGCGTTGAACTCCAGACCGAGCCGAGGCACGTTGCCCTGCACGACCGCCGCGGTGACCACCGGCTCGTTTCCAGATCCGGTGCCGGAGTGGCGCACCTGCGGCGAAACCGCGGCCGCGACGAAGAACACCAGGCAGATGCAGAAGGCGGGCAGCACGACCGCGGGCGGCGCATCGGCGGCCGCGGCGTCAGATCCGGCGTGCCGCCGCCGGGACACCTGCCACCACGACACCGTCTCCAACACGAAAGCGGTGGCGCTGCAACCGGTCAGCACGATCGCCAACGAGAGCAGCGGAACGCCGCCCAGCCGTACCAACGGCAAAAACGGTCCAGCGGTCTGGCCGGCGGCCACCACGCCCCACGGGAAGCCGCCGAACGGAACGGTCGACTTCAACCACTCCTGCGCCGCCCAGAGCAGCGCGAACCAAACCGGCCAGCCGGGCAGCCGCCGCACCGCGACTGCCGCAATACCGAAAAGCCCCGGGAACACCGCGCACAACAGCACCAGCGCCACCAGCGGCATGGCCCCGACCAGGATGCTGATCCAACGAATCAGTGGCAGGTAGAACGCCAAGCCGAACAAGAAGCCGTAACCGAAACCGCCGGCCAGTGTGGTGGCCGGGCGGGTCAACACCCAGGAAAGCACGGCGAACGCGATGACCGCGGCCCACCACCAGCTGAACCTCGGGTAGCTCGAGCAGAGCAGCAGACCGGCCACAATCGCGGCACTCAGTCGCGTCAGCCGCGGCCGCAGCGCTCGGCCGAATTGGGGCACCCGGATGTGCAGTTCGCGGATCAGCCAGGCCAGCAGAACAGCGGACAGATACACCAGGCGCTGCCACGCCGACCTGGCTATCCGGAGGGCTCGGTCACCAAGCTCCGCCAGCCGGTCGTCAGGAGAATCCGGCTCAGCGTCAGCGTCTTCGTCATCGGGCGTGACGTCCCGGACTGGCGGGATTTGGCCGGTGACCTCGGCGTCTGCCGCCGCGTCGGAGAACGGGATTTCTCCGATGTAATCGTCGTCTCTGATCGCCGGGAACACGTCGGTGTCTTCCGCGGGCCGGACCCGGCGATCGAACCGCCGGCTGCGCCTAGCCATGAATCACAGCGCCTCGGTGCACGGTCCGCCGGCAACGGGGCAACGAGTCGCTCGGGCCGAGCCGCGGCAGCGCCGGCACTCGCGACCGCGGATCGGTCGACCACCGCCGGACGGCCTCACGGGGCGCGCCCGCTTCGAACTCGTCGACGTCCCAGACGGCGTAGGACGCCGGAGCGCCCGGCACCAGACTGCCCATCAGCCCGTCGCCGGCCCCGCCTGCCCGCCAGCCGCCGCGGGTCGCCGCGGCGAATGCCGCTCGGGGTGAGATCGAACTGTCTGGCGTGTGGTGGTTGACGGCTGCCCGGATCGTCGCCCAGGGGTCGAGGCCGGTCACCGGAGCGTCGGATCCGAACGCGAGGGCCACGCCTTGGGATGCTAGCAGCGCAAACGGGTTGAGAAGCCTGGCTCGATCGATACCGAGACGATGGGCGTACATGCCTTCGTGCCCGCCCCAGAGTGCGTCGAAATTGGGTTGCATGCTGGCCATGACTCCCCATGCGCCGAGCTTGGCCGCCTGGTCTGCGGTCACCATCTCCAGATGCTCCAAGCGGTGGCCGCAGCGAGCCACCGCGGGCACGCCGAGGTCATCGACGATCTGTTCCAGGGCGGTGATGACGCTGGAGACCGCGGCGTTGCCGATGACGTGGAATCCGGCCGTCACGCCGGCTTCGGTGCATGCCCGCAGATGCGCAGCGACGGTCTCGGCATCCAGGTAGCAGGTTCCACAGTGATCGTGAGCATCGTCGTAGGGCTCATCCAGCCAGGCCGTCCGCGACCCGAGGGCGCCATCGACAAACAGGTCACCGGCCAGCCCGGCCGCGCCGGTGTCGTCGAGCAGCGCCAGCGCCTGAGCCGGGCTGGTCACGGCCTCACCCCAGTAGCCAATCACCTCGACGCCGGGGCTGCGCAAGGCCCGCAGCTCGCGCCAGTCATCCAGCGCGCCGATCTGCGGGCCGGCGCACTCGTGCACCGCGACGATGCCGTGAGCGGCCAGAGCGTGCAGCGCGGCCAGCCGAGCGCCGGCTCGCTGGCCATCGGTCAACAGTCCACGCGCGGCGGCGCGGACCGCATGGTGTGCGTCGCCGAGGAGCGGGCGTTGCTCGTCGAACCCGGTCGCGGACGCCAACCCTTCGACGCGCTGCCGCAGACCGGTCGACGCCAGCGCCGAGTGCACATCGACCCGGGACAGGTAGGCGGGCCGGTCGCCCAGCACCGCGTCGAGCTCTTCGGTGGTCGGCGTCGTGTTGTCCGGCCACGACGATTCGTCCCAACCGTGACCCCACAGCGGCTGACCGGGGTGAGCCGCGGCGTAGTCGGCGATCAGCTGCAGGCAGTGCGAGCGCGAGGTCGACGCCCGCAGGTCGAGACCGGTAAGCGTCAGCCCGGTCGCGGTGAGGTGAATGTGGCTGTCGACGAAAGCCGGTGCGACGAAGCCGCCGTCGAGATCGACGACATCGGCGCCGGCAAATTGATCGCGCCCGACATCATCGCTGCCCAACCACACCACGGCGCCGTCGCGCACCGCCATCGCGGTGGCGTCGGGATGGCTCGTGCTGTGCACCCGGCCGTTGAGCAGCAGGGTGGTCGGGACGTTCGTCACGCCGGAAAACTTACGGGGTTGGCCGAGGGACTATTCAGGCCGCAGCGGCAGGGCGGGCGGGTCGACCTCGGTGACATCGATGACCTCGCCGTCGATGTAGTCGGGCCGGGGTCGGCGGTCATACCGATCGGCGCCGACGTTCGCGACGGTGATCAGCGGGAAGCGTCGACCTATACCGCGAACGGCCATCGCGCTAAGCATCGGGCGCGCGGCAGCGCGGGTCGGTGGCAACAGCAGCAGCAAGCCCGCTGCGCTGGTCAGCAGGCCAGGCATCACGACGAGCAGCGTTCCCAGCGCGACCGCCATGCTGTCGGCGGCCAACCGCGGCTGGTCGGCACTCAACCCGGATCGCAGCCGGTTGAGTTGAAGCTTGAGTTGCGAACCCGCCAGCGCCAGCCCCGCGGCGAACGCGGCCAACAGCAGCAACAGAGTCCATCCAAGCCCGATCGTCGACGCCAGCGCCACCACGACGGCGAGCTCGGCGACGACATAGACCAGAAACAGTCGCGACACCATGAGATGGCAACGTCGCACACGGTCACCGGAGTTCCGCAGACCGCCGTGCCACGGTTAGATGGCGTCGTGACGACAATCGAGATCGACACCCCGGCCGGCCCGATCGACGCCCTGTTCGATATCCCCGACGGCCAGGGCCCCTGGCCAGGCGTGGTCGTGATTCATGACGCCCTCGGCTACGGACCGGACAAAGAATCGATCAACAGCCATATTGCTGCGGCCGGATACGTCGCGCTGACGCCGAATCTGTTCGCCCGCGGCGGCTGGGCGCGCTGCATCACCAAGGTGATGCGCGAGCTGCTCACCAAACGTGGACGGTCGCTGGACGACGTGCTGGCCGCCCGCGACCACCTGAAGGCCCTGCCGGAATGCACCGGCAGTGTCGGCATCGCCGGGTTCTGCATGGGCGGGCAGTTCGCATTGGTTATGTCGCCCAAGGGTTTTGACGCATCAGCGCCGTTTTACGGGGTGCCACTGCCGCGGCAACTCAGCGAAATACTCGACGGCGCATGTCCGATCGTCGCCAGCTTCGGCAGCCGGGACCTGGCCGGCAGAGGGGCACCCGAGAAACTGCAGCGGGTTCTGGACCACAAGGGCATCGCCAACGACATCAAGACCTACCCGAAGGTCGGACACAGCTTCGCCAACAAGCTTCCCGCTCAGCCGCTGTTGCGCATCGCCGGATTCGGCTACAACCAGGCCGCCACCGAAGACGCGTGGGCGCGCGTCTTCGCGTTCTTCGGCGAACACCTGCGCGGCGCTTGATTCAGGCGGGCCGTACTTCCAGACCGACGTTGTTCTTCATCCCGCCGCGCAGCTTGCTGAACACGTTGAACACCTTGCCGACGATGCCGTACTCGCGCCCGATCGCGTCGTAGACGAGACCGGTCTGCGACGCATCCAGGATGCTCGCGGTCGCTTCGATAGCCTCGCTTTTCGGGCGTCCCTGCATGTCGCAGATCGCCAATGTGACGCCGGGCGTGTTGCGAATCCGCTTGACCTTCCACGACTTCCCCTGGGTGATCATCAGCAGGCGGTCGCCGTCATTGGCGGCCCAGATCGCGGTGGGCTTGGGTCGACCGTCTTTGGTGAACGTGGTCAGCAAGACGTATTGCGCCTTGGCGACGTCTGCGAAGCTCGGAACCATGGCGCCAGCCTAGTCAGTGCTCACCGCGGCATCCGGCGCCAGATGAACTGCGGCAGCAACCGCATCACCGCCGCCGCCGGCCCCAGCGCCCACGGAACCCAGAGCGTCCGGCGGCCCTTCGCCAGCGCTCGCGCGGTCGCCGCGGCCACCTGCGACGGCGTGCTGGACAGTGGAGCCGGCGTCATGCCTTCGGTCATCCGGCCGATGACGAAACCGGGCCGCACGATGAGCACGTGCACACCGGTGCCGTGCAGCGCGTCGGCCAGCCCACTGGCGAAGCCGTCCAGACCCGCTTTGGCCGACCCGTACACATAGTTGGCCCGACGCACCCGCGCGCCGGCGATCGAGGAGAACACCACCAGCGTTCCGCGGCCGGCCTGGCGCATCGCGGCGGCCAGATGGGTGAGCAGGCTGACTTGCGCGACATAGTCGGTGTGCACGACGGCAACCGCGTGCGCGGCGTCGGTCTCGGCGCGGCGCTGGTCGCCGAGGATTCCGAAGGCCAGTACCGCGGTATCGATCCGGCCGTGCTCGGCGATGATCGAGGCGATCAGCTTCCCGTGCGATTCGACGTCGTCGGCGTCGAATTCGACGGTGGACACCGCCGCGGCGCCGGCGGCGCGGACCGCCGCGATCTGTTCGCCGAGCCGGTCGGCATTGCGCGCCGCCAGCACAACGGATGCGCGCGGAGCGAGCCGCACCGCGAGTTCGGCGCCGATTTCGCTGCGGCCGCCGAGAATCAGCACCGTCGGTGCGCCCGTGTCATCCACGGCTGCGATTATCACCTGCGCTAGCGTGAGCGGTGATGGCAAACTCCACGGTTCGGCTGACCAACGACGCATTGGCGTTTCTGACCGAGCGCCATCTGGCCATGCTGACCACTTTGCGCACCGACAATTCGCCGCATGTTGTGGCGGTGGGCTTCACTTTCGACCCCAAGACGCACATCGCCCGGGTGATCACGACCGGTGGCTCGCAGAAAGCGGTCAACGCCGAGCGCGGCGGGGTGGCCGTGCTCAGTCAGGTCGACGGGGCCCGCTGGCTCTCGCTGGAAGGTCGGGCCAGCGTCAACGGCGAGATCGACGCCGTGCGTGACGCGGAGCTGCGCTACGCGCAGCGGTACCGCACCCCGCGGGAGAACCCGCGACGAGTCGTGATCGAGGTGCAGGTCGAGCGGGTGCTCGGGTCGTCGGATCTGCTGGCCCGCAAAGCCGACTAGCTCACTAGACGAGAGTCGCGCCGGGCGCGCGAATCACCAACGGCACCGCAGGGAAATACGCCGCCATCTCCGGTCGGGATTTGGCCAGCGCCGCCGTTCCGTAGCCGCGATGCCGGTAGTCCGGGTGGATCCAGATGCGGACGTGCACCTCGTGTCCGTCGAGCTCGCCGAACACCATGCCGACCTTCTCGTCACCGTCGACCGCGACGAACCAGGCGGCCTCTTCGGCGTCGAATCGCTCCTGCGCCGAACGGATCTCGTCCTCCAGGCCACCGGCCGGGGCGCCGGAACCGTCACCCTTGGCGCCGATCTCCTCGGTGCGTGCGGCGAAGATGTCGCGATCGGAACTGCCGGAAAACGCGCGAAGCGCCAAGGTCTCTCCCGCGCTGGCCGGCCGGTCTTTGAAGGTGAAGCTCAAGATGTTGTTCAGATCCTCGAGCTCGGCGACGATCTTCTTGCGCGAATCCTTGGTCAGCTGATCGAACGACATGCCGATCACCGCCTCGGCACCCAGGCGTGAGGTGCCCAGCAGCTCGACGATGCCGTCGACGGCCGACGGCCGATCGTCAGCTTTCACGATCAGGTCGAGCACTTCATGTCGACGTTCCAGCGCGTTCATCAGCGCATTGGTGATCTCTCGGCGGGCGGCGGCGCGGTCGTGATCGGTCATTGCACGAGCGTAATACTCCGACGGGGCTCAGCGCCTGCGTGGGCTATACCTGGACGGGCACCACGATCAGTTCGTGCGGACGGTGATTCACCGACTGGGCGCCGTCTTCGGCCACCACCACGATGTCTTCGATGCGGGCTCCCCACTGGCCCGGGAAGTAGATCCCAGGTTCGACGGAAAACGCCATGCCCGCCTGCAGCGGGAGATCGTTGCCCGCGACGATGTAGGGCTCCTCGTGCACCGAGAGTCCGATGCCGTGGCCGGTGCGGTGTACGAAATATTCGGCGAGCCCGGCTTCGGCCAGCACGTCGCGGGCGGCGGCGTCGACTTGCTCGGCGGTCACCCCGGGACGCACCGCCTCGACAGCCGCCTGTTGTGCGCGCTGAAGAACCGAATAGCGCTGCGCTACTTCGGGACTCGGCTCACCGATGCTGTAGGTACGCGTCGAGTCGGAGTTGTATCCCGGTGCGTAGGGGCCACCGATGTCCACCACAACGATGTCGCCGGCCTGGATCGCGCGATCGGAGTATTCGTGATGCGGGTCGGCGCCGTGCGGGCCGGAGCCGACGATGACGAACGCGACTTCCGAATGTCCCTCGGCCACAATGGCTTCGGCGATATCGGCAGCGACATCGGCCTCGGTCCGGCCCGGCACCAAAAACTCCGGCACCCGGGCGTGCACCCGGTCAATGGCCGCGCCCGCCTTGCGCAGCGCATCCACCTCGGCGGCGTCCTTGACCATCCGCAGTTCCCGCAATACATCGGTGGCCAGCACCGGTAGCACGCCGAGGACGTCGGCCAACGGCAACAGGTGCAGGGCGGGCATCGAATCGGTGACCGCCGTCGCGATCGGGGCACCACCCATCGCGGCGGCGACTAGTTGGTAGGGGTCGTCGCCGTCGACCCAATCCCGCACTACCAGGCCGAGATCGGTGACAGCGGACTGTTTCAGCGACGCCAACTCCAGCCGCGGCACGACGATGGTCGGGTCGCCCGACACCGGTAGCACCAGCGCGGTGAGCCGCTCGAAGGTCTGCGCACGCGAGCCGATCAGATATCGAAGGTCGTAGCCCGGCGTGATCACCAGACCGGCGAGGTCCGCCTTGGCGGTGGCCGCGGTCGCTGCGGCTAGCCGTCGGCGGTAGACCTCTGAGTCGAAGCGGTCAGAACCCATGACAGTCAGGCTAGCCAAGGGACTGGCAGGATGACGGGCATGTCCGCGCCGCTGCTGCTGCTCGACGGCGCCAGCATGTGGTTTCGTTCGTTCTTCGGCGTCCCGTCCTCGATCACGTCGCCCGACGGCCGGCCGGTCAACGCGGTCCGCGGCTTCGTGGACTCGGTGGCCACGGTGATCACCCGGCACAAACCCGGTCGGTTGGTGGTCTGCCTGGATCTGGACTGGCGCCCACAGTTCCGGGTCGACCGCATCCCGTCGTATAAAGCGCATCGGGTCGAAGAGGAAAACCCCAGCGGGCAAACCGATATCGAGGAAGTGCCCGACGACTTGTCGCCGCAGGTCGAGATGATCGAGGAGATTCTCGACGCGTTCGGCATCTGCACCGGCGGCGCAGAGGGTTTCGAAGCCGACGACGTGATCGGCACCCTGGCCGCCCAAGAGCGGCGTGACCCGGTGATCGTCGTGAGTGGCGACCGCGACTTACTGCAGGTGGTCCGCGACGAGCCGGTTCAGATCCGGGTGCTGTACCTCGGACGCGGCCTGACCAACGCGACGCTGATGGGGCCCGCGGAGGTCGCTGAGCGCTACGGCGTGCCCGCCGATCGGGCCGGCGCAGGCTACGCCGAGCTGGCGCTGCTGCGTGGCGACCCATCCGACGGGCTGCCCGGTGTACCCGGTGTCGGCGAGAAGACCGCCGCGACACTGCTGGCGCAGCACGGCTCGCTGAAAGCGATCCTGGCCGCAGTTGACGACCCGAAATCGTCACTGGCCAAAAGCGTCAGGGCCAAGCTGCGTGCGGCCACCGACTACATCGACGTCGCCGGACCCGTCGTGGCTGTGGCCACCGACGCACCGGTGACGTTCTCGACGGCCACCGATGCCCTGCCGCTGGTGGCGGCCGACCCCACTCGCACCGCTGAACTGGCGACCCGGTTGGGCGTCGGGTCATCGATCGCGCGGCTGCAGAAGGCGCTCGACGCGCTGCCCGCGTCGTGACTACTTGGGCCGGCCCACCTCGTAGGTGCCCTTGTTGTCCTGGAATGTCACAGTCACCGAGCGCTTGGTGCCGTCGATGCTGACGTCGCAGTCGAAGCTGGCGCCCTTTTTGACGGTCGGATTCTGGCCGTTGTTGCACTTGACGTCTTTGACGTTCTTCGCGCCATAGCCGTTGGTGCTATCGGTCAAGATCTGCTGCACGCCGGCATCGGCCTTGCTGACGTCCAGCTTCGTGGTCACGAAGAACCCCGGCGCCCAGAAGCCCAGCACCAAGATCACCGCGACGGCGACTGCGGCCAACACACCGATGACCGTGCCGACCATCGTTCGCGACCGCTTCGGGCCGGCCGGGGGCTGGCCGTAGGCCCCCGGGTACTGGCCGTACTGGCCGGGCTGAGGGTATTGGCCCGGCTGGCCGTACTGGCCGGGCTGACCGTACTGACCTGGCTGTCCGTACTGACCTAGCTCGCCATACTGGGCCGGCTGCCCATATTGAGTGGTCGGCGTGCCGTACGCGGAGGTCTGGCCGCCGTACTGGCCCTGCTGCGGGTAGCCCTGCGGATACGTCTGCGACGGCGGGTAGTACTGCGCAGGCGGCTGCTGGTACTGCCCGTAGTCGCCGTGCGTGTATGCCGGCGCCTGCCAGGTCTGTTGCTCCCCACCCGAGGACTGCCAGCCCTGGTCACCAGACGATTGCTGCCAGGGAGACACGTGCTGGGCCTGTTCCTCGCCCGATTGCTGACCTTCACCCTGCGTCGGCTGCCAGGGCTGCGTCGGGTCGGGTCCCTGCGGTCCGCTCATCGTGTGTCAGTCCTCTCGGTGCTCATTGCAGTGCTCGCGTCGATCGCCCTAGGCCACCGTAGCTTCGGCTCAGCCTACCCGGCGTCAACTGCTACGACGCCGCGCCGAATCGCGTCGATCGCGCGTTTCGCGGTGACTCGCATCTCCGGCTGCGGAGCGGCATTGCGGACCTGGTCGAGCAGATCAAGCACCTGTCGGCACCAGCGCACGAAATCCCCTGGCGACAGGGGCGAACCGGCGCCCTCGTTGTCGGAGGCCGCCAGCGCGGTGACCAGGTCGCCGCTGCTGGCCCAGCGGTAGACGGCTGCGACGAAACCGTCGTCAGGTTCGCGGCTCAGCGTGATGCGGTGGCGCTGCTCGTCGGCGCGTAACTCAGCCGACAACCGCCGCGTTCGAGTCAGCGCATGCCGTAACCGCGGGGTCGGCACTTGTTCGTTTCGCGGCGCCCCGGGCCCGTCCCCACCCCGCGTTTCGTACAGCACCGCTGACAGCACCGCGGCCAACTCCGCCTCCTGCAGACCTGTCCACGCGTCGGTGCGCAGACATTCGGCGACCAGAAGGTCGCTCTCGCTGTAGATCCGGGCCAGCAGCCGACCGTCGTCGGTCACCGCGGGACTGTCGTCGGTGAGCTCGATGAACCCGCGTTCGGTGAGCAGTCCCACGATCCGGTCGAAGGTGCGGGCCAACGAGTTGGTGGCGGCGGCGACCTTCTTCTGCAGCGCGGCGTTGTCGCGTTCGATACGCAGATAGCGCTCGGCGACCCGGACCCGGATCTCCCGGTCGGAGTCGCGGTGCACCGGATGACGACGCATCGTCTCGCGTAGCGACGCCAGCTCCGGGTCGATGTCGCGGCTGTCGGTGCGATTGCCTCGGCGACCGCCCGGCATCGACAATCCGGCAGCTGCCGAACGCAACGCCGACGCGACGTCGCGGCGGACCCGAGGTTGCCGGTGTTCGACCCGCTTGGGCAATGTCATCGACCCGACCGGGGCCGATTCGCCGGAGTAGTCTGCCAATGAAATCCTTCCGGCCCAACGGTTTTCGGTCAGAACCAACGGCCTCGGGTCGGCGCTGTCGCGGGCCGGTTCCAACACGACGGCCAGGCCGCCGCGTCGTCCGTGGGTGATCGTGATGATGTCGCCGCGGCGCAGTCCGGCCAGCGCGTCGTTGCCCGCTTGCCGGCGTTGCAGTCGCGAGGCGCGGGCCTGCGCGCGCTCTTGCTGGCTGATCTGCTCGCGCAGCCGGGCGTATTCGAGGACGGGCGCATCATGTCCCCCGATCTCGGCGGCGACCTCGTCGAGCATCTGCTGTCCGCGCTCCACGCCGCGGACCAGGCTGACCACCGATCGGTCGGCCTGATACTGCGCGAAGGACTGCTCCAGCAGCCGGTGCGCCTGCTCCGGGCCCACTCGGTTCACCAGGTTGATCGTCATGTTGTACGACGGGGCGAACGAGCTGCGCAGCGGGAAGGTGCGGGTGGACGCCAGGCCCGCGACCTCCGCCGGCTCGCTGGTGTCTTCGCCGGGGTTCCACAGCACCACGGCGTGACCCTCGACATCGATACCGCGCCTGCCGGCCCGCCCGGTGAGCTGGGTGTATTCGCCGGGCGTCAGCGGAAGATGCTGCTCTCCGTTGAACTTCACCAGTCGTTCCAGCACCACGGTGCGTGCTGGCATGTTGATGCCCAGTGCCAGCGTTTCGGTGGCGAAGACGGCCTTGATCAGCCCGGCGGTGAACAGCTCCTCGACGGTGTGCCGAAATATCGGTAGCAGTCCGGCGTGATGGGCGGCGATGCCGCGCAGCAGCGCCTCGCGCCACTCGTAGTAGCCGAGCACCGCCAAGTCGGCATCGTCGAGGTCACCGCAGCGGTGGTCGATGACCTCGGCGATCCGCGCCCGGTCCGCTTCGGTGGTCAGGCGTAGCGACGACCGCAGGCACTGGGCCACCGCGGCATCGCAGCCGACCCGGGAGAACACGAAGGTGATCGCCGGCAGCAGGCCGTCGGCGTCCAGCATGCGGATCACATCAGGCCGCGACGGCGGCCGGTAGAAACCCGACCGGCCGGGGCGTCCGTAACCACCCCTCCCGCCTTGGCGGCGCGGGGCACGCCAGTCCGAGAGCCGATCGGCCTCACGGCGATGGGCGATGTGGCGTAACAGGTTTGGATTCACGACCGATTGCCGCCGATCGCCGGGCTCGTGGGCTTCGTAGTCGAACAGGTCGAAAAGCCGTTTGCCGACCAGCATGTGCTGCCATAGCGGGACGGGCCGGTGGTCGTCAACGATCACCGAGGTGTCGCCGCGCACGGTCTGAATCCAGCCGCCGAACTCTTCGGCGTTGCTCACCGTCGCCGACAGACTGACCAGGCGCACGTCGTCGGGCAGATGCAGGATGACTTCCTCCCACACCGCACCGCGCATCCGGTCGGCCAGGAAGTGCACCTCGTCCATCACCACATACGAAAGACCGCGCAGCGCAGGTGAATCCGCATACAACATGTTGCGCAGCACCTCGGTAGTCATCACCACAACCGGGGCGCCGGCGTTCACCGACAGGTCGCCGGTGAGCAACCCGATTTGATCTTTTCCGTAGCGCGCGACGAAATCGTTGTGCTTCTGATTGCTCAGCGCCTTGATCGGCGTGGTGTAGAAGCATTTTCCACCGGACGCCAGCGCCAGATGCACCGCGAATTCGCCGACGATGGTCTTACCGGCCCCGGTCGGGGCGCACACCAGAACGCCGTGGCCGCTCTCGAGCGCCGCGCATGCCCTGCGCTGAAAGCCGTCGAGCTCAAATGCCAATTCCGCTGTGAACCGGGCTAATTCGCCCGGTATGGGCGCGTCAGGTGATGTCGTCATGAGGTCCGGCGATGCTCGACGGCGCCCCGACCGCAGACGGTGGGTCGATGACCGAGGCTTCGTCGTCGGCGAGAGCGGTCAGCGCTTCGCGTTTGGCTTTGCGTTTGTCGTGCACGCGGGCGATCTGGATGGCGAGTTCGAGCAGCAGCGTCAGCGCCAGCCCCAGTGCCGTCATCGAGAACGGGTCGGAGCCCGGTGTGAAAATCGCTGCGAACACGAACATTGCGAAGATCAAGCCGCGCCGCCACGACCGTAATCGCGCGTAGGTCAGCGCGCCGACGAAGTTGAGCATCACGACCAGCAGCGGGAATTCGAAGCTCACCCCGAACACCAGCAGCAGGTTGATCAGAAACCCGAAATACCGGTCGCCGGACAGCGCGGTCACCTGCACGTCGCTGCCGACGGTCAGCAGGAAGTGCAGCGCCTTGGCCAGCACCAGATAGGCCAGCACCGCACCGGTGACGAACAGCAGCGCCGCCGGGACGACGAACGCGACGGCGAAACGGCGCTCCTTCTTGTACAGCCCCGGGGTGATGAACGCCCAGAGTTGGTACAGCCAGATCGGGCAGGCCAGCACCACCCCGGCCGTCAACGCGACCTTCAACCGCAGCATGAACTGATCGAACGGCGCCGTGGCCAGCAATCGGCACTGGCCGTTGGCGATGTCCGCCCGCGCCGAGGGTGGCAGCGCGCAATACGGGTGGCGCAGCCACTCGCCCAAGCTCTCTAGCCCGAACATCGGGTGGGAGTACCAGACAAAACCCATCGTGGTGGTGAGGGTGATCGTCGCCAGCGAGATCAGCAGCCGCGCGCGCAACTCGGTGAGATGGTCAACGAGCGACATGGTCGCGTCGGGATTGGTGCGGCTACGACGGGATCGCGGATCTAGCCGCCTGAATAAACCGGAGGTGCGCACAGTGAATAGGCGCTCGGGCGCCGCGGGGCGGTGCGAGGCTAGGCCGACCGACCGTCAGCCGCCGGCGGTTCTACCCGCTCGGAATGCACCGGCTGAGCCGGCGCGGCTTGGGTGGTGGACGCTTCGGGTTTGTTGTCACTTTGCAGTTCGCGCACCTCGGACTTGAAGATCCGCAACGACTTGCCCAGCGAGCGAGCGGCGTCGGGAAGCCTCTTGGCGCCGAACAGAACAATCACCAGGACCGCGATGATAGCCAGGTGACCCGGAGTCAGAGCATTCACTTTTGTTTACCTCCAGACGTCTCCACGATGCTACCGCAGTCGTCGGTTCATCAGCCGGACCGCGCCGCAGCCTGGTAGGACTCGAGCGCCGCCACCGCGGCTTCACGCACCCGTGCAACCAGCGACTCCGGCTCAAGCACGCGCACCGCCGACCCCATGCCCAGCACCTGACGGGCCATCCAGTCTTCCGAGGCGTAGGTGATGGCCGCCTCGCAGTACCCGTCGGGCAGCTCCCGCAGCAGACGCATCGGGTAGTACTCGAACATCCACGAGGCCACCGGCGCCAGCTGCAACCTCGCCGACGGCAGCGCCGGGTCGGCGTCGAACAGCGAGGTGTCCGGCGGCGCCTGCATCGCGGGTTCTGGTGGCGCAGAAGGCTCGTCGAGCACGCTGGCGTCGACGATTCGGTCGAACCGGAACAGTCGCACGCCTTCCGCCTCCCGCGACCACGCCTCGAGGTAGCTCTGGTCGCCGACCAGCACGATCCGGATCGGGTCGACGATCCGGGTGGTCAGCGTGTCGTGCGAGGCGGCGTAGTAGTCGATGGTCAACGCCCGGCTGTCCCGGACGGCAGCGCGCACCGCGGCGGCGGCCTGACTTTCGACGGGCGCCTGCTCGTCGACCGCGGCGATGTCGTTTCCGTGTCCGGCGGCTCCGGCCGCCGCCTCGATTTTGGCGATCGCGCTGCGCGCCGCCTCCGGATCGACCACGCCCGGGATATCGGCGAGCGCCCGCAGCGCTACCAGCAGGCCAGTGGCCTCCGGCGAGGTCAGCTGCAGCGGGGTGTCCATCCCCGCGGAAAACGTCACCTCGACCGTGTCGCCGGTGAACTCGAAGTCGATCAAGTCACCCGGGCCGTAGCCGGGCAGGCCGCACAGCCACAACTGGTCAAGGTCCTCCCCCAGCTGCTTGAGTGAAACTCCCAGGTCAGACGCGGCCTGGGCGCGAGTGACCCGCGGGTTGGCCTGGAAATAGGGCACCATGTTCAGCAACCGCACCAGACGCGTCGAGACGGGAGTCATCGGCGCCGCTCCTCCTCCCCGACGTGGGCGCGCAACCGTTCCAGCACGTCATCGCGCAGCGATGAGGGCTCCAGCACCACCGCATCGGCGCCGTAACCCGCGATGTCCCCAACCAGGCGGCCGGTAGTGCCGATGTCGAGTTCCATGACCTCGCCGTCGCGGCCGTTGAGCTGGCGGACGCCCAGCGATGTGCCGATGTGCCGCAACGCGGTGGCCCGTCCGTCGGCCACCCACACCTGAGCCCGTACGCCGGATGGTGCGTCGGCGACTGCCTCGGCGACGATCTCGCGCAGGTCGACCCCGTCGGGTGGGATGACCGCCCCGGTGGGGCCGATGGGTTTCACCTCGTCGCCGATGCGGGACAACCGGAACGTCCGGGTGGCGCCGCGGTCACGGTCGTGTCCAACCAGATACCAGCGTCCCTTCTCAGTGATGACGCCCCATGGCTCGACGGTGCGCACGGTGTAGGGCTCGGTGCGTGACGGCCGGTGCGGGAACTCCACGGCCCGCCCGGCGCCGATCGCCGACAACAATGCGTTCAGAACGCCTTCGGACCCACGCAGCCCCATGCTCCCGGCTGGTGACGCGATGGCGACGGGCGCATCGGGGTAGACGTCAACGCCCGCCGCCCTCAGCTTGAGCAGCGCGCCTTGAGTAGCGTTGATGAGCTCCGGCGACTCCCACAACTGGACGGCGACGGCGACGGCGGCCGCCTCATCGCCAGTCAGCTCGACGGCCGGAAGCGCATAGGCATCGCGGTTGATCCGATAACCCTCGACCGGGTCGAACGACGACACCCGGCCGGTCTCCAGCGGGATGCCGAGATCGCGCAACTCGTTCTTGTCACGCTCGAACATGCGCGAGAACGCTTCGTCGCTGGCGCTGTCCGCATACCCCGCCACGCTGGACCGGATTTTCTCTGCGGTGATGTAGCCGCGGGTGGACAACAGCGCGATGACGAGGTTCATCATTCTTTCGACTTTGGAAACCGTCACCCGTGCAGCTTAGGCGTGCGGTACAGCCAAGTCGGGTTCGCCGCGTCGACCAGTGACAAATGACGACGTCTCGAGCGCCTCAAGGGCAGCTCTCCGGCAGGCAGCGGTTCGCAGCGCGCACCTACTCGTCATTCGCCAAATGGCCCGTCGGCGCGTAGCGTCAAGGGTGGTTGTTAATCAGACAGTCCGCAGGGGTTCCAGTCACGAGCTCCGGGCCACACGCCCACTCAGGACATCTCATCTGACTTCACGAAATTCCGACGCGGCTCGTCGCATTCGATGTTCCGATTCCAACGGAATCCGTCAACTTTGCGCCAAAACCCGGCGCTACCCATCTATTTCGCGCAACCCTTTGTGCGGTTCGCCGACAAGTGAGCAACTGCGTCGAGACGGCCGGCATTTCGGTCAATGCGTGGAATAGCACGATCTCCCGCAACCGGCTGAACCGGATGCGGGTCAGCTACGAGCCCAACGTGGGCTCGTAGCAAGGTCATCCGCAGTCCGCGGTCGACCGTCAAAGAAGGGACACACTCATGGGGTTCACCGATAAAGCCAAGAACGCCGCTGAAGACATTGCCGGTAAGGCCAAAGAACAGGCCGGAAAAGTTAGTGGCGACAAGGAAACTGAAGGCGAAGGAAAGAAAGACCAAGCCAAATCCAGCCTGAAGAAAGCTGGCGAGAACGTCAAGGACGTATTCAAGTAACCGTTCCTGCCGCGGGCCTGCCGCCGACGAGGGCGGCAGGCCACCTCCAGTTCAGAAGTCTTGATATGCCTCAAATCGCCTATAGAGCAATACGATTCGTTTCGCCAACGCAGTGCCCGATTCTCCTCACCGGCTTCGCCGGCTGAGGAGCTTCTGGCTACATGCTGGCGATCAGCCTCTTGACGCGCTCGTCGACCGACCGGAACGGATCTTTGCACAGCACAGTGCGCTGAGCCTGGTCGTTGAGCTTGAGGTGCACCCAGTCGACGGTGAAATCGCGACCTGCGGCCTGGGCGGCGCTGATGAACTCGCCGCGCAACCGTGCCCGAGTGGTCTGCGGCGGCTGGTCTACGGCGGCGTCGATTTCCTCGTCGGTGGTGATGCGCGTCGCGAGTCCCTTGCGCTGCAGCAGATCGAAGACTCCGCGGCCGCGCTTGATGTCGTGGTACGCCAGGTCGAGCTGGGCGATCTTCGGATCGGACAGCTCCATGTCGTAGCGATCCTGGTAGCGCTGGAACAGCTTGCGCTTGATCACCCAGTCGATTTCGGTGTCGACCTTGGCGAAGTCCTGGCTCTCCACGGCGTCCAGCTGGCGACCCCACAGATCCACGACCTGCTCGATCTGGGCATTGGGCTCGCGGGTCTGCAGGTGCTCGACGGCGCGCGCGTAGTACTCCCGCTGGATGTCCAGTGCGCTGGCCTGCCGCCCGCCGGCCAGCCGCACCGGCCGCCGGCCGGTGACGTCGTGGCTGACCTCGCGGATGGCGCGGATCGGGTTGTCCAGCGAGAAGTCCCGGAACGCCACACCGGCTTCGATCATCTCCAGCACGAGTGCGGCGGTGCCCACTTTGAGCATGGTGGTGGACTCGCACATGTTGGAGTCGCCGACGATGACGTGCAAACGCCGATACTTCTCGGCGTCGGCGTGCGGCTCGTCGCGGGTGTTGATAATCGGACGGCTGCGGGTGGTGGCCGACGAGACACCTTCCCAGATGTGCTCAGCACGCTGCGACAGGCAGAACGTGGCGGCCTTCGGCGTTTGCAGCACCTTGCCGGCGCCGCAGATCAGCTGCCGGGTGACCAGGAACGGCAGCAGCACATCGGAGATCCGGGAGAACTCGCCGGCCCGCACGATCAGGTAGTTCTCGTGGCAGCCGTAGGAGTTGCCCGCCGAGTCAGTGTTGTTCTTGAACAGGTAGATGTCGCCGCCGATGCCTTCGTCGGCCAGCCGCTGCTCGGCGTCGATCAGCAGGTCTTCCAGCACCCGCTCGCCCGCGCGGTCATGGGTGACCAGCTGTACCAGGCTGTCGCATTCGGCGGTGGCGTATTCGGGATGGCTGCCCACGTCCAAGTACAGCCGTGCCCCGTTGCGCAGGAAAACGTTGGAGCTGCGGCCCCAGGAGACCACCCGTCGAAACAGGTAGCGGGCCACTTCGTCGGGCGACAGGCGGCGGTGGCCGTGAAATGTGCAGGTAACACCGAATTCGGTCTCGATGCCCATGATCCGTCGCTGCACAATTCGAGCGTACTGGTTGAAGGGGCAACCGGTGCGGAAGCCCCCGCCGGGAAGTCGGCCGGATTCCCAGCGACACACACCACCGGCTCCGATCGCCCGTTTCGGCAGAGCGAGCGTGGGCAGCCGGTCAACGACCTGAAAGCGCTTGCTGTCTGTCCGCTTTCGAAATGCCGCTCACGCCTCGGCGGGTTCGGGCGCCTCGCCGAAACGGCTGAGCGCCAGTGTCGCCAGGACTGCCACCACGAACCCGGCCACCACCATCCAGCCCAAGCCCGCGCGGGTTCGGTCGCCCAGCCACGCCACCCCGACAAGAGCCGGGCCGACCGTCTCGCCGATAACCATCCCGGCGACGGCGGTAGTCACCGATCCGCGGCTCAACGCGGAGGTGAGCAGCATAAATCCGGCCACCCCACCAGCGATCACCGCATAGACGGCGGGATTGGTATAAAAAGTGCCCTTCGTCAGGTCGATCGAATCAATCAGGCGGACGGCGATCTCGACAACGCCGAAGCCGGCGCCGGCCCCCAGCCCGAGCACCAGGGCGCGGGTGCGGTCACCCAGCCGGCCCGCGGCCGCACCGGCGGCGAACACGCCGGCGACGATCACCAGCAGCGCCCAGCCCAGCTGGGGCGGTCCGTGCCCAGATCCCTCCGGCCCGGCGGCCAGACCGAGCATCGCCAGACTCGCGCAGACCACCGCCACGGCGGCCCACTCCACCGGAGACAACCGCGTGGACAGCACCCATGCCGCCACGATCGCGGTGACGGCGAGCGACCCGGCGATCGCCGCCGCGACGACGTAAATCGGCACCAACCGAAGCGCCGCCACTTGCAGTAAAAAGCCCAGGCCGTCGAGTCCGATGCCGGCCAGATAACGCCATTGCCGCAACGCGCGCAGCAGCAGGGCCGCATCGACTCCGGAATCGCTGCTGCCGGCATCCACCGAGCGGGTCGCCGCAGCCTGCAAAACCGTCGCGGTCCCGTAACACACCGAGCAGCCCAGCGCGAGAAATAAGCCGATCAGCACGGGCCCGAACCTATTTCGACGTTTTCTCCGCTGGATCGTCCTCCGACCCAGAGCCGTTGCGTTCGGGCATCAGCCGCTCCAGCGCCGCGCCGGTGATGCGCCGGAACGCGCGGCGCGGCCGGTTGGCGTCGAGGATGGCGACCTCCAGGTTCGAGACCTCCAGGGCGGGCTGATCGTTGCCGGGCCCCTCGGCGCTGCCCGCCTCGAGGGCGTTGACCGCGATATGCACCGCGTCGGCCAGGTTGGCGTTCTCGGCGTAGGAGTCCTTGAGCGCGGTGGCGATCGGCTCGGTGGTCCCGCCCATCACGACGAAATGCGGCTCGTCGGCGATCGAGCCGTCGTAGGTAATCCGATACAGTTCGGGCGGCTTGGTTTCGCCGTAGTGAGCGACTTCGGCTACACACAGCTCGACCTCATACGGCTTGGCCTGCTCGGTGAAGATGGTGCCCAGCGTCTGCGCGTAGACGTTGGCCAGCTGCCGGCCAGTCACATCGCGACGGTCGTAGGCGTAGCCGCGAGTGTCGGCGAACTGAATTCCGCCGCGACGCAGATTGTCGAACTCGTTGAACCGGCCGACGGCAGCGAAGCCCACGCGGTCATAAAGCTCACTGACTTTCTGAAGCGAGCGCGACGGGTTTTCGGCGACGAACAGCACGCCGCCCGCGTAGGCCAGTGCGACCACGCTGCGGCCCCGCGCGATGCCCTTGCGGGCGAGCTCGCTTCGCTCGCGCATCGCCTGCTCGGGCGAGATGAAGTACGGAAAACTCATGAATCACGCCCCGCGCGATCTGCATCCGGGCCGAAAGTATCAGCACGGGAGCGCCTTTCGATAACCTCCCGCGCCAGCTCAGCGATGCGCTGCTCGGCTACGTTGGCGGCACCGTCGATGCCGATCGTGACCGCGGTCGGAAAGATCCCACGGACTAGGTCTGGCCCGCCGGTGGCCGAATCGTCGTCGGCCGCGTCGTAGAGCGCCTCCACGGCGACCCGCAGCGCCGAATCCGTATCCGTCACTTGCGAATACAACTTCTTGATCGATGATTTGGCAAAGATCGAGCCCGAGCCGACCGACTGGTAACCCTCTTCTTCCACGTTCCAGCCACCGGCAGCATCGAAGGAGACAATGCGGCCCGCCTTCTGCGGATCGCGATCGTCGATGTCGAAACCGGCGAGCAGCGGCAGGGCTACCAGACCCTGCATCGCCGCGGCGAGGTTGCCGCGCACCATGATCGCCAGCCGGTTCACCTTGCCCGCGAAGGTGAGCGGCACTCCTTCCAGCTTCTCGTAGTGCTCGAGTTCGACGGCGTAGAGGCGCGCGAATTCGACCGCGATGGCCGCAGTGCCCGCGATCCCGGTCGCGGTGTAGTCGTCGGTGATGTACACCTTCTGCACATCGCGTCCCGCGATCATGTTGCCCTGAGTCGAACGCCGATCGCCGGCGATGAGGACCCCACCCGGGTATTTCAGCGCGACGATCGTCGTTCCGTGCGGCAACGCAGAACTCGGCGTGATCGCGTCTGCGCTACCGATGCGCGCAGGCAGCAGCTCCGGGGCCTCGCGGCGCAAATAGTCAGTAAAAGAGGAGAGGCCGCCAGAGGCGGTTCCGGGAAGGGCAGAGTTGGTGGCCAGGCGATCGCGGTGGGGCCAGGTCACTGTCCGCCCTTTTGGACGTATGCGCGGACGAAGTCTTCGGCGTTCTCTTCCAGAACATCGTCGATCTCGTCGAGCAGATCGTCGGTCTCTTCGGTCAGCTTTTCGCGACGTTCCTGGCCCGCGGCCGTGCTGGCAGTGAGGTCGTCGTCATCGCCGCCACCACCACCGCGCTTGGTCTGCTCTTGGGCCATCGCTGCCTCCTGCATCGTCATCGGGCTGTGATACACGCCCGTCGGTTTCTCCACCCTACCGGTCAATAGCGGTAATGCCCGGGCGAAAGCCCGGTGTCCGGCCGCTCATGTAGTCAGCTGTTCCACCAGTTCGGCCGCGCTGTCCACCGAATCCAGCAGCGCCCCGACGTGCGCTTTGCTGCCGCGCAGCGGCTCCAGGGTCGGGATACGCACCAGCGAGTCGCCACCAAGGTCGAAGATCACCGAGTCCCAGCTGGCCGCCGCGATATCAGCGCCGAAGCGGCGCAGGCATTCGCCCCGGAAGTAGGCCCGGGTATCGGTCGGCGGGTTGTCCACCGCGTCGATCACCTGCTGCTCGCCGACCAAGCGCTTCATCGAACCGCGCGCCACCAGCCGGTTGTACAGCCCCTTGTCGAGCCGGACATCGGAATACTGCAGATCGACCAGGTGCAGTCGCGGCGCCGACCAACTCAGGTTCTCCCGGTGACGGAAACCCTCGAGGAGTCGCAGCTTCGCCGGCCAGTCCAATAGCTCCGCGCACTCCATCGGATCGCGCTCGAGCAGGTCAAGCACGTGCGCCCAGGTCTCCACGACGTCGGCTGCGCGCGCGTCGTGGTCGCGGCTGTCGATCAACTTCGCTACCCGATCCAGGTAAATCCGTTGCAGCGCAAGGGCAGTCAGTTCACGGCCGTCGGCCAGGGCAACGGTGGCGCGCAGCGACGGATCGCGACTGATCGCATGGACGGCGTGCACCGGCCGGGCCAGCGCCAGGTCGCTGAGGTCGATACCGTGCGCCGGGCCTTCCTCGATCAGGTCGAGCGCCAGTGCCGTGGTCCCGAGCTTGAGATAGGTCGAGGTCTCGGAGAGGTTCGCGTCACCGATGATGACGTGCAGCCGCCGGTAACGATCTGCGTCGGCATGTGGTTCGTCGCGGGTGTTGATGATCCCGCGCTTCAGCGTGGTCTCCAGCCCGACCTCGACCTCGATGTAATCGGACCGCTGCGAGAGCTGAAAGCCCGGCTCGTCGCCGGCCGGCCCGATGCCGACCCGCCCGGAGCCGGTGACCACCTGGCGGGACACCAGAAACGGCGTCAGCCCGGAGATGACGGACGAGAACGGCGTCTGCCGGCTCATCAGATAGTTCTCGTGTGACCCGTAGGAGGCGCCCTTGCCGTCGACGTTGTTCTTGTATAGCTGCAGCTTGGCGGCGCCCGGAACGCTCGCGACGTGACGGGCGGCGGCCTCCATCACCCGCTCGCCGGCCTTGTCCCAGATCACCGCGTCCAGCGGGTCGGTGCACTCCGGTGCGGAGTACTCCGGGTGCGCGTGATCGACGTACAGCCGTGCGCCGTTGGTCAAGATCATGTTCGCCGCGCCGACCTCGTCGGCGTCGACTACCGGCGGCGGGCCCGCCGAGCGGCTCAGGTCGAAACCGCGCGCGTCACGCAGCGGCGATTCGACCTCGTAGTCCCAGCGGGTGCGCTTGGCACGCTGGATACCGGCGGCGGCCGCATAGGCCAGCACCGCCTGCGTCGAAGTCAGGATCGGGTTGGCGGTCGGGTCCGACGGCGACGAGATGCCGTATTCGACCTCCGTTCCGATAATTCGTTGCATCCCCCAAGCCTAGGCGTGGCGACGATGCGCCCACTGCGGCGGGGCGAGGTGGGGGTACCGCCCAGCCGCGTAGCGGCGAGGGGGCGAGCCGCGCAATCAAACCCAGCGCGACGACGATGCGGGCAGAGGTCGACCCGAGATGGAGCTCTCAGAGATTAGGCGGTGATTCCGGCAAATACCCAGCGTTCGGGTTACTGTTGGCGCGTCGAGGGGCGTGGAGGACATGTTTGATCGAGCCTGTGCTGAACGAACCTGGGTCGATTCCGGTGCCGCATAGCCACCTTGATCCCGCACCCGACAAACACTGGTTGTCGCTGCTGTTGATCGAGGACGACCGCGGTGATGCGGTGCTGGTCGAGGAGCTGATCGCAGACTCTGCCGCCGATATCCGGGTGGAGTGGGCGCCGTCGATGGCGCACGCCGAAGGTGTCCTCGCCCGCGAGCGCCCGGATTGCGTCCTGCTAGACCTGCATCTGCCAGATGCCACCGGGTTCGATGGCATCGCCCGCGTCACCGAGTGGGATGCCACGCTTCCGGTGGTCGTGCTGACAGGATTGGCTGACGAACAATTCGGGGTGTCGGCGGTCGCCGGCGGTGCACAGGACTACTTGGTCAAGGGGCGGGTCGAGCCCGACATGCTGCGGCGGACCCTGCTGTAT